>NZ_CP058555.1:4800000-6433567 GCF_014109745.1 Sphingobacterium paramultivorum
ATAGGGGTCTTTCTCACTACGAACGTGTTTCAGCGCAGAAAGATTTAATACATAATCATATGCACCGTCTGCTTCCCAAAAAGCATCGTATTCTATAGAGCCTATATCAAGTGCAAATGTCTGAAAATCACCATCTATATAACCAAAGGAGCTTCTAATATCACGGACCAGCTCAACCATGTTGTTTTCACTGATATCAACAACATGCAGCTTTATTGGGTTTCGCTTAAAAATCTCTTTTACAGTAGCTTGACCTATGGATCCAGCTCCACCAATCACAAGGAATCGAGATTGAGAAACAATCTCCGTTAGTCTCGATTCATAGGTATTAATATCCTGCTCAAATAGTTCTTGACTTCTTCCTATAAGTTTTAATATATTCATCTTGATTTTTAATTCGCAATTACACTTGTAAACAATCTCTTTATTGTAACCCAAATTATGGCGAGCAACCCAAATAAAAATGCTCCAATTACAGGCGCTTTAATAAGACCTACTTTTTTCTTCTCCAACGGATAGATGGGGGTATCCACAGTCTGTATTAAAGGAGCCTCCTTCATTAGCGCCATTTTTGACATTTCAAGATTTTGCACCAATTGACCTAAAATAGCCTTATTGGTTTCCGCAGAAAACTGTGACCTCTGGGAAGGGACGATACGCTGAACCTGCCTCGTGGGGTTTAAATTTGGAGTAGCATCTATTACAGCAGCAGCTGTACTGATGCTGCCGTACATGACAGCCCTTACCGAATCTGTTTTATGCTGCAATATTTCAATATTATTTAATGATTTTTTTGTCTTAGTTGCTAAATAGAATGCGTTTACTTCGTTTACAAGGGCCTCATTAAATTCCTTTGCAAAGATCTCATCTTCGGATTTAACATCAACTTTTATTATCGATAATTTTGAGCTCGGTTTGGCTACTGATAAGCTTCCTTTATTGATGTCCTTAATTATTTTCTGTAGAATACTATCTCTATCTCTTTGTAAACCTGCCTGATTATTTTTTCGAAAGTCAATTTCCATCAAGACAGGCTTTTTAGATTTCCAATCCTTTTTCATCTCACTTACATCTAAATAACGATCAATCAAAAGTTTGGAACTATCGCTCTTTAAGGGTGTGAGTAATGCCGCTTCCAGCATCTTACGGGATTTATAGAGCTCAAGAAGGTTATCACCCTGAAATATCCCTCCACTACCTCCGCCTAAATCGATGCCCACCATAGCTGCAACTCCTGCATATTGCCCTAGGCCGCCAGCAGCTTTTTCACCGGATTCTAAAACGAAAGTAGTCGTTGCAGTAAATACAGGCTTGGTAAATTTAGCATATAGAATCCCCGCTCCTGCTCCAACAAAACCAGCAATCAATAATATATACCATTTAGAAATAAAATACTTTACCCAGTCTTGGAGAGCTAATATAACTTCTTTTACGCCAAGTGCTTTCTCATTTTTATTTGCCTCTGTTGCCATTATCGTTAACTTATTTGAACAAACTAATAATAATAGCCAATGTTGAAGCAATACCAGTTCCTATGCCGATCCATGCTTGCGAACTCAATTTCTCCCTCGGTGCACGCTTAGGCACCACAATCTCAGCTCCGGGCTTCACTTCAGGATATCCGCCGTCTTTGCCTTTTACAGCGCCATTTGCATATTGAACAAACACACGTTTTTTCAAGGCATTATCTGTAAAACCACCAGCTTGGTTGACATAATATTTCAAATTCTTACCTTTAACATAGACGACGTTGTTTGGATTCAATACCTCGCCCACAACTTTTACGGTCTCCAGTTCTTTTGGCACGGTGATAATATCCCCGTCTAAAACAAGAAGGTCTCCTTTTTCATATGGCTTTTCTAAAATCTTATTCAATTCAATTCCAACAAGGTCACTTGGCTCGATATCAGAAGCAGATATCCCTTGTTGCGACACTTTTGCCAAAGCTGCACTTTTTGCTTTGGAACCATCATTATTCTTTTCTGAATCTTGATCTAAGCTAGAATCTTTTGGGTTACCATCTTCATCTAACCTATCCTTTTCCAATTCTTTTTTCAAACGCTCCTTTTCCTTTTTCTCCTCCGCTTTCAATTTAGACATCCCCGTACGTTTCAGGGAAGCGCCCTCCGTATAAGCATAGGGAGTAAGTCCGCCTGCACGTTTAATGATGTCCGAAATACGTTCGTCTTCACGTGCAATAGTATAAAAGCCCGGATAAAGCACTTCGCCTTCGATTTTCACCTGACGTTGGGTACGGAAACCAGCATCGCCCAAAATAGAGATAACATCATAAGGTTGCAGCGTCATATTAGGATCTGTGAGCACACCCTCTTTAATATCCACTAAAATAGTTTTCGAAGAGCGATGGTCCGTCACATCTAAGTTTTGTATGCGTCGAGCAATTTCAACCCGTGCGTTTTTAGCCGCTTCGGTAAATCCGCCCGCTTTTTGGATGACATCCCCCAATGTAGCATTGCTCGCAAATGGGAAATCTCCAGGAAAACGCACCTCTCCTTGCACAGTGAATTTATATTCGTCCCTTAAATCAAAAATGGAAGAGATTTCAATCTTATCTTCTCTTTTCAATGGAATATCTGCTGCAGTTCCAGCTAATATGTCTCTTACATTGAAATTGATCAACTCCGAAGTATTATCGGCTTTCAGGCGATTGATCATACCGCGTTCCAAAAAGGCGTCTTCGCGTACGCCATCAGCCATTTCCAATACCTGTTTTAACGTCATCCCTGGTTCCAAACCAAAAATACCCGGACGAAACACCGCGCCTAAAACACTGACACGGTTGGCGAAACGTTCCAATATAGGTTCTACAATATACTGATCTCCACCTTTGGGTGTATAGTTTGCAAACTGATCCGCGTAGATATCTTGTACACTACGCTCCCGCCCTGTTGTTTGAAGGACTTTAACTTTGGCACTATAGGCATTTTCGGTAAAGTCACCAGCATAACGCAAGATATCTGATAGCGACTCTCCCGGTACCGTTTCAAATATTGCCGGACGTTTTACTTCGCCTTCAAACTGTACCCTGGCTCCATAAACGGGTATATGAATAATATCCTGATCCTGCAAACGGATATTTCCCTGTTGTATGCCGTTAGCCAAGAAATCATAGACATCGATTGTGCTTACAACCCGATTGCCGCGGATTACCTGAATTTTACGATAAGTCCCGTTTTTATTAGGTCCCCCTGAGGCATATAGTGCATTAAATACCGTTGCCAATGAAGGTAAGCTATAGGTTCCCGGCTTAGTAACAGCCCCCGTCAAGGTAACACGAATTGTACGAATATTACCGATGTTGACGCTCACTTGAGTTCTTCCTGAACGTAAAGCTGGATAAGTGCTACTTAAACGTTGCTCGATCTTACTTTTCGCCGCTGCTATGGATAAACCTGCCACATTGATCTGTCCAACATATTCCACCTTGATGGTTCCATCTGGACTTACCGGAAGCTGATAGGACGCTTCGTTATCCCCTGTAATATCCAACAAGATCTCATCATCTGGCCCAATAATATAGGAACTTGGTGTAGCCATACGTAAGTTAGGCTCAAAGGTAATGGCGTTATTCTTAAAGAGGTCAGAGCCAAAAATCTTGAGCTTCCCGTCCTCATTTTCAACGGAGTCCCTTTTATTTAATTGTTTAGTTTGCAATGAATCGGCATTTGATGCTCCTCCAACCTGACGGCCATTGCTCCGACTATTGCGAGATTGGCTTGATGATCCCTTCAACTGATCCGGCTGCTGTTTTTTTCGTTTAATTGTAGCCAAACGTTCTTTGAGCTTCTGAACCTCAACAGCAGACACACCCTGTGCTCGGGCAAAACCATCCAGCTGGCTTTCATCGTAGCCCATTAATGCTGCCTGTTTCACATATTGCTCGATCTGAGCATCACTAAGATTATCAACTTTTATATTCGCAGGGTTGGTTTGTGCATGTACTGTGCCCACAAATCCTGCTATACATAACCATAATATTATTCTTTTCATTCGATACGTCGGCATTTTGCCGCAAAATTAGTAAAACTATTTAATTAAATGGTTTAAAAATTTACTCAATGGATGTCTCCTTTCCTACTTTACACCTGATTTAACCTAGTTGGTTGAAGGATTTATCAAATTTTCATAACGTAGTTATAACAGCATTCGCTACTTAGTAACTTTAAATTAGATATATATTAAATACTTACTACCCTCTCTATCCCCAACATGCTATTCTGAGTCAATTTGAGGGTAATAGGAGATTATTCCTCATTATACTCTTACGGTCAATAAAATCTTACAGCATAGGATTACATTCGTTCAAGTAGAATCCTGAAAGTTTTATTAACTTCGTAAAGTTAAGCATAAATTAAATGAAAAGTCCAATCTTTAACTTTTGGCTACCCATATGTGTAGTAATCCTATTCGGTTACTCCTGTAAGGACAATACAAAAGGAAAACAAAAAAACGACACTGCACAACAAAGCAAAAAACCTTTAAGCGCTGCTGATAGCACTTTATTCCATTTCTGGGATAAATTTGACATGCAGGATACTGCACAAGTAAAAAAACCTGAGAAGGGAGAACAACAACTTGCTGATTTCATTCAACTATTGGCACAGACGCCAGATTCTGCAACAAGAGACAAAGCTGTAGATCTGATGCTCGACCAAGCAAAAGCCAATCGGCCAAGCTTTGATTATTTCATCAAACAATATGAACATTATCTATACGACGGCAATTCGCCCATGCGCAATGATATTGTGTACGAATCGGTTTTGCGCTACCTAATCAAAACAGATTTGCTTTCAGACCTTGAAAAAGAAGCCTACAGACCAACTTATAAATTGGTACTTCGAAATAAAGAGGGAAAAACTGCCGAAGACTTTACTTATGAACTAGCGAATGGCAAAAAGCAAAAGTTATCGGATACAAAATCAAAATATACCTTCTTGATCTTTTACGATCCGGATTGCTCGCATTGCAAAGAAACTATTCATCAGCTCCGCGATACTCCTCAGTTGGTACAGCTCTTTTCCCAACTACAAGTACAGGTACTCGCGATCGATCCATGGGGAGATCGCACAAAGTGGAAAAACTATCAATCTGAATTGGCGGACCAATGGATCAACGGTTTTGATGGCGAAAGCAAAATATTGTCTTTCAACTTATACGATCTGAAAGCTTCGCCAACGATTTATCTTTTGGATGAAAACAAAAAGGTATTATTAAAAGACACCTATTTACAGCAAGTCATTGCGTATTTTGTTAAAACCAATCCCTAACTGATGTCTGAAAATACAAACGACAGCAAAACACGGGTTATTTCAAACGAAGACTATTTTGCCGAGGTACAACGCATCCTTAATGAAGGCAAGGAAGTCCGCATCAGAATCAAAGGAAACAGTATGCTTCCTTTTATCAAGGATGGAGATACTGTGCTCCTGCGAGCATATCAGGGAGAACCCTTAGTTTTGGGCTGTAATATACTCGCCAAGGACAACGATAAGTTTGTCTTCCATCGGTATGTAGGCAAGAAAAAGAACCAATATGTATTAGCGGGAGATGGCAATCTTGTGCTCCGCGAATATGTAAGAGCAACAGACATCATGGCTATTGCTTATATGCACTATCCGCAAACCGGAAGAGAGGCCGTCGACATCAACCGCAACTGGGCAAGATTACGGGGTTTAGGCTGGTACCATCTCCGTCTGATTCGCCGCATTGTCGCAAAATTGAAACGCTGAGACAAAAAAATCATTAACTTTGGCTTAAAAAAATCAAAAAAAGCATAGGAATTCATTTATATATTTGAAAGAATATGCTTTACTTTATGTACACAATTACATATGGAGCATCCATCTTTAGGGTTTGAATAAATCCGCTATTACCTTGATACTCCTAATGTCAATAAAAAACACATTATTTACATATGAAATTAAGATCGGATTTAGTTTTGAGAACAATTGGTTCAGATCATTTGATTGTGGATCCTAGCCAAGATATGGTTGACCTATCAACAGTTTATACGCTAAACAGCTCTGCAGCATGGTTGTGGGAACAACTCAAAGGAAAAGAATTCACAATTGACACCATCGTTGATTTACTTTGTGAAAATTATGACGTGGACATCGAACAGGCAAAATCCGATGCAGAAATTCTCCTTCAAGACTTCCAAAAACAGGGATTATTGGAAAAATGAATAACAATAGCCTGAAGCAACACCTGCGCTGGGCTTGGTCAATCACCCAGGGATACCGAAGCAAACTGTTCCTTTATTTCATACTGGAACTGATATGCATTGGCCTTTCCCTCGCTTTTGTGTTTTTATCCAAAAAGGCTGTCGACACGGCCACATCTCATGGGGATTTACCACTGAAATGGCTACTTATTGGCATCGTGGGAAGTATTGCCTTAAATGTAGGCATCAAGGGGTATTCGGGTCGCATGATGGAGCAGATCAAATTGATGCTTACGCTCCAGCTCCAACGAACGATGCTCGACGCGCAAATGCTCTCCATATGGCAATTAGTCAAAAACTGGCATACAGGCGATATTCAGATCCGCATCCAGACGGACTGTGAGGAAGTCGCCAATACCATCGCCAATACATTCTTGTCTTTTATATTAACCACGATCCAATTATTGGCGTCTGTCGGTTTTCTTTGGTATATGGACCCGATGCTGGCGCTGATGATCCTGGCTATATCCCCACTTTTTGTGTTTTCAAAATTGTATTTCCGCAAGATGCGTAAGCTTAGCAAGGAAGTCAAGGAGGAGGAAAGCAACTTTTCAAAGGTGCTGCAGGAAAATCTTCGTTTTCGACTCCTCATTCGGGCGATGGGAATCTTCCCTAAAAGAAGAGAGAAACTCCTAGCGAGCCAGCATCAATTATTATTGTTGAAAATACGCCAGCTCAACTTCTCCACATACACTCAGGGAGCCATGAAAGTAGCCATGAATGCCGGTTATTTAATCGCTTTTATCTGGGGGATCTATCGATTACAGGCGGGGCAGATTTCATTCGGAACAATGACCGCTTTTCTACAATTGGTAGCACGGATTCAATCGCCAATCCTCGCACTGATTGCTTATATCCCAGGCTTTGTACGCTTCCGGGTATCTGCAGATCGCCTATTGGAATTGCAAGCTGGAGAAATCGAACCACAGGTAACACAACAGCGTCTCCATGAGACACAGGAGCTTCGGATCAGCGACCTCTCCTTCCGTTATGAAGATAAATGGGTGTTACAAAATTTAAATCTTTCCTTAAAGGTGGGTGAGCCCACCGCTATCATCGGACCGAGTGGAAAAGGAAAGACAACATTGATCCGCTTACTGCTGGCATTGCTAAAAGCTGAAAAAGGACAAATTAGGCTTTTAGATAAGGATGGTGAAAGAGAGTTAACGGCCAGCCATCGGATCAACCTCGCTTATATTCCGCAGGGAAATTCACTATTCAGCGGTACCATTCGTGAGAATTTACTCCTTCATGTCAAAGAAGAAGGGGCAATGGATATGCAAAAAGCACTTTGGCTTGCTTGTGCGGAATTTGTATTTGACCTACCCGACGGAATTGATACGGTCGTCGGTGAATCTGGCATTGGCCTATCAGAAGGGCAGGCACAACGCGTTGCTATTGCCCGCGCACTCATGCACGACGGTGATATATGGCTCTTCGATGAGGTTACTTCCGCATTGGATAAGACGACATCGGATACGTTAATTCATCGACTATTGGAACATGGAAAGCACAAAATCTGCTTGTTTGTAACACATGACCTCCACCTGGCCGAAAAATGCCAGCAACGTATTTATCTCGACTAATCCTAATTCGAGCAACATAGTGGATCAATAAGACGCATATCGGCACAATAGCCAAATGAAAAGAAGTAGCTGACAACAGCTATGAAATAAAAAGAAATGACCGGCAGATACTTAAGTCTGAATTTCTAACAAGTTTTTAAAAGACAAATCGGGCGAGCCCACGAAATAATTATTTAAACATGAATTTGACGACATCATCCGAATTATCCCAGACACGCTACCGCATCGCGGAATTAATACTGGAGTTTAATCATCCTGCAGATTATCCGCTAGCCCAGCTTCTTCCTTCGTTTCGCGACTTCCAATGGCTAGACCCCACCGACAAAACAGACATTAGTATCACTGTCAGTGTAGCAAAAGCACCGATACCTGAGGATATGGGTATACTTCGGACAGACGAGTCCATTGCATGGGGAGATCGATTTCGTTTTTATGAAAAAGAGGATACTTTCATCACAACAATCAGCAACGAACAGGGCAATGGGATCTGGTACCTCCAAAGTGACCGCAACTTTGAACGTTCTTTACTTTATGTCCCTGCAAGCACAGCGGATGAACAGGGTGGCGTTATTACCTGGATGGCGATGATGATCTTTGGGCAAGCCAGCCTGCTGCATAACACCATCATGATCCATGCTTCTGTTGCAAACCACGCCGGCAGAGGTGTAGCATTTTTAGGCAAGAGCGGTACCGGTAAGAGTACACATAGCCGCCTTTGGTTAAAACATATCCCAAATACCTCTTTGCTCAACGACGATAATCCAGCTATTCGAATAACCGATGAAGGTGTATTAATTTATGGAACACCTTGGAGCGGCAAGACGCCGTGTTATAAAAATGAACAACTGCCCTTACAAGGATTCGTTCGCTTGCAACAGGCTCCTAAGAATGAGTTCGAATGGCAAACTGGACTTAAAGGCTTTATCGCTGTATTGCCGAGCTGTACTTCCATACGTTGGAACAAGGAATTATTTTCCAACATGAACACCATTTTGGAAAAAATCATCGCTCAGGTTCCCGTTGGCTACTTAAAATGTTTGCCAGATGCTGCCGCGGCAGAACTGTGCCATTCTTATCTTTTTTCGAACGAATAAAAGGGATCAGATTCGTACTTTGTTCGTACCTGCTTCGGATGCGCACAGACTTTGACCCGATATGCAACAGACCTTGACCAGATCCCGAACAGAAATTATCTGGTCAGCATCTGCACAAAGTTTCTACACGTATTGATCAGCCCCGAACGCTGTCCGAACACAAGGCGAATAAAGCTATAAAAAAATCCCCCAAAGGTCTTGATGACAGATGGGGGATTTTTTATTATCAATGTTTCTTGATTAACGTTTCTTGATCATGCCACGGTCTGGTCGTATATTAACCTCGCCTTGGTCAAGCGTGCGGTAGCCCTTTCGGCTTACTGCATTGATAGAAGCTTTGGTGGTAATACCCGGTGCAGCATCGTTCAATGCTGTCGCCAGCATGGTCTCCTTCTTATCGCCTACATCGACAAACACGTAATCTGTTATATTGCTTTTATCTGGAACCAACCCATCCCAATAGTCTGAAAAATTCGCAGAATTCTTCAGAAGAAAGGAAACTGGCCAGAAAGATACCTTCTTTTGGACAACCTGCTCAAAAAAGCCTACAGGTTTACCGTATGTACGCGCACCAGAGGCTATGATCTGCACTTGCAGATAGGGCTTGAGCACATTAATTAACATTTCCGCTGCCGATGCTGTACGATCACTCACCAGGAAATAAACTTTACTCAAGTTCAGATTGCTCTTGCCTTCAAACTTGGTATCCTGAAACATTTTATTGATGCTCGGCGTCGCTTTAATATAATCGTTCACCTCATAGGTTAGCATCAGCTTTCCTTTCGTAATGGCTCCCCCAATTTTATCGGCGACATAAGCAGAAGCGTCTACATAACCACCGCCATTGTAGCGTAAATCAACAATTAAACTTTTAACCTGCTGAGCCTGGAACTTATCAAATGCTGCATCAATCTTTTGTTGATTGACATTATTATTTTCAATTTCCTCAAACGACGACAAGGCAAGATAGCCTACATTGTTTCCGTTATAGGTATAGATCGAATCTTTATAGATCGGGTCAATGGTGTAGCCATTCGCATAGGTAAGATCCTTGGTCGTTGTTGTCCCGTCCTGATGTTTCACTTGAAGTTTAAGTGTACCAGCGTCCAGAGCAGCATTCAATTTATTCATCATTTTGTCCCGAGCACTAGCGTCATTAATCGAACAACCAGTCGCCGTACAGGT
Organism: Sphingobacterium paramultivorum; assembly: GCF_014109745.1. NCBI lineage: Bacteria > Pseudomonadati > Bacteroidota > Sphingobacteriia > Sphingobacteriales > Sphingobacteriaceae > Sphingobacterium > Sphingobacterium paramultivorum. The sequence goes on from NZ_CP058555.1 coordinate 4,810,110, forward strand.
GACAGCAATGGAGTAATCGGAATCACCATTCACTGCCGTAATAAAATCAGATCGTTTGAAACCTGCCTTTTGGGCCGGAGAGCCACCTTCTACAAAATAGATAATGGGCTGTGCCGTTTTTTCGTCTTCTGTCCCCAATTGAACATAAATTCCGTACCCATCATTGGTATCCATCTTAAGCCTGCCAGAAGCGGTTGTTCCGGTATTATAACCATCTAGCCCCAACATATAGGAAAATCGGTCAAAGACTCCATTTGGATAAGCCGTATGTGCTGGCGTCATCTTCTTCAGCGCATCGAGCACCAAATCTGCTGAGCCATATTTATCCGTGAATTGAGAAGGATCACTGGTATAATCAGGAATGGATTTATCCCAAAGTGAATATAACTTATAATACTTATAGATATCATCCTTGATCAGCTGCGCTTCGGTGCGCTCCACTGGTTCCGGCTCGGGCTCGGGTTTAGGATTATCCTTTTTGCAGGAAAAGACAAAAAGTCCAGTCAGTGCTATGGTGGCCAAACGTCCTGTTTGTTTTAAAGGCTCTAAGTTCATAGTTGAAACATTTGTAAAACAAACATAAATAATTTAAGTTGATCCGCAATAAAAAAAACACGCTAACTATGGAGAGTGCCAGCGTGTTTACTACCTATTGAAAAACGTTATGAGAACAAGCAAATCCATTAGATCGTTTTAACAAAAGTCAAAAATACTTTCTATGCCTAGTTTTTCAAGACATATTGATTTAATACTTATATTTCTCTTTCCATTTGTCCCTTAAACTCTGTCTCAATTTTTCCTCCTGCGAATTTTGCCCAGGCTCATACAATTTGACTCCACTGATTTCTTTGGGAAGAAATTCCTGAACGACAAAGTTTCCCGGATAGGCATGTGAATATTTGTATTCGGCGCCATAATTTAAGTCCTTCATCAATTTGGTCGGCGCATTGCGGATATGCAGCGGTACAGACAGATCTCCTGTTTGTTTCACCAAGGCCTGTGCCTTATTGATTGCTTCGTAGGAAGCGTTGCTTTTAACTGAAGTAGCCAAATAGATAACCGTTTGCGAAAGAATGATACGTGATTCGGGCCATCCAATGACATTGACTGCCTGAAAACAATTGTTTGCCAACAACAAGGCATTCGGATTGGCATTGCCAATATCTTCAGAAGCTAAAATCAACAACCTCCGTGCAATAAAGGATGGATCCTCCCCGCCTTCGATCATCCGTGCAAGCCAATATACTGCTGCATTCGGATCAGACCCGCGGATTGATTTAATAAAGGCCGAAATAATATCGTAATGCTGCTCACCCGCTTTATCATAAATGGCCATATTTTGCTGTACCTGCTTCAATACAAAAGCATTTGTAATTGGCTCTTTGTGCAATACAGCAGCATTCACAACCAACTCGAGAACATTCAACAATTTACGTGCATCGCCACCGGACAACCGCAACAAGGCCTCATATTCTTCTACAACAATAGCTTGTTTCTGTAAATATTCATCTTCATGTAATGCTTTTTGAATTAATCCAATAAGATCTTCTTCCGAAAGATGTTCCAATACATACACTTGGCAACGCGAGAGCAATGCGGAAATGACCTCGAACGATGGGTTTTCTGTTGTTGCACCAATCAGTGTCACAAGCCCGCGTTCAACAGCCCCTAAAAGTGAATCTTGCTGCGACTTGGAAAAACGGTGAATCTCATCAATAAATAAAATGGGTTGATCTTGGTTGAAGTTCATCAACCGTTCGGCTTTTTCGATGACTTCACGAATATCTTTCACCCCTGCCTGAATTGCACTTAATGAAAAGAACGGCCGATCCAGCTCTCTTGCGATCAGCAAGGCCAAACTTGTTTTTCCGACCCCGGGAGGTCCCCACAAAATCATGGATGGAATATTTTTTTGCTGGATCGCATGGTAGAGTACTGCATCTGGGCCCACAATATGTTGTTGTCCTACATAATCACTCAATTGCCGCGGTCTAAGTCGTTCTGCTAATGGAATTCGTGTCGCCATAACACAAAGTTAAAAATTAAACGGCACAGCGACTAAATATTTTAGCTTTATTCATCCAAACTCTTCTATTATGAGTTCTGCAAAGCGATAAGCATCAAGCTTTCACAAACATAGTTTTGAGGGTTATCATTCGCCGTTCGATATTACTTTAACATTTTTTCACACAATTTTTCGTCATATTTGCTCTATTATATATGTAAATTGCTTTTGGCAGAGCATAACCAAACGTACAGGTTTATCGAATTAAGTAGTAGATTGCTCAAATATGTCCTTTAGCTAAATTTATGTAGACGTTAATAATAACGTAATATTTTATGAGAATGACAAAATACTGGATTTCTATATTTACCGCTTTGACTGCATTCATGAATATACCATGTCAGGGAATCGCACAGGATGCCGCCAAAGATTATACTGGCGCAATAAAACAATACGATACTTCCTTTAAAGGTATCGGTCCAGAGGTCTATTTTTTACCACCTCCAAAAACAGCCAATGAAATACTAGCAGAGCATTATGCCGACAAGAAGTCTTTCAGCAAAGAAATTGCCAGGCAGCTCCTGCTCCAGCGTCTATTATTGCAACTGCGGAGTACCAATAACTTGGGCCATTTTCAATATTTAATGAACCCCATGCCTATTGCGGCAAATAGCTGGGATAGTGCTATAGAGACGCAAACAAAAGCTGAAAACTGGATTGCTGGCTATGCGCTTGCCAATGAAGCAGCCTTATTTTCAATTAAAAATAACGATAGCAGCAATGCCTCAAAATTTTTATATCAGGCGCTTTCCTTGGCAAATCGTACCGATAACAGGGATGATATTGCTACAATTAATATGAACATCAGTAATTTCCAGCTGTATCGTGGAGACTTTGTACGTGCTGAAGAGAGCGCACAAAATTATCATACCTATGCCATGAAGAGCAAAAGCTATGCAGACCAAGCCAACGCCTGGCTTTTAATTGCTATGGCACGAGCCGGTCAGGGAAATTATAAAACTGCCGAGAATAATATTATCCGCAGTGCGATCCCTTTACTCAATAAGGCCAAAGCCTATGAGGGGAAGATTTTTGCATGGGAAATGCTTGCTGAAATTTATTTTAAGCAAAATAAATTTACCGAGGCTCAGTGGTTTCTGCTACAAGCCCGCGACTTGGCCAATGCAAAAAAACTGAGTAGCGAGCTCGCTGAAATCGAATACTTGCTGGCCTCCTCCAAGCAAAAAGATGGTAATTATAAGGTGGCGATCAAAGAATTTGTGCAGGCCGCTGAATTGGCTTCAGATGAAAATAACAAACAGCTCTCACTCGCTATATTGGATAAACTAGGCGAGGTCTATCTTGTGCTAAAAGATTATCCATCTGCTGATCAGACCTACAAAGCCTATACACAGTTAAAAAATGAATTGTACAATTGAAACATTTAAAACAATCTACCCCTTCTATTGGTCTGTTGAAAGAGCAGTCTACAAAGAGATTTTAAGCTTTTTGTAAATATTGAAGGATAAATCAAATAAATTTTTAGATTCTGCGATAATGTGCTACGAATTTCACTAAATTTAGCACGCTCATCAATAGGAGCTGAATATTTTTTAAAAAGAATGATTATTAAAACCGTCGAAAATATGTTTAGGAAACTCATATTTGCACTTTTTGTTGTATCCATTGTTTCTTGTGGTTCAAAACCACGAGTGGCGCTTCCTGATGATGGAGGGCTTAAACCAAGCACACAACATCAAATTATCGCTAAAGAAGTCTCGGGATTATTGGAAAATGCGAGCTACAAAAAGGTCAAAATGAATGATTCGATATCGGGTATCATATACGATAATCTAATCAAAACTTTGGATCAAGGAAAAAATTATTTGCTTCAAGCGGATATTGATGAATTTCAAGCGTACAGAAACAATCTTGCGCAGGATATCAAAAATGGAGATCTTTCTGCTGCATTCCATATTTTTAATGTCTATTCAAAGAGATACCTGGACAGAATGCAATATGCGCTTTCAGAAATCGATAAGAAACAGGATTATACGAAGGATGAGTATTACCAACCTAACCGTGAAAAATTAGGCTGGTTCAAAACGGCAGATGAAGCCAACGACCAATGGCGTAAACGCGTAAAATACGATCTGCTCAACTTAGAAACCGCGAGTGGTAAATCGACCGACAGCGCGAGGACTAAACAGGTGGAAACACTAAAAAAACGCTATGTCAATTTGATCTCGCAGGCAAAGAAAACCAATGCCAACGATGCTTTTCAAGTGGTCATGCAAGCATTGACAGATGCTGTTGACCCACATACGTCTTATTTTAACCCTTCCTTTGCACAGGCATTCAATGAAGGAATGGCCAATACGTTTGAAGGAATCGGAGCACGACTTGTCGTCGACAACGAGGCCGTAAGCATCTTCGAAATTATCCCTGGTGGACCAATATTCAAAGACAAGAGCATTCATGTCAATGATAAAATCATTGCTGTAGCCCAAGGAAAAGATGGTGAATTCGAAGACATTATTGGCTGGAGACTTGATGCAGCCGTAGCAAAAATCAAAGGTCCAAAAGGAACCATTGTTCGCCTGAAAATTATACCTGCTGGTCAGCCAATGAACTCTCATCCGCGCATTGTATCTTTAGTACGTGAGAAAATCGTCGTTGAAGAAGAGTCTGCGAAAAAAGAGATTATGAACGTCAAAGGTGCCGATGGAAAAACGTACAAAGTGGGTATCATCAATATTCCGAAGTTCTACATGGATTTTGAAGCTTACAGAAGACGCGATCCAAACTATAAGAGCACAACGAGAGACGTTAGGTTAATCTTAGACACCTTGAAACAGGAAAAAGTAGATGCTGTGGTTATCGATTTGCGATTCAATGGTGGCGGTTCCTTACCGGAAGCAATTGATCTAACTGGTTTATTTATCGATAAAGGTCCAGTTGTACAAGTAAGAGACACCAAAAATAACATCGATGTCGAAGAAGATAAAAACGCGGGTGTATCCTGGGATGGTCCATTGGGCATCATGATCAACCGCTTCTCGGCTTCGGCTTCTGAAATCTTTGCCGGTGCTATCCAGGATTATGGAAGAGGTATTATCTTAGGATCTCAAAGTTATGGTAAAGGAACAGTACAATCGGCAATCGACATGTCACGCGTTATCAGCCCGACAAGCCGCTTACTGTTAAAGGCCTCAGGTGAAAAAGATCCAGATACCCCAGAAGGTGCTCCTCAATATGGACAGATCAATATCACCCTAGGTAAATTCTATCGTGTAAACGGTAGTAGTACACAACATAAAGGGGTTACACCAGATATCGTATTCCCTTCGCAGTTCTCCGCAGAGAAATTTGGCGAGAGCTCAGAAAAATCAGCACTCCCTTGGGATCAAATCCAATCGAGCAACTTCAAAAAAGTAGCTGATCTAAGTGCTGTTGACAAAAAATTAGAAGCGATGCATGAGGCACGCATTAAAACCTCATTGGAATATAAGTATCTAAAAGAGGATATTGAAGAAGCTCAAAAAGATGAGGATGTTAAAATTCCATTGGAACTAAACAAATTCAAGAAAGAGAAAGATGACAACCTCAAGAAAAATAGAGACCGCATCAACGCCCTATTGAAATTACAGGGTAAACCAGCATGGGAGGAAGGTAAATCCCAACCTAAAATCGATCTTGACTTTGTGAAAGATGAAAGTGCCAAAGTGATGACCGATTATATCATCAACTTTCAAGCAAAAAAATAGAACGTATTCTCTCTCTAAAAAAAGGCAACCGTAATCCCGGTTGCCTTTTTTTATGACACTCATCACAATAGGGAGAGTTTAACATTAAATTCACGTTTTCTTTGTAACTTATCGCTACATTCATTGTTTTAGTAATATACCGGTACTGCTTGAAGTCCGAATGATTCCCATAGCTCATACGCTAAAGATTTTGCAGGACAGGATGCACCAACCAGGTTATAGAAGTTAAACGTATAAAAAAGAACATCATGAAACGGATCCTCCTGTTAACTGACTTTTCAGAAAATGCTCTTCTTGCAGCAAAACAAGTTGCGCTGTGCACAGAAGCCTGGAAAACTCAAAAGGTTATTATCTACCATACTTACAATAGTGTTACCATTGTCAATAACGAACCTATTGTCATTGTCAATGATGAGGTAAAAGAGACCAAAGAGAAAGAACTGACACAATGGTTTGACCAAATTAGATTATTGTTCCCTCCACAAGTGGAACTAACGCATCAGATGGAAGATGTTGATCTGCCATTGGGAGTCAATGACATGTGTAAATCGCACGACATTGACCTTGTCGCATTGGGTATCACCGGACAAACAGGTTTTGCTAAGATTTTGGTCGGAAGTAATGCTATTACGTTGATGGACATCTGCAATAAGCCCATGCTTATCGTTTCCCATAAGGTAAATCCTGCAGTCCCCAAAAATGTGTTGGCTACAACCGATCTGAAAGAGGTAGACAGAAAGCTGGATTTATTCAATTTAGATCAGGTTTTAGACACTTTCAATGCACAATTATATGTTTTGAATGTTGCTAAAAAAGAAGGTTCAGCCGCAGATTTGGCACAGGAATTAAAGCATCTCCATGAACGCCTGGACAAATATCATCCGATTTATGACTACATCAGCCATGATGATATTGCACTAGGTATTGAAGAATATGCCAAAGAGAAACATATTGATCTCATACTTTCATTCCATAAAAAGCAAGGACTATTAGCGAGCCTATTCAAAACAAGCATTTCTAAGAAAATAGCCTGGAATGGCGCTGCCAACTTACTGGTTATTCCCATGGATAGATCCTAGAAATCTGTGCTTTGTAAATATCAACAACGATGGACTCGTTGTCCAACAGAAACAAATTATACGACAAAACGCCGCAATTTAGAATACATTGCGGCGTTTTTGTCGTATAATTCTTCCTCTGGGAAATCTCTTACCGGGGAGTCTCTTATTTCTTGTCAACCGAATGTTTACCCGGCCCAATAAGGATAAGTCCTAAAAACACAAAGCAAAGCTCAATCGCATGTGATGCACCAGAGATACCATCTCCTTTAGAAAGATGCATTAATCCAGCGATAACCATCGTAAATGCAAGCAATAATGCCGCTGGTCGGAAAAAGAGCCCCAGCAATAAAAATAGGCCCCCAACAGTTTCGGTCGCAGCTGCCATAAACCCCCAAAAGGTAGGCATAAAATGAATACCAATATTACCCATAGATTTTCCTACACCTGCCCAGAGCTCAGGACCGCCCTGTAATTTGGGCAGACCGTGCATGATCATCATCACCCCAAGTCCAACACGCACGACCAAAAGTCCCGTATCCCTATATTTACCCAATGAATTCCAAATTGCCATAAAAAACGTTTAATTTATTAAAACTTGAATTACCGATCTCCCTAAATTAATGAAATTATTTAAATTGAACAGCTCACAGCACTCACCATAATAAATAAAGCTATTGCATTTATAATACTTAATGCGTAATTTGATGACTATAGACCCGATTATAATGCTTGGAACGGCTAAGACAGCGTAAAAAACCGTAGCTGCGGATTATGGATCAACAAATAACTAAAGGATGAAAAACCTACTCTTGTTAACAGACTTTTCGGACAATGCCTATGCTGCTGCTCGATATGCCGCACAATTAGCTCCACTTTGGGGCATTGAAAAAGTTGTCCTATACCACACATACGAAGTAATCCCTACCGTAGGTACTGAACCTGTTGTCATCAGCAATTCAGAAATCTTGGAAGAAAAACAAAAAGATCTCAATACCTGGCAACAGGAACTGATGTTGCTTTTCCCTGAGGGCATTGCCTGGAAATCAGTTCTTGAGGAATATGAACTTAGTTATGGCGTAAACCGTACCTGTGCCGAGGAGGACATTGACCTTGTCATCGTCGGGACTGCAGGTAAAAGCGGCTTAAAGAAACTGCTTCTTGGAAGCAATACCCTCAAGCTGATCGAAAATTGTCACACACCATTACTGGTGGTCCCCGCACGAGCAGAATTTCGGGTACCCAAAAAGATGTTGATCGCCACCAATCTCAAAGAGGTAAAACTAAAATTAAACCGTCTTTTGGTTAATGCGTCCGAAGTATTACGTAAAAGTGAGGTCTATGTCGTCCATGTGACTAAAGAAGATCCGGCAAATAAAGCCGTTAATGCAGAAATAACAGCCATGCAGGATTTACTGGCACCTTACCACCCAATCTATAGCTATATCCTCAATGCAGACATTGCTTCAGGAATCAACCAATACATCAACGAAAATCATATCGACATGATGGTCACTTTCCATCGGGACAAGGGCTTATTAAGTCGAATTTTCAATACGAGTATAGCGCAAAAGATGGCCTGGAAGAGTCAGGCTGCCATGATGGTCATCCCTGTACATTCGGGATAATCAACCAATAAATAAAACAATGAGATTCTGTTCAGCTTCCCCTACAAATAGGTTAACTGAACAGAATTTACTGTTGTATTCAAGGCTACTTTTCGCCCAAATACCAGGGCGTGATTATCATCAATATGCCCTGCTGGATAGCCAAATGCTACCGGGAAATCATATTCTTTAACTATATCCCACACAATTTCCTCTACACGCTGCCCAAAAGCAGGATCATTGTCTTTCATAGCAGAAAAGCCCCCTACAATTAGACCATTCAATTTTTTTAATTTCCCCGCGCGCTTCAATGCCCTTAGCATTCTGTCTACGGAGTAATAGGCTTCACCTACATCCTCTATAAATAAAACTTTATTCTTGTAATTGACATCCGAATTAGAAGCAAGTACAGACAGTAAGATTGCTAAATTTCCACCGACCAATTTTCCTTCGCCTCTACCCGCACGATTGGGGAATAACGTTTGCTCGTAGGCAAAATCCATATTATGGCCAAACAATGCATTTTTTAAAGTTTCCAACGATGCTTTTGTGCCCGTTTCAAAAGACTTTGGCATCTGTCCATGTATTGTTGTAATTTTATAGTTCCGTTGAATATGACTATGCAATACGGTAATATCGCTAAAACCCACCAACCATTTGGGATCTTTTTCAAAGCTTGAAAAATCTATCTGATCGACAATACGAACACAACCGTAACCTCCGCGCGCGGCAAAAACTGCTTTAATCGACGGATCATCCAGTGCCCACTGCAGATCGGCAGCGCGTAAATTGTCATCTCCGGCAAATTGATGGAACGATGTCCCAACAGTCTTCCCAACCACAACTTCCAGCCCCCAGTTCTCCAATGTTTTTATGCCAACATCGATAGAGCCACGTATAAAACTCGCAGGACAAACGATAGCTACTTTATCGCCTTCTTTCAGAAAATCAGGTATTTTGGACATCTTTTTTTATCGCTAATGATCAAACGTAAGGAGCTCTCCATTGTAGAGTCCAGTTATAAATTTACTTGATATATTGTGCTTATATGTACAAATAAACGTAAATTTATCTAAGTTTTCTACCGCTATTTTGAATAATATTTCTACGATAACAAGCTGTTAAATGGAAGCGCATTTTAATCAAGTTGAAACAATCGTAGAAATGAGCCAAAACAAGAATTCAAGAATAAATTGTTCGATATGACACGCATTTATATTGCATATAAACAGCAATTTATCTAAGTTTGCCAAAGAAAACAAGTACACACTTTAATATACTTTCAAGCATTGAGTATTCTAGATAAAAAACGTTATACCATCACATCGGCATTACCTTATGCCAATGGTCCTTTACATATTGGACACCTTGCCGGAGCTTATATCCCAGGGGATATCTTTGTCCGCTATTTGCGTCTGAATCAAAAAGATGTAGTCTATGTATGTGGTTCAGATGAGCATGGTGCGGCGATTACCATCCGTGCAAAAAAAGAGGGCATCACCCCGCAACAAATCATTGACAAATACAATAAACAAATCAAAGAAAGCTTTGAGGAGTTTGGTATCTCTTTCGATATATATCACCGTACATCGGAGCCCATACATCACCAGTTATCGCAGGATTTCTTCTTGAACCTTTACAACAAAGGTGAATTTGTCGAGAAATTTTCGGAGCAGTACTACGATGAGGAATACCATCAGTTTTTGGCAGACCGCTACATTACGGGAACTTGTCCAAATTGTAAGTCCGAAGGCGCTTATGGTGACCAATGTGAAAAATGTGGGACATCACTTAGCCCAACAGATTTGATCAACCCAATTTCAACATTGAGCGGAAAAACGCCAGTTTTGAAAGAAACGAAACATTGGTACCTACCTTTGGATAAATACCAGCCTTGGCTTGAAAAATGGCTGATCGAAGGAAAGAAAAATATCCTTAAATCCAACGTTTTTGGCCAATGTCAATCTTGGCTTAAATCCGGTTTACAGCCGCGTTCAATGACAAGAGATCTGGATTGGGGCGTTGATGTACCTTTGGCTGAAGCAGAGGGTAAAAAACTATATGTTTGGTTAGATGCACCTATCGGTTATATCTCAGCAACAAAACAGTGGGCTTTAGACCATGGTAAAAACTGGGAAGACTATTGGAAAACCCATGAAAACCCAGCAGACGATTCTACGCTGATCCATTTTATTGGAAAAGATAATATTGTTTTCCACTGTATTATTTTCCCGGCGATTCTTCATGCACACGGCGACTATATTTTACCAGAAAATATTCCAGCCAACGAATTCCTTAACCTGGAAGGTGATAAGCTGTCCACGTCCAGAAACCATGCGGTTTGGTTACATGAATACCTACAGGAATTTCCTGATAAGCAGGATGAATTGCGTTATGTATTGACATCCATATTACCGGAAACTTCGGATGCCGAGTTTACCTGGAAAGATTTCCAAGCTAGGATCAACAATGAGCTCGTTGCTATTTTTGGAAACTTTGTCAACCGTGTCTTGGTACTTTCCCACAAATATTTTGATGGCAAGGTATTGAACGGCTCGCCACTAACAGCTGTAGATCAAGCGGTACTGGATGAACTAAAATCATACCCTACTTCTATCAAATCGTCTTTGGAGCAATTCCGCTTCCGTGAGGCATTGGCAGAATTTATGAATGTAGCTCGTCTGGGCAACAAATATCTTGCCGATGAGGAACCATGGAAAATCATTAAAACAGATGAGGAACGTGTCAAAACAATCCTAAATGTAGCGGCTCAAATCGTTGCCAATCTTGCCGTTCTTGCACAACCGTTTTTACCAAAAACAGCTATCAAATTATTTGAAATGCTTAATTTTCCACAAGGGAACTGGAACGACGCAGGTTCAGATGCTTTGATCCAAGCTGGACACCAATTGGGTGAAGTGCAATTGTTATTCGACAAAATAACCGATGAACAAGTCGACTTCCAGTTAAACAAACTTGCTGAAGCAAAAGCGAAAAACTTAGCCGATAATGCCAAGGTTGCTCCTGCAAAAGAAAATATTAGCTTCGATGATTTTGTTAAAATGGATATCCGTGTCGGAACCATTGCCGCTGCTGAAAAAGTTGCCAAAACCAAGAAGTTGTTAAAATTGACGATAGACACCGGCTTAGATACACGCACTGTCGTTTCGGGTATCGCAGAGTTCTTCAGTCCTGAGGAGATCGTAGGCCGCCAGGTATCCATCTTAGTCAATCTTGAGCCTCGTGAAATAAAAGGAATTATGTCACAGGGAATGATCCTTATGGCCGAAGACGCTGATGGTCGATTGGATTTTGTCAAACCCGATACAACAATTAAAGTCGGAAGTACGGTACGTTAATATAAGACCTACCTCCTTTTACACAAAAAGCCTGTTCATACGAACAGGCTTTTTTATCATCTCGACCGCCTACCCCCCTAAAAGAGTATACTCTGCAAACGCTTCTTAAACGCCTTCTCATCCATATAATCATAGACGGTATCTTTCAGTTTTTTTATGATCTCTGCCCTGGATTCCGCAACAACTTTTTTCTTCTTGGTCAGCACGTTGGAAAATGCGGTATTGGTAATCTCCACCTTTGTGGCAAACATATTTACATTCATACTTGGGATGGATATCCCCATCACTAAGCCCGGGAGTCCGTGTATAAGTTCAGGACCACCGGAGATAGGGATTTGCCCCGCAAAAAACGCAACCACATAGACCGAATCTTGAATAATTCCATTGGCTCTTCTGCAGTCATATCCCGCAATATTTCGGTATTCATCGGTATACTTCCATTTTACAGTAGGCAATGAATCTTTAAGCAAGAGCTGATCATCTCCAAAGGGGAGCAATTTTAAGAATTCCTGATTCTGGAAATTAATGTACGTTTTTGAATCCGGGAGAATAGAATTATAGTGAGTCACATTACGATAATTTGCGGGATAATCTTCCTGCACCGTTTCAAACAGGGTCTCATTATCGTAAAATTTCAGGATATGATGGGTCACCACCTCTGCAGGCCCATTCTTCACCGCATTGTCGACCATCAGCTTATCCCAGGTATCTAAATCGGGTTTGCTGAGATAATTGCGTTTTAAGAAATTCTGCACATGAAACTTCCGTTCATAAGTCACCGTTCCGCTGCTCGGAAAATACGCGTGTTGTGCATGGGCTACTCCTGAGCTCAACAATAATACCCAGACCATCAACTTTATATACTTACTCATTTGGCATCTCCTTTCATTGTTGTAAAATTGTAGATTACTTTTAGCATTCCATAACGACGCAGTACATCGTTGCTGGTCTGGATAAATGAAGTTCCATTTTGATAACGGTACACCCCATTATTTTTGTTTAAAATATCATTGACAAATACCTGTACTTCCAAAGACTTATCTTTCAATAATTTTTTGGAAACATACCCATTCATATTAATGATATTAATGGATTGCAATGTTTTCGTCGCAGCTTGATAATTTTGGTCTGTAGACAGCGAGATTTTAAAATCTTTTGGCAAATAATAAGTGAACTGCGAATAAGAACGGAATTTAAAGGTTGTACGGTTCAATTCGGGCTGTAAAAAAGAGCTCATTTGCTCGACCCCCGGCATCAACGAAATATAAAAGTCCATCTTATTTGCTTTATATCTGTTAAAGCCTATTTCAGGAGTTATACTCTTTGTCTGATTTCTATTGAGCTTTGGTTCTTCGTTATACGATGATAAATAACTAAATTGGCTATTGTACTGACCGTTGACACCGATATTCATTTTCAATCCCCATTTCTTTTGTAGCACAAAACTGTAAGATCCACTACCATAAATACGCCAATTATCCTTATCAATATTAACATAGGAAATTTGTTGCGTACCCTCGTCCAGGTTATAGCGTACATTGGTATTGATATTCTTCTTACCCTGATCTGCGCTCGCATAAAAATAGAATCCCTGGTCTTTCAACTGCTTATAGCTATTGTAATTAATCGAATAGGAGTTGTTAAACCCTGCTTTCAGATTTGGATTATCCAAATATTCCACAAGCGGCTGTGCGTTTTGCTTTAAAGGCTCGATCTGTGTCAACGAAGGTTGTGCCGTACGTCCACTATAACGAAATCCAATGTTTTTACTCTTCGAAAGTTTATAGTTCACCGAGACGTTCGGGTTGATAGAAGTCTGATTGCGCTGCAATGTTGTATTGAGGTTGTTATACGTTCTCTTTACATCCTCAAAATCAACTCTATTGCTTAAATTGACAGTTAAACTACTGGTTTTATAATTCAGCGAGGTGTTAATACCATTTTTCAAACTGGAAAAATCGAAATCATTTAATAGATTTTGATCCAGGACAGTGTATTTACCTGTAGCAGGATCTTTATCGAATGACTGATTAAGTGTTTCCGAGTTGTTACTATTAAAAGAATACCCTACTGCAGCTGTCAATCTTTTGGAAAGGGGCTCCGAGTACGTCACAGAAGCGGCATAAGCATTATTTGTAAGTTTATCATTCTTAAATTGATCAATTACAGTCTTATTTCCCGAACTTTCAAAGTAGTTCTCAGAAAAATATTGCGTTTTAGAACTATTTTTATCCGTATTGGCACTGACATTAAAAGTAACAGATCTACGCTCCTTTTTAAAACGACGGGTTAGCATCGCATTCACATTGAACTTATCCTGATCACTATTTAGATCCGTGTTTGAATTAGTTTCTGTAATCAGTGTTCCGTCCAGTTTACGTTGGTCGGCTTTGGAGTCTGATTTACTATCGCGATTGGACTTGGTATATCCCATATTGACCGTCAAATCGGATAGTGAATCTAACTTTAAATCATATCTTAAATTTGCAATATTTGCCTGCGTTTCGGTTTCTGATGACGTCACATTATTATCTACCTGTGCACGTTCAGGAAGGTTATTCTGCGCGTTGTATGTACTTGTATTGTTGACATTGATCTGATTCCGCTTAAAGTTTGCATTGATCTTATGCTTATCATCTTTGGATTTGTCGGAATAACTTGCTCCCATGTTTATGGCCTTAGGCACGCCGCCACCATAGTATTTACCGTCCCATCCCCCATCGGAACCATCACCACCACCAGAAATCATAATACCACCACCGTCCATCATCTGTACATTGCTACTTCCGCCCACACCATATTTTTGGCTATCTTCAAATCCTAGTCCGACCATTCCATCATTGGCCAGAATACCATAAGCAGCAATTTTCTGCGATCCCTTAAACTTATTGAGCATGACTTTTCCGCCATAATATTTATCTGTACCAGCTCCCGCAACAGCTTGGCCGAACATTCCTTTTTTCTTATCTTCTTTAAGCTTAATATCAATTGTCTGCGTTCGTTCACCATCATCTACCCCTGTACGTACGGCAAGATCTGATTTCTTCTCATAGACTTGTACCTTGCTGACCATATCTGACCGAATATTCTTGGTGATCAGGGTTGGATCATCCCCAAAAAACTCTTCCCCATCAAGCAATACTTTTTTTACTTCCTTACCTTGAGCGATGATCTTGCCTGATCCATCCATCGTAATACCCGGCAATACCTTCAACAGATCCTCTACTTTAGCATCCTTCTCTACTTTAAAACTACCGGCATCGTATTCGATGGTGTCGCCTTTAATAACTACAGGAATTTTACCATTCACCTGAACCTCCTCCAATAGTAGAGCTGCTTTGGATAGCTTTACAATACCAATATCTAAATCTTCGGCAGCCACATGGATATCCTTTACCAAGTCAGCATACTGCGGATAGGAAACCACCATTTTATAGGTACCTGTGTCGATATTAGCTATTTGGAATGTTCCATTTTCCTTCGTCCGACCGAATTTAACCAAAATCGAATCTTTGGGACTGAGCAGCGCGATTGAAGCTTGATGTAGTTTTGCAAGATCTTTGATATCGGCCACCGATCCCACAAGTTTATGTTGTGCATAGGACTTGGAACTCAGGACTGAAAATAAAAGAAACAAAACTAGAGAATAGGTTAGTTTCATAAAATTTCGTTTATATATTGTCGAGGTAAATATATAAATGTTGCTACGGAAAATTCGTAAAATAATGTTAAATAATTATGTAATTAATAAATGAAACTTGACCCGCTCAAATAAAACACGATAATTCACGCTATATCAATAATTTAATCTCATAAAAAAAGAGGCGTAACTTATTTGTTACGCCCCAGTATAAATAGAAAAATATATTTTATTTCCTTTAATCTACATTTAGGTTCAATTCTTTTTCCTTATTGATTAAATGGGCAATACTTGTATCATTTAAAATCTGCAACATGGCATTTCTTACCTCAACAAAGGTATCGCGTATGCCACAGGCATGTTCTTGAGTACACTCATCACATGATCTGTAGAAGTTTAAGCTCACGCAGGGTAACAAAGCGATAGGTCCATCAATCAGGCGCATAACCTGCGATAAGAAAACATCTTCGGGAGCCTTATTGAGGCTATAACCACCTCCAGCGCCTTTTTTGCTATAGAGAATTCCGGCATTTCGCATTTCAAGCAGAATTTGTTCCAAGAATTTTTTTGGAATATTCTCCTCCTGTGCAATCTTCACGATTTGCATAGGCTCATTGCCGTAGTTACGACCAAGCACCATAAGTGCCTTTATTGCATATTTTGTCTTTTTGGAAAGCATAATTTGTTAACCCCCTGTTGAATTGCAAATTTACGTTTTTTATTCAATAGAATAAAACCGCCCTAATTTCACGTATGTATCATCTGTATGGGCGCAAACTGTAGTTCACATCTGCCCACACTGCAGTCTTATGCGTCGAAGATATGCTATTGCTATACATGATCACCTACGATAAACTAACTATTTGTTTATCTAAAAAATAACCTTCGGATTTAGTTTATCCATAAGGATTCTACTACTCCGAAGGTTGTCTGTGTTGTTAAAACTTAATGAGCGTTCGCTCTGATCTCTTATTGTCCCAATACCGCCGTAATCGGTTTTCCGATACTGCCATTAGGCTCGGTAATGTGTAAGAGCGACGAAATTGTCGGTGCGATATCCACAATATGCACCTCTGTATTAGATACTCCGGGTTTAATTCCCCAGCCCATAAATACCAAAGGAATATGGGAATCATACCCAGACCAGGTACCATGTGTCGTACCGGTCGAACGAGGCGTACCGTCGTACCATTGTGGCTCACAAACGATCTGGATTGAACCGCTACGTTTAAAATTGTAGCCATTGATCATTTTTTCACGGATAGGCGCCGGAATCATCAGACTTTCACCCTTTTCCATATCAGCAACATAAGCGACGCCTTCTGTATGGCGAAGCTCACGAATGATGGTCTCTTTTATTTTATCACGATCCAAGTTCAAAGAATCAATCAATTGATTATTTAAGTGCACCTGGTAGTTCATCATACTTTTAACAAGCTTCTCTTGTCCAAATTTCTCTTTAAGGGTTTTGTTAAGTCCTGTGATAATCTGACGGGAATAGAAATAACCACCGTTTCCTTTCATATCCATAAAGAACCGAGAGTTATAAGAAGCGCCATGATCTGCTGTCAGGAAGAACGTGTAGTTACCCTTGCCCACCGTCTTATCCAGGTAGTTGAAGAAATCGGCAAGCTGTTTATCGAGCTGCAGATAGATATCTTCAATCTCCACTGCTGTCAATGAGTAACGGTGCCCCACATAATCTGTTGCTGAAAGGCTCACACAAAGAAAGTCGGTATTTTTAGTTGGGTTATTTCCCATCTGCTCATTTTTGATTGCTTCCATAGCTAGATCCAACGTAAACTGATTTCCCATTGGTGTGGTTTTGATCAGCTCATAGCCTTCGTCTTTCATTAGCTTGGAAGTCGCACGCGGCAAAGTCGGCTTTTCTTCTCCAGGGTACTTACCTTCGTAGATGTTATCATCGGCAATACTGTTGGCAGCATAGGTGCTGATATCATACATTGGTTTCCAGTCGCCTTTCAGGTATTTCTCGGCCAATTTTTTCTTGTTGAAGTCCACCACCCATTTTGGCAGTTTATCCATGTAGAAATTAGAGGTAATCCAATCACCTGATTTTGCTTCAAACCAATACGCTGCATCGGCAAAATGTCCCGCCGGCAGAATACCGCCACGGTCTTTGATTGCAATACCGATCACTTTGGATTTAAAGTTAGAAGCGAGCTTCAATTGGTCCGTTACGGTCGAAGCAAGCAAATTACGTGGAGACTGCTGCCCTTCCTTGGCTGTAGTACCTACACCAATGACATTGTCGTCCTGCGTACAGTACATATTCTTGCCCGTCTGTTCTTCGATCCAGTCATTGCCTGCAATACCATGTATGGAGGGAACTGAACCTGTATATACCGAACTGTGCCCAATGGCTGTGTATGTCGGAATATAATTAATCAATGTATTTTCACAGGAGAATCCTTCTTTCAAAAGTCGTTTGAAACCATCATTTCCATATCGATCTGCAAAACGATATAAATAATCCCAACGCATTTGATCCACCATCAGGCCGACAACCAATTTTGGTCTTTCCGGTTGTTGCGCCATGGACGAAAGCGCCGCTATTCCAAGGACGACACTTAAAAAAAATCTTTTAATCATAATCGTATTAAGTATTGAAATATTAGTTTTTTATTTACTGCATAGTATTCTATCAGGCCTTAACAAAAGGAACAATAAATCGCAACTTATTGGCAGTCCAGTTGCCCTGATACAGATTACTTCACTTCGCTAAAGTAGGATTTAATCTCTTAAATGTGCCTTTAAAAATTGACCTGTATAAGAATCTTTACAATGGATAAGTTCTTCAGGAAGTCCCGCAAAGACTAGCTTTCCACCTTTATTGCCACCCTCAGGACCAATATCGATGACCCAATCTGCCGATTTGATCATATCCATATTGTGCTCGATCACCAAGATACTGTTTCCTAAGGCAATCAGTGCATCAAATGATTTCAATAGCTTTTTAATATCCTGAAAGTGTAAGCCCGTCGTGGGCTCATCAAAGATAAAAAGTGTCTTCTTGCTGTTATTTCCCTTAATGAGGAAGGAAGCCAGCTTAATCCGCTGTGCTTCACCACCAGACAATGTACTTGACGATTGTCCGAGCTTAACGTAGCCTAGTCCAACGTCCTGTAAAGGCTGCAATTTCGCTAATATTTTAGGCTGGTCTGCAAAGAATACGATCGCTTCATCAACACTCAGCTCGAGAACATCTGCTACCGACTTGTTTTTGAAGTGTACATCAAGCACAAATTGTTTAAATCGTTTGCCTCCACATGCCTCACAGGGCAAAACGATATCGGCCATAAATTGCATTTCAATTTTAACTTCGCCTTCGCCCTGACAAACATCACAACGTCCACCTTCAACATTAAATGAAAATGCCGCAGGTTTCAATCCAGCAGCTTTGGCCGGTGCCTGGTTGGCATATAAAGCCCTGATTTCATCCCAGGCTTTCACGTAAGTCACCGGGTTGGATCGCGAAGAACGACCGATCGGGTTTTGATCGACCATTTCAACTTGTTCGACTTGGGTAATATCCCCCTCGATCGCATCATAGACCCCCGTCTGCTCACCGGAGTAATTGCCTATCGACTTCTGCAGTGCTGGGTAAAGGATACGTTTGACCAAGGAGGTCTTACCTGATCCCGAAACACCCGTTACCACAGTAAACGTATTCAATGGAAATTGTACATCAATCCCTTTGAGGTTATTCTCATGGGCTCCTTTAATGGTAACACTATTGGACCATGGACGGCGTTTTTTGGGTACCTCAATCTGGCTTTTGCCACTGAGGTATTGACCCGTAAGGCTCTTTGTATCTTTCAGAATCTGCTGATATGTACCCGCGAAGACCATTTCGCCGCCATTGATCCCGGCTTCCGGTCCGATATCGATCAGGTAATCAGCCGCCTCCATCATCTCCTGCTCATGCTCGACCACCACCACTGTATTACCAACATCGCGCAGAGATTTCAGCACAGAGATCAGGCGCTGTGTATCACGTGGATGAAGTCCAATACTTGGCTCGTCCAACACATAAATAGAACCTACGAGTGAACTTCCTAATGAAGTTGCCAGATTGATCCGCTGTGATTCCCCTCCAGAAAGGGTATTCGATAGCCGGTTCAAGGTCAGGTAACTTAATCCAACATCGCACAAAAATTGCAATCTATTATTAATTTCAGCAAGAAGTCTTTTGGCAATGACAAGTTCATTACCCACCAGCGGTAAAGTTGTAAAGAATTCCAAGGCGTCCTCCAGCGGCATCAAAACGATATCGGTGATAGACTTGCCCCCTACTTTCACGTAAGTAGCATCTTTACGTAATCGGGTCCCACGGCAGTCCGGGCAATCTGTCTTCCCACGATAGCGAGACAACATCACACGGTATTGAATTTTATAAGTCTGCTCTTCAAGTTCCTGAAAGAACTGTGTCAGGCCGGTAAAATATTTATTTCCCGTCCACAGCAACTCTTTCTGTTCAGCGGTCAGATCCATGTATGCACGATGTATTGGAAAATCAAATTTCAGGGAACTTTTAACAAGCACTTGTAACCACTCGCCCATTTTCTCCCCGCGCCAAGGGGCAATTGCGCCATCGTAGACCGAACGGCTTTTGTCTGGAATAACAAGATCAGGGTCAATACCAATGATCTTTCCATAACCTTCACATCGGCGACAGGCACCATAAGGATTATTAAAACTGAAGAAATTTGGTGTAGGTTCTTCAAATGTTATTCCATCAAGTTCAAATTTATGAGAGAAATGATGTCTTTGACCATTTTCCTCCATATAAAATTCCCCCTTACCTTCGAAAAAACCTGTTTGGACAGAGTCAGAAAGTCGATTGACTGTGTCATCGTCCTGTTCAATGCGAACCCGGTCGACGACAATAAGCACTTCACCATCCTGAAGGTCTTTATTGGCGATGGCCTTATCATCGATAATAGCTTCGATCTTCTGCATACTATCCCCATAGACGACACGCACAAAACCTTTCTGCAACAAGAGAGACAACTCTTCTTTGAGTTTGCGTCCATGAGAAGGAATAAGTGGCGCGAGAAGCGTCAACGTTGTCCCCTCTTCCAAATTCAAGGCAAAATCCACCACTGAACTCACACTGTCTTTGGTCACCTCGCGACCAGATACAGGAGAAATTGTCTTTCCGACTCGGGCAT
The DNA here is from genome assembly GCF_014109745.1 of Sphingobacterium paramultivorum. Lineage (NCBI taxonomy): Bacteria > Pseudomonadati > Bacteroidota > Sphingobacteriia > Sphingobacteriales > Sphingobacteriaceae > Sphingobacterium > Sphingobacterium paramultivorum. Next base: position 4,830,741 of record NZ_CP058555.1, read on the forward strand.
ATAACAATTTCAGATAATCATAGATCTCGGTGGATGTTCCTACCGTCGAACGGGGGTTGGAAGTAATGACACGTTGCTCTATGGCAATTGCAGGGGCGATACCTTTGATGTAATCCACCTCCGGTTTATTCATCCGTCCCATAAATTGTCTTGCGTACGAAGAGAGACTTTCGACATAACGCCGCTGTCCTTCGGCATAGAGCGTATCAAAAGCCAAGGAGGATTTTCCTGAGCCCGACATTCCAGTGATAACAACTAATTTATTTTTAGGGATATCAACGTCAATATTCTTTAAGTTATTAACTCTTGCTCCTTTTATCTGAATATATTCTTTTGGAGTGTGCTCCACCTGTTTACTCATAATAATCCTTATCTCACACAAAGTTACGTATTCTTGGCTGATTATATTCCTGCGAATTAAAAAGCAATTCGGTTTTCTATCACCTGAATTTCAAAAAAGAGCAACTGTTCCAAAGTCGGCAAAATTTTGATGAAAGGCTTCATACACGACAAACAAGTAAATCTACGACCAGCTATAAATTGAAATACATCAAACAATTTAGTTTCCCAAGCAATTATTATTTAACATTTTTTGTTTTTCGATTAATCCTTCCAAAAACAATACAGTCCTATAGGTGTTATATCTGTTATAAGCGTGTAGCATTTTTTGCAGATAGCGCGTTTAAAAAACAAATAAAAATAATAAAATGGGGTATTCAAGTTTACAACACACAAAAAACAAGAATATTTCATGGCCATTAAAATTAAATAATTGCATATATGAAAAAAAATGTATTTCAAGTAATGATGCTATTGATGATCGCATTAGTATCCTCAACAACTATTAGTAAAGCGCAAATGGTTATCGACAAAATTGACTTAGGAATTTTTCCTAGCCCAGAAAAAGGGTATAAAAAAATGGTGATTGAAGTTCCCTATTCAGAAAGTGATAAAAACAAAAAAATAGAGTTTTCGGTGGGAAAATGGATGGAAGTAGACGGATGTAATACCTTTAATTTATCGGGCACTTTAGAGAAAAAAGATCTTCAGGGCTGGGGTTATGACTATTATTTATTCAAAACAAATGGTAATGTCGCCAGCACTATGATGGCTTGCCCAAACAAAGAAAAAAGAAACCTTTTTGTTTCAGCACAACCTGAGACTGTACGTTACAATGGCAGAATGCCGATTGTGATTTACGTACCTGAAGCTTATGATGTACAATTCAAAATCTACACAACTGACGGCGACACCTATCGCGCAGCAGAGGTAAGAACAAAAAAGTAAACCGCTACAGTTATTTGGTGAACCAAATATCCATGCAATAAAAAAGCCCTCGAACAATGTTCGGGGGCTTTTTTTATATCGCGTTCCGCTATTGACTATTGGAATTTCTTCGCGTTTACTTTACGCTCATTTTCAGTCAAATAGATTTTACGCAAACGGATAGACTGTGGTGTAACCTCAATGTATTCGTCAGCTTGGATATACTCCATAGATTCCTCTAAAGAGAATTTAATCGCTGGTGCGATACGTGTGTTATCATCTGTACCCGAAGCACGCATATTTGTCAATTGTTTACCTTTAACGATGTTGATCGTTAAATCATTGTCACGGATATGCTCACCCAAGATTTGACCTTCATAAATATCCACACCTGGATCAACGAAGAACTTACCTCTGTCTTGTAACTTATCGATAGAGTATGCTGTAGTTGTACCTTTATCTAAAGAGATCAATACACCGTGCAAACGTCCAGGGATTGGTCCTCTCCAAGGCTCGTAACCTTTTAAACGGTGCGCCATAACAGCTTCACCTGCTGTAGCTGTCAACACGTTGTTACGTAAACCGATGATACCACGAGAAGGAATTTCGAACTCAAGATGTTGCATTTCACCTTTCGTCTCCATCACTAAAAGTTCACCTTTACGTTGAGTTACTAGCTCAATTACTTTACCAGAAACCTCTGCAGGCACGTCAACTACCAACACCTCGATAGGCTCACATTTTTTGCCATCAATTTCTTTTAAGATTACCTGAGGTTGACCTACTTGTAGTTCGTAACCTTCACGACGCATTGTTTCGATCAATACCGACAAGTGAAGGATACCACGTCCGTATACCAACCAAGCATCTGGAGATTCAGTGGGAACGACGCGTAAAGCCAAGTTCTTTTCTAATTCTTTTTGTAGACGATCGTGGATGTGTCTCGAAGTAACCAATTTACCTTCTTTACCGAAGAAAGGCGAGTTATTGATGGTGAACAACATGTTCATTGTTGGTTCATCAATACTGATAACTTCCAGTTGCTCCGGATTTTCGAAATCTGCAATTGTATCACCGATATCAAAACCTTCGATACCAACTACGGCACAAATATCGCCACATTTAACTTCTTCTACACGACGACGGCCTAAACCTTCGAATGTATGCAATTCTTTAACACGTGATTTCACGATCTTGCCATCACGTTTTACCAACGAAATAGGTTGACCTTCTTTGATTATACCACGCGCTACACGACCGATGGCAATACGTCCTACGAATGTAGAGTAATCCAACGATGTGATCTGCATTTGTAATGTACCTTCAACAAATGGGGAAGGTGGGAAATGACTGATGATAGCATCTAATAATTCAGACACATCTTCTTTCTTTTCTTTCCAATCTGTTGACATCCAACCATGTTTGGATGAACCATATAATACAGGGAATGCTAATTGTTCTTCTGTCGCATCTAGGCTAAAGAATAAATCAAATACATTCTCGTAAACCTCTTCAGGACGACAGTTTTCTTTATCGACTTTATTGACAACTACCAACGGTTTCAACCCCAGGGATAATGCCTTTTGTGTAACGAAACGTGTTTGTGGCATCGGACCTTCGAACGCATCCACAAGCAAAACAACACCATCAGCCATTTTCAATACACGCTCAACCTCACCACCGAAATCGGCGTGACCAGGTGTATCAATAACGTTAATTTTTACGCCTTTATATTCAACAGAAACGTTTTTAGCGACAATAGTAATACCGCGTTCACGTTCTAAATCATTATTATCCAGAATTAAATCACCTGTACCATCATTGTCTCTAAAAAGATTTGTGAAGTGTAAGATTTTGTCTACCAACGTAGTTTTACCGTGATCGACGTGAGCGATAATCGCTATGTTTCTAATATTTTGCATCTAGCAAGTAAATTTGTTTTTAAATTCAGGGTGCAAAGATAAACATTTTGCACCATAAATTTTATAACTATGTGTATTTTATTTAATTACACCTAATTCTTTACCTACTTTAGTAAAGGCGGCGATTGCTTTATCCAGGTGAGTAACTTCGTGTCCTGCCGAAATCTGTACACGGATACGAGCTTTTCCCTGAGGTACAACAGGATAATAGAAACCTATTACATAAATTCCCTCATCCAACATCTTGGATGCAAATTCCTGCGCTAATTTCGCGTCATACAGCATCACAGGCACAATCGGGTGGAAACCTGGTTTGATATCAAATCCAGCAGCCGTCATTTTTTCACGGAAGTAGATTGTATTTGATTCCAATTTATCACGTAATGCAGTTGTCTCGCTCAGCATGTCCAAGACCGCAACAGAAGCTCCGGCAATTGCTGGTGCTAGGGTATTCGAAAATAAATAAGGACGTGAACGCTGACGTAACAAATCGATGATTTCTTTTTTACCGGAAGTAAAACCTCCAGAAGCACCACCTAACGCCTTACCTAAAGTACCTGTAATGATATCTACACGATCAATTACATTGAAAAGCTCGTGTGTACCACGTCCAGTTGCACCGATAAATCCTGTACAATGCGACTCATCGATCATCACTAGCGCCTGGTATTTATCCGCAAGATCACAGATCTGGTCTAATGGAGCTACAGATCCATCCATCGAAAACGCTCCATCTGTAACAATGATTTTATGCCGAGCACCGGATGCGGCCTGTAATTGCGCTTCCAGATCAGCCATATCCGCATTTTTATAACGGAAACGTTGTGCTTTACACAAACGAACACCGTCAATGATAGAGGCGTGATTTAATTCGTCGGAAATGATTGCATCTTCGGCACCAAATAACGGCTCAAACACCCCGCCGTTAGCGTCGAATGCTGCCGCATATAAAATAGTATCTTCAGTTCCGAGGAACGTAGAAATTTTTGCTTCTAATTCTTTATGCACATCTTGGGTACCGCAGATGAAACGTACGGAAGACATTCCATAACCGTGTGTATCAATCGCTTTTTTAGCAGCTTCGATTACTTTTGGATGTGAAGAAAGTCCCAAATAATTGTTAGCACAAAAATTGACAACTTCCTGTCCTGTGCTTACTTTGATGTCTGCTCCTTGTGGAGTAACGATCACCCGCTCTTGTTTATACAATCCCGCTTCTTTGATTGCTTCCAATTCCTTTTCTAAAACTGGTTGTAATGTATTGTACATAATTCGATTTTATTTTTTTATACAATATTACAGTTTTTTCATTGGAATAAGTTGCTTTACCTTTCGAGAAAAGGGCTATTCACGGAGAATTCACCCCAAATCAATGATTTGGTAACATTAAACCGATTGCATAAAATTCCTTTTTTCGATCGATCTACTTTTCCTCTTGGTTTGATAGCGACCAACAGGGAGACAAGCCCTAGACATCTTCGACCTGTAAGCAGGGTGCATGCGCGGTGTCTCAATGGTAAATCCACCTTAAAAAGGTGGACTCAACGTGGACTCAAGGTGGACTCATTGTGCTTGCAGTCCGAAGTTGGTATAACCTTATCTCAACTTTGGTCTCTCGCATTTTAGCTGAAAAGCGCCGGAATTTTAATAACAGATAGGAACGAAAGCTAGCGGATTTAAGCTATCGCATAACAAAAGGTCTTATCCATAAAAATTTCGTAAAAATAGCGTTTTAGGCGCCCCAATGTGAATTACTCGTAACGGAGCGCATCGACTGGATCCAGTTTAGATGCTTTTGAGGCCGGGTAATAGCCCGATAGCATACCGACGAGTCCACATACCGCGAAACCCAAAATAATCGCTCCCCAAGGTATAATAAAGGATGTGCCGAGCTGCAGCGCCAGAATATTACCAATCAAAATGCCTATAAAGATCCCGGCGACACCTCCAATCATACAGATCACAATTGCTTCCATCAGAAATTGTTTACGTATAACACTTGGTGTTGCACCGATTGCCTTACGAATACCGATCTCTCGTGTACGTTCAGTGACCGAAACTAGCATGATGTTCATCAATCCGATTGAAGCTCCCACAAGGGTTATAAAAGCAATCACGACCGCTCCCAAAGTAACCATAGCCATATTTTGCATCAGCATCTGGGCAACCGCATCTGATTTGGTGATTTCAAAATCATTTGACTGCCGTGATGCCAATCCGCGGATATTTCTAAATACGATTGTAGCTTCGCCGATTGCGGCTTCCAATCGCATGGGGTCATTGGAAGAAACAGTGATCACATAGGAAGGCTCGGTACCCTGCATCACTGCCCTGGCCTTGATCAGGGGAATAAAGCAGGCTCTGTCCCCACCCATCCCGGCAGAAGAACCTTTACTTTTTAAAACTCCTATCACCAAATAGCGGATATTGTTAACAGTAATAAACTGTCCTATTGGATCAATAATTTCGTTGAATAGCATTTTACTCACTTCACTACCGATGATGATGACGCCACTACCTGTTTCAACCTCTCGCGTAGAAAAATTACGGCCTTCGCTGACAACATACCCTGATGTCTGCAGATAATTTTCATCTGTCCCGATCAGGCCGATATTAGGGTTTGTCTTTTTGGATTGATATTTTGCGGTTGTATTCCAACTCACATTGGCACTGATTGATGTCAACGCATTAAAGTGAAAATCCTGTCTGAATCTTGCAGACTGTGCGTAGGTAATATTAGCAAAGACTTTTGAGCGAGTCCCTTCATTACCGATCCGAACATTCAATCCCCTGTTGCGTATGTTGAAGGAATTTGACCCCATCGACGAAAAGGAATCTGTCAGCGAGTTTTTCATGGCATCAATCGAGGTCAATACCCCTATTAATGCCATCATCCCTATGGCAATGATCAGTGCTGTTAAAAATGTCCGCAGCTTATTCCCTACAATGGACTGTAGTGCAAGCTTGACATTTTCAACATAAGACATCTTTACGGCCATAGAGCTGGTATTTATAATTTGTAGGGATGAAAATACTGTAATTCCAGCACAAAACCAAAAAGGCAATTTACTTCCTAGAAATAAATTGCCTTTTTGGTGGAATCTGACCTATCCATGCAAGCGGATTATTTTGATTTTGCAGCCATTTTCTATCTTAATTAATTCTTTTCCATGTCTCGGTGCGTCCAAGCAAGCTCACACCCACATAACCTCTGATATCAAGCTTATCACCTTTTAAGGTCATCTTGCAGCTATACGTTTTGCCCGACTTCGGATCATAGATCTTTCCATCAACATAAGTATTGCCATCTTTATCAAAATTGGTCAAAATTTCGAGTCCCTGTACATTTCTACTCTGCAGTGCTTTATCTGGATTTTTTATATCTTTCTTCAGCTGACCGGCTTCATTATTTGGAAATTTCAGCCAATAGAGCTTGCCAAAAAACTTCTCGCCTTTCTTGTAAATTTCAACGTGACCTTCTCCGCTTGGGTTTTCCCACTTTCCGATGATGGGATCTGTTTGCGCAAATAATGCTACTGTAGTCAGCAGCATTATGAATGACATCATAATTTTCTTCATGGGTCTATTATTTTATGAACTTAATTCTTTCAATTTCCGCCCTATTGTCAATATGATCGCTTTTACCCCCCCCAAACACTCCTATCAATCCATTTCTACCATCAGCAATCGCCCCACTTAACGAATATAATGACTGACCACCAAATAACAATAGCATCATAGCTTCTGAATAAATATACAAAATATTTACTATGCTTGCATATATTTTTATTTCTAAAACTGCTCATCTCCAATCGGACGGCCCGCACTAATCCACGCCAACGGCCCATCAACGCCCATTTCTCCAGAAGACTTAAATTCATAATCTAAACAAAGTTTGGCATCGGGTTTGCACGATAGTTATTATATTATTACTTTATTTACTCTTTATAAATTAGCACATATTATGAAATTTATTATTAGTCTTTTACTTACTGGTGTAGTCGTCGCAATTGCATGCTGGATTGTCCCCGGCGCTCACGTTGCCGGATTCGGTTGGGCTATCGTTACAGGACTCGTCATTGGATTTGTCAATGCGACTGTGGGATCGATTTTAAGGTTATTTACATTCCCGTTGAATTGGCTTACCCTTGGCCTGATTTCCTTTATTATTACCGTATTGATGGTCTTGTTATCAGATTCACTACTCGGCTCCAAATTTGATGTAGATGGATTCTGGACCGCTGCGCTGTTTGCCATTGTCGTTGCCATATTGGAAATGATTATTGGCAGTACTTCGAAAGATTAAAAATACATTCATAAAATAGCAGCGGGCGTCCGCATCAATACATGTGGACGCCTTTTCATTGCTCAGCGATTGTCCCCCTTTCTTGCCGACATCATCTTCCTTTACTGACAGCATCTGTCGTTTGAAAAACAGATAGTTTACTGTTCCACTTCCTTTAAAATAATCGTCTAAAATAATCATCCTTATGGGTGAGTTTATCCTCATTTCCCTCGCTTTTTACAGCAGAATTCGCTAAATTTAATTCTTTAAAAGAACCGCTGATATATGTGCGAACACAACCACGAGCATAGCCATGACACACAGGAGCACGGCCTTCCAACAAAGGAGCATCCTTGGTGGATCGCTCAAAGTAAGCTCCTCATGGCCCTTGTCATTCTACTTACTTTACTCCTATTGAAATATGCTTTTAAGATCAGCCTTCCCTTTGGCATCAACTTGACCTTAAATAGCATCGCCTATCTTCTCGCGGGAATCCCCGTTATTCAAATGGCATTGCGCAAGGCAAGTCGTGGCGATATTTTTAATGAATTTTTTTTAATGACCGTTGCAACATTGGGAGCTTTCGCCATTGGAGAATTTGAAGAGGGCGTCGCGGTCATGGTCTTCTATCAAATCGGAGAATGGTTTCAGGATACTGCCGTCGACAATGCCAAGAAATCAATCAAATCCTTATTGGATATCCGCCCTGACGCAGTAACGGTCATACGCAATGGGCAGCAACAGCAGATAAATCCAAAAACTGTCACAATTGGCGAAATTATCCTTGTAAAAGCTGGAGAAAAAGTGGCTCTGGATGGTACATTGAAAACGGAAAAAGCGGCATTTAACACTGCTGCTCTGACTGGGGAGAGTAAACCCGATACAAAATATTCCGGTGATGCTGTTTTTGCAGGTATGATCAATTTGGAAACAGTCGTTGAAATCGAGGTATCCAGCGTATTTGAAGATAGCAAGTTGAGCAAAATTCTCGAAATGGTTCAGGATGCCACTGCACGAAAATCCAAAACTCAGCTGTTTATTGCTCGATTTGCCAAAATATATGTCCCCATCATCTTTGGGCTTGCGCTCTTGGTCCTTATTGCACCCCTATTTTTTGTTCATGACTATAATTTTAAGGACTGGTTCTACCGGAGTTTAGTCTTTCTGGTGATCAGCTGTCCCTGCGCCCTGGTCGTTTCCATTCCCCTGGGTTATTTTGGCGGTATAGGCTTAGCTTCCCGAAATGGTATATTATTTAAGGGCGGGAACTTCCTCGATGCCATCACTTCAGTCGATACCGTTGTCATGGATAAAACAGGTACGCTTACAGCCGGTGTCTTTGAGGTAACCGAAGTTTTTGCCGTCAATGTAGATCCAGAGGAATTATTGAACTATGCGAAAGCCATTGAGGCACATTCAACACACCCCATTGCGAAGGCGATCGCCAGTTATCATCCCGGCAGTGCCGCATTTCAGGCTGAGAAAATCCAGGAAATAGCAGGCCACGGACTTTTCGCCACTGTTAACGGAAAGCACACACTCGCGGGCAACAGCAAGTTACTGGACAAATTCGATATTAGCTATCCGGCAGATCTAAGGCAAATGGCATACTCCATTGTATTACTTGCCATCGAAGGTCAATATGCGGGTTATATTACTGTTGCGGATCGAATTAAACCAAATGCCAAAGCTGTGATCCAAGCCATGCATGCGCAAGGTTTGTATACAGTTATGTTATCTGGAGATAAAACAGCGGTGGTAGATGAAGTCGCCAAAGAACTTGGACTCGACAAAGCCTATGGCGATCTTCTTCCTGAGGATAAAGTAAGCCATGTACAGCAGCTGATTGACCAAGGACGCCGCGTTGCCTTTGCCGGCGATGGCGTAAACGACGCTCCTGTAGTTGCCTTAGCACATGTTGGCATTGCTATGGGCGGACTGGGAGCTGATGCAACCATTGAAACTGCTGATGTTGTGATCCAAAACGATGAGCCACACAAGATTTTGTCGGCCATAAAAATTGGAAAAATAACCCGAAGTATTGTCTGGCAGAATGTCATCCTGGCGATGGGAATAAAAATCATTGTTTTGATCCTCGGCGCCGGGGGGATTGCAACACTTTGGGAAGCGGTCATTGCTGATGTGGGGGTAGCTCTTCTGGCAATTTTAAATGCCATTCGGATCCAGCATAAACAAGTTTAAAAACTGAGCGATCATGTAAAGCCCGAAAAAAGCACTGCCCCCAAAAAGTTAGATACTTTCTGAGGGCAGTCCTGTTGTATCAAGGATCTCTTTTAGATCCTAGTTAGAAATTTAATCCCGCCAAGCTTTATAGGCATTGATCAATCCATTGGTAGAAGAGTCATGACTCGTAACCGTATTCGCGTCACTTAATTCCGGAAGGATTTGATTGGCCAATTGTTTACCTAGCTCCACACCCCATTGATCAAAACTATAAATATTCCAGATCACACCCTGCACAAAAATCTTATGCTCATAAAATGCGATAAGTCGTCCTAAAGTACGTGGTGTCATTATTTTGAACAGGATTGAATTCGTCGGGCGATTACCCTCAAAGACTTTATAGGCTTTAAGCGCTTCTATTTCTTGGTCCGATTTGCCTGCTTTCTTGAATTCAGCAACTACTTCTTCCTCCGTTTTGCCATTCATCAACGCCTCAGTCTGTGCAAAAAAGTTGGACAATAGCAATTGGTGATGGTTTCCGATCGGATTAAGACTATTGGCCGGGGCAATGAAGTCACAAGGAATCAATTTGGTTCCCTGGTGAATCAACTGATAGAAGGCATGCTGCCCGTTCGTACCAGGTTCACCCCATATAATCGGTCCAGTCTGATAATCCACCTGTTGACCATTACGGTCAACATATTTGCCATTACTCTCCATATCCCCTTGTTGGAAATACGCAGCAAAACGGTGCAGATATTGATCGTAAGGAAGAATAGCATGACTTTCGGCCTGGAAAAAATTATTATACCATACACCAAGCAAAGCCAATATCACGGGAATATTGGATTCGAAAGAAGTTTCCTTAAAATGAACGTCCGCATCGTAGGCACCTTTCAAAAGGTCCTCGAAATTATCAAAGCCTATTGCCAAGCTAATTGAAAGACCTATAGCAGACCATAGGGAATAACGACCGCCTACCCAGTCCCAAAACTCAAACATATTTTGAGTATCTATTCCAAAGGCACGTACTGCTTCTGTATTGGTGCTCAACGCGGCAAAATGCTTAGCGACATCCTCCTGAAGGGCACCACTCGCCAAAAACCAGTCTTTGGCTGTATGGGCATTGGCCATCGTTTCCTGCGTTGTGAAAGTTTTTGAGGCAATCAGAAACAAGGTTGTTTCAGGATCCACAGCTTTCAATGTTTCGGCAATGTGTGTACCGTCTACGTTGGAGACAAAATGTACATTTAAGCGCGTTTTATACGCTTTTAATGCTTCTGTTACCATCACAGGACCTAGATCTGAACCACCGATACCGATATTAACCACATCTGTAATTTCTTTACCCGTACACCCTTTCCACTGACCAGATATAATCTTTTCCGTAAAAGCTTTCATTTGTGCCAGCACGCGTTTAACGTCGGGCATAACATCTTTTCCGTCCACATAAACGGGTTGATCGGATTGATTTCGCAAAGCGGTGTGTAATACCGGTCTGTTTTCGGTCACGTTGATGCGCTCACCGGAGAACATCGCTGCTATCGCATCAGCAAGACCACATTCTTTAGCCAACTGGACTAAGAGCACTTTTGTCTCTTCGGTAATCCGATTTTTGGAGTAATCCAAAAGTATATCTTCAAAAGCGATCGAGAACTTTTCAAAACGTGCGGGATCTGCGGCAAAAAGTGCACGTAAATCTTTTTTTTCGCTATTGCTAGATAGACCTGATAATGAATCAAAATGCTGCGCTAGATTCTTATAGGCCTCAGTCTTTGTAAAATTAATTTTTGGGAACATACTGTTTTTACTGAAATTATTTGTTTTAAACATCAATAAGAGCCTTCGGTATTTCTATACTACACATCGTGTAGATCTTTAAATGAAGGTTTATTCCGTTGACAATACCAAAACTAAAAAAAAAAGGTCAAATTATCCCTATTTGGCAATCTATATTGGGCGCGAAGTTATTCGATAGAAGCACGAATTTATTAATTAAAATTTCTACTTTAGCGGATATGACAAAAGAACAAATTCAAGACTTGAGGGATCGTGTTACTTCCCTGAGGAGGCATCTTTGACATCGATGCACGCAAAGAAGAAATAGAAAGAGATCAAGCTATTACGCTTGAAGCGAGCTTTTGGGATGATTCCAAAGCTGCAGAAAAAATACTCTTGGCCATAAAAAACCAAAAGGTATGGACAGACCACTTCGACGAAGTTGCAGCGGCGGTTGAAGACGCATATGTCATGTATGAATTCTTCCAATCTGGCGACGCGAGTGATAAGGAAGTGGACGACCAATATAAACTAGCTTTAGCGCAAGTCGAGGAACTCGAATTCAAAAACATGCTTAGCGCCGAAGAAGATCAGCTGGATGCAATTTTACAGATTACAGCTGGTGCCGGCGGGACTGAAAGCTGCGACTGGGCTGCCATGCTGATGCGTATGTATATTATGTGGGGCGAGAAAAATGGGTATAAAGTGACCGAACAAGATTCGCAGGAGGGAGATGTAGCTGGTATCAAGAGTGTAACATTACAGATCTCTGGAGATTTTGCTTATGGCTATCTCAAGGGAGAAAACGGTGTACACAGGCTCGTTCGGATTTCTCCGTTTGATTCCAATGCAAAACGCCATACCTCTTTCGCGTCTGTTTATGTCTATCCTCTGATCGATGATAATATTGAGATTGATGTTAAGGATTCGGAAATCGAATGGGACACGTTCCGCTCAGGTGGTGCAGGAGGTCAGAACGTAAATAAGGTGGAAACAGCTGTTCGATTACATCACAAACCTACTGGCATTATTATTAAAAATCAGGAATCCAGATCGCAATTGCAAAACAAAGAAAATGCGATGCGCTTATTGAAATCACAGTTATATGAGATTGAAATGCGTAAACGCCAGGAAGCTTCCGCTGCTATTGAAGGCAACAAGAAGAAAATAGAATGGGGATCCCAAATTCGAAATTATGTCCTACATCCTTATAAGTTAATTAAAGATTTACGGACCAATTACGAAACATCCAATACACAGGCTGTGCTGGATGGTGATCTAAATGATTTTCTAAAAAATTATCTGATGGAATTTGGCGGATAAAGACGATTCCGAAACTTAATGATATTGAAGACGTTCTCTTTTGGAGGCGTCTTTTTTTTGCACTATCCCTTGCTTTTTTTATTTGGCTTAAGTTGATTTCTTCACCTGACCCATTGCCCCCTTTCCAACACAGTTTGTCACAGAAATTGTCAATTTCTCTTAACAATCAGCCGGCAAATGTTAAAAAACCTTAAAAGTCTACTGCCCATATCGTTATTATATTTTAATCAATTTTTATTACAAAACACAGTTAAAAAACTGAAAACAAGCAACTTGCGTAACGTTATTTTGTATCAAGAACGTTACAATTTGAGCAGTCGGGTCATTTTTGGCACAAAATAAAGGCATGTGTTTTGCGTTTATGGATTCGTAATATTTTCATTACAAATGATACCGATTGCGGCATCGATTAAATATAGAATGAACGAATGTATATCTAAAATAGAACGGTTATGAATTACATGAAAGAAAACTCGATCGTATCCAAGCAGATGACCAAACAATGGAAGCCTGCTGTATATGATGTAAATGCAGGAGAAAAGCGATCTGATAATACAGTGAGCAAAAACGAGGAAAGCAACTTTGGTCCAAAAGAATATGGTATTTTTGGAGCGACTTTTTTTATACTATTTGCGTCAGTTTTTGGCGTATACATGCTTCAGCCAGATTTTGATGCATTACGTTTCCAACGTTTAGACAGCATCGGCGGAACATTTCTGATCGCCTTAGGTATATTTTTAGCTGCTATCGCCGTTAGCTTTTTGATTTTTTTGATTGTACTACATCGTAAATATAAACCCATCGCTTCTGTATCGGACGATGAGCTACCTACTTGTACGATTATTGTTCCAGCTTATAATGAAGGACAGTTAGTCTATGATACCTTACATAGTTTGGCTAGCAGTGATTATCCGGAGAAGAAACTTCAGATCATCGCCATTGATGACGGTAGTAAGGACAATACCTTTGCCTGGATACAACGTGCCAAAATGGAATTGGGCGATCGTGTTGAAATTTATCAGCAGCCCAAGAATATGGGTAAGAGACATGCTTTGTACCGTGGATTTAAGTTAGGTACGGGAGAAATCTTTATTACGGTTGATAGTGATTCTATTGTTAAAAAGGATACTATACGTAATATGGCGAGTCCTTTTGTAACAAACAAGGAATGTGGAGCTGTTGCGGGTAATGTGCGCGTATTGAATAATAAAAAAGCGATTATACCTCGTATGTTGAATGTTAGCTTCGTATTCAGCTTTGAGTTTGTACGTTCTGCGCAAAGTATGTTGGGTACGGTCATGTGTACACCAGGAGCCTTGTCCGGCTATCGTAAAGAGGCTGTCATGAACTGTTTGGAGGATTGGATCAACCAGACTTTTATGGGGCAACCGTCTGATATCGGTGAAGATCGCGCCATGACGAATATGATCCTAAAACAAGGGTATCATGTGTTATTTCAATCCAATGCATACGTTTATACCGACACTCCTGTACGTTACAAAAATCTGTATAAGATGTTTATCCGTTGGGAACGAAGCAACGTGCGCGAAAACATTGCGATGAGTAAATTTGCATTTAAGAATTTCCGTCAGGGACCTAAATGGGGAGCACGTATCTTATTGCTTATGCAATGGAAAAAAGTATTATTGTCTTATCCAATGATGTTATTGATGCTGTGGACTGTATTTCATTATCCATTGATGTTCTTAAGCTCAACGTTGGTCGGTATCTTAATATTTTCCAGCATCCAGGCCTATTTCTTTGCTTCTAAAAACTCTGACGCCAAAGAAGCCTTTTGGGCATATAGCTATAGTATCTTTTATGCCTTCAGTTTATTTTGGATTACACCTTATGCCATTGCGACAGCTGGACGCAGAGGTTGGTTGACAAGGGGTTAAATGATAAGACCACGCGGCGGTTTTCCTGTTACTTTCTATGATCTGTAACAGGAAAACCGCCGTTTTTTTATATTAAAAATCCAATGCAATCGTTTGATTAAAAAAAACATTATCATATTTTTTGTTTTTAATACTAACTTAACACCACAATTATAAATTTGGCCTAAATTAAACTAAGGGAGTACACAAATTGCGGTAATTATGGAACAGTTAGATGACACCGTGCTATTCGTTGGGATTCAAGCCAATGACCGTCATGCTTTTTCGGAATTAGTCAATCGCTATTCTGCTATACTTTTTCGATTTATACAGCGCCGTGTTTCCTGTGTTGAAGACTGTGAAGATATCCTGCAGGAGGTATTTGTCGCCCTTTGGAACAATAGACACAAAATAAACATTGAGTCCTCCCTCTATCCGTATCTTTTTAAAACAGCCAAGTACAAAATCATTGACTGGACTATTCATGAACAAAGGAAAGTTGTCCGTGCTGAAAACCTCTCCAAGACCTTTCAAACACAAACTTTAACCACGACATCTGAAGAAGAACTATTGGCAAAGGAACTCGCTGTGCTTATCGAGCAAGAAATTGACAAGATGCCTTCAACAATGCGATCTGCTTTCTCGCTTAGCAGAAAAGAATCCATGTCCATTAAAGATATCGCCACGGAACTTGCACTATCAGAACAAACCGTAAAAAACAATATCTCCCTGGCTTTAGGCTGGCTCAAGCTTCGATTCAAATAATAAATCCGCTAGACGAACTTGTGTCATGCGGTCTCATTTCCCAATACCTCACAATTTAAAAACACTGTAATACAGTAATTTATATTTTTTTTTAATTTTTCTTCGGTACTTCTCTTCGCATAAGGGGATTATAGGTTTGTATGAAGGAACAAGAATCATCAGATCAAGCCAAAGCCTTGCTTAAAAAATACTTGGAAGGCCAATGTACAGCTGCGGAAGAACAACAGGTACTCCGTTGGTTTTATACATTGGACCAATCCGAGAACGAGCTGTCAGTGAACGAAAATCCACCCGACCTGGCATCACGTATCAATGCAAGATTAGATGACCAACTATTTGATGAACCAGCACCGCTCAAACGAATGAGCTGGGTACGATCTAAATGGATGGTTGCTGCCACGCTTATCGCCATTTCGGGGTTTAGCTTCTGGTTCTATCAAAAATTGTCCTCACCAGCACAAATACCGCTTACATTGGCTGCGGAGGTTCGTTCCCACAATAAGACTTTTCACAACGACATCCTTCCGGGAGGACATTATGCAAAACTTATAACACCGACAGGAAAAGAGCAGCAGCTCGCAGATCCATTTGTCCAACAGCATAATTCAACGACAGCTATAGCTGGGAAAAATTTCCGTGTTGATGTACCCAAGGCCGGCACTTATATGGTCATTTTAGAAGATGGTACAAAAGTATGGCTCAATTCGCTCACTCAGCTTTCTTATCCAACACATTTTGAGGAAGATCAACGTCAAGTTACATTAACGGGAGAAGCTTATTTTAAGGTCGCTAAGGATGCCAGCCGACCTTTCCGGATCCACGCCAACGGCACAACAATCGAAGTATTGGGCACCACATTCAACGTCAACGCGTATCAGAATGAAGTGTCCACGTCTCTCGTGGAGGGAAGTGTAAAAGTTCTTAAAGAGGGCAAACAAACAATTATTAAACCCGGTGAGCAGGCGACAACATTAGCGAATGATATTCAGGTCAAAGTAAGTGATCTAGCAAAAAATACGGCATGGCAGCGTGAAGAATTTTATTTCGACGGCAGCAATTTCAACGATATCACACAGCAAATTGCACGTTGGTATAATGTTGAATTTAAAAATATCGAAGCCATCACTAACGCTTCTACCTACAAAGGCTCCATAAGCAGAAACAGCAAGCTTTCGGAAGTATTGGAAATCCTTGCTTTAGCGACAGGGCGAAAATTCGACATCAACGGTCGGAACGTAATCGTGCAATGAAATTGATTATCTACCTTAAAAATACATCTATGGCATAAACATCGACTTATCGCCTGGCAATAACAAAAGAAGGGGATGTTGACGCATCCCCAGTTAAATCCAAGGCTTATTTTACTGATTACCAACAGAAATTTAAAACCTCAAAAATCATTCTAATTTATGAATTTTTTTTCTCCAATGAAAAGGCAGGAGAAAACACGGGAATTCCGGATCCCTCCAGCCTTTAAAACTTTATGTATGATAAAGTTAAGCACTCTTTCTTTGCTTTCTCTTGCTTTGGGAGCACATGCCTCGGGAAATGCACAAACAGTCAATCTCTCCTTGAAAAAAGTAAAGGTTGAGAAAGTTTTACAAGAAATTTCTAAGCAAACAGACTTACGATTTTTTTATGATGAAAAACTGCTGAATAATCTGCAGCCCATCAGTGTGGATGCAAATCATGCTTCCATTTCACAAGTGCTATCCAAAGCACTTAAAGGACAGAATCTAAGCTATCAGATTCTCAACAACACCATTGTAATTTCCGAAAAACAACGTACAGATTTCGAAATCACAGGTACAGTTCGCGATTCAAAAGCAGCACTTGCCGGTGTAACGGTGTCTGTAGAGGGAAATTCCGCATTATCTACAAAAACAGATGCCAACGGACATTTTTCGCTTCGGATACCCGAGAAAGCAGTATTGGTATTTCAATATATGGGCTACACAACAGAGCGTGTACAGGTGGGAAATCAACGCACATTAAATGTGACTTTACAAACGAGCACATCACAATTAGATGAGGTGGTGGTCGTTGGTTATGGTACACAACGGAAAATCAATTTAACGGGCGCCGTTGACCAGATTTCCGCTAAAGAAATTGAGAATAGACCGGTCACCAATCTAGGTGCTGCCCTACAAGGTTTGATCCCAAACTTGAACATCACCAACGCGAGCGGTAATCCTTCGCAAAGTGCAAAATTCAATATCCGCGGTATCACATCAATCAATGGTGGTGAGCCTCTTATATTAGTAGACAACATTCCTGTCACTGGCGATGAGTTAGCAAGACTCAATCCAAATGATTTTGAAAACGTATCGGTCTTAAAAGATGCGGCCTCAGCTGCAATCTATGGAGCTCGTGGAGCATTCGGTGTAGTTCTTGTAACAACCAAATCTGCCAAGTCCGAAAAACTTCAGGTAAATGTAGGAATGAGCACCCAATGGCGCACCACAGGCAAATTGCCTGAAATTGTCACAGATCCACTTACCGTGATGCAATATAAACACGATGCAGCTTACCCATTATATGATTTGTATCCGGATGCCGTACGTGAATATGCGAAAAAGCTTCAGCAGGATCCGAGTTTACCCAACACCATCCTAGACCCCACAAATCCAGAGAAATGGGCTTATTATGGTCAAACCGACTGGATGAATGAAGCCTATAAAAAACTGGCTCCAACCAACACGCTCAACTTGAGTTTGGGTAAAAGAACGGACAAATTAAGTTACTTATTTTCTGGAGAATACTACAAGCTCGACGGTGCGCTAAAATATGGAAATGACAAACTTAACCGTTACAATGTCCGCAATAAAATGGATATGCAGGTCACTCCTTGGTTGAACTTCGGAAACAATACGGTACTAACAAGCCGTCAATATGAAGCGCCAGTTTTCATGGGCGGTGATTTCTTTTGGAATGTAAACCGTACCTCATCTTTGGATGTTCCAAAAAATCCGGATGGCAGCTGGACGCAAGCAGGTGCTGGCCTTTTGGGACTATTACAAGAAGGAGGACGAAGAAAAGAAAATATCAACGAGTTCCAAACAACATTCAATGCCAAAGCAGATCTGATCAAAAACATATGGACAGCTAACGCAGATATTACTTTCCGTCGTTCCTTTGGTGTAACAGATGGGTATAATCGTCCTGTTCAGTACAAGACAGGGCCGAATGCTACGCCTCAATATGCAGGTGGAACTGTACCTTCCGCATATAAGCAGCAGGAAAACACCCGATATGATGTAATCAACGTGTATACACAATATACGCAACAGTTTAATGACCACCATGTAAGTGCCTTAGTCGGTTATAACCAAGAATATAGAAATACCGAAACAAATTACGCCCTTAAAAATGGTCTTTATTCGGCTGACATACCATCCATCGGTTTAGGTAGTGGAGCGACAACAGTTACCCATAATATCGACGATTATGCACTGCAAGGTGTATTTTATCGTCTGAACTATGATTATAAAGGGCGTTACCTTATTGAATCCAATGGCCGTCTGGACGGTTCTTCACGCTTTCCAAAGGGTGACCGCTGGGGATTTTTCCCATCGGTATCTGCAGGATGGGTACTTTCTGAAGAGCAATTCTTTAGCCCGCTCAAATCTGCGATCAACTTCTTAAAACTTCGGGGTTCTTATGGACAATTGGGTAACCAGACTGTCTATGATAATAATATGAATCCACTAAGTTATCCTTATTTGCCTTCTATGGCAGTGGATAACGGCATTCCTCGCGTGATTGAAGGTAATCGTCCGATATCCTTGAATCCGCCATTAGTGGTCGCCAAATCCTTAACATGGGAGCGTATTTCAACAATCAATGGGGGTATTGACTTTAATCTACTCAACAGTCGCCTAAATACGACATTTGATATTTACAAACGGACCAATGAGGGTATGCTGATCCCAGGAAGAACTCTTCCCGGTGCCTTTGGCGCTGACGCACCGAACTTCAATGCGGCCGACATGAAAACGAATGGTTGGGATCTACGCATTAGCTGGAAAGACAAGTTCGACCTAGCTGGCTCGCCATTCCATTATAACGCTACATTTACACTGGCAAACAGCAAAGCTACAATTACTAAATTTGATAATCCAACGGGCGATATTAGACAGCATTACGCCGGACAGCGCATCGGTGAGATATGGGGTCTTCAAGCAGATGGTTTCTTCCAAAATGAAGATGAGCTAGCCAAATTGGATCAAACCGATGTAGGAACGGATGATCAGCAATATAAATACTATGTCGGTGATATCAAGTTCAAGGATATTGCGGGCGGACCCGATGGAGGACCTGACGGTAAGATCACTAAAGGTAAACAAACCCTTGCTGACCATGGTGACCTCAAGATTCTAGGCAATTCAGAAATTCAATACCCCTATAGCTTAGACCTTTCAGGTTCATGGAAAGGTTTTGATCTACGTGTATTTCTTCAAGGTGTCGGAAAAAGAGACTGGTATCCACCGGGAAGCCAAATCTATTTCTGGGGAATTTATGCACAACCCTGGACGAATGTGACCAAACAGAACTTAGACCATTGGTCTCCAGATAACAGAGATGGGTATTTTCCACGGATAAAATCGTACAGTGCGGAAGATAACGGAGAAGAACTCGGTATGCCTAATACACGTTACTTGCAGAATGCAGCCTATTTAAGGGTAAAAAACATCACTTTCGGCTATAGCCTTTCGCAGAATTTCACAAAAAGAATTGGCTTACAGGCCGTACGCTTCTATGTAAGTGGTGAAAATTTATTTGAACGCTCAGGGCTCAAAGTAAACATAGACCCCGAAGCCTTAGGCAGTACAAGAGTATATCCTTTCCAACGCACTTATGCCTTTGGATTAAATGTTAAGTTTTAATACGCATATTCATGAAAATATTTCACTATACTACACTAGCGTTGTCTTTATCACTATTGACAATAAGCTGTAATAAAGACTTTTTGGATCGTAGCAACAAGACTGCTGTGACAGACCAAAACTTCTTTAAAACGCCGGAAGATCTCAAAACCTATACCAACGGCTTTTATCGATTCATTGGCGGATCATATGACGACATCTTCTCAGATAATATCGGTGGATTCACAGGAAGCAGCTCAACCAACAATATGCTCCGTGGTACACTTACACAAGGCAACGCATCTGGCTGGTCGGATGAATGGAAAAATTTACGCCGCATCAATTATATGATGGATCACCTTGGTACTGTAACCGGCGATCAAGCACAAATAGACCATTACGTTGGAATTGCCCGTTTCTTTCGTGCCTACATCTACTTTAATTTAGTGCGCGATTATAACAATGTTCCTTGGTATGATACGGCTTTGGGCGCTGAGGACGAAGCCATGTACAAAGACCAAGATTCTCGCGAGGTTGTTGTTAAACATATTATGGAGGATCTTGAATTTGCCGCAGCTCATATCAGAGAAGATAAAGTAGCCGGTAATTTCAAAGAACGTGTTACACAAGGAGCTGCATTAACACTGTTAGCCCGCATTGCCTTACACGAAGGAACATTCCGTAAATACCATGAGGAGCTAAATTTACAAGCTTCTGCAGATGAGTTTTTAAAAAGAGCAGCTTCAGCATCCCAAGAAGTTATAAGTTCCGGAAAATACAAAATTCATAATACTGGTGCCAAAGAAGTTGACTTTAGAACATTGTTCAGCAGCAACAATTTATCCTCGAATACAGAAGCGATTTTTATCCAAAAGAATGACCGTTCGCTGGGTATCGCAAACAATTCACACACCGTATTGGACTGGCAGTGGGCATTAAGCGGAGAATTGATGGAAGAATTCCTAACAGCTGACGGAAAATCGTTTACATCGACTCCGGATTACAAAACGAAAACCTTTACGCAAATATTTCAAAACAGGGATCCCCGATTGGCTGAAACCATCATGCCAGCTGGGTTTAAGACTGATCCGAATAACCCCACGGCTTATTTAATAAAACCTAGTTTTGGTGGATATTTACAGATTAAATTCTACCCTAGAGATCCTGCTCTTCGTGGTGGCTGGAATGCAAACTACACCGATCTTCCTATTATGCGTTATGCCGAAGTATTGCTTATCAATGCTGAAGCGAAAGCTGAATTGGGTACGATTACACAAGCTGATCTGGATGCAACCGTGAATGTTTTACGTGGACGCGTCGGTGTACCAGCCTTACTGTTAGCAACGGCCAATACACAGGTAGACCCTGTTCTTGCGGCACGCTATCCGAACGCTCAAGGAGCCAATAAAGGAGCCTTGTTAGAGATCCGTCGTGAGCGCCGGGTTGAGCTTGCCTGTGAAGGCTTCCGTTTCAACGATGTGCTACGCTGGAAAACAGGAGACTTACTAGCCGTTGCCCCACATGGAATCTACGTCCCTGCATTAGGCGCTATGGACGTTACAGGTGATGGAAATCCGGATATTGCCATTCTTGAAAATGAGAAAGCAACAGGTCCAATTGACCAGTTACCGGATGCTGTAAAAACCAAGCTGGTAAAATATTACCTCGATGGAGGCGCATTTTACCTTAGCAATGGTACTTCGGGATATATTATGATGACTGTTGACCAAAAAAATAAGCGGTCATTTGTCTCTCCAAAATATTATTACAAACCAATACCATTGGGTCAAATAACATTGAATCCCAATTTAAAACAAGTATTTGGATGGGATAAATAGTTATAATGTTATTCACTTTTTGCTAGCTCTGAAACCGGAGCTAGCTTTTTTATTTAAACAACATGAAATTACTCAAATTACTTGCCTGCTGTCTCCTTCCGATTCCCTCCCTTTTTGCACAACAACGTGTCGGCCGGGTTTTTGAAGATCAGAATGCGAATAACCTGTTCGAACAGAACGAAAACCTACTCGGTGGAATCACAGTATCCGATGGTTATGATGTGGTAAAAACCAATAAAGAAGGAACGTATACACTACCTTATAACCCCAATGCCCGCTTTTTGTCTGTCACTGTACCCAGTGGTTACAAGGCTACCAAAACACATTACATTCCGTTGCGCGCGGATGCCAAAAATCTAGACTTCGCTTTAGTCAAAGATGCGGTCCAACAAAACGATTTTCTACGGTTTATCCAAATCGCGGATACAGAAACGCCGTTGTATGGACCTTGGATTGATAATGTCAGAAATTACGCCAAACAACAGCGTGCAAGTCTGATCATGCATACCGGAGATATCTGCTATGAACCGGGCATGCTTTTTCATGCCAAGCAGGTTAACAGTGAACTCATGGGCAGACCGACCTATTATACCGTCGGAAATCATGATCTTGTCAAAGGTGAATATGGCGAGAAGCTATTTGAAGATCTTTTTGGTCCGACTTATTACTCATTCGATGCCGGGCCGGCTCACTTCGTCGTTACACCAATGCCAAATGGCGATTATAAACCCAGCTACACCGCTGATCAGATCATAGCTTGGCTCAAAAAAGATCTAGCTGCCATGGATAAATCCAAGCCCTTGATCTTTATTAACCATGACTTCTTTGTAGGGCCTGACTTTGTACTTAAAGGAGAAAAAGAACAGATTGATTTAAAGCAATATAACCTTAAGGCCTGGTTCTATGGACACTGGCACAACAATTTCGTTTTCAAACAAAATGGTGTCTATGTCGTTTGTTCCAATGCCCCCAACAAAGGTGGTATTGATAATTCTGCCGCACAGTTTGTTGTCGTCGATATTGACAAACAAGGCATCAAGAATATCAAGCCGATCTACACAAACTTACGTGACCACGTCCAGTTGGTACGGCCCGTGGGCAATCAGTCGTTAAATGCAGACCAAACGCTGCCTATACTGGTCAACACCTACGATAGTGAGCGACAAATACAGGGCGTAGACCTCACAATATCCGCACATGAGACCGGAAATCGCATAAGCTCAATTTCGCTGAAAGCCTCCGGAGATTGGACATGGCAAGCAAATGTTCCTTTCCAAAAACAAAATCACAAAGGACAATACGATGCACTTATCACGATTCGCTACGAGAATGGTGAACAGACCCTAAAGAAAGAAACGTTTAGCCTCGCGCCAGCAGAAAATGATAAGATCAAACTACAGTGGTCCACTTCAGTCAATGGAAATATCTGGAAAACAAGTCCTCTGGTTATTGGCGATAAACTTTTTATAGCCACAATGGATGATGGCATAGGAACCAGTCATGCAATCAAAGCCTTGGATAGACGGAGTGGAAAAGTATTATGGTCTCTGCCAACTATAAATTCCATTAAGCATAAATTACGTTTCAGCGATGGTATATTGTTGGCCACTGATGTTGAAACCAATGTCTATGCGATAGATGCAAATACAGGCAAAATCCTGTGGACAAAGAAACCTTCGGCTCCAAGTCTCCCGACCTTTGTTTCTGGCGCTGCGCTTGACAACGGGATCTATTATACTGGATTAGGAAAACGAATGTCGGCAATTGATATCCATACAGGCAAACCGTTATGGGAAGGTGTAGAACCGTCAGGCGGAGAAGCTACTCCAGCAGAGCTATCGGTTGTCGGTCAAGTTCTTTTAGCTGGATACAACTGGAATGCACTCTGTGCTTATGATATCCATACCGGAAAACTGCTCTGGAAACGTCAGGAAGATGGTTTACGTTTTAGAAGTGGCGGGATAACAGCTCAAAAGGATTACATCTATACGACCGGCCTCAATGGCATCTTTAAGATCGATCTAAAAACGGGAGAAATCTTACAGAAGAGCATTAAAACCGACGATTTTAAGGTGATGACTGCACCAAAGATCAGTGAAAACCTTTTGGTTATGCCAACTTCCACCAACGGAATAAAAGCCTATGATCTACAGACTCTGGAAGAGAAGTGGCATTTTCCCACAGGAGAAGCGCTTGTCTATTCTTCTGCATACAGTAGTCCTGACAACCATAAACTGGTCGGCACAGTTGAATCAGCAGTCATTGAAGTCAAAGACAAGTTAGTTTTTGGTGCTTCAGACGGCTATGTCTACGTCCTTAATAAAGCAGGTAAACTCTTATCAAAATTCAACCTGGGTTCGCCTATATTTTCAGACATCACAGTAGATGGCGATTTGATTTATGTTGCTGATTTTGCGGGAAATGTTTCCTGCTTTAAACTCTAGTATTTATACATAGAACAAAAAAGGGAGGTGCTAACTTTAAAATGAGTTAGCACCTCCCTTTTTCTTTTATTCTTAAGAAGTGTACACCCCATTCGACTTATGATCAGCGAATCTTGGGATACCTAATCTTACCTAAAGTAAGGTAGGGTTGTCCATCTTCTATAACCGACAAAACCTGTGCGTCAGTTTCTACAACTTACATCCAACTTACGCTACCAGTTTCAACGTCATAGTTTGCACCAACAATCTTAATTTTACCCTCTTCTTCAAGTTTACGGAGCGTTGAGCTTTGTCTGCGAATGTCACGGATCGCATGTTTAATGTTCTGTTGATTTAGCTTCTCAAGCAACACACTGTTTTTAGAAGAACGTTCTTCCCCTTGATCGATCACCTCATTAATGATCGGGTCGAAATGGTTAATCAAATGGTTTAGGTTATCCATTCCCATGCCCTCGATCTGTGCTGCATCCAATCCTCCTTTTAATGCTCCACATTTGGTATGCCCTAGAACGACAACAAGTTTAGAACCTGCCACATTACAACCAAACTCCATCGAGCCTAAAATATCCTGGTTGACAAAATTTCCGGCGATCCGGATACTGAAGATATCGCCCAATCCCTGATCAAATATAAGTTCAGCTGAAGTACGGCTATCGATGCAGCTTAGCACCACGGCAAATGGCCATTGTCCCTCACGCGTAGCGTTCACCTGTTCGAGTAGATCGCGGTTAGCTTTCAGATTATTAACAAAGCGCTGGTTTCCCTCCTTCAGGAAATCTAATGCTTTTTCAGGTGTAATCGTCGATTGTGTTTCGTACGTATGTGCCTTCATAAAATTTTATTATTTGGAATATTAAAGGTAAAATTAATACGTTACATTTTAATTACCAATAGGACAAAATACCTGTAATTTCTTATATAGCCCCAGTGACTTCGTTCTTTGTGTAATAATCCATCCAAGCTTTAATTCTTCCGACAAACATTTTAAGATAGTTTTCTGTCAAAAATATGTTGGACCAATCAAATCTTTGTGCCTGTACGCCAAGATAAAAAATAAAAATAGAAGCGCCTGCTTTTGGTATTAAGCTGAGCTCTTTTTCAGATAAAAATCTATTGCTCTGGTATCCACGTAAGAAGCTTTGCATTTTTAATTCATACTGCTCTTTATCTGATTCTATGAAAAACAGTTGTTTGCAGAAATATCCAACATCCAAAATTTGCCATCCATTTCCACAAAAGTC
This sequence comes from Sphingobacterium paramultivorum, assembly GCF_014109745.1. Taxonomy (NCBI): domain Bacteria; kingdom Pseudomonadati; phylum Bacteroidota; class Sphingobacteriia; order Sphingobacteriales; family Sphingobacteriaceae; genus Sphingobacterium; species Sphingobacterium paramultivorum. The sequence goes on from NZ_CP058555.1 coordinate 4,856,530, forward strand.
AAAGTCAAAAATCGTAATCTCCTTTTCGTCTGTAACGGCCATATTATCATACCATATATCCATATGTATAATTCCGGTTTTCGTATTATCAAAATCTGAATTTTGAAAATTTTCTCCAAGCTCCCTAATGAATTCCATTTCTGGCAAGTTGTCTGAAAAGAATTGTTTTAAATACGCATAAGGTAGTTCTATAAGAGACGTCTTATGATAAGATACTCGGTTAATGTTCTTGTTTTCGGTATGGTTGTGAATATTTGCCATTAGAGAACCTATTCGAAAACAGGTTTCGTTGTCCATAAATCGAATTTTCTCACCTTGAGCAAAGGAAAAAAGTACAACGTATCTGATTCCTTCAGGAGCATTTATTTCTTGAATGAATGCTCCGTCTTTATCTTCAATTGGAAAAGAAACACTTAAATTTTTATTCTTCAATGATTTCAGAAGTTCAAGCTCTTCAATAATTTCGGTTTTTGACCTCCAGTTATGACTATAAACTCGCAAAACGTATTTCGTTTCGGTGTTGGAAAGAAAATACGTGTGATTCATTCCTGTTCTGAATAGGGTACAATTGTATTTGTCGTCTAGGCCATATCTATCTTTCACAAAATCTCCTAATTGTTTGGCAGAAAGAGTAGAGGCTATAACAGGAAATGTTGTCATTTTTTTAGTCGCTAAATTTATAGTTTCGTTGATGAAGGATGTTTTTCCAAGTACATACGAGCCGCGGTCATTTCTGAATTTAGATGCTAATTCAAGTTTTAACTCTTCGTATTCCTTTGCCCGTTTAATATTAGAATTTAGATAATCCCGAAAGTCAATTTGCGCCCACATTGCATTGTCTTTTGGGCACATGTGAATATGGAAAATTTGTTCGTTCTTTCCATCAATGTTATATCCTTTTCCAAATGTTGAATATTCCGCTATATTTTCTCTTGAGGGAACTTTAAAATGTGAATAGCCTAGTGCTGAGAATTCGTCAATTAGTTCCTTGTTGAACAATAATTCTTTTGGAATCTCAATTATTATATCAATATAAGGTTTAGATTTGATTGAGCTAATAGCTGTACTGCCAAAATGTTCGATCCGTAAAATCTTTTCTTTTCCGATCTTACCTAAAATCCGTTGTTTTTCGGCCGTAAATATATTTTTCCATTCAGGATTATGATCAACTAATTCGACGGAAAAAAGTCTATTCCAATCGTCCTTTTTCAATTCTGTTAGGCTCTTTTTCATTTTAGTTATTGCTGGAATTATTAACTGCATTAAGGTTTTAAGTGAATCGTGTAGCTAGATAAAATGCTTATGACACCCTTTTTTCCTGGAAGTTCGTATTGTTTTTTTTAGATACTAAAAGACAAAAAAAGCTTGCAATATGAATTGCAAGCTTTTTTAAGTTTTAATCTTTCGATCTGTAGCCCGTAGGGGAATCGAACCCCTGTTTCAAGAATGAAAATCTTGCGTCCTAACCCCTAGACGAACGGGCCGTTTTCTGTTTCGGTGTGCAAATATAGAAATATTTATAAATGTGTCAAAATTTTTATCTTTTTTTTATTCATATTTTTTAAAATAGATCATAAACCCCTCTAGAATAGCTATATTTAGAGTCATTGAAAAAGTAACCAACATGACTAATTTTAAAAAAATCAAAAAACCGCTACTCTATGCCGGACTAGGCTTGGCTTTATTAAGTCAGGAAGCCTATGCCCAGAAATCGAGTGCTATTGCAGATCAACTGCAACTCACCTGGAAGGTCAAAGACGGACAGAATATCCGTAAAAATCCGGTATCCACCCTAATTTTAAAAAACAAGGGAAAAAGTGCTGTTCAACTCAACGATTGGAGCCTCTGGTTTAATTTTATTCGCTCTATTGATCCCGATAAGGTCGACAAACGTTTTGCGATAGACCACCGAAATGGGGATCTCTTTCAGGTTAGCTTTAAGAAAAATAATTTTTTATTAAATGCGCAAGACACAGTCCACATCGATTTTATCACGACTGGACTGGTCAATTATACGGATGGACCAATTGGTCTATACCTAAAAAATAATAAGACTGGGCTTGCAACAAATATTTCGGATTATTCTGCGGTTAAAATTGCTCCCCAGTCGGAAGCGGAAAAAACGGATTACTTTGCTTATAAATACGATCAAAATAAGCTGGTAGAGGGTGCAGTAGCACAGCATATCATCCCTTTACCAAGCAATATCAGCATCAATAATAACGAGAAATTCAACCTATCGACAGATACAAAACTGTTTGTTGACCATGAATTTGCTAGCGAAGGAGGCTTTCTGACAGATTTCCTGACCAGCTATTCAGGCGTTAAGCTAGCAGCTTCATCCAGTCCACAAGGCGGCATTGAAATTGTCAAAGCAAACAACTTAAAGCCCGGATCCTATCACTTGACGATTGGTGCTAAAGGTATACGAATAGAGGCTTCTGATAAAGCTGGTGCATTTTATGCCATACAATCGCTAAAATCGTTGGTCAATCACAGTCAATGGAATAAAGCCACAAAATCGATCACATTACCATACGCTAACATTGAAGATAGCCCGCGCTATGGTTACCGTGGATTTATGCTGGATGCTGCCCGTAATTTCCATAGCAAAGCCGAGGTTTTAAGAATATTGGATCTCATGGCTTCTTACAAGTTGAACAAGTTCCATTTCCACTTCATTGACGACGAAGGTTGGCGATTGGAAATTCCGGCCCTACCCGAATTAACGGCTATCGGAGCCAACCGTTCGGCTAATTTTGAAGATGGAAAGGCAATACAGTCTGCTTATGGATCTGGCTCTACGGCTAAACCGCATCAATTCTACAGTGTTGCTGACTATATCGAAATTTTAAAGTATGCTCAGGCAAGACATATAGACGTCATACCAGAAGTAGAAACTCCTGGTCATGCCCGCGCAGCGATCAAAGCAATGCGCGCGCGTTTTGCACATTACTCAAAACTTGGTGATAAACAAAAAGCGGAGGAATTCCTGCTTGACGATGCAGAGGACAAATCTGTTTATAATTCTGCACAAAACTGGAATGACAATGTCATGAACCCTGCCCTACCTTCAACCTATCACTTCCTGAGCAAGGTGATCGATGAAATCAAAGCGATGCATGATCAAGCTGGAGTTCCGTTGACAATTATCGATTTGGGAGGCGACGAGACGCCAAGTGGTGTTTGGGAAAAATCGCCAAAGGTATTGGCCTTTATGAAGGAAAATAATATCGCCAATGTACTCGATGTATGGCCACTGTATATTACCAAAATTAATACCCTTGTTCAAGAAAAAGGGTTGACGATGTCTGGATGGGAAGAAATGGGTATGCGCAATAAAGGAAAAGGCATGGTTGTAAATGCCGATCTAGGAAAATCCGGCATCCACTTGAATGTATGGAACAATCTCCCTGGCCAAGGACAGGAAGACCTCGCTTATCGATTGGCAAATGCAGGATATAAAGTTGTTTATACGAGTGCTGCAAACAACTACCTGGATATGTCTTGGGACCGTGATTTTGCTGATCCAGGACACAGTTGGGTCGGTACGGTTAATCTGAATAGAACTTATTCGTTTTCTCCTGAAAATTTCTTCATCAATCTGCGCAAGGATGACACCGGAAAAGATCTTAGACCTGAGGCATACACCAATAAAGAACAGCTTACAGCGGAAGGGAAGAAAAACCTCCTCGGTATCAAAGGCGCCTTATGGGCAGAAAAGGTATCTACTGACCAGCGTCTTGAGGAAATGATATTTCCACGTTTAATAGCGATTGCTGATCGCGCGTGGGCACCCGAACAAACCTGGGAAAAAGGAAATTCTTTTGACGAGGCCACTTATCGTAAATCGTATACCTCTTTTATCAAAAAATTAGGCGAGGATGAATTGAGAAAACTGGATAGGATAAATGGAGGCTATACCTATCGACTTCCTAAAATTGGAATCAAGAAAGAGGGTAGCCAACTCCTTATCAATACCGATTATCCTGGTTTCAAAGTCTATTACAGCGACAACGGCAGTACGCCAACATTGAAATCCAAAATAGTGAACGGTCCAATACCATTCCAAACTGGGAAAAAATACTTATTTAAAGTATTTGATGCCAAAGGACGGTCAGGTGATGTGATCAGCTATTAATTCATTGGAACGCAAAATGATAAACGCTATTGGCGTTGACAATAAAAAAAAGCTGCCTAAAATAACATCAGTCACTTCAAAAATCGACTGTTTGAACTGGCACTTAAGCTGATAAAGGCAAAATAGAATAAAAATAGGGCTGTCCAATTTCTTTGGGCAGCCCTATTTTTATAAGTCCTAAATTTTTTAAGTGGCTCAGGACTTTTTATGTCGTCAGACAGTTATTTTATAGTCAGACAATTATTCTAGTCAAATTTCCATCTTACGAACGCTTCAATAGCTTCATAATTTGCAAGACCTAATTGGTCATATAAAGCTGCGGTTTCGCTTGTACGGTCTTCAGCACGTACCCAGAATTCACGTGGATCATCTCCAGGGAATACAGGTAAATCTTTCTGAGACTGGTGTTTGAAGATGGCTAAACGTTTGCGATAAACTTCTTGTGGAGATAACGGAACGGCCATTTGGATCTCGTGGATTGGGTATTCATGCCATGCTCCTCTGTATAACCATAACCAACAATCTTTGGTCCACTCATCTGTTTTGCTCAATCTGCTCAATGCTTCAAACAAGATATCGAAACATACTTTATGCGTTCCATGTGGATCCGCAAAGTCACCCGCAGCAAATACCTGATGTGGTTTTACATGGCGCAACAATTCCATTGTTTGTTGAATATCATCTTCAAAAGATACATTTTTCGAGAACTTCTGTCTATCATAGAAGGGTAGATCCTGGAAATGGATATTTTCATCGGGCAAACCAACTAAACGAGCTCCCGCGATCGCCTCACCCTTACGGATCAATGCTTTGATTTTACGGACAAGTTCAGTATCGATCTGATTTGGTTTTTTTGTTGCAAAAATTGCTCTTTCCTCATCATAAATTCGACCGATCTGAGAAGCTTCCGCCTCTGCCCCTATTTGTTTTGCTAAATCTTCAGCAAACTCCAGATAACGTACGACATCATCATCCCAAACAGCTGTATTACCACAAGTTTGGTAAGCAACATGGACATTGTGTCCTTGGTCTGCCAGACGAATAAATGTACCCCCCATCGAGATGACATCATCATCAGGGTGTGGAGAAAATACAATTACATTTTTCTTCGCTGGATTGGCACGCTCAGGACGTTGTGAATCGTCAACATTGGGTTTACCTCCTGGCCATCCCGTGATCGTATGCTGAAGTTCGTTGAATATACGGATGTTGATATTATATGCCGGACCGGTCTCTGTAACCAACTTGGCCATCCCGTGTGCATTATAATCCTCGTCGGTAAGTTTCAGGATTGGTTTTTTGATCTCCAAAGCTAACCAAACGACTGCTTTTTTAATTAACGAAGGTGTCCAGGTAACATCTTCTGCCAACCAAGGAAGATCAAAACGTGTCAACAATGAAGCAGCAGCTTCATCAAGAATAAATTCAACGTTATCTGATAATTGAAGATAAGTTGCAGGAATCTCTGAGGAGATTTCACCTTCAACTGCTTTTTTAATGATCTCAGCCTTTGTTTCGGTCCAAGCCATTAAAATAATCTCTCTTGCTTTGAAGATTGTACCTACGCCCATGGTAATCGCTTTTGTTGGTACATTTTCTTTTCCACCAAAAGCACGGGAAGCATCGCGACGGGTTAAATCGTCCAACGTTACTACACGTGTACCTGAGTTAGGGGCAGAACCTGGCTCATTAAATCCGATATGGCCTGTACGGCCAATACCTAATAATTGAATATCTAAACCTCCTGCTGCTGTAATCTTCTGTTCGTAAGCCTCACAGAATGCATTTACTTGATCAGAAGCTAAGGTACCATCTGGAATATTTACATTGGCCGCATCAATATCTACGTGTTCGAACAAGTTTTTGTTCATAAAGGTCACATAGCTCTGATCAGCATCAGGTTGCATAGGGTAGTATTCGTCAAGATTGAAGGTAATCACGTTCTTAAAGCTTAAACCTTCTTCTTTATGCAAACGAATCAATTCTTGATAGACTTTTACCGGTGTGGCACCGGTAGCAAGGCCCAGAACAGCTTTCTCACCTTTCTCTTGCTTTGCACGAATAATTTCAGCAATACGATTTGCAACGTTTTTCGAAGCTGAATTTTGATCTGGATAGACGCTCACAGGGACTTTTTCGAAGCGCGTTTCTTCCAATAAATTTAATCTAGCCATTTTATGGGTATGTTGATAAACGTGAATTACAAATTTATAAAATTAGTACCTCAAGTTGAAGTAAAATTTTAATAAAGTGGTTCTTTCTTAGCGATATTTTAAATAAAACCTTTTAGCTATTCTTTTAGGTCAATAATACGATTATACCTTATTCAAAATCTCAACGGCTTTTAATAGCGTTTCATCCTTTTTAGCGAAACAGACCCGCAAAACTTGTTGATTTGTCGCTTCTTTATAGAACGCTGAAAGTGGGATTGTTGCAATTTTGTGTTGTCTAGTTAACGAACAAGCAAATTCAAATTCCTTCTCCTGACTGATTGCACTATAATCTATATTAAGGAAATAAGTTCCTTCGCAAGGAAGAATCTTAAACCGGGATCCCCTTAATCCATCCTTCAACAAATTCCTTTTCCGCTCAAAAAAATCCGATAGGCCTTTGACATAGCTTATATCCTCCAGATATGCTGCGATAGCGAATTGCATGGGTGTATTTACGCTAAATACATTGAATTGATGTACTTTTCTAAATTCTTGAGTTAATTGCGGCGGGGCAATGCAATAACCAATCTTCCAACCCGTGGTATGCAATAACTTTCCAAAGGAAGCAATAACAAAACTTCGCTCCCGCAAGGTGGGTATTTCCAGTACCGATTGCGGCGAAACACCATCGAAAACAATATGCTCGTATACTTCATCACTCAACAACAGTGCGGTGGTACTTGCCAGCAAATCCCCAAGTTTAATCAGTTCTTCTCGACCCAGTACTTTGCCTGTTGGATTATTTGGATTATTGATGATGATTAAGCGGGTTTTGGAATTAATTAACGTAGCTACGTAATCCCAGTCAATCTGAAAATCAGGAGCCAATAATCGCACGGGAACAACCTTACCGCCAAATAATTCGATAGTTGGCGCATAACAATCGTATGCCGGTTCAAAGATAATAACCTCATCTTGTGGTCTAACAACTGTGGCAATAGCTGTAAAAATTGCTTGTGTACCGCCAGATGTCACAGTAAGCTCCGCTGTTGCATCAACCGCCACGTCATAAACTTCACGATATTTTTTAGCGATAGTATCACGTAATGCCTGTGCTCCAATCATTGGCGCGTATTGGTTATGTCCCTGTTCCATTGCCTTAGAAACCAATTGAACCAACTTCGGATCTGTCTCAAAGTCAGGAAAACCTTGCGACAGATTTAAAGCTTGCTGCTCGTTAGCAAGCATCGTCATTTTGGTAAAGATCGTCGTGCCGACATGTGGAAGTTTAGAAGTTAGGTTGAAGTTCATTTTTTGACATTTTATTAATCTACTAAATTAGTGGATTTTCTTATATTTGTAAATATATATAAGAATAATAACATGATAAAATACATCACACTACTTTTTTTAGTTCTGCCATTCTTTGGTTCTGCACAAAAAAAAGAACTTACCAAAGAGGAGTATATTGCCCGTGTCAAAGCTTCTCCAGATTCAATCTCGACATTGGTTGACTTGCGTAGAGTTGGAGGTTATGACCCTGTATACCCCGAGCTTCAGGCGCTTTATAATACCTTGAGTAAAAATGTCAAGAATTCAAGTGAAGGAAAAGAGTTTCAAGATTACTTAAATACATTGGAAACGGTTCAAATTGGAAAAATAGCGCCAGCGTTTACGCAAAATGATACCACTGGTACCCCTGTAAAGCTTTCGGACTTTAAAGGAAAGTATGTTCTCCTTGATTTTTGGGCATCTTGGTGTCCGGATTGTCGTGTCGAAAGCCCAGATCTTGTAAAAACATACCAACAATTTAAAGGTGAAAACTTTGAAATATTGGGTATATCCTTTGATAAGGATCGCAATTCTTGGATTAAAGCCATCCATGCAGATAAATTGCACTGGCGTCATGTTTCGGATCTCAAACGTTGGCAAAATGATGTCGGAACATTATACGGCGTAAAATCTATTCCACAGAATGTACTGATCGATCCCAATGGGAAAATCGTCGCCAAGAATTTACATGGTGATGCTTTACGCGCGAAATTGAAAGAAGTCTTGAAAAAGTAAACTATAGACGATCCATAAAAAAGACCATGTTTTAGTAAAAGCATGGTCTTTTTATTTTTATTCTTTGAAGAACGCCATTTTTCTGAAAAAATCTATTTTAAGATGATCCCAGTAAATTAGGATATTAAACGATTGATTGCCCCTTTTTCTCCCTTAGCCAAACAAAGCACTGAAGATGTCCTCCAATTTGGCAACCGGACGAATGGCAATATTATATTTTTTAGCATCCAATCCTTTGGTATTGAATTTAGAAATAAAAATACCATCAAAGCCCAGCTTCTCGGCCTCCTGTATACGCTGTTCAATGCGATTTACGGCCCTTATCTCACCCGATAAACCAACCTCACCGGCAAAAGTCAGATTGGATCGAATCGCGATATCTTGTTGTGAAGAAATAATTGCAACAACAACAGCCAAATCGATCGCAGGATCTTCAACACGCAACCCACCGGCAATATTCAAAAACACGTCCTGTGCACTTAACCTAAAACCAAAGCGTTTCTCTAAAACAGCCAGCAGCATGTTTAATCGCTTCGTATCGTAACCTGTAGAAGAGCGCTGAGCAGTTCCAAACGCCGAATTACTCACCAGAGCCTGTACTTCAATCATCATAGGGCGCACTCCTTCAAGCATCGCCGCAATGGAAACGCCACTAACAGGTTCATCGCGCTGGGAAATCATAATCTCCGAAGGATTTGACACCTCCCTCAATCCCGAGCCCTGCATTTCATAAATACCCAGTTCTGAAGCAGATCCAAAACGATTTTTTACGGCCCGTAAAATCCGGTATACATGATGACGATCACCCTCGAATTGAAGCACCGTATCCACCATATGTTCTAAAACCTTGGGACCTGCAATAGACCCGTCCTTGGTAATATGCCCTACAATAAAAACTGGTGTACTGGTTTCCTTTGCAAACCGCAGCAATTCTGCAGTACATTCGCGTACCTGAGAAACCGACCCTGGCGCCGATTCAATTTGTGAGGAATGTAAAGTCTGTATAGAATCTATTACAATGACATTGGGCTGCACCGTCTCGATCTGCTTGAAAATATTTTGAGTAGATGTCTCGGTAAGGATATAACAATTTGCTTTAGAAGATTGTGACAATCGCTCTGCCCGCATCTTAATTTGCTGTTCACTTTCTTCCCCAGAAATATAAAGTGTCTTGACTTGTGGGATCGATAAAGCGAGCTGTAACATCAACGTAGACTTCCCAATACCGGGTTCGCCTCCGATAAGTACCAATGATCCCGGAACAATACCACCACCAAGAACCCGGTTAAACTCCTGATCTGGAGTCAATATCCGTAATTCATCCTGATAGACAATTTCGTGGATGATGGCAGCTTTATTCGCTCTTTTCGTGCTTCCGCCTGTGGTGGAACTACGCCATTCGGGCACTTTTGAGCTCGCTTTTTCGACGACTTCCTCAACAAAACTATTCCATTGCTTGCAAGAAGGGCATTGCCCCATCCATTTGGGAGATTCGTAGCCACAGTTTTGACAGAAATATGCTGATTTTGATTTTGCCATGTTACGAAATTACAAATTTATAGCTGTTAAAGGTGTAATATCATGCCCCGTACGTATTATATTACCCAAGATATTACGTAAGGACTGATCAGCCTTTCCATAATGTTACTCCTATGGCGGCTTAAGTCAATACAAAGTATTACTATATACCGCATCACTACTTTAGCAATACCTCAACAATACTGCATGTCTACTGGAACCTCACTGAAAAGCCTTAAAAAAACCGAAGTGTTTATTCTTCATTTTCTTTTAAGATCCGCAAAAAATTTTGTCCCATGATCTTCGCAACATCCGTTTTTGTATAACCTCTCTCCAACAGCGCTTTGGTCAGTAGTGGAAATTTAGAAACATCTTCCAGACCTTGGGGTGAGGATTCTATGCCATCGAAGTCCGAGCCTACAGCAACATGATCAATACCCACTTTTTTGACCAAATAGTCGATATGATCCAATAATTTCGACAGTGGAGCATCCGCTTGCCGTTGAAGTTCTTTTGGCAACTTTTCATACATAGACCAAGTACTCAATTTTGTATCCCCGTTATCACCAAATTTACCCACATACAAATCCTTAAGCCTTGTTTCATAGGCTGGATCCAAAAAACCTGAATAAAAATTGACACCAACAACGCCCCCATTTTTTTTCAAAGCTTCCAATTGTGCATCTTTCAGATTGCGGAAATGTGGACATAATTCATAGGCGTTGCTATGGGAAACCAAGATCGGTTTGGTCGTTATCGCCAGCACATCATAGAAAGTCTGCTCTCCTCCATGCGACAGATCAACCATCATCCCTAATTCGTTCATCTTCTGGATAATTGCTCGACCTTTTGCCGTCAACCCTTTGTCCTTGGGATTCATACGACCTGATTCCATTGCAGCACAACTCGCCCAGGACAAATTGTAGTTCCAGGTCAAAGTGAGGTATTTGGCACCACGCTCATAGAGTCGCATTAAATGATCAACACTTCCCTCAATCATATTTCCGCCTTCAACCCCAATCAAAGCGACTATTTTTCCCGTTTTTAAGATTGAATCGATATCACGTGAAGATTTTGCCAAACTTATTTTATCGGTATTTGCTGCAATCATCTTTTCCAATGCATCTATCTGGTCATTGGCGTGCTTAAATGCCCCAGATTTCCACTTCGCATCATCGGACCACACAGCAAATACCTGCACATCTACGCCCCCTTCCCGCAGTCGAGGTAAATCAGTAGCCCCCGTACTTATTCGCTGGCCGATATTTTTCCCCTGGAAAATGGATTCGTATATCACATCATTGTGTCCGTCGACGACCACCAAATCTTGGTGTATCTGTTTATAGTCTTGACTATATCCAACATTGTTGAGTGTTGTCATTGCTAGTCCAAGTAATAGCAGGCCTTTTATCATTTTTGACTTTCATTGATCGTTTCATAAATAGCATCCTGAATCCTGCTTCTGATATTCAGATCCAACAGCCTAGTGCTCACCTGAGGATGTACGCGATTAGACAAAAAGATATAGATCAGTTGATTTTGTGGATCAATCCAGATACATGTTCCTGTATAGCCTGTATGACCAAAGACCGAGCTATTCGCTAATTTAGATGGATATTCATTTTTTGGGTTTGGATCCCAACGGTCAAAACCTAAGCCCCGACGACTGCTTGTCGATTGCCTGGAGGTAAATAAATCTATTGTTTCGGTTTTAAAGTAGCGCTCCCCCCCGTACTCTCCTCTATTCAATAACAGTTGACCATAGATTGCCAAATCATTTGCTGTAGCAAATAATCCGGCATGCCCGGCAATACCGCCAGCCATTGCCGCACCCTGATCGTGGACATAGCCTTCTAGCAATGTTTTCCGAAAAGAGGTATCCTGCTCGGTAGGAACAATTTCATCCTTTGCAAAACGTTCTCGGGGAAGGTAGCCAGCACGCGTCATCCCCAATGGCCTGTAAAAGTTCTCCTGCACATAATCTTGCAGAGGTTCAGCGGTCTGATGTTCTGCAACTTCTTTCATCACGTACATACTGATATCACTATACACATAATTTCCAGTGGGTTTTACAGGTGATTTTAGCATCTCGGGCCACATGACATCGCGGTAATAATTGTTGAGAATATAGCTATTGTCGGCCATTTTCACTTGATGGTTATCATCGCGCGCTGAAACAACGTCTCCAACTTTCAGATATTTATAGAAGGGAATAAAAGGTGTAAATCCTGCTTCATGCAACATCACGGAACGAAGCTTGATATCCTTTTTATTGGTATACTTTGCCTGCCATAGGTAATGTCCCATGGTACTATCCAAATTAATAATATTCCGCTCGGTAAGACGCATAATTACAGGAGTAGTACCGGCAATCTTACTGACAGATGCGAGATCAAAAATATCAGTTGTTTTTGTGGGAATATCTTTGGAATATGTGTGAAATCCGTAAGATTTCTCCAAGAGTACTTGTCCGTCTTTCACGATCATGACAACAGCTCCCGGTGTTGCTTGCTTATCGATGGCTTCTTGCGCAATAGCATCAATTTTCTTCGTCAATTTGGTCAGGTTCAGATTAGAACTTGATGCAGCTCCATATTGCAGCCTTGTCTGTGTGGTTTTGACATGACCGGCGGTTATAGGAATCCCACCAAAAATAGACATTGCCATCTGACGCTGTCCAGTCTCTGAAAAAGGAGCAAGTAATTCGATCAAATCAGACTGTGGATGCTCCGATAAACTCTTTTTGTTCTTTTCATTTTCAAAAAAATGACAAAGGATAACTTTTTTATTGTTTAATACGGCCTGCTTCAACTGTGCTAGACAAGCTGCATCTAAGTCATCTTCCTTTCCAGCCACAATAATGGTGTTATAATATTTGATGTCCTCATCAAATTTATTAAAATCAAAAACTTTAGTGTTTGCATAACGAGCCAACTGTTCTGTGAACATCGCATATTTTGCAGCGTTAGGAACGACAACTGCAATACGAAGTTGATCCAGATTTTCTAAAGGTAGCAACTGATCGAGGTTATTAAACAGTATCGTTTCGTTTTTAATCGTAGACTTATATTGAGCAAAGAGGGGGCTAATACAGAACAAACCTGCAAATAAAGCCCCAAAAAATCGTTTTTTCATTCTGCTTTTATCGTTTTTTAGGTTCTATCAAATAAAAATACGAATTAAATAACGAAGGAATATGCTCGCTCGAAAAAAAATCAATTTTGTTACTCTACTTGACGATGTGAGTTAATAAAATTCTTTCATCCTTTGGCCATAGCGTATTCAACCATCCCCCGATTGCATCATGAAGGTTTTTTCTGTAAGTTTGACTAATGCCAGAATTGATTCAAGATAAAACAATATTTTCCTTGCTGGAAGTCAGCCGCAGTATCCAAAAGACACTTGCGGAGCGGTATAAGAGTTTGTACTGGATCAAAGCCGAAATGAACAAGCTCAATCATTATACGCATTCTGGCCACTGTTACCCTGAAATGGTTGAAAAACAGGATGGTAAAATTGTCGCTGAAATTCGGTCCATCTTATGGAAAGCTGATTACAATCGTATCAACAACAATTTTCTTAAAGTCGCCCAAGAACCTTTGCGAGAAGGGATTACGATGTTATTTCAGGCAAGTATTTCCTATGACCCCATGTACGGATTAAGTTTGCGCATTGTTGATATTGATCCGACTTTTACCTTAGGTGAACTTGAAAAGGAGAAGTTAGACAGTATTCGAAAGCTGAAAGCAGAGGGCATATATGAGTCCAATAAATTATTGGGCTTTCCGGTGGTTCCTAAAAGATTGGCGATTATTTCAGTAGAAACAAGTAAGGGACTTTCTGATTTTTACAAAATTATTAATCAAAACCCATGGGGTTACCGCATAGAATGCACGCTCTTTCCGGCATTATTACAAGGAGACAAGTCAGTACCTTCTATTATCAATCAGCTTGCAGTTATTGCTGAAAAAATCGACACGTACGATGTCGTCGCCATCATACGTGGAGGGGGTGGTGAGGTTGGGCTTTCCAGTTATAACAACTACTTATTGGCACGTGCTATCGCTATCTTCCCAATCCCTGTATTGACAGGCATTGGACATTCGACGAATTACACGGTTAGCGAAATGGTCGCCTATAAAAACGCGATCACTCCCAGTGAGCTAGCCGATTTTTTGATTCAGAAGTTTCATAATTTTGCGATTCCGGTTGATAAGGCAGCAGAACGTATACAGCAGCTCATTCTTACCCGATTTAAAGAAGAGCATAATATGCTATCTCAACTGGCAACGCATATACAATGGATCGGGAAGAGAGAAATTCAGTCCTCGAGGGCGGCCATTCAGCAATTTCAACACGATCTTAACGCGTTGATAAAATTGCGGTTCTATGAGCACAAAACGGCTTTGGCCCATACCGAACGAATTATTCAGCTATCTGATCCAATTAGGCTATTGAAACAAGGTTTTTCAATTACTAAGGTTAACGGAAAACTACTGCAGTCGGTGACACAAGTGTCTCCAGGCGATGTGATACAGACGATACTCGAATATGGCGAACTTACCAGTACTGTAACGGATAAATCGCCGACAGAAGGTTTGGATGCGGACCAGGCTTAATTTGGCCATCGGTACACAAAATTTTAAAGAAAGCATATCATAATGGAACAGAATTATACCTATACAGACGCCTTTAACGAGTTGCAAACAATCGTAAGGGAAATTGAAAATGGCACAACAAATATTGATGAGCTCGCAGGAAAAATCAAGAGGGCTTCCAACCTCATTCAAGTGTGCAAAGCCAAGTTAACAGCGACAGAGGACGAGGTAAACAGTTTATTACAGAAAATATCCCCTGCTCAGGAAACGGATGATGACGAATAGTTAAACCAAACGACAAGGCACATCAAGATCCTCGGTAAAATAATAACTGGCACATAAGCGGTGGTAACCATCTGCTATGATAAGTTTCCCGTTTGCCCGAACCAACAGAATTGGAGATAGCTTTTCTTTCTTCTTGATCTTTCTTAGATTTTCCTTGACGTGGCAATTGGTATCAGGAAGTAGCGGAAGTGCACTAGCCCGCAAAATATCCTTGGATTTCTTTTTTATCGTAGTTGCTCCTCTAAGTTTGTCAACAAAAGCCTTACATTCTTCCGGAACAAATAAAAGCTCCAAATAATCGTAAGCTGCGGGGAAGTCATGTTCCTGGGGATCCGCTAACCAAAAAGCCTGTCCTTTTTCAATTTTAACTGTACTCATAATATAGCTATCATTTCCTAATACATTTCAGCTCATCCTAAAGCTTGCTAATATTGATAAGCCACGACCTGCCTATCACGGCGTACCGTTTCTACAAACTCCCGATGTTTGGTCACATTTCCCGTCAATCGCCATATGGTATTCAAACTTTCTTTGTTATAGCGTTGACTTACAATGACTGCCTTAAAACCCATCCTTCTGATTAACTGCTCGGTATGTTCAAAATCTGCCTCAGATGAGGTCTGCAGTTCATAGTCTTTTATTTTGTGATAATTGTCAATATAGGTTTGTAAATACGTTAACAATGCCAAAATAGCCAAAACCAACCCTACACCAATAAACGCTAAAAATATATATCCGGCACCAACACACATGCCCAAAGAAGCTGCAGCCCAAATTGTCGTAGCGGTCGTTATACCACTTACTTTATTGTCTTCTTTGAAAATCACACCTGCTCCTAGGAAACCGATACCAGTAATAATGTTTGCCGCCAATCGATCTGGATTTGCCAATCCAATTTTTAATGAAAGAATAGTAAAAAGACAAGATCCAAAGCTCACCAATATAAACGTCCTCAAACCCGCGGATTTATTGCGATATTCACGTTCAATCCCAATCAGCAGACCTATTAAGACTGATAACATAATAAGTAAAACGTCACGCGATTCAAAAGGTTGTAATAGGTTATCCATGAGTTTATTTCTTCTTCATCCAATTTAAGAAAAATAGGGAGATCTATCAAATGACCTCCCTATTAAAGAATAGCTTTTCTTCGACCTAATACATTGGTACTTCAATTAGCAGTAATGATGTATCATAGTAAGCTTCAATCGCTATTTTTTCTGTTTCGTATAAACCAATGGCATCCCTTCTTGAAAGCATTTCATTTGCTACAGCGATCTTTCCTTCCAAAACAAAAAGATAAAGCCCATTTTGCTCCGAATGAACAGTATATTCTATCTTTTTACCCGCCTCTATGTCTGCCAAGTTAAAATATGCATCCTGATGTATATGTACAGCATTGTGATCCATTTTATCCGGTGAAACAATCGTTGCAAATTTATTGTGCCGATCTAATTGAAGGTAGGATTTCTGATCGTATCTGGGCTCTAGCCCTATTTCGTTGGGGATTACCCAAATTTGCAGAAATTTAACAGCATCCTTCTGATTGCTATTAAACTCGGCGTGCTGCACCCCAGTACCTGCAGACATGATCTGCACATCTCCTGTTTGGATCGTACGGCCATTGCCCATACTATCCTGATGTGCCAGTGCCCCCTCCAGTGGTATGCTAACAATTTCCATATTGTCGTGTCCATGCCGATCAAAACCTTGACCACCTTCCACCTGATCATCATTCAATACCCTCAGGGCACCAAAATTCATCCTTTCGGGATCAAGATACTGTCCAAAACTGAATGAATGCGCACTTTTCAGCCAGCCGAAATCGACGTGGCCACGATCACTTTCCCGATGTATAATCTTTTGCATGTTGTCCTCCTTACTGCATAAGCTTCTAACTATCAAGGACAAAACCCATACCAACAGGAATATAAACCCAAAATCTGACAATTTGTCAAAAGAGAGGACTATAGTGGCTTTAATTTATCTGGAGCAAGCGAATGAACGAGTGCACGTGCGAGAATTCTATTCGGGTCTATGACAATCATCCCATTGTAATCCCGTTCAGGGATAGCCAAAGGTAACTCTGCACAACCCAAAATAATGACCTGCGCTCCTTTCTTTTTCAGATCATCCATGACCAACAATAGATCTTCCCTTGCTTTATTCGCGATCGGTACCGGTTGGGCCTTTATTCCATAATCCTCATCATAGATTGCATTATTTACCTTCTCTTGCTGCGATCCTTCTGGCTCGACAACAACGAAACCTTTTCGAATAAATGCTTCCCGATATAAACTGCAGATCTGCTCTCCTGCGGTAGACAAAATCCCGACTGTCGTGTCGGGATAGTTTTCGTCTACAAATCGGACAGTCTCATAGACGATATGCAATAGCTTCAACGTGCTCCCCATACGAGCCCTCTCATCTTGAACAACAGAAAAAATCGGTTCTGCATGTGCCGTATTGGACGGAATCGCCGCAATGGTCGCTCCGGCCATTTCAAGTTGTCTTAAAATTGCAGCGATAGCCTTACCGGGATTGACATTGGATTTATCCAATAAATACGCCGTTCGGTCAGAGATCAAATTTGGACATGAGAATAACAAGAGCGGCAAGTGTTCCTGATCGGATCTTGCCGCCGTCTCATCTATAATTTTCTTCGTAATATCCAAGCCGCCATAAGGGCCTAGTCCACCTACTATTCCAATCATAAAACTATTTTTATATCATAGATATAACCAATAGTCTTACAAATGGTTTGTAGAAATTACCATTCTATCGCTTGGTCCTCGTCAGGAATCTGCGTATTCAATTTTCGTTCTAAAGTGAGAGATCCTGCGACTTTATAGCGGATTGGCACATTGGGAATCATCGTATAGTCTGTAAATTCATAATCGATATTATTGATCGTAAGCCAACGCCATTTCAAATAGGGCCGTACTTTATCCATTGCTTCTGACATGGTATAACTTGCATCTTTATTCACAACAAACTTAATATTAGGATTATCCGAACGAAAAGTCACTGTACCTGTTTTGGTAAAGGTTGCATATATTTTGTAATTCCGCCTATCTTGTCGTTCTTCGTCAATATTTCCTGCATAGAAAAAAACAGTATTTTCGTCGACGACATAACTCCGGATTTCGCTTTTCACGACAGGGGTTTCATTTTCTTGACCTTCCATCCTCGTTAAAAGCGCAGATCCAGAATAATTTCCTGAATAATCGTTGAATGGATTAACGCGAAGTATTGCCTTCCTGTAATACTTTCGCGGATGCCCTTTATAATTTGCTGAAGGATCATCCATAATCGTCAGCGGTAATACCCATTTTTCAGTCATATCAATACCCTTTAAAGAGAAATCTATGGCCAGCAAGCTCGTATTTTCGCCCGCATTGATATTAACGGTGGTAGGAAACGAATAATAATTACTGCTTAATTGTTGGTAATAAAAATCTTTCCGGTTTTGAAATCGTTCAAAATTTAGCACATTTAATGTATCGGCATCCAGTGCAACCTGAACTGCAAAATTTGATTCGTTTGTCGTTGACCCACTTACAATCAAAGGCTGTAAAAATGTGCTCTTAGCAGCATCCTTATAGCGAACATAAATATTGGAAACTCCGTTGTTGTCCAAAGGAGCCTTGAAAGAAATATAATGTTCATATTGTTCTTCTTTCCATTCATCATTGCAGGCTCCAAAAATGAAGGTTATCAGCAATAGAAAGAATTGTATATATAACTTGTTCATAAGACATCTATTTGATTAATCGTTATAAGTCCATCCCGGATTTTGTGTTAAGTTTTTGTTGCGTTTAAGTTCGCTATGACTAATTGGCCAAAACCACATTTTGTCGGCAAAAGTGGTTTTTAAAGCCCATACCGCAACTGGCTGATGAAAAAGATCCCGATCTTTTTGATTCATGAGAATATTACAGCCATAGATGGGCAAAGCCTCTTCAACAGGAGCATCCATCCAACGACGCAAATCATAGTAACGTTGTCCCTCTCCCATAAGCTCGATAAAACGCTCGCGCTTCAAGGTTTTTCTAAGCTCGACTTTACTACTGTATACATTTGCACTATAATCTGGCACGCCACCACGAATCCGTACAGGCTGTATCCCCTTTTTCATCTCTGCAATATCGCGGCTGATTGTGTAAACACCGCCTCGCCAAGATGGAATACTGTAGGACCCACCCAGCTCATTTAATGCTTCTGCATACATAAGCAGAATATCCGCATAGCGAATTGCTGGCTCTGCTTTCGGTACGATACGAGCCATACTTCCCCCTTCATAAGTATCATTGGGATGGACAAACTTTTTAACACCGAAACCTGTGCGAAGCCAATAAGCATTGGACGAGTTAAACCCATTGCCCCTGTCATTATCGCGATAATAGAACACCTGCTGGTTCCGATTACGCTCTTGTGTTTCATTCAACAGCGTCCAGAAACTACCATTAAAAGCAACAGAAGCATAAAAACGAGGTTCGCGATTCGCATACTGCAAAGAGACTCCCGGGCGCAAGGGTTTATATTTTCCCTTGTCATAATCTTCTTGTGATACATAACCACCCAAGCGATTTGAACCATTTCCACGGCCTATTTCTTTATCCATTCCCGGTACATTCAAACCATTATCCATATAGTAAGCATCTACAAGCTTTTGCGTCACCCCATGCGTGTTCCATCCCGTTGCCGAGCGAGGAAGCTGATGGGCAACCATGGCATCAATCCCTTCGTTCTCCTGATTGGTACCACGTGTGAAGATTAACTCAGGATTTCCAGAGGCTGGCAACGTACCGTCAAATACCTGTGCATAAGATTTAGCCGGATCGATATTTGCCCAGCCATCGGGCCAGCTCTTTTCTGAAAAATTATTGTCTTTTGGTGGTACTACTGTAGCATCATTTCCTGTTGTTTGCAATCCTGTCCAATACAATTGATATACCCCTAGTTCCATTACATCCCGTGCCGCCGCCGCTGCTTTAGCCCACTTCTCTTCGTTATATTCCGCAGACAGCAAACGTTTTCCTTTATTATCAACCAACCTCGCCCCAATACTTGTATTATTACCATTGGCCAGCGGGCTTGCTGCATACAATAAGGCTTTAGCTCGCGTTGCCAAAGCTGCACCTACACTCGGCCGGGCAGAGCCATCTTGGCTTCTTTTCATACCCAAAGCCGCCATTTCTTTTGCCGCCAATAACATTTCATTACCGATATAATTAGCACATTCTTCATATGTATTACGTGGAACCGCCAAATTATCATAGCTATCTGTATAGTCTAACCCCTCATCTGGTAGCACGGGAATGGGGCCATATTTACGAAGCAAAAGCCAGTAGAAATAAGCTCTTGCAAAACGTGCCTGCCCGCGATAGTCCGCAATTTCAGCAGCAGACATTTCAGTATTCATATAGATATTCTGAATAAAGGTGGTTGCATTCCGAATCCCACGGTAGCATTGCGCCCATGTTCCCTGTTTATCATTCTCCGTATACAGGCCCATCTTAAACATATTGTAGGACAGTTCATTTTTTGATGGATCATAATCTTTATCGCGATCACCGAAGTACATGTCATCTGCAAAACAATGTGGAGTAAGCCCTTTACTCGCCACATCGGCATTTTCACCTTTGAATTCTAAAAATACATTTGCTAACCATTCTTCCGAATAGAGCTTACTTTTAAAGACTTTCTCCGTTGTGAGGCGATCCTTGAAATATTGATCAGACTTTAAATAATCCTTTGTACAAGAAGAAATGACGCCTGTGCCAAGCAGAAGCATGAATACAATATATAATTTCTTATTTTTCATTTCTTTAAATTTTATAGGTTAACATTGACACCGAAAGTGAACGATTTTGGCAATGGATAATCTTCTCCCCTTGGGCTTGCCAATTCGGGATCCCATAATTTGAATTTTGACCAAGTCAGGAGATTACTGCCAATTACAAAAAATCGAATGCTATTTGCCCGGATACGATTGGCCAAATGTTTGGGCAAGCTATAACCAATATCCACTGTTTTAAGTCGAAGATATTGACCATTACGCAGCCAAAAGGTAGACTCCCGAAAATTATTCGGATTAGGTCCATAACTAAGGCGAGGATATGAAGCATTTGGATCTTCTGTTGCCGGATTTCCAGAAATATCAGCTGCAATCCATCGATTATCGCCCATGCTACCTTTCATTACTTGCCCCCACTCGCCTTCGCTAAAGGCATATACAGTCTTTCCATAAGTAAAGAACGTGGATTTGCCTGCACCTTGAAAATGCACACTAATATCCAAATTTTTCCAGCTTGCCGACGTCCCCACACCATAGATTAGATTGGGTCTTCTAGTTGCACCGACAGCAACGCGATCGCCATCATCGATAACGCCATCACCATTCACATCTTTGTATTTAATATCGCCGGGTTGGTAGGTTCCGAAGGTTTGTTTTGGACTATTGCGAATGTCATCATAGTCTTTAAAAAGCCCCAAAGAGATCAATCCAACAGCTTGATCTACACGGTAGCCTTTTTGATTTTGATAACCATACACATTATTTTCTTCATCGATCGTCGTAATTTCATTTTTACTGTAGGTAATATTGCTTCGTCCTGTCAGATTAACTTCGCCCAATTTTCCCTTGTACTCCAAACGTCCATCGAAACCACGTGATTTAACCGCTCCCACATTTGCCCTTGGTGTACTTTCCAATCCCACCAAGCTTGGCAAATACCTACGTTCCATATAAATGCCGGTCCGTTTTTCATCAAAGAAATCCAAGTTGGCGATAACTTTATCCTTAAAGAGGGCGAGATCAAATCCCAGATTCTTCTTGACAGCCATCTCCCAGGTCACATATGGTGAAGCAACTTGACTATACCTTAAACCCGTATAATTCCGATCAACACCATAGTCTCCCCATTTGTAAACACTAGAAATACCAGAAATTGTATATAAATACGGAAAGCGTTCCAGGTCATTCCCAATTTTAAGCTGATCGTTCCCCACTTTACCCCAAGAATAACGAATCTTGAACATGTTCATCCAAGGCATATTTTCCTTGACAAAAGTTTCTTCGGAAACATTCCACGCTCCTGAAAATGCAGGGAAAAACCCATACTGCTGACCAATGGCAAAGTTCTCTGATCCATTATAACCGAAGTTAAAATCAACAAAATAACGCGATTTCCAATTATAGGTTACGCGACCAGCCATCCCTTGATTACGTCTTGCTATACCATTTTTTATATCATCGCCGAGATCTACTGTTTTTACAAGAGCATCGCGTGTAAACCGGGCAACCGCTCCGATATTATGATCACCAATATTTTTATCATAATTGAACATCATATCATAGAATTCGCGTCGGTCTCCTTTGGAGAAGCTGTACTGATACATTTCTCGCGGATCTGATATATGTCGGTAAACTATTTGGCCGTTTTCATCTCTTGCTCGTTCAGCGAGCCATTGTTCCGGCCATTTTCGTCGCTCAATATTGTTCTCGTTAAAAGTGTCGTAGCCGACAATGCCTCGAAAACGAAGACCTTTGGTGATAAAATCAAAATTCTGTTCAAGAGTAATATTTGTCTGCACTTTATTTGTCCAGTTCTCATTGAAACCAGTCTGTGTTGCCACGACCCACGGGTTTGTCATATTACCTTCGCCGATAGCCGGAACCCGACCATCTGAATACATAATTGGAGTTCGTATGGGCGAATACCCAAAAAGTACGCCCCAAAAGAAGTCATCACCAAGCCCCGGACTATTTCGTTTACTCAGGTCGCCCGCCACACCAACCTTAAGCAAAGTAGATTTGGTCACATTGATATCCGTATTTAAGCGATAGTTCCAACGTCTAAAATTTGCATTTGTGTTATAGTCTTTACGTAGGGCTTCATCTGTTTTGTACATCCCACCCTCATCAACATAACTTCCTGAGACAAAATAACGTGCAGTTGGTCCGCCGCCACTTAAATTCAAATTAGCACGGTAAGTCATCGCTCCTTTTTTGAGCAATAGATCTTTCCAATTCACATTCGGATAAAGATCAGGGTCGAGGCCCAATCTTAAGATTTCGAGTTCCTCGGGTTGGTAGACTGGGGCATTGTTTCGTGTAATACGTGCTTCATTAAGCAGGTTTGCATAAGTTACACCGTCCTCAAATTCGGGCGTAATGGTACGTGTATTGTAGATATTTTCATCTTTCAGGTTAATGCTAATTTTCCCTTCTTTACCATGTTTGGTTGTGATTAAAATAACACCATTGGCCCCCTTAGACCCATAAATAGCTGTTACAGCCGCATCTTTAAGTACAGTAATGGTAGCGATATCTTCGATATTGATATCATTGATATCTCGTTCAATATTATCAACCAGCACCAGTGCAGCGGTTCCACCGCCAAAAGTCGAGATCCCACGTATCCAAAATTCAGAAATGTTCTTACCTGGTTGACCAGACTGCATCATAGCCATCACCCCAGGGACATTTCCGGCGAGAGCATTTGTAATGCTGGATGTAGGATTTGATTTCATGGTCTCAACATCTACTGTACTTACAGCTCCTGTTAAGGTGAGTCTTTTTTGCGTACCTGTACCCGTTACAACAACCTCATCTAACACACTCGTTTCCGCTTCCAGCAGGGTTACGTTGACTGTCAAATTATCTTTTACCAAAACCTCCTTTTTTTGATAGCCAACAGAAGAAAAAATAAGGGTTTTATAGCGATCTACCTTGATTTTATAACGTCCATTATTATCGGTTACCACGCCCCATCCCGGAGCATCTTTTACCGACACGCTCACACCAACCATCGGTGTCTTCTGAACATCGGAGACAAGGCCAATAACCTCCACGCTTTCTTGGGCCATGGTTAGGCCAATTACCGTGAGCAGTAGCGTACATAGCAGTAATAATCTTTTCATAATTCTTTTTATTTTATTGGTTTTGGCTAGCTTGATCCATCTCTTCCAGCGCAATTTTACGAATACGACGATTGGCTTGATCTCCAATATAAAACGCACCTTCAGCTTCATCATAGGCAATACCTGAAGGGCGATCAAAACGTGCTTCTAAACGTAGATCTCCATTGACATAGCCATAAGGATTACTATTGAGACTAGAACTTCCCCTACCCGCAAAGGTTGTAACACTTGCTTCAGGGGTTAAAATCCGAATCGCATGATTCATCTGATCTGTAAAATAGAAATCATACGCGTCATTCTTACCCGCATCAACATAGGCTTGATTTTTTACAAATACACCTTGATAAGGATTATTTAGGCGCGCTGAAGAGCCTACGCCATCTTGATAACCATACGCTCTAATTTGACCACATACGAGGTAGGGCTGTGTAAATCGTTTCTTTTCCCAGTTGTAGTTTACACGGAGAATATAGCCTTGATTAATGACAACGATATAGGCGTAGTTGCCCGTTGGATGAATGAAAATCTTGTACTCCCATTGTGGATCATGCACCACAAATAACGTTTCATAATCTTTGACACCTAAACCTTCACTAAAGTATTTATTGAGGTCAAATCGAAAAAATTGACCCTTTTCATAGCTATTGAAATACATCTCTCCATTCACCGGATGGATTGAGGCGCCATTACACTGTTTATAAGTAGTTAAAACTTCCCTATCCTGCCAATTTTTGTCACGCGATAAGCGATATGTTGCCCGGTCATTCTCGCCGCCGCGATCCTCAGCAATAATCATATACTTCTTATCTAAAGTAAAATCAACACTACGTGGACGATCAAAATCCGAACGTTTTTTCGTGATGGTACTATCCTCAAAATTGACAAGGTATAATCCATTATTATTGTCAAAGGTCATCCAAAGATGCTTAGGATTGGCAGGATCAAACTTCATAAAAGAAGGCTCCCAAAACCCGCTTGCCATTTTATTTTCGTCTGCGTCCTTGAATTTCCCATCCCGCCAGGGTTCATCGCCACGCGCATTTCTGTAGCCCGCTAGTGTGGACACAACCATCTTGCGTTGATAATCGAATATTTTCTCAGCTTTACCTACAACTTGCTTGTCCTGATTACCGATGCGGACCTCAATATCCCCCTTAAATGCCTGTTTAGGTACAAGGCAATACAGAGATTCTCCTAAGGCATTGACAACGACAGCCTGTTTTCCGCCGATAAAGACCGCTACATTCTTCGGGTCATTACCAAAGTTTTTACCGTAGATTACTAGACGTTGACCTACCCCCCCAGATGATGGGGCAAAGTCAGATACAACCACAGGTTGGGAAGGATCAAAAGGGATCCCTTCATTTACACCGACAGGCTTATCATCTTTACAACTTACAACGCTTAAACTTAGCCCGACAACAGCCCAGATTAATCCATACAATAGCCAGCTAAAGCTCGCTGCTTGTTTAGTTTTCATAAGATATTATTATTGGTTAGAATTTTATTTCAACAACTTTACTATAACACCGTCAACGAATCCCAGATTCACCGATTTTGCGATATATTCCTTAAAATTTCATTAACATTACTGCTATTTATAGGATAGTTTTAGGACGAACGGATCGATGCTCGCCCTATTATTAGGCGAACGCTTTGTTTTAATTTCCACATAATTGGTTATTTTTATATAAAGCTAAATGGTATTAGCTATCTTAAGCTAAAAAAAGACTTTATGACAATTGCTTCAAAGTCTTCTGGTTTTTAAAAATTACTTTTCTCCTTATTTTCTATTTTAAACTCACAATAGCTGCCGACCTTAACGGTTCCCATTCCCACGCTCTACACTATTTTTTCTTCACGAAGAAAATGGACGAATGATTTCTGATTTGACTTTCTAAATGCTTCTCTAAGGTTTTCTTTCTATAATTGATTACTCAAATTTAGGGATTGTAAAGATTCTGATACTATAGAATTTTCTCAATAAACTGCTTATTTGTATCACAGCAAATAAAGATGACCACATATTTGCGTACACGCCACTTCTTGGATATTATTTTGAAAAAAGGTTAGCATGTGAAAAAGCATTTTGCTTTGGCTGACTGGAGAATTAGCCAGCTATTCGGAGGTCTTATGGATCAAGCCGCATCATTTGCTGCTCGCTTGGGTTCAAACAAAAAAAACCTGCAAAAATATTTGCAGGTTTTATCTTTTGTAGCCCGTAGGGGAATCGAACCCCTGTTTCAAGAATGAAAATCTTGCGTCCTAACCCCTAGACGAACGGGCCTTTTATGCAACTCCAATAACATTGTTGTTTTTGGAGTTGCAAATATAGATCTTAAAATCAGTATTCCAAAAAAAAATTAAATATTTTTTAAATAAGGTCGAAACCGATATCTCTTCTGAAGTATTTACCTTCAAAATATATCCTTCCAGCATCTGCAGTTGCCTGTTGAAGGGCTTCAAATAGCGTATCTTGCAATGTGGTAACAGCAATTACACGTCCACCTGCAGTAACGATCTTACCATCTAACTCCTTCGTGCCCGCTTGAAACACGATAGATTCTTTGACATTTTCAATATTAGCGATCTCTTTTCCCGACTCGTAATCTCCAGGATAACCTCCCGCAACCAACATAACCGTTACGGCTGTTTTAGGAGATACCGTATACGAACGTTGATCCAAATTGCCTTGTGCAACACCTTCCAGTAAATCCAATAGATCCGATTCAATACGTGGCAATACGGATTCAGTCTCTGGATCTCCCATACGAACATTATACTCGATGACATAAGGTTCCCCTTCTACATTCATCAGACCGATAAAAATAAATCCTTTATACGGAATACCATCTTTTTTAAGTCCTTCAACTGTCGGTCTGATAATACGCTCTTCTACTTTATTTAAAAATGTCTCATCGGCAAAAGGAACCGGAGATATCGATCCCATACCACCCGTGTTTAGGCCTGTATCACCTTCCCCAATACGTTTATAATCTTTTGCAGAAGGAAGCACTTTATATGAATTACCATCTGTCAAAACAAAAACAGACAATTCAATTCCTTTTAAGAATTCTTCAACAACCACAACTCGGCTAGCTTCTCCAAACTTTGAATCTGCAATCATCGCTTTTAGCTCAGCTTTAGCATCTTCCAGCGTCTCACAGATCAACACTCCTTTGCCTGCAGCTAAACCATCAGCCTTAAGCACAATCGGCAATTTTTGCGTTTCAAGGTAAGCCAATCCATCTTCCAACGATGTTGCATCAAACGATCTTGAAGCGGCAGTAGGTACGCCATGGCGATCCATAAATTGCTTTGAAAAATCTTTTGAGCCCTCCAATTGAGCCCCCTCCTGTTGTGGCCCTATTACCGGGATATTTTTTAAATCTTCCCGATTTAAAAAATAATCATGAATACCTTTTACCAAAGGCTCTTCGGGACCGACGAGCACCATTTGCACGTTATTCTCCAAAACGAAGGAAGCAATAGCAGCAAAGTCAGTAACTTTAATATTTATATTCTGACCATACGCACCTGTTCCAGCATTTCCTGGAGCAATAAACAATTGATCTAAACGTGGACTTTTCGACAACTTATAGGCGAAGGCGGATTCACGACCTCCTGAACCGATTATTAGGATATTCATAACACAAAGATATTTTTTTTATGCTAATTTTAAGGTATCAGATCGTTTAAAATGAGACTAATATTTTGATTTATAAATTGATTAAAGGAAAATATTTTCTAATTTTCATAAAACATTAGTCATATGTACGCTAAATTACTGCTGTTAGTAAATTGCCTCCTATTCGCTTTGTTGGCGTCGGCCCAGATCGATCAGACGTTGCAGAAACTGGATACTTACCATAGCCAGCACATTAAGGAAAAAATCTATCTCCATTTGGACAAAAATGATTATTCGGCTGGAGAAACCATCTGGTTTAAATTATACTGCACCACCGCCCCTTTTAATTATTTGAGCAACATTAGTAAAATTGCTAATGTAGAATTGATTTCTCCAACTAATAAGATCATTAAAAGTATCAAAATTCCAATTACACTCGGTCTAAGTATAGGCGACTTCAATCTGCCGGACACCTTGGAAGAAGGCTCATACCGCGTTAGATCATTTACCAGATGGATGCAAAATGACTCTGTGGCCAATTTCTATGAACGCGTTATTCCGATCACAAATGGCCGATCCGATAATATCATGACGAGAAGTGAATTGGTCAAAAACGGAACAGAAAACATGTTCCAGATTAATCTCAAAACCATTCAGGGAGCCCCGCTGATTAATAACAGCATCAGTTATACCCTACAACCGAACAACAGTAAAGAGAAATCCGGTCGATTAAAATCGAATGATAATGGCACTGTGGCGCTGGAATTGAAAGAAGACTTTAAAGGAGGGACGTTGTCTTTACAATTTCTTTCTCTGGATAAAAGACGTATTCTCAAAAGTTTTGTTATCCCCGATCCAAACAGCCAAAATAGCATTCAAATTTTTCCCGAAAGTGGCGAACTGATCAACAACATATTATCCAAAACAGGGTTCAAAATCCTTACTCCTGCTGGATTGGGAAAAAAAGCGAAAATAACCGTGGTGGAAGAAAATCAAACGACTATTGCAGACTTTGAAACAAATTCACTGGGTATGGGAAGTATCCCACTCGTCTTACAGACGGGAAAAAAATACGTCGCTACAGCCCTTTTCGAAGATGGGTCTTCAACAAGTGCTTCTTTACCCCCTGTACAAAATTCCGGATATGTTCTAACGGTAAATTCAGTACTAAAGGATAAGATTGCAGCACAACTTTCCGCTACTGCAGACTTGGTCAATGGCAAAGATATTTATCTGGTCGCCCAATACAATGGCCTTGTCTTCCATGCCGCTAAGCAGAAATTAAATGGAACGGAGATCCTATTCAATATCCCTAAAAAAAACCTACCTTCTGGAGTTTTACAATTATCCATCTTAACAGAACAAATGGTTCCTATAGCAGAAAGATTGGTATTTAATTACAATACGACATCGACCTTACTTCCTGTCTCCGTAGAACTCAACAAATCCAGCTTCACAACACGCGATAAAGTGATGGCAAATCTTTCCGTCAAATATGACGATAGTGACACCACTAGGTTTGCTGCGCTCTCCGCATCAGTGGTAAACCTCAGCAAGGTTGATTCCACGACAGATCGCTATTATTCATCTATTGTCTCGGAGCTACTATTGAAATCTGATCTTCGTGGCTTTATTGAACGCCCCAATTATTACTTTGAGGATTTAACAAACATTAAACTGACTGAACTGGACAATCTTATGTTGATCCAAGGTTGGCGCAAGTTGGACTGGAAGAATTACACCAGTACATCAACAACTTCATTCCTTCCTGAAAAAGGACTTACGATCGCTGGGACCATCAAGAAAACGGCCCGAAAGGCTGTAGTTCCAAATGCCAAAGTAACGCTGATACCGACGAGCAATATGTTGCTGAGTGTAGATACGCTGACAGACAATAATGGGCGATTTTCATTTGACGAACTTTTATTTGCAGACAGTGTCAAGTTTATTGTGACAGGTGATGGCCCTAAGGAGAAAAAAAGAGTTGATATTGTTATAGACAACCCGCTCACCCCCCTTCCAAATACGAGTAAAGATCAACCCTTGCTGGTTAACGACATCAATACCACGCTGCTTACACAACTGAAAAATAGCCAACAATTCCTTGGCGAATTGGAAGC
Organism: Sphingobacterium paramultivorum; assembly: GCF_014109745.1. Lineage (NCBI taxonomy): Bacteria > Pseudomonadati > Bacteroidota > Sphingobacteriia > Sphingobacteriales > Sphingobacteriaceae > Sphingobacterium > Sphingobacterium paramultivorum. The sequence goes on from NZ_CP058555.1 coordinate 4,885,968, forward strand.
TGCGGGCATAATCCAAAAGAGCATTCGGTTGGAAGAGGTACAGGTCAATAGAGTACGAACAAATAAAGCTGACAAGAACTCCAGAAACCTCAATGGACCAGGAAATGCCGATCAGGTCATTTCGGCAGAAGACCTTTCCACTTGTACGACACTGGAGCAGTGTCTTGCGGGTCGATTAGTTGGTGTCATGTTTCGAAATGGTGTCCCTTACAGCACAAGATCCATGGGGTTAAATGGCGGAAGTCCCATGCAAATTGTTCTTGATGGGATGTATATTGAAGCTGATCAAATTGATATGATCAATGTCGCCGATATTGCTAGTATTGAGGTTCTCCGCAGCATAGGCAACACGGCCATATACGGCAGCTACGGAGGCAACGGTGTTATCGTTATTACCAGTAAATCGGGAGATGCCATCTCCTCATCTTATACCCCTACAGGAATTCTAACGATCACGCCAAAAGGGCTATATGTACCCCGAACCTTTTTCAAGCCCCAATATGATGCAACAATCCAACATAAGCTTACACGCGATCTACGGACAACAATCGCATGGGAACCAAATCTGATCATACCAAAAGATGGGAAAACGCATTTCGAATTCTTCACTTCTGACGAACCTGGGACTTACAAACTAACCGTTGAGGGAATAAGCATGGATGGCAAGATTGCTCATCTTGAGTATTTAATAGAGGTAAAACCACAATAGTAGTGCAAACAAATCGTTAAATTTAAAGACAAGGTTATGGAACATATTAAAACCAAAATAGAAGATCATATTTTAAGTATTTTCATCGACAGGGGAAAATCAAATGCCATCGACACACAACTATTGAAGGAACTGATAAATACCTTGGAATCTTCCCAGCAAAATGAAGCTATTTATGGTGCAATATTGATTGGCAAGGAAAACTTCTTTAGCGCGGGACTCGATCTAATTACCTTATTCCAATACGATGAAGAACAAATTCGGGAATTCTGGAATTTATTCCTGGAAGCGACATCATTACTCGCGGCTTTTCCAAAACCAATAGTCGCCGCAATATCTGGTCATAGCCCAGCTGGAGGATGCGTACTGGCGCTATGCTGTGACTATCGGATTATGGCCGAAGGGAATTTTGTGATCGGTCTTAACGAGATTCCTGTCGGACTCATCGTCCCTGAAAGTATATTTCAGCTTTATGCATTTTGGATCGGAAAACGGAATGCTTATCAGAATTTGCTCGAAGGTAAATTGCTTTCTCCTGTAGAAGCAAAAACACAGGGTCTTATCGATGACATTGTTCCCGCTAATATACTCTTCAATACCGCAACAAAAAAAATAAAACAGATCACCCAGTTCAACCAAAAGACCTGGCAGACATCCAAATTGAACTTCCGAAAGGAAATAATCCTTAAATTGCGCGAGAATAGGGAAGAGACAATCCAGCGCATCCTCGAACAATGGTGGCTTCCGTCAACACGCTCTATTTTAAAGTCAATCATTGAAAACTTGACTTCAAAGAAGTAATATTAAACAAAATCATCATGAGAAATCTCTTTTTCTTTATTCTTATTTGTCTAACTGCAAGCACGATCTCCTGTAGAAATAGCAAAAAAGAGGATAAAGCTGTAAAAATCATTCAGGATTCAATTCCTGTGGATACCCTACAAAAACGTGACACGACTGAAAAGGAAGTAAAGAAAGAGAACTCCGAAACGCTGGAGGAAGTACTGGAGAAACTTGCCAAGGCATATTCAGAACAGGACAGTAAAACAATAAATTCCTATATACATCCCAAATTGGGAATTTATATTATCTATCGTCCCGGCGCGCTAGACTCTTATGTACACCAAAACAGTTTTAATTTTTCTAAACCTGTGCCAGAGTACCATTCTTATGAAAAGTTAACGTACAAGGGCCCATTGAAGGCCGGAAAACTACCTATTTTTGATTGTGGTACGATGAAGTGGGATAAAGCCGGATTCTATTATGATAAAAAGTCCCGCCCCAATGAACTATCTCAAACGGCAAAGTTCATGAATGAAATTCTTGATGCCAAAATTAGTAATACTGAATTACAGCGACTAAGAAATATAGAATCCAGAAGTTATAGAGCCATTATGACCTCCAATGAGCATGAAGAACCCTTTGTTTTTCACGTGACAAAAGAGGAAGAAAAATGGTATATTACAGTAATAGACCGTGCTTATGCTGGATGTGACGCATAATATTTTGTAAATTTTAACCAAACTTAACGATAATGAAAAATTTAGATAAGGACATACAAAAGAAAATCGAAGATTGGTTAACCCCAAGTTATGATGAAGGAACTCGGAAAGCAGTTCAGAATTTAATCGACAATAATGAGGAGACAGAACTTACGGATTCTTTTTACAAGGATCTTGAATTTGGAACCGGAGGTTTAAGGGGCATTATGGGTGTGGGCTCCAATCGTATGAATAAGTATACGATCGGCAAAGCCACGCAAGGATTAGCAAACTATCTAAAGAAACAGTTCCCAGATCAGGAGATTAAAGTAGCGGTATCTTATGATAGCCGCAACAATTCGCAGGCTTTTGGCCAGCTGGTTGCAAACGTGTTTGCGGCCAACGGCATCAAGGTACATCTGTTCACCGCATTGCGCCCGACCCCAGTATTGTCGTTTGCCATCCGTCATTTCGGCTGTCAGAGCGGTGTAATGCTAACGGCTTCACACAACCCAAAGGAGTATAATGGTTATAAGGCTTACTGGAACGATGGCTGCCAGCTGACTGCACCTCATGATAAAAATGTAATCGACGAAGTAAACGCAATCAGTTCAGTTAGCGCTATTAAATTTGACGGAAATACGCAAAACATCATTCCTGTCGGGGAAGAAATCGATCAGCTCTATATCAATGCCAATAAAACATTAAGTATTCATCCGGAAGCGGTAAGGGCTCAAAAAAACTTGAAAATTGTTTTTTCGCCGATACATGGCACTGGAATTACCATTGTTCCTAAAATGCTAGAAGCCTGGGGATTTGAAAATGTTTCAGTCGTTGCTGAACAGGCCACGCCCGATGGCAACTTTCCAACAGTAATCTATCCAAACCCCGAAGAGGAAGATGCAATGGCCTTAGCAAAGAAAAAAGGGGAAGAAATTGATGCTGACCTTGTATTAGCAACAGATCCCGATGCTGATCGTGTAGGGATTGCCGTAAAAAATAATAAGGGACAGTTTCAACTGCTCAATGGTAATCAGATCGGCAGTTTATTGATATACTATGTCCTCAGTGCAAAAAGTGAACTAAAACAACTCGGATCGAATCCATATATTGTAAAAACAATCGTAACCAGCAATTTACAAGCCGATATTGCAGATCACTACGGTGTAACGCATTATGAAACACTGACAGGCTTCAAATATATTGGTGAATTGATTACTAATCTAGGCGATTCAGCACAATATCTTGTGGGCGGCGAGGAAAGCTATGGTTTCTTGGTCGGCGATCTAGTGCGTGACAAGGACGCTCCAAACGCTTGTGCTTTCCTAGCCGAAATGACCGCCTATTTCAAAACAAAAGGAAAAACAGTTTACGAAGTTCTATTAGATATCTACAAAGAATTTGGCTGTTATCAAGAAAAGCTAATTTCCCTAACAAAAAAAGGAAAGGCTGGTGCCGAAGAAATTCAGGCCATGATGAATGGCTTACGTCATAATCTACCAACCATACTCGGTGGAATAAAAGTCAAAGAAATCAGGGACTATCAGCTTTCCCAAATCACAGATATGAGTACAGGGGAGCGAAGAGCGATCGCGTTACCTAAATCTGATGTGTTACAATTTATAACAGTAGATGGCGATGTGATTTCTGCCAGACCATCGGGAACGGAACCCAAGATTAAATTTTACTGTTCTGTAAAAGAAAGCTTAAAGGATACCGCTGATTATTTCGATGTGCAAACTATTTTGGAAGAAAAGGTTGACCGTATGATGAAAGATATTGTAAGCTAATGGAAAAATGGAAACTACTATCCTCTGAATATATCTGTAAAGAGCCTTGGGCTACACTGCGCAGAGATACCTGTGAGCTTCCGGATGGACGGATCAATGACCATTATTACGTACTGGAGTATCCAGATTGGGTAAATATGATCGGAATTACTGAGCAGAACGAACTTCTGGTCATTAAGCAATACCGCCATGGAGCAGGCATTATTTCATTGGAGATTCCCGCAGGGACAACAGAACCAGGAGAAGATCCTAAAAATGCTGCTGTGCGTGAAATGCTTGAAGAAACAGGCTATCAATTTGATCAGATTGAAGAAATCGCCACGCTTTATGCCAACCCGGCGACAAGTGGCAATATTACCTATACCTACCTGATGACAGGGGGCAAAAAAGTTCAGGAACAGGCATTAGATGAACATGAAGAAATCGATGTTTATCGTATACCGCTTGAAGAAGCAAAAAGCATGTTGCTGAACAACAAATTCAGTCAGGCACTACATGCTAGTGCGCTATTCTATGCTTTCAACAAATTAGGCTTGTTATAAAACAAGCCTAATTTTATTCTGTTTTTTTCATTCATACTTTTAATTTTCACTAGCTTGCTGATTTTTGTACCTTTGCATCATGGCAAGAGAAATTTTTGAAACCAAGCGAAAGGCCCTGAAAATAAATCTAAACCCAGAGATTTATGGAACCTTTGCAGAGATCGGTGCTGGACAGGAAGTCGCACGTAACTTTTTCAACGCAGGAGCAGCATCAGGCACAATTGCTAAAACAATGTCAGCTTACGACATGGCTTTCAGTGATGCAATTTATGGTGAAGAGGCTGATGGTCGATATGTCAGCAGAACACGTTTAAAGAAAATGCTCTCCCATGAATTCAATCTTCTTACCCAACGACTTCATGGCGATAAATACTGCAACAAAAAATTCTTTGCCTTTGCAGATACCGTAACAACCCTCAATTTCACCAAGACAAATGAACCTCATGGCTGGATCGGACTTCGCTTCCAACATGAAGTTGGAGGCCCTACAAATGATATCATTGTCCATGTAAGACTGCTAGACAGCGACAACCAATTGCAACAAAAAGTTTTAGGTATAATTGGTGTAAACCTATTATTTGCGGCTTATTATTATACAGACAATGTGCAGACCATGATCGAATCATTGGTCGATAACCTTTCTGTTGGTTCCGTTGAGATTGACCTGGTTAAATTAAACGGGCCTCTATTTGAAAACGTCAACCAACGTCTAATCAACTTATACCTGATTGCAAAAGGATTTGCTAAAGCCGCAATATTCCAGCCTGATGGTAAAGCGGTACAAATCAAAGATTATCTGTACAAAAAGAACATTATTTTACTTCGCACCAAATACCGTCAAAAATCCCTTCCAAACTTTGATCTCTTCAATCTTGCCGTTGAACAGTTCAAAAAAAATACGGGTGCAACCGACACAGACACCATTGTATTAATTGAGGTCCTGATGGGAAATGTGTTGGAAGATACGCATGAAATTACAGATGAAGACCTGCAAGAATTTGCTTCTAGAGCTGACGAACTATGTGCGACAGGCAATAATATTATCGTTAGCAACTTTAGAAGAAATAATCATTTAGCAGAGTTTATAAGCAACTTTAAGCCTAAGAACATTGGAATTGCAACCAACGTTTACAATTTAAAGAACATTTTCAATTCAGATAATTATAATAAAGAGTTATACACCAATGAACTCCTTTCCTATATCTCGGGAATGTTCAATAAAAATGTGAAACTCTACGCATATCCTTATCTCTTGAAAAAAGAAAATAAGATTATTACGACGCACAATATGCCGGTTTCTGAAGAAGCCAAACCTTTATTTGAATTCTTAATTAAAAACGGCTATATCATAGATATTGAAAATTACGATGAGAAATTTGTAAAAACCGTATAAGCAGATCGTCTCCAAAATTTTAATTTATTATATAGCCCAATTTTCTTAAATTGGGCTATATTTATTTTTGTGCCTTATGAAGCAAGAAAATGTAATACTGGTTGACAGCAATGACAAGATGATTGGCAGCATGGAGAAATATGAAGCCCATGAAAAGGGGCTATTGCACCGTGCTTTTAGTGTATTTTTGTTCAATGACCAAGATGAATTGCTCCTGCAACAAAGAGCATTAAGTAAATACCACTGTGGCGGACTTTGGACCAATAGCTGCTGCTCGCATCAGCGCCTGGAAGAAAGTAACGTAGACGCCGCCAAAAGGCGCTTAATGGAAGAATTAGGGATTACAGCTACAGCTCTTCAAGATATCTTCTCGTTCGTTTATAAAGCTCAATTTGACAACGGACTTACGGAGCATGAATTCGATTATGTCTTATTCGGAAAATTTAATGGGACTCCAGAAATTAACGAAGAAGAAGTTGCCGCAACAAAATACATGAATCAACGGGAAATTCAAAATGAAATACAACACTCACCCGAGCAGTTTACCCCCTGGTTCAAACTAATCTATCAACGTGCGTTTGATACTTACTTTAGTATATATAAAAACAAATTATAACAATCTTATACCGTGCAAAAAAAGATCCTGCCTTTTAAAAAGCAGGATCTTTTTTGTCTTTAGTTTAGCGAATCGCTATAAGAATTTTTTATAGATGGAATACAGAATTTTAAGATCATTCTCACTCATGAACGCTGTATTTACGTCCTGCTGAATGTAGTGAATCTTAAATGCTTTTATTGCCGCATCGAGATTACTTACATCGTAACCGATAATACGTAGTGCCATTTTCGGGTTAAAGTCTGCTGGAGGCACCTCTAAATAGTCCTCATACCAAAAGCCGAATCCTTGATCAGCCAGTTTTTTCCATGGGAAACGTGACGGATCGTTTTTTCGAGTTGGTGCCAAATCCATATGTCCAATAAAATTTGCCTGCGGGATTCTATAGGTCGCCTTTAAATAAGTCAACAACTGCGTCAAGGCTTTTATTTGGCCATCAGTCCAAGGATCAGTAGTCCCATTATTGTCGAGCTCAATGCCAATGGAAGAAGAATTGAGGTCCGTATCATTGCCCCATTTCCCCAAGCCCGCATGATGTGCCCGATAGAGGTCATTGACCATCTGAACGACTTTTCCATCCCGACCTACCACATAATGGGAGCTTACACCTGCTTTCGCGGAATGAAATGTACGGATGGTCTGTCCCAAAGAATCCTGTGCAGTATGATGAATGACTACAAAATTTGGTTTACGGATGCCAAAATTAATCGAGGCGATCCATTGTTGTTCTTTGACATTCACCTTCTCCAATTGACCGGTGACAGGCGATTGTTTATAGAGTTTTGAAAATTCTTTTGCTTGCTTCTTATATACCTTTTCAGTCTTCGCGTATTTCCCTCCCGCACAGGAAGCCAATAATGCTGTTGCGACACAAAGATTGATGGAAAATTTTAGTATCTTCATATTGAAATGTTTCAGCACAAACTAAGGCAAATTTGCCAACAAAAGCAAATTTATTAGCTTCGTCCTATAGTTCGACATAATTTCCAAATATCCTTTTCTTATACATTTCGGAACAACGCCGCCTGCTTTTAAAAAAAAGCCCAAACCAATGTTTGAGCTTTTTCCATGTCAACTATGCATTTCCTGCTTAACTGAAATTACATTTTTTATTATTTTAATGCGCTGAGGTTCAATTTTGACAAAAACCCCTTCAGCTCGTCCAGGCTATACCCATTTCCTCGGAGGGTAATTAGATAGCGGTCTTTCTCGAGATAACTTATCTCGGAGCTTTTTGCCGTTGAGCCTTCCACTCCTTTGCTATCCGTTGTTTTTGCCCGTTTACCTTCAAATTCGCCAGTTTTTTCTATTTCAGTATCTGTAATTTTCTCTGAATCTACCATGAAGCCCATTTGCGCCAAACCCACGATTGCCGAAGCAGTCTCGCCCGCGCCATCAATGATATTGACTTTAATTTCCTTCTGGTTATCGACAGTATAAGTAGCCTCTCCAGATACAACTTCTGCCCCGTACATTGATCCGCCAGAATAGGAAGTTCTTTTTAAACCATCTAAGCTTTCCGGTAAAAAAGCTTTCAACTCTTCCGAACTTAAAGGTTTCTCGGATTTAAGTTTGGCTTGAAGGTCTTCCAATTTTTTTGCCCCATCACTCAGATTACCCAAGTTGGATACTCCTTTAACCACATCCGAAATCCCAGTCTCTTTCTCCTTAGCATCTTCGCCGCCTTCACTGGATTTGCTGTTGCCGCAGCTCGCGACCAAAAGGCCCAGTCCTAAGAGAACAGGCATTACTTTCCATTGTCTTTTCATGATTATCAGTTTTAATTAAAACGCTAAAAAGAACAAAATAATATAATTAATCTAAATTTTAAAATCTGTTCGCATACGATCTTTAGACCTTAAAGCGCGACCTAAATTTCTACCTGTCACTTGTTTTACTCAGGTACTGCCGAATGGGACTGCGCTACACAAAAAAAGGCCCCTATACCAGTATAGAGGCCTTCCGTTATAACTACCGATATTATGCTTCGGCGTATTCTTCAATTGAAGGACACGAACAAATCAATGTACGGTCACCTTGAGAGTCGTTCACACGACCTACTGAAGGCCAGAATTTACGTTCTCTTACATACTCCAATGGGTATGCGGCAGTTTGACGACTGTAAGGTCTGTCCCACTCATCTGCTGTTACAACCGAAGCTGTATGTGGTGCATGTTTCAGTACATTGTTAGCTTGATCCACGTCTCCTGCTTCAACCGCAGCGATCTCTTCACGGATAGCAACTAATGCATCACAGAAACGATCCAATTCAGCCTTAGACTCCGATTCAGTAGGCTCAACCATCAATGTTCCTGCAACAGGGAAAGAAACAGTCGGTGCGTGGAAACCATAATCCATCAAACGTTTTGCAATATCTGCAACCTCGATACCGAAGTTTTTGAATCCACGGCAATCTAAGATCATTTCGTGTGCACAACGTCCGTTAGTACCTGAATAAAGTACTGGATACGCATTTTCTAAACGTGCTTTAATATAGTTTGCATTTAATATTGCTGTTCTTGTCGCATTTGTCAAACCTTCACCACCCATCATTGAAATATAAGCATGGGAAATAAGCAAGATTGATGCTGAACCAAATGGAGCTGCAGAAACAGCAGAGATACCCTCTTCACCAGAAGTCGAAACCACTTCGTGGTTAGGTAAGAAAGGAACTAAGTGTTTTGCAACACCGATAGGTCCCATACCTGGACCTCCACCACCGTGAGGAATACAGAATGTTTTATGAAGGTTCAAGTGACAAACATCGGCACCAATATGCCCTGGGCTTGTCAATCCAACCTGTGCATTCATGTTCGCACCGTCCATATAAACCTGACCGCCGTTTGCATGAACAATTTCACAGACTTCAATGATTGACTCTTCAAATACACCATGTGTAGAAGGATAAGTCACCATCAGTGAGTTCAAGTTTGCTGCATGTTCAGTCGCTTTTGCTCTTAAATCTGGAATATCGATATTTCCTAATTCATCACATTTCACGACGACCACTTTTAAGCCAGCCATAGAAGCAGAAGCAGGGTTGGTTCCGTGTGCAGAAGCAGGGATCAAACAGATATTACGTCCATGATCACCACGGCTCTCATGGTAAGCACGGATAACCATCAGACCAGCATACTCGCCTTGTGCTCCTGAATTTGGTTGGAAACTCATCTTCGCAAAACCGGTAATTTCAGACAACCAATCGTTCAATTCACCGATCATTTGCATATATCCAGAAGTTTGATCTGTCGGAGCAAATGGATGTAAACCGCCAAATCTCGCCCAAGTAACTGGCACCATTTCAGCTGTAGCATTCAATTTCATCGTACATGAACCCAATGGAATCATCGAGTGGCAAAGCGATAAATCTTTTGCTTCCAACGATTTGATATAGCGCAACATCTCATGCTCAGAATGATAGCTATTAAAGTTTGGATGTGTTAAGTAAGCAGAAGTACGTACTAAATCGGCAGGAATTGAAGAACCTAAATTCTCTTCTAATGCATCGAAATCTACGTCATTCAATGTTTTACCTTGAATTTTAGCAAATACTTTGACAATCGTTTTAATATCTTCGTATGTAGTTGTTTCGTCGATAGCAATTGAAACTTCCGAACCATTATAATAGAAGTTTAATTCGTTATTTAATGCTTCAGATTTCAAAGCACCAGCATGAGCACCTAAGCCTACACGTAGTGTATCAAAATAAGCTGCATTCAATTGCGTATAACCCAAGGACTGTAATGCTTGATCCAACAGATTGGCCAAAGCATTGATACGTGATGCTATATTTTTGATTCCTTCTGGGCCATGGTACACGGCATAGAAAGAAGCCATAATCGCTAAAAGAGCTTGTGCAGTACAAATGTTTGAAGAAGCTTTATCACGGCGGATATGTTGTTCACGAGTCTGCAAAGCCATACGCAATGCATACTTTCCATTTGAATCGGAAGTAACACCAATAATACGACCAGGGATATTACGCTTAAAGCTGTCGCGTGTCGCAAAATATGCTGCATGAGGACCACCAAAGCCCATCGGTACGCCAAAACGTTGTGAATTACCAACAACAACATCTGCACCCCATTCTCCTGGAGGCGTTAGCAATGCTAAACTCATCAAATCTGCCGCAGCACACACGGTAATATTTTTACTGTGAGCTGTAGCTGCAAATGATTTATAATCAACAATTGATCCATCAGCTGCCGGATATTGAACAAATGCAGCAAATACATCGTCTGTCAATTCTGATTCAGCAATAGCCGCAATTTTAAGCTCGATACCAAAAGACAAGGCACGGGTCTTCAATACATCAACCGTCTGCGCATAGGCATTGTCCGACACCAAGAATACATTAGCATCTTTATTTTTCCGAGCTGAATAAAGCATAAACATGGCTTCAGCTGCAGCCGTAGCTTCATCTAACAAAGAAGCATTTGCAATTTCTAAACCTGTGAAGTCACAAATTACAGTCTGGAAGTTCAATAAAGCTTGTAACCTACCTTGTGCGATCTCCGCCTGATAAGGAGTATACTGCGTATACCATCCTGGGTTTTCAAATACATTTCGTTGAATTACGCCCGGAAGGATTACATCGTAGTAACCTTGACCAATAAAAGATTTAAAAACTTTATTTTTCTCAGCGATTTCCGCAATACGCTTTAAATAGGCTACCTCAGACAATGCTTTAGGAAGATTTAAAGGTTTTGGAGCACGAATTTGAGAAGGGACCGTTTGGTCAATAAGTTGGTCAATTGACGAAACGCCTAATTTAGCCAACATTTCATTCGCTTCAACTGGACTTGGGCCATTGTGGCGACTTTCGAATTTTTCTTGGAAGTGTATATTGCTCATGTGTGCAAAAAGTTAACGCTTATAGATAGTTAGCGACATAATAATTAGGCAATTAACTCTCTTATAAACAGTCGTTTTTTGGATGAGCAAAGATAGCAAAATAAATGACTGAAAACGAAGCAAAAAAGTGGATAAAAAGTCAGTTTTACTGAGCTACTGAAATGCAATCGATTGTCTTTGTCAATTAATTTTTGGAATAACCTCAAACATACAGATTGTTCATTATAAATATAACAAACAATACAACAATCGCTTGCTACAATTTTAAAAAAACACAGGGTTATCTGTTATTTCACCTACGCATTTCTTTCATTACTTCACTATTCTTTTTTGCAATGCCAATGAATTTTCAATAAATTAGTATATGTACCAATTGTAAAGTGACTTCGAAATAACGATATACACTTTTTTGCTAAGAACAACTGATATCAAGGGTATTTTGCTATCAGGAATCTTAACAAAGAAAACATTATCCAGCTAGGGAAGCATCTCTTTTGACAAATGTAAATTATCACAAAAAACGAATATCATTTCTTTTTAACGAATATAAAACAGCGAAGTAACGATTATAAACCATGAGAAAACAGGTAACAGACAGCGTTCTTTTAGTAAGACCCTCTGTCTTCCGTAAAAATGAACAGACTGCGGTCAACAATTTCTTCCAAAGGGATATCGAAAATCTCAGTATAGAAGAAGTCAACAAAGAAGCGCAAGGAGAGTTTGACGCGTTAGTAAATGAATTGAAGTCACATGGAATTTTGGTGACTGTCATTCAGGACGACGAGAAATCAGAAAGCCCCGACAGTATATTCCCCAATAATATTGTCTCCTTTCATCAGGATGGAAAAATAATTTTCTATCCTATGTTTGCTCCCAATCGTCGAAAAGAACATTTATTGGATTTCGAAGGTCCATTGAAGCAAAACGGTTATTATGTAAAACTAACCAAGGATCTCAGTGAAGCCGAAAACAATAAGCAATATTTGGAGGGCACTGGCGCACTTGTCTTGGACCGCGCTCACCGTGTAGCCTACTGTGCCTTATCGGAAAGGGCAGACCGGGATATGCTCGACGAATACTGCAGGACTGAAAACTACACGCCTGTTGTATTTCACGCCTTCCAAACTGTCAATGGAGAGCGGAGACCTATCTATCACACCAATGTGGTGCTAGCCGTAGGCGAAGACTTTGCCATCTTATGCCCACAGGCAATCGATAATCAGGCCGAGCTCCAAACCCTGCTGAAGAGTCTAAAAGATACAGGCAAAGAGATCATTGAAATCAATGAGAACCAACTCGAATCTTTTGCAGCAAACTGCCTCCAGGTGAGAAATAAATATGGCAATCGTTTTATTGTCCTGAGCAATCAGGCTTTATCTTCATTGACTTTATACCAAACAGCGCAATTAGAAAAGCATGGTAAAATCATCCATCAAGACCTACATGTTATCGAGACATGTGGTGGTGGAAGTGTACGTCACATGATGGCTGAAGTTTTTCTTCCGAAAGAAAACATACTGAGCTAGCCCCAAGCATAATGATGCAGTTAGGCTGCTCTTTTTAAAATAAGCCTATTTTGCCTAATCAGGCTTATTTAATAGACAAATAAAAATGCCCCTTGGAGCCATTGCTCTCAGGGGCATTATCTTTTCTAAAACAATCTAATTCCTATTTCTCCAGTCAATTTAGAACGAATACCTCAATCCTAATTGGAATTGGTAAGGATTCCCTGAAGGCGATACAATACCAGAGTTGTTCAATCTATAATTGAACTGTTGCTTAACAGGGTCGAATGCAGGAATTTCGGGATTTCCATTTGCTGCCGCTGTTTTTGATACAGCATACAACGATTGATTACCTAAAGATTCATTGACTCCCCAAGTTTTCTTAAAGAGATTCGCAACATTGAACACGTCTGCTGAAAGCTCTAAAGCATGTGTTTTGTAAAGGTTGAATTTTTTAGCTATTCTTAAATCAATCAAACCATAAAAGCTATTGATACCGCCATTTCTTTCGGCCATCTTACCTTCGTACTTTTTAATATAATCTTTCAGACTTTGACTAGCTTCACCATTCGCCAACAATGCATTCATGGCATCAGCCAAAGCCTTTGGTGTATTTGTACTATTGGGATCGAAAATAAAGGCTAAATCATTCGAATTGGATACAAAATCGCCATTGATATTACCTCCAGCAAGCAAGCTGTAGCGTGTTCCACCAATTCCCGAATAACGAACCCCTACACTGACACCATAAAATGTAGGTAGTGTACCATAAATAACAATTTTATTTCGGAATTGATTATTCGAATAACTCATCTTACTCAAATCTCTTGGATCATCTTTTACCGCCAGCGATAGGGTCGCTGTATTGGCAACATTTCCATTGTAGGATGTGTTATCTTTCGCATCGTTCCACGTGTAGCTTACAGAAATCGATCCATCTTTGTAGTACTGATAACTTGCATCCAATACAACTGCAAACTGATTTACTTTTCCTTCGGAATTTAATTCTAACACACGTCCAAACTTATTGGAAATCCTTCCCTGTTTCCAATCTGGAACACCATTGACAATAGCCGTCGCTGGTACGAATACCCCACGATTATCTTCATTCGCCAATCTAAAGAACGGATCTTGAACCATATTACGATCAACATACATGTAGTTGTTGCGTCCTAGATTCATATATCCTGAAAGACTCGCTTTTAACTTTTCCGTAAAGAAATGCGTGTAAGATACATTGGCCTTGTACACCACTGGTATTTTCGCATCAGCTCCATAGGTGTTGATCGTTGGCACCTGAAATTGTGCCAGGGTTGGTGTTGTTGACGGATCATTTCTGTACCCCACAAAATTAGGTGTAGGCACATCGTTACCACGAACATCTACTGTCGCAAAATGCTTCCCATCAAAAGTTAAATTATTGATGGTCATATAATTATTAATATCAGATGCAAAGATACCTGCCCCTACACGGAAAAAATCTTTTCGCTCTTCATTCACATCCCAAGTCATCTGGAAACGAGGCTGTACAACAAAAGATTTCAACTTGTGATCTGTACGTACCCCCACTTCTTTCAGCAATTCTTCATTCAGTGGAGAGGTTGGATAATGGCCATAATCCAATCGTAGTCCCGCAACCAAATCCAATCCTTTCGCCAATTTGGTCTGCAACTGTCCATACGCACCAGCATTAAATATCTTACCGATCACAGTTGGATCGGCCACCAAAGGGACCTCCCGGTAAAATGCATAAGGTTTTAGGTTTGCAAAATTTTGCAATGCCGTATTGTTCGCATCGTCCCTAAAATGAAAACGTCCGTTGACTTCACTTCCGTAAATCGAATTTGCATGTGTATACATCAAATCCACACCAAACGTGTAATTGATATTATCTGTACTGTAATAAAGGTTATTGACCAACTGTACGACATTATTCTTAAAGGACTCCTGTGCAAACCGGTGACCGCCTAATTGAATATTGGTCGACAAATTACTTCCGTCAATGGTAGAAACCACATTCTCTACAATGGCACGGGGAATATTTTGACTAGGCAACATATCTCCAGGACTACTTTTTTGAAAAGTATAAAGATGTTGCAATTTCAGTTCATTGGTAAGCTTTTGGGAAATGGAAGTACGTAAAGTTGCTAAAAAACTGTTATCAATATTCTTGTCATTTCCGTATGATTCATATAAATTGATGGCGGTATTATCCTCTAGACCAAGCTTATTGAGGTCACTTGTAAAGTTATTCCGTATTGTCAATAAGTTCTTTTCATTGATCTGCCAATCTATACGACCAAATATGGCATCAGAGTTTCGTTTCTTATCGAAAGAACCATATTGCCTATCATTACTCAATCCATATTTTTCACGTCCTATACGAATATACTCATCTAGGGTCGATTGTGTAACATTGAAACGCTTTTCATCTGCTGGCGAATTGATATCGGCGATAATCAAGGGGCGGGCATCGCGTTGATGATCCCAAGCTACAAAATAATGTAATTTGTCTTTAATGATGGGACCGCCTAATGTAAATCCATATTGATACGTAGAGAAATCGTTGCTTCGTTTATTTCCTCTAATATCGTATGGGCTAGACAACCAATCGGCCCTTGAATAAAGCCATGCGCTTCCGTGCGTTTGATTTGTTCCTTGTTTGGTTACCGCACTGACTGTTCCTCCCCCTGCTCTTCCATAAGTCACATCATATTGGTTGGTGACCACTTTAAATTCACGAACGGCTTCTATTGAAATGGAGAACGGAGCACCACTACGACTGGTTGTTGAACCTGCAGAAGTCGGGTTTTTGGCATTCATACCATCAATCGTAAAATTAGTAGAGGAACCCAACTGACCACCGATATTATCTCCCTTACTCAAAGGAGACAGGTCCATCAGCGAAGTAAAATTCCGACCGTTGACAGGCAATTTCGCAATATCCTTGGCTGTAACCGCTGTAGCAGCACCTAGATTTTCTATTTTGTTCTTTAGGGTACTTATTCCTGTTAATTCAACCGTTTCTAATACATTTGAGGTATTTTGGATAGGAATCCTCAGGCGGACCATATCGCCTTGATTTAAATTAAATCCCGAACGCACTTGTTCGCCATAGCCTATATAAGTTACTTTGATTGTGTAGGGGCCGCCTAAAGGCAACTCCTTAAAGTTGAAATCGCCATTTGCATTGGTCGAAGTCTTCGTTGTGAAACCCGTTGATTCATTACGTACTTCAATTGAAGCTCCGTGAACTCCTTTATCATTTTCGTCCGTAATCTTGCCGGAAAACCCGGCTTGGGTCGTTTGGGCGTACAAACCTGTTCCAAGCGCAATGGCACATGTTGTGAGTAAAAATTCTTTCATTTAGTTGTTGGTTGTGATAATGAAAGCAAAACTACACTGGAACTGTTAACAGGAGCTAAACGAAATATTATGAAATTATAAACAAAGCATTTTAAAATATATATTAATAAAAATGAAAGCACTTTTGAAAAAAACAAGGCAATATCGGAACATGCAACAAAAGCATTTTAAATAGGGATAGAAATAGACCGTATCTGCAAAAAGTCTACATGATTCGTAAAAACCAACAGAAATGATCCGAACCGAAGGTCTTTCTTGCGAATAACATCACAAAAAAAGTCAGCCGAAGCTGACTTTCTAATACAAAATTGTAAACTTAAAATCCAATGGATTAAAGTATTTGTAAAGATCCCTAAATAGGTTATCTCCGTATTTGACATAGAGTAACGCGAAATTTTCAGACCTTTCCTGTAGTCCTCCTCCAGGAAAGAGCTTTTCCTTCACATTATCAATATCCGTTAAAGCATGTTGATGATTTCGCTTTTCGGCTTTCATCAGCTTTTTCTCTAAATTATTGATCGCTTTTTTTAACCGCGCTTTTACGGCTTCGGTAC
Source organism: Sphingobacterium paramultivorum (assembly GCF_014109745.1). Lineage (NCBI taxonomy): Bacteria > Pseudomonadati > Bacteroidota > Sphingobacteriia > Sphingobacteriales > Sphingobacteriaceae > Sphingobacterium > Sphingobacterium paramultivorum. The sequence goes on from NZ_CP058555.1 coordinate 4,902,778, forward strand.
TAGGACCCAAACTTGGATCTATTTTATGAGTTCGTAACCTTATCTTACCAAAAATAGCGTTCAGCTCCATCCATTCGTCATTGAGATTCAGACGTTCTTTAGTATGGCGTCGAACATATTCTTTTTTCAGCACTTCTGCCGGACGAAAGATACTCTTAAACGTTAGATCAACGCGAAATAATTTAGCCGCAATGTTGTCCTCTGTTATCATAGCTGAATTGCGCGGTATCAAAATTGGAAAATCTACCTGATATTGGTCAAAGTTAGACTTCAATTGCATCCAGTAGACCATTTCGGCGCCACCGCCAATATAAGCAAGATTGGGAAGTATAATTTCTTGATACATCGGACGCATAACCACATTTGGACTGAAACGCTCTGGATAATGATCAATCTCATGTTCAAGCTCAGCCTTCGTAAAATAAATATTCTGGTGCAATACTTCGTATCGACCATCGGCAGCGAGCACCAAACGCTCCCTAAATTCATCCGTTAAATAAAAGAAATTAATCTCTCGAGCATGCACTTGGGTGGAGAAACCGTTTGATTCCAACTCTTCCGATCGCGCTGTTATTGCCTTAAAGCTTTTTTCAGATAAGATATCTTCCTTAATAATTGGCTTGAACAGGTCCTTCAATTCCCGGTCATCCGCATCGACGATCAAAAGACCGTAAGACTTAAACAACTCATTGACCATATACCGTGTTGCATCTGCTAATCGATCATGGTTCAAATAGGCTTCTTCCACAATTCGTGTAAGTTTAGTCGAATTTTCGGAAAGCCCTAAAATATTTGTGTACTGCTTCACAGCATCAACGATTGTTGCTGTATCCATTCGCCCGGTAGCAGAAACTGCAGGCGTATCCCAACTAATTTTCTTACCGAAGACTTTCGTATGGTTGATTTCTTCAAAATCATGATCTTCGGTCGCCATCCAATATACAGGAACAAAATTTTTATCGGGGTGTTTGCTCTTCAAATCTTCCGACAAACGTATTGCCGTCATGATTTTAAAAATAAAATACAAAGGTCCGGTAAAAATATTGAGCTGATGTCCCGTCGTGATGGTATAAGAATTCTGGTCGAGCAACAGCTCTATATTGGCAGCTACAGCAGGAGAATCCTTTAATAGCTCGCCATATTGATTTTTAAGACGCTCAACAAGAATCTCCCGGTGTTCAAATTTCTTCTTTTCGTTCAATTGCTTTTCAAAACCAGCCCAAGTAGGCCAGTTTCCAACAAAAGATTTTAAGGCTTCATCATGCGCCAAATAAGCCAATAAAGTCTTAGAGAAGCTATTTGTTTCACTATATTCAATATAAGTTGCCTTCATCTGCAAATTTTATTAATTATTCTCTATTCTTAATTGATAACGAAAATCCCCCAAAGCAAGCTGACATGGCAGTGCATCTTTTTCGCTAAATAGAACCTATTTTCAATTTTAATCAGAAGGATGATTCACCATGAAACGACAGGCTTTCTTGAATCTGATTTTAAACGGCTATAGATTGTTTAAAATGGGGATTGTACGCTTACAAATGTATCTAGTTTGCGTCGACAAAATAGTGAATTTTCACAAAAAGCTTGTCCCGCTTTTAAATTATATCATTTTACTGACAATTGTCTAAAAACAAACGGGCCTCCTTTGAATAAAGGAGGCCCGTTTGTTTCTATTATCATCTATAAGCTTTTAAACTTATTTCCTTACAATCTCACCATATAGATCGAAATCTTCAGCTCGGTCGATTTTTACCTGAACAAAATCACCAATACGTGCATAAGAATCTGCAGCAGGAATCAAAACTTCATTGTCGACTTCTGGAGAATCGTATTCTGTGCGGCCAATAAAGTAATCGCCGTCTACCCGATCAACCAATACTTTATACGTATTGCCCACTTTGGACTGATTGATATCATACGAAATACCTTGCTGTACTTCCATGATAGCTTCCACACGCTCTTCTTTTACTTCCTGTGGCACATTATCCTCTAGCGAATGTGCGTGCGTCTTTTCTTCATGAGAATAGGTAAAACAGCCTAACCTGTCAAAACGGGTCTCTTCAACCCAATCCAACATCTCCTGGAAATCCTGTTCAGTTTCACCTGGATAACCACAAATTAATGTTGTACGCAAGGCGATATCTGGAACTTTGTCACGTATTGCGTTGACAAGATCGATCTGTTTCTGTTTCGTTGTACCCCTTCGCATAGACTTCAACATCGGATCAGATATATGTTGCAATGGCATATCCAAGTAATTACAGATATTTGAACGTTCATTCATGGCGTCCAAAATATCCATTGGGAAACCCGAAGGATAGGCATACTGCAGTCTGATCCATTCGATACCATCAACATCTGACAAATGGCGCATTAAATCAGAAAGATTGCGCTTTCCATAGATATCTAAGCCATAATAGGTCAGGTCTTGTGCAATCAGAATCAATTCTTTCGTGCCATTCGACGCGAGAAATTTTGCTTCTTTCACAAGATCGTCAATGGATTTGGAAACGTGTTTACCACGCATCAAGGGAATTGCACAAAAAGAGCAGGGACGGTTACATCCTTCGGCAATCTTAAAGTAAGAAAAATGCGAAGGAGTTGTCAATAAGCGTTCGCCCAACAATTCATGCCGATAATCAGCACCAATGGATGACAATAGCTCCGGCAAATCATTCGTACCGAAAAAGGCATCAACATTGGGGATTTCAGCCTGTAACTCTGGTTTATATCGTTCAGAAAGACAACCTGTAACGATCACTTTATTGATTTTACCCTGATCTTTTAGATCCGAATATTGTAAGATCGCATCAATCGATTCCTGTTTGGCATTATCAATAAAACCGCAGGTATTGATTACGACGATATCATTCGCCTGTATATTGGATGCTTCATGCACGACTTCCATCTGATTGCCCTTTAACTGGCCCATCAGGACTTCACTATCGTGAATATTTTTCGAACAGCCCAAGGTCACCACATTGACACGTGGTTTATTGATCAAAGGCGCTGGTTTCGCGTATTTTGTCTTCATATGATTAGAAGGTAGACTCTATTTGAAAAGGGAGTCCACAAATTCCTTTTTGTTAAACAACTGAAGATCACCTATTTTCTCTCCTACACCAATGTATTTCACCGGGATCTTAAATTGATCAGATATACCAATAACCACCCCACCCTTAGCCGTTCCATCGAGTTTAGTCAATGCTAAGGCATTCACATCCGTTGCCTGCGTAAACTGCGTACATTGCTCAATAGCATTTTGTCCTGTCGATGCATCCAAGACCAACAAGATTTCATGTGGTGCACCTGGAACAACCTTCTGCATCACATTTTTGATCTTCGTGAGCTCATTCATGAGGCCAACCTTATTGTGCAAACGGCCTGCGGTATCAATGATACACACATCTTCACCATTTGCCACTGCCGATTTCACGGTATCATAGGCCACTGAAGCAGGATCCGAGCCCATTGCCTGAGCGACAACACGCACGCCAACACGCTCACCCCATAATTTAAGTTGATCAACAGCAGCTGCCCGAAAGGTATCCGCTGCCCCCAATACAACTTTGCTTCCAGCTTGTTTCAGCTGATGAGCCAGTTTGCCAATGGTCGTTGTTTTGCCAACCCCATTAACACCTACAACCATAATGACATATGGTTTATGATCGCCATAATTGAAATTCTCGAAATCAGCACTATTATTCTCTGCCAGTAGCGTTTGAATTTCCTCTTTCAGGAGATTGTTTAGCTCAGAAGTAGAAACGTACTTATCGCGGGCAACACGGGCTTGTATGCGATCAATGATTTTTAAGGTAGTTGTAACCCCAACATCAGAAGTAACCAAAACTTCTTCCAGATTATCCAGCACATCGTCATCTACTGTTGACTTACCAACGACAGCTTTTGTAATCTTGGAAAGAAAGCCTTCTTTTGTTTTTTCCAAACCTTTATCTAAGGCCTGTTCTTCTTCTTGTGTTTGTGGTTTTTTCTTAAAAAAATCAAATAATCCCATGGAGTGTAGTAGTGAAAATTGATGTTCAAATATAAACAAATGTCTGCAACAAAAAAAGCCCTTTCGGTAGGATACCAAAACGGCTATTTTTATCGAATTCTTTTTAAAGAAAAACTTTAAAAAAGGAAAATGCTACTAGTTATTTTTGAGCTGCTGCAACTGCGTCTTTCACTTTATCGTTGTGAACCATACCTTCTTTGAAAGTATACGCGCCAGTTTTTGCAGATTTAGTAGTAATAATAACCTTTGTAAATTCTTTACCGCCACCTTTTTGTAACGATGCAACTGCTTTCTTTGCCATGGTATATTAATATTTTACTTAGCGTCTCTTTCAAGTGCTAAGATGTGTGACTTACTTAATTTCTTTATGAACAGTAACTTTTCTCAATACTGGGTTGAATTTTTTCAATTCCAAACGCTCAGTTGTGTTCTTTTTGTTTTTAGTAGTGATGTAACGAGACATTCCCGGAAGACCACTTTCTTTGTGTTCAGTACATTCTAAGATAACTTGTACTCTATTTCCTTTTTTAGCCATTGTTTTACTTTATTTTGATCCTATTATAGGATTGAAATTCATGAATAATCTTAATGTAACAGGCGCGACAATCAATTAGATTGACCCTTTAACGATAAATTTATTGATCGCTGCTGTAATCCCGTTCTTGTTGATAGTCTTGATAGCAGAAGTAGATACTTTTAACGTAATCCAACGATCTTCTTCTGGAATGTAAAAACGTTTCGTTTGTAAATTTGGATAGAATTTACGTTTAGTTTTAACGTTTGAGTGAGAAACGTTATTTCCTGTTAACGCCGCTTTGCCTGTTAAATCACAAATTCTTGACATGATATTATTTTTTTGTTGTCTTTATTACAATATGTTAATCCTTTGCACTCTCTGCAAAGAGTTTGCAAATATCTATATTTTTTTTTGGATAAGCAACAAGATAATTGGAATTATTTTTAAAAATAGTTCTACACAGGGATGGTAAGGGCAAAAATAAAGGATTTTATTGTATTATATTTGCTCTGTAAAGAAAAATAGTTTTCAACAATTCACATTTATGAACAAATATCTTCGCAAGGGCTTAAGGGAAATAATCATTGGTGTCGTCCTTGTAATCTTAGGATATTATCTCATGGAACAGCGCTCCAATTGGTATAAACTCGCTATGCTTGTCGGAGTTATTGCATTTAGTATCGGTGTCCTGACTTTAATCTATCGCATGATTCGTAAGGTAGACCGAAATGCCATTATTGAGATGCGTGAAGAATCGCATAAAAAAGATAAAGAAGGAGATGCTGAACAAAACTAGGGGTATAGTCTTAAAAACAACCAACTATTCGGAAAGTAGCCTTGTGGCACAGCTATACACCGAACAGTTTGGCATGCAATCCTATCTCATTACTGGCGCAAGGAAGCCTAAAGCAAAGATCAAGGCCAATATCCTTCAACCCTTACATTTATTGGAAATTGTCGCTACACATAAAGATAATGGTTCATTACAGCGGATCTCCGAAGCTCGTCAAGTCCCTGTTTTGCAAGAAATTCCTTATGATATTGTCAAAAGCTCGCTCGCTCTTTTTCTGAATGAAATACTCTATAAAATTCTGAAGGAACAAGAAACTGACCATTATCTTTTTGAATTCATCCACCAATCTATCCGTTGGCTGGATGAAACGCATTTAAATCTGGCCAATTTTCACCTTGTTTTTCTAATCAAGCTAACCCGTTTTCTCGGGTTTTATCCAGCTGAATCTAAGCAGGCCCACCCTTATTTTAATCTTCATGAAGCTACATTCTCAAATAGCCTTCCTGAACATCCACTTGTATTACAGGAACCACATACGTCAATTTTCAGAAATTTAATCGAGTCCGAATATTCGAATTGCGATCGCATCAAAATGAGCAGTTCTGATCGTCAATTCCTATTGGAAAAAGTGCTCGACTTCTATCGTCTGCACCGTACAAATTTTAAAGAAATAAAATCACTCTACATTCTTGAAGAGATTTTTAGATAATTAAGCCCAAGTTTCCTATTCAAAAGATCCAACAGGCGCTCTTTGGATAATAGGAAATAAATATCCCCTCTGAAACGCTCAACCAGCCTAAACAAAATATCCAGCAATTACCTACCTGGTAACCATCCACTTGTCTCTAATAATTGTTCTCTCAGATAAATTCTTGGTACATTTATTGTAACAAAGTTGAAATAACATTTGGTTTACTAACATCATTTTCACCTAAAAAACTCTTAAAGATATGGAACTTAAAGAAGCCTTTTTAAAAGTTGTCCGAGACAACTACGCAAATTTTGAGGGGAGAGCCCGCCGAAAAGAATATTGGATGTATATACTTACGGTTCTTATTATTGGAGCAGTATTCGGAATACTAGGAAAAGTTGCGAGCTTATTTACGTATATCTCCGGCCTAGTAAGTTTAGCTTTATTTATTCCAGGGATAGCTGTTACGGTCCGAAGACTGCACGACACCAATAAATCAGGCTGGTTCATATTAGTTTTCTTTATTCCGTTTATTGGTTGGATTTATCTGTTCTACCTATTGGTTTTGGAAGGTGACAAAGGTCCAAATCAATACGGCCCTGACCCCAAAGCCCTGGAGAATGAAACGAATCATCCTTTTACTCAAAGCCAAGATCCTTTTGGTTCTTCTCGGCCACAGGATCCATTCGGAAGTTCGCAACCTTCGAATCCTGCGCCACCAGCACCCGATAAAGATCCCTTTGCTTAAGGATAACCCATATAAAAAGCGCTTTCACAAAATTGTGAAAGCGCTTTTTATTTAAATTCTATTTTTGATCTTTCCCGACCAACTAACGAAAATTCACAGCCCCAAGAATTGATAACGGATTTGATTCTCTAGAATTAATATCTATTCTTTTTCTTTTGTTGCCCGGGAGCAAAATCACGAGCAGACTGCTCTCCGTAGTATTTTTTAGCCTGACCTGGCGGCATTTTTTTCGGACCTCGGCCATGGCTGTGGCCATGATGGGTGGAATAACATGCCGACATGGAAACTGCTATTACAACAGAAAGAACCAATAATAAAGTGCGTTTCATCTTAATCTCCATATTTTAAACACTTCATTACAATTATCAGTCCAAAATGTTTAACCGACCATAACAACCGCCCCCGCGCTTACTCTTTGGAATTGCCAATGCTAAAGGATAATATTGATCCTGGCTCATGAAATATAACTGCATAAAAAAGCCCATGCTGTTCGCATAGGCCTTTTCACAATAAATATATCTTCAATCTAATTAGATAACTCTTACATTTACCGCATTAAGACCTTTACGGCCTTGTTCAACTTCGTAAGATACATTGTCATTCTCACGAACTTTGTCTACTAATCCAGAAACGTGAACAAAAATTTCGCTCTCGCCTGAGTTAGGGATGATGAAACCGAAACCTTTGGTCTCATTAAAGAATTTTACTTTACCTTCTTGCATGGCACTATATTATTAATTTCCCTAAAGGTATAGAAATAAAATCAAAAATCTTAACCTTTTTATTTTTTTTATCCGTTAAACTTTTTCATCAACTTTGGCTCCAATCTTGTAGCAAAGCGATAATAGCAATCGTATTATTATAAAAACTTTAAGACAAAAAACATGAAAAAAATACTTTTAGGACTTGCCTTTTTAGGTTTGATGACTCAATTAAACGCGCAACAAATGGTTAATAAAGAATTTGTATCCACGGTAGGCCGTGCAGAAGAGGAAGTAACTCCCGATATCATCTACATCGATGTGACACTGAAAGAGTTTTATGAGAATGGTAACACCAAGAAAAAAGCTGCAATAGACAAATTAGAAAAGGATCTGTTTGATTCGGCAACAAAAGCTGGTGTCAAAAAAGAGGATTTTACCATCCAGAATATCTGGAGTTATAACGTTCCGGACAAAAAGAAAAAAGATACAGATATTCTACTTTCGAGACAGTACCGTATCAAGTTAACCAACTTGAATAATTTGGATCAATTACTAGATGGAGTCGACAAAGCAGGGATCCAAAGCACTTATATCAGTGAATATGACTATTCGAAGAAAAAAGAACTGGAAAAAAGTTTAAAAACCAAAGCAGTATTGGATGCCAAAGCTAATGCACAGATTCTAGCAGAAGCAGCAGGTCAAAAAATTGGCAAAGCTATCGTATTATCTGAAACACCGCAACAAATTATATTTGGCGTTCAACCGATGATGCGTAACGCGATGTATAAAGGCGCCATGGCCGAAGCTGCAGATAGTGCTGCTGGCAATGGGCTTGATTTAAATATCAGACCGATGAAAGTAACGAGTGAGATCAGCGCTTCGTTCGAGTTATTGTAATCATGCACAGAGAAAAAACTCCAGCAGATAAATTAAAACAAATTGACCAAGATTTCGGTTGGATCGACCGAATATCTTGGTTAATGGATAATCAGTTTAAAATTGGAGGATTTCGGTTTGGCTTAGATCCGCTATTAAATCTTATTCCCCTAGGAGGAGCAATAGCGGGTTTTGGAACATCACTAGTCTTAGTAATAGCCATGTGGCGTAATGGCGCCAGCCCCAAGCTCGTTATACGCATGCTCCTTAATATTTCCCTGGATGCAATTCTTGGTAGCATTCCTTTCCTCGGAAACCTGCTCGATTTTTTTAGCAAAGCCAACGAAAAGAATATCAAATTACTGAGACAACATTATTATGAAGGAAAACATACGGGTTCCGGTATCGGAATCGTCATCGGCATCCTGGTTGTCTTTTCCCTTCTTATCGCTGTTACATTGTATCTTATTTGGACATTATTCTCCTGGGCTTTTTCGCTGCTAAATGGTATCTAATGCCAGCAACTCCCGTCATTCTCCCACTAAAATAGAATCCTTGGTATTTCTGGGGAAACAATGACCTATATCTAATATCTATTTAATAATTTTGATGTCGATAGTCATCCAGTTATGACATCCAAAACTTAATCTCGAATTTAAAATGAGTAAAAAAAGAATATTTGCACTGATTTTGATCGTCGTCATGCTGGCCGCAATTTTGACTAACCCCAGCAAAGAGGAACATGAAAAAATTGTACGTGCGAAAGCTGAACAGCTATTGAAAAGCCAGCTTCATGCAAAAGATCAGGAATTTTTCGGATTGGGGATGCAGCTTTTTGGCAACGACATTGTCGATAGATTTATTCAAACTTCGGTCGTGGTAGACAACTACTATTTGTTTTCCTTGACAAAAATAAAATGGCAGGGCACCGAACAGATCATAGGCGGAGGAGCCTTCAAACATATTTGGCTGAGCCCAAAAATTGATGAAAAAGCAGATGAAATTATTGCTGCATTGAAAAAGATCTAATATGCCTTTAGAAATACTTTACGAAGACGAATCCATCGTTGCAATCAATAAACCGCATGGACTATTGGTACATCGATCTTCTATTGCGCGCGATGCTTCAGAATTTGCGCTACAGCTCCTTCGGGACCAACTAGGAAAAACAGTTTATCCGGCACATCGTTTGGATAGGAAGACTGGAGGCATACTGCTATTTTCGCTAAATAAGGAGACTGACCAATATTTACAAAAAAGTTTTCAGGAGCGCAAGATCGACAAAAAATACCTCGCCGTCCTCAGGGGCTTCGCGCCAGCAGAAGGTCTGATTGACTATCCCTTAAAAAGGGACGATGGCACGGTTCAGGAAGCGCAAACATCTTTTCGTTTACTTGCTCAAGGCGAACTTGCCGTTCCCTTCGGAAAATTTCCGACATCGCGATATAGTCTCGTCGAAGCCAATCCAATTACAGGTCGGATGCATCAGTTACGTCGACATTTTGCTCATATCTTCCATCCTATTATCGGCGATCGCCCGCACGGATGCAACAAACAAAATAAGTTCTGGAAAGAAACGTACCAAATGGATACCATGCTATTACATGCATCGGAGCTGACCTTTAAACATCCTTTATCAGGCGAAGACGTTCATATCAAATCTGCCCTACAACCTGATTTTGTGCGAGTATTGGAAATATTAAACCTCAACGAAGTATGTTAAAGTTAATTCTCGAAGCCTTTATCAGCATATCCGGTATTACTGCAGCTTCTGGCATTGTCTATCAGGATAGGCAGATCCATATCGTTTCTGACAATAGCAATTACCTCTATAGCTATAATCTCACAGACCAGAAGTTGTCTAAAACGGTACTCCGGCAGTCTGATCCGATGGAAAACATTGCTAAAGCAGCTAAAATGGATTTGGAGTCAATCACTTTCGATGGTAACCGCTACTATCTCTACGGTTCGGGATCTACACAAAATAGAAACAGCCGTTTTATTTGGGACGGCAAAACAGTCCTTCAGGAAGACTACAGTAAAATCTATTCTTCCTTAATGGAAAAATTCAGTATTTCCAAAGAAGACTTCAATATTGAAGGCGTTGTTCATTTAAAAGATAAGATCTTATTTTTTAACCGGGGAAATGGTCCTAAAGGCACAAATGCCATTTTAGAGTATCACCCGCTTTCTCCTAGCCGGTCCCGTTGTATCCCGATTGAACTACCCAAGCTAAATGGCATACCGACAGGCTTCTCAGATGCAACTCTGGTTGGAAATGAAATCTATTTTATCGCTACCGCCGAAGACGCAAAATCGACTTATCTGGATGGAGAAATCGGTGGTTCCCTTCTTGGAAAAATACCTTCAGATCTTTCTGGTAAACCCGAGACATTCGAAATTCCTGAAAAGCATAAATTTGAAGGAATCACCTTGAAAGAGGAGACGGCCCAAGGTCTAGTTTTCCTGCTGTGTGAGGATACCGATAGCGAAGATGATAATATGACCATCTATTCACTCCAGGTAAGCAATTAAATCGATTGTTCTAAAATGGATTCACAGTGAGGAATCACGTATATTTTATTAAATTTGTAGCTGATTAAAACTTAATTTTTATGTTAAAAAATACTGCCCTTTCGGAGACGCACATTGCTTTAGGAGCAAAAATGGTTCCCTTTGCAGGCTTCAACATGCCCGTACAATACACAGGCATCAATGATGAGCACGAAACAGTTCGCACAGGTGTAGGAGTTTTTGATGTAAGCCACATGGGTGAATTCATCCTAAAAGGTGAAAAAGCCCTGGATCTACTTCAAAAAATCTCTTCCAATGATGTGTCAAAATTATACGATGGCAAAGTTCAATATGCTTATATCCCCAATGAAACTGGCGGTGTAGTTGATGACTTCCTAACATACCGTATAGACGATAAGACATATTTTTTGGTTGTGAATGCGTCAAATATTGAGAAAGATTGGAACTGGATCTCCAAGTACAATACAGATGGTGTGGAGATGAAGAATATCTCGGATCAAACCTCTTTATTTGCGGTACAAGGTCCTAAGGCTGCGGATGCACTTCAATCGCTTACAGATATCGAATTAGCTCCAATGGAATACTACACCTTCGCAAAAGGTACATTTGCAGGTGTAGAGAATGTGTTGGTCTCTGCAACAGGATATACTGGCGCTGGAGGTTTTGAAATCTATGTGGCCAATGAAGATGCCCAAAAAGTGTGGGATGCTGTTTTTGAAGCAGGTAAAGCTTATGGAATCAAACCAATTGGTTTAGGTGCCCGTGATACTTTACGTCTAGAAATGGGTTTCTGCCTGTACGGAAATGATATCGACGATAATACATCTCCTTTAGAAGGCGGTTTAGGCTGGGTAACGAAGTTTACAAAAGACTTTGTGAATTCTGCGGCGCTTAAAGCGGAAAAAGAAGCTGGTCTAAAGAAAAAGCTTGTTGGTTTCGAGATGATTGACAGAGGCATTCCTCGTCATGATTACGAAATCGTCGATGCTGATGGAAATGTAATTGGACGTGTTACTTCAGGTACGCAATCACCAACATTGAAAAAATCAATCGGTTTAGGTTATGTGGATACAGCCTTTTCAAAAGACGGCACCGAGATCTTCATTCTGATCCGCAATCAAAAAATAAAAGCAAAAGTAACAAAACCACCATTTGTGAAGTAATAAAAAAAGCCTGCTTAAAGCAGGCTTTTTTACTTCTTCTTTTGTTTTGTAGTAGGTTGCTGTTTACCGCTTTCTTTTTGTTGAATAAGCGATCGAACTCGTTTGCTTAAAACAACGCGGAGGTAGATCAAAACCACCAAAAAGGCGATGGATAATCCCGTTACCAACATGTTGCCGGCCTTATACCCTTCAAAACCACTGTAAACTAAAAATACAATAGCCAAACTCAACACTATATTTAGAAAAAAATACTTTAACATATTACTTTTTTATTAATCCCAATACCCGTTGTCTCCATCCTCCAAAGAAATAGAATGCCCCCCCAACAATGTTTAATAAAACGATCGTCAAAGCCATCAGCATCCTTTCTGTGTTAGAAATTGTCCTCGAAAGCATGATTTCCCGTAGAACCAATATTACCCATAGGAGAGACAATAAAATGGAAAGGCTACCTAATATAGGGAATATACCAAGGTTAAATAATCGCGCTAAAATAGCTACGCTATAAAAAGCAAGACTAAACAAGAAAGCTTGCTTAGTCTGATGCTCCAAATTCTTCATCTTAATAAACGTCTAACTCTGGATCGATTTCCTCTTTCCAAGCTAAAATTCCGCCTTTTAAGTTTGCAAGATTGTCAAAACCCTGTTGTTCCAATAACATAATCGCCTGTGCAGAACGTTTTCCAGAACGGCATTGTACGATAACAGGTTTATCTTTCGCAATCTTATCAGCTTCGATCAATATACCTGAAAGTGGAATGTTCAATCCATTTAAATTTGATACTTCATACTCAAAGGATTCACGAACGTCTATCAACTGAAAATCTTCGTTGTTATCGATTTTATTCTTTAATTCTTGTACAGATACTTCTTTCATTTTCAAACTATTTAATATTCAAATATACTACATTTTTTCCGAAAGTGTTCGCTTTCATGGATGCTCAAAATCAGTCATTTTTAGTGAGAATAGCATAAAATACACCTCAATTTTTAGTGTATTAACGGCGTTAGAAATGCTAGAGGGGTTTTCCCTATCTTCGCATTATTTTGTCTGGATCATTTTAGGAAGTTTTTTGCATGCCCAATTCGCTTGTAGAATTTTCCTTATCTTCACCCCGACTTTACTAAGCTTTATATGAATTCAATACCTAAAATTATACTGTCTATATCCTTACTAGCACTCTCGGCAGTAACTTATGGACAGCAAGTCATTTCCGCACAGGAACGCCAAGATGTGAGCCGCATACTCAATACCTTAGCCGCCGACGATATGCGCGGTAGGTCTGCGCTGACAAAAGACATCGAACCAGCAGCAGATTTTATCGCCGCTGAAATGAAGAGAATAGGCCTTACCCCCTACGCAGAACAAAATTATAGGCAAACATTCCAATTGGATAAAATCTCTCCGGTAAGCAAATCCGCAACCATCAATAAGCAGATTATTCCAGCTGACCATATTATTTCACTTGGAAATCACGTGGATTTACAGTGGGATAATCAAAGTAGCCTTAACATCGTCGAAATAAAATCGGGCGATGATTTTGCGAAAGTATTTAGAGAACATTCACTAGGCAAAGAAAATACACTTGTCTTGGTAGATCCTTCCTTTGAAAGCTATTTTGTACGTTTTGGTCAAATGCTCAACGCTCCAAAATTTATAGAGGAATCCACCAAACAAAAACCATCGATTGTCTACCTTTTGACAGCGGAAAAGCCCAAAACATTTCAAATTCATATTGAACGGAAACTTCAAAATTTCCCCTTGTTTAATGTGGCGGGAATCATCCCCGGAAAAAGTAAACCGAACGAATACATTATCTTTTCGGGACATTACGATCACATTGGCATCCTTCCGGCAGTCGGCCAAGATTCTATTGCCAATGGCGCCGATGACGATGCCTCGGGCGTAACAGCGATGTTGACCCTGGCAGATTACTACAAAAAACAGAATAAAAATGAAAGGACGCTTATTTTTGTCGCCTTTACCGCTGAAGAGCTTGGCATGTATGGCTCAAAATATTTTTCCAACCATATCAATGCGGATCAGGTAGTCGCGATGATCAATATGGAAATGATTGGAAAAGATTCAAAGTTCGGCCCCAATACAGTGTATATTACGGGATATGATCAATCCAATCTTGGCGAATTGATGCAGGAGAATCTGAAAAATACAACCTTCAAATTCTACCCAGATCCTTATACCAAACAGAATCTGTTTTACCGTAGTGACAATGCAGTATTAGCGGCCAAGGGAGTTCCGGCACATTCGTTCTCAACTTCTCAAATGGATAAGGATGAATACTACCACACCGTAAAAGATGAGGTATCTACGCTAAACGTTCAGAACATTATTTCCAGTATAGAAGCTATCGCGATAGGTACCTCGGGAATTGTAGAAGGCAGACAAACACCTTCCCGCGTCGAAAAACTAAAAGATTAAGAAACAGCCGAAGCTTTTACTTTCATTTGCATGACATAATCGTTTAGCACATAGTCATAATAAGGAATATCAATAGTTTCAATGACCTCAAAGCCCTGCTTTAAATAGAAATGGTAAGCAGGGTTATTTCTATTTACATTCAGTTCAAGAATACCTTTACCTTTTAGCAATGTTTTTTCTGAAGCGAAGTCTATCAGCGCCTTTCCGAAACCTTTTCCTTGAACATTAGGCATCAAGTAGATCTTTTCAATACGGACGCGATCTTCAAGAGTTCTCAAGGCTATAAATCCCTGTCCGATACCATCTTCTTTCAAAACATAAAAAAATTGGCCATTAACCATGCTTTCTGCAAGTCCTTCAACAGTATAACTTTTTTCTAGCATAAAGTCAATTTGGTCCTGTGAAAGTATCTCTCCGTAAGTAACTGGCCAAATAATATGAGCCATATTTGAAATGCTTCTGATATCGCTTTGTTCTGCCAATTCTATTGTTATCATGCTATCTTTTCTCCTATTAAAATGTATTTTACATGGGAAAATTTAAGGACAAATAAGCCGTCTTTTTCCATTTCGTATTCGTTGTCACTGATCTTAATCAAGCCTTCGTGCATATTTTTTTCATCAGCATCAAGCCCCTCAATTCGGATTCTTTCCCCTGCAGGCTTCCACTTGGTGAATCCCGTTGTCACAAAACAATAGCGAACCCCCTTAGTGATGAGGACAATATTAATCTGCTCAAGATAGGGCTGGTAATACGCCACATCAAGCTGATCGGTCAAGATATTCACCGCTTTATAATGATGTGCTATAAGGTATTCAATAGCTGTCCTTAGAAAAGCATTATCATAGGAAATTACCTTTAAATTTTCCTGTGAATCGTTAATGAATTTCTTTGTAAAAACGATATCGAACTTATAACCACGCGCATCCAATAGATCAACGGTTTCCGCTTCAATTACAATAGTAGGGCTCCATTCCAAAAGCTGTCCCAAGCCCTCTTCATCGATGAGGAAAAGGTCTTCAATCAGTAATGCAGGTTCCTGATTCTCTCTAACAATATGATGAGATGACATATATAATTTAATATCCGAGCCTACGTAACGTGATATATGCCATCAATCCCGTACTGATCTCCAACGAGCTTTCGTCCACATCAAAGGTCGGCGTATGAACAGCTGAAGAGATCCCACGCGCTGCGTTACCTGTACCCAAACGATAGAAACAAGCATTAATTTCTTGTGAATAATAGGAAAAATCCTCCGCGGCAGGCCATAGATCTAAGTCTACAACATTTTCCTTACCGAGATATTCTTCTGCAAAAGTCCGTGCACTTTTAGTCAATTGAGGTTCGTTTATTAAAAAAGGATATCCCTTACGGACCTCAAATTCACAAATTGCCCCCATACTTTCAGCAATGCCGACAGCAATTTTCACCATTCTTTCATGCGCCTCAGCACGCCACTCCTCGTCAAATGTGCGAAATGTACCTTCCAGATATACCTGATCAGGAATAATATTTGTCGCTCCATTGGCTATAATCTTTCCAAAAGATAACACCGTTGGGGTACGTGGATCTGCAAATCGACTAGCGATCTGTTGCAAAGCGGTAATGATCTGTGCTGTAATAACAATTGGATCAATGTTTTGATGCGGATGTGCACCATGCCCGCCCCTGCCTTTGACTGTCATAAACAGTTCATCGCAGGAAGCCATATATTTTCCCTCACGGAAACCAACCTTGCCTACCTCAATAAAGGGCATCACATGCTGTCCTATTATAGCCGAAGGGGCAGGATTCTGCAAAGCGCCCTCTTTGATCATTAGGGAAGCTCCTCCCGGCAAGCGCTCCTCGCCAGGCTGGAAGATCAATTTGATCGTTCCTCCAAATTCGGCTTTCAGGCTATTTAATATTTTAGCTGTCCCCAAAAGAGAAGAGGTATGTACATCATGGCCACAGGCATGCATCACTCCTGGGTTCTTGGACCCATATGAACGGCCCTCCACTTCCTGAATTGGTAAAGCATCCATATCTGCCCGTAACGCAATAACTTCATCTGATGGTAGGTCACCTTTGATTAAAGCGACAATGCCCGTATCAGCTTTAGCCTCATAAGGAATTCCCAATTCATCCAATTGCGCTTTTACAAATGCCGAGGTATTGTATTCTTCGAAGGAAAGTTCAGGATTCTGATGAAGATGTCTACGATTGGAAACCGTATCTTCAAAATATTGATGAGCTAAGGCCAGGACTTTTTCTTTCGTACTTGCCATAAGGTTGATTGATTTATTGATATACAAAAACGTTCTCTGAAAAAACAAAGACGTTGCTAAAATATTGACGTAACTCGCGCATGAAGGCATTTGCCTCAGAGCGACTTCTAAAATCTCCTACCTTAACACGATAATTAGGTTCATCATAGGTGATATAGGTATCAATATCTTTATACATGCTTCGGAAACGTGTCTGCTCCGAAAATGCCTGATTCCGGTTAGATCCAGCGAAGATCTGTACGCGGAATCCCCTTACTTTGACCCGTGTTGCCGCTGAGCGGACGATGGGTTTGGAAGGGACTACTGTCGTTTTGCTTTCGACAGGATTGATCCCCATAGCTGCCCTGAAATTTTGAAGCTGTGTAATCAATGAATCTTTGGTTACAATTACTCCACCTTTTTCTTGTGCGTTCACCTGAACTAGCGCAAACAACACAAGTGCATGTATGAAAATCAATCCTCTCTTCAGCATAGTTTAACCTTTCTTATCGATTAGTTATTTGCGCCGTGGCAATTTTTATATTTTTTTCCTGAACCACAAGGACATTCGTCATTGCGTCCCACAGTATTCTCGTTACGAACAGGTTCTTTTGCACCCTCATTCACATCTTCCTCACTCACACCTGTAGGCGAAGCCAATTCAGCTTTACTTTCAACAGTTTTCACTGGAGCCTGC
Source organism: Sphingobacterium paramultivorum (assembly GCF_014109745.1). Taxonomy (NCBI): domain Bacteria; kingdom Pseudomonadati; phylum Bacteroidota; class Sphingobacteriia; order Sphingobacteriales; family Sphingobacteriaceae; genus Sphingobacterium; species Sphingobacterium paramultivorum. The sequence continues at coordinate 4,920,206 of NZ_CP058555.1, forward strand.
TGTACTTGTCTAGCTTGCATAGAAGTCGGTTCTTGACCTGGAATCTCTCCTTTGAAAATAAAGCTAATGACGTCTTTATTCATGGAAGCCAACATCGATTTAAACAAATCAAAGGCCTCCATTTTATAAATGATAATCGGATCCTTTTGTTCATAAACAGCATTTTGAACGGATTGTTTCAAATCATCCATTTCACGCAAGTGCTCTTTCCAAGCCTCGTCGATTAATGCTAATACGATTCCTTTTTCAAAAGATTTGAAAACTTCTTTACCGTTACTTTCGATTGCTTTTTTCAAATTCGCCGAAACCTGAATGCCACGGATACCATCCGTAAATGGAATAACGACATTTTCGACGATTTGACCTCTTTCCGCATACACATTATTCAATACAGGAACTGTCAAAGCGCCAACGGCTTCAATTTTATGGTGGTAAGCATTAATTGCATGCTCAAATAGACGATCGGTCAAGCCTTCAATTTTACCCTGTGCAAACTCTTCTGCTGTAATTTCTGGTGTAATCGCAAAAATACGGATTACTTCGATTTGGAAATCTTCATAGTTACCTTGCTCTTTTGCTTCAACGACAATTTCTTCGGCTACATCAAAAATCATGTTGTTCAAATCCACATCCAAACGTTCTCCAAACAAAGCGTTTTTACGCTTCGAATAGATTACAGTACGTTGTGAATTCATGACATCATCGTATTCCAATAGACGTTTACGAATACCAAAGTTATTCTCCTCCACTTTACGTTGTGCACGTTCGATGGATTTAGTCAACATACTATGTTGCATTACTTCACCTTCTTCAACACCCATTTTCACCATGATGTTAGAGATTCTCTCTGAAGCAAATAAACGCATCAAGTTATCTTCCAAAGAAACGAAGAATTGCGAAGAACCTGGGTCTCCCTGACGACCTGCACGACCACGTAACTGACGGTCAACACGACGAGATTCGTGTCTTTCGGTACCGATAATTGCAAGACCGCCAGCATTTTTAACTTCTTCGGTCAATTTAATATCCGTACCACGACCAGCCATGTTCGTCGCGATGGTTACTTGTCCTGGACGTCCAGCTTCAGCTACGATATCAGCTTCTTTTTGGTGTAACTTCGCATTTAATACGTTATGTTTGATCTTACGTAATTGAAGCATACGGCTCAATAACTCCGAAATTTCAACCGATGTCGTACCGACCAATACTGGACGTCCCGCATCTGTCAATCGTTGAATTTCTTCAGCTACTGCATTGTATTTTTCACGTGCCGTACGATAAATCAGATCTTGACGGTCATCGCGTTGTGCAACACGATTAGTCGGAATTTCGACCACATCAAGTTTGTAAATTTCCCAAAGCTCACCGGCCTCTGTAGACGCTGTACCTGTCATACCCGAAAGCTTGTGGTACATACGGAAGTAATTTTGCAGTGTAATCGTTGCGTAAGTTTGTGTTGCATCTTCTACTTTCACATTCTCCTTTGCTTCGATCGCCTGGTGCAAACCATCTGAGTAACGACGGCCGTCCATGATACGACCTGTTTGCTCATCAACAATTTTCACTTTACCTTCATCAACGATATATTCAACATCATTTTCAAACAAGGTATATGCTTTTAAAAGCTGGTTAATCGAGTGAATACGTTCTGCTTTAATTGAATAATCGCGTAACATATCTTCCTTCTGAGCGGCCTTTTCTTCCAAAGTCAAAGAAGACTTTTCAATTTCAGCGATCTCAGTACCAACATCAGGTAAAATAAAGAATGAAGGATCCTCACCTGTTGCTGTAATCAACTCAATACCTTTTTCTGTCAATTCTACTTGATTATTCTTTTCATCAATCACAAAATAAAGTTCTGCATCTACTTTAGGCATATTTTTATTTTGCTCTTGCATATAGTAGTTTTCTACTTTTTGTAAGATAGAACGATTAGCACCTTCGCTTAAGAACTTGATTAATGCCTTATTTTTAGGTAAACCTCTATAAGCTCTTAATAATGCCAAACCTCCGCCTTCAACATCAGAATCTCCTGCCGCCAACGCTTTTTTAGCATCATTCAAGACTGTATTGATGTAAGCTTTCTGTACGTGCACCAAACGTTCGATACGCGGTTTTAATTGGTAGAATTCGTGTTGATCGCCACGAGGAATCGGACCTGAGATAATTAATGGTGTACGTGCATCATCGATCAATACAGAGTCAACCTCATCGACCATGGCAAAGTGTAATTTTCCTTGCACCAATGCGTCCGGAGTCTGAACCATATTATCACGTAGATAATCGAAGCCAAACTCATTATTCGTACCATATACGATATCCGATTGATAAGCTTTACGACGTTGTGGGGAATTTGGTTGATGTTTATCGATACAGTCAACAGATAGCCCATGGAACTCAAATAACGGTGCATTCCACTCCGAGTCACGACGAGCAAGGTAATCATTCACCGTTACGATGTGTACTCCTTGACCAGAAAGAGCATTTAGATAGGTCGGTAATGTTCCTACTAACGTTTTACCCTCACCTGTTGCCATCTCGGCAATTTTACCACTATGCAAGACAATACCACCGATTAACTGGACGTCATAGTGTACCATGTTCCAAGTGACCTCAGTACCTGCAGCCATCCATTTGTTTTTCCAAATCGCTTTATCACCATTGATGATAACGTTTGATTTGTAAACAGCCAATTCTCTGTCAAAATCGCTAGCAGTAACTTCTAATTCTTCGTTTTCTGTCAAACGTCTTGAAGTTTCTTTTACCACGGCAAATGCCTCAGGCAAAATATCCTTCAATACCTCTTCCAACTTCTTGTCACGGTCTTTGGACAATTTGTCCACTTGCTCGTAAATAGAAGTTTTCTTTGCCATATCGTCCTCGTCTTGATCCGCTTCTTTTTTAAGCGCATCAATTTCTTGGTCAATATCTGCTAGGTAATTTTTAATTCTTTCTTTGAAATCAACGGTCTTGGCACGTAACTCGTCATTGGTTAGATTTGAAAGCTTCTCATATTCAGCTTTGATTTGGTCTACCACAGGCTGAATTCCCTTGATATCTCTCTCGGATTTACTTCCAAATAATTTACTTAAAAACTTTAACATAATTTTTTTTCTATCTCAACTTAAGATTTTGTACAATAATGACTCCAAAGTAAAATTGCAGACAATTTGACACTAATCGGGCAAATTTAGTTATTAGATATGATATCTAACAGCTTACATCCATTTTTTTTACGTTATTTTTATTGAAAATGTCAGTTCCTTTCAGCCAGTAAGAATCCTATATATATTTATCCCCTTTTATGCTACCTTTACGTGAAGTTTTTCTGGGTAATATATAGCCTCTAAACCGTCAGCTGATTATGATAAAAACAACTTTTGGTCTGATTGCGGAATGAATCCCATTTCCTGAGCCTTTTCAAACATTCTCGTAATCGCATCACGTCCTTCAAGCCCCAATTCTACTGAATATTTATTGACATAAAGTTCAATATGCTTGTACATCACCTCTTCACTCATTTCCTGTGCATGCGCACGAATAAATTCAAGTCCAGATTTCGGATTGGCAAATGCGAATTCTACACTTTCCTTTAAAATTGTATTCAATGTTTCCTTCACTTCTTTTGGCAAACTACGTTTTACGACAATTCCTCCAAGAGGAATCGGAAATTTTGTCGTCTTCTCCCAGTACTCGCCCAGATCCACGACTTTATGCAGTCCTTTTTCGGCATAGGTGAACCTATTTTCATGAATAATCAATCCCAAATCAATGGATCCATCAAGTAAGGCTCCCTCAATATCCGAAAAAACAAGTTCTACTTTATTTTTTAATTCGGGGAATGCCAAGCTTAATAAAAAGTTAGCGGTTGTATATTTTCCTGGATAACCGACTTTCAATTGATCGAATCCCTCCAGGCTCTCAGCTCTTTCTAATTTTTGCTGAAGTAATTTCGCTAATTTCGGATCCTTCGTAATCAGCATAGGCCCTACACCAAATCCTAAAGCACTACCTGCATCGAGCAGTTCATAATCTTCAACCGCGTAGGCAAAGGCATGATAGCTCAGCTTGGTGATGTCAAGATCGCCTTGAAAAGCTTTCAAGTTCAAGGTCTCCACATCTTGATATTCCACCTCAAAATCCAGTCCTTTGGTATCTATCTTATGATGAATCAATGCATCAAAAATAAATGTATCGTTTGGACATGGAGAAAATCCTAATGTTAATTTCATGTTGTACAAAATTTTTCCCATCGGTCAGATGGGATTTATGAATTTTAATCAAATCGTAATTCTATGCGTTATCAGGTAAAGTATCATTGCCAAAAAAGTACTTGCAATAATTCCTTTTCCGAGATGATCATTCCCCGATCGATACGCAAAACGTAAAAGCACTAAATTAACCAATATGGCTATGGTATAGATAGCCATGGGTTTCTCGGGTAAAAAATGAAGTTCAAGATCCGTAAAACGTACTAAAATATGAGCCAATACTGGAGATACAGTACCGATACCCAATCCTATCCAGAGATTATTTTTCACGTTTATCGTCTCCCCTTGTATTTCCCAGATGATCAAAGCTCCATGAATTCAATTCTGGGATAGCGTGATGTGCCGTCATATCGAACTGTGTCGGAACGACAGATACATAACCATTGGCCAATGCAAAACTATCGGTATCTTCCCCCCTGTCCTGCAAGACAAATTTACCCGTTGTCCAATAATAATCGCGATTGTGTGGATCAATGCGTTCATCAAATTCTTCTACCCAATGTCCTCCAGCCTGTCTACAAATTTTAATACCTTTAAAACCTGCTGTTTGCGGAAAATTAACATTCAGCAATGTATTTTTAGGAAGACCATTCGCCAGCACCTGCTCGGCAATAGAAATCACGTAAGGTCTGCAATAGCTAAAATCCGCATCATGGGAAAAGTTATCGAGCGAAAAACCAACAGAAGGAATCCCTTCAATAGCCCCTTCTACCGCAGCGGACATCGTACCGGAATACAAAACATTGATTGAATTGTTGAGCCCATGATTGATTCCCGAGACGCATATATCTGGCTTTTGCCCTTTGAAAACTTTATTCACCGCAAGTTTCACACAATCTACCGGTGTTCCTGAACACTGATACATTTCAACCCCTTCATATAAATTGATTTTATCCAAACGTAGCGGTCTACCAAGTGTAATGGCATGCCCCATTCCAGATTGCGCCGAATCAGGAGCAACGACAACAACATTTCCTATTTTCTGCATCTCCTCTAACAACACCTTAATCCCCGGCGCTGTGATACCGTCGTCATTAACAACTAAAATATTGGGTTTCATATGTAAATAATTTCTTTTTTAAAGGCCTTTATAGCATACCCAGCTATTTCTATCCCTGTTTGTGCTTTTAGAACCGGGTATTTCTTTTTAACCATATACGAAGTTAGTAAATCTGAAACCGAGATGTAAATAATATTGACACAACAGGCAATTATTATCTGTAAAGGTTGCTCATTAGGACATGGCAAACAGCATAAGCGACTGTGGAAACAGGGGTTCAAACGAATACAGGGAAGCTGCAAAGGAGCGATGAGTTTAGGTGCAACAAACGAAGATGAGATGGTAACCAAACTATACGTTTTAACAGTGCTTGTTCAGTGCTCGTTCAGTGATTGTTCAGTGCTTGCTCAGTAACGACTGAATAAACACTGATTAATCACTGTCTAAACATTGGTTAAATATTATTATTAGGTATAATTTGGTAGGGGGTATGATTTACCACCGATCACTACGACATCGTTTGCGTAAGATTGTGTCGTTATTGACAAATATTAGCCCTAAATTTAGCATTCAAACAGACAAACAAAGATAATAATTCAGTTATGAGCATTAATTTTGAATCCCGTTATGCAATAGGGCCAAAGGAATACAAAACTTTAGATACACAAGGGTTAAGGGAGAATTTTCTAATTGAAACAGTTTTTGAAGCAGACAAAATTAACTTTGTCTATACCCACTATGATCGCTATATGGCTGGTGGAGCAATGCCTGTAAGCTCAAAAATCAAATTAGATACCATTCCCGCGTTATTAAAAGAACCTTACTTCCTTTCTAGAAGAGAGTTGGGTATTATCAATGTCGGTGGGAACGGTCAAGTTGAAGTTGACGGCATTACATATGATCTCAATACCAAAGAAGCTCTTTATATCGGACAGGGTGCTCAAGAGGTTTATTTTTCAAGCAAGGACGCCACACACCCCGCAAAATTCTATTTAAACTCTACACCTGCACATTGCAGCTACCCAACTAAAAAGGTAACGAAAGAAGATGCAAATAAAATAGAATTGGGTTCATTGGAAACAGCTAACCACCGTACGATCAACCAGATGTTATTGAACAAAGTGGTACAAACCTGCCAATTACAGATGGGAATGACCGAATTAAAACCGGGGTCTGTATGGAATACAATGCCATCCCATACCCACGATCGTCGTATGGAAGTCTATTTCTATTTTGAATTACCAGAGGGACAGGCAGTATCACATTTTATGGGACCCATCGATGAGACCCGCCATATTTGGATGCATAACGATCAGGCTGTAATTTCTCCACCATGGTCAATTCACTCCGGAGCTGGAACTTCCAATTATACCTTTATATGGGGGATGGCGGGTGAAAATTTAGATTATGATGATATGGACAAATGTGCCATCACAGAATTGAAGTAATATGAAAAAAACACTCGTATTGAGTTTAGCGCTAGGACTTTCAACACTTGCTTTTGCGCAGAACAACAAAACCATTACTGTAAACAACTCTTCCGCTAGCGCAAGAACAGAGTTGATCAGTATTCCTTATACAACATTCGAGAAACACTTCGAGTTAAAAAACAGTGTATTTACGATTGTGGATAAGGATAAAAAGGAACTGGCCTATCAACTTGAAAAACTAGGAAAACCGACGGCACAAAATATTTTAATCCAAATAACCGTTGCTCCTAAAAGTTCAACAACCTTCGGGGTAAATGGGAATAAACCCACAGCTATTGCTTCCAAGACCTATGCAAGGTACGTCCCTGAACGCAAAGATGACTTTGCATGGGAAAACGATATTGCGGCTTTTAGAGCCTATGGAAAGGCTTTAGAAGGCAGCTCAGAAGATGCACAGGGCTTTGACTTCTGGGCAAAACGTAGCAATGACCTTGTTGTTGACGAATGGTATAAAACTGGGGATTATCATGCCGATCATGGCAAAGGCTTAGATTATTATTCCGTTGGACAAACCTTGGGCGTTGGCGATGCAACTCCATTTATTGACGAACAGGTTGTTTACCATAAGCATTATCGCCAATACGAGGTATTGGACAACGGTCCGTTGCGCTCCACATTCAAACTTATCTATGAACCGGAGAATGTAAAAGGTCAGCAGCTACAGGTTGAAAAGACCGTTTCCCTAGATGCTGGGAGTCAATTGAACAAAATAAGCTATTCCATCAAAAACGCAACCTCTGCCTCTACGCCAATTGTTGTGGGGATCGCTAAAAGAAAAGAGGAAAAACCTCAAATTCTAAATGATGTAAAGAATGGTATTTTAGCGTATTGGGAACCTGCAGAAGGAGATAAAATCACTGGAACTGCGGTTATTCTACCGAAAGTAAAATATATATTCAAAGATAGTCCAAAACAATTTTTATTGGCAACCACCGTCAAAAATGATAAACCATTAGTTTATTTTGCGGGTGCTGCGTTCAATAAAGCGGGTAAAATAGGTAGTTTTGAGCAATGGCAGTCTTATGTAAAAACATTTAAAAATAATTTAGATCAACCGTTAACAATAAAATATTCAAAATAATGTCCATACTGCAATCTTTTGACTTAAGTGGGAAAGTAGCCTTGGTAACAGGCTGCAAAAGAGGAATTGGCAAGGCAATTGCCGAAGCATTGGCTGAAGCCGGAGCAGATATTATCGGCGTTTCAGCGTCATTGGAACCTGAAGGCTCTGCAGTAGAAAAATCCGTTAAAGCATTAGGCAAAAATTTCTATGCCTATCAGTGTGATTTCTCTAAACGGACAGAACTTTACAAATTTATCGAAAAAGTAAAATCAGCGCACCCGACGATTGACATCCTGTTTAACAATGCCGGAAATATACTTCGTAAACCTGCTGCCGAGCATCCGGATGAATATTGGGATGAAATTATCGAGATCAATCAAAATGCGCAATTTATATTGACTCGTGAAATCGGAAAGGACATGATTTCACGTGGAACTGGAAAGATCGTATTTACAGCATCTTTATTAACTTTCCAAGGTGGTATCAATGTTCCGGGATATGCCGCTTCAAAAGGAGCTGTAGGATCTATGGTAAAGGCTTTTGCGAATGAGTGGGCTTCCAAAGGTGTCAACGTAAACGGATTTGCTCCAGGATATATCGCCACGGATAATACCGAGGCACTTAGGGACGACCCTGAACGCTCTAAGTCCATTTTGGACCGTATACCTGCAGGTCGCTGGGGAACTCCAGAAGACTTTAAGGGGCCAGCGGTATTCCTCGCTTCAAAAGCTTCTGATTATGTACATGGAACTATCCTTACCGTGGATGGTGGCTGGATGGGAAGATAACAATCAACCTCTAAGATGAGTTTGTTTTAAAAGTCTTTATCCGAAGGGGTAAAGACTTTTTTTACAATTCTAAATCCCAGATTACTAAAAGATGCATTGGGACTAACTGAACCTATATATACTGTATTAAAAGCAGCACAGCTATTTTTACTACACCACCAGGAGCCTCCTCGGGCATGGGCAATAGAGCGATCACCATCTCTTTCAAGCTTTCCGGTACAAAATTCAAAGACATTTCCAAAGATGTCATAGAGCCCCCATGGATTGGGTTTGAATTTTCCGACAGGAGAAGTATACAGATAACCATCTGAATAATCCGCTTTCAAATGATCTCTTCCATGCCATACATTTGCATATTCACCCATATTCTCTTTACTGAAACCTTCAAAATAATAGCCTTCGCTACCCGCTCTTGCCGCCACCTCCCATTCGTCAAAAGAGGGTAATCTACAGTTTGCCCATGTACAATATGCCAGCACATCCTTATAGGAAATGCAGGTAACAGGGTGATCCATCTTGGCCTCAATGCCGCCACGACTTACACCATTCGGAAAGCGCCAATAGGCTGTACTATCCTGTAGCCAACGAAACTCCGCCAAGCCAGGTTCAAAGACCATGGCGTTGTGATAGCGTTCTGCTAATGTTTTATAACCTGTTGCTTGAACGAATTTCTCAAATTCAGCATTCGTCAGCTCAAACTTAGCGATCCAAAACGATTCAATTTGCACAACTCTTTTTGGATTGTCTAGACTACCTGTATCACCCAAATGATAGTCTCCGGCCGGAATCTGGATAAAGTTTCCAGCTTGGGCTTCACATTGGAGATGCAAAACAATCAATCCTATCAAATAGAGTAACCTTCTCATTCTCCTTGCCGTTTGTTATAATATGCTTGTGCTGTTTCAATAATATACTGTTCATTTGCCTCGGAAAAATCCATCCAGCTCTCATAGTTTGTATCCGGACCGTAGAGTTTGTGATATATTTTCGACTGTTTAAAATCGGATAATTCTCCCTTTTTTAAAAGCAACAAAAGTGTTGTCAATATGTCTTTGTCCCGCCGGTTATTCTGGTAAAAATCAATTAGAAAAGGGATACTTTCCCAAGCGTTCATCTCCAAAATCGCCGACTTATAATTTAGGCCCATTTCATTCGTTTTGCCAGATAGCTCCCGGATGAAAGTCAAAACCTGAGCCTTATTTTTTTTCATATAGGAGATTTGCCGTTCACTCCAAAAGACACCGTTGTAAACAAAAAGCAACTGACCGAATATCTTTTTCTGGGGGTCATTTACAAACATCCGTTCCGCACAGGCCTGACTAAATATTTCTGGATAAATCATCGTATACGTGAATTTTTCCTCAGCAGTCAAAGTATTAAAATCACGAGCAGGTATTCCAGCATCATAATCCGTCAATGCTTCGTCAGGAAGGGTCTTTAAACGTTTATCGATTAAAAATTGAATCTTTTTTGTACTAAAAGGGGGAATACTATTTTTTTCACGGAAGGCATAATAAGAAGAATCCTGAGGCCGAGGATCCCCCCATGCAACATCCGTATTTTCCTGTGCACTAACGACGGTCCCCACTAATCCCAAATACAGGAATACTAAAAATCCAACTGCACTACTTGCTTTTTTTCTCATCGTAATATTTCAGCGCTCGACTAAAGATCAGTGCCTCATTTTCTTTATTGTAATTTAGATAGGAGTAATAATTGCTATTTTCTCCATATAACTTTTTAAAAGACGTAGACTTTATAAATTCACTATATTCACCACGTTTCATCAGCAACATAAGTAAGGTCAGGGCATCTTTGTCTTTCGATGTCTTCTTGGCATACTCAATAATAAAAGGAATCATTTGCCAACCGTTTAGCTCCACTAGGGCATGCTTATAATTTACACCCATCCGTTTGCTTCGGATAACAGATTCCTGAATAAGTTTGATTACTGAATCCCTATTCTCCTGCAAAAAATCAGTCTGCCTTTGTGACCAGGACGATTCATTAAAACCGTCCAATAATGTACCAAAGATTTTTTTGTCGATCTGCGTTTGGTATTCAGGTATAGCGCAATTCTGTGCATATAGTTCTGCGTGAATCATGGTATAAGTAAACTTTTCGCGCAGGGATAGCTTTTTAAAATCAGTAGCCGAAATTGCATTTGTTCCAGCATCGGTAGTTTCTTTATCTTCTTCGGGGATTATTTTTGCGATTAACGCTTTTACTTTGTCCAATCCATAGGGCGGAATGGTCATTTTGTTCCGCATTTCGATAGCAGCAGGATCCATAAAAAGACTCTCGTCATCCTCTGGATTCGTTTGTGCAAAAACACCCACCCAACACAGGAAAGAAATAAAAAATAAAAGTCCCCTTTTCATATCGTATGATTTAATATCTTTTAAAAATAAAGAAATTACTGCTACAAAAATTATTCCTCTTTATTTTATAGGGCTCCCTTTCGCCCTGATCTGCCTTTTCCTAATTGCAATGATTCCTAAATACAATGATTCCTCTTTGCAATGAATACCATCTGCTCCTAACAAAAATCCCCGGATTTAATAAAACCCGGGGACGCTATATTTCTTTTACTTTTGCCTATATCAAGAATATAAACCTTTCTTATCGATAAACTCTATCACCTTTTGCGGTACAAAAAATTGAATATTTTTATTTTCCTTGATTGCCTTTCGCAAAAAGGTAGAAGACAATTCCATCAATGGTGTAGCTGTGATGGTGATTGAAGGATGATCCTTAAGCTTTCCACCATCATATCCAGGACGTGGATAGACATAAATCTGGTAGTCGCGTAAGATAATATCCGCATTTTTCCATTTTTCCAAAGATTCCAAACTATCTTCTCCCATGAGCAGCACAAATTCACGATTGGGATATTTTGCTTTTAAATGGGTGAGCGTATCTATCGTATATGACGGTATTGGTAAATGGAATTCAATATCTGTTACCCGCAGGTGTTCAGCACCCTCCAAAGCCAGATTTAACATCTCCAGACGATCGTAGGGATCTGCCAATGTAGATTTCTTCTTAAATGGATTTTGAGGAGAGACCACAAACCAAACTTCATCCAATTCAGTAAAACTGGCCATATAATTAGCGATGATCAGATGCCCTATGTGCACCGGATTAAAAGAACCAAAATACAAACCAATTTTTCGCATGGACTTATTTATTGATAAATCCCATAACAATTTCTTCAGCTTCGGCACATGCAGTAGCTAAATCAAAGTTATTCAATATGACATCAAATTTATTAGCATAGGTAAGTTCCAGTTCAGCCTTGGCAAAACGTTCTTTCAATTTTTCTTCTGAATCCGTTCCACGTCCTGTCAAACGCTCCTTAAGCACCTCCAATGATGGTGGTTGTACGAAAATAGAAATTGCCTGTTCTGGGAATTTTGATTTCAAACGTAATCCACCAACAACATCGATATCAAATATAACATGTTTACCTTCTTTCCAAATACGTTCAATTTCTGAACGCAAAGTACCATAGAAAGTCCCTGAATATACTTCTTCAAATTCGATAAACTCCTGTTTGGCGACCTTATGTAGGAACTCCTCCTTTGACATAAAATAATAATCTTTTCCGTCTACTTCCTGTCCTCTGGGGTCACGGGTACTCGCAGAAATGGAAAACTCTATTTTATCGCCATGTTTACTTAAAAGATCTCTTACTATTGTTGTTTTACCCGCTCCTGATGGAGCCGAGAATATAATTAATTTACCGCTCATCCTTATAATACGTTGAGCAATTGCTCTTTTATTTTTTCTAATTCTTCTTTCATTCTAACCACAATCTGTTGGATTCCGGCATGATTGGCTTTAGAACCAAGGGTATTGATTTCTCTACCCATTTCTTGTGAAATAAAACCTAATTTTTTACCATTTGAATCGGCTGAATCAAATGCTTTTAAAAAGTAGTTGCAATGGGCGCGCAATCTCACTTTCTCCTCAGTCACATCCAATTTGTCGATGTAATAAACCAGTTCCTGCTCAAATCGATTTTGATCGACATTTTCTTTACCAACCGTATCATTCAAAAATTGCTCGATACGCTGTCTGATCAAAGGTATACGTTCTACTTCCAAAGCCTCTACCTCAGCAAGGTAAACTAAAATAAGCTCAGCCCGCTTCTTTAAGTCTCCAGCAAGTACATTTCCCTCATCTTCACGAAATGTATTAAAACGTTTGACGGCATCATAAAAAGCATCCATCAATACTTTAGACTCCTCGTCATCAACCGAATCATCATTGTTCGTGATTACCTCAGGCATATTTAATGCGAGTTCAAACAGGTTGACATTCGTATCGTTGAGCTCTACAGCGATCTGCTGCAATTGACTATAATATTTTTTGAGTAAATCAGCATTAATGGAAGACGCCTTCGCAGTTTGATCCGTGTATTCAACCGTTACATTCATGTTAACTTTACCACGTTCAATAAGTTTGCTACTTTCAGTACGCAGGGTCAATTCTTTGTCCGAAACAACTTTGGGCAAACGAAGATTTAATTCAAGGAATTTTGAATTTAAGGACTTTATTTCGACACTATATTTAACTTTACCGTTATCAGCGGAAGCTGTGCCATATCCTGTCATGGATTTTATCATATGCAAAGGTATGACTTTTCAGGAAAAATTAAATACACTGTATTGATTAATTGCTGATACTCGCCAAATTACCTTTCTTTTTATTTACCAATCGTGTTTGGCAATGATAACAACTAAGTAACTTTCATAAGGTTTGGCACCTTTGCATTCAACATAACCAATCCCAATATCATATAGCGAAGCGTTCCACTGATCCATGCCCAATAAATGGGTACGATGATGATAACCCGGAGCTTCCTTTCCAATAATTAAGGCCTTAATGCCAGCGGTAGCACTGGCTCGGTTGGCGGCAATGGACTCAAAATTGTTGGTGTTTCGTTTTGACAGCCATGCCGGATTAAGCTGATATCCTGCTTCGTCAATGAAATAATTAGGTCCATACCCCTCAGGTGAGACATGGTCAAAATAAGAACGTTTAGCCATATCTTTTGCTCGATAAACCGCAACCTCGGCCAACTGCTTATTCCAATTGAGTTTGGTTCGTTTAATCTTCTGCAAATTAAAAAGCTTCAGCTCCTTCTTATACTTTTCGGGATTTGTACGAATTTTGTTCAATAGCTCATAGGCCTCGATGGCTTGATTATGATCGACAACCACACGTTGTGCAAAAATAGACTGTGTAAAAAGCAGGGTAAATGCTAAAACCAAATAGTTCATACGTAAATAATCTCTTCTTCAATGACCTTACGAAATATCCAGACGATCTTGTCCGCTTAACTTAATTTTATCGCGTACAAACTACATTTTGCGCACAGTATCTGTACTTTCTCAATAGGGATATTTCGTATCAATCCTTTAACCTTAAAAGACCGTATTTAGTATGTAACGTTTAATCTTTTTTTGTTTTTTTCGCAGACAAAAACTGTATAAGCATGGGTATTAAGCTAATAAAGATAACCGCCAAAATAACAAGGGAAAAATTATGCTTAAAAAATGGCAGCTGTCCAAAATAATAGCCAGCCATAACAAATAATGAAACCCATAATATCCCCCCTAGTATATTATATTTTCCGAAGACCACATAGGGCATTTTGCCAATACCTGCTACAAATGGTGCAAAAGTCCTTACAATCGGTACAAATCGGGCATAAACAATAGTCTTTGTTCCATGTTTAGCATAGAAATCTTGTGTTTTTTGCAGATAAGTTGGCTTAAATATTCTTGATCCTGGCTTAAAAACACGGATTCCAACATATTTGCCAATTTCATAATTCACAAAATCTCCGGAGATAGCGGCAAAAATAAGAATGACTATAAATATTGGTAAGGAGAGCTGACAATCTGGGCGGGCAATTATTGCCCCCAAGGCAAATAAAACTGAGTCACCAGGAAGGAATGGTGTAACAACAAATCCTGTTTCCGCAAAGATGATTAAAAACAAAATCAGATAGGTCCAATTTTCATAACTATTGATCAGTTGCAAAAGATGCTGATCGATATGCAATATAAAATCAATAAGCTGTAAAATGATTTCCATTTTTTTGATCTATAAAAAAAGGGAATCTTATTGGACCCCCTTTTTAGTTTTTATCTTTTCTTTTATAAGCTCGAAGATTATTGGTAATATGGATATAAAAATAATAATCAATACGACCTTCGAGAAGTTATCTCTTATAATAGGAATATTTCCTAAAAAATATCCCGCGAGGGTTATACCACCAACCCACAAGACAGCACCCACGACATTATAGGTAATGAAAGTACCATAATTCATCCTTCCAATACCTCCAACGAAAGGTGCCAAGGTACGTACGATTGGTACAAATCGAGCGATAACGATTGTTTTACTGCCATATTTCTCATAAAACGAATGAGTCTTGGCAATTTGCTCATCTTTGACTACCTGCTTACCAAAGAGCTTAAATCTTGTTAGGCGCATACCAAAATGCTTACCGATAGCATAGTTTAAGGAATCCCCAGAAACCGCGGCTACCAATAAAATGAAAATCATCAACCATACGTTAAGATCATTTGGTTGTGCGGCTAGCATGCCCGCTGCAAACAATAAAGAATCTCCTGGTAAAAAGGGCATCACAACCACTCCTGTTTCTACAAAAATAATAAGAAACAGAATAAGGTACGTCCAAGTCTGATAATCATTGACTATTTCAACCAAATGTTTATCAATATGGAGAATAAAGTCTATAAGATGCGTAATTAGTTCCAAACCCTGACGAAGATTAAGCGTTGTTTAACATAACAGGCATCACCAACATCAAAATATCTTCATGATCTTCAGATACGGCCGGAATCAATAAACCGGCACGATTTGGCGTACTCATCTCCAAAACAACTTCTTCACTCTCTAAGTTATTTAACATCTCCACTAGGAACTTGGCGTTAAAACCGATTTCCATATCATCCCCTTCAAATTGACAGGACAAGCGTTCATGCGCTTCATTAGAGAAATCTAAATCTTCTGCAGAGATATGCAATTCACTTCCTGAGATCTTCAGACGAACCTGATGTGTCGTTTTATTAGCGAAAATCACCACCCGTCTCAAGGTATTTAAAAACAATAATCGATCTACGGTCAACTTGTTCGGGTTGACCTGAGGGATTACAGCAGCATAATCTGGGTAACGTTCATCAATCAAACGACAGATCAAATTAATATTACCAAAGCTAAAGAACGCATTGGTTTGATTATATTCTATCGATACTGTAACATCATCAGATGGTAACGATGATTTGAGCAGTGAAAGTGCTTTTTTCGGCAAAATAAGGGATGCTGGTTTCTCAGCACCGATATCAGTTCTCGAATAACGCACCAACTTGTGCGCATCAGTAGAGACAAAAGTCACATTCTTTTCAGCTAATTGCACCAAAACACCAGACATCGCAGGTCTCAATTCGTCGTTACTGACAGCAAAGATCGTTTTACTGATCGCTTCTGACAAAATAGGAGCTGGCATCTGAATAACTGACCCGTTATCGATTGAAGGAATTTTAGGGAAATCGTCGGCATTTTCTCCACTCAACTTATATTTTCCATCACCTGCACTGATCTCAATAGCCAAGGTATTCATATCTACTGAAAATGCTACTGGCTGATCTGGTAAGGTTTTTAACGTCTCGATCAAAATCTTCGAAGGCATGGCTACTCTTCCCTCTTCTTTTGCTTCGATCTGTAAAGAAGTAACCATACTTGTTTGCAGATCCGTAGCAGAAATAGTCAAGTTATTGTCTTTTATTTCAAAAAGAAAGTTTTCCAAGATAGGCAAAACAGTACTTGTACTGGATGCGCCATTGATAGCTTGTAACTGCTTTAATAAAATTGATGTTGATACAATGAATCTCATTTCCTGAATACTAATTATTATGTGCAATAATACACAAATTAATCAATATTTTTCAGTTTTACAGGCCGCTTTCTTTCCACATAAAGAGATTTTGATCGCTCAAATAAGCAATTGTATTTCAATTAATAAGCACAGCGCCAAAAGTATAGAAAGCAAATTCGGCCCGATAAATCACAATATTTATTACATTTGTATAATAGCAGTAGTGTATGCAGTTTAAAGAGATCATTGGGCACAAAGACATCAAGGAACATTTAGTTCGCACGGTTCATGAAAATCGTGTGAGTCATGCGCAATTATTTCTTGGTCCAGAGGGCTCCGGCAGCCTTGCATTAGCCTATGCTTATGCACAGTTTTTGAATTGTGAAAACCGACAGTCAGCCGACAGTTGTGGCGAATGCCCCTCCTGTCGAAAATATAATAAGCTGATCCATCCCGATCTCCACATGTCCTATCCTTTCATAGCCAAACATAAGGAAGATACGGCAACCGATTATGCGGACAGCTGGCGAAAATCTTTTTTATCCAATCCATACATGGGATTGGAATATTGGCGCAATCAATTGGATGCGGACAACAAACAAGTCAATATCAATATTGCCGAGGCGCATGGTATCATCAAAAAATTAAGCCTAAAGTCCTTTGAAGCTGAATATAAGGTTTTAATTATGTGGCTTCCCGAATACCTGGACACACAAGGCAATGCACTGTTAAAGTTAATCGAAGAACCACCCGAAAAAACGCTCTTTATTCTGGTTGCAGAAAATCAGGACAAAATATTAAATACAATCATATCACGTACGCAATTGGTCAAAATAAAGAAGTTGGATCACACAGAGATCGCACAACATCTAAAAAGCGTACATCATCTTTCGGATCAAGAATCAGCTGAAATTGCTTTTATTGCGGATGGAAACCTACAAGAAGCAATGAATCAAATCCAGTCGCAAACAAATAATCATTTTGGCATTTTAGTCAATTGGTTACGTTTCATTGTTTCAGATGCGGGAACCAATATGATCTCTTTAGTGGAAGAAGAGCTCTCAAAAATGGGGCGAGAAAACCAAAAAAGCTTTCTTTTTTATGCAATTAATATGATGCGTCAAATTATATTAATCAAAGAAGGGCTTTCCAGCTTAGTATTCTTACCGGCCAAAGAATTGGATTTTGTTCAAAAATTTGCTGTACACTATACCGTTGAACAAATTGAAGCAACAATAAATCTATTTGAGGAAACACATTATTTTGTAGAAAGAAATGCAAATCCCAAAATATTATTTTTAGATTTATCTTTGCAGTTAACATTAATATACAAGTACAAAACGTTTCCGAAAGGAACTCAATATATAATATAGAAAACTATGGGATGTGGCAGTTGCTCATCCGGCGGAGGTTGCGGTACTACCACGGCAAATGGTACACCGGCAGGATGTCAGAATAATGGCTCTTGCATGACTAGCGGATGTAATAAATTAGATGTATATGACTGGCTTTCCGATATGGATATGCCTTCAAACTATAAACCATTTAATATCGTCGAAGTACGATTTAAGGGATCACGAAAAGATTTCTTTATTAATGTAGACAATACCTACCTTGAAATGGGGGAGATGGTCGTTGTAGAACCTTCTACTGGTGGCTATGATGTCGGACATGTCTCCTTAACAGGTGAATTGGTCAGACTACAATTAAAAAAGAACAATGTTACCCCAGAAATGGTAACTAAAAAAATCTATCGGAAGCCCAATGAAATGGATGCAGAGAAGTATAACGCAGCAAAAGATCTCGAATGGGAAACTATGCACAAAGCACGTAAACTGGCTTTGGACCTGGGTTTGTCCATGAAGATTTCTGATGTTGACTACCAGGGTGATAAAACCAAGGCTACCTTTTACTACACTGCTGAGGGCCGCGTGGATTTCCGTGAGCTTATCAAAAAAATGGCTGAAGCTTTCAGAATACGCATTGAAATGCGCCAGATAGGTATGCGACAAGAAGCTAGCCGCCTCGGTGGAATCGGCTCCTGTGGTCGCGAACTTTGCTGTTCAACCTGGTTAACGGATTTCAAAACGGTTTCTACATCGGCAGCACGTTATCAAAATCTTTCTTTGAATACGTTAAAGTTAGCGGGACAATGCGGAAAATTAAAATGCTGTCTCAATTATGAATTGGATAGTTACATGGATGCTTTAAAAGACATCCCGAATAATATCGACCGCATCGAAACCCTAAAAGGAGTTGCTTATCTTCAAAAGACCGATATTTTCAAGAAAATGATGTGGTTCTCTTTTCCTGGAGCCGAAAATTGGATCGCCATTCCCGTTCAACAAGTCAAAGAGTTTGTCGAAATGAATAAGCAGGGGATCAAACCGGAAGCAATTTCGAGTGCAGTAGATAACGATGAAGTCAGAGAAGAGAAAAATATCAATTACGATTACGAAAATGTAGTCGGACAGGATAGCTTAACTCGACTTGATGATCGGAATAAAAGAAAGAAAAAAAGAAAATCCAAAAGCAGTACTGTCAAACCTGAAAGTAAGGCTGGACAAAAAACTGAGAAGTCCGAACAAAGTACACCTAGACAAAGTGCTAAACCTCAGATTTCGACCGATGCTGGAGCCCCAAGCGCGAATAAAGAAAATAAAGAAGGATCTAATAACAGACCCAAAAAGCGTTTCAATCGCCATCGGAATAAAAACAAAGGTAATAACAACAATGCTGCACCGAAAGCAGAATAAAAAAAAATATGCCTAATTTTAACCCATTAGGCATATTCTTTTTATAAATAAACATGAAACTCAAAAGCTCTCCTTTCTTTATTGGTTTGTTATGTATTGGCATAGGGTGTTCTTGTGACCAAACTTTTGTCATAAATGAAAATAAACCCATTGATAATAAAGCTTGGCTGAATACGTCACCGCCTAGTTTTCAATTCCATATCGGCGACAAGACCAAACGATATGATGTATTGATGGATGTCCGTCATACACCGGAATATGCTTTTTCCAATCTTTTTGTACTTATTTACCAACGAGGCCCAGGTAAAAAGCAATATACTTTTCGTAAAGAAATAAAAATGGCCAGATCGGATGGAAAATGGATAGGAAAATCCTCCGGTAGCTTGTATAACAATCAATCCATCATCCATAAAGATTACCTATTTCCGGATACAGGAATTTATACGATTTCCATCGAACAGAACATGAAAGAAAATCCGTTGAAAGAAATCACAGACGTAGGGTTAACCGTTGTTCCAAAATGATACGCTTATTACGATATCTATTATTTCCTTTTACCATCATCTATGCCCTTGTAGTGTGGATAAGAAATAGATTATATGATCTTAAGCTGCTTCCCTCGCGGTCTTTCGACATTCCAACTGTTGTCATAGGAAATCTTGCCGTAGGTGGAACAGGAAAAAGTCCAATGACTGAACTTGTGGTCTCTAGCCTTAAAGGTCATTTTAAAACGGCAATACTCAGTCGAGGATACGGACGTAGCTCCAAAGGGTTTTATCTGGTACAGACGGATTCATCGGCTATGGACGTCGGTGACGAGCCCTTACAGTTCAAAAATAAATTTCCGGCTATCACTGTTGCGGTTTGTGAAGATCGCTGTACGGGAATAGAAAAACTTCAATCAGATCATCAACTGATTATTTTGGATGATGCCTATCAACATCGGAAATTATCGCCGCTTTTCAATATTCTATTGTTTGATTTTCTATCATTTGCTAGTCCAATGTTTGTTTTTCCTACAGGAAACTTTAGGGATCTCCTTATGGAGGCCAAACGCGCACAGATCATAGCAATTACGAAATGTCCTATTGATCTTTCTACCAAAGAAAAAAAACGGATAGAAAACAAAATCAGGTATTATAACAAAGAAGCTTTAATTGTTTTTAGCTATATCGACTATCTTGAACCCATCAATAGTAAAGGAAGTCTAATCGATATCAAAGGCAAAGACATTATTTTGGTTACGGGTATTGCTAAACCTAAGCCCTTAGTGTATTATCTCCAAAACAAAGCCAATTCAATCCAACACATTTCCTTTGAAGATCATCATTCTTTTACTGAATCGGATATCAATCAAATTGCAAAATCTTACCACAATCTGGCGAGTAGCAACAAAATAGTATTGACAACAGAAAAGGACTTTCAGCGATTAAAACCTTTTAAACAGCAATTTACTGCAATTGATTTGGCTTATCTGCCAATTGGTCTTCAATTTCACGACCCCATCCAACAGGAAATATTCCATAAAAGGCTATATGATGCAGTGGATCAAAGTGTTAATCAACCTTAAATTTTGTTAATATCAGATGCTATACTAAACTTTTTCATCAAATTTATATTCTATATGTAAACAGAGAATCTCAAAAGTTTTCGCTCTGTCTATAATGAACAAATTGAGTGTACACCCGATATTCGGCACTCATGATATAAACTATACAAAGATGAAAAAGAAAATTTTAATGGCAGTAGCTTGTCTATTTTTAAGTGCTACAGGAGTTTTTGCCCAACAACGTCAGCAACGTAGTCCTGAAGAACAAGCTAAAATGCGCGTAGAGCATTTAGACAAATTATTAAGCCTCAATCAAACGCAAAAAGATTCGATCTATAACCTTACATTAAGTCAGGCTCAACAACGGGCTGCACTTCGAAATGATGGTGGAGATCGAAAAGCGAGTATGGAAAAATTTAAACAGCTTCAGGAAATACAAACAACCAAAATCAAATCATGGCTTACTCCTGACCAAGCTAAGCTATTTGACGAACAGCAAGAAAAAATGAAAGAAAGAATGTCTAAACGTTCCGAAAATTAAATAAAGCTATCTTAGAAAAGGCCTTGTAAAAAAACAAGGCCTTTTTTATTTCACGTTCAGTTCTATTCTGACGTTGTCATCACAATTAAGCTCGTCTAACTTTATCGATCCTGTTAACAGTGCAATAACAACGATATCATCAATTTTTGCATTTCACATCACAGATAAAAACCCATATTTCCATGAATTACAACCAGTTAATGTTAAAACTTTGTTAAAGTAACATAGTTGATACAATAAAAGACCCCTTTCCGAGTTTTTATAGCAAGATCGTTTAATTGTAACTTTTTAAATACAATAGATATGAAAAAGCTAATTTTAACAGGAATAGGATTTTGCTTGACTCTCAGCCTGATGTTTGCACAACAGGTTAGTCCCGAGGATGCAGCTGCTAAAGCAACGACTGAACTTGTACAGAAACTGCATCTGAATGATGAGCAAAAAACTGCGGTATCAACCATTCTATTGGATCAGGTAAAAGCAGAACAGACAATAGTAAAAGATAGTGGGTCTTCTGCTCAAGCGAAAAGCGATGCACTTCATAAGCTACAGACTGAAGTGGATACCAAAGTCAGTCAATTACTTACCGAAGATCAGAAATCCCTTTATCAAAAAGTCATAACTGAAAGACCAGCTAAAGCCGTGCCGACTACAGCTCAGCCTACCAAAACTGAATCCGGTCAATAATCAACAACAACGTAAAATTAGGTAGTAGAAAAACATTAAATAATTTCATCTAAAATTGAACATCATGAAAAAGTTATTTTTAGCAGGCATAGGTTTCTTCCTAGCGATGGGCCTAACATTTGCACAACAAACAACTCCTGAAGAAAATGCAACAAAGGTAGTGACTGAGTTAGTCACAAAGCTGACATTAAATGACGAGCAGAAAACTGCAGTATCAACAATCGTATTGGATCAAGAAAAGGCTATAGCGGCTGTCATTCAGGATTCCACGACTAAAGCTGACGTCAAAAAGGAGAATATTGCCAAAATACAGGGTGAATCAGATACTAAAATAGCACAATTGCTAACAGATGAACAAAAAGTTGCTTATCAGAAATATGTTACTGAGCGACCTCCCGTAAACATTCCGGCAACGCAAGAAACAACAGAACAAAAAGAATCCGGTAACGGACAGAGCAATCAACAACAATAATCATTCGAGAACGAATGAAAAGCCTCTGGACATGCAGTGCATGTCCAGAGGCTTTTTTATGCCTTACAGCGTCTTAAATACATCAAAAAAGGGCTGTCCATATTACTTGGACAGCCCTTTTTGTTTTTACTTACTGTAATTGATATTAAGATTTCAATTTTTTCATAATATCACTTACATAAGTCTTAAATTTCTTGTCAGTTTCAATTAAATCCTCTACGGTTTGACATGCATAAATGACTGTCGAGTGGTCTCTTCCTCCGAAGAATGCTCCGATCGATTTTAGTGAAGATTTGGTATGGGCTTTTGCTAAATACATCGAAATTTGCCTGGCCTGCACGATTTCACGCTTCCTCACTTTCGACTTTACCATATCTACAGGAACTTCAAAATATTCACAAACTAATTTCTGAATAAAGTCCATTGAAATTTCCTTATGGGTATTCTTCACAAAATTCTTCAACATCGATTTTGCTAAGCCCAAATCAATCTCTTTCTTGTTCAATGTAGACTGAGCCAATAATGAAACCATGGCTCCTTCCAACTCACGAACACTATTATCGATTTGTGTTGCGACATATTCCACTACATTTTCAGGTAAATCAATACCATCAGAATACATCTTCTTCTTCAAAATTGCCATTCTCGTCTCAAGATCAGGAATTTGAATATCTGCAGATAATCCCCATTTAAAACGACTAAGCAAACGTTCCTCCAAACCAGCTAAATCCTTAGGCGCTTTGTCTGAAGTTAAAATAATCTGCTTTCCAGATTGATGCAAATGATTAAAAATATGGAAGAAAATATCCTGTGTTTTTTCTTTACCAGCAAAATTGTGCACATCATCCATAATGATGACATCCATTGCTTGATAAAAGTTAACGAAGTCATTGATCGTGTTATTTTTCAATGAATCCACAAACTGTTGACAGAATTTTTCACAAGACACATAAATGACCAATTTATCGGGAAGATTTCTTTTGATTTCATTTCCGATTGCTTGGGCAAGGTGTGTCTTTCCCAAACCAACATCACCATAAATCATCAAAGGGTTGAATGAAGTACCACCTGGTTTATTCGCTACAGCATAACCTGCAGAGCGAGCAAGACGGTTACATTCACCTTCGATAAAATTTTCGAATGTATAGTTTTGATTCAATTGCGGATCAACCTGCAATTTTTTCAATCCAGGAATAACAAACGGATTTTTGATATCCCTATTTAAAGATACCGGCACAGGGATAGATTGCCTTTTCCCTTCTGCTCCATTGCCATTCGATGGAAGATTAGTCGTATAAGGATGAGAAGCTGAAGACTTCTCTACTACAATATTGTATTCCAATCTACCTTGCTCTCCTAAGAATTTCTTTACGGTCTTGCGAAGAATTCCTACATAGTGTTCTTCCAGCCACTCATAAAAAAATAAGCTAGGCACTTGAATAGTCAAAACGTCACCCTCCAAACGGACTGCTTTCACAGGTTCAAACCAGGTCTTGAAACTTTGTGCTGGTATATTATCTTTGATAATCGAAAGACAATTATTCCAGACACTTGAATACGTTTTTTCCATTCTAAAATTGTTAATAAGTTGATTTACAATACGCGACAAAAAATATGTTGATAACTTTCTCTGAGAACGAAGATGACAAAAAAAAATCAGCTAAAAAACTAAAATATAAAATAATTGATAAGATACTATATATCAGATTTTTACCGTGTAAAATTGTGGAAAACTAGCGCTAAAATTGATCTCTAAAAATAATTATTAACATTCCAAATTTATTTCAAAAAAAAGAACAAAAAAAGTAGCAAACTTACTACCTATCAGTCTTTAAGGTCTAAATCTAAATTAACCAAAATAATAGCTAATTACAATCTTTAGTTCATATATTTTTAATATTAAATTTATAAGAATTTAAAGCCAACTTAACATCATTGTCAGAGGACTATTAAAGTTATTTATGCATAACCATAAAAGAAAAATCAGTGCAAATTATATCTTAGAAAAAAACAAATTGTAACAGATGAGATTAATTGTAAACTTAAACATACGCACACTTGACAAACAAAAAAGGAGGTCCATATGGATCTCCTTTTTTGTTTGTCAAATATATAACTCTTATCCGACCATTGAACTGGTCAATTTTCCATTACAAAGTTTTTTAGCTTCTGCTATGATCGCATTCGCATCGTAGTGCGCATTCTTCCACTGTGCATTTTGTTCAGCATGTTCAATGATCTTATCCGGAATACCCAAACGAACAACCTGGCTATGATATCCGTGATCGGCCATAAATTCCAATACAGCCGAACCTATGCCCCCTTGTAAACTTCCATCCTCAACCGTGATAATTTTACCAAACTTCTGAAAGACCTGATGGAGCAAGGCTTCATCCAATGGTTTAGCAAATCGAAGATCATAATGCGCTGGATGTATTCCCAATTCATTTAACTGCTGTACCGCTTTAACAGCTTCATTTCCTATCGCTCCAAAACTTAAGATAGCAAGCTCCTCTCCTGCTGTTATAAGACGTCCCTTTCCTATTTCTATTTCTGTAAATGGACGACGCCAATCCGGCATAACGCCATTTCCTCTCGGGTATCTGATAACAAAAGGACCTTTATTAGGCAACTGTGCAGTAAACATCAAATTTCGCAGTTCCTCTTCGTTCATCGGAGCAGAAACTGTCATGTTTGGGACACATCGCATAAACGCTATATCATAAGCGCCATGATGTGTAGCGCCATCTGCACCGACCACTCCCGCACGATCCAAACAGAAAACAACATTTAGATTTTGTAATGCAACATCATGGATTACTTGATCATAAGCGCGTTGCATAAAAGACGAATAGATATTACAGAACGGTAATAATCCCTGTGTTGCGAGTCCTGCACTGAACGTAACCGCATGCTGCTCAGCAATACCAACGTCAAATGCGCGGTCAGGCATAGCTTTCATCATAATGTTCATAGAAGAACCAGAAGGCATTGCAGGCGTTATACCCACAATCTTATCATTTTCTTCCGCAAGCTCAACTAAAGTATGTCCAAAAACATCTTGAAATTTAGGCGCTACCGGTTTATCATTCGAAGACTTCTTTATCTCACCCGTAATTTTATCGAATAAACCTGGAGCATGCCATTTCGTCTGATCTTTTTCAGCTAACGCAAAGCCCTTACCTTTGATGGTGACGGCATGCAATAATTTAGGGCCTGGTATATGTTTAAGGTCTTCAAGGGTCTTGGCTAATTTCTTGACATCATGCCCATCAACCGGTCCAAAATATCTAAAATTTAAAGATTCAAAGAGATTGGCATTTTTTAACAAAGTTCCCTTTATGCTTTTTTCCAGTTTTTTGGCAATACCAAGTGCATTTGGACCAACTTCAGAAATCTTGGTTAATACAGCTGCAATATCGTCTCTAAAACGATTATATCGTTTTGAGGTTGTAATACTTGTCAAATACTCCTTCAATGCACCTACATTAGGATCAATGGACATGCAGTTATCATTCAGAATAACCAAAAGGTTGGATTTGGAAATACCGGCATGATTCAATGCTTCAAATGCCATTCCACCAGTCAACGCACCATCACCAATAACCGCGATATGCTGACGATCCTTTTCGCCCCTTATTTGGGAAGCAACCGCCATACCTAATGCTGCAGAAATAGATGTTGATGAGTGCCCAACGCCAAATGCATCGTATTTAGATTCAAAACGGTTAGGAAACCCAGAAATTCCGTTCTCAATTCGATTTGTATGAAATATATCGCGACGCCCCGTTAGGATCTTATGCCCATAAGCCTGATGACCTACATCCCAGATCAATTGATCGTATGGGGTATTCATTACGTAATGTAACGCCACCGTTAACTCGACGACTCCCAAACTTGCTGCAAAGTGACCACCATTAACCGAAACCTGATCAATAATAAATTGACGTAATTCCTGACTTAACTGTTCTAATTGGTCTTCCTTTAGCTTTTTAAGATCAGAGGGATCGTTTATTTTACTTAATAGTTCTCCAGCCTCAAACTGCATAGTACTGCTATTTACATGATATGTTCGTACAAAGTAACGACAATTTTATTTAATCTTTAAAATTAAATCGCATTTACATATTGGGGTACAACAAATAAAATAATGAATAGTTTGTATCGAAGTTATTCCAAAAGATTTTATATGTAAATTTGTATAAGATATGCAAGTAGAAGAAGGCTACGAAATCAAGCTTCCTCAATTTGAGGGACCTTTTGATTTATTATTATTTTTTATCGAACGGGATGAACTAAATATCCACGATATACCGATTTCAAAGATTACAGATGATTTTTTATCGTATGTGAGCCAAATGCAGGCGCTCAATATGGAAATGGCAAGCGAGTTTATCTTTGTTGCTTCGACACTGATGCGTATTAAAGCTAAAATGCTCTTGCCTCGTCTAGATCTAGACGAAAATGAGAATGAAATCGATCTTAGAGAAGATCTTGTTCAAAAACTTATTCTCTATAAGCAATTTAAAGAGACCTGTGAAGATTTGAGAGTCTTGGAAGAGGATCGTCTCAAACTATACAACCGAGGCAACATACGCTATGATATCCAACAGAGACTAAAATTAGATTCTACCGGAGAAAATTTGGATAGCTTCGACCTTTATAGTCTAATGATGATTTACGAGCAAATGATGTATCAATTCCGTAATCGTCCCCCTGAAGTAACACATACAGTTGTCAAATATCCATACACCATTGAACAACAGAAGAAAGCAATAGCCGAACTAATTGAAATCAATAAAAAATTGGATTTTCAAGAAATTCTTAAAAACTCAGAAAATAAAATACAATTTGTCTATAACTTTTTAGCAATTCTTGAAATGCTGCAACAGAGATTATTACAGATCGAAGTGGGCTTAGGCTATAACAATTTCAATGTAGGTGAAAGAGATCCAAATGAGGCGGAGGAACTCCGGCTTGAAGAGCAAGAAGCATAAAAAAAGACCTGTTAGAGACAGGTCTTTTTCGTATTAATCTTTTTTCTTAAAAGCATTCCAACCTTGGGCTGTTATCGGATAAAGATTCCCAGATTTGGAAATCATCTCACAACCTTCGGATCTTGGCGTCATATAACCAATAATGCTGATATCCGGTAAGTTTTTGATTTTATCATGATCAGTCTGAGCTATTGTAAACAGTAGTTCATAATCTTCACCGCCATTAAGTGCAGCTACGGTTGGATCAATGCCAAATTCCCGCCCTGTATCATAAGTCATCTGATCCAATGGAATCTTTTCTTCATATAATCTGCAACCTTTGTCAGATTGTCTGCAAATATGTAGAATTTCTGATGCAAGCCCGTCTGAAATATCCATCATCGCTGTGGGCTTGATCCCTAGCTTGGCAAATAATTCAACAATATCTTTCCGGGCTTCAGGTTTCAATTGACGTTCAACGATATAATCTTTTCCCTCTAAATCAGGCTGTACATTTGGATTTTCTAAATAGATATCCTTTTCACGCTCCAAGAGCTGTAAGCCCATATAAGCTGCTCCTAGATCACCAGACACACACAAGAGATCACCTTCCTGTGCACCACTACGATAAACGATCTGATCTGCATCAGCATGACCAATGCTTGTCACGGAAATAACCAAACCCTGGGCTGAAGCCGAAGTGTCTCCCCCAATTAGGTCAACATTATATTTCTTACAGGCAATCAAAGCTCCCTGATAAATCTCTTCTACAGCTTCCAATGGAAATTTTGAGGACAGACCTATTGAAAAGGTAATTTGCGAAGCTATTCCATTCATCGCGTAAATATCGCTCAAATTGACCTGAACAGCTTTATAACCTAGATGTTTTAACGGAACATATCTAAGATCAAAATGAATCCCTTCCAACAGTAGATCAGTAGATATCAAGGTTTTCTTACCTCCAAAATCTAGAACAGCAGCATCATCGCCAATCCCTTTAATTGTGGATTTTTCTGTTAATTCTACAGCTTTTTTTATATAATCAATCAAACCGAACTCACCCATTTCTTCCAAATTAGTTCGCTCGGTGTTATCAAAATCAAACATGCTAAAAAGTTTAAAAGTTTAATATAGATAATGCCAGCTGATAATCATCTTCCAAAGATTTATTTGAATGGCATTACAAAATAAGTATTACTATAAGACCAATGACTCCCCTGCTCATACATTGGACTCTTTCATTGAACTACATATAAACAGCTCAACAAAATCATTATTGATCATTGAAAACCAATCAGTTATTGTCTTGGTTATGATCAAAAATTATGCAGATTTCTATAAGCCTAAACTTGCCGATATTTCCAACATACGTTCAATAGGACGCTGGGCTCGGAGAATAACATCCTCGGGAAGAAGGATTTCGGGCGATTCATACTTCAGACAGTTATATAGCTTCTCAAGCGTATTAAGCTTCATATGCGGGCAATCATTACATGCACAGGCATTATTAGGAGGTGCAGGAATAAAAGTCTTATGTGGACTTGCTTTTTGCATTTGGTAGAGAATACCTGATTCTGTAGCAACAATATAAGCTTGGGCCGTATCTGTCTGGGTAAATTTAAGCATGCCGGCAGTCGATCCCACATAATCAGCTATCGCCAGTATATGATCTTCACATTCCGGATGGGCAATAAACTTAGCCTCGGGGTGCTCGCTTTTCAAACGATCAATTTTATCTTGAGAAAAAATTTCATGGACCATACATGCACCGTTCCAAAGCACAAGATCTCGTCCTGTTTTCTTTTTAACGTATGCTCCGAGATTACGATCCGGGCCAAAAATGATTTTCTGACCCACTGGCAGGCTCTCTACGATCTGAACAGCGTTACTAGAGGTACATACAATATCGGAAAGCGCTTTCAATTCCGCTGTACAGTTTACATAAGTGATGACCAAATGATCAGGATATTGTTCCTTAAATTTAGCGAAAAGATGCGGAGGGCAAGAATCTGACAGCGAACAACCTGCTTTGGCATCTGGCAAAAGAACCTTCTTTGTCGGTGAAAGTATTTTAGCCGTCTCAGCCATGAAATGTACTCCAGCAAAAACAATTACATCTGCATCAGTTTTCGCAGCTTCCTGGGATAAGCCAAGGCTATCTCCTATATAATCTGCTATATCTTGAATTTCAGACTCTTGATAATAGTGAGCCAAGATGACAGCGTTCTTTTCTTTCTTTAATCGTTGGATCTCTTTAATCAAATCCAGTGAGGGATCAATCGGAGCATCGATATAACCTTTTGCTTGAAGCTCATAATTTACAATTTCCATGCGAGTAGTTTCAACTTTTATGAACAGCAAAAATAAGCATTGTTAGATATATAAAAGTCAATTAAAAGCAAATTAATCAGGTCATGGTAATATACCTCTTGCTTGAATGTGCCCCATTATTAGATAATAACAAATAAAACACTGATATAAAACGTATTATTAATAAGTAACAGATTACAACGGATTTGCCAAGTCCAGCTTATTGGGTAAAGTCAGTTTGCAAATTTGATCGAACAACTGCACATATTGCCCAATTCCATGATCTTGCAGAACCGACAGCTAAATACCTATTTCAAAATACAAATCAACCGTTTGCAAGTATTAATAGTTAAATTAGTTTATATAAAGTTTAACCAAACAATATTACGCCCATATAAACTCTTTTAGACTTGAATATTTCGGAAACTATTCGAACTCTTCATTTATACCAAAAGCTGAAAGGGTTTATTTCACATTATTTCTATCTTCGAAAATCAGTTTCATCTACATCCAACCTTCATAGCCTAAGGAACGTTTTTAGGCATATTACAAAACAATGAAAAATATAGCACAAAAGGAAGCTTTATTTATTAACATTTCAGATTAAAAAACGTTTTTGAACTCGTATAGGAGAGATTAATGGATTCTGGATTGATCTATAATTTTATATCAAATTCTCAGCGAGTTCATTCGGTAAATTTTAAGGGAATTGTGCATGCATCCAACACTGAAACCGTATAAATAGCAACGAATAAAAAACAAACGCTCTTACAATCGTGTATAGCTTATTTTGTCATTACGGTCTTTATATATGCCATTCTAATTGCAAAGATTTGAAGTTTATATATTCGCCATTTACCAACTTATACAGCAACGAAGGCTAGAATGGGGCCAAAACCAATTTTCCTAAATCAAAATTGGTCATAGATAATCAATAGAAGGCGATAATTTCTAGAATAAATGCTTTTAGAATTGCATATAAAAATAATAGCAGCTTGTAAAAATGAATATAGGACTGTAGTAAGGGTAAACTCACGCTGATTCAGGGAAATAGCGTTGAATTAAATAGTTCAAAATAAACCCAATAAGAATTGGATATTTATAAAAAAATATAAAAGAGTAGAGTAGAAGGGAATCTAGAAGAGAATAATTCGCGGAAATTGAAATATCCGACTAAATAACGGCTACAGAATCCAAAATAAAGCGGATGAGAATTAAATATTGACTACTGTAATCGAGGATAGTGTATTTATTTAATTCTAAGAGGGTTTAATAAAATTTTTGCAATTTAATTTCACAAAATTCAAAAGCAATAATAAATACAACTTAAATAAAATCAATTATACCCAGTATCTGGATAGGAATCGAGTAAATAGCTCCCCTCGACAGCTCAATATAACAGAATCGGACTGTATATCCCGCTAGACTGAGCATCTTCTGGCAATCATTATCGCATAAATTACAAAAACTCAGCACATGTAAGTTATAAGATATTAATTAATATAAAGAGAAAGATAAACTTGTTACAGATTATAAATTTTCAATTTTATATTTAATTTAATGAATTAAAACGCTTCATACTCAAATATATAGATAATATTAAAAGAAAACACTAAATATGCGACTGACAAAGCACTTTCAAAACAATTTAGTCGCTTAGAATTAAATATTCGAAACAAATAGCGAATCAAGTCAATATATTCGACCTATAAGAGCTTTATTTTAGAAAAATACGCCCTGAGAATGATCTAAAAAAATACTAAAGAACAATAATCCACAATATTCGAATGTCATTGATCTAAATTTGGATAATTCCGACATCTAATGAATGTTGGGCTGCAAATATAGTAAGATTGTTTGTTCTACAATAAATTATTTAAAGAAATTATTTGCAATCCAAAACTATAAACAAGCTAATCTTCGAATTCACGCTAGATCGTAAAAAATTCACTATTTAAACGCATAGAATGCAGTAAAAAGTATTGAAAACGAATTTTTAAAAAATATCCAATTTTAAACGGGTTTATTTTTAAATAATCGCCTTTAGATTCTGTTAAAAATTTAATGCTGTCAAAATCAAATGGATATTTTAGCCAAATCCGAATACAATCGCCCAGATCCAGGAATAAAAAATCTCAATAACCAAATCCGTTACAATTTTCATTTTGAAAAATTTCGCATTCCAATTTTAACTTGTTGACAAAGCCATATTCAAATATTTTTGAGTATGATTAGCAAATAACCAAACCTAAAACGACTTAAAATCCAAATAATAAAATCAACTAAATTGCCTTTTTCAAAGAAATTTTCAAAGCAAAAATTAGTAGCTATTAGAATTCAATAAAAGAATTTATCTGGTTGAAAGCCAAAAATATTGAAATCTCATAGCACCCAAATGAGAATTAAACCTTTTCTTCATCGATTTCTATCAGTTACAATCCAATTAAATTGAAATAAGACCCTACAAGGGAAAATATTCAAGTATAAAACAGCTTAAACGAATTTTTCCTTGAAAAAATTATAAATAACGCGCTGAAACTACATTAAATCCATATGTAAAAAAAAATAAAATAAATATCCAATCCTAAAGCGCTTTAAAAGCCAATAGGAAATTAAAAAAATAATATAAACTCAATTAGAATTAAATATTTCAATAGGGGACTCTATAATTCCCAGATATTGAAATCTAACGGCCTCTAATCGAACTTGACAAAACTAAACAAAGATTTTCGAACGTATTCCACAATCTTTTTTTTCAATAAATACTAATTATTTAAAATAGAAAATCTCTTATTGTTTATTATGGTGTGGAAAAGTGGTATAAATTCCTTTATTCCAATTTTGATTTTAGGTTTTTATGGAGTTTTCAACAATTTTTCAACAGGATTTGTCTATTAAAGAGCTGATTTTTAAAATTCTAATTTATCGTATTTTTTATTTTCCATATTTTTTTGTTGAATAGTTTTTGTTTGGAAAATGTGGAAATCTAGGGATTTTTGTGCGGAAAAATTTTAGAAATAAGGCTTCAAAATAGGGGATTTGTGAATTGTTAAATACTTTTCATTTTTATTTAACCTTTTATTTACACGTTTTCCACATTTTTCGTTAATTTGAATCGTCACTTTTGGGGATAGTTTGTGAATTTTAATTTATATGGCAGATAGAAAGGTAGATTTTTTGGTCATTGGATCAGGTATTGCTGGATTAAGCTTTGCTTTGAAGGCATCGAAATTCGGTAAAGTATTGATAGTCACTAAGTCCAATGAGGATGAGTCTAATACAAAATATGCGCAAGGGGGAGTGGCTGCCGTTGTGGATAAGTCTGATAGCTTTGAAAAGCATATCATTGATACTCAGATTGCTGGGGATGGTTTATGCGATGTTGAAATTGTGGAAAACGTAGTAAGAGAAGCGCCGGAACGGATAGCAGAACTTATTTCATATGGCACATCATTTGACAAGGAGGAATCGGGCTTGTATGACCTGGCAAAAGAGGGGGGACATTCAGCTCATCGTATTTTACATTATAAAGATATAACTGGCTACGAAATAGAGCGTGCATTATTGGCTCAAGCACATAGTGATCCTAATATTGAAATTGTAACACATTACTTTGCCATTGATTTGATTACACAGCATCATCTGGGTGAATACGTGGATAAAAATAGGGAAGACATTACCTGTTATGGAATTTATGCTTTTAATACCTCATCACATTTAGTTGATCAGATTTTGAGTAAGGTCACCGTGATGGCCTCTGGGGGAGCTGGGCATGTTTATTCGAGCACAACAAATCCAACTATTGCGACTGGGGATGGTATAGCGATGGTGTATCGGGCAAAGGGTAAGGTACGTAATATGGAGTTTATGCAATTTCACCCTACTTCTTTATATAATCCAAAGGATTCGCCTGCATTTTTGGTATCCGAAGCTGTACGTGGATTTGGGGGGATTTTAAGGAGGATCAATGGTGAATCTTTTATGGAGGAGTACGATGAACGTGCTTCTTTGGCACCAAGGGACATTGTTGCTAGAGCTATTGATGCCGAAATGAAGAAGTCGGGAATTGATTATGTTTACCTCGATATTACGCATCGGGATAAGCAGGATATTATCAAGCATTTTCCAAACATTTATGAAAAGTGTCTTTCGATCGGACTGGATATGGCGAAGGATTTTATACCAGTTACACCGGCGGCGCATTACCTCTGCGGGGGTATCTATGTAGATGATTTTGGACGCAGTAGCCTTGTTAATTTATATGCTTGCGGTGAGTGTTCTTCTACTGGACTACATGGTGCAAACCGATTAGCTTCTAATTCGCTTCTTGAAGCACTTGTTTATGCACATCGTATTTTCTTAGACGCCACAAAGTCGATAGGATTGATTAACCATATTGTTGACGTTCCGGAATGGGATGACTCTAAAACCTCACTTTCAAATGAGGATATTTTAGTAAGTCATAATTTAC
This sequence comes from Sphingobacterium paramultivorum, assembly GCF_014109745.1. Lineage (NCBI taxonomy): Bacteria > Pseudomonadati > Bacteroidota > Sphingobacteriia > Sphingobacteriales > Sphingobacteriaceae > Sphingobacterium > Sphingobacterium paramultivorum. The sequence continues at coordinate 4,954,495 of NZ_CP058555.1, forward strand.
GCGAATGCCAAAAGATTATGAGTGACTATGTTGGTATTGTGCGTTCCGATTTTAGGCTGGAGAGAGCCCTAAAGCGATTACATCTTTTATATGAGGAAACTGAAGAGTTTTATCGGAATACAAGGCTTTCTGTTAAATTGTGTGAATTGCGTAACGTTATTCAAGTAGCTTATATTGTGACAAAATCAGCTATGTTGAGGAAAGAAAGCAGGGGATTGCATTATACAACGGACTACCCGAAACATTCGGAGGTACTACAGGATACAATTTTTTAAGGAATATGGCACTTATTTTACCTGTTTTAGATGTATCTCCGGTGATAGCCGAAGAATGCTTCTTAGCTCCTAATTCAACGATTGTGGGAGATGTAAAGATTGGACATCACTGTTCGGTATGGTTTAACGCTGTAATACGTGGGGATGTCAATTATATTCGTATTGGTAATTATACGAATATTCAAGATGGTGCTGTTATACATTGTACCTATAAGAAATGCGGTACAACGATTGGAAATTATGTGAGTATAGGCCACCAGGCTATGGTACATGGATGTATTTTGGAAGACCATGTACTCATTGGTATGGGAGCTATCGTTATGGATAATGCTATTGTTGAATCGAATGTTATTGTAGCAGCTGGGGCAGTAGTTTTGGAAAATACACGTTGTGAGTCGGGATTTTTATATGCTGGGGTACCTGCAAAAAAGATAAAGGCACTTACTGAAGAGCAGAAAGATTTATTGCAGCAGTTACCACATAATTATGTTCTGTACAGCTCTTGGTTTTAGCTTAATCGAATTAGCAGTATTTAAAGTTATTATTTTGGAATGGCCTCAATTATTCTTTTTTTGAGGCCACTCAATGAAAAACTATCTTTTTGTTCCCAGTTAGCACGTATAGTAAATACTTTATTTAGATATATAACAGGTTCCGGAAAGGTTTTCTTTTCGACATCTCCAGTATCCCAGAGTCCATTATCGTTGTCGTCGCGAATTACACGTATGCTATACTTTCCTCCTGGATACTGTTTGTATACGACGGCCGGATTGTTCATGTTTATTTTGTCGACGCGATAGACTTTATCTTTTTTCTCATTGATTAACTCTACCAGATATGTTGTATTGCTATCTAGATCTGTAAAATCAAATGTCAGATCTCCATAGTTTTCACTATCGTCATAGGTCAAATCCAGCTTTTTCTCTTTATTTTGCTCGCCAAAATAGCCTGTTATGGCGCCTTCCGTAAACTCAATTTGGTACTTTTTATCTTTTCTCCAATTATATCGAATATGGTAGATATTGGTATTCGCTGTATCAACGGCAAGTTGGTAATTGGTTCGGATCAATGAGTCTTCTTTGAATTTCAACTTGGTTTTATCTATATTCTTGATCGGTGTGAATGCAGATACCTGAAGGTGTGTAATCCGATCGACTCGCCCATTATTTGGGGTAAAAATTGGCTCAATTGCCTGCTCTATTTTTACATTCCCTTTTCTGATTAGAATGGTGTCCAATGGTCTTTCATTTTCTGTCAGAACTAGCTTTAGGGAGTCTATTTTTAAATTTGGAATAAACAAAGTAGCGGAGTCCGATGTATTTGAAAAACGTACTATTTTATCTTTGTTGTTTACTTCATCATTTAGGATATTGAGTTTGGGTTTGTCCACTCGCCTGTTAAAAATAAGAAGTATACTTCCATTTTTTTCAAATTTCTTCTCTTGCGTTCTAAACTTTTTTGGGGTTCCTTTGAATATCTCCAAATTGATATTGTTTAAGTCTCGCTCTAGTACGATAGAGTCTTTTAGGAAACCTATTTCTTCATCAGCGCCATTATAGATCCTATCATTGTTCTTTTCTTGAAGTGCGTAAATGCGATAGGTTCCTTCTCTTAAATTGTTTAGTTTGTAATTACCTGCAGTATCCGTTGTCGTAAATATATTCGCTTTCTTCTTGCCGAAAATAGAGTCTTGGCTAATGGGGATCAATAAGACTTTAACATCTTTTTGGACCTCTTTAGTTATAGCACTTTTTACATTACCTGATATACTGAGCGAATCTATTTTATCTCCTGTTGCGAATACGTAAGCATAATTGACCAATGCATTTCCTGCGTTATAATCGACTAGTCCTTTACCGAAATATATGCTGTAAGTAGTATTTTTTTCTAGAGAATCAGGTAAGGTAATTTCTAGATTTTTTTTCTTGACCTTGAATTCTGGGTTACTACCCATGTCGGGCGTAATACTGAATTCTTTTTGTTGATTTGCCAGTTTGATATACTCGTCGAAAGTGATTACTATTTTTTTTGCTGTAAAATTCTTCGAAAAATTCGTAGGACTTTCCAATAGTATTTTCGGGGGAATGGAATCTTTTGGCCCCCCCGTAGGCTGTTGTATGCTCGCACATTGTATAGACAAGCCAATAAGCATAATAAACATGCTTAAAATAAGTAATCTTGTTTTTAAGCTACTTTTTAGCCTTTTTGAACCACTTTTATTTTCTTTTAAAGAAGTTGTCATAAAAAATAGAATATTGTCTTAAATCGCTTATTTTAAGCTATGTGATGTTTTGTGTGTAAATATTTGTTTACCAGGTATTTAGCTCATGTGAACCATCAATACGGTGATATCAGAGGGTGAAACACCCGAGATTCTTGAAGCCTGCCCCAGTGTACGTGGTTTTACCTTTGATAGCTTTTGTCTTGCCTCAATGGACAATGACGTTAGCAAGCTGTAGTCGAAATCAGGGTTTATTTCTCTATCTTCCATCTTCTTCATACGATTAACTATTTCCATTTCTTTATCGAAATAGCTTTCATATTTGAGATTGATCTCTGCTTGTTCGATGGTATCGTTATCAAATTGGGATACATAGTGTGCAAAGCCTTCATCTCCTTTCAGAATATCTTGGATACCAACTTGTGGTCTCGCAAGTACATTACTCAATCTTGTTTTCTGAGGAAGTGCACTCGAGCCAACTTCCGCTAACACCGTATTCATCTTTTCAACATTGGTTGAATTTTGTTTTAGATACTCTATTATTTTATTTGAGTTATCAATTTTGTCTTGTACTTTTTTGAGTCTTTCTTCTCCTACTAATCCCAATTTGTAAGCTAAGGGGGTTAGGCGAATATCAGCATTGTCCTGGCGTAAAAGTAGACGATGTTCGGCTCTTGATGTAAACATACGGTACGGCTCTTCAGTTCCTTTTGTTACCAGATCATCTACCAATACACCTATATAAGATTCGGATCTTTTTAGAATAAGTTCCTTATCATCGTTGATGCGTTGATGAGCATTTATCCCGGCTAGGAAACCTTGAGCGGCGGCCTCTTCATAGCCAGTAGTCCCATTGATTTGTCCCGCAAAAAATAGATGTTTCACCAATTGGGTTTCTAGGGTAAGATCCAATTGCATTGGTGGAAAGTAGTCGTATTCTATGGCATAACCTGGTCGGTACATCTTCGCATTTTCAAAACCTGGGATTAATTGCAAAGCTTTCAATTGTACATCTTCTGGCAATGAGGTAGAGAATCCGTTGACATAGATTTCTACTGTTTTAAAACCTTCTGGCTCCACGAATATCTGATGCCTTTCACGCTCGGCGAAGCGATTGATTTTATCTTCTATTGAGGGGCAATAGCGTGGTCCCAATCCTTTGATACGTCCAGTAAACATGGGTGATTTTTCAAACCCAGTGCGAAGCATTTCGTGAACTTTATCATTTGTGTAGGTAATCCAGCAACAGCGTTGTTCAGTAGGTATTTCTACATCTGTATAAGAAAACCGCCCTCTTTTTTCGTCGCCCCACTGTTCTTCCATCAATGCATAGTTGAGGCTTCTCCCATCTATACGGGGTGGTGTCCCTGTCTTCATTCTTCCTGATTCGAAGCCAAGGGAAACAAGTTGTTCGGTTAAACCTGTGGCTGCCTTCTCTCCTGTTCTGCCGCCTCCAAATTTCTTGTCGCCAATGTGAATTACACCATTTAGAAAAGTTCCATTAGTTAGCACGACAGCGTCCGATTCTATTTCTATTCCCATTGAAGTGACGACACCGCAAGCTCTTCCATTTTTAACAATAACTTCTTTTACGGTATCTTGCCACATATCTAAATTTGGAAGAGACTCTAATTGTAACCTCCATTCTTCCGCAAACCGCATTCGGTCATTTTGTGTACGTGGGCTCCACATAGCTGGACCTTTCGATAGATTAAGCATTCGAAATTGAATGGTTGATTTATCTGCTATGATACCGGTATATCCACCCATAGCATCTATTTCTCTTACAATTTGTCCTTTTGCGACTCCACCGATTGCGGGGTTGCAACTCATTTGGGCTATTACCCCCATATTCATTGTGATGAGTAAAGTGGACGAACCTAAGTTGGCTGCTGCCGCCGCCGCCTCACATCCGGCATGACCTGCGCCAACTACAATTACATTATATTTTTTAAACATTTTTCTGTTCTTGTTCCACGTGAAACGTGGCGTTTTTATTTCTTTGTAAATTTACGTTTTCTTTGTGTTCCACGTGAAACCAATAGTGAAATTTTACATAAAATCAGCAAGATATAACCATCTTTCGGATTTGTCGTCTATCTGTGTTTGGATAGATTGAATTTCTTCCGCTAAGGAAGAAAGCTTTAGATGGTCTGTTTCCTGGTTTAGTTTCTCCGTTTTTAACGTTACTTGTGTTTCCAGTTTTTCTATTTCTTCTTCTAGTTTAGTATATTCCAATTGTTCCTTGTATGAGAGTTTTTTCTTTTCCTCTTTTACAATTGGCTTTACCTGTTCTTGGGTTATTCTTTTTTGTTTTTCTTTTTCTAATTTTTGGATTTCGTCTTGTTCAAGTTTAAAGTCGGCATAATTTCCATTGTATATCTGTACACTCCCCTTTCCTTCAAAAATAAAAAGCTGATCGGTTAGTTTATCTAATAAATACCTGTCGTGTGATACCAATATTAGTACCCCTTTGTAGTTATCAAGAAAATCTTCCAGTACGTTTAAAGTATCAATGTCCAGATCATTGGATGGCTCATCCAGGATTAGGAAATTTGGATTCTTCATTAAAACACGCATAAGTTGAAGTCTTTTTTTCTCTCCTCCACTTAATTTGTTAACGAAACCAAATTGTTTTTCAGGAGGAAATAAAAAGTGGGTTAGCAGCTGTGAAGCTGTGATTACTTCCCCATTTGCCATTTCAATATAGTCTGCTATATTTTTTACAACATCTAATACTCGATCGTTTTCGTTTACTTCCAATCCTCCCTGTTTATAGTAGCCATATACTGTGGTTTCCCCTACCGATATCGATCCTGAATCAGGTTTTTCTTCTCCCGTGATTAAATTAAGAAAGGTTGATTTTCCAGTGCCATTTTTTCCAGCTAGACCAATACGATCACCTTTTTTAAATGTGTATGAAAAATTATGTATGATTTCTTTCGTTCCATAACGTTTGGCAACATGTTCTAGTTCGAGTATTTTTGAGCCCTGTCTGCTTACTTTTACACTGAGGTGTACCGAGTCATTTCCTTTAATTGCTTTAGATTTTTCTTCTAAGTCATAGTATGCTTCTATACGTGATTTGGATTTGGTGCCACGTGCCTGTGGTTGACGACGCATCCACTCCAATTCACGACGAAGTAGATTTCTGCTTTTCTCTACCATAACCGCATCAATAGTTTCGCGTTCGGACTTCTTCTCTAGAAAATAGGAATAGTTACCTTTATAGCTATAGAGATTGCCTCTGTCCAGCTCTCGAATCTCAGTACATATATTATCTAAGAAGTAGCGATCGTGCGTTACTAAAAGAACGGTTTTGCTACCTGTTGTTAATAGTTTTTCAAGCCATTCAATTGTTTCTATATCCAAGTGGTTGGTGGGTTCATCTAATATATAAATGTCCGGTTCGTCTATCAAAAGTTTGGCTAGCGCAAGGCGTTTTCGTTGGCCTCCTGATAGACTTTTAATATCTTGATGGAAATCCATAATGTTTAAACGATTAAGAATCGTCTTAATATTATGCTCATACTCCCAGGCATTCAATGAACTTATTTTTTCTGAAAGATCTTCTAATTTTTTCTGATCGATATCAGTCTCCAATAGCAGTTCCTCGTACTCTCGGATAAGACGTTGTTGATCGTTGTCTGTACTATAAATAAAATCATTGATTGATTTTAATCCTGTGAAATCAGGATCCTGTTCTAAAAAACCAATTTTTATACCTTTTTCTTTTACAACTTTTCCTGAGGTTGGTAAGATTCGCTCTGCTAAAATGGCGAGTAAGGTTGATTTACCTGTGCCATTGATTCCGACCAAGGCCACACGATCTCCCTTCTGGAGGCCGAAATGTAAATCTTTAAAAAGCCATCGATCATGGAAGGAATGGCTTACTTGTTCTGTAGCTAAAATACTCACGTTATATCACCCTAAATTATATTCAGTCAATTTACACGTCAAAACACTGCCAAGAGGTTTCTTCTTTTGGTAATGCATATCGTGTTGATAATCAATATTTTAAATATTTATTATTGATTATCAGTTATTTATATATTGAATCAATAATCGTTTTGATTGCTGACTAATTTAATCTATCGGGTGGCATACGATCAAATGCTAGCATTTGCCATCGGGTAAAATGATAATACCCCGAGGTTAGCATGTTCATTTGGAATGCTCGCAAAAATAAAGAAATAGTTTCTTATTCGATGCGAAAAAAGCTTCGTTATTTGATTAATTGGCAATAATGATACTGCCTTGATAAAATTAATTCAATGCGTAATCAGCTATCAGATTGAAACGTGGTATTTCAACTTGAAAGCTGCCGTTGTCCAGTGTTCGGATCATATTGTAATATCCTTCCATGAATCCGAATTCGCTATTGAGATTGCAACCTGAGGTATACTGATGAGTCTGGCCAGGTTCTATAATAGGCTGTTCGCCCACTACCCCTTCTCCAGATACCTCCCTATAGTCTCCTTTTGCGTCAAAGATTTTCCAATAGCGACTTATCAATTGAACCGTGTAATCGCTGAGATTTTCTATGCTGATATGATAAGCAAACATGAAATGTTCACGGTCCGGATTCGAATACTCTGATTGATAGATCGTTTCAACCGAGATTTTTACGCCTTCTGTAATTTGTGTGATCATTTGAATGATGTTTATTGTTGCAATGAATATTTACGCTAAAATACTAATAATGAGTTTAAAAATCTAAATTATAATCATTTTAAAAGGTTAAATAATGCTAAGTTTAAAATTAGTATAGCCAAATGGACCTTAATTAGTAGGTTTGTATTATGGCAAATGGTATCTTATATTTAATTCCTGTTCCTTTGAGTGATGACGCAGCTTTCCAATCGTTTACTTCATATTTAGTGGAAACAATCAATTCATTGGACGAGTATATTGTAGAAAATGAAAAAACGGCTCGTAAGTTTTTAAAACTTGCAGGTTTAAAGATTCCGCAGAGCGAACTAAAAATTCATGATTATGGAAAACATGTGCGGGACAAGGGAAATATAAATGATTTTTTTGGAGGCTTGAAACAGGGCAAAAATGTTGGTTTAATGTCTGAGGCAGGATGTCCTGGTGTTGCTGACCCCGGAGCTTCTATTGTGGCACGGGCACATCAATTGGGTATTAAGGTCGTTCCTCTTGTTGGTCCAAGCTCTATTCTACTGGCGCTTATGGCTTCTGGATTTAGCGGACAGAAATTTGCTTTTCATGGGTATTTGCCTATCGATAAAATTGATCGTGCTAAGGAAATTAAAAATCTCGAACAACAATCAGCACGCGAACGGCAGACTCAGATTTTTATTGAAACTCCATTTAGAAATAATCAGCTTTTGGCTGATCTACTAAAAATATGTAAACCTTCCAGCTTACTCTGTGTTGCATCAAACGTAACAGCTACCGACGAAAATATCCAAAGTTTGACGATTGGTGAGTGGAGAAAACGATCGTATGATTTTCATAAAAAGCCTACTATCTTTTTACTTTATGCATGATGTCTTTATAGCTCCCCCCTACCCTACTTTCATTGATGATGTTTAGTTGAGAAGCTAAAAGCTCTTTCTATTGGATTTAATCATGTTTTAATAAAGTGAGTAAGTGATCACGTTTAGTTTTTAAATACAAATGTAAACTGGGGTATCAATACATTTTCTGAACAGATTTTGTTAAGTGTCGAGGATGATTAAATATATAAGACAATGAATAACTGTAGATTACTATTTATTATATTTTTCTTTTCATTAGTTGGATTCGGTAAAGATGTTTCTGCGCAGCCTTCTACGTATGTGATCGTCCATGGAGCTTGGGGTGGCGCTTGGCAGTTTAAAAATACTGCAGTTGAGTTAGCGAAAAAGGGAAATGTAGTTTACCGCCCTACACTAACAGGTCTGGGCGAGCGTTATCATTTAGCAGATACTTCTATTCGATTGCAAACTCATGTCAATGATGTTGTGAATACGATCCTGTTTGAGGATCTTCATGATATTATACTGGTGGGACATAGTTATGGTGGTATGGTAATTACAGCTGTGGCCGATAGTCTTCCGGATAGAATACGTAAATTGGTTTACTTGGATGCTATACTTCCGGAGGATCAGCAATCGGTAATAAACTTAATGGGGAAATCTACTGCAGCAAATGGACTGTTAAAATTAGAAAAGGATGGTTATATTTTTCCTTTCTGGGTGAAGGATGTTAAGAAGCTTCCTAGAGATGTCCCCCACCCGTTAAAAACAATGACAGAAAAGATTAATTTAAAAAATCCGAAACGGCTTAAGATCCCAAGTACATACATTTTGACTTATACGGATGGTACAGCAATTGAGGAGGACGATTTTTACCCGTTTTATAAGAAAGCTAAAACCATGGGTTTTAAAACAATCGAATTTGTTGGAGATCATAATCCACAAATAAAAAGGTTGAAAGAATTAGTAGATTTGTTGGAACAGGAATAATAAATAAGCAATAAATAGTTCAATGACGCAAGAGGAATTAATAAAAGAGTTAAGTAAGCCTGAAGTAATTTATACCGCTATGGGTATTGTGGCTATACGTATTATTGTATGGCTTTTATTTGCAAATACAATTCGAAAGACCTTAAAATTGGTCGCCAAAGAAAATAGATTAATGACGCCTAACCAATCCTGGTTAGCTGCCATTCCGCTGGTTAATATTTATTGGAATTTTCAGGTTGCTTCGCGTCTAAGGGATTCTTTGATCAATGAATTTTATGATCGGAAAATAGCTGTGGAAGAAAACCCTACGTTTAGGAAAGGATCGCTATATGCATGGATTTACTTGGCCACAAATATTCCTCTCCCACTTTCCATTTCCGGTGTACTGATCATTATGCATTTTGTGACCTTGGCTAATTATTGGTTTGAAATTAACGCGAATAGAAGAATTTTGGAAGAACATAATAAATTTAGAGAAAAGGAGGTAATTGTAGACCATGAAAATTAAAGAAGTCATTGATTATTTGGAGCAATTGGCTCCTTTAGATTTGCAGGAGTCTTATGATAATGCTGGGCTTATTGTGGGCGACGCCAATAGAGAGATTACAAAAGTGCTCATTTCTTTGGACTGCACAGAAGCTGTTGTAAAAGAGGCTATTGATAAAGGATGTAATTTAATTATTTCGCATCATCCTATTGTGTTCAGGGGCCTAAAAAAATTTAATGGAAAAAATTATGTGGAGCGTACGGTTATTAAAGCAATTGAACATAAAGTTGCATTATATGCCATTCATACAAATCTCGACAATGTTACCGGTGGAGTGAACACGAAAATTGCCGATAAATTGGGATTAGAAAATCAGGCTATACTGCAATCTAAAACAGATGTATTGCGAAAAATGGTCGTTTTTGTACCGAGGAGTCATGTTGAAGATGTCCGACAGGCATTGTTTGATGCGGGTGCAGGTAAAATCGGAAAACACTATGATCAATGTAGTTTTAATACGGCAGGTTATGGTAGTTTTAGACCTTTAAAAGGGGCCGATCCTACCATTGGAGAGATTGATGTTCAAGAGCGTGTAGAGGAAACACGAATTGAGGTTATCTACCTGAAATCTAGTGAAAGGAAGTTACTTTTAGCACTCTATGAAGCTCATCCCTATGAGGAAGTAGCTTATGATTTGTTTGATATTCAAAATACGGCTACCGAAATTGGTGCTGGAATGATTGGAAATTTGGCTGAACCAATGGCTGAATTGGAATTTTTAGCTTATCTTAAGGACAAACTGAGGTTGAATGTCATTCGTCATACAGCCTTATTAGATAAAAAAGTTAGTCGTGTAGCTGTATGTGGTGGCTCGGGTGGATTTTTACTCGGTGCAGCCAAACGTTCTGGTGCTGATTTTTTTGTTACAGCAGACTACAAATATCATGAATTTTTTGATGCTGAAGGTGAAATCGTGATTGCAGATACGGGACATTTTGAGAGCGAACAATTTACGCAAGAATTATTGTACGACATTATTACGAAAAAATTTCCTAACTTTGCAACCTTAACAACAGAAATAGATACAAATCCTATAAAATACTACAGTTGATGGAACAAACCGTAGAACAAAAATTGAAAGCATTATGGCTGTTACAAGCCGTACATACTAAAATAGACAAAATTCGCCAAGTTCGTGGTGAATTGCCTATGGAAGTTGCAGATCTTGAAGATGAGATTGCGGGTTTAGAAACTCGTATTGAGAAGATCAGAATAGACTTAGACGATTTAGAAGATTCGATCGTTAAGCGTAAAAACATGATTAAGGATGCTCAGGCTGCTATCAAAAAATATGAGACGCAGTTAAATGAGGTAAAGAATAATCGTGAGTATGACGCTATTTCGAAAGAAATTGAAATCCAAGGTCTTGAGATTCAGGTTTGTGAGAAACGAATCAAAGAAGCAGAATTTGAGATTCGCAACAAAACGGAAAACTACGATACTACTGTAGGAAATCTTGAGTATAGCAAAAGCGAGCTTGAGGGTAAAAAGAAAGAATTGGAAACAATTACTTCTGAAACTCAAAAGGAAGAAGATGCATTATTAGCAAAAGCCGCTGAGGCTGAGGCTAATATTGAAGAGCGTTTGGTAAAAGTATACTACCGTTTACGTAATTCGTTCAAAAACGGGCTTGCTGTAGTCTCTATTGATCGTGATAGCTGTTCAGGATGCCACAATAAAATTCCGGCACAAATGCAATCGGAAATTCGTCAACGCAAAAAAATCATTATCTGTGAACATTGCGGACGCGTTTTGGTTGATGAAGGAATCGTATTGGAAATCGAACAAGAATACGGTTTTTAATCGTTGAGAGATAAAAGATGGCCCTGCTGACAAGCAGGGCTTTTTTTTTGTCATTTTTTTTATGCAACTTTGTTGATATACTGACTAGGTCCATTTTGCAAAATCGTAATTTTGTAGGTGGTAAAATTTTAACCTTTAAATGTTTATGAATAAAACTCATTTCAAGTTAATTGCAGCCTTTTTGCTGGGAACAACTTTTCTACAAGCAAAAGCGCAAGAAACCTTATTGCTTCGAAATCCCAGTGTAAGCGCTAGTAATATCGCTTTTGTCTATGGTGGAGATATTTGGATTGCAGACAAAAATGGCGCTAATCCAAGGCGGCTTACTACAAATCCTGGCGTAGAGCAGAATCCGATGTTTTCTCCTGACGGTAAGAAAGTGGCATTTACGGGGAATTATGATGGAAATACGGATGTATACGTGATTCCTATAACAGGTGGTGAGCCTAAACGTATTACTTATCATCCCTCGTCGGATGTATTGCGCGGATGGCTCAATAATGATGAAGTGTATTATACTACATCTCGTGATTTCACCTATGCTTTAAGTCCACGATTATACAGTTCCAATATTCAAATGTCAGGAATGGACAAGGCGCTCATTATGCCTGAGGCTACTCAGGGAAGCCCTTCTGCCGATGGCCGCTACTGGGCTTACATCAAGAATACTGACCCTACTGAAAGAGATCGAGTGGCCTTTAAACGTTACCGGGGTGGTGGCATGCCAACCATTTGGATTTTTGATACCAAAACAAAAGAAATCGAGGCTATTCCGAACGTTAAAAGTAATGATGTTAAACCATTATGGTTGGGAACGAAGGTTTATTTCCTATCTGACCGCGATAAAATTGTCAATATTTTTAGCTACGACACCAAAACCAAAAAGGTTGAAAAACTAACAGATTTCAAAGATTATGATGTGCGTTCCTTGAATGGGAATGGTAACGACTTGATTTTTGAATATGCTGGAGTATTGAATACACTGAATCTAAACGGAAATAAAATTACTCCTTTGCACATCACTGTGAATACAGATGTCATGTATAAAAGGCCGTATTACAAAGACATCAAGGACGATATACGTTATGCTACACTATCGCCAACGGGTCAACGGGCACTATTAGAAGCACGGGGAGAGATCTTTACGGTACCAAAGGAAAAAGGAGAAGCTCGAAATTTATCTAATTCACCAGGTTCGCATGAACGTTTTCCAGATTGGTCTCCTAATGGCAAATGGGTTTCATATATTTCAGATAAAAATGGATCCTATCAGTTGGTACTGATGGATCAGTTCGGAAAAGATCAGCCGTTATACTTTAATTTAGGGGAAACCAATTTCTATTTTGAACCCACTTGGTCGCCAGATTCAAAGAAGCTTTTTTACAATGATTCGCATCTTAATCTGTATTATATTGATATTGCTTCCAAGGCTGTTGTCAAAGTTGCCGATGACAAATTAAGTGGTCAAACCGGGCGTGTATCCAATCATTTCCAACCAAGTTGGTCTCCAGATTCAAAATGGATTTCCTTTATACGTACACTGGAAAACGGGGCACCTGCTGTGTTCATGTATAACTTAGATACAAAGAAAACTCAGCAAATTACGGATGGTATGAGCTCTGCCCGCAGTACTGCATTTTCGCAAGATGGTAAATATTTATTTTTCACGGCGAGTACAAATACAGGGTTAACAAATTCTGGTTTACATATGTCCGCTGTACAGCGTAATGTAGATTTTGCAGTCTATGCTTTTATCCTGTCGAGCAAAACACCATCATTCTTTAAAAACGATAGTGATGATGAGCAAATCCGTGAAGATAAACCTGATAAAAAGGAAGAGGGAGAGAATAATAAAAAGGAACGTGTAAAAGAGAATGATAAAAAAGCTCCTAAAAAGGATAAGAAGGAAGAGTCAGTTGCAAGCAAGCCGGTTGACAAATCTATTCAGGTAGATTTCGATCGTATAGAGAATCGAATTGTTGCCCTCCCTTTGCCAGCCGGTCCTTACTGGAATTTAAATGGTCTGGTTCCAAATCAATTGACTTATCAACGTGGTGGAACAATCGGTGCATATGATTTTAAGGATCTTGAAAACAAAACCTTAGTAGAGAATGCACGTAACTTTGTTATTAGTGCAGATGGTAAAAAGATGTTATATCAAACGGGAAATGGATTCAATATTGTAACAGCTGGGCAAAAAGTAGCCTCTCCTACTGCGGGGGAAGTCAAATTGGGTGGAATTCAGCAACTGGTGGACCCTGCGGCGGAATGGAAACAGGTGTTCAATGAAGTATGGTCGATGCAAAAAGACTATTTCTATGTAGAAAATATGCACGGTGCAGACTGGAAGGCGATGAAAGCCAAATATGAAAAATTCCTACCTTTTGTAAACCATCGTTCTGATCTTGGTTATTTATTGAACGAAATGATGGGAGAAATGGTCGTAGGACACAATTATATCTATCCTGGAGATCAACCTTCCACGCCATCAGTTTCAGTTGGTGTGTTGGGAGCAGATTATACGCTAAAGAATGGTTATTATCAGATCGCCAAATTGTTTACGCGTCTTGAATGGAATCCATCGTTCAAAGCCCCATTGGCTGAACCGGGATTAAACATAAAAGAAGGAGACTATATTGTTGCCGTGAATGGTACTGAATTGACTGAGGATAAGGATATCTATAGTTTATTTGACAATACTGTTGGTAAACAAGTTACGTTGAAAGTCAATTCAAAACCATCGCTGGTTGGCGCACGTGAAGTAATCGTTAAACCGATCTCGTTTAGCGATGAAATGAACTTGCGTAGCATGGAATGGGTCGAAAGAAACCGTAAAAAAGTAAATGAATTGAGCAATGGGCAAATAGCTTATGTGTACATGCCGAATACCGGTCCTGAGGGGTATACTTATTTCAATCGGTATTACTTCGCTCAGATGGATAAAAAGGCTCTTCTAATGGACGAAAGGAATAACGGTGGTGGCTGGGTTGCCGATTATGTGATCGACCTCTTATCGCGCGAGTTAATCGCTGGCTGGGGAATTCGTGATGGAAAAGGATTTACTACACCGGGAAATGGTATTTATGGACCAAAGGCCATGATTATTAATGAAAATGCAGGCTCAGGTGGCGATATGATGCCTTATATGTTCCGTTTTAAAGGGCTTGGCAAACTGGTCGGTCGTACGACAATGGGGATTTTGGTTGGCATAAGTGGTTATCCTCCTTTGTTGGATGGAGGCCGTATTACTTCTCCAAACTTTGGCGTATATGACCTCAAAGGAAATTGGATTATTGAAAATGAGGGTGTTGCTCCTGATGTATTTATCGAACAATTGCCTAAAGATCTTTTGGAAGGTCGAGATCCACAGCTTGAGAGAACGGTGAAGATATTGTTGGAAGAAATGAAAACATATCCGTATAAAAATCTGCAGAAACCTGCTGATCCAATTCGAGTGAATTAAGATAGTCTACATAAAAAAGGCTTTGGATTTTTCCAAAGCCTTTTTTATGATCATATATGCTGTATCAAAGGTATCCATATCCCGGATGATCGAATACCTCTGGTGGAGTTTTTATGGTAATTTGACCATATCGCTCGTTGCCATTCGGCTAGTACAAACGAGACGGTAGAATTTGATTGAGTACGACAATTTTAATAAATCTTGCTTTTATTGCTATCTTTAACTGATATTTAATAGCTATGTTTCCTGAACAAACACCCCATCCGTTTCAATCTTTGTTACGATTGATCTTAATGGTTATCGGTTTTACCATTCTTTCGCAGATTATTGCTATTCTGATTATTGCAAGTTATTATACATACACTAGGCAGGTCTTCTCCTTGGAATCCTTAATGAATGGATCGGCCAATGAGATGCGCTTTATGTTGTTAATGAGCAGCTTGGGATCTTTTGTTGTACCAGCTTATCTGATGAATACACGCGAAGGATATGGCATTACTTATTTTAAACTGAAAAAATGGCCTAACGGAATGCAATTTGGCTATATATTTTTGGCAATGCTTTCTTTTATGCCTTTGATGAGTCTGATCGGTCACTGGAATGAATCCTTACAATTGCCCGATAGTATGCAATCGTTGCAGCGTTGGATGGAGCGTAGCGAAAAGGAATCGGGTGATTTAATTAAGGGCATAATTATGGAGTCGAGTATATCCGGCTTTTTGTACAATATTGTTGTACTGGCCTTAATTCCGGCCATAGGTGAAGAATTGCTGTTTCGTGGTATTTTGCAAAAAATAATAGGAAGATGGTTGAGCAATCAGCATGTGGTTATATGGCTCGTTGCTATTATCTTCAGTGCGATACACCTGCAATTTTTTGGTTTTGTTCCCCGAATGTTATTGGGCGCTTTTTTTGGCTATCTTTATGTATGGAGCAAGAACATCATATTGCCCATCTTTGGGCACTTTGTCAACAATGCCGGAGCCACAATTGGAGCATTTTATTACGTAAGACAGGGAAAGAGTTATGATGAACTCAATGCATTTGAGTTACAATCTTGGTGGATATATCTTGTAGGCTTCATTTTTACTCTTATTTTTGTATTCTTATTTTATCGATCAACGCAAAAAGAAAACAATGGAGAACGATTGGAAAAAAATTAAAACATATACAAATGCTATTCAAGCCGAAATAGTCAAACAAATGTTGGAAGAGAATGGTATTCCGGCTGTCGCGTTGAATAAACAAGATTCTTCTTATCTGTTTGGGAAAATTGAACTTTATGTCAGCGAAGGATCTATCGGAGCAGCCGAAAGGTTAATTGAGGAATCGGAAGGGGATTTTAGTTTATGAAAACAAGAGCAATAACCGGAGTAATCTTTGTGGCTGTTATGATAGCGGCTACTCTTTTGGGAGCTTATGTTTATTCCATCTTTTTTACCTTGCTAAGTACATGGTGTCTTTATGAATTCTATGGAATAGTTTCATCCGAAGAACGCGCTCCAAATAAAGTGATTGGTATCGCCCTGGCCTTGGTACTGTTTGTTTTGGGATCCTTAATTTCGATGGATCTGCTTGCGGTAAAATTTTTAGCACTGATTATTCCGTTTATAAGTGCGACTTATATTATTTCACTTTTTCAGAAGAGAACTTTTCCTTTTAATGATATTGCCTATACTTTTTTGGGAATAGCGTATGTTACATTGCCTTTTTTCCTATTTTCCAAATTAGGGTTTATGCAAGGTACTTTTAACGATGTGATGCCTTTAGGTTTTTTGATCTTATTGTGGACAAACGATACCGGGGCATATCTCGCTGGACGAAGCTTCGGAAAACGTAAACTATTCGAACGGATCTCACCAAAGAAAACATGGGAAGGTTTTTTCGGTGGATTGATTTTGGCAATTGTTGCTGCAGTGAATCTAGAGAAGTATTTTGGTTATCTACCGCTCTGGCAATGGGTAAGTATAGCGGCAATTATCAGTATTGTGGGAACATTAGGTGACTTAGTTGAGTCGATGTTAAAGCGTAGTTTGCACGTAAAGGATTCCGGAAATATATTGCCTGGACATGGTGGTTTTTTAGATAGATTTGATGGGTTGTTATTAGCGGCACCTATGGTCTATGTTTTCTTAATTTTAATCAATTGATTGTATTATGAGTCACATTCAAAAATCTACATTTGATTTTTTAACGGAATTGAAAGCCAATAATTCTCGGGAATGGTTTGCCGATAACAGAGCTAAATATGAAGCTGCATTGGCTGATGTGAGAAGTTTTTTGACAGATTTAATTGCCGCTTTGAGCGAGTTTGACCCTAAAATCAATACTTCCATACAGGCAAGTAAATGTTTGTTTCGTATTTACCGTGATACACGCTTTTCAAATGATAAGACACCTTATAAAAGTTGGTTTGGGGCAGGAATTTCAGTTGATGGAAGAAAGTTGCAGGGACCAGAGTACTATATTCATATTGGAGCAGAAAATTCATTTATTGCCTGTGGATATTGGCGTCCAGAAAAGCAACATTTAGAGGCAATAAGACAAGAAATTGATTACACCGGTAATAAATTGGATGAAATTTTAAAAACTGTATTGACAGGCGGTAATATTGCACTTTTCAAAGAAGATTTACTGAAGCGTGCGCCTGCTGGCTATAGTGAGGATAATCCTTTTATTGACTTTATCAAATTGAAAAGTTTTGTGTTGGATAGATCTTTAACTATAAAGGAGTTATCTGCAAAAAATGCACTAGATAATATCGTGGCTTCCTATAAAAGTATGCTTCCTTTTAAAGAGTTTTTACAAGAAGCCATCGATACGGAATAATTATTCGGGTAAGCTGATTTTGCCCATGCAGACAGCGGGCGAATCTTTAATTTGCGCTACATTGGATTTGTTACCTACCAAAGTCTCATTTGCTAATAGAGCAAAGAGGACGGCCTCTTTTGCATCTGGATTGATACCTAATGTTGCGAAACTTTCAACGTTACTGGTAGGTAAGCTCCTTTTGATGTAATCAAACAGCAATGGATTGTGTAGTCCACCGCCACTTATGTATACCGCCACATCAGATAGTCCTTCTGACTGCTTCCGAATGCCGTTGACCATCGCATGAGCCGCAAAGCGATTGAGGGTTGCCATAACATTCTCATGTGGAATATGAGTTGTTTTCGAACGATCTTGTGCCCTTTCGAGATAAGCGAGATTAAATAGTTCTGGCCCGGTGGTTTTTGGAAAGGGCAGTGTTAGAAATTCTTCTGTTAATAATTGATTCAATAGCGCATCATTTACTTGTCCCTTTTTGGCCATATAGGCATCTCTATCCATCTCCTGATTAAAATTAGCCTTCATGTATTGGTTCATCATTGTATTGCCTGGACCGAGATCTGTTGCATAGGCTTTCAATTTTGTTTGATGGCTTGGGATAAATGTGAAATTAGAAATACCGCCAATATTCAGTAAGAATCGATTCTCTGTCGCATGCGAGAAAAGTAGATAGTCGCCATAGGCAGCCAAAGGTGCCCCTTCCCCTCCCGCAGCAACATGTTTCTGTCTAAAGTCAGACAGGGTTATGATGCCGGTATTTACGGCAATATGATCTCCATCGCCGATCTGTAAGGTACTATTGGGCCAGTTGCGGTCTTTGGTCAATGATTGAGGTGCATGGTATACGGTTTGCCCATGGCTGGCTATACAATCAATCTCGCTGCTTGCTATATTCCATTGTTGTAATGCTGTATTGATTAATTTAGCATGTGTGACTCCAATATAAGCATTGAGTCCGGAAAATAACTGTTGGTCGATATTTCGTTTTGCAAAGACTTCACGGACTCGTGCTCTGAAATCATCCTCATAATCCATTGTAGCAAAATTCTCTAGCTGTATTTTTGTTGTTTTACCTGCATTTTCTATGCGGCATACTGCAATATCAAGACCATCCAGAGAAGTTCCGGACATCAGGCCAATAATACGACGTTCTTTCTTTTGTGAAATTTGGTAAAGTCTTTCGATTTGAGGATTCATAGCTTAAAAATAAACACAAAAATGTTATGATGAATATCATTTTTGACAATTAAAGATATTTTGTAACTTCACGGCATTAAAAATCAAAAAATTAAATACAATGAATTTTCCAGCAGAATTGAAATACACCAAAGATCACGAATGGATTCGTGTTGAAGGTGATGAAGCAGTTGTAGGGATTACCGATTTCGCTCAACGTGAATTGGGTGACATCGTTTTTGTTGACATAAACACTGTAGGTGAGGAAGTTGCCGCTAATGAAGTTTTCGGTACAATTGAAGCTGTAAAAACAGTTTCTGATCTATTTTTACCTGTATCAGCTACGATTTTATCGGTTAATGAAGCTATTGATGCATCTCCTGAATTGGTCAATTCTGATCCTTATGGTGAAGGTTGGATTGTTCGTATTAAATTGAACAATGTTGCTGATGTAGATGCTTTGTTATCTGCTGATCAATACAAAGAAGAGATCAACGCATAAATTTGATATATAAGAAATAAAATAGGGGCCTTTTGGCCCCTATTTTATTTCTCGTTCCAGTCGTTTATTGACTTTTTAATGTGGTCGTTATTTTTGCTTCAGGCATATCCACGGCACTTGTCATTTCTGTTATCTTGGTAAGGCAGGTCTTTTTATCCAAGACATAAAAACCCTGTACGTTGCCTACCTGATTTGCATCCGGGCCGAACATTTTTCCTTCAACATTTACTTTATAGCCTAGCTCATTTGCTTCTATTAAAGTCATTTTGCTTTCCACCGAAATGCCGGAATCATCAGATTCCGTTTTGGATGTCCATGAGTCACCGATTTTAACAGGCTGTTCAGGTAATACTGTACTTATATTTTCGAACATACTTTTATCAAACGGGATGTTAATACCCTCAGGTAACTTGATGTCAGAAGATTTGCCAAGTTGATCAACATTAAAGCTAATGCTATTTTCTAGCAATTTGCCTAAGGTAGCATGCATCTGTTTGGAAAACTCATTGGCCTCGGGGTTTTTCGAGTCGTAAGACATGTCCATTCCCGCCATATTCATTTTCATGTTTATTCCGGTATATCTAAGGTCAAACGCGAAGATATTGTCTTTTTTCGTTGTATTGGTGATATCAAAGCCCATATTAAGGTCTGTAACCATTTTTTGGCCAGCGGCGTCAATATCCATTGTCATCACAAGGTTTTGCGATATTTTTTTCCCTGAATCGGGATTTACACGTAGTGTGTATTTCTTTTGTGCGGAAGCAGATATCACTAGAAATACAAATACGGCCATCAAAGAGGCAATTCTTAATTTTTTCATATATGGAATTTTAATTTTTTTAATAAGCAACAATCGGCCAGCTTAAATATAAAAAAAATCCCTTTTACGGGGTAAAAGGGATTTTAATTTTTTAAGAATGTAATTCGTATTACTTCTTGATATAAGATACTTCTTTCACAGCTTTAACAACTTTCTCAACGCTAGGTAAAGCAGCTTCGATCAATGTTGGAGCATAAGGAAGAGGTACATCTGCACAATTTACGCGGATAACAGGGGCATCTAAATAATCAAATGCGTTACGTTGTACATTGAATGCTAAATCCGTAGAAATAGACGCCAATGGCCATGCTTCTTCCACGATTACCAAACGGTTTGTTTTCTTAACAGACGCGATGATTGTAGGGTAATCGATAGGACGTACCGAACGCAAGTCAATTAATTCAACGCTGATACCTTCTTTTTTCAATTCTTCAACTGCAGGAATGACAACGCGAGGAAGCATTTTACCAAAAGATACAACAGTTACATCTGTACCTTCTTGGATAATATTAGCTTTTCCGATTTCCAAGTAATATTCTTCTTCAGGAACTTGTCCTTTATCACCATACATTACCTCAGATTCCATGAAGATAACAGGATCTGGATCGATAATAGCTGATTTCAATAAACCTTTAGCTTCATATGGGTTAGAAGGAACCACAACTTTTAAACCTGGTGTATTTGCAAACCAGTTTTCGAAGTTTTGAGAGTGTTGTGCTGCAAGCTGACCAGCATTTCCAGTTGGACCACGGAAGACCATTGGAATAGAGAACTGTCCACCACTCATCGAGTGGATTTTAGCTGCCGCATTGATTACTTGATCAATAGCAACAAGTGAAAAGTTGAATGTCATGAACTCAACAATCGGTTTTAAACCATTCATTGCAGCTCCAACTGCGATACCTGCAAAACCAAGTTCAGCAATAGGTGTATCAATGATACGTTTTGCACCGAATTCATCAAGCATACCCTGACTCACTTTGTAAGCTCCGTTATACTCAGCAACTTCTTCTCCTAATAAAAATATTTTGTCGTCTTTACGCATTTCTTCGTTCATTGCTTCACGAAGTGCTTCTCTGAATTGTATTTCTCTCATCAGTTGTAAAATAGTGTCAATTTTTAGATTACAAATCTACTATTTAAAATTGATATTTTGAAGATTTGAACCCGCTAATTCTATAGTTTTATGTCATTTTTTAATAAGTAAATGACTTTTGTATTAAATTTTTGAATATAAGTTGTTCAGATATTCCAATGTCTTTATAAGTGCCTTATTACTATTCATTATCGCTAACGGAATGTTCCACGTGGCACGGTTCCTTCTTTCCACGTAATTTGAAATACCACGAATCTCAATCACGGGAATTGTCATTTTATCGGCGGCATAGAAAACAGCAGCTCCTTCCATACTTTCAACAAGGCTATTAGGATGCAGTTTTTTAATTTTTTCGATACTTTCTGTTCTACCATGGACTTTGTTTACGGTAATTCCTTCCCCCTGTTTTAGAAAAGGAAGCCTAAGCTCCTTGTCATTCAGTAAACATGAGTTAAATGTAGACCTTCCATAGCCCAATTGATCTATTGGAATAAAATTATGACCGTCTTCCGCGCCTAGTTCAACAAATGATTCCGAAACGACTTGAATAACCGAGCCTATTTCAATCGTACGATCCAAACATCCTCCTATCCCGACATTAATGAGGAGATCATAATTTTTTTCGTGTAGCATTCTTCCCAGCTCAAAGGCTGTGGCGACCATGCCTACACCAGTTACTAAGGTATCGCATTGATCGTAATTTGATACCACTTCCAGAAAAGGCTGTAATTCAAATGAAGTAGCCGCAATAATTAATATTTGCATGACAAGCTCGTTTTTGATTGAAAATTACACATTATCTTGCAAGTAGAACTCTTTTTAGTATAAAAACATCGTTCTTGCAATGCGTCCTGCTTAGAAACGCGAGCTTGATGTCAATAAGGCCAACTGCTTTTTTGCTACGACCTTCTCTTTTATAATGCTGTACGAACTGTATAGTTTTCGCCCTGATGCTATTGTAAACAATACTAATAGATTAATATAACATCTTAAATTAGTTTAGATTTTATATATTTTTAGTTTAGGTTTTAGTTAGGCTTACTTTAGGTAAAACCTATATAAAACCTAAACTAAACCTAACTAAAACCTAAGTAAAACCTAACTAAAGATAAAAGAAAATTGGCCTTAAAAAATCAGCATTCGTTGTAGTTCTTTTTAAACTGGGAGTATTTACACTCCGCTACAAAATTTTATATCAAATCATTCTTGAAAGCGGGTTGTAAGTAAGGATAAAGTGCTTAGATTTTTGCCTGTTTGTTCAACAAAAGAGAAAGCACTTCATTATATTACTATATTCTGACGGCATTCCTTAAATTGAGATGCTTTAATTGCACTTAAAGCCTTATCTTTGTATTATTATGATATTTATAACTCGTCGTGAACGTTTCTGTGCTGCGCACAAGCTCTATCGTGAAGACTGGAGTAAGGAGCAGAATGAACAGGTATTTGGTCTTTGCTCCAATCCAAATTGGCATGGACATAATTATGATCTTTATGTAACAGTGAAAGGAAAAGTCAATCCCGAGACTGGTTTTTTGATAGATTTAAAGATCATGAAAGAAATAATCAATCGTAGTATCATTGACAAAGTCGATCACCGTAATTTCAATTTAGATGTTGATTTTATGAAAGGAGTCATGGCTTCTACGGAGAATATCGCAATCGAAATATTTAAGATCTTAAAACCGCTGTTTGATGAACAGGGTGTGATCTTGCATAGTGTCCGTTTGCATGAAACAGAAAATAATTACGTCGAATATTTTGGCGATTAATCTTTAATACATTTAAATAGTAGAAACTATGAGTCAACACTCATTTGACAACGAAGAGTTGGATGGATATATTAAGATCGACAAATACAATACTGAAAAGGTAGATCGCATCGCTGCTCATTATACAGATATATTAGAATGTCTGGGGGAAGATCCAAAACGCGAAGGTTTAGTGAAAACACCAGAACGTGTTGCAAAGGCATTGCAATTTTTGACACATGGCTATGATATCGATGCTGCGGAGGTATTACGTGGTGCTATGTTTGAGGAAGACTACAGTCAAATGGTCGTCGTTAAGGATATTGAAGTATATTCTCTTTGTGAGCACCATATGTTACCTTTCTTTGGCAAAGCCCATATCGCGTATATTCCAAATGGCCATATTGTAGGTTTAAGCAAGATACCACGTGTCGTTGATATTTTTGCGCGTCGTCTGCAGGTTCAGGAACGTCTCACCAATGAGATCAGAGATTGTATTCAAGAAACTTTGGGCGCTCGTGGAGTAGCTGTGGTTATGGAATGCAAACACATGTGTATGGCGATGCGTGGTGTTCAGAAACAGAATTCTGTAACGACTACCTCTGCATTTACGGGAGCATTCCAAAATGATGTCACAAGATCCGAATTTCTACGCTTGATCACTGCTGATCTTGCTTAGTATATTTGTTGTTTAATAATAAAAAATGCCCCCCTAAAAGATCGTCTTTTAGGGGGGCATTTTTTTGATGAAATTTGGAAACAAAATAGAAAATCAAAAAATGGCAATATGGCTTTTTTATGCATCTGACGCGATTCCCGAAAAAAGCTCTTTACAAAAGGATAATTGTATTTTACTGGTATTCAGGTTTTTGTAAAAAAAAGTTTTTATCATAAAAATGTTTTTTGGTACCTTTGTGGTTATGGAAATTGTTGCCGACGATTTAGAGTCCTATTTGGAACATACTACAGACGAAGAAAATTCGTTACTGAAAAGGGTAAATCGGGAGACATATTTGAAGGAAACAATGCCCCATATGTTATCTGGACACTACCAGGGAAGAGTTCTTTCTTTATTGAGTAAATTGGTTGCTCCGAAACGTATCTTGGAGATAGGAACGTTTACGGGATATGCAACATTATGTCTCGCAGAGGGGCTGCAGGAAGATGGGATATTACATACTATCGATATCAATGCAGAGCAACAAGAACGCGTCCAGAGGTATTTTGATGAATCGGCATTTGCTGATAAAATCAGCTATCATATTGGAGATGCAGCGGTAATACTACCTACATTAGATGAAACATTTGATTTGGTATTTATCGACGCGGACAAAAAGAGAAATTTATATTATTTCGAAACGATAATAAATCAAGTTCCGTCTGGGGGACTTATTTTGATTGACAATGTCTTATGGAAAGGTAAGGTGTTAGATTCAAAACCAGACAACCAAACAAAGCAGATCATTGATTTGAATGCACGTTTAGCTCAGGACAAGCGCGTAGAAAAGGTAATATTACCGATTCGAGACGGACTTTTTGCCTTACGCAAGAAGTAATTTGTGAACTAAAACATTCTTCATGAATTTAAAACAATTAAAAAGCTTTGTACTGTTACTAGCTTTGGGAACTTTTGGATTAACAAAAGTTTCGGCTCAAAGTAATGCGGCATATGTCGATAAGTACAGTCCAATAGCAAAAGAAATGATGGAGGAACACGGTGTTCCAGCATCGGTTATCTTAGCCATCGCTATGCATGAAAGCGGAAATGGTGGTAGCAGGGTAGCAAAAAATTTGAATAACCATTTTGGTGTCAAAGGAAAAAACAACAGTACCGTTATTCGGTCAGCTTACAAAGGTTATCGGTCTGTAATGGACTCGTATGATGATTTTGTAGGAATAGTAAAAAGAAAAAAGACTACTCAGAGTCTTTTTGAAAAACATCCTGGTGAAAAATACGAAGCTTGGGTAAAAGCGATTGCTCGTTCGGGTTACTCCACGAGTAAAGGTTGGACAGCAAAAGTACTCGCTACTATTAAACAATATCACTTAGATATGTTTGATAATGATGCTAAGCAAAATAGATTCTCGTCAACAAAAAAATAAGCGCGACATTATTGCATGAAGAAGTTTTTTTATGGCATGTTTGTATTCATGATGTTTATTACATCATGTTCAAGCCGGAGAGGCACAATATCCTCTTCTAAATCTGGCTCCAATTCAAAAACTTCTTCATCCTCTTCTGTGGGGCGACCGACCATGGCTGGCAACGACTATATTGCTCATTACAAAGATGTGGCCGTTGCAGAAATGAATAAATATGGTATCCCTGCGAGCATTAAACTTGCTCAGGCTTTACTGGAATCCGGTAATGGTAATAGCTATTTAGCACGTGAGGCTAATAATCATTTCGGTATTAAATGCGGTGGAGTTTGGAAAGGAAAATCCGTGACTCGTCCTGATGATAATATTAATGATTGCTTTCGTGTTTATGAAAATCCCGAACAATCTTTTCGGGATCACTCAGAGTTTCTGTTACGACCGCGATATGCGGCACTCTTTAAGTTGGATAAGAATGACTATAAAGGTTGGGCTAAAGGCTTGAAAGCAGCAGGGTACGCCACAAATCCACGTTATCCTGAATTGTTGATCGAAATGATCGAAAGATACCATCTTGATCAATATGATCGCGTTGAATCACGGCGTGAAAAAGTTGTACGAGAAGAGACCGTACAGGTTGAGATCGTACAAAATGTACAAGAAACACCTCCTACCGTAGTAAAAACAGAAGAAATCAAGAGCCCTGTCGCTATGCGTATTCATGAAGTTAAAGCTCAGGATACGTTATATTCGCTCAGTAAGCTGTACAATGTATCCGTTGATCAGATCAAATCCCTAAACGGTCTTACCGATGATGCGTTATCTTTAGGCCAATTATTGGTTATATCTAAATAGTTACGCTTTAAAAGATGTTAAATATTTCGCTTTTGTACAGCGATATAGTAGTTTTACGAAAGTGATACTATTGCGATATATTTTTCTACTTATTGCCCTTGTGGGCTTTACTTCTCCACTTTTTTGCCAAGATAAAAAAGTAGAGGGTATCGTTTTTGATAAAAATACCAAACAACGTATTGGAAATGTAAAGCTGGCCAACTTACGTACTGGAGAGGTCAATTATAATACTATCAAAGGAGAATTTGTCTTTAATGCACAGCTAGGAGATCATATTGTTGCGATATGTAAAGGCTATTTTTCGGATACTCTTCAGGTGGATAACCGTGGATTGTTGCTGTTTCATTTGGTACGGGAATCGTTTTATATTGATGAGGTTCAGGTTTTTGCACGCAAGACCCCAGAAGAAATTCTGAAAAAAGCAAAAGAGGATTATGAGAAAGCATATCGTCTTGCGGGTTATGGTGACGTATTTTCTGTTGGCCCAAATGGTGCTGGATTAAGCATTAATTCAATCTATAGTTTATTTAGCAAGGAGGCTAAAAGAGCACGTCGACTAACTAAAACCATTGAAAACGATTATAAGGAAAATGTGATCGATTACAAATTTACGAAAGAGCTTATTAGTAAGATTACAGGATTAAATAGCGAAGAAGCTGAACGATTTAGAAGGATATTTAGACCCTCCTATTTCTTTATTCTCTCAGCGAGTGATTATGAACTGGTGAATTATATCAAAGATTGTTATTCACGGTATCAATTGAACCCTTCGCAATATTTTATTGAGCCTTTTCCAACAATTAATTATAAATTAGTACCGTAAACAAAAAATAGACGTTTTCAGAATGAAGTTATTCAATTTTGTCGGCATGGCTATGCTTTGCCTTTCTATTACCAGCTTAAAAGCACAGGATCTGAAAGATCTTCGAGCAAAACCAGATACCGTAATTTCTGTACAGAAAGAGCAACCATTAAATATTAAAACGATTCGTCCTATAGTTCCAAAATTAAACTTAGAGGTAGACTATTGGAAACATTGGACAAAATTCGGGATCAATTTAAACCAGGCGTCATTTAATGATAATTGGAAAGGTGGTGGTGTTGGTTCTATTGCTGTAGGATTGAATGCTAATCATAAATCGGATTATACGAAGGACAATTTCAATTTTGTAACCGAAGTTGATTTACGTTATGGAAAGATAAAGAATACGAATAATATTGCGAAGAAGAATAATGACCGTATATTTTGGGATAATAAGCTTTCTTATAAATTGTCTGCCAATTGGGCATTGTTTACGTCGGTGACATTTGAGTCGCAATTTGATGCGGGTTATAAGTATAAAACGGTTAACGGCAGAGATACAATAGACTATATTGAGAATGCTTTTATGGCACCAGCTTATCTGACAGAATCTTTCGGTCTTGAGTATAAGCCTAGTAACGAATTTTCCTTGCGTTTTGGTACGGGTACTGCACGTCAAACTTTTATCTTGGATGAGCGTGTTAAGCCACGTTCTGGAGAAGGTTTCTTTGAGAAATATGGATATTATAGAGATCCTAACAATCCAAGTGCGGGTACTGGTGAACGATTTGGTGTAAAGGAAGACCGCTCTTTTGCCAATGCACTGGCTTTTCAGCTAACGGGTAACCTAGACAAAAACTTCACAGATAAACTGAATGTAAAGGCTCGTTATAACCTTTTTGCTGACTACGAGAAACTTTCCAACCCTACGCACCGTTTGGATGTAACTGTAACGGCAAAAGTTACGAGAGTCATCAATGTGAACTTAAATGGTATCATGATCTATGATCCAGATGTCATTTCAAGAGTACAATTAAGCCAGTCGTTGGCGATGGGTATAGTCTATAGTTTACCAAAATAATGTTTAGGCCTGTGTCAATAGGGATATTGCTTTGTTCATTGCTGTCTTTGGCAAGCTGCAAGTCGAAGATACAGCCGGTGGTTGCAAAACCGCTAGTTGCGTCATTTGCTTCTGCATTGGTTGTGGAAGAAAAGGTCGAAGCTAAGCCAGATACCAATTTATTGACACCGGAGGAAAGAAAGGTTGTTTTTTTACAGAAGTCTGGAAACCATCCTTATTGGCGCCAAGAGGAAGCCATACATTATGATGTTCGTAAACCTAACTATGTCATTATTCATCATACAGCACAAGATAGTATTGGGCAGACAATCAAAACCTTTCAGATTCCAAGAACTAAAGTGAGTTCACATTATGTCATTGGCCGGAATGGCGAGATTATACAAATGTTGAACGATTATGTTCGGTCTTGGCATGCGGGGGTGGCAAAATGGGGTTCTATTGTCGACATGAACTCCTGTTCTATTGGTATAGAGTTGGATAACAATGGTAGGGAACCTTTTCCTGAGGCACAAATTAATTCATTGATGACAGTGCTTGATACCTTGAAATCGCGTTATTTAATCCCAACAAATAATTTTATTGGCCATGCCGATATTGCACCATCACGCAAGAATGATCCAAGCGTTTTTTTCCCGTGGAAAAAGCTTGCAGAACGAGGTTTTGGAATATGGTATGATGAAGGTCAGCTTGTGGCCCCTCCTGACAGCTTTAATGCGATAGATGCGCTTAAAATTATTGGTTATGACACCTCCAATCTAAAAGCCGCTATCGTTGCCTTTAAACGAAAGTTTGTCGTTCGGGATACAACCCCCGAATTGACCATATATGATAAGAGTGTATTGTACAATATCTATAAAAAATACTGAGCCTGATTAATCAGGCTTTTTTATTTTATTCAAGATCCCTTTTGTCCTTTATAGGACGAAGCACTTTCATCCCCGGTTGTAGGATATAGGCGATTAGCATGACAGCAAGGCAGCCAATAAGATTTAGCCAGAGAAAAGGAATCTTATTCATCGACCATACTGCTATTACTATAATTTCGGAAAGAATGGCTGCAAAAAAAACAGCTTTGCCTTGGATTTTCTTCATGTAGAAGGCGACGATAAAAATTCCTAGGATAGTACCATAGAATAGTGAACCCAAGATATTGACCGCTTCGAGGAGATTACCCAATCTGTTCGCATACAAAGCAACAATAACAGTAAATGTACCCCAGATCAACGTAAATAAACGCGACCACAAAAGGTCTTGTTTTTCAGATGAGTTAGGATTAATAAATCTTTTGTAGATATCAATGGTCGTTGTTGAGGCCAATGAGTTAATAGCACTTGCCGTAGACCCCATGGATGCGAGAAAAATGACCGCTATGAGTAGCCCAATTAGGCCCTTTGGAAAGACGCTTGTCACAAAAGAAAGAAAGACATAATTATTGTCATTCGTTTCCGCTATTGGGTTGTTCTTTTTGATTAAGTCCAAAGTCCCTTCTTTTACCGCTTGCATTTTTGCATTAAGTTGACCGAGTGAGGATCGATAATCAGCAATTCTTTTTTCATCGTCGTGATCCAATGCTGTATTAAGCTGCTGAACAACAGATTCACGTGTTTTAAATAGCTCGCTATGCTTTTGCTCGAGAATCTGGTAGTCAGGAGCATATTTGCTTTCTTTGAGCTTCTTGATCTCGACTTGATTGAAAAAAATGGGCGGCTGATGGAATTGATAATAGGCAAATACCAGAACTCCAATCAACAGGATAGCAAATTGCATGGGGATTTTCAATAGACCATTCATAATTAATCCCATGCGACTTTCTTTGATCGAAGCCCCTGTCAAATAACGACCTACTTGACTTTGGTCGGTCCCGAAGTAGGAAAGCTGTAGGAAAAAACCACCGATTAGTCCTGTCCAAAGTGTATAGTTATTATTGAGGTCAAAAGTAAAATCCAATGCATTGGTTTTTCCTGATTTTCCTGCAATATGAAGTGCTTTCGATAATCCAATAGACTCTGGCAGCAGATGGATAACTAATATACCTGCTACGAGTAATGATCCAAAGATAATGCTCATTTGAAGCAACTGTGTATGAGACACAGCTTTGGTTCCTCCATAGGTCGTATAGATAACAACAAAACTTCCTATGGCCAATGTGGTCCATGTTAGATCAATATGAAGGATGGTCGATATAATTAAAGCCGGTGCAAAGATGGTAATACCCGTTGATATCCCTCGCTGTATCAAAAAAAGAATGGCGGTGAGCCCTCTGGTTTTGACATCAAACCGTTTTTCTAGAAATTCGTAGGCTGTAAATACTTTTAGCTTATGAAAAATAGGAACAAATGTAATGCAGAGCACAATCATGGCCAACGGAAGACCAAAGTAGAATTGGACAAAACTCATTCCTGAGGAATAAGCTAAGCCGGGGGCAGATAAGAAAGTAATGGCGCTCGCTTGCGTCGCCATTACCGATAATCCGACGTGATACCAGGGTAAAGAACGATTACCTAGAAGATATCCATCAATATTTTTTATACCTCTACTCTTATAAACGCCATATATGACAATAACTAAGAGTGTCAGAAATAACACGATCCAATCTGCTGTACTCATGAATAGTGGTTCGTGAAAATGTACAGAAAAAGGATGAATACGAATAGCCAGATAACGACCAACCAGTAGAAACGCTTCCAGCTATTCATCTTTCTTATCTATCTGAAGGCTTTTGAGGATAGATAACACTATTAAAAATAGCAGCGATAATCAATCCGACAATAGCACCACCGAAGATGCTTAGAAATGTCTCGTTTGCAGTGAATCCAATTAATGCACCAAATACTACAGCAACTAAAAGAATGATTCCTTTTGCTTTGCCAGCATCAATTGTTGTGCAGCTGTTGTCAATCTGATTTTCCATTATTATATTATTTTGATTTTGATAACAAATTTACGAATAATCTGTAAGCTCCGGGAATTCCGGCAGGCAATTGTCTGAAAAAAGACAAAGATGTATAAACAAATTTACCTTTTCCATATTGAGCAATGAGTAATGAGCCATTATGTAACGGTTCGCCGGGATCTTGCATCGTGATCGGAGTGCGGTACTTTTTATCAATATCTTCCGAAAAGTAGAGCCCTCGCTCCTGTACCCAATGTTCGAAGTCAGCTTCGCTGATTTTGTTCGGGTAATTGAAAATCGGATCATTTTTATCGAAGTGTACTGTTGCAAGTTCGTCTGTTACACGGCTTCTGCCGATGCTAAAAGGAAAAGGACCAAAGTTTTTTGAGATCAGTCCATTGTTTACATTGTATTGTTCTAGGACTGTTCCGCCCATGTTGACATACGCAAATAGTCTGTTTTGGAGCTGCGCAATTTGCTTGTTGACGTTGAATATTCGTACACCCAAGATTACAGCATCGTAGCTAGAGAGATCTGCTTTTAATGCCTGTTCGTTACTTAATACATCAACTTTAATACCAATGGCCGCCAGCGACTCCGGAATTAGATCCCCTGCCCCATGGATGTATGCCACTTTTTTTACCGCGTTGATCAGGTTGACATTGCTCATTTTTATAGCAACATCTGGAAAATAAACAATATTAGGTATATGATTGTAATCGATGGATTTTATCTCTTTTAAGTGCTCTTTGTTTGCTAAGAGGAACCCCAGGGTATCAATGGAAGATTTTGAAGCATCTGATGGTTTTATGCTGATCTCTTTGGAAATTGTACGTTCGCCTTTGTCAAAAGATAGGTCAAAAGATGCCGGTGAAACTTCCCAGCCTTTAGGTACATTAGGTCTGACGTTAAACGTGGTTGTGTTTGCTTGTCCGTTTTTCTGAAAAGTCAGATTCACTTTGACAGTGTGGGCATTTTGTGTAAGTGCCAAAGGGCTGGAACATTTTGCCGTCAACTCTGGGACGATCACAATGGGGTCGTAGATTTCGCCACGAACAGGATCGGTATATTTATATTTTATGGGTTGACTGAGTGTGATATTTTCACCATTGATCCGGAGTTGAAATGATACCTCTGGAGCGTAGGGATTTTCTGGATAGCCCGTCAGGTTAAAATCACTGACATTAAATTTACCTTTTCCATGTGGTTCAATCAACCAGTAGGGTTGTGTCGTCCTGTCGGCATGTATAAGAACAGAGTCTCTTTGTAACTTGTTTATTTTTAGTGTTTCATGAATGCTGTTTCCATTTATTTGGGTCAGATCAACAGTTACATTTGGACGCCGAACAATAATGGAATGTTCCACTTTGATCTGATCATTCAAGGCATAAGATGGATTTTTAGCGATACTTTCGACCCAAATTCCACCACAGGCAAGAATTAGTTTTTCAACCTCTTTTTTCTTTTCAGTTTTCCAGTATTCATCATCAATTTGATCCAGTGCTTTGTACAGTTGGATCAATTCAGCAATGATCAATTCGGGCTTATCAATTTGATATGTTTGATTGATGTGATCAATCAAGGACTGAACTTTACTGCCGTTTTGAATTCTTTTCCATGAGGTGTCAACACCGTCCAAGAGTGTATTTTTTGCAGGGACACCGTCTACATATTCAAAGTATTCGATTGATGAGCCGCGTTGGCTTGCCGAACCAAAGCCTTGGCTTTTGTGTGATGAACGGCTGTGTGCGGCAATTTCCCCATAAGAGGCTCCTAGAAGAGAATTGTAATCCCCGATATCTATTTTTAACTGATCTTCACGTGTATTGTTTTGACCTCCGAAATTAGCTGTATTCCAAAGCAAGCGTTTAGCTTTCCAGGGGCGTACAAATTGAAGTTGCTCTGGAAATTGATTCGGATCAGCAGCAGCTTTAAAGGCTTCATGTGCTAGAATGGCGGAAGCTTGATGATGACCATGTCCACCCCTTGGATCGGGAGGAAAACGTGTGATGATGACATCGGGCCTAAATTTGCGGATAATCCATACGGCTTCGCTAAGAACACGCTGTTTATCCCAGAATTCGAAAGTTTCTTCTGGAGTCTTTGAGAATCCAAAATCATATGCTGAGGAAAAAAATTGTTCGCCCTTATCGATTTTTCGAGCAGCCAGTAATTCCTGCGTTCGAATTAATCCAAGTTCAATACCTTGTTCTGTTCCGATGAGGTTTTGTCCGCCGTCACCTCGAGTTAGGGATAAATAACCTGTTTTATATTTTTCTTCCTGAGCTAGCCAAGCGATTAGCCGGGTGTTTTCATCATCGGGGTGTGCTGCAAAATAGAGTACCGACCCCAGTACGTTCAGTTTTTCTAGATTAAGTTTAATTTCAGCAGCGTTCCACTGTGGATTCTGTGCTTTAACGATTGAAGTTGACAAGATACCAGCCAAAATAATGATAACAGAGAGAAAAGGTCTTCGCATGTTTAAAGATAAAGATTTTGGTGAACAACGGATTGTTGGAGATTGTAATTTTATTGAAAGTCTTTAAGTAGTCCGTTTGTGACGTTGGTTTATTGCTTTGACTTATGGATATCATGCTGAATAAACTTAGGTCAATAAGAAAAATTTAGTTTTAGCGACGAAGTAAGGGGATCGATCGCTGAAAGGTAAAATATAGGCATAAATAAAAAACGGAAATCCCAATCAAGTTGGAATTTCCGTTTAACAATTAAAATATTTTTTCCTGAAACGAATTTTTAGAGAATAGTTATTTTGTCGCTTCGCTCCAAGTGGCAACCTTTAACATAGTAAATATATGTAGAAAATATTTAGTTCTGTCAGATTACTTTAATTAGTTTTCCACATTGCTAAATTTTGTCAACATTTTAGCTTTTGGAAAACTTATAATATATAGGCGCCATACATTTAAGATGCTGCAATACAACGATATTTAGGATAAGATAGATTCTCTGCTACCTTCAAAAAAATCTGGATTGGTCTAAATCTAATTGCATATTTGTTTGAAAAATTTCAATTGATGTTAGTTTCTATGCTTCAAATGCTCAAAAATGACAGGAACAACCTTTAAAGAAAGTTTCACAAGAATGCTTTTTTGGGCAAAGACTATTTATCAATCGCACCTAGAACACGCTTCATAAACATATTTAACGCGTCTTTTTTTGAGTTGCCTTCTTTAATCAATTTATCAACCTCTACAGCTCCGTATAGGTTTGAAATCAATTCACCAAGAACGTCAAGTTCTTCATCTTTCAAAGGAGCCTCGGTTAATGCTTCCAGTGTCTCGATTGTTTCCAAGACATAATCTACATCATTCTGCTCGATGAACTCTGTCAAATGCTTAATTACTGGTAGTTTCATTGAATAATTCTACTAATGCGTCTAACTTATTTGTTTGTACCTGATTGACTAATTTACCATTTTTAAAAGCGGCAAAAGTGGGTAGGTTATTGACATTTGCTAGTTTGCGGGATTCAGGGAACTTTTCTGCATCAGCAATAACAAAAGGTACACTATCATTTTCGCCAGCCAATTTTTTGAATTTTGGTTTCATGATTTTGCAGTTACCACACCAGGTGGCGGAGTACTGAACCATAACAATATCGTTATTGTTTACAATTTCTTGTAAATTATCGTTTTCTAATTCTTGTAACATGATTTTATTATTAAGGTGATTGTTGGAGAAATCAACAGGAGCTGGGAAAAGCTCCTGCTGATAAGACGCTGTGGTCTTGTATTGTTAGTGTTTAGCTAAATAATCAGCTACACCTTTTCTATCTGCGTTCATGGCATCTTTACCTTCTTCCCAGTTTGCAGGACACACTTCGCCAAATTTCTGTACGTGAGCGTAAGCGTCGATCAAGCGTAAGTATTCTTTAACGTTACGGCCCAAAGGCATGTCGTTTACTGATTCATGGAATACACGGCCAGTTTCATCGATCAAGTAAGTTGCTCTATAAGTAACTGCAGAACCTTGTGCCAATGTTCCGTATTCAGGGTGTTCAACTTCTTGAACATCTAAGATTCCCAATATACTTGATAAGTTGCGGTTAGTGTCTGCCAAAAGAGGATATTCAACACCTTCAATTCCACCATTATCTTTTGCTGTGTTTAACCATGCAAAGTGTACTTCATTTGTATCGCAAGAAGCGCCGATTAAGACTGTATTGCGTTTTTCAAACTCAGCAGCTGCTTCTTGGAAAGCGTGTAATTCAGTAGGACATACGAATGTGAAATCTTTTGGATACCAAAACAAAAGCACTTTTTTACCTTCTTTAACTGCTTTTTCAAAAATGTTGATTTGTAAATTGTCGCCTAAATAATCAATTGCATCTACTGTAATGCTTGGAAAACTTTTACCTGTGAAACTCATAATATATCTTTCTTTTTTTTGTTGATACAAAGATACAGCAACTCGATGCAAAAAGCGAATTGATTTTACCAATACACTATCGTCAAAATCTATTATGACTAGATTATAACAATAAGTTTTTATTATAATAATGATAACTTGATCTGGCGAAGAACAGACCATTTGAATGTTTCTTGAAAATAAATGAATTAATACTGGGGTAGTTACAAATTTATGCCCTAAAATAATTGCAGTTTTGCAAATCAAAAGCTACTTTTGCGACGTTCAATTCTAGAACAACACAATGCTGGAGGGGTTCCAGAGCGGTCAAATGGGACGGACTGTAAATCCGTTGCTTCGGCTTCGAAGGTTCGAATCCTTCTCCCTCCACCATTTTTCATTTTCTAAATCCAGTTTATCTTACAGGTTCTAAATTTGCGTTTGATCTAGACTATTTCATAGTAGATGAAACCGATTTAATATTGATTTTGGCTATTGTGGATGTTAATCGCTTAGTAAAACTAGTCTATATAGGGGCTACCTCTCTTTTTTAAAAAAAATATAACAGGATTTTAGACTAGCTATTGACTTATATATAAAATAAACCTAAGTTTGGCTTCTGAAAAGGCCCCGTAGTTCAACGGATAGAATAGATGTTTCCTAAACATTTGATAGCAGTTCGATTCTGCTCGGGGCTACTGAGAAAAGCGATGGATTTCCATCGCTTTTTTTGTTTAGTGCCTAATAGTTTTTCTTTTCTTATCAAAATAAATACGTAATAGAATTGTAAATTTTTAATAGAATGTTTATTTTCGGATCATTATTTACACATACAGCAATTTTACTTTTGGCCTGTAATTCTGTAACATACATTGAATGGGAAAATTTTTATTGTACCAATTTAGAAAGGTATATGCAGCTAATCCTGCTTTTTTTGTTTGCTTTGCCATTTGGATGGCCTTAATGACAGCTATAGTTGTATTTATTCCGAAGGGAGATTCATTCCATTTTGTGAATACACGTCATGCATTTTGGGCCGATATTCTTTTTACAATACAGACCTATTTTGGAGATGGTCTTTTTGTTATAGGTGTATTTATTGCTTACTCCTGTACACAGCAGTGGAATTTTGCTCGAGCTATCCTCGGGACTTATATCTTTTCAGGGCTGATCTGTTGTGTACTGAAAAACCTTTTCGATGCCGATAGACCGGCAACGGTATTTCATGGAGACCCAACATTCCATGTTGTTTCTTGGTTGCGTGTAGCGCACTTTAACTCCTTTCCTTCTGGACATACAACTTCGGCCTTTGCAATGGCGGCTACGTTAGCCATTATCTCAAAAAATAGGGCTTTTGGGATAATTTTATTTGTTCTCGCTGTATTAACGGGTTACTCTCGGGTGTATTTGGGCCAGCATTTTGTGGAAGATGTATGGTTTGGCTCCATCTTAGGGACAGGTACGGCTTGTTTTTATCTATTGGCAATGCCTTATGTTTTAAGAAGTAAACGTATGTCATTTAGCCTGAGATTTCTTCAGGTCAAAATCTAAAGTGCAAATTCGGTAAACATGTGCTTTGATAGATTAGGCCGGGCGTGTTTCTTTAAATAAAGATAATCGTCCAACCATCATAAACATCAATAGGCCGAAACAGGCAAAAACACCGTAAGAATAGCGTAGGCTAAAAGCTTCAGCAATATATCCAATTAAAGGCGGTCCCATTAAAAAACCCAGGTAACTGATGCTTGAAACCATGGCTAAGGCTACTCCAGATGGTACATTTTTGTTCTGCCCAGCAATGCTGTAAATGGAAGGGACGTTGCAGGCCACGCCTATACCTACTAACATAAAAGCGAGGGTGCAGATGATAAATTCAGGAAAAATAACCGATGTCATCATTCCGACGAACATCAGCAGACCACTGTATTGCAGGGTTCTTTTTCTACCTAATTTGCGAATGACAGCATCACCAACAAAGCGCCCAGTGGCCATCATAATCATAAAAGAAGCGTAGCCAACGACAACAAATTTTTCGGGAGCTTGAACGATCTCCTTGAAATAGACCCCACTCCAGTCAAACATAGCACCCTCTGTTGCCATGCTGAAAAAGCCGATAATGCCGAGTTGAAGTAGGCCACCTTCCGGTTTAGAGAAAAAACTACGCTTTTCCTTTTGAGGAGATTTGCCCGGAACCAAATACTTTTGGTTGATTAGTGTATTCGCTGCGACAATGACTAATATGATTAAAAAATGGTAAAAGGTGTTCAGACCCAAATTCATCGTTAACAAGCCGACTAGTGCACCTGTGAAGCCAGCGATGCTCCAGGCTCCATGAAAAGAAGTCATTATTGATTTTTTGAAAATCTGTTCAGTTGCAACGCCTTGCGTGTTAACGGAAATATTACACATATTGCCGGTGACACCAAACAGAAATAATATGCCCCCCAACTGCCAGGCATTCTGTGCAAAGGGGATGGAGCACAGGACCAAGGTATAAGCGATGGGCACAATACGCAAAACACTTGCACTGCCATATTTTGTGACCAGCTTTCCTGAGAGAGCCATTGTTGCAAGCTGCCCAACAGGAAGCATTAATAAAATTGTACCCAATTGCCCCTCACTTAAATGGAGATGAGCTTTAATAACGGGAATTCGACTTGCCCAAGATGCAAACGCGATCCCTTGGCAAAAAAAGAAAAGTGATACCGCGATTCTTATGCGATTTCGTTTGTTATAAAGATCTTCTTCTGAGTGAGTTAACGTTGCGTCCATAGTTTCTGATTTGAGGGTGCAAAGTTAAGGATAAGTATCCCATTAAAAAATATAATGATTCAAAAAATACTTAAACTTTTAGGTTGCAACTTTTAGGTTGCAATAGGGATACAGAAATATGCCTATTTTTAAATTGTTCATCGATTTGTTGATAATTATATGCGATTATTTTGATAATTATCTTCTACTTCAATCTTCCGGTAAGAAAATAATACGATGTCCTTCTTGAATTTGGCTAAATCATATTTATTCAATATGATATGTTTTGCATAACCATTCCTTGTATAAGAACCGGAAAGAGACACATTTGTTTCAGTCTATTTTCAGGCATGTTTCAATTTAAGAAGATATTAGATGTTGAAGTCAGAAATAGGCCGATTAGGGACCTCTAGCTCATTAGAAAATAAATACCTATGAATAAGGGGAAAAGGTCTACGATAAAATGCTGAAATAGTGAAGAAATAAAAATATAAAATTCTTCATTATTTCATATTGGTTTGTTCAATACCTATTCTACCTTTGTATTGGCAAACAATTATTAGCCTCCTAGATAAAATGATAAAAAAACTAATCTTAAGCACAGTACTAGCTTATGCTGGAACTACCTGTGTTATTGCGCAGCAACCCACATTTTTGTCCCATCCGACGTTGAGTCCCGATGGTAAGGAAATGGTTTTTAGTTACGAAGGTGACCTTTGGAAAGTAGGGAGCCAGGGTGGTGTTGCAGTTCGGCTGACAGGAATGGAAGGAAATGAGATCAATCCACGAATTTCCCCTGATGGAAAATGGCTAGCGTTTTCGGCCAATCAAAATGGTAACATGGACGTCTATGTGATGCCTTTGGCTGGTGGAGATATACGGCAGCTTACATCGCATGATGCTTCGGATGAAGTAGACAGCTGGAGCTGGGATAGTAAGTCACTTTATTTTACGTCATCGCGTTATAATAGAATGAGTGCCTTTCAAGTTGCTTTGGATGGCGGAACGGCAACAAGGTTGTTTCCTCATGTCTTTAATTATATCAGTAATGTAGTGCCAACACCTTCAGGAGAATTATTATTCAATGATAGTTGGGAAGGCTACAGCTCGGCCAACCGCAAACGTTATAAAGGTGCTTTCAATCCGGATATAAAGTCCTATAATCCAAAAACAAAAGCTTTTCAGCAATATACAGATTATATAGGTAAAGATTTTTGGCCGACAGTAGATCAAAAAGGAAATATTTTCTATGTGTCCGATGAAAGCAATGGTGAGTACAATCTCTATCAAATAGCGGGAAAGTCGAAAACCCAATTGACATCTTTCCCAGAGTCTATCAAGCGTCCGTTTGTCGCGGCAGATGGTAGTAAGATCGCATTTGAAAAAGGCTACCAGCTTTATATTTACGATGTCAATGCAAAGAAAACCATACAGCCCAACATCGCGCTTAACCGCAATCAGGTTCTGGGAAAGCTGAAAGAGTTTAACATTTCAGGTAGCATCAGTAATTTTGACGTTTCACCGGACGGGAAAAAGATGGCATTTGTATCCCGTGGGGAATTGTTCGTTTCGGATATCGAAGGAAAGTTTGTTCGTCAGATGCCAAGTCAAGGGGAGCGCATCATGGAAGTTAAATGGCTTAAAGACAGTAAAACATTGCTCTATAGTCAAACGTATCATGGATATCAGAACTGGTTTTCACGCACAGCAGACGGTAAAGGAGAGGTAAAACAATTGACACAAGATCTGCGTAATAATCGGGATATTACATTCAATGCAGATAAAACAAAAGCGGTATATCTCAGCGGACGTGATGAAGTTCGTCTATTGGATTTGACAAGTTTGAAGAGCCAAACAGTAGTTAGAGATGAAATCTGGGCATTTCAAAATTCTTCACCCTCATTTTCTCCCGATGGAAATTATCTTTTATTCACGGCTATACGCAATTTTGAACAGGATATCTTTGTGTATAACCTGAAAAATGAGCAAACGACAAATTTGACAAATACAGGTGTTACAGAAGCAGCACCATATTGGTCTCCTGATGGTAAATACATTTATTTTGCGAGTAATAGGACTAAGCCTTCTTATCCTACTGGTATGCAAAACTCAAGCATTTTCCGAATGGCATTGACCAACTTTGACCAACCTTATCGTAGCGCAAAGTTTGATGAATTATTTGTAACAGCTGAAAAGAAAGATACGACAGTAAATAAAACTGGTGCAACTAAGAAGGAAGATGCTACTAAGGATAAGAAGAAAAATGATGCCGACAAGGTAAAGTCAACCGCAACAACAGCAGCCGAAGCCAAGAAAGCTGTTTTGGTCCAATTGGATTTAGAAGGATTGCGTGACCGAATTGAGCAAGTCAGTCCAGCATTTGGAACACAATCTGATCCTTTGGTGATACAAAAGGGCGATAAATCCTATTTGTTCTATGCTTCCAATCATGAAGGAAAATATAGTACATATCGTACCGTATATGAGTTATTTACACCAGCCAAAAGCGAGAAAGTCACAGATGGAGGCATGGGGCAATTTGTAGAGTCTGCAGGCAAGTACTTTGTGTTGAGTCGAGGAACAATTCAGAAATATAATCTTGATTTGAATAAGCTTGATGCGGTCACAATGAGTTTTAAATTCAATCGGGATCTTGAGAAAGAGTTCAATCAGATGTTTTATGAGACATGGGCCAATCTGGAGGAGAATTTCTACGATAGCAATTTCCATGGTGTAGATTGGACCGCTGTTAAAAAGAAATATGAGAAATATCTTCCAGGCATCAACGATAGGACAGATTTGCGTATCCTCTTAAATGATATGTTGGGCGAACTCAATTCGTCACATTTGGGGTTCAGTTCTATGGGACAGGAAGAACGTAAGCCGTTTGGTTTTGTAACGAATGAAATCGGTGTGATCTATGATACAAGCAACCCTTATAAGATTAGCTATATCGTTCCGAATGGCCCCGCAGCAAAGAAAGAGGCTGATATTCATGCTGGTGATATCCTCATTGCGATTAATGGAACAAAATTGAATACGCAGGCAGATCGCGATAGTTATTTTACTTGGCCTTCACTGGAAGAAGAAATCCAATTGACCTTGAATCGTAATGGTAAGGAAATTCAAACAAACATTCGCCCGGTATCAAGCGCTGTGTTTAGAGACCTACTCTACGACCAATGGATTAGAGATAACCGAAGTCGAGTTGATCAGTTGAGTAGCAATAAGATAGCGTATTCACATATGAAAAACATGTCGGATACTGAATTACAAAGGTTCTTGATCGACATGGCTGAACAGGAGAATAACAAACAAGGGATTATTTTAGATTTACGGTATAATACAGGCGGAAATGTGCACGATGAAGTTTTACGATTCCTGTCACAACGCCCTTACTTACAATGGCAATACCGAGGCGGTAAACGTGCGCCACAAAGTAATTTTGCGCCATCTGCCAAGCCTATTGTTTTATTGATTAATGAGCAATCGCTGAGCGATGCTGAAATGACCGCTGCGGGCTTTAAAGCCCTTAAATTGGGGAAAATCATTGGTAATGAAACCTATCGCTGGATTATTTTTACTTCTGCTAAAGGCTTAGTCGACGGATCAAACTATCGACTTCCGTCTTGGGGATGTTATACCCTTGATGGTCAGGATCTCGAGCAGACCGGAGTTGCCCCCGATATTCTTGTAAAAAATACAGTACAAGATCGGATGGAAAATAAAGATCCGCAGTTGGAAAGAGCGATAAAAGAAATTCTTGACAATATAAAATAGGGAAGTAACTGTTAGAATTACTTACTGTAAATAGGCTGTCCAACTTTTTTTGGACAGCCTATTTTTTTTAACGTCTCATGTTTTTATGAATACGACCTTCTGATTTTCGCTATTTATCGCCCTTCAGCGTATAATTTGCCTCATTCGGTTAATTTACTTCATTTGGTCCCACCCTTTGCTCAGTGGAAGTTAATAGACGATTTTAAGCAGTTTTATTTTTTTAAGTACCTGTTTATCAGTGTTTAGTTGTTTTGTGCGCTGTTTCATTATGAAATTGGCGATTTTTCTGCATCCCTTCTCAAAATATAAAGCAATATGGAAAAGATTATATTACAGGTAAAAGAATCTTGCTCTGCAGATTGGGGTAAGATGACGCCACAAGAACAAGGCCGTTTCTGTGGTCAATGTGAGAAGATGGTTGTTGATTTTTCACAGATGAATGATCAGGAAATTGTGGATCAAATAAAAAAAGCCAGTAGGGGGTTATGTGGCCGATTTTATGAAGATCAGTTGATGCGCGAATTGGATGCTACTATTTCTTTTTCTAAAAACCCTATTTGGCAAGGAAGGTGGACAGGGATTGCTGCGGGCCTCCTATTGGTTGGATCCTTGAGTTTTCATACTGCTCAAGCACAAAACAAACTGACTGGAGAAGTTGTCGTTGTCCAAACAAAAACGAAAAATGATCAGATAAAGAAGCAAGGTCGGGGCAACTCATCAACAAATGATAATTCAGCGTTAAAAGGAAGCCATGATAGTACTAAGGTAAGCATAAAAGGTAAAGTTGTTTGTGCTGGAAACGATGTAAGTATGGTGGGCACAGAAGTATCCTTAGGAAATTATCGTACGAAAGTGGATGAAAATGGAAATTTTCAACTTTGGGTACCGCAATCTTTGTTTCGAGTAGATCAAGAGCTCCGTGCACAGATGCTTGGCTATAAAACTGTTGTGATTCCATTCAAAAAAGGGAGTAAAATGCAACTGGATAAACCAATAGAAATGGAAGTTAAGCCAATGATTATGGGGAAGATCGCTGTGGTGGGGACGCAAGGCAATATAGGGCGAAAGAATAAATAGTTTAATTGTCTTATTTTGGTCTGTTTTTTATCGGGCAGCTGCCAAAAATCTCGCTTGAATGTCATAAAAGTCAAAAAAATATTCTTTTCCACTTGACTTTTTCTACGGTGAACCTTACATTTGGATTATCGAATGACTTCGTAGCTCAGTTGGTAGAGCAACAGACTCTTAATCTGTGGGTCCTGAGTTCGAGCCTCAGCGGGGTCACTTTCAAAAAAGCCGTTTTACAAATGTAAGATGGCTTTTTTGTGTCTAATGCAAGTTGGATTATTACCGTTGTGCAGATATTAACTTTAAATCGTTTTTCCGGCGTCGGATGCTATAATTTTCGGATAACTAATCCAATATTTCTATCAGCTATCGCGTATTATTTCTGCTAGGAAAACATAAAACTCTTTAATCTGTTATTAATTCAGCGAATTTATTACGTAAATTTGTATTTCAGACGATAAGCTTATGGAAGACAAGAAGATTTCGATATTGTACGTTGACGACGAAGAAAACAATCTGTTTTCTTTTAAAGCGACATTTCGACTAAAGTATAAAGTGTTTACGGCAATTAGTGGTGCCGATGCAATCGATATTGTCAAAAACAACCAAATACATATTATCATTACTGATCAACGGATGCCGGAAATGACCGGTGTAGAGTTTTTGGAGGAGATTATTAAGATCAATGCAGCCCCAATGCGTATCCTTTTGACAGGGTATACAGATATGGCGGCTGTCGTTGATGCTGTCAATAAAGGAAAGATCTTTCATTACCTCAATAAGCCGTGGAGTGAAGAGGAGCTCGATCAAACGATTCAACGCGCTTATGATGTCTATGCTGAGCGTCAAAAGATTGTGGAGACGAATTCTCAACTTGAGACTTCAAATGATCAGTTGGAGTTTCTGCTGCGACAAAAGCTACTTTCCTAAAAGATTATAATTTTAGGAAAGGCAACTTTTATTTAAAATGTCTGTTTGCTTTCTGATACTCTTCGCTACAATTGCATAGGATTGCGGAAAGTGAGCGGCCTTATTTGCTCGGTATGATGACTGTAAAGGTTGTGCCCTGATTTGGCTGTGATTGCACTTCAATTTTTCCCTGTAGTTTTAAGAGTGCGTTCTGAACATTATACAGCCCAAATCCCATGCCCTTAGCTTGATCACTTGCTCTAAAGAATAATTTAAAGATATCTTCAACATACTCTGGAGATATGCCTATTCCGTTGTCACTCACAATAATTTTAGCTTTACGTTCTGATACGAATACGGAGAGTTTGACGAACTGGTTTTCCTGCCCTTTACGTTGGTATTTAAACGCATTAGAAAGAAGATTATGCAAAATTAGTTCTAGAAGTGCTTTATCGCCGCTAAAGATCTCTTTTTGATCCACTGAAATTTCAAAAGCAACATCTTTATTTTGCGTGTACATACTGTAAAACTGACGTATATTGTCAAAGAGCTCTTCGAAATTTATGGCTGACAACATAAGTTCGCCTCTTCGTAAGAGATAATAGTCTCGCAGACTGTCAATATAAGCATCTAAGCTGACCAATGAACTATCCATTAGTGATAACAACTCATGAATACGATCTATGCTGTCAAATTCTAACCCAAGTTTCACCGCAGAAAGAACCCCTGTCAATGGATCACGAAGATCATGACTAACACTATATGCGAATTTATCTAATTCATCATAAGCTTTTTGCAGCTCTTGATTCTTAACTTCTAGCATAGAGTTTGCAACATAAAATTTATTTGCTTCTTCTATAGCGGAAACGATTTCTTCATTCATCCAGGGTTTTCGGACAAACCTAAAAATATGGCCCTTGTTAACTGCATC
Organism: Sphingobacterium paramultivorum; assembly: GCF_014109745.1. Classification (NCBI taxonomy): domain Bacteria; kingdom Pseudomonadati; phylum Bacteroidota; class Sphingobacteriia; order Sphingobacteriales; family Sphingobacteriaceae; genus Sphingobacterium; species Sphingobacterium paramultivorum. Next base: position 4,998,985 of record NZ_CP058555.1, read on the forward strand.
AATTACAGTTTCCATATTGGCATAAGCCGTTAAAAGAATACGGATTGGTTTTGGAAAATCTTTTTTAATGCGGTGCAAAAAATCGATGCCCATCTCATCCGGCATACGTTGGTCACAGAAGATAATACGGATATCAGGATGAGCATGAAGGATCGTTTCGGCCTCACTCGTATTGGATGCTGTATGGATAGCGTAATCGTATCTAAAGTTCGCTTTAAAGCTAACCAAATTGTTTACTTCGTCATCGATATATAATATTTCAAGCTCCCTCTGCATAATTTTATTATATGGTTTTATTCCCTTACAAAAGATATGAAAAAATAATAGTTAATTGAACTATTTTCAGTTTATAGCGGTATTAATTGTTTTGTTGAATTGGAATGAGGAGTGTAAAACTTGTGCCCAGTCCCACTTCTGAATCTACAATAATCTTCCCATGATGTTTCGCAATGGTATTATAGGCAATGGACATTCCCAAACCAGTACCTTCGCCAACGTCTTTCGTTGTAAAAAATGGTTCAAATATCCGTTCATGGATTTCTTTTGGAATACCGATACCATTGTCTGCGATTTTGATAAACACAGCTGTATTATCCTCCTTAACTCCGGTCTCAATACATATTTTACCACCAACATCGTGATTAAACTTTTTATTTACGGCGTAAATAGCATTTGTCACGATATTCAAAAAGACTTGATTAAGTTTTCCTGCATGACATTCGACCTTTGGCATATCGCCATAGATCTTATCAACTTCAATCGTGTTATTTAATAAACTATTGAGGATAACCATTGTTGACTCCAGCCCCTCATTTAGATCGGCAAATTTTAATGTATCCTCGTCTACTCGCGAGAAGATCCGCAAACTCTTTACTATTTCGGCAGTCCGATGGGCCCCATCATGCATTCCCTTTAATAGAAAATCTACCTCTGTTTTCAGATATTCGATATCCTGGTCATCTTTGAATTTTTTGATCTGAGATTGCTTTTCAGTATCGGATATCCCTTCTTTAAAAGCGATACGCTCTACTTCCTCCAGCGTTTCCCAGATCATCTTAATATCACGTTTTAACGGAGCGACATTAGACGTAACAAAGTTGATTGGGTTGTTGATCTCATGAGCAACCCCAGCAGTCAATTGACCAAGGGAGGCCATCTTCTCGGCTTCGACAAGTTGAGATTGCGTTTCCTTTAAGTGAGTAAGAGTGGTTTGTAGAGACTCATTAGATTCTGTTAATTCACGTGTCCGCTCATCTACTTTTTGTTCCAATACAATATTTTGTTCACGTATTAACTTCTCGTTTTCTAACGAGATTGCTAATTCCCTGATTTGTGATGCTTCTTTTTCTTCTTTTAAAATATTGATACTATAGGCTAGACCGAAGGACAATAAGGCCATCTCCACAACAGATGCAATTTGTACAGCATTGCTCGTAAAATCGTTATATTTTAAGATGCCATAGTCTTTCAGTAAAAACACGACAGAACCTAATAATAAAATTGTCCAACCGTAAACAAAATATTTAGCCGGTTTATAACCATTTATCATCACACGATAGGATAAGTAAAGGACAAATAAAGACCCAGCCCCTGTTGTTAGCTGCATAACCATGAACGCTGGTTGTGTCAGGTTGAGCAGTGTAAGAAGGCTGCCAATGACAAAAAGGATGATAAAAACAGTAATCACACGTCTTGACCGAGGAGCATTTTTCGGTAATTGAAGAAATGAATCTGCAAAAAGCAGGGCGCATAGGCCTGATAAACATCCAAAGATAATAGGACCCTTTGTTGCAAAATAAATCCAATTTGGCCACAAATATTGAAAACTGTAACCTTTAATACCCATTTGTGTTATTCCTGCACAAAGGACATAAAGGACATAGTACAGATAGCCCCTTTCACGAACAGAAAAAAACAGGAATAAATTGTATATCGCCATAATACCGACAATACCAATATAGATGCCGCTTAACAAACTGTCGTCATTCATCTCTTTTAAGAAACTGCGCTCGTTACTTAAATAGATCGGGAGAATAATCTGTTCCGTACTTTTTATGCGAAGAAAAAAGATGGTCTTCTCATTTCCAGGTAATTGGATATCGAATGCATAATTAGGGACCTTATATTTTCTAGCCGAAAAAGATTGATGCTCGCCCAACTTGATCGAGTTATAATGCCCGTTTGATGACGGTACAAAAAGTTCGACCTCATCCAAGAGAGGGTAGGCAATTTCGAGCAAGAGTTCAAGCTTTTCTTTGCCCTTGTTTGTCACGGGTAATCGAAACCAGATGTCAGCGGGTGATATGCCCAAATTGGGGACCTTGCTTTCTAACGATTGAAAGGAGGAAGCTGAAGTATCTGCAAAGTTAGGCTCTCCTTTCCCGGTATAACGCTCCAGGCCATATCCGATCAATACACGCTGTGTCGGTTTATCGATAATAACCTCTCCAAAACAAGTTGAACTGCACGTAAAAATAAATAAGAAGATCAAGTTAAGCCAGCATTTCATCACTATATGCTATTTTTTTGCTTCGGCAATAACTAAATTCATAGAAACAAGGAAACAACCCGCTTCATCAGCTTGATCCAATGTGTTTTGAAATTCCTCCATTTCAGCTGTACTTAACTTCTCTTTTTCGACCATTTCCAAAAGAATTTTATCTAAGAAAAGATAGCGGTTGGCCTCTTCTTTCGAACGGGCTACCATACAGAATGTTTGCAATTGTACTTGTTTAAAGCCTTGAGACAATAAGTCCGAAGTTAATTTATTCCCAGCCCAGCCATTGTTGACTTTTTCTTCGGTCAAATAATGGCATATCTTAGCCTCAATGTCAACATGCTTACTGTAAAACGTCAGGCTATTCCAAATCGTCTCAACGATCACTAAGGGTTGACCTTCACGCAAAACACGGTGAACCTCAGCAAACATTTTTGGTGCTTCCAGCAGATGTTGTACAACGCGTTCCATTCTAATGCCAGAAATGGAATTATCTGTAAAGCTAAGTTGATAAACTTCACCCTGAACAAAGTCGACGTTCTTTACCTCTGCACTGCTTGTTTTGGCATGCTCGATTAAGGCCTTATCATGATCCAATCCAACAACAAGTACATTATGGCCCAGCATATTAGCCAAATTGATGGCATCCATTCCAGTTCCACAGCCAAGATCGACGACAACCCCCTCTTTAATCGTATTAAAAGGAGTATATGAATGTATTTTTAATTGTTTAAGAAAATCACCGGTATCCATTAAATAGCCGGCACCATAATGTTTAGTGTCCATTATAAGATATTTAAATTACGATCATCTGGTTTATGATCTAATGATGTATGTTTCAGATTTTTAATAATTTCATTTAAATCCCATTGATTGAGATTTGGAATATCGATTTGATAATGAATTTCAATCTCCTTATTCCGTAAAGTTTCTATGCGGACAATATTGGAATTATTACGAAGCGACAAAATTGCATCTTTGTTTTCTTGGTCGGCTTCAGTCAAGGTGTCTAGATTGCGCATAATCATTACGGTAGCCAATAGATCCAGCTTCGGATAATAGAATGTGCCATTATTTCCAACACTTGTATCAATGCGGTAGCCAACACTTTCTGCTAATTTCACCGTGTAAGGAGCACATAAAGCAAAGAGTGATTTAATGCCAACCTGTGTACTGATGGCGGCACCAGCTCTCGTCAAAAATATGCTGCCAATGCCATATCCAGCAATCTCCCTGGAGTTCCAAAGGCCACAACCTTCACCTGTCCCCTGTTGCGCATAATCATAAACAAGGTCTAAGATTTTAGCATCCATCGCTCCCGTGGCCTGTTCAATGGGAAGTGGTTCGCTCCCTCCCGATACGTGTATACGTACTCCACCATAGACTTTATCGCCATCAAGGGATTCTACGATCAGTACGAATGATGCGGGATTGTACATCCAGTCATTTTTGGAAGAAGTTACTTTCTTTACGCCTATAGCAGTTAACACGTGCGCGTGTCCTTCTATGAAACGTTCACAGGTTTGGGGATCGTCGATAGCCCGAAATGCTCTTAGTCTTACTACAGGACGCCCGTCGTTGAATAATAATGCCACCGAATGCTTTGATTTATCGTTTAAACGCAAAACTAATCAATTAAATGCAAAGGTGTTTACTCTTCAAATAAATTATACCGTAATGCAACCGCCTGCACCTAGTGATGGTAAAAATTGTTTGATTCCTTTATCACCTTTAAGGGCCCAAATAGCCCCTTTTAACTGATGTCATCGAAAATACATTTTATCATCTTAATATGCTGTATTTTCGATATACAATAAATTTGACCTTGGAAATATTAACGTTTCTGGAGGCTATTTTTATGAATCTGACCGTCTTTCATGATCAACAGAAAGTTTTTTTCAGGATCTGCCAATAGTTTTAAATTCTTAAGAGGATCTCCGTCTACAAGGATTAGATCTGCCAAAGCTCCTTCTTCTACTATTCCCAGCTTGCCAGGATAAGGACTTCTTAATCCCGAAAGCTGCAGAAGCTCGCCATTGTCTTGGGTAATCATTTTAATGATTTCGACATTTGTAAACCACTTTTGAAGTCGCAAAATAAAAGTATTCTGCAATTTATTCAGGTCCGGTTCAAAAAGGAAATCTGTACCCCAAGCTAGTTTTACCCCATATTTCTTAGCCATAGGCCATACTTTTTCCTGACCTTCAATGACAGGCTTACGCTTGATTCTTCGTTGCGGATCCATATCGGGTGTATCTTCCACAAGATTCTGTAAACTAAGCCAGATATTTTTTTTTGCAATTAGCTGTAAAGTTTCTTCATCGAGCAATTGTCCATGCTCTATACATTTTACGCCAGCTTCGATTGCTCTTCGAATTGCTCTTGGCGTATATGCATGTACAGTGACATAAGTTCCCCAATCTTCGGCTGCTTCTACTGCTGCTTTCATTTCGTCTAGTGTATATTGGGTGACGTCCACAGGATCATATGCTGAGGAAGTTCCTCCACCCGCCATGAGTTTAATTTGACTTGCCCCGAATCTTAGATTCTCTCTTACTGCAGTCAGGACCTCATCACGACCGTCGGCGATGAAGGTTGCTCCATATCGCTCCGCACGAGAGACAACGCCGAAAAAACGACGCGATTTTTCCTCCGGTGTCCGAAAATCTCCGTGGCCTGCGGTTTGGCTTACAACGGCACCAGAAGGCCAGATTCTAGGCCCTAAAATCTTGCCCTTGTCGATCGCTGCTTTTAACGGAAATATGGGGCCACCAACATCTCGTACGCTTGTAAAACCCCGCATTAGCATTTGTTGAGCCGAGAGCCCCACCGTGTTGATCAAGAATTCCTCGGATAGTTCATTTGTCATCATTTGAGGCATTGTCAAAGCTCCAAATACCAAATGGACATGCACATCAATCAATCCAGGTATCAGTGTTTTGCCTTTAGCGTCAATTCTGACGATATTCTTTCCTTGTGCGGCAATAGGGGATGTACTGATGGTCTGAATTGTGTTCCCGTTTATTAAAACATGTTTTGGTGGAGTTAACGTTTGAGTTGTATAGTCGAGCAGTTTGACATTTTCTATTAAAACTTGGCTTTCCTGTGCTTGGATAACATGTACAAAAGCCGAACAAAGAAATAAAGTAAGTAGTTGACCTAAACGCATAGCTTGGAGAATTACGTTAAAATATAATATGACAAATCAATTTTAATTCAAGCTGACTAATGTGCTTGAAAAAATATCTTCTAAGTTAAATTATAAATTCAATATATTTCAAATTTTTCATTATAAATTTTGGCTCTGCCAGCCTTTTTTGAAGAAGTCTTTGTGTAATGTACGCTGTTAATCACAAGAAAAATGCTAAATTTATCCAATCATGATATATAAAAAATCTATTATAAATTATTTAAATATCGTAATTCCCAAGATTGTCTCCATAAGAGAGCTGCTCACCTATGCCCTCTTACTCGGCTTATCAGCTTATGTATTCCTACTGGTTTTTCAGCCATTTGGAACGTATAATTTTGAGAATGTCTATAAATTTAGCTTGTTATCCGGATACGGGGCGATTTTATCCATTGCATATGCCTTAATTTCTATCGTCTTGCGTAAAAAAAGGGGAACAGTTGCGATAGAACTATTTCGTATTTTTCTTGTGTTCCTATTATCAAGTTTTTTAAATTTCGTCTATCATGGTTGGTTCATCAATCAGGCGCCTTTGCAGTGGAATAACCTACCCTATATTGTATGTTATACGTTTTCACTTTACAGCCCTATTGCAGCGATTTATTTTTTGCTTCGAGTTGATAAGCGTCATTCGAATCATGAAAAGAATAACTCGTCGATGGAAAGTCTTTCAATAAAGCCAGCTATGATATTGAGCCAAGCGAATGACTGCCATTTGGCTCCGGTCGATATTCCTAATGGTAATCAACTGTTAAAGTTGCTGCCAAGCGATTTTATTTTTGCAAAATCAATGGATAATTATTGCATGATCTACTTTAGGAAGGATGGTATGGTAAAGAAGCAGATGGTACGAATTACGTTGAGCCGCTTATCTGAACTGTTGAATACAATGTCTATTCACCGATGTCATCGGTCCTTTCTTGTCAATTTTGAAAAAATCCTTGTAAGGGAAGGGAATGCCCACGGTTTTTTGTTACGTTTTGCAGATACTGAAGATTGTGCTGTTATTTCGAGGTCTGCTATAGAATCAGTTAGACCCTATTTGTCGGACTGACCACCACGTTATGGTCAATCGTCCCTAAATCTTGCCATACGCCACATAACTTTGTATACTCGTCTTGGGTAGCATAATTTTGTTCAAAAAAAGATGAACACAAAAAGTTTAAACCTGCTGGTATTATTTCTCTTCTTCGGAATATATTTTATCCTCGATTATTTGTTTTTTGCGATCCTTCAATCCATGATAATCAAGTATGTCCAAAGTAGATTTTTGGGGCATGTGCTGACGTATTCAATTAGCCTTGTACCGTTGCTTTTTGGGGCAATGCTGCTTAAACCGAAAGGGCAGAATGAATTCTTGGAAAAATTTGGGTTGAAAGGTAATTTTTTACAGGGGCTTTCTTTTGGAATAATAGCTACCTTACCGATGTTCTTGGGTTATGCCTTTGTTTTTACCTTAAATCGGAAAATAGATGCAAACGCGCTATTAATAAATAGTGTGTCATCAGGATTCTTTGAAGAAATGATCTTTCGTGCCTATTTTTTTGGTTTAGTTTTTCGCTATACCCGACTAGGTTTTATTCCATCCATTTTAGCTACATCACTCCTGTTTGCTTTACTACATCTTTATCAGAGTCAGGATTTGGGAGAATTGGTCCTGATTTTCGGTATGACTTTCTTCGGCTCTATCCTATTTTCGTGGTTGTATGCTGAGTGGAAGTTTAACCTTTGGATACCAGTAACACTTCATGTTTTGATGAATTCGGCTTGGATGATTTTTGATGTTTCGGACAATGCTGCGGGAAATGGATGGAGCAATTTTTTCCGCTTCTTGACCATCATTGTAGCAATCATAATGACCATTGTCCATTCAAGGAAGTCAAATGGCGGTCTACAAATTGAAAGGAAAAATTTGTGGCTAAAAGATTAAAAATCCGGAGTTTTTTTAATGAACCTTCATAGCTGTAGATATGTTCTTCAAATGATCTCGTCCATATTTGGAATGAGCGTTAGATTTTAGGTTGCCAAAACTATGAACCTTTTGATAATAGCATTGGCTCTCGAAGAACCCCTGAAAACCAGTATTTTTTTTTGGCATGGGAATCGCTACCTTGACCTTTATGAATAGACAGCTATTTTCACTCCTATCTTTATTTCTAGGAACGACGTTATCCATGGGAATTTTGAGCTGTGGACACAATACAAAAGTCAAAGGTGCGGATTTAAAGGATTCTGCTGAACTTAAAACAGTCGCTGTGAAGGATACGATGGCTGCTGCTAAATTTCCTCCTTTGCCAATTGACTTTGACAAGACGAAGGTTTTAAAAAATACCTATGTTGTTGATCGAGCTGGAGCCGAGCTTAGACAAGGCGCGGATAAGGCTGCCTCGCTATTAGGAAGATATCCCTATGGTACCAAGCTCGATGTGATCGGTGAAGAAGGAGAATGGATTGCCGTAATGGATCGTATCCAGCGCGATTATAGCGGGAACAATGGCGAAAAAGGTGATGTAACGCGATGGGAAAAGGTCTATGTAGCGAAGTCCAAGCTGGGGAAACAAGATAAAATTACAATCTCTCCCAAAGATTTAAATTCAATCGTTTCATTGACGATAAATGGTAAAGAAATGCATTACGAAAATGGACATTCTTTAGATAAGTATCTCCAGCTAGAGTTGATTGATGAGCAAACGTTCTTAGCCGCTCGGAATACGGCTAAAAACTACTTGATCAAGGATACTCTGTCTTATCCGAAAAATGGAAAGATCTTGGAATTGCCGTTGACAAATGGGAAAAAGCTAACATTTAAGGATAAGGATATCGATAATGAATTAGAAGCCAGCTATTCTTATAAAGGGCATTACGATTTTTTAAATGCTTTTGCTGTTGATGGGAATTATTGGGAAAGTGCTGATGTGCGGCTTTTTGATAAACAGGATGGTCATCTTATTGTGGAATGTGGGGATTATCCATTCTTCTCTGCCGATAAAAATTACCTGATGACCTTACACGCCGACCCCTATGAATCGACGGGCGACCTGCAGCTCTTCCACGTGAAACAAGGAAAGGTGACACCGATGCTTTTTATTAGTTTTAAAGAGTGGATGCCAACCTGGAAAGAAGAGTTAATGTTCTGGGGCAAGGACGGTTGTATCTATACTGCTGCCAACCATGTAGACGGTTACTGGGGTGAAGAAGGATCGCTGAACGAAAGATCACAGTTTATCAGAATTAAGATATTACCCCATTAAACAGGCACAAACCATACTTTTATTGGTTTACTGCAGGTGTATATATTTATTGTTTTTCTGTTTTAAGTAAAACTATTCTGGCATGCACCTGTTGTATTCCATAAAATAGATTATAGTTTGTAATTTAGCTGGATGAAACTAAGAATATTATCGTTATTTACTATCCTTCTTCTCTTTTCCACCTTGTCTATGGCACAAGATAAGCCATGGAAACAGCATAATAGATGGATTTGGGGTCCTTCAGTAGGGTATCAGTATCAAAGTGGTAATTTTCTGAAAGTTTCGGGCTGGGGCTTATTTGCACCTAATGATTTTCAATATATGAAAATTGATGCCGGAGCCAATTTCAGCTGGATGGAAGGTAAAACGACTGTTATTCCAGAGCTGGGTTTTACCTACTACCTAAATGATTTTGTTGTTTTTCCTTTTTTGAAAGCGGAGTTAACACCTTACACCATAACGCCAAAAGTTGGTGCCAGTCTATTCTCTATTGTGGATCTGGGAATAGGTTATGGATTTGATTACAATACTAAGAAAAATTTTAAGCCGATTGACGGAATTACCATTTCAGTAGGGGTAAATATTCCGCTCAATTTTCATATTTATTAATTGAAAAATGCGCAGTAAGACAATTTATAAACTCCTAGGGTCACTTGTTGTGTTGTTAGCTATAGTTAGCAACCTAAAAGCGCAAGACCACTTAATCGGTCCGACGTTGAGCTACCAGTTTCAAAAAGGGAGTATAATAAAAACTGGTGCTTATTTCGCTTTTCCTTTTATAGGAGATCATATTTTGCGAGCAGATGCCACAGCCAACTTTACTTGGACACAAAGGAAGTTTGCCGTGATACCTGAGGCTGCAGTAACGTATTATCCTCAAACATATGTCTTAACTCCCTTTGTTCGTGCAGAGTTTACTCCGTATACCTTTACGCCCAAAGTTGGAGTGAGTTTGGCCACATTGGTGGATATCGACTTTGGTTATGGATTTTCCATCAATGAAAAAAAAGATTACAATCCGATAAAGGGGTTCGCGGTGTCTCTGCGATTTAGTATTCCGCTAAATTATCGAATCAATATGTAGCTTAGATTCATGAATCCCCCTTCGCTTGGTTTACCTTCCAAAAAGCTAAACTTGACAGGATCATTTTTTATGATAGTCTATTTCGCTTGCAAAGTAATTGTGCTAAAGCACTTTTAAGGAACGACTAGACTAATTGTCAAGCCAGTTTTTGAAAGCCGTGACTTTCTCCCGTGAAACAATGAGCTCATCCGATTCATAATGCTTAAGGTATATTTTCAACCGGGCATTAGAATGTACAGCAATATTTTTGATAGCATCAAATTGAACTATAGTGCTTCGGTTGATCCTAAAAAAATCTTTAGGGGACAATTGCGGTATCAGGGCGTCCAATGTTTGGTCCAAAAGATAGTTCCCATTTTCATTGGTATAAACATAAGTGCCTTTGTTTTCACTGTAAATACATTCAATTTGCTGGGTGGTCACTACTTTTAGGTTTTGGCCTATTTTGATGGTAAAGCGTTCCTTATATGTTTGGACAGTGTTTCTAAATAAAGCTTCAAAAGGTGCCAGATCGAACTGTGGTTTTGGCTGCCTAAATTGGCGGAATTTTTCAATTGCGTTTTCCAATTCTTCATCTTCAATTGGCTTCAGGAGGTAATCGATGCTATTTTGTTTAAATGCCCGCAACATATATTCATCGTATGCGGTGGTAAAAATAATGGCCGAACTGGGCTTCACCTGCTCAATGATGTCAAATGAAATCCCATCGGCGAGCTGAATATCCAAGAACAGTAGGTCAGGTTCGGTATTTGACATAAACCATTCGATAGATTCTTCCACAGTCTGCAGTACTGCAGATACTGTATAACCAAGATCCTCAAGTTTTCTTCGGAGCAATCTCGCCGACGGGAGTTCGTCTTCTATAATTACTATTTTCATTGCTTTTTTTGCATGCTTATCGATCATCAGACCGTTGTATTGTTTAATTTATTGAGCATCGTTGTGCCCTAGCTATTGTTTTTTGCTGCTATTAGGCCTCGCATGTTTATTTAAGAACAGGTTGCTTTTAAGAGACTATTTCATTGATAATGGGCAGTCCGACAGAAAATAAAATATCAGTTTCCTGAAGATGCACAGATAGATTGGACAGTATAGCGTAACGTTCCTGAATATTTTTCAGACCGATTCCCGAATGATCATGGAGCACTTTCTTCTTTTGAAGAGTGTTTTCAACATAGAGGTAATTATTTTTTCTATAAATCTTCAATAAAAGAGGCTTCTTGACCGAAATAATATTGTGTTTGATTGCATTTTCGATCAGTAATTGAAGGGAAAGGGGTAATATAAAACCAGTATGTTGTTCCGCATTGATCTGTAAATCGATCTGTATACCGGCTTCGAAGCGAAGACTCAAGAGGTTTAAATAGGCCTTTGAAAAAGTGAGCTCATCCTGTAAAGAAACGAGGCTTTTGTCTTTTTGTTCCAATACATAGCGATATATCTTAGAAAGATCCGTGGTAAACATGCTGGCCTTTTTGGGGCTTTCTTCAATTAATCCATTCAATACATTCAGGCTGTTGAACAAAAAATGTGGATCGAGTTGATTTTTGAGCGACTCAAATTGTGCTGTTATTTGCTGTTTTTCCTGATGAGATTCTTTGATTTGATAGTCTTTGAACCTTTTATAGAAATAGAAACCAAAAAAAATCATCGAAATACACCAGGATATCATCGCAGTTTGAAAATAATATGCAACACGTTGTTGGTGAATAAATTGGTGGAAACGCTGCAGGAAATTTTGGGTAACACCGGAGTTAAACAGTCCGGAGAAAAAAGCATTGACAATAAAAACGACCAGTATGGTCAAGAAGAAACTGACACTGTAAAAAACAATCATCTTTTTTCCAAAATCTTTACTGCTTGGGTATTTGTTCCCGACCCATTTCGATAGATAGCTATGACCTAGAAAGAGAAAAAATCCGTATAGTAAACCTCTGACCATATTAGGATGAAAGATGATGGATATCCAAGGGACATCATTGTGGTCAAGTTTGGCCACAACCACAAAATAGATGGTTACGACCAAACTTGCGAGTAGTGCTTGTATAATAGCTTTAAATGGTGCTTTCTTCACAAAGTGTTATTTGCATTCTTTTATCAACTGTTCTGCCCGATCTTTGCCCCATGAAGGTGCAAATGGCGTAGTAATTTTCTCTTCACCGAATAAAGATAGCGCTTTCTTGACATCCTCACATTCTTTGCTGGTATCCTGGTTGAAATATTTTTTTGAGTTTATTTGGAATTCCGCTAGTCCCAATACCGCACGTGGATTGTTTGGAGCAAGGGTGATGGCTTTTTTATATAGCCCTATAATCTTAGGTGAAAGCTCTTTGGCTTTTGTCATTGGATCTGTAATCATCAAGGCCGTTTGGTTCATCGCTCTCAGCACAAGCCATTCTGAATTATTGTCCTGGGCGCTATTGTTTAGTATTTCTTCTGCAGACTGTATATATTTTGCCTGTGTCTCTTTATTTTTCTCCCTGAAGGATGCTGTTGTCAGTACCATGGCCTGATAATAGGCAGGAATCCAATTGTCCTTTTCTGCCTGTGAAATACGTTCTAAAAGAGCGGTCGCTTTCTGCGTCTCACCCGATTGCCATAGGCTCATGGCTTGTCCCATACTTTTTTCAAAATTGCTTTGTGCAAATGTGCTGCCACTTATAAGGCAGATGAGGGCGATAATAAATGATTTCATGATCTTTCGTTTTTAGTAGTAAATATTTTTCTAAGTTATTGAAGTTGGTAATCCTTCTCTGCAAACAGAAATAATTTTGGATGGACCGACGTATTTCGATGATGAGTTGATGTTTATTATAGATTGTCCAATTGATTGTCTTTTTCATTTTTACTGATTGTCCAAAAATAGCCTAGAAATACAAAGCGTTTGGCCGTAGGGACAATCGGTCTACGGTCGTAGATTCCTTGTGAATTTGGTCGGTCTGCATATTGATACCCATAGATTGGGCTAGCGCCAAGAACATTACTGACGGATAAATGGATAATTTTTTGCTGGCTGTAAAGAAACGACCAACTCATAGACAGACTATTGTAGCCTTTTGTATGGCCATTCATGAATACTGTTTGGTTGGGATCATTGTAATTTCTGCCGGATACAAACGAATTTGTCAAACTGAGCTGTGAACGTAGGCTTGATAGCCAGTATTTTCCAACGATATAGAAACTGTGTTTGTAAACATAAGGGGGAGTGACTGTCGTCGGATAATTCGCTTCATTTCTCTTACTGTCCGTATAGGAATATGAAATCCAGTATTGGAGGTTTTTGATGCTGCTGCTGTTTTTATAAAATAAATCAAAGCCTTTGACCTTACCGCTTCCGTTATTGTCATATTGGCTGTCATATTTTGGAGTTATACTATTGTATTTTGCCAAATTGTTATATTCTTTGTGATAGGCTTCTAAGCGAAGTAAGTGCCCTCCACGCGCATAGAAATAATTTGCGATATAATGATTTGCCTCCATCCAGTCAAGTTGCGGAGCATACTTTAACAGCGGTGTTGGCGCCTGCTGATGGAAGTTCCCATAAGCAAGTGAGAGCTGCGTATATTTATTTAACGCATAGCCCAGCGAAGCCCTCGGCTCTAACGTGCTCTTCGCCTGCAAATTGGAGGAAGTTTCTCGTAGGCCAATCTTCCCGATTAAGTTCGGGAGGATGCCGAAGGTAGTTTCCGTAAATACAGCGGTCATCTTGCTATGATAACCATAGCTATAGCCAAGGGTTTGTCGGTGATATTCTTCTTGATAATTCGTGTCGAAATATTCTATTCCTCCAATACTTTTAATCTTATTGTTCCAGATCTTGCTTAGCGTTGCTTTTAAGTGAAGACTCTTTTCTTCATTAGGGAGGTAAACGTCATCGTAATGCAGCTTATCGGTCAGGTAGCCTAGGCCAACACCAGACTGGAATGTCCATCGGTTTCCTAAATTCTGACTGTAGCTGATGTTGGCGTAGGCATTGTTGGATTTCTTTTTCAATGGGACAGGTTGCTCATAATTGATGTCCGCTTGGTAAAGTCCTATATCTTCGAAATTGTAAGCCCCATAAATATTTAGAAAACCTTCTTTAAACTGATGGCGATAAATCATTTCTCCAGAAGCGTTTTCATAGGGTTTCGTCCATTTTATATCTGGTGTAATAATTTTGGAATAGGGTTTTAAGTTTGTATAACTGCTGTTGAAGGTGAGGGAGTTTTTGCCCCATTGTAAGGTATGTCCTAACCCTAATCCAACGGAAGATAGCGAAAGCTCTGTTTTGGACTGTTCTATGGCATTTTCGGTGTTTAGGGCTAGAATGCTGGACAGCGCATTACCAAATTCTGCAGAATAGCCGCCTGTAGAGAAATTCACGCCTTTAAAGAGCATGGGTGAAAACCTGCCCCTTACAGGGACTTCGTTTGGTGTTGCGGTGTAGGGTTGGGCTACTCTGATTCCATTGATGTAGGTCTGTGTTTCGGAAGCATCTCCACCGTGGACCATAAGACGTCCATTCTCTCCCCCAACCTGTGCTCCGGGCAATGTTGCTAGTGCGCTGATGATGTTTCCCATGCTGCCTGCCGTAGTGACAATATCCAATGGACTCATTACCGTGTTTTTTCCGGAGCTATTGGCTTGTAGAACCCCTGCCTGAATCGTGACTTCCTGTAGGCGATTCTCACTTTCTTGCATTTGAATAATCAGCAATTCTTTTTGGGGTAGCTGGATAGACCTGTTATATGTTGGGAGGCCCACAACAGACGCTTTAATGATTTTAGTACCTTGTTCACTGGTCTCAAACACGAAGTTTCCAAGCGAATCGGTGGTGCCGCCATCATAGGTGCCTTCAATATAAACATTGGCTAAATATATAGGTTTGCCGTTTTTGCCCAGCACTTTCCCTTTCAAGATGGACTGCGCCGATACGATGGTAATACTTAAAAATAGTAAGGTTAATAACAGCTTCATTTTTCTTTAATTTTATTCAAATATCAGCGGCTGTAAGTGTTCCTGCGAAAAAGAGTGGATGGAATGTCAAAATATCATGACGAATTGCAGGATTCCAACCTTATGCTGTAAATTGATATCGAAAAACAAAATTTCCTCCATAAATAAGTTCCGCAATGGAAAGTGGAGAATGCGAAAAATTGCTTTTATATGCGACGTACTTATAGCGGATATAAAAGTCATTTTACTTTCGTTTGATATTGAAAATAAGGGTTTAAAATTAAGTCAGAAAAATGCGAATAACCATTTTAGATGACTATCAAGACGCTGTCCGAAAGTTGGACTGTTTCAAAATTCTTGATGGTCACGATGTCCAAATATTGAAACAGTCCTATTCAGATCCGGCTTTACTGGCCGAAAAATTGAGCGATGCGGAAGCGTTAGTGCTCATCAGAGAACGGACGCGAATTACAGAAGACCTGTTGTCTCAGCTTCCCAAGCTAAAGTTAATTAGCCAGACGGGCAAAATTTCAAACCATTTGGATTTGGCTGTTTGTAGCCGTTTCCATGTGGCTGTTGCTGAAAGTATGGGCTCTCCTGTTGCTCCAGCTGAATTGACTTGGCTTTTGATCATGAATGCCCTCCGTGGTTTACCTAAGGCTCTTTCAGATATGGACAAAGGCCTATGGCAAACGAACATAGGAGATTGTGTCGCCGGGAAAACAATAGGGATATGGAGCTATGGAAAAATAGGGAAGCGAATAGCGCAATATGCAAAGGCTTTTGGTGCACAAGTAATTGTTTGGGGAAGCGAAAATTCCCGAGAGGAAGCTGTAAGAGACGGCTTTTTAGCTGCTGCCAGTAAATCCGATTTTTTTCATTTTTCAGATGTTGTTACTCTACATCTTAGGTTAGTGCCTGAGACGCGAGGTATCGTAAAGCTCGAAGATCTCCGGTCTATGAAGCCGACAGCGCTTTTTGTCAACACCTCTCGTGCTGAGTTGGTTGAAGAGGGGGCACTATTGACCGCGCTCGAGACAGGTGTTCCAGGGATGGCTGCGGTAGATGTCTATGAGTCTGAACCAATCTTTGATCCTAACTATCCGTTATTGCAGCTGCCAAATGTGCTTTGTACGCCACATATTGGCTATGTGGAGAGAAATGGTTACGAACAATTATTTAGACTTGCTTTTGAGAATATTGTAGCCTTTTCCGGGGGCGATCCACAGCATATCGCTAACCCCGAAGTATTGACCCGCTAATTAAATGAATCGGCTATACATAGATGAATAATTTTACGCATTTAGAACAACCAACAGGTCGCGTTATTGTGGTCGGCGGTAAGGAATATCTTTTTTTTGGTGGAACTTCCTATCTAGGGCTGGCAACAGATCAAGCATATGCTTCTATTTTTATAGAAGGTATACAGCGGTATGGTATCAACAACGGCACTTCACGAAATAATAATGTGCAACAGGCCATATTTGATCAAGCCGAAGAATATGCAGCAAAGCGTTTTGGTTTTGAAGCAAGCCTGTTGCTCTCAAGTGGGTATTTGGCAACGCAATTTCTTGTAAGAACCTTGGCGACCGAAGGAGAAGTATTGTATGCTCCCGCTTGTCACCCTTCTTTATGGCTAGATAAGAAGCCCGTCGCAACTGGGCATTTTGTTGCGTGGGCCAATGCAACGATCGAGTATATCAATCATTCAGCCCAAACATCATTTATCATCGTTAGCAACAGCTTGGACAATATGCGGCTAGAATTGTACGATTTCACTGTTTTCAATCGTATTGATCCGGACAAAAAGATTATACTGCTCTTGGACGATTCTCACGGAATAGGAGTTTTGCGCAAGAATAGCATTTCATTGGATAAAAGTAGTGTTCAACAAACTAATATTGAACTGATCGTCGTCGCATCCTTGGCAAAAGGCCTGGCAACAGATGCAGGATTGATTTTGGCCGATGGGGAACGGATCAAGTATCTCAAGCGATCAAACTTTTATACAGGGGCTTCCCCAAGTTCACCAGCGAGCTTATATGCATTTGTTCATGGAGAGCAGATCTATCTACAGCAATTCGAAAAGCTGCGGTATAATATTGATTCCTTCAAAACACATATGGGATCTGGATTAAACGCTGTTGCTAATTTTCCGGTCTTTTCTTCAAAGGATACGGGCCTTTATGCGAGGCTGATGAATGCTGGAATACTGGTTTCAAGTTTTCCTTATCCCCTCGCTACAGATCCCCTATTAAATCGAATTGTGGTAAACGCACACCATACCAAGGCAGATTTGGATCAGCTAAGTCATGCAATTGGCATATATTGATTTTTATATGACAACTAATAAGTCAACATCTTGTAAATTAGATAATTGTTTTTATTTTTGAGGTCTATTTAATGGTTGGTCGGACGCAATGTCTCGTTAATTGATTGTAAATGTTTGGCTTTTGGAAGCTTATTTATCAAAAAAGTATTTAAATAATTTCCATTACTCATTTTAAAACAATACTTTTGCATCCCCAAACATTAGTTGGCTTAAGGGTTGAAAAATAAATAATTACAGTAAAATAGATATGACTAAAGCAGAAATTATTGCAGAAATCTCTACCAAAACTGGCTTAGAGAAGGTAGATGTTCAAGAAACCGTAGAGGCGTTCTTTAAAGTTGTCAAAAACGCAATGATCGGAGGAGAAAATGTATATGTAAGAGGTTTTGGTAGCTTCGTAGTCAAAAAAAGAGCTGAGAAGACTGCAAGAAACATTTCAAAAAATACAGCAATCATTATCCCTGAACACTTTGTTCCTAGTTTCAAGCCAGCTAAAATTTTCGTAGAGAAAGTAAAGAATGGCAATAAATAATCTTTAAAATAGATTAAAATGGCAAAAACCAAACAGATAATAGTAATAGGATCAGTAGTAGCCTTGGTTGCTGTGCTTTTAGCGCAGCCTATTAAAGGTTTGGTGAACAAAGAAAAACAAACTGCTGCAGCATCTGAGTCGAAGCCTTCCAATGAAGTTAATTTGGAAAATATATCTTCGATGACAAAACAAGGTTTAGATGCTAGTTTAGTCAAAGAAATTTCCGATATTGAGGGCCAAGTTGCAAAAGCTTCTGGAGAGGATAAGATAAAGCTGTTGCAACAGTTGGCAAATAAGTGGGATGATGTCGCAAAACCAGCCCCTCAGGCTTTCATCTATGAGGAAATGGCAAAGGTTTCACCGAAGTTTGAATATTGGTTGAAAGCAGGTAATGCTTATCGTGCCGCTTATACAAATTTGCAGGATTCTACTTTAGCCCAAGCGTTGAATCAAAATGCTATTCATGCATATGAAGCTGCGTTAAAAGCGAATACAAGTAGTTTGGATGCAAAAACAGGATTGGGTGCCGCAATGGTATCAGGAACGAATAACCCTATGGCAGGTATTGCCTTATTGCGCGAAGTCGTTGCTGCCGATCCTAAAAACTTAGAAGCAAACAAAACTTTGGGGTTGTTTTCATTACAATCCCGTCAGTTTGACAAAGCCATCGAGCGTTTTAAGACCGTTATCGATCAAAAACCCGATGCTGAGTCATACTTTTACTTAGCCACAGGCTATGAAAATATTGGGATGAAAAAGGAAGCCGTTACAGCTTTTCAAAAAAGTAAGGAACTGGCAGCCGATCCTTCCCTATCACAATTCATCGATCGAAAGATCGCGGAATTGAGCAAGTAATTAATTTATTATTTTATAATCATTAAAAAATTTAGCTATGCCAAGCGGAAAAAAAAGAAAAAGACACAAGATGGCTACTCACAAACGTAAAAAACGTTTAAGAAAAAATAGACACAAGAAAAAATAGTCTTGTGATAAGCTTTTAAACATCTTGGCCCATTTTGCTGAGATAGCTTTACGAAACGATCTACATGTCTGTGAAGGGGATGTAGATTGTTTTTTTCGTTACAACGTTCTTTAAATGTTTAATCGGATACCCAAGATTGCGATAGGATATTGCATAGGTATCAAAAATGAGTAGCTTTTGGTAAAGGAATTAATTATCGATTCAACTCCTGATAAAGGGGTAACTATTGCTTTACTACAAGATAAGCAGCTTGTTGAACTTAACCGCGAGCCCGCAAATAATAACTTCGCCGTTGGAGATATCTATCTCGGACGTATTAAGCGAATTATGCCTGGGCTTAATGCAGCTTTCGTAGATGTAGGCTACGAAAAGGATGCTTTTCTACATTATTTAGATCTGGGTCCTCAAGTTCAATCTTTGCTAAAGCTTACGCGTATAGTGAAGAATGGCAGTTATCAAGAGAAACTGCTCAATAGTTTAAAACTTGAAAAGGATATCGATAAAGCTGGTAAGATCTCTGATGTCTTAAGCAAAAATATGCTCGTGCCAGTACAAATCGCCAAAGAACCCATTTCAACAAAAGGACCGCGTCTGAGCTCAGACCTTTCAATAGCGGGTCGTTTTGTCGTTTTGGTACCTTTCTCAAGTACTGTTTCCATTTCCAAGCGTATCAAAGGTAGTAATGAACGCAATCGCCTAAAAAAGATTGTCGAAGGAATTAAGCCAGCTAATTTTGGCGTTATCATTCGCACAGTTTCCGAGGGTAAGGGTGTTGAAGAACTACAACGTGACTTATTGGACCTGATCTCAAAATGGGAGCTATTTACCAAACGTCTTCGTAATGCTGAACCGCCTCAAAAGGTTCTTGGCGAAATGGATCGTGCATCCACTATTCTACGAGATATTTTGACAGACGAGTTTTCGCATATTTATGTTAATGATCCTTCGATCTTCGAAGAAACAAAATCATATATACACGATATATCTCCAGACTTAGAGAAAATTGTCAAACTTTATAAACATAAAGAGCCAATTTTTGATCATTTCGGAGTTGAAAAGCAAATCAAGGCAGCTTTTGGCAAAACTGTAACATTGCCGGGCGGTGCGTACCTCGTTATAGAGCATACCGAAGCCTTGCATGTCATTGATGTCAACAGTGGTAACCGTTCTGCTAATAAGGAGAATCAGGAAGACAATGCATTGCTGGTCAATATGGAAGCAGCAAAAGAAATTGCGCGTCAGCTGCGTTTGCGTGATATGGGCGGAATTGTAGTCATCGATTTTATCGATATGCATAAACCCAATCATCGAAAAGAGTTGTATACGTTCTTAAAAGAATGTATGGTAGCGGATAGAGCGAGACATACAATTTTGCCTCCAAGTAAATTTGGATTGGTTCAAATTACACGTCAGCGCGTTAGACCTGAAATGAATATCGTCACAAACGAAAAATGTCCGGCTTGTGATGGTACAGGTGAAATCCGATCAAGTATTGTCCTCATGGATGATATTGAAAATAATTTGAGCTTTATCCTTCAAGAACAGAACGAAAAGAAGGTGACCTTATGTGTTCACCCTTATATAGACGCCTACATTAAGTCTGGTTTGATTTCTAAAAGAATGAAATGGTTCATGAAGTACGGAAAATGGATTAAAGTAAATCCAATGACGTCATATTATCTAACTGAATTCCATTTCTTCAATGCGAAGGATGAGGAAATCAAGTTATAATAGAAAGAGATTAACGAAAAGGGTTAGTAGTGATACTAACCCTTTTTTGTTTTTATATTATTGTGTTGTTTAAACCCAATGGATAATTATGCCGTCTTTTTCCATTTTGCGGAAGTAAGTCATTTGCCTTTTGGCATAGCGATGTATTTCTGTCTCCAGTTTTGCGGTAAAAGCAGGATAATCGAGCTGCCCAAGGAGATGGAGTGACGCATATTTATACTCCAAACCATAGTATTGAAGCTGCTCGTGTGTAATACCTTCTGTCAAGAGCCCGCACACTTCTTCTAAGAAGCCTTCATTCAATCGTTGTTTTAATCTTTGGCTAATGTGTTCGCGTCTGATTTCCAACGGAGGATTTAATCCGATAACAATGCTATCTACCGCTTGTTGCTGGACGATGTGATCGGGGTGATTCTCTAAAAACGCTAATATTTCTATTGCTCGGATTATACGTTTTTTTGTCGAAAGATCGATTTGAAAGTTCACAGGTAGCGTATATTCCTGAAGACGTTCTAACAGCTCCGTCTCTGGATATGCAAGTAATGACTCCTTGAAGCCTTTGATTGATGGGATCAGCGCATAGGGATTTTCTTGGATTACACTTTGAATATATAAACCTGTACCACCACACAGGATGGTATATTTTCCCTTTTCTAGAATGGATTGTTGGGCTTGACGGAAGTCAGCAATAAAGTTTCCGAGATTGTAGCGTTCTCCCGGTTCATGAATGTCGATAAGATGATAGGGAATATCTTGGTATTCCGATAGGTCTTTTCCCGTACCGATGTCCATCCTTCGATAGATTTGGCGGGAATCAGCACTGATGATTTCAGCATCAATGTGTTGGGCCAGTTGGACGGCCAGTTTCGTTTTTCCAGAAGCTGTAGGGCCTAAGATAACGATAACTTTCTCTTTGGGAACGGTTTGCTGTTCCAAAAGAGAAAGTGTATATTTTAATCTGTCTATCACAGAACAAATTTAGTCCATTTTTCTGTTCCTTCGTTATTTTTTACGACAGTATCGATAAAAGCCATGCCTCTTACGCCATCGTAAACTGTTGGGAAATCTTGTTGTTCAGCTGTAGGGGTTTTTCCTTCACGTTTGGCTGTAACTGTTGCCGCAAAATTACGATAGATATTCGCAAATGATTCTAATAGCCCTTCAGGGTGACCGGCTGGTACACGGGTATTATGTGTTGCAAAAGAACTCAACGTATAAGGCGCTGCGTAAGCATTTCCTGTGCGATAAAGCTGACGAGGTTGATCAAGCATTTTGATAATTAAATTGTTCGGATCCTCATTAGCCCATTCCAATCCACCTTTTTCACCATAGATTCGGATACGAACAGCATTTTCTTCTCCGGCTGAAATTTGCGAAGCCATCAATACGCCTTTAGCACCATTTTCGAAACGTAAAAGCACCGAACCATCGTCATCCAATAGACGGCCTTCAACAAATGTTGTTAGGTCTGCACATAGCTCTTGGATTTTTAAGCCCGATACATATTCCGCTAAATGCGCAGCATGGGTACCGATATCACCCATAACCAACGATTTACCCGAGCGTTTCGGATCTGCACGCCAAGCGGCCCCAGCATTACCCTCGCGTTCCGATAAACGGCTCAACCAACCTTGTGGATACTCAACAACAATCTTTCTGATCTTACCGAAGTGACCTTCTTTGACCATTGCTTTAGCTTGTTTAACCATTGGGTAGCCTGAATACGTATGGGTAAGGCACAGAGTACGACCAGTACGTTCTACCGTTTCTTGTAATTCTTTTGCTTCTTCAACGGATACTGTCATTGGTTTTTCAACGACAACATCAAAACCTTTTTCTAGCGCTAATTTAGCGGGAGCAAAATGTAAAAAATTGGGTGTTACGATCGTTACAAAATCCATGCGTTCGCCTTCGGGAAGCAAAGATTCTTTTTCGATCATCTCTTCATAGTTTAGATAGACACGCTCAGGAGCTACAAATAAGTCTTCTCCAGATTGTTTTGAAATCTGTGGATCAATACTAAATGCACCACAAACCAGTTCAATCTTGCCATCCATAAAAGCGGCAATACGGTGTACAGCTCCAATAAAGGCATCGTTTCCGCCTCCGACCATACCCATGCGAAGTTTTCTCTTCATAACGTTATTATTTTTGATTATTTATTTTTCAAACTTTTACAGTGTACAATATACACAATTTAGCTTATTTTATGTATAAAATCATCTTGATGCTACCCATATTTTCTTTGGGAAAGCCATTGGGGAACTGCTCCCTAAGCGCCTTTAATTCATCTGTATTTCGATAGGTATACCGCTTTGTTCCTGTGATCCAAAAGCTAATCGGTGCCGTAATTTCTTTCGCAACGAACCCAATTTTTTCGAGCGAAGAGTGTTGGCTCCAATCACGGTCGGTGAAAGTCATAATGTCTCCTGGCGAGAAATCGCTACAAAAGGCTTTAATTAATTTGCTTAGGCCTCCTATAACATTAATACCTGTTTTATTACAAAAACGTATTAGTTCAAATGAGCGATAGTCTTCATCTTTATTCAACATTCGACGCCCTCCAGAGAATACCGCGACCGCGACAAGCTCTCCCTGTTCATAAAGGCCATAACGATACTTGCCGGGAAGAGCGGCTTGTAAATGATGTTCCACGAGGAACTGTAAACTCGTTCTTTTGTCAATCCGGGCAAATACAGTATTGCGTGCGTAAATGCGTTTGTCATTTTTTGTTCTAGAAACAATGCGTCTGACGATCAAATCAAACTTTGTTATTAATTGGTCTTCATCGATATGAATGCAAGGGTCGGAAGTATCACTTCTAACGGATTTGTTGTGAGGATATAGTAAAATGTTAATTGCTAATTCCGGAGAGGATATTTGTATAAATCCATCATCCTGGCAAAACCCTAATGGGGCTTCAAGAGCTTGCTCGAGCCTAAGCTTGAACTGTGTTGACAAATTTATAAACGAAGGATCCATAAAACAAAAGTAACTTTTATGGAAGTTTTGACGAAATATTCACTTTTAATAATTATCCGTACCTTTGTACCGAAGAATATAATGGTGATACAAGGTATCCTTGTTAAAAAAGTACAATGACTCAGGGTGAGCAATCAGCCTGACATAATCTGAAATTAAATCGTGCTAAAATTACAACAGGTGCCAAGTGACCTTTAAAAGCAAACAGCGTGTAACGGACTCAGGTATAGCAATGAGTATCGGCACTTATAAATAATTATAATACATATGAAACTTCCGATAGTGGCGTATGGCGATCCTGTATTAAGAAAGGTCGCTGAAGAAATAGATGAAGACTATCCAGATTTAAAGAAATTGATTGATGATATGTTCGATACCATGTATGCAGCTCATGGTGTTGGGTTGGCAGCTCCACAGGTAGGTTTGCCTATACGTATGTTCGTTATCGATGCAACTCCTTTCGCAGAAGATGATGAAGAAAACAAAGAAGTGCTCCAATCGTTCAAAAAAGTTTTCATCAATCCTATCATGGTTGAAGAGTCTGGTGAAAAATGGGCTTTCGGTGAAGGATGTCTGAGTATCCCAGATATTAATGAGGACGTATTGCGTCACAGAAATATTCGCATCAATTATTTAGATGAGAACTTTGAAGAACATGAAGTAGACTTAACAGGTTTGGCTGCACGTGTGGTACAACACGAATATGATCATATTGAAGGTAAACTATTTACCGACAAATTGAGTGCCTTGAAGAAAACGATGCTGAAGGGGCGATTAGATGCTATCGCGAAAGGAAATATTCGCGTTGGTTATAAAATGAAATTCCCACAGCAAAAGAAAAAGCGTTAGTTCATACTAACGCTTTTTCTTTGTTGCTTCCTCCGCGTAAAATTGATTGGAGATCAAAAATATCCGCGTTCGACCCACTGATCCATCCTTTTAATCCATTTTTGAGACCGAATTGGTCATCCAGTAAGGCGTGTTATAAAAACTTCACACGCGAAGAAGGACTTTCCTCAATCCAACCGGGGTAAATATAGACGATATTTAACGGCTGTCATTCGTATTAAAAATACAACTGCTGCCCCAATGAAGGCCGCCCAGGAAAGATCAAGATCAAGATGTACCAGCAAGATGTAAGTGAGGCCACCACCTAAACAGGCGGTAGCGTATACTTCTTTTTTAAAGATTAATGGAGTTTCGTTGAGTAAGACGTCGCGCGTCATCCCCCCACATACCGCGGTGAACATTCCAAAGATAATGGCAGCATAGGTATTGCTTTCGTAGTTGAGTGATTTTTGTACCCCCAGGATAGTGAAAAAACTAATTCCGATGGCATCAAAAAGTGTCAAGGTACGATAATAACCATACAATTGTTTATTGAAGACAATGGCAATTAAAATTCCGAGGAAAATGGCGATGAGATAATTGCTATCATTGACCCATACTGGGCGCAGATTTAAAAATATATCCCGCATGGATCCACCGCCAATGGCTGTCACAAAGCCTAAAAAGGCTGCCCCAAAAATATCAATATCTTTACGTTTTGCCGACAGGGTGCCTGATATTGCAAAAAATAAGGTGCCAAGCAAATCGCTCAGATAAAAATAGTTGGCATCAGTAATCATGGTAATCCTTTTTAAATCATTATATTAAAATCTCCAGTTGACGGTACCCCATATCGCTTACACCAATGGGGATAAATCTCCTTTTATTGGACAAATTTAGGAGAAATCTTGATAGTTTAAATTTACAGAAAGGCGAATAGCTTTCAAACCCGCGATTCCCTGTACATCCTCCAATTTTAAATGTTCGATGGTATGCTCAATGATGCCCATGTCGTAGATTGCCTTTATACTCAACATGAGATCCTCTAGGATTTCATCCGATAAATAGACAATCGCAATTTTATTGACCTGGGTAAGTCGTTCTTTGGTTCGCTTTATCCGAATTTTGTCTATCCTTTTTTTGATTATTTCATAACGGATATTGAGAGATCCCTCTACATCAAACCTCCGTTCATCTTCCCGAAAGCTAATATCAATGCTATGTGGATTGATAAAAATCAATTGTGTTGTTTCTAAAGTCAGAGGAAGAATATCTTTCGCATGGTAAGCTTTCAGCGTAATTCTAGCCATCGAAATAATTTGCTGACGCCTAAATACATTGATAAATTCGTAGCTGAAAGGTTGTTGTGGCGTAATGGATTCGCCGATATAAATGTCATATTCAATACCGTCTGTCCTGAATTTTTGAAAATAAGATGGATAATTCCCCTGGATGAAGCTATTGAAATGATCCAGTTCTCTACTGATCAATTGATTGATCTGGCGTAAAGAAGTTTCAAATTCATTGCGATAAAACTCACCTGTGTCCCGATTGGTGAAAAAATGCTTCGCATAATGTTCGATCACCTCTATTTTTGACGGGAATTGCTTTCTGGCTTCTTCTAAAAATGGCTGTACATCTTTCCTAAAAAACTCAATGATCTTGACCATCGACTCATCAAAAGAAATATGGTCAAGAGATTCTGTAATTTGATCAACACGTGCTGAAAAAGTCATAATCAACTTGTGCTTTCCATCTAAAGAGAGCTCATCAATAAGCATTGCGAGCTGTTTGACCTTGAAGCTAAAGTCTTTCAGAATGGAGGCGTTTCGTATGATCGTTGAGTCTTTGACATCGACAGCACCATAGAGGGGATAGACATCTTCAAATACTACCGCCTTAATATGCGCATCCCGACTGTCGTTTTCCAGTTCCTGAATGTACTGGGCCGCAATATGGTTAAATTTCCACTGAACCGAAGGCTGTATGGTCGTAAACCGGTTGATGATGATATCGTCGATACGTTTTTTAAATTCTAGGGTGATATCCTGAGATAGTTGTGATAAAAGGGGGACCAAAGAACCTAAGGCTTGCATTGTATCATTGTCGAGCTGATCTTGTTCACGGCTGTATATTTCCAATATGCCTGAGAGGGAATGATTATGAATGAGTGGAATACACAGATAGGTCGTTACTCCCGAGCGACTAATCCGTTCGTCGAAAATGGATGTGGTATTTCGGAGGCCATTCGTCGCATTATTTGTATAAAATATAACATGCGGATGTTTTAGGTAGTCCGCAAGTTCAGGATTGATCTTGAATGTTTTATTTGCGGTATACGCTTCCGCAATCAAGATGCTTTTGTTGGTGATTGAATAATCGAAAAATGGGACCCCATTTAATTGGAATAACGGAAATAAACTAAATACGGTTTCAGCCCCTTTTAATAGCGGTGTGATGATTTTTTCTAAATCAGCGAAAAAGAGATGATAATTGTATGTCGGCAGATCCAAGAGAATGGACTGAATGCGACGTAAAGTATGTTCCGTACTGGTCTTTCTGAAAGTTACAATACTAAATCCCGATAACTCAAAATCTTCCAGTTTAACGGTATTGATAACGGTATTCCAATCAAAAAGCGAATCACTGGGATTTTCCGATAAACGACCTATATCAAGCGCAGGAAGTGTTTTTTTTGCCTTGATCTCAACAAATTTGAAATCGATGTCCAAATCGTAATAATCGACGATCTCCCCCCGATCATTGAGTTGATGATAAACAATACTGCTGTTTTCATTGGAAGAAAAGCCATAGAGTCGCTCGAAGATGAGGGTATAAAAGAGCTTTTCTTGATTGGTAAGAAGGCTTCCGGTACGCATCTTCCCTTGAATTTCTTGCTCGACAAGCTGATGGCTAACTAGGTCGAAAAAGGCTTCCGTTCCATAAAAGGCTTCTTCTGCTAGGGCTGTTGTGAGTGCCCAGTACCTTTTTGGAGCAGTGTCAATCAACGATACGGAGAGGCTATAAATCAATTGCAGAATATCTTTATAGGCTTTGAGGTTATGCTTGCAGAGTTTCCCGTTGAGATGTTCTATTTCTTTGATGCGTTCCAATGCATACAAAGGAATCATATCATCGGATGAAGTGCCATTTTCAATAAAAGATTCCAGGTATTTGAAAAATGGTTCAAAGTCTAGCCTGCCATTTGCATACGTATTGGCCGTTTTCTTCGTTGTGAGTTGTACTTTCTTTATCTCCATGGATCGAAAATTTTAAAAGCGGAAACCTGTGCTGAAATAGGGATACCAGCCTTCATTGGATTTCGTCATGACAAAATGTAAAGGAAGTGCATTGGCGACGATATAATAAATGCCTCCGCCCACACCCTGATGAAACTTATCGTTGTTATAGCCCTTTGCCCATACTTTCCCAACATCATACATACCCATTAGTCCGAATTCACCTGGAAGAACATAGCTTTTGACATCAAGTACTTTAACACGAGCCTCTAGGTTATTATAAAGCATCTGTTGCCCTGCAAATCGGTACTGGCGAAATCCTCTGAGATTTTCATGGCCGCCTAGAAATAGATATTGATAAAATGTAGGGTTCCCGACAACGGTGCCCCCTCCTGTTCTATTGGCGAATATAATACCTTCATTGAATGCACTAAAATAGCCGGTCATTGCAGCACTTAACTGCGCTGAATTTTTTGAGTACTGATTGAGTCCAAAATAGGAATTCAAAGCGGCTTCAATATATAGCCCTTTACTTGGGTTAATCTTTCGATTACGGGAGTCTTGTGTTAAAAAGGCATTGATACCTGCAAAAGCTTTGTCTTTGGTAATCGATAAACTATCGTAAGAATGTAAAGCTTGGGGATTTAAAATAAATCGATCTTCATTTTCAATCGGATCTAAGTGGTAAAATTGGATATGCGGACCTACGGCAAAGTTTAATGTAGCTGAAGGTTTCCACCTTAACTGTGGATTGATATTGAAAATATTGAATCTACTTCTGTAATATTTTGCACCATACTGTTCCTTTAAGAAGAGCGAGTTATTGCCTACGCCGAAGAAATTCTGCGTGTTGTCAGGAGCTTTTGCTAGCGCATCGACAACAAGATCCGCATCCCCGACAACAGCTATCCATTCGCCCCTATAGTGAATTTTATAAGCTCCGGTCCGGAAGGCTGTTGCTACAGTAAGTTGTTGCTTATAAGTAAAGGGACTTTTTCTAAATCCACGCTGATGTGTGTAAGCAGCGCCTAGCCCCAGCGAAAAACCGTCATCAGCATTATAACCCGCAGTTACCAGGGGAAGCCAGGTGTTGTACAGGTTTACAGGAACAAATTGCGTGTTGGTACTATCTTGTGCATAATGAAGCTTTATTTTGTTCTTTTCACCCAGTAAAGTGGAATTTTTGGTGTTTTCGTAAAGCTGTATTTTCGATTTGCTTTGGTTGATCACATAAGTCTTTGGCGTGTTATCTCCTATAATTCGGAGTTTTATAGGAGAATTTGCGTTATCGATGACAACAGAGTCTTTTCCCTCAGCCAAATAGAGACGAATTTCTTTTGTCAGGGAATCTTTATAGGTTTTGTCCATCAATGCTTTGGTGACCTTACCATCTTTATTGATCTTCGAAACTTTGACTTTTAAGTTTTTATTCGCTGTGCTGTATATTTCTACTTTTTCGTTTTTGTCGCTGAGATGAATATCGACAATGTTATTAATGAAATTGTAATACTCTTCCATCGCCATGGGCAGTGCATCACGACGGCTTTGAAGTGTTTTAAAAATTTGCTCTCCACGAATAGCAATGGACGATTGCGGCAGGCTATGTACCGACTCCCATAATACCGAATCTGTGAGACGAGCTACAAATTGCTTGACCTCTTTGGTCCATTCCTTGTGAGGAAGCTGGTTGCTCGGATGAGCATTTAAAAAGCGTGATTTAAACAAAGAATAGCGAATATCGGGAATACCGGTCGTGAAACCTTGCATGACTGGGTTGACAAATTGCTGATAGATATCTTTCATCAGAAAACCTTGTGTGACACGTAGTGCCTGATCCCGATCGCGGGGAATAGGAATATAGTCTTTATCGTGATCTGTGCTATCCTGATTTTCATTGTACCAACGCCATTGATCCTCGTGTCGATCCCAATCGCTTACCAGTACATCCAGCATTCTTGCGCGGAGATATGCCTTAGCCTTAAAGTTATCGTCGTTATCTTCCTGTAGTTTTCGTACAGCTTTCGGGCTGTTGTCTGAATCACCAAGAGGCTCGCGTTCTTCTAGTAAAGCCACCGTATGCTCAAAAAGCGGAGCATATTCACCCAATATGCTGTCTTGTGCAACAACGCCGATGATTGGATGGGCATGTGGGACGTTCACGGCATTTGCCAAAGCGGGGATCATAAGCGCAGAATAGGGATGCTGTGCGCTAGTGGCATCGTCCAAGACATCCTGTACAAAGGTGCCATGTAGCTCTTCTGGTATAAGGGATTCAGTCCTTTTATTGACTGATCGCAGTGCCCATTCCTGACCGCTTGAATCTGTAAGTCGTAGAGAAACCGATTGCATCCCGCCCCCTTGTTTAACAGGACGCAGTCCCCCGTATAAGGTTGAAAGTTGGAGCAAAGGTAAGGTGGTTTCTGCAGCCCATTCTTTGCGGTAGTTTTCGCCAAGGAAGAACTTTTTGAATTTACTGGCTTTACAATATTTTGCATTTGCAACGATACTTACACTGTCCTTGATGACGGTTTTAGCAAAGGACTTGCCCTGATGTGCAGGTGACTGTGTATGTTTTTGTTGTGAATAAACATGACTAGCAAGAAAAATAAGAAAGAATGGTACAACCTTTTGCATGCCTATTTTTGTTCAAATTTATAAATGATCCCTTTATCCTGATTACCGGCTTCGCTGCTGATGTAAAGATTGAATTTTGAATCAAAGTTAATGCCTTCAGGTTGAGGGAAGATCTTCGGATCTAATGGAGAGAGCGATTTTACACGAAAATTCTCATCGGTGACCACAAGGGCTTTGTCTACAGAAGATAAGATATACCATTCCTTACTGTCTGCTTTTTTAGCTAACGCGGAGGGTTTGAACGTTTTCTTAATTTTAGCATCAAATGCCTGAAGTTGATCAAGCTGGATGGCAAATTCTCCTTTCGGCTGAAATTGACCATGCTCGTCAATTGAAAAGACATAGCCAGAGGTTTGCGGTTGTTTTCTATCGACCTTGCATTCTTTACATAATACGTATGCCTGGTTACTTTCGCGGTCAACAAAAAGTCCCTCGTACTCTCCTTTTGGGAGTAAATTTTTCTGTTCAACAACGTTTTTTATATCGTCGTTTTCGGCAATCGGAAAGGAATAGATGCTGCCATTGCTCTTTAAGATAAAGAAATGTGTATTGCTTATCGAGATATCCTCATAGTCGCCATCTTTTCCGAAAGGGTTGAACGTGACTTTTTGTGTCGGTTGGTTAAACTTATAAAGAAAGCCCTGCTCGTCTTGGATGGCATAAATATCATCATCCTGTCCCGCGAGAAAGGCTATCCCGGATATTTCTAATAATTCGTCTGGCAAACTCATCTTTATGCCCGAAGATAATGTATAGGGTATTTGTTGCGGTTTTTCAGCTTGAACATGAGCGAGCTTGTTGTTATTTTCCTTGGCTGTATTATTCGGGTTGCAGGCGAGAAAAATAGCAGAGGCTAAGCCTAATGCCATCGTTGTCAATATCGTCGGGTTTTTCATCATTATATGATTAAATTTAAATTGATGAAGTCATCAGGTTTCTGAATGAGCTTACGTGCAATGATTATTTTGTTGGGCTTTCAGGGCTGGTCATGCTTTTATGAGATGCCCTGCTGAATAGTCCTATTTTTTCATTTTACCTTTCAAATAATTAAGGATTTGTTGCTGAGAAACATTCTTCTGTTGTGTTTCTATTGCCTGATTTTGCCCATGTTCATCCAACAAAGTTGCTTCGGTGTCGTCCGCAAACTGAATATCGAACAGTTCCTGTATTTGATGTGCTAATGTCAGATTCAGTAGCGGAAAGCAAGTTTCTATACGTCGGTAAATGTTGCGGTTCATCCAGTCCGAAGAACCCAGATACACGCTGCTTTGGGCTTGATATTGAAAAATAAATATTCTGCCATGTTCTAAATATCGTCCTACAATCCGTTTCACGACAATGTTGTCGCTCAATCCAGGTACTTGTGGTTTTAGTCTACAGATTCCTCTAACCAATAACTGCAGTTTTACCCCTGCCCGGCTTGCTTCATACAATTTATTGATTAACGATTCTTCTTCCAGATTGTTTAATTTAATTTTTATTGTAGCTGTGTCTCCGGCTTTAGCAGCTCGGATGGCCTGGTCGATCAGGGATAAAAATGTATGTTTGAGGTTGAACTGTGCAATCAGTAGATGACTAAAAGACAGCTCATTTGGACTATGGGGTTTTCTCCGGGCTGGTAAAAACTCGAATAGCATATTTAATTCGTTGGTCAATAGCTTATTTGAGGTGATGAGGAAGTAGTCTGTGTAGACCTTCGCCGTTTTTTCATTTAGATTTCCTGTACCTAGCAATGCACTTTCTCGACCTTGTTTGCGTTTGACCAGCGCTATTTTGGCGTGTACTTTTAAATTGGGGATACTATAGGTGATTTTTACACCCTGTTCTTTCATCAATCGAGCCCAATGTATATTATTTGCTTCATCAAAGCGCGCTTTCAATTCGACAAATACATTGACTCTTTTTCCATTTTTTGCTGCGGTAGCGAGTGCTTGTGCGATATGAGAATCACCAGCAATACGGTATAAGGTCGTGTAAATCTCGTCTACGGTTGGATCTATCGCTGCCTCGTTAAAAAAACGCAGTATGGGGTCGAACGATTCATAGGGAGTACAGATCAACAGATCCTCTCGGTCTATTTGGTCAAAGATAGATTCTTTGAAATTCTGATTCGTATTAATTTGCAGCTGTTTTGGATAAGAAAGTTCCGCTATTTTAATCGGAAATGAAAATAGATCCTTAAGATTGTGGTAGTTTCCGCCTTCGACAATGCTACTTTTCCGCAGATCAAATAATGTTGCCAGTGTTTCTATCAACTGTTTTGGCAGATTTGGCTGGAATAGAAAGCGTGTCGCATAGCCAAGGTCACGTTTATTGACTTCCGTCTCGATTTTTTGGGCAATATCACCCTCAAATTCATCTTGGAGATTTAATTCCGCATCCCTTGTGATTTTAAAGGAATAGAAATTTAATGATGTATTTCTTATGGCTTCAGGAAAAAATGCTTTGATAATATCATCTATGAGCACAACATATTTATTCCCATTGATCTCACAGGTGAAAAAGCGGCCAATATGATTTGAAGGCACATTTAGAAAGAATACCGCTCCAGTATTGTCGTCTGTAACGACGAAGTAGAGCTGATTGTTGATCGGGAAAAAAGAGGTGTCATCAATCGGTATAATTTGGAGGTAGGAGGCAATTGTGGTAAAGAAATATTGGGCTGCTAGGTCTTTTATTTCGGCAGGAATAGCTTGATTGTAAATTAAGAGTATATCTTCTTTTGCTAATTCTTGGATAATATCAGCTAGTATTAGGCCAAATTTTTCCTGTTGTCTATTGATGGTTTTTGACGCTTTTTTATAGGTCCCAATATCTATGTTCGGAATGAGCTGTCCGGGATTTTGCTTCATTATTTTTTTCCAAGCCATCAGTACAGGCATTCTAACCCGATAAAATTCATCCAGATTGGATGAGAAAATAGCGATAAACTGTAGTTTTTCCAATAAAGGGACCTCCTGACGACCAGCTTGGTCAAGTACCCTATCATTGAACGACAGCCAGCTGATGTCTCTGTTGATATAAAGATCTTTCTTCTTCATCCGTATAAATTTATGGTTATGGCAACATGCTTACAACAACATCAATAAATGATCCTGTCTATTGGTCGCTAATGATTGATTTAAAGGCGGCATCTTTTTAAATAAAAAAGAAAGTTTGAACAACATGATCCTGACATATTCCGCTGTGTTTATAGGATCGCATTAAAATATGGTTGCGACGACAAAAGAAACAACCGATATAACAAGGCCAAACATAAAAATTCCATATGCGTATCGTAGGAGTTTGTATTTTCGGCCTAATACCACACCTTGCGAATAAACATCCTTGGTAAGCATGCCATATAGAAATTCCGAATCGACCATTACCTTCTGCATGCCCTCATTGTAGTCGTCGAGTTTCATCTTGTAAAAGTTCCCAAAAAAGAGCAGATTGACTGATTTTTGTTCGATTTCCTCCTTTGAGAATTTACCAGAGGGAATTTTGGGTATTGTTGACAGTATTGCCATGACCATGGTTGCTACCACGGCCGTTGTTAAGATAATTGTTGGGATAATAAGGTGCTCGTTGGCATCTAGTTTCCGAAATAAGACAGCAATCACAACGGAAAGAATAATAGAATTGACCGTTAACAAGATGTTGGCCTTATTGTCTGCCATGTCGCTTAATCGCTGATTGTTTGAGGATGTAATCCGGAACATTGTTTCTATCCCACGTTCTGGCTTACTGCCTTTATCCTTTTCCTTCTTGTCTTCTTTTTTGCTTTCTTTATTTTTTGAGATAGATTTCTCCTGTTTTTTCTCCAGTTCTTTTAGATTCATCTCCTTTTTGGCATTGAGCTTTTGCTGCGCATATTCAGTATGGTAATGATGGCTCATTAATAGTTTGATTGTGCCCGCCCTCCATACGTCTTTATCGATCTCCTTCCCTAGTACTGCTTCAGCTTCGGCTTTCATCAGTTTGTTTCTGGTAACGAAATCCTCGTTCCCAAAATGAAATAGGTCCGCGTCGCAGAGAATTTGCTCCAGCAGGTTTGTTGGATCCTGAGGCATTCTCGTTGCTAAAATACAACCTTTGATTTTTTCCTGTATGGCTTCCGGTATTCCTTTATCCTGGAGAAAATTGAAAGCAATTTCGACACTTATCTTCTCATGACCGATAGCATTGTCAGATTTTACGTAGCCGAGGTCATGAAAGTAGGCGGCACTAATAACAATAAAGTGATCCTCCTCTCCTAGTTTATAGTGCGATGAAATCTCCTCCGCAGCACGTACAACAGAACGTGTGTGTATCGTATTGTGAAAACAATGGCAAACTGAAATATTTTCTGTAATATAAGTTTCAGCATATTCTTCTACCTGTTTTAAAAGCTGAGCATAATCTATCATGGACCAATATGGTTTTATGTGCAATAAAAGTATTTAATATCTTTAATTTCTTAAAAATAAGGTCTTCTTTTTTGTTATTTATTAACCTAGATCAAATTTACTGAAAAAAGAGATATTCCAATAGCTGTAAAATTGCCTGTTATATAAGTAGATAGTTGATTGTTAAAACAGATCGTTAATCGGATAAGATCTTTCAATATAAGTCATGACGCTCAGGCGAACTGGGTTTGGATAGTTTTATGATGCGAGCGACCCATGGTTCCTCCCTAAGCGAGGAAGAGTTCTGGATTGCTTATCCTTTAGTTTAGTTTTTGTCTATAGTTAGCTTAGTCTTAAGTTAGGTTTAGTTTAGCTATAACCTAAGCTATACCTAAACTAAACCTAAACAAACCCTAACTAAACCCTAAGTAAAGTGGTAAGAAAGTATAGCTATTAAAAGAGGCAATCAAGAGCGTTGTATGCTGTCCCCTTTTATGTGCTGCGCTGCGGTATCCTTCCGGTGTCATCTTTCCGGCGGCACAATTTTCCGGTCTTTCCGGCACGGATTCTACCCGGGGATGCCGCGCAGGCTTTTAAAAGAGGATCCCGACCGGATTATGCAGCCTGATGTTCTTTGACCTTTGACTGCTATCTTCCTGCCTATGCCCGTTCGCCGACTGCGCTGCCATTCCCGTCCGACTTTAGTACTCTCTTGCGCAAACCACTCCTTTCCGGTGTTCTGAGCGGAAGCCCGCACGGGAAGCTGGGACTGAAATCCGCTGCAGATCTTAGGAAAGTAGCCTTTTTGCCGCCTTCTGCGCAATCCTGTGGACAAAATCCAAAAAGAATCTCGCACCGTTACAGGTAGTTAAGGGCGAAATGAAAATAATAAGAACAAAGGGCTTGGAAGTGATTGTAAAAACTCCCTATCTTTGCACCACTCCGCAAGGGAGGGACGGTTGCCACGAAAGAGGGAACCATGAAAAAAGAAGGGTTTAAGAGAAGCCTGACAGGATTTAAGATCCCGCTCAGTTTATTTTAAACGCGGAAATCGAAAAAAGGGAAAAGAAAAAAAACTTGAAAAAGTTTTTGGAAGTTCAAAAAAGATTTCTACCTTTGCAGTCCCAACGGAAACGAAGGGAAAAACAAAACGATAAAGAGGGGCGCAATGCCTATCGGAATATAGCTGATACGGAAGTTGAAGCGCGAAAAGTTCTTTAAGAAAACACAATCATGTAAGCGTGACGAGTAGACAAACGAAAGTCATGAACAAATTCAAGAATTAGTTCAATTCGATCCAAGATCAGAGATATAAAAAAAAGAATTCTGATTATGTAAATAGTTGGAATCAAAAACTTCATTTTACAATGGAGAGTTTGATCCTGGCTCAGGATGAACGCTAGCGGCAGGCCTAATACATGCAAGTCGGACGGGATCCGTCGGAGAGCTTGCTCGAAGACGGTGAGAGTGGCGCACGGGTGCGTAACGCGTGAGCAACCTACCTCTATCAGGGGGATAGCCTCTCGAAAGAGAGATTAACACCGCATAACATATCTGACCGGCATCGGTTAGCTATTAAATATTTATAGGATAGAGATGGGCTCGCGTGACATTAGCTAGTTGGTAGGGTAACGGCTTACCAAGGCGACGATGTCTAGGGGCTCTGAGAGGAGAATCCCCCACACTGGTACTGAGACACGGACCAGACTCCTACGGGAGGCAGCAGTAAGGAATATTGGTCAATGGGCGGAAGCCTGAACCAGCCATGCCGCGTGCAGGATGACTGCCCTATGGGTTGTAAACTGCTTTTGTCCAGGAATAAACCTTTCTACGTGTAGGAAGCTGAATGTACTGGAAGAATAAGGATCGGCTAACTCCGTGCCAGCAGCCGCGGTAATACGGAGGATCCGAGCGTTATCCGGATTTATTGGGTTTAAAGGGTGCGTAGGCGGCCTATTAAGTCAGGGGTGAAATACGGTGGCTCAACCATCGCAGTGCCTTTGATACTGATGGGCTTGAATCCATTTGAAGTGGGCGGAATAAGACAAGTAGCGGTGAAATGCATAGATATGTCTTAGAACTCCGATTGCGAAGGCAGCTCACTAAGCTGGTATTGACGCTGATGCACGAAAGCGTGGGGATCGAACAGGATTAGATACCCTGGTAGTCCACGCCCTAAACGATGATAACTCGATGTTGGCGATAGACAGCCAGCGTCCAAGCGAAAGCGTTAAGTTATCCACCTGGGGAGTACGCCCGCAAGGGTGAAACTCAAAGGAATTGACGGGGGCCCGCACAAGCGGAGGAGCATGTGGTTTAATTCGATGATACGCGAGGAACCTTACCCGGGCTTGAAAGTTAGTGAAGAATGCAGAGACGCATTCGTCCTTCGGGACACGAAACTAGGTGCTGCATGGCTGTCGTCAGCTCGTGCCGTGAGGTGTTGGGTTAAGTCCCGCAACGAGCGCAACCCCTATGTTTAGTTGCCAGCATGTAATGGTGGGGACTCTAAACAGACTGCCTGTGCAAACAGTGAGGAAGGTGGGGACGACGTCAAGTCATCATGGCCCTTACGTCCGGGGCTACACACGTGCTACAATGGATGGTACAGCGGGCAGCTACATAGCAATATGATGCTAATCTCTAAAAGCCATTCACAGTTCGGATTGGGGTCTGCAACTCGACCCCATGAAGTTGGATTCGCTAGTAATCGCGTATCAGCAATGACGCGGTGAATACGTTCCCGGGCCTTGTACACACCGCCCGTCAAGCCATGAAAGTTGGGGGTACCTAAAGCATGTTACCGCGAGGAGCGTGTTAGGGTAAAACCGATAATTGGGGCTAAGTCGTAACAAGGTAGCCGTACCGGAAGGTGCGGCTGGAATACCTCCTTTCTAGAGTATCGCGGATCGGTACTCGTCACGTTACATATGATTGCAAAAAGAGAAAACATCAGAAGAAAGTGCCCGCCCCGAAAGGAGCAGTACTGAGAGAAAGAGATGAACAAGATAAGCTAGTCCCGTAGCTCAGTTGGTTAGAGCACTACACTGATAATGTAGGGGTCAGCAGTTCAAATCTGCTCGGGACTACGAAAAAAAGAGGGGAATTAGCTCAGCTGGCTAGAGCACCTGCCTTGCACGCAGGGGGTCAACGGTTCGAATCCGTTATTCTCCACATCTCCGGGAGGAACATCGACAGATGCTCCTAAAATAAACCGGAAAAAGAGTTCTTTGACATATTGAAAGAGAAAAAAAATTACAAGAGAAGACAACAGTATAGAGACAATACGTGTATGTGTTTGAAGTAAGGGAGAGACCCTCGGTCAAGGCCGAACGATCCCGAACCTAGCATACGTGTATATATATCAAAAGCAGCCGCATAGTGGCAAAAGGCTATGCCGGTGAAGAAAGTAAATAAGGGCACACGGGGGATGCCTAGGCTCTCAGAGGCGAAGAAGGACGTGATAAGCTGCGATAAGCTTTGGGGATTGGCAAATGCGACTTGATCCAGAGATTTCCGAATGGGGCAACCTGACTATTTGAAGAATAGTCGTATAAAACGCGAACGCGCTGAACTGAAACATCTAAGTAGGCGTAGGAGAAGAAAATAACAATGATTTCCCAAGTAGTGGCGAGCGAACGGGAAAGAGCCCAAACCGATCATGTTACGGCATGGTCGGGGTTGTAGGACCACGAGATTGTACAGCGCTATGAACTGGAAGCAGGTGGGAAACTGCGCGACAAGGGTGAGAGCCCCGTACAGGTAAAGAATGTTGACATAGTGGTATCCTGAGTACCGCGGGACCGGAGAAATCCTGTGGGAATCCACCAGCACCATCTGGTAAGGCTAAATACTCCTGAGAGACCGATAGTGAACCAGTACCGTGAGGGAAAGGTGAAAAGAACCCCGAACAGGGGAGTGAAAAGAACCTGAAACCGTGTGCTTACAAGCGGTTGGAGCAGACAAGTTCTGTGACAGCGTGCCTTTTGCATAATGAGCCTACGAGTTACTCTTGTCTGGCAAGGTTAAGTCCTTCAGGGACGCAGCCGAAGCGAAAGCGAGTCTTAATAGGGCGCATAGTCAGATGAGGTAGACGCGAAACCTTGTGATCTACCCTTGGGCAGGTTGAAGTTGCAGTAACATGTAATGGAGGACCGAACCGATAAACGTTGAAAAGTTTCCGGATGACCTGAGGGTAGGGGTGAAAGGCCAATCAAACTGGGAAATAGCTCGTACTCCCCGAAATGTTTTTAGGAACAGCGTCGGCGTAGAGTTTGATAGAGGTAGAGCTACCGATTGGGTGCGGGGGAGTCAAATCCTACCAAATCCAGACGAACTCCGAATGCTATCAAATATAGCCGGCAGTGAGGCTTTGGGTGCTAAGGTCCAAGGCCGAGAGGGAAAGAACCCAGACCATCAGCTAAGGTCCCCAAATTCGTTCTAAGTTGAACTAACGAGGTCCGGTTGCCCAGACAGCTAGGATGTTGGCTTGGAAGCAGCCATTCATTTAAAGAGTGCGTAACAGCTCACTAGTCGAGCGGCCGGGCGTGGATAATAAACGGGCATCAAGAACGGTACCGAAGCTATGGATTTGCACTTAGGTGCATCTGGTAGGGGAGCATTCCATCGCCGGAGAAGCAGTTTGGCAATGAACTGTGGAGGTTATGGAAAAGCAAATGTAGGCATAAGTAACGATAAGGCGGGTGAGAAACCCGCCCACCGAAAGACCAAGGTTTCCTGATCAACGTTAATCGGATCAGGGTCAGTCGGGACCTAAGGCGCACCCGAAGGGGGCAAGCCGATGGACAACTGGTTAATATTCCAGTACTCTTCATAACTGCGATGTGGTGACGGAGTAGTGACACTGCCGCGAACTGACGGAATAGTTCGTTGAAAGGCGTAGGTATAGGGACGGTAGGCAAATCCGCCGACCCTGCTGAAACCCAATAGTACAGCAAAGCTCCGGTGGCGCTGATAGAGCAGGTAAACAGACTTCCAAGAAAACCCGCTAAGCTTCAGGTTATGAAGACCCGTACCGCAAACCGACACAGGTGGTCGAGGAGAGAATCCTAAGGTGCTCGAGTGAGTCATGGCTAAGGAACTCGGCAAAATGGCCCTGTAACTTCGGGAGAAGGGGCGCTGTCTCAGCGATGAGCAGCCGCAGTGAAAAGGCCCAGGCGACTGTTTAACAAAAACATATGGCTTTGCAAAATCGCAAGATGAAGTATAAGGCCTGACACCTGCCCGGTGCTGGAAGGTTAAGAGGGGATGTCATCGTAAGAGAAGCATTGAATCGAAGCCCCAGTAAACGGCGGCCGTAACTATAACGGTCCTAAGGTAGCGAAATTCCTTGTCGGGTAAGTTCCGACCTGCACGAATGGTGTAACGATCTGGGCGCTGTCTCAGCCATGAGCTCGGTGAAATTGTGGTATCGGTGAAGACGCCGATTACCCGCAACGGGACGGAAAGACCCCATGCACCTTCACTATAGCTTAACATTGAGATTGGGTACAGGATGTGTAGGATAGGCGGGAGATGTTGAAGTGGCTTCGCCAGGAGTCATGGAATCAACCTTGAAATACCGCCCTTTCTGTATTCGGTTTCTAACTCGGTCATGCCGAGGACATTGTTTGGTGGGTAGTTTGACTGGGGTGGTCGCCTCCAAAAAGGTAACGGAGGCTTTCAAAGGTAAGCTCAGTACGCTTGGTAACCGTACGTGGAGTGCAATGGCATAAGCTTGCTTGACTGTGAGACCGACAAGTCGAACAGGGTCGAAAGACGGACATAGTGATCCGGTGGTTCTGTATGGAAGGGCCATCGCTCAAAGGATAAAAGGTACGCTGGGGATAACAGGCTGATCTCCCCCAAGAGCTCATATCGACGGGGAGGTTTGGCACCTCGATGTCGGCTCGTCACATCCTGGGGCTGGAGAAGGTCCCAAGGGTTGGGCTGTTCGCCCATTAAAGTGGCACGCGAGCTGGGTTCAGAACGTCGCGAGACAGTTCGGTCCCTATCTGTTGTGGGCGTTGGAAGTTTGAGTGGATCTGACCTTAGTACGAGAGGACCGGGTTGGACAGACCTCTGGTGAACCTGTTATGCCGCCAGGTGTACGGCAGGGTAGCTACGTCTGGAATAGATAAGCGCTGAAAGCATCTAAGTGCGAAACTAGCCACGAGATGAGACTTCCTTATAGGGTCGTAGAAGATGACTACGTTGATAGGCCATAGGTGTAAAGGTTGAGAGACCAAAGCCAAGTGGTACTAATAGCCCGAAGCTTTCTCAAGCAGACAGACACTGTTGTCTTCCTCTTTAATTTTTGAAACAAACAGAAACGAACCTCTTTCAATAGATATGTCAGTTGGCATGAATAAGATGATATGAATATCATAGATCAGCCAATAAAGATTTTTAGGTGCCTATATCGGCGGTGTCTACCTCTTCCCATTCCGAACAGAGCAGTCAAGCCCGCCAGAGCCGATGGTATTGCCGTAACAGGTGGGAGAGTAGGTCGGTGCCTTTTTTTACACGGAAGCCCTTGCTGGAAACAGTCAAGGGCTTCTTTCGTTTAAATACTTCCGTATTTCCATGTACAGGCTATTGCCTGTCCTCCGCATATTGGTTATCGCAGCACTCAGCTTGAGTTTACTGTATGATAATTTTCTAGTACTAAAACTTAAGCAAGCGAATTAAGCCTACTGTAACTAATTCTGCTTACTTGATGTAGAATTACTGGTATGGATTTATAGAAACAAAATATCTACGTATGATTTTCTTAGTGAGAGCATTGTTGGCGTTATCAAATTCGCAAACCTATAACGTTCGTTGTGCCGAGCAGGAATGAGGTCGTAAAACTAGTAATAGAGATAGAACATTTTATATGGAATTTTAACTTAAATATTTATAATTTTTTACTTAATATTCCATATGCCTAGGAATGTCTAAAACATGAGCAATGAGACAATTATAGTACGCTACGTATAGATATTTAAGTTAAATGTTTAATTTTTTTATGTTTTTACAGGGCGTAAAGTGAAGTATTGGAATGAATTGTATATTTGTGGACATTAACTTATATAATGAAAAAAGCTAAATTATTAATGTTGGGCCAAATGATGGTAGTTATTGCTCTACTTATATTTTCCGAAACACTTTGTGCTCAAAAGAAATCTAATAATACAGATTATATTGTTTTCATGAATGGAGATAGCTTATATGGGAAAGTTTCTTCAGTTACGGATAGTAAATTGTCATGGCGTGATGGAGATACGCAGATGGATTTTTTTCCAGACCAAGTTTTTCGTGTTTATCAAAATAGTAAAAACAAAATTTTCGCACCTTCTTACATCGAAAAAGGGCTAGAAAAGGTTAAAAATACAAAACCTCAGGTTTTTCGGATTAATAAAGAAAAATCAGAGGAATTAAGATTTGCTGAATTAATTCAGGATGGTGAAATAACGGTCTATTATTTTAAAAGTTCTGGCTTGGCGGTGGGAGGTGGAACCTCTGGAGCTCTTCTCGGTTTCACGACAAGGAAATATTGGTGTGCTCTTAAGTGTTCTTCTGGAGAGATAATTGAATTGAATGATGTTGTAAAAGATATTTTGGGGCAAGATGTAAAACAAAGGGCTAAAGCGCTATCAGCATTAATAGAAGATGAACCAACCATATTAAAGCAATTTCAGCTTGAACGAAAATATAGTTACGAGTTGTTTTTAAATTATATAAAAAAATATAATGAAGTCAGGTTATCTAAGGAAAATGGGCCCGGCATCGTTTCGGAACGTATAATTTATTAGATTACTGGCGTCATTTATGACGCCAGTAATCTAATATATCATCAAAAAGGAATTCTGAGATAATAGACTTTAATCTTCTTCTGTATAAAAATCAATTAATGAAGATATATAAGGATCTTCCCATCCATCCGAGATATTTTCAAAGTCTTCATCAGGTATATTCGTTTGCCTAATTTCCAAGGAAGTCCCTTTTTTATGTTCATGCAA
Source organism: Sphingobacterium paramultivorum (assembly GCF_014109745.1). Classification (NCBI taxonomy): domain Bacteria; kingdom Pseudomonadati; phylum Bacteroidota; class Sphingobacteriia; order Sphingobacteriales; family Sphingobacteriaceae; genus Sphingobacterium; species Sphingobacterium paramultivorum. Next base: position 5,041,575 of record NZ_CP058555.1, read on the forward strand.
CTTTAATGTAACAAAAGAAGGGCTGTCTGTTTCACCGAAATACCATTCTTGTACAATTTTTGTCGATGGTTCTAGTTCCAAGAATCGGCCAGTTATAGCACCATCCCACAAAGAGAATTCTCCATTGACAGTAGGGTCTATTGACACAAGGTCCCCTGTCCAAAGACGAGCGGTAATTTCGGTCGTTAATGCAAGATACAGTTCCTCTGGAGTCGCAGGAATAATAGCATATTTCTTGAATTCTTTCATGGTGCAAAGTTACTCTTTCTTGTAATTTACCACTTATTTTGACTTCATTTTTATTTATCTTAATTTTATCGCAAACTATTGGGACAACATGAGTAATTTTCTGCCAAATTCTTTAGTGAAAAAGTTAGGAGTGAATCCGCTATTTGATACTGATGCATTTATTAAGATACATGAGGAAGGTATTCGGGCGACAGCAATACGCCTAAACCCTAATAAATTAGAAGATTGTCCGTTTCCTAATGCAGGGCAAGTTCCCTGGTGTAATGTGGCTTATTATCTTCAGGATCGTCCAGTGTTTACGTTAGATCCATTATTTCATGCTGGAGCATATTATCCACAAGATGCTTCTTCCATGTTCATCGATCATATCATTCGAAGTTTGAAGTTACATGAGGGGAGTATTCGGGCGTTGGATTTATGCGCCGCACCAGGAGGAAAGTCTACCTTATTAAACAGTAGCTTACATCCGGAATCACTCTTGGTTGCAAATGAAATTATTAAAACAAGGGTTACAATCCTGCAAGATAACTTAATGAAATGGGGAAATGCGAACACAGTAACTACAAATAATGATCCTGCAGCGTTTAATCGTCTTCCTGGATACTTCGATTTGATGGTTGTTGATGCGCCATGTTCTGGATCTGGAATGTTTAGAAAAGATGCCGATGCCATCGATGAATGGTCCGAAGCTAATGTTAAGCTTTGTAGCGAAAGACAACAACGGATTTTGGTTGAAAGCTTGAGCGCTTTAAATAGAGGCGGATATTTGTTTTATTCAACCTGTTCTTATTCACCGGAAGAAAATGAAGATATTGTCGATTGGCTATTGGATAGCGGCGATTTTGAATCTGTTGAAATAGCTATTGAAGAGCATTGGGGAATTGATCATACAAATTCTAATAAGCATCGTGCACACGGTTATCGATTTTACCCGCATAAATTAGGTGGAGAGGGCTTTTTTATTGCTGTCCTTAAGAAGGTTGGTGAACAGGAAACATTCAATAGAAAGCGAATTAAACCAGAGAAATCAGATGTACCCAAAGGAATTTTAGATAACTGGATTTCGGATAGTACTAGCTTTCATACTTTTCTTCATCATGAGGATGTATATGTTTTCCCAAAAATGTACGAACATGATCTAAAGTATCTTCAAAATGTACTTTATCTTAAGAATGCGGGAACGAATGTCGGCAAGCTTAGCAGAAAGGAGCTAATACCAAGCCATGCACTGGCTTTGAGTAATCATTTGACCAAAGACTTTCAATCGGTAGAATTGTCGCTTGAAGATGCGCGTAATTACCTTAGAAAGGAAAATATAGCTGTGGATACGATTGGCGAAAGTCTTCAAGGATGGACAATAGCAATTTTTGAAGGTAAACCTTTAGGCTGGATGAAGGTATTGACCAACCGAATCAATAACTATTATCCAAAGGAATTGAGGATTGTAAATTTATAAAATTTAGAAGCATTGAACGCGGAGAGTATGTTTATAAAAGTTGCGCTTAGGAAAGGCTCACTATAATTGAACAGATATCTTTAGCAACTTCTTCTTTCGATTTTAGGCTAAACTCACGGGTATTTCCAGACCGATCGATTATAGTGACTTTATTGGTATCTGTTGCGAAGCCGGCTCCTTTATCCTGCATGGAATTGAGCACGATAAAATCCAGGTTTTTTCGAATCAATTTGCCTTTCGCGTTTTCGAGCTCATTATTGGTTTCCAATGCAAACCCAACGAGTAATTGGTTTTCTTTCTTTTTAGCCCCTAAAGTTGCCAGAATATCTACCGTTTTTTTCAGCTCAATGGAGAATTCGTTTTCTTTCTTTTTTATTTTTTGGCTAGCAACTTCAACTGGTGTGTAGTCTGCCACAGCAGCACTCATCACAACAATATCTGCGGCTTCAAAATGTTCTTCACAGGCATGTAACATCTCAGCTGCCGAGGTTACTGAAATGGTATCGACGCCTTTGGGTAGTTTAAGGGCGCTGGGGCCTGATACTAGCGTGACGTCTGCGCCAAGTTCTTCAAGTTGTGTGGCTATAGCATAGCCCATTTTTCCACTTGAATGATTGCCAATGAATCGGACTGGGTCTATAGCTTCATAAGTAGGACCTGCAGATACTAACGCTTTCTTTCCTGCTAAGGGTAGTCCTTTCTCCGAAAATTTGACTAAGAAATCCAGTATTTCTTCTGGTTCCGCCAAACGTCCCTCACCCACTAGGCCACTAGCCAATTCCCCTTTTCCCGGAGGAATTAGGATATTGCCATAAGAACTAAGCTTATTGATATTGGATTGTGTGGACGGGTGTTTCCACATATCTAAATCCATTGCTGGAGCGAATAGCACCGGACATTTCGCTGATAGATACACGGCAGTTAGGAGGTTGTCACAAAATCCATTGGCCATTTTGGCCAGTGTATTTGCCGTTGCGGGAGCGACTAAAATGTAATCCGCATTTAAGGCAATTTCGACATGATTATTCCATTCCCCGGTATTCGGCTGATAATAATCAATTAAAACAGGATTTTTGGAAAGAGTGGAAAGCGTAAGCGGGGTAATAAAGGCTGTCGCTTCTTTTGACATGACTACGTTAACTCGGGCATCTGCTTTTAGTAAAAGGCGGATGAGGGATGCAATCTTGTATGCGGCAATACTGCCGCATACAGCAATTACAATATTTTTCCCAGCTAAAGCCATTGTTTAAGGATTAGTCCTGCTCTTTTGAAGGATTTCTGTAGTACACTTTATCGTGTAAAAATTCATCAATAGCAACCAAAGTAGGCTTTGGCATACGCTCGTAATGTTTTGAAATCTCAATTTGCTCACGGTTTTCGAATACCTCTTCCAAGTTATCGTTGTTACTTGCAAATTCGGCAAGTTTTCCGTTCAATTCTTCTTTAATGTCTACTGCAATTTGGTTCGCGCGTTTAGAAATAACTACAATAGATTCATAGAGATTGTCAGTGCCTTTGTCCAATTGTCTCAAGTCACGTGTAACTGTAGAGTTTGGAATTGAATTGTTATTTTTTTGACTCATCTTTTTGGGTATTTTCTTTTTCTTTTTTCGCCTTTTGTTCTTTGATATATACTTCCTGCTCTGCAACGGCTTTATTATAATCCTTCACTTGAGAGAGGGCGGTTTTAATCCCTTTTTCAGAATTTTCACGAAGAGATTCTGCCTCTTTCATATGTTTGCTATTCGGAAAATTACTTGCGAAGCTACGGTAATAGTCCAAGGCATCATCAAATCTACTTTCTTGTTTCAGGAAGAAACTTTTGGATGCATAGATGTATTGTGCTTTTAAGGATAAAAACTCAATCTCTTCTGCATATTTTGTATCAGGGTATTCTTTTAATACATTCTGTAATGCGATGACAGCTGCCCTATAATCATCCGTAAGACCCATGTCATAGTACAGTCTTGCATTAGCAAATGCTTTAAGCTCAAGCTTATCTCTTAATTTCTGAATAAGATCTGCAGCTTCTTTGGACCGCTCCGATTCGGGATAGAGATTGACAAAGAGCTGTAATGCATCAATTGCTTTTCTTGTATTTGCTTGATCTAAGGTTGATCTCGGAGAATCCAAGTAATAGCAATAGGCATGCATAAACCGACATTCCTCTGCTCGTGCACTGTTTGGATAAACATCCGCAAAATCTTTAAAGTGAAATGCTGCAGATGTATAATCTTTCAGACGGTAGTTGGCAAATGCCAAATAATAGTAAATATTTTCTGCTTCAGCTTGTCCACGGAACTTGGTCCGCAAGTCATCAAACAAAACTAACGCCTTTGTATATTTCTTTTTCTCATAAAGTTTTACGGCCTCTTCGTACTTTTGAGCGATATTATTGCTTGCGCGCAATTTCTCAAATTTACTTTTACAACCAGTAAATACCAATAGAAACATCATGCCGGCACAGATAGCCGCTATACGCCTATTTAAAAACATTTTACAAAGATAAGTGAATTTGTTATACTAATCAATTAAATTTTACTGTGCAATATAGTTTAATAATTATTTGATCGCAAAAACAACATTTCTTATTAACATTCTTTAACTCGATAGGTGCTATGAAGAGGGGATATTGTCATTTACTTGTTGTTTTTCCATTGGTAGCGAGGCTCAAAAATACACATTTTAAAATATTTGATTATCTTTACATATTACAATCATTGAATAGCATTAAGAGTATGACTTTAAAAGAAAAAGTTGAGCAAGCATTAGATACCTTGAGACCATATTTGGAAACTGATGGCGGAAATGTGAGTGTTGAAGAGATTACAGCGGATAATGTCGTGCGTTTAAAATTATTGGGAGCATGTGCTTCATGTTCAATGAGCATTATGACCTTTAAAGCTGGTTTAGAGCAGGCAATTAAGAGGGCTGTTCCTGAAATTACAGCAGTGGAGGCTATTAATTTAACAGATCCCGATTCCCCAGAAGCAACTTTACCCCCTGTTAATTAGTTGTTCTATTAACACAATTTAACGGCTAGTTCGGCTACTTTTGTTTAAATTTGTTCTATGAAGTTGCTGGTTTCTATATTATTTGCTGTATTTGTACTTTTTTGTTCCTCTGCTTTACATGCTCAGGAAAGGAAAATTATCCAGTACTCTGGTATCGTTACAACGGTGGGGTCTGGGCTTCCTGTAGGTTATGCGACTGTCACTAATTTATCTTTCCGAAATGAAGCATTTGCTGCAAATAACGAGGGTTATTTCTCTTTTGTAGCGCATGTGGGCGATACAATTCGTTTTACTTCCGTCGGTTTTGATCCTTTAGTTGTCACTATTCCTGATGTTCCTGGTGATAAATATACCGCAAATATCGTTATGCAAAACCTGGTTACGGAACTTCCGATGGTAACACCTTATCCATGGGCGAGTATCGAAGAGTTCAATCTTGCATTTATGAATCTAGACGTTTCTGAAGATAACATCGTGCGAGTAAGAAGGTCCTTGTCTTATGAGTCCTTGTCGGCAATGGCAGCTGTAATACCACGTGACGGAAATGAAATGCGTTCAATTAACAATGCGCAGAGCTTTAATACGATGAATAATAAAGTCATCAACCAACGTTATGCTAACCCATTGTTAAATCCTTTTGCATGGGGCAGCTTAATCCAGCAGATTACAAAAGGTAGTCAGAGCCGAAAAAGCTCTAATTATTAATCAGTCGCCTTCAGTTTATTGAGTTCTCTGACACTTAGTTTAGCGGAGAAATAGGAAACTAGACCAGAGATACTGGTGACTGTCATGAACACCAAAATGTAGTCACTCCAATTACTTACCATAGGGTAGCTGTCAATAATTGTATTTGCTCCATCTTCTACACGAATGATTCCATAGGCTGACTGGATATAGTTGAATATGCCGCCTATCAATAGGCCCAATACACACCCAATAATGCCGATCATAAGGCCTTCATAAAAGAAGATACGTTGAATTAGATCATTCGCTCCACCGAGACCTTTCAGTATCGTCATATCCTTTTGTTTGTCTAGTACAAGCATGGTTAAGGAACCTACAATATTAAAGATTGCAATCACACTGATCAAGGTCAGTATAAAAAAGACAACCCAGCGTTCAACACGTACATTTTTATATAAGGTAGGGTTTTGTTTTTCCCTATTCTTTACAATGTAATCCGGTCCTATTTTCTTTTGTACTGCTTGCCCAAATGAATTAACATCTACACCATCTTTTAGATAAAACTCGATCGATGAAACGCGCTCATATTCTCCGAGAACCTCTTTAGCAAATGAAATTGGTGTAATAATCAAATTGTCAAAATCTTGTTGATAGCGCAATACCCCTCCGGGAGCTATGGATCGTATGTTGAATTCTTCGGCAGGATTGGAAGAATTCTTTACTCCTTTTCTCGGAGAATACACTTGAATTTGTTCAGCAGAGTTCTGCATAGGAATTGCCAGATTTGCCTGTACGCTTGCCCCTATAATTGCAAGGTTAGTCGAATCATGGGTAAGTTTGTACTGACCATCTACGAGGATACTGTCTCCGGCCTTTTTACTTAGCGATTGAGGTTCGACGCCTTTTATATTTGCAATAAATTGTCTATTTGAATATTGCAGCAATACTTTCTCTTGTAGAACCTCTGTGTAATGAATCACATTGGAATCCTTCCGTAATTCACTGAAGACAGCCTGTTTACTGTCAAAAAGTTTTCCTTTCTTGGGTTCAATCTTCAGTTCAGGAGCAAACTTACTGTACATAGATAGTATCAGCTGCTCCATTCCATTGAATGAAGACAACAAAATGATTAAAGCGGCACTACTTACCATTACGCCAATTACACTAATAGAAGAGATGATATTAATGGCATTAACTGATTTCTTAGAAAACAGATATCTTTTTGCAAATAGAAATGGCAGATTCATGACTTTTATCCTCGGATAAATGGATTAGAATTTTTTTCGAAGCCAATCGTTGTCGATGGCCCATGCCCAGGATAGACGATCGTGTCGTCGGGCAAGGTATAAAGTTTTGTTTTTATGCTATCCAAAAGCTGCTGGTGATTTCCCCCAGGAAGATCAGTACGGCCAATGCTATTGCGAAATAGGACATCTCCCCCGATCAAGAATTTTTGATTAGCTGAGTAAAAGCAGATATGTGCAGGGGAATGTCCAGGTGCAAGAATGACCTTTAGCTCATCCTTATCCAAATAAATGGTATCATCCTCATTTAGAAATGTTTCTCCGATTGGGGAGATGTCATATCGGATGCCCATTTGAGGAGCGTAGTTCTGAACCGCTACTAAAATGGGTACTTCACCTTCGTGGAACTGCGGGAGCAAGCCAAATTTCTCATGGACAAAACTGTTCCCCAAAACATGGTCAATATGGCAATGTGTATTTAATAGGAGTGTCGGCTTGAGATTATTGTTTGCGATGAAAGCTAATAGTTCTTGCTGATCTTGCTCGCCATACATCCCAGGATCAATGATAATGGCATTTCCTGACTCGTTATAGAGTAGATAAGTATTTTCCTGATATGGATTGAAAGTGAATGTTTTGATCGTAAGCATAGTGGTAAAATTACAGTTTTTATTGATTTCTTACTATTGAAAGCTCAACTATTCCAGATTTCCCAGTTTTTTTCTGCTTGTAGAACCAGCATTTCATATCCGTTTTTGATTCTGGCGCCTTTTTCTTTACTTTTTCGAAGAAATGCTGTTTCCTCTGGATTGTAAATGAGATCATAACAGAGGTGGTTCTCAGTTAGGAATTCGTAAGGGATTTTTGGATATTCTGCCGTATTGGGAAATGTGCCAACCGGTGAACAGTTGATAATCACTGTATGGTCAGCTAGGATAGCAGCATTAAGTTCATTATAAGTTAGCTGGTCTGCCTGTTTGGTTCTGCTTACTAAAGTATGCATTATTCCAAGTTGATTCAGGGCATAAATGACAGCCTTTGCAGCGCCTCCATTACCTAAAATTAAAGCCTTCTTATCCGCCAGGGGATTTAGTAGCGGCCTTAGTGATTCCTCGAAACCATAAGCGTCAGTATTGTAGCCTTTTAGATGCGTTGCGCCATCTGATGTATGACTGATTCGAATACAGTTTACAGCTTGTATTGTACGAGCTTCTTCCGAGAGCTCGTCCAAGTAATCCATAACCTCTATCTTGTAGGGAATGGTCACATTTACACCATAGAAATCTTTATTGGAAGCAATTGTTGTAAAATCGGCTATTTGAGCAAGTGGATATAAATCGTAATCCACATCGGTAATATGTTCTTGATGAAATTTTTCTAAATAATATTTTTTTGAAAAAGAATGCCCTAACGGGTATCCTATTAAGCCTAATTTTTTCATTTGAATTGCGGAAAGTACATTGTGGGGATAGGAATATATCTTCATTTTTAGTATCCGGTCATTGCGTGGCAACAACCGGATGTGGCGCCTATTGTATGTTAATCTTTCGGCTTTGTATATTTTTTTACAATTTCAGTAATGATCTGATTCCCTTGTAGCTGCGGGAGGTAATCAAAAAGAATATGATGCTTATCGGGATCAGTCGCTAAGCCAAGCTCCAAAAAGTTAAGCGCTTCGTTGTATTGTCCATTGGCAAATAGATAAGCAACCACACGATAGTACAGTTCTGCTGCATTTGGATTTTGTGTGATGGCATCGGATATTACATTAATAGCTTCTTCAATTTTACTTTGTTCAAATAGAATTGAGGAATAATCGAGCCACGCATCTATATCTGTTGGGTTCAAAGCTACTACCTTTTTATAGGCTTCTTCTGCAAGATCTATTTGTTGTAGTTTATATCGGGCATCGGCAATCGCAAACCAGTAATCGGGGTTTGTGTCCTCTAGTTCCAATGCTTTTTTATAAAAATGAAGTGATTCAAAATAGCGTTCTTCGAAATCTAAGGTAACCCCAATACCGAACCAAGCATCAGCAAGCTCCGCATCTAATTTGACTGCCTTTTTATAATAATTGCGGGCTTCTTCCATCTGCTCAAGTTTTTCATAACATTCGCCTATCGCACAATAGGTATCAGCACTTGGTTGTTCATATTCAAATGTTTGTTTGTAAACATCCAATGCTTCTTGATAGCGGTCTAGATTGACAAGAGCGTTACCCTTATTGAAATAAGCTGAAGAGAAGTCTTCCTTAATTAATATAGCATAGTCGTATGCGTCTAAAGCTTCCTCAAACTGGCTGATTTTATGGTAAGAGTTTCCTAAATTGTACCAAGCATAGTAGGAGTATGGGTCTGAATCAATGTACTTTTTATAAAAGGAGATACTTTCCTCTTGTCTATCCAATACATCATAACAGTAGGCCAATTCATAGAGTGCTTCCTGGTAATCCATGTTGAGCTCAAGTGCTTTCTTTAGATAAATTATTGCCTTGTCATAATTCATTTGCGCTTGAAAGATCATCGCAATATGGAAATAGACCTCATCTTTATTATCTAATAGCGGAAGTGCTTTGAAGAGCTGTTCCAAAGCATTATCAAACTGGCCGATACTGCCTAATATGCCACCACGGATCAAGAAAATATCCCCTTCTGAAGCCTCTAATAATTCCGCTTTATCCAACGCTGCAAGCGCATTCTGATATTGTTGAATCGTTGAAAACAGTTGTGCTTGTTTCAATAAAAAGGTAATATCAAAAGGGTGTTGGCTGATAGCAAATTCGGTAACCTGTAAGGCCTTTACAGGGTCATTTTTTTCAGCATAGTAATCAATAATTCCTTCAAAAGCTTTGGAGTCAAAAAAATACTGATCCTCGTTTCGAAGCATTTCCTCATATCTGTCCACCGAGATTTTTCTTTCCTCGGGGTTTTCAAATTCAAAATCCTCTTCCATTCTCAAAAGTTTAAAACCAGTATTCTGTTACTTAATTCAAAATACTAATTTCTTATCTAATTTGTTCGAACTAATTTTCCACAAATCGGATATCCTCCACAAAGTTAAGGATAAATACGGGTAAAATAAAAAAAGCCGGCTTTAAAGCCGGCTCTTATTATAATGTATAAGTTATATACGATTATTTTTTGATCTCAACACGACGGTTTTGAACGCGACCTTCCTCAGTAGCATTAGATGCAACTGGGTTTTTCTCTCCGTAACCTTTAGCTGTGATGCTTGATGAAGAAACACCAGCATTTACTAAATATTGTTTTACAGAGTTAGCACGGTCTTTAGATAAAGTCATGTTATAAGCATCAGAACCTTCTGCAGATGCATAACCATCTAATTGTACAGCTGAATTGTTATCACGTAACTCTTTAGCCAATTTGTCTAATGTAGAGTAAGATGAAGTTTTCAATACTGAGCTATCAAATTCGAATTGAATTGGAGCGTAGTAACCGTTAGAAGCTACAGTTTCAATAACTGGCTCTGGGAATTTGATTGGACATCCTGAACCATCTACTGGAGTACCAGCTGGAGTACCAGGACATTTGTCAAATTTATCAGATACACCGTCACCATCAGCATCAGCGCTTAATGTGTTAACAGTACCTTCTAAAGTGCTTACACGTTGTTTCAATGCTTCAACTTCGTTTCTCAATGAAGGATCTTTCAACTCATCGTACAATGTCGCAACCGGGTTAGCAAAAGTCAAGTTTTGTTTGTCTTTCGAACCTAAAGTGAATTCTAAACCAGCCATAACTGAAGAGAATTTACCTTTGTAAGAAGATTGACGAGCTGGACCGTAGATTTGATCATCCGTAAAGTTCATTGTGTAACCTAAGTTCAACGCAACAACTTCAGATAATTTGAATTTAGCACCAACACCTACAGGAACGAAAGCTGTCAATTTGTTGTCGCGATCGTTTTTGTCTTCGCGGTCACCAACGATACCTTCACCCCATTTACCTTTGTTGTCATAAACAACTGTTCCTGAGAAATCATTGTTTGCGTATTGAACAGGGTTGTAAGCCATAGCTCCCAAACCTACTTTAGCGTAGAAGTTAACCGAATTCTCTCTTCTTAAGAAATCGATTGTACCCAATTGGAATACACCGTTTAAGCTAGCAGCCCAGTTTACACTAGTTTCTACTGAACGAGCGCCTAATTTGTTTTCAATAGCACCGCTAGGACCAGAAAGATCATGGTTGTAAGTTTTGATCTTACCACGGTTAGCTTCAACTTCTAAACCAAATAAGTGAGAGAATTGTTTACGTACTGTCAAACCATAGTACTCACCTACTTTATTTTGGAAGTAACCTACTTTTTGACCAAAAGCGTTACCACCACCGATTACGTTGTTCGGTGTAGTGATACCACCTTGAACTCCGATAGACCAAGTTCTGTATTGTGATCTACCACCGAATACTTGTTGAGCTTGTGCTGTACCAGCGAAACCTAAAGCGGCAACTAATGTAGCAGCAACAGCTGTTTTTTTAATTGTAGAATAGTTCATACTCTTGTTTTTAAGGTTATTATTAATTTTAATTGTTTTCAAACTTAATTATTGTATTAACACATGGAACAGTACAATTGCCGTGCCAAAGTCTTAAAATTATGTTAAAATTTTGTTTTTGCTATATTTTGTACTAAATTAAGTATTTAATGTGAAACAACAAAACAAAAATCCGGTACGAAAGTACCAAATTTTTGTTTTGTTTCAATAGGTTTAAGAAAAAAATTAAGTATTTTTTTTCTAAAGCAAATAATGTACGACCAATAACGACAATGCGCCCAACAAAGCTGAAACTGGAATTGTCAATATCCAAGCCCATAACAAGCTGATTGTTACCCCCCAACGTACTGCCGAGACACGTTTGACAACACCAACACCGATGATTGCACCTGTAATGGTATGCGTTGTTGAGGCTGGTATTCCAAAATGTTCTGTTATACCCAAGGTGACAGCTCCTGCAGATTCAGCACAAACACCTTCCAATGGTGTTACTTTTGTAATCTTGGTTCCCATCGTTTTGACAATTTTCCATCCACCGCTCATTGTTCCGGCAGCGATTGCTGCGTAACAAGTCAATGGAATCCACTCTGGCATGTGTTCAGTCGTTGGGACATAACCACCAGCTACCATAGCGACAAGGATAATTCCCATTACTTTCTGTGCATCATTACCTCCATGTGCAAAGCTCAAGGCCGCCGAAGAAACAAGTTGCAATATCTTGAACCATTTTTCGGCAACACTTGGACGGGAGTTTTTCGCCAGATTGATTACAATCAATGTGATGATAACAGATATCGTCATACCTATGATAGGCGCAAGTACGATAAATGCAATAATTTTTAAGGTAGCATCAATATTGATAGCGTGAATAGGATCTGCGCCAAGGATGAAAGCGTAAGCCATACCCGATCCTGCAAAACCTCCAATAAGTGTATGGGATGAACTTGATGGTACACCATAGTACCATGTAAATAAGTTCCAACCAATTGCTGCAAGTAACCCCGCAAAAATAACTTCTAAGGTAATATATTCTTCCAATACTGTTTTTGCAATGGTATTGGCTACTTTATGATCTGTAAAGTAGAAGTAAGCTGCAAAGTTGAATATCGCAGCCCATAAGACGGCCATTGCTGGCGTTAAAACTTTTGTTGATACAACTGTCGCAATAGAATTGGCAGCATCATGGAATCCATTGATGTAGTCAAAAGCAATCGCAAGGACAATCACAACAACGAGTAATGTTGACATCATAATCTCGTAGAATTTTTGTGTACTTAAATCGAATGATTATGCGTTTTTAACTAGGATGCTTTCTAATACGTTAGCAACATCCTCACATTTATCGGTTGCATCTTCCATTGCAGATAACACTTCTTTGTGTTTAATTAATGAAATTGCATCTTTTTCAAATTCAAAAAGGTCAGCTACAGCTTTATCAAAGATATAATCTGCTTTGTTTTCCACGCTATTGATGCGAACACATGAATCCGTAATATTCCGAATATTTTTCAAATCTCTAAGCTCATGAATAGCTTTTGATACATGTTCGGTAGCTTCAACCAGTAAGTCAGCAATTTCAATCATTGGCTCGGTGGCCTTTTCAACCTTGTAAAGGTCCATTCTATTGGCGGCACCGTGTATAAAATCTGCGACATCGTCCAATGAGCTTGCCAAAGAGTGTATATCTTCGCGGTCAAAAGGAGTGATAAAGTTCTTTCCCAGCTCTAAATGAATTTGATGCGTAATGTTGTCGCCTCTATGTTCCAAATCTTCCACTTTGCGTGTTAATTCCTTTTTCTTTTCAGGGTTGCTTGAGTTAACAATATCTTTTAACAACTTTGACATCTCGATCAAGTTGTTGCCGGCTTGTTCAAACAAAGGGAAGAATTTTTTATCCTTTGGAACGAAGTATTGAAAAATGCTATTTAAAGACATATCTTAAATTTATTTTTGCAAAAATAATACCTTAATGTTAAGTTAATGTTAACATTGATTTTGTTTAAACACAAAAGTGTCATCAATTGTTTAATTTCCCGACTGAACTTTTTGTAAAGTGAAGCCAAATGTTGTCCCAATGCCTTCTGTACTACGGACATTGACGTTTTGTTGATGTGCTTCGACAATATGCTTTACGATAGCCAATCCTAGTCCTGACCCTCCGATATCGCGTGATCGACTCTTATCAGTTCGGAAAAAGCGCTCGAATACACGGCTGAGATTTTTTTCTTCGATGCCATAGCCGTCGTCTGTAATCTCGATAAGAACCTGTTCAAACAGCGGAAAAATCTTAATTTTCGTTGTTCCACCCTCTTTTCCATATTTCAGGGAATTGTCAATCAGATTGTATAATACCTGATGGATTTTATTGCGGTCTGCTTTAACCCAATGTGGTGTACCCGCTTTTGGCTTGAATTCTATTTTGATATTGTGCTGTTTAGCTTTATCCTCAAGAGAGTATGTGGTGTCTTTAATAAGATCAACGATATCGAATTTCTCTATATTCAGAACCATTTTTCCAGATTCCAGTTTGGATATCTCATCAAGATCCTGAATCAGGTAGTTTAGCCGGTCCAGATTCCGGGCAGCCTTATCTAAGAAGTTCTTGGCCATTTCCATATCTTCTTCTATAAGGCCATCCTGCAGGGTTTCAATGTAACCTTGGGTAGCAAATAATGGCGTTTTGAATTCATGAGAAATGTTGGATAAAAATTCTCTACGGAATTTTTCTTGTGATTTTAACTGCTCTATCTCGTTTTTTTTATCTTTTGCCCATGCTTTGACTTCGTTTTCAGCATCCGTAATAGGATCCTCACTGACATGTTCTCCGATAGCATCTTTAAGATCCTTGCCGAGTTTAAGGTTATGAATTAATTTATACATCGTATTGAGTCTACGATATATATATTTTTCAAATAGGTAGTTAAATAGGAGGAAACTCGTTACCACAGCAACAAAGAAAATGATCAGCGCTGTCTGCAGGTCATGTTTATAATAAAAGCTGATCGTGGATATTGCAATGCCGACAGCTGCGGAGTTTGCGAATAGTAATTGTTTAAAATTCATTTGCAGAATAAAAAAGGCCCCTGATTTGGAGCCTAAGTTACTTATAATGATATTAATAAATTGTTAAAATTTTCCGATAATTGTCCTTGCTCCAGTAACCTTATCACCAATGTTAACATTGATTTCAGTTCCTAAAGGAAGAAACAAATCTACGCGGGAACCGAATTTGATAAAACCAAACTCATTGCCTTGCACGACTTCGTCTTTTTCTTTTACATACCATACAATGCGGCGCGCTAATGCTCCTGCAATCTGGCGGAAAAGAACCTCCCGTCCAGCCTTATCTTTGACAACGACTGTTGTTCTTTCGTTATCTGTAGATGATTTAGGGTGCCAAGCCACTAGAAACTTGCCGGGATGGTATTTAAAGAACGTGACTAAACCACTGATTGGGTTTCTGTTGACATGCACATTGACAGGAGACATAAATATAGACACCTGTATCCGCTTATCATGGAAATACTCATTTTCCTCAGTTTCTTCGATAACAACAACTTTTCCATCCGCTGGACAAAGAATCACGCCATCCTGCGGGTTAACCACTTTTTTGGGACTTCTGAAAAACTGAACAACTGTAATGAATAGGAATGCTGAGAGCACATAAATAAGCCATTTAGCATATTGCGGAGCGTCATAATAATCCGCAACGGCATTGATAATGAAGATAAAAAGTACAGCGATCGCTAATGTGGTATATCCTTCTTTATGAAATTTCATATCTATTTATTTCTGCAAAGATAATTATTTACTCGAATTGTCTATTTGTCTTTCGATTTTAATTGAATGGGTATAGATTTTTCCGTCATTACCCTGTGTGATTCCGCCAGATACTCTGATAAGGTCGTCTTGAGGCTGATTGTCTTTATATGTAGGGAAATAGAAGTCAATACTTCTCGCAATACGGCTCAAAATGCCATCGAAAGGCTCGTCGCCGGAATCTGATATTAACTTAAGGCTCTTTAGATTAGCCATTCCGGTTTTCTTTACTTCCACTAAATAAGAAAAGTTAACCTGTTTGGTGATGTCTAGCCCGGTTTTATTGAGATTGTCGTTAAAACGTTTGGTTAGGAATGCATAAAAATTGGAATAATCATCAAAGCTGCACGACTTACCGTTAAATAGTTCCGCTCGTATAAAATAGTCATAAGGGAGGATACTTAGCGACATGAAATCCTCATTATTTAGGTCTCCATTGTCGTCATAGGTCGTTGTGAGTACACCATTTGCAAAGCGTTGGGTCATGGCGTAAACTGCTTGCTGACCTACATTGTAGAAATATGTATTCCAGTTTCCCTGCGGTCTACCGTTTTTCACCTTTCCTTTGCGTAGATAGAAATCAAAACCAAATTCAGTAAAGCCTTCAAAAGGAATAGAAAATTCATAGTTGCCTTCGCCGTCTATCACCTCCTGTTTGCCTCTGTTGTCCCAGTAATCTTTGATAAAATAGCCTTGCTCATTATATGTAATGGTTAATAAGGGTTTTCCATCGGGATAGTAATATTTCCAATCACCAGTCGGATTGTTGCTTTGAAAATTTACTTCCCATTTTAGCACTCCATTCGGATGGAAGGCTTTAAATAAGCCTTCTTTTTTACCATCTTTATAGGAACCAACGAGTATTCTCGATCCATTTGGCGCAAAATCGCGAAACTCTCCATCAAAAACTTGCTTTGCAAAATCAAATTTGCTCACACGTTCGATCGTTTTAAACTCACACTCTTTTGAAACTAAATAATAATATTTGTCAAAATAAAAGCGAATCAATCCCTGGTCTAATTTTTCATAGAATACAGGTTTGTCATCTTGTGCATGTAGCTTTGTGAAGCTACAGACACACAATAATAATAAGATATGGATGAGTTTTCTAATCATAACTTTAATGTGCTTCTAGCCAATTTTTGCCTTCTCCAATTTCTACGATCAAAGGAACACTTGTTTTTATAGCATTGGACATTTTATCCAAAATGATTTTTTTGAATACCTCGATCTCGTCTTTAGGTACGTCAAAAACCAATTCATCATGCACCTGCATGATCATTTTGCCAGATAAACCTCGCTGCTCAATTTCCTTTTGAATGGCGATCATAGCAAGTTTGATTAAATCTGCTGCTGATCCTTGGATCGGAGCATTAATAGCGTTTCTTTCTGCGAATCCGCGGACAGTCATGTTTGCGGAATTGATATCTCTCAGATAACGTCTTCGTTTTAAAATTGTTTCAACGTAACCATTCTCTTTTGCAAACTCGATGGCATCACTCATGTATTTCTTTATCCCTGTATATTGGTTGAAATATTCATTGATGATATCGGATGCTTCTTTACGTGATATGCCAAGATTTTGAGAAAGGCCAAACGCCGACTGACCATATATAATGCCGAAGTTAACTGCTTTCGCGTTGCGGCGTTGTTCAGAAGTAATAGCATCAAAATCCACATTGTATACTTTCGCGGCTGTTGCTCGGTGGATATCATGACCTTGGCTAAATGCTTCCATCATATTTTGATCTTTACTTAGCTCTGCAATTAGGCGAAGTTCAATCTGCGAATAATCGGCTGAGAGGATCACATTGTCTTCAGATCTTGGGATAAAGGCTTTTCTAACTTCTCTTCCCCGTTCGGTACGGATCGGGATATTCTGCAAGTTCGGATTAGTTGAGCTCAGACGGCCTGTTGCGGCAACCGCTTGATTGTAGGACGTATGAATTAGCCCTGTTTCGGGGTTTATTAACTCAGGTAGCGCATCAACATAGGTTGATTTGAGTTTTTGCATTTGCCTAAAGTTTAAAATATCTTGGACAATATCTGATTTATGGGCCAAAGCTAATAACACATCTTCACCTGTTTTATACTGTCCCGTTTTTGTTTTTTTCGCTTTAGGATCCAGTTGCAGTTTATCGAATAAGACTTCTCCCAATTGTTTAGGGGATGCAATATTGAAATTTACGCCCGCTTTCTCAAAGATGGATTCCTCGAAATTTTTAATGTCCTGCTCCAGTGTTTTTGAAAACTCTCCAAGTGCCGGAACATCTATTTTTACACCGTTTCGTTCAATTTCAGCGAGTATATATACCAATGGGAATTCCACATCCTGAGCGAGCTGCATGGTGTTGGTCTCGACAAGAAGAGGTTGAAATATATTTTTTAGCTGTAGGGTAATGTCTGCATCTTCAGCAGCATATTCTTTTATTTTTTCGACTTCAACGTCACGCATATTCCCTTGCTTCTTTCCCTTTTCACCGATAAGTTCGGTGATTGATACCGGGCTGTAATTTAGGTAATTTTCTGCGAGCACATCCATTCCGTGACGGGTATCTGGATCAATTAGATAATGTGCGAGCATGGTGTCAAAAAGGGGCCCCTGTACTTTTACACCATAACGTGCCAATAACAAAATATCGTATTTGATGTTTTGTCCTATTTTCTCGATGTTTGGGTCTTCTAAAGCTGTCTTAAAAATATCGACTATAGCCTGAGCACTCTCACGATCGGCAGGTGTTGGAACATAATATGCTTTTGCGTTTTCAAAAGAAAATGATAATCCCACGATGTCGGCAAGGTTTGCATCCAATCCCGTTGTTTCTGTGTCAAAACAAAAACTATCCAAAGAAGCAAGCTGTTGAGCGAGCGCTATTTGTTTTTCCGTTGTATCAACCAAAACATAGTCATGTGCTGTATTATGTATGTTATTTATGGCAGCATTTTCGACGCTAATTTCAGTAACAATTTCGGTCGTGGTAATTGTCGTTGTTGTTGTCGAAAATAGATCCATTTGTCCATTTGTAGGGCTGCTCTTGTCAAGGACAGAGAAATCTTCGCCGAAAACTCGTTTTCCAAGTGTTCGGAATTCTAATTCAGCAAATAGTGGTTCAAGGATTTCTTTGTTTGGATCTTCCAGTTCTAGCGATTTTTCATCGAGTTCAATTGGTACATCCAATAAAATAGTGGCTAATTTTTTGGAAATGAGCCCTTGCTCTGCAAAATTCTCTACGTTTTCGCGCATTTTTCCTTTGAGTTGGTCCGCGTTAGCGATAATGCCTTCGACAGATCCGTATTCCTGAACAAGTTTTTTCGCTGTTTTCTCTCCAATACCAGGTATACCAGGGATATTGTCTACGGCATCACCCCAAAGACCGAGAATATCGATGACCTGGCAAACATCAGAAACTTCCCATTTTTCAAGAATCTCTTTGACACCTTGTACTTCTGCTCCATTACCCATGCGGGCAGGTTTGTAGATAAAGATATTTTCAGACACAAGTTGCCCAAAATCTTTATCGGGTGTCATGCAATAGATTTGAAAGTCTTGTTTCTCGGCCTTTTTTGCAAGTGTTCCGATAATATCATCGGCTTCGTATCCATCCATCGTGATAATTGGGATATTGAAGCCCTCGATTAAGCGATTTATATAGGGGATAGAGGCGGCAAGGTCCTCAGGCATTTTCTCACGATGTGCTTTATAAGCTTCAAATTCAATATGTCGAGCGGTAGGTGCCGCTGTGTCGAACACTACTGCTATGTGGGAAGGTTGCTGATTTTTCAATACATCCAATAGGGTATTGGTAAATCCCATGATTGCTCCTGTATTTAACCCTGTTGAGGTAATTCGAGGAGTTTTGCTCAAAGCAAAATAAGCTCTATATATGAGAGCCATTCCGTCTAGAAGAAATAGTTTTTTCACAAAATTGAATTTTAGTCTCCTTACAAAGGTAAGAAATTCATCAAAGGGTAAGTTTAATAAATTTTTCCGATTTTTGTACTATGACACATTTAATGCAACAGGATTTATGAGAGGACTGGTAACTAAATCGACAGGTAGTTGGTATCAAGTTTTGGGTGAAGATGAAAAAAGATACGATTGTCGTATCAAAGGAAAGTTTCGTACCAAAGGAATAAAAACGACTAATCCTGTTGCTGTGGGTGATTGGGTACATTTTGATGTGGAACCTGATCAGGAAAGTGCGGTCATTCACGAACTCGAACCTCGTCGAAATTATATCATTCGAAAATCCGTCAATCTGTCCAAGCAAACTCAAATTATCGGAGCAAACCTGGATCAGGCTTTTTTAGTGGTGACACTTGCCTCGCCACCAACTTCTTTAGGTTTTATCGATCGCTTTCTAGTAACAACAGAGGCGTACGGAATTCCTGCCGTAATTATTTTCAATAAATTGGATCTTTTTAGTGATGAAGGATTGGAGATATTGGCAGACTATAAAGCTATTTATGAACATATTGGTTACCCCTGTTTCGAGGTTTCTGCGTTAACCGGTACAAATATCGACGTTGTCAAGCAACTGCTTAAAGATAAAATAACCTTGGTATCAGGCCATTCTGGGGTTGGTAAATCAACATTAATCAATGCAATCGTTCCTGAATACGGGTTGAAAACTGGTGAAATCTCCGATTGGTCCGACAAAGGAAAGCATACAACTACTTTTGCTGAAATGTTCGATCTTCCTTTTGGAGGTAAGCTAATTGATACGCCTGGTATTCGTGAGTTGGGAATTGTCGATATAGAAAAACAGGAGCTATCTCATTTTTTTCCAGAAATGCGCGCGTTGATGAATCAATGTCGATTTCATAATTGCCGGCATATCAATGAACCCGGTTGTGTCATTATGGAGGCTGTGGAAGAAGGTTCTATTGAGAGTTCGCGCTACGATAGCTACCTCAGTATATATCATAATGAGGATAGTAGATCTTAATCTATATAAATCTTAATCTTTATAAAAAAATAGCGCCTTCTTACATCAGGAAGGCGCTATTTTTTTGTAAAGCGAGGAAGGAAGAAGCCCTTAATGTATCGCTTGTGTCAAGTTTAAAAAGTCGCGAAGATAGGTACATTCTTTCGAAGCGATGGTAAAGAATGGTGTATCTTTATATTGCGTGCTCAATTCTTTGAAATACTTATTCTGCATTGAGAAACGGTAAAAAGGATTTTTCAAGGGTGAATCATAATACTGCCAACGCGATTCATTGGTATAAACAAAATCTTTTTGTTCACATTTGGCAAGCATAAAGGTACATTTCGCTTTGAACTCTTTGTCTGTGCTCAGCGTACGCGCTTTGCTGTACCATTCTTTTGCTGATTTTGTCTGTAGATAATTTCGTTGCCAGTGAAGTGTCGAAGCTGCGTGGTTGTCTGTGGACGACCAGTCATAGGACACCAGGGACCAAGCATTTCCATAGGTGCTTGTCTGATAGATACCTGTGGCCATTTGGAAATAATACTCGGCTTTTTTCTGGTTGTTCTTTTCCGTTTTTATAGCATTTTCCAAGCGTGCCATGCGTTCAGCATATTTTAGCTTAGTGGTGGACTCTTTACCATATTTTTTTGGGTAATCATTTATAGTAACAATAAATGGATTCGGTGTAATATCGCTTTCATCCGCATCGTACCAGTTTTTAATTTCTTTTATTTTATGGTCTTTAGGAAGTCCCGCTAAAGTTTTTGCTGCTTTTTGGAAATCCAGTTCGCGCAGGTAGGTTGTACCCAGTAATTCTGTGAGATAATCTTTGTTGAAATGTTTGATATCCTTCAATAAGAATTTAGATAGGGTATTCTGTTGGGAATTGTCCGACAGTAAATTTCTTATTTTTAACAGCGTTTTAGGTGTAAGGCTATTTTCCCAGAAGTGCATTGTTGTCCACTGCATATTATCTTCCAGTGAGTCTTTCACAAAGCCATAGTTGTAAAAGGCATCCGCCTTTACAGCAGCTAAACTAGCCATAGCGGTATCTTGTGTACTTAAGTAGTGTTTTACGACAAGATTTTGTAGAATATTCCGGCAGATTAAACTATAGTTGCTATATTCAAAAGCACTATATCCCCAATTT
This sequence comes from Sphingobacterium paramultivorum, assembly GCF_014109745.1. NCBI lineage: Bacteria > Pseudomonadati > Bacteroidota > Sphingobacteriia > Sphingobacteriales > Sphingobacteriaceae > Sphingobacterium > Sphingobacterium paramultivorum. The sequence goes on from NZ_CP058555.1 coordinate 5,062,635, forward strand.
TGTTTGCGGATATCTTCTTTACCATCAAGTTTTGCTTTTTCTTCTAACCAAGATAGCGTTTTGGTCAATTGAACTTCATCTAGTTGCTTACTGCTTTGCCAGTCAGTTAATTGCGTGAGCAATCGGGTAATTTGAAGCTGATCAATTAATTTTGGACTGAGGTCAGTCTCTTTTATTTCGGAAAGGTATTCTTTTGCTAACGTATTTTCCTTATTCATCCAGCTTAGGTAGGCAGCAGTAATAAGGCCTAATTGGGGTTGAATATATTTTTTGTCGCGATAAAGTTTTAGGGCAAAATTGCGGAGAGAATCCAGATGTAGTTTAACCTTTCCTTTATCGTCATTTTTACTGTAGTAATTATAATTATCGCTACTGAGGTAAAAAGACTCGTTCATTTCTGTTTCTATCTTATTGACTTCGCGTCCCAATAGTACGGCATTTACGGTATTGGCCGGATCGAACTGATAGCAGTCGATCAGATATTTCAGGGCATAGTCACTTGTGCCAAAGCCTATTATAGCATTGATATTGAATCGATCTGCATCATTTTTTGCATATTGAAATATCTCGGCATCGCTGGCTGTGATATAATGGAAATTAGCATACGCTAGGATGCGCCTTTCTGGACTGGCAGTGAATAATTTGGAAAAGAGATAAGCTGCCTTTGCTGCATCGCCATTTTTGCGTACAGCGCCAGCGTAGTTGGATAGTGCCCAATTGAGGATGGCTTCATCTCCCTTAGCCGGTTGCAGGTACTTTTCATAGATTGTCATGCTCTTGGCGTATTCCTGTCCAAATAGATATAAGCGGGCGGCTTGATAAGCATAACGGATATAGAGAAAGCTATTTTTGGGGTACTTCGTGATCTGCTGTTCGGCGAGCTCAGCAAATTGAGTAATTTCTTTGAAATTTCGGGTATCCGGATCCCAATAGTTATGTTGAATATTCGTGATAGGTTCCTGCTTTTTGGTGAACATAAAATAAGCACGTTCAGCTTCATGTTTTCCGTCAATCAACGTGCTTAGGAACGTATTTCCCCTAATGGAATCGGGAAGGTTTGTCCAAGCCGACTTTTGTTGATTGCTTGCTAAATTAGCAGTTGCATCGTTGCTATTGTACATCAATTGTTCGATATCCTTAACCTTGACCTGTGAACCTAAGTGTTTAGCCCAGGTTTCGGCATTGATTAAACTTTCTTTGACTGGAGCTTCTTCCGTATAAAGAAATTGGTATGGGATAAATTGAAAGGCAGAAAATCCATTGTCCTCCAGATTGGGGAGATAATATGTCGTTTGATTGTCGTAAGGATCCATTTCAGGACCACAGGCGATATTGGTTGCGATCTCCCCAAAGAAGAAAGCTAATGTCGTGCTAGAAAGCAGCAATAATTTTTTGTAATTCGGCATTGCCATGGTTTGCTAGTGTAGCTTGATCTAAATGATAAAAAATAATCCGGTGTTCTTTTCCTTTCAGCTCTCCCTTCAAAAATTTTGCCGTTTGTAAGAGTTCCTCCTGATTTATGGATTCAAAACGTATAACATCTCCCTCTTTAAGGTTTGCTTTTGGGAGATCTTTCGTTAAAATATAGAGGTTCGTATTGGGATTATGGGTAAACAATGACGAGTCTTTGAGATCTTCTTCATTGATATGTTTTGAAATACCGATGTAATTATTATTTCTGAAAACGACAAACCACTGAAATAGCGGTAATGCAATATCCATTTCCATGGGATAGTTGCGTAATGTTCCGCTTAGATAGGTCTTGAGGTCCTGTTGATTTAAAATGGAGTTCTGATTGCCAAATTGTCTGAGATTTCCCATGTTGTAACACATTAACATTGCTTTTTTCACAGGTGGAATTCCACTGGTGACTGTGTTTTTGACCTGGTGTAGCCGCAGAGTAGAGCTTACGACAACATCTTTTAAGGCTGGCAATTGTTGTAAATAGGTGAGCAGGTAGAAAAATTTATCACGGGATGTCTTTGTCCAATCGCAGTCCAGTTGAAGTTCGGTAAATTTTTCCTTTCCTGCTTGTTGTATTTTAGCCGTCACAAACGGAACAATTTTATTTGCCAGTCCTCTGATCTGCAGGCTATCCATTTCTACAAAAATACGTTGGTTGACAAATACTACAGGAATCAACTGCTGTTCTTTGGGGACAGGTTGCGAAAACGTAATGGGGCTAATAGGGACGGCTTGTACACCAGATGGATCGAAATCAATATCCATGATGCGGACATAGATAGATTTCGCGTCAATTTCCTTTAAAGAGCGGCTTTCTACGGTGTCTAACTGAAATACTGTCTTCCAAAAATAGAAGCCTGTTTCATGCTTTGTTTTGGTGCAGGAACTTAAAAAAAGTAGAGAGAGCGGTACAAGAAATAAAAATAGTTGTGTTTTACGCAGCATATTCACTTTATTTAGTCGTTATTCAAACAAAATGGGCTTAATTTTGTTTGTTATTCAATAAAATAAAGACGAAATTACAAAGAGATTGTGACTTTATGAAGCCTATTTTCAAATGGATCCTTGGTATTGTAGCGTTTATCCTATTGGCATTGGCTGGAGGTATTTGGTATTTTAGCAATAAGTGGAAGCCTCTTTTAGATACTAAAATCAAACAGCTGGTGTCTCAAGCAACGGACAATTTGTATACTATTAAATACGACGATATCCACGTCAACCTATTATTAGGGAATATAACAATAGATAATCTGCATCTCGTGTCAGATAGTTCCATCTATAAAAAGTTGGAGCTGGTCAAGAAAGCACCAGATAACCGCTTCGAAATTTCCATCAATAGGTTGAAAATAAAAAGCTTTGGTATTCGGAGGGTATTGATGGATAAGGAACTTTTTCTGAATGATATCACCGTCGAAAGACCAACGATTCATGTCATTAATGAGGTACACCGTTATAATGATACGGTGAGTCGGGGACCTAAAAAACCACTGTATGAGAAAATAAAGGACAATCTGAAAAAAATTCAGGTGCGGGCTGTCAATTTGAATGACATTGATTTTAAATATACGCAAGTCCAAAAAGGAGTTTATCAAGATTTCGAGGTCAAGAAGGTCAAAGTCCGGATAGATGATGTTTTGATCGATTCGACTTCTGAGCACGACAGACAGCGCTTCTATCATACGAAAATGATTGATATTGAGGTGCCCGGTTTTACCTATAAAACTCCGGATGGGTTTTATAAAGTAAACTTCGATCAGTTGAAAATCAATAGTAAAAACCGCAATGTCCTGTTGACTAAAGTTGCTTATCAGCCGACGCTGAATAAGGCGGCTTATTACCGGAAGAAAGGAGAGGGTGGAAGCTATATGGTGCTGAAAATGGACACACTTCTTTTGACGGGATTCAATTTTGCCGAGCTTTCCCGGGATAAGAAAATATACGCACAAAATGCACGCTTAAAAAATGGTTCACTTTCGATTTACAGTGATAAGCATTATAAAAGCCCTCCAACCAGTCAGATTGGAAATGCTCCGCATATGAAATTAATGCAAATGTCGACACGCCTGGGAATTGATTCATTGATTTTAGATAATATTGGAATTGCGTATTCTGAAATGAGTGATGAGTATAGTCAAATCGGAACCATTACTTTTGATCACACTTATGGGACAATATTAAATGTGACAAATGATTCGACAAAATTGCTTAAGCAGAAGCTAATGCGTGCAAATTTGAGTAGCAATTTTATGAATGCTGGTAAGCTTTCTACCAACTTTGTGTTTGATATGACCTCTAAAGTTGGAGCCTACACCTATAAGGGCACACTTGGGAAAATGGATCTAACAGTCGTTAATAAAATGATTCGTCCATTGTTAAATGTTGAGGTAAAATCGGGCAATCTCAGTCAGATTACATTTGACATTTGGGCTAACGATTACCGTAGTAAAGGAACCTTTAAAATGGATTATGACGACCTCAAAGTTAATATCCTGTCAGAGGCAGGTGATGATGGTCGTCGAGAAAAGAAAGGGCTGCTGTCTTTTATGATTAATCAGGTTTTGTTTAATCCGGGCAATCCGGATTTATACGGTAAATATACGGTGGGGCATATTAACAAGCGTCGGGATCCCAATCATCCGTTTTTTAAAGCGATGTGGCAGACTTTGTTGGTTGGAATCAAACAATGTGTCGGTCTTGGTCCAGAACGGGAGGCTAAACTGATGAATACGGCTGGAAAAGTTGAAAAAGTCGTTGGGGGAATCAGCAAAGCCAAGAAAATGATTTCAAGTATATTTAAGAAACACAAAACTCCTGAGGAGTTGCTGAAGGAAGAAAAGGAAGATGAGGCCAAAGAGGCGGCAAAGATTGAAGAGAAGCGGAAGCGTGACCGTGAAAAAGCTGAAAAGGAACTCGAGAAAGAAGGAACGGGAAATTGAGGGTCCGTTTCACGTGGAAAGGTTACCGGTTGATGCTGTAGCCCTTATTTTTTATAAATACTCATTGTCGGCTTCGTTAGCGCGCCAAAAAATACAACGGAGATAGATTTGCATTTATTGACAGATTTATCTTAGTTTGAGACATTATGATAGATTCGATTTTAAGTTTTATCCGATTTGTTTTCAAATATAAAAATGGGCTTGTAGACAAAATCATGTTCTATGTGAGCATGATTTGCGCTGCAATCGTTATTTTCAATGTGGGCTATGTCACTGATCCTGCATTGGGAAAATTGCTGGGTAAAACAATTCATTATCTTTTCTTTGTCCTCTTTTTCATGATTGCTCTCCGCGAGTCATCTTCCATTTACGCACTCAAAAAAATTGCTGTTGAGCATTACGCGGGCTTAGTTATCCTCATTTACTTTGTATTTATTCTTATTGCCCGTTTTGCAGGATTTGGAGCGCTTTCTGTTTTTTCAAGAGAACAGTGGGTTTATCTAGGAATCTATCTTATTTTTATCGCGGAGCTATCGAAAAGCACGCTTTTCTTTGACAATTTTTATTTTAATCCGACAATATTATTTGTCATCAGTTTCCTGGTTCTTATCTTGCTCGGGACCGTACTCTTGATGCTGCCCCGTACCACGGTAGAAGCTCCATTAAGTTTTGTGGACGCCTTATTTATGGCAACTAGTGCTGTTTGTATCACTGGCTTGTCGGTTGCCGATATTTCAACCAATTTTAGCATGTTCGGACAAACTGTGGTCATTGTCCTGATACAGGTAGGCGGATTGGGCATTATGACCTTTACAGGTTTTTTTGGCTATTTTTTCTCCGGGGGATTTTCTTTTAAGAACCAATTGATGTTTGGTGAAATTCTAGGTGAAAATAAGGTTGCCTCTGTCATTAAAACCCTATTGACCATGATATTTATTACGCTGCTGTTTGAGTTTCTTGGTGCTATACTGATCTTTAGTACCCTAGAAAGTGCTAATTTTCCAAATTTAGGGAGCATGGTTTTCTTTTCGATCTTTCATTCTATTTCTTCATTCTGTAATGCTGGATTTTCGATCTTATCTGGGGGAATTACCAATGAAGCCTATAAATTCAATTACCCATTCCAATTGGCGTTATCGTCGCTCTTCATTCTTGGCGGTTTGGGTTTTGGAATTGTATTGAATTTCTACACCTATATTAAAGAATCCATATTGCTTTATTATCACCGATGGATCACAAAGAAAAACTATAAGCATAAAGCATGGAGCTTTAGCTTTAATTCTAAATTGGTGCTGATTTGTAACGCGATTATTATTGTAGGTGCAACTTTGTTTTTCTACTTTTTGGAGCGAGGGAACACACTTTCTCTTGAGCGGGGAATCGATGGTGAATGGGCGACTTCCTTCTTTATGGCCAATGCAGCGCGTTCGGCAGGATACAATAGTGTTGATTTGAGTTTTGTCGGGCCACCGACTGTTTTTTTGATTATGCTTCTGATGTGGGTCGGGGCTTCTCCCGGATCTACTGGTGGGGGAGTAAAGGTAACTACCGTTGCTGTTTCACTGTTGAATATTGTTTCTCTGGCTAAGGGAAAAGAATATATTGAGATTTTTAAAAGGAGGATAGCCGGCGAGTCTGTTAACAAAGCGTTTGCTATTATTCTGTTGTCGCTATTCGTCGTTGGGTTCAGTTTTTTTGTGCTCATTTTTACAGATCCCGATAAGAGTATGAAAGCACTCCTCTTTGAATCACTATCAGCCTATACAACATGTGGGTTAAGTTTGGGGATTACACCATCACTCAGTATGGGCGGAAAATTGATTATTGCCTTAACAATGCTCGTCGGACGTGTGGGTATGCTGACTCTGCTGGTCGCTTTTATTAAAAATACAACACGGAGAAATATTGTATTTCCGGAAGAAAAGATCTTGTTTTAGGTACATAGAAGGGTGTTTTGATTAACTCTTGAAGGCCTTATCAGAGAAATATAAGTATATAAATCGAAAGAGAGCTTGGAAATAAAAGTAAATTTATTTTAGTTTGAGATATGAAGTATATTGTTTTAGGATTGGGGCATTTTGGACGTTCTTTAGGAATACATCTTACTGAGCTCGGACATGAGGTGATTGGTGCCGACCGAAATCTCAGCATCGTTGAACAGCTAAAGGACAAGATAACACATACGGTATGCCTAGACACAACCGACCGAGAGGCGGTTTCTTCATTACCACTGAAAGATGCGCATGCTGTCATTGTTGCTATTGGAGAAGATGAAGGAGCTTCGCTTATGACCGTGGCCCTCTTAAAACAGTTGAAGGTCAAACGTATCATTGGCCGTATCGTTTCAGATTTACAAAAGACTGTTTTGGAGGCAATGGAAATCAATGAATATATTATGCCCGAAGAAGAAGCTGCTGAGCGATTGGCGATGCGCTTGGACAATATTGATATTGTCGATTCGTTTAAGGTTTCGGATAAATATTCCATTGTGGAGACTAAAGTGCCTGCTCGTTATGTGGGCATGACATTACGTGAAGCGAACCTGACCAATTTATACAAGGTTATCGTGTTGACCACTGTGAAGATCACAGAAACGAAGAAGGACGGTGTGACCAAAGAACAAAAGGAAGCCTCTGGAATTGCTGCCTCGGAAACGATCATGGAAGAAGGCGATATTTTGGTTGTTTTTGGGGAGTTATCCAATATTAATAAGTTAATTCAAAAAGGAGAATAAAATATGTTATTGACAACAACTGGTACTATTGAGGGGCACCAAATTGAACGTTATTTGGGGATAGTCTCTTCCGAAGTGGTTCTGGGAGCGAATGCAATCAAGGATATGATGGCGGGTTTTCGTGATTTTTTTGGCGGAAGATCCAATTCTTATGAACGTGCATTCCAGGAAACCCGTGAGGCAGCGCTACGTGAACTTGAAGACCGCGCTCGCGCTTTAGGGGCTGATGCTGTCGTTGGGGTTCGACTGGACTTTCAAACCGTAGGAACAGGGGGTATGATGATGGTAGGCGCAACGGGAACGGCCGTAAAAATGAGATCTTAATTACCTAAAGCCCTAAATAACATTAGGGCTTTTTTAGTGCTTAAAAGACGTGACATGGATCGATCGTATTTAATACCTATTATAAACTTTCTGTTAACAGCAATCTGAGCGATAATTATAATTGTATATAAAAACAAATTTATCTAAGTTTGGCTTTTAAGACTTTTAAACAACCTAAGAAGGTAAATGAAATCATCGAGTTTTATCAAACCGCGTGTAATGTGTTCATAAATACAACGAAAGGCAAGTTATGAATGAACGATTATTTGGTAAATTGAATAAATTAGATATATTCATCACCTTTAAATGACAAATTTATACGGATGAAAAATTGGTTTAAGGCGAATTCGGCACATTTGATCGTTATTGCGATATTCATTGCGCTCGTATTTTTTTATTTTACCCCTGTTTGGCAAGGAAAAACGCTTGCGCAGTCGGATGTGGTACAAGCGCAGGCGGCACAGAAGGAATTATTTGATTTTAAGGCAAAGGATGGTAAAGCGCCCTTATGGACTAACTCTATGTTTGGCGGGATGCCGACTTATCAAATTTGGCAAGAAAATGAGAATAACATTGGTACTTATTTCTTAAAAGCGGTTAAGTTCGCCTTTCCGAGCCCAATGGATACGGTGCTGTTTTATTTGTTGGGTGCTTATTTCCTTTTTAGTGTCTTAAGGATCAAACCCTGGCTGGCAGCAATTGGTGCAATAGCCATTGCGTTTACATCCTATAATTTTATTTATATTGAAGCTGGGCATATAACAAGGGCTAATGCAATTGCATTTATTCCACCCGTTATTGCTGCGGTCATTATGTGTTATCGGGGAAGTAAATTGTGGGGCCCTGTATTATTGGCTCTGTTTCTTTCGCTGGAGATTCGTGTAAATCACTTGCAAACAACCTATTACCTGTTGATAGTCCTGATGGTATACGTGATTTTCACTTTCGTAGATGCAATTAAACAAAAACAATTAAAAGGTTTTTTTATTGCTTCGGGTAGGCAGATTATCGCAGTGGTCATCGCTTTGATGGTAAATGCATCAATTTTATTACCAACTTGGGAATATAGTAAATTAAGTACGCGTGGACATGCCAATATCACGAAGGTTGATAACAACAACACCAAAGAGAAAGGGCTTGATAAAGAATATGCCTATGAGTGGAGCCAAGGGATTGGTGAAACCATTACCTTTTTGATTCCAAATGCATATGGTGGTTCAACTGGCGGACAATTGGACGAAAAATCACATGTCGCTAAATTCCTAATGGAACGAGGAGGTGCGTCGGAGATTCAAGCTGGTCAGATGGCTCAAGGCATGCCAACCTATTGGGGCGATAAACGTTTTACTTCGGGACCATGGTATTTTGGGGCCGGTGTTTTTTTCCTATTTGTTTTAGGCCTTTTTATTGTCAAAGATCGGATCAAGTGGTGGATTTTGGCAACAACCATTTTAGCATTGCTTTTGTCATTTGGAAAAAACTTTACACTTGTATCAGATCTGTTCTTTGACTATTTCCCAATGTACAATAAGTTTAGGGCTGTTGAATCCATTCTTGTTGTGGTTTCCATTACAGTACCTATGATGGCAATTTTGGCTGTCAACGAGCTTTTGACACGGGCGAAGGAGATTCCACACTTAGATAAAAAAGTGCTGTATACTTTTATTGGTGTCGGCGGCGTCTGTCTTCTTATTGGCGTGATGCCCGATCTCTTTTTAAGTTTTAGGAATGCTGAGCATAGCAATTTAGTAGCAACGTTTGAGCACCAGATAGGCGACAAGGCCTTTGCGACGGAGTTGGCAAATCAATTGGTCTTAGATCGCAAAGATATTGCGAGTAAAGATGCCTATCGTTCCTTTGTCATCGTTCTATTAACTTTTGGATTTGTTTGGGTCTTTTTAAAGAAGAAACTGAGCGAAGGTGTATTACTGGGGACATTGCTGGTCTTATTCTTGTTTGACTTATGGAGCATAGATAAACGCTCTTTGAATGATAAATCTTTTATGGAAAAAGGAGCTACTGCACAGCAAGTATTCCAACAACGTGAAGTGGATCAATTGATCTTAATGGATAAAGATCCAAGCTACCGCGTACTAGACTTGACTTCGGACCCGTTTTCGGATGCCCGTCCATCCTACTTCCATAAATCTCTAGGTGGATACCATGCTGCAAAATTAATGCGCTTCCAGGAAATTCTGGAAAATCAATTTAATGGTGCGCTCAATGAAGATGTGTTGGATATGTTTAATGTGCGTTATCTGATTACAACAGATCCTCAAAATCAATCACAGCGTATTGTGCGGAGAAGTACCGCGGCAGGAAATGCCTGGTTTGTGGATCGGGTAAGTTTTGTGAAAGGAAATGCCGAGGAGATGCAGGCTATCAGCTCGTTTGATCCGCATAAAGAAGCTTTTGTCAACCAGCAATATCAAAATGAAGTAAAAGCGAAGACTTCGAATGCGTCGACATCAGGCGAGATTAAACTGACATCATACCACCCGGATAAAATGCAATATGAATATACAGCGGCTAGTGATGCATTTGCGGTATTTTCTGAAGTATTTTATGATAAAGGTTGGAAAGCCTATGTGGATGGAAAGGAAACGCCAATTATTCGTGCCGACTATATCCTAAGAGCATTACAGTTGCCAGCAGGTACACATAAGGTAGAATTTATCTTTGATCCTGAATCGCACAAAATGGGTAATTTATTGACATTAATCTCGTCTATTGTTCTTGTACTGGGAATAGGAGCGGCGATATATTTCTCCTTTAGAGGGAATAAAAAAGAAACAGCGGCTTAAAGCTGTTTCTTTTCGAAGCATTTTAGAGCTTTAGAATAATTTGAGCTGCGGATCGGTTATTCTAAAGCTCTTTCTATGATGTGGAGTGGAGCCGTGTGCCAATACGGCTGTTCTGTGCTTAACTGTCGGATACCCTTTGTTGTTGAGCCAGTCGTAATCGGGATAATCCAAGGCGATGTTATCCATGTATTCATCCCGGTAAGTTTTAGCCAGAATCGAAGCTGCGGCAATCGATAGATATTTCCCGTCGCCCTTGATGATACATGTATGTGGTATTTGCTGATATGGAATAAACTTGTTCCCGTCAACAATAATATACTCGGCTTTGGTCTTTAAGAGATCAAGTGCCTTGTGCATCGCTAGGTAGCTCGCCTTGTGGATATTTATGCGATCTATTTCTTCTGCTGAGACGCTCGCAACGGCATAAGCAAGGGCTTCGCGCTCAATGATGGGGCGTAAAGCCATCCTCTTTTTTTCACTAAGTTGTTTGGAGTCATTAAGAAGTTCGTGATGGTAGTCTGTCGGGAAAATCACTGCTGCAGCGAAAACTGGCCCTGCCAGACAACCTCTTCCCGCTTCGTCACAGCCGGCCTCTATCCACTGCTCCTGATAATATGATAATAGCATGTTCAGTTCTTTAAAATAGCCGAAAATACAAATAAATTTAGAGTTATCTATTGTAACTTCTGTGTGAATATCGACCGTTTACATTAATTAACACTAATAATGTCTTCTTTTGTAAAGATTTAGAGCGCTAGACTATTAAAACGTTGGAATAATTTCCATTAACAAAATAAAAGTTTGTTCTTGTCTAGGCCATATTGTTTCAAATTAAACTTGAGCAATAGTTTTAGAGTCAAAGATTTATCAATTATAGAAATATAAAAATACGTATTATGAGAGGCTTTGTGCTTTTTTTGTTTAGTATGCTGATGGGATGGACCGTTTATGGCCAGACGAAGAGCGTACAGGGAATGTTGAAGGACGACAAGAATCGAATTGTCGCCGGTGCAACAGTGAAATTAACGTCAAAATTGGATTCCATGACGACAGGATCCAATATGGCCGGGATTTTTATCTTTGATAAAGTCAAGGCGGACACCTTTAAAATTACGGTTTCAAACCTTGGTTTCGAACGTTTTGAGCAGGAATTTAGTATCCCTAAAGGCGAATCAAAGCATATTATTCCAAGTTTGACTTTACAACAGAACTCACAGATGCTACAAGAAGTTGTTGTTGATGGTGTTCCTACAGTCGTTGTCAAAAGTGATACCCTCGAATATACCATGAAAGATCTAAAACTCCGCGATGGGGCTGTTGCAGAGGACGCTTTGAAAAAATTACAAGGGGTCGAAGTCGATAAGGATGGTAATGTTACGGCACAAGGGGAGTCTGTTAAGCGGGTTCGTATAAATGGAAAAGATTTCTTCGGTGGAGATGTCAAGACAGCTACACAAAATCTACCGGCAAATATTATCCAAAAGATGCAGGTCATCGATGACTATGGCGATATGGCCAATGTCACCGGTAATAAAACGGGTGATTCAGAAAAAGTATTAAATATTCAGATTGACCCAAAATACAATACAGGACACATGACTACCCTACGGGCAGGCGTGGGAACCGAAGATCGTTACCAGGCTACAGGGATGTGGATGGGAATGCGCGAAGGTGAACAAATTTCTGTATTGGGAAATTTGAACAATACCAATGCACCCTTATTTGATTTTAGTACCGTAGGTGGTGGTGCGCGTCGTGGCCAAGGTGGCGGCGGCCGTCGCGGCGGCGGCATGTTTGGCGGATCGGACGGTTTAACTAAAATCGGTTCTATTGGGCTGAATTACCGTAAAGACTTTAATGATAAATTGACGGTTTACGGTAGTTACAGTTATAGCCATAGCAACAATACAACAATATCGCAGCGCTTTCAGGAAAATACACTACCTAATATCATGCAAACGGATAGTGTTCAATCTAATTCCAATACGGTAGGAGCAAGCCACCGTTTTGAAGCAAATGTTGAATGGAAACCTACAACAAAAGATTATATCAAAATTTCTCCTCAGTTTGGTTACGACAATAGTGATGTAACGACAGGTACTAATTCGCTAACTTACCGTAGTAACGTATTTAATAATTCACAGGCCCAAGATATTGTTGCAAATTCTACTGCACCGAGATTTGGGATTAGCGGATTGTATAATCATAAATTTAATGATAAAGGAAGGAATGTTTTTGTAAACATGAACTTCAATAATGCAAAAACAACGAAGGATCAGAATGCAATTTTAGATAGGCTATTGGCTGATCCCAACAATGCAAATGCTCCTTTAGACTCGATTTATGAAAAAACGATTCTGGAAGCAAATAATAAAAGTTGGAATGGGGGGGCTTCGGTGAATTATACTGAACCTGTTTCCGAGAAAGGAAAAGTAGAGTTTACCTATGATTTCAACAAAAACAAGTATGACAATTCGAATAAACAACAAGGGTTTGATCGCGATGGAAACCTTATTGCAGAAGATCCCAAGTTGAATTTTGATTATAATTATGATTATTCCTTCACAACACATAAAATCGGAGCAAACTATTTGTATAGTGGCGATAAAATAACCTATTCCATTGGAGCAGCGGCTCAGCCTTCTCAATTGAGAGGCGATGCGATCAGTTCAGGATTAGTGGTTCCAATTCATCGGAACAACATGAACTGGATGCCTATTGCACGTTTTGAGTATAAATTTTCGAGACAGTCCAATATCTCTGTCAATTATTCGGGAACACCGAATGAGCCTTCGGTAACCCAAATTTTGCCATTTGATATGAGTACAAACCGGACCAGTATCGTGATCGGTAATGCAAATTTGAATCCGGAGTTTAGCCATCAATTGAATGTAAGATTCCGTAAGAATGATTTTCAAAAGGGAAACAACTTTTTTGCGTTCGTTAATGCCGGTCTTACTAACAACAAGATTGTGAGCTTGAGCAAAAGCTATTTTGATGATCTAATGGATTATCAAACAGGACAGACAAATTCAACGCTAGTTTCTGAAACCCGCTATTTGAATGAAACAAGCGATAAGCCATTTAATGTGAGTTCTTTCTATCATTATGGTAAATCACTGAAAGAAAAAACATATAATATTATGTTAATGGGTGGTGTGTCTTACAATAAAAATATTGGATATGTTTCCACGGAGAAAGATGATAACATCGGTCAAAAGAACGTCGCCCGGAATATTGTATTAAATCAAGGTTTAATGTTTAGATATAATCCTTCCGAGAATTTAGAAATAAATCCGGGAGTACGCTACCAATTTAATCATACAGAGAATTCATTGACAAATCGTACGACGAATGTTTCTTCTTGGACACCAACATTGATTGGCTCTGTTAACATAACAAAAACAACCATTTTCGGAGCGGATCTATCCAAACAATTCAACAGTGGTTATGGAGCCGGCATTAACGCAAATCCTTTCGTCATAAATACCTACTTGGAGCAGAAGTTCTTGAGTCAACAACGTGGTACTGTACGTCTACAAGCATTTGACTTGTTAAATCAGCAAACGAATGTTTCAAGAACGGTGAGTGAGTCTATGATTACAGATAGCCGTACCAACCGTTTGGGTCGATATTTTATGATTCTGTTTACCTATAAATTCCAAAAATTTGCGATGGGAAATCCAGAAGGAGAGAATAGATTTCCGGGCGGAATGAGACCTCCGCGTATGTAATCTGATTCCTATAGGATATAAAAACGGTCATAGTGATTTCGCTATGACCGTTTTGCATTTAAAAATGCCTAGTTTTGTGAAGACTTCATATGCCCATACGATTTTGAAGATAGAGCAACGTAACAAAAAATGTAAGATTTTATATTTTTTGTTTTAGGGAAGATTGTCAAGGTTAATGGGCACAAAAAATAGATAAACTAAAAGAAGCTACAGCAAGTTTGTACTGCATGGAATACGAAATTATTAGACTTTCAAACGGAATACGCGTAGTATTTCAATATCAAAATTTACCGGTTACACATGTCTGCATGGTCATCAACGCAGGGTCTCGGGACGAGTCTGCTGGGAAGTATGGTGTAGCCCATTTTATTGAGCACCTTTTATTTAAGCGTACTGAAAGACGCTCTACACAACAGATTATAAATCATTTGGAATCCGTTGGCGGAGATTTAAATGCCTATACGACGAAGGAGTATACCTGTGTACATGCCTCTATTCTTCAGCCTTATTTAAATCGTGCGTTAGATCTTTTTGAAGATATCTTTTTTCATTCCACTTTCCCCGACATAGAATTGGATAAAGAAAAATCTGTCATTGTAGATGAAATGGCATCTTATCTGGATAGCCCGGAAGAGTCTATTGTGGACGATTTTGAAGATCTGGTTTTTCAGGGATCTGGTTTAGGGCATAATATTTTGGGCCTGGAAGATCAGCTTCTTGCACTGCAAAAGGGTGATATTGTCGATTTTATGCGGGCAAATTATGATACAAATGAAATGGTCATTGGTATCACGGGAAATTATACGCTAAAAGAAGTTGAGCGATTGTTGCACAAAGTGTTTGGGACGGTGCCTTCAAATACGATAGAACGTCTCCGCAATGATGTCAGACCGCTTGTTGAACAGCATGTTGCCGTAGGCAAGCCAATCAATCAGGTGCATTATATGCTCGGTTCTTTAGCTTATAATTATCGAGATGACCGTAAGACGGGGCTGCTGCTTTTAAATAATATGCTTGGTGGAATGGGAATGGGATCTATCCTGAATCTTTCCATACGGGAGAAATATGGAATAGCCTATACCATTGAATCTAATTATACTATTTTTTCGGATACAGGGTTATTTAGTATTTACCTCGGTACCGATGAAGAAAAAGTTGAAAAAGCTAAAAAACTCGTCTTTAAAGAACTTGCGAAGCTGAGCGAGCAACCGCTATCCGAAACTGCAGTAAAAAAGGCGAAGCAGAAATTTATTGGGCAGATTGCTTTGACCGAAGAGAACCGTATGAGTATGATTATCTCTGCCGCGAAAAACGTGATGGACTATGATCGTGTCATCTTATTGGACGAAGTAATTGAAAAAATTCAGGATTTGACGAATACAGGGCTGCTGGAAATAGCACAAGATGTATTTGATCCGAAGAAGATGTTGTCGCTAAGTTTTGTTCCCGAAGACTGAATTTAAGGACCGATTTAGACCTTTCAGAGGAGATGAATAATATGAGATCGATGGGCCGACGATGGGAATAATAGCTGGCTGACATGAATTTATATTGCATATAAAAAGCAATTTATCTAAGTTTGCGCTTACGGGAATTCGTTCTTCTCAACCATTGACTGCCTAAGGCAGATTCAATACCTATGGTAGCAGACAAATAAATGAATAAAAAATATAAGGGATGAAAACAGCATATGTATTTCCTGGTCAAGGGGCCCAATTTGTTGGAATGGGGCAAGACCTGTATAATTTAAATGATGAAACGAAAGCCTTGTTCGAACAGGCTAACGATATTTTAGGGTTCCGCATCACGGATATTATGTTTTCCGGTACGGATGAGGAATTGAAACAAACGAAAGTAACCCAACCTGCTATTTTCTTGCATTCGGTTATTTTGGCGAAAGCCTTGGGAGAGTCTTTTCAACCGGACATGGTTGCAGGCCACTCATTAGGTGAGTTTTCGGCTTTGGTATCAGCCGGTGCATTGAGCTTTGAAGATGGCTTGAAATTGGTTGCACAACGTGCTAATGCGATGCAAAAAGCATGTGAGCTTCAACCTTCAACGATGGCTGCGATATTAGGTCTGGAAGATGCTATAGTGGAAGATATCTGTGCTCAGGTTGATGATGTCGTGGTAGCTGCAAATTATAACTGTCCTGGGCAATTGGTTATTTCGGGATCTATTGAAGGTGTGGATAAAGCTTGTGCTTTATTGACCGAGGCTGGTGCTAAGCGCGCATTAAAATTAAACGTGGGTGGAGCATTTCACTCACCACTAATGGAATCTGCCAAAGTTGAATTGCAAGCGGCTATAGAAGCTGTAGACATTTTGTCGCCTAGCTGTCCGATCTATCAAAATATCGATGCCAAACCACAGACAGATCCAGCGATTATCAAGCAAAATCTTATTGCGCAATTAACTGGCGCTGTACGATGGACGCAGACAGTACAAAATATGTTGGCCGATGGTGCAACAGCTTTTGTAGAAGTTGGTCCAGGAAATGTATTGCAGGGATTGGTTAAGAAGGTCGACCGTCAAGTTCAGACTTCCGCAGCATCAGTGACCGCGTAACAAAATATTCAGTATAAAAAAGGAATTATTTTGCAATGCCCTCAAAAAGTGTCCAACTTTTTGAGGGCATTTTTTATGAACGAAAAATCGGAATCACATCAAGAATTCCCTGTAAAAATGGATAAGACGTAGGGATCATTTTCGGAGATTACTCGGTGCTTCTTCGGTGCTTGTTCGGAGCTCGTTCGGTGTTTCTTCGGTTGCAACCGAAGAAACACCGAACGAGCTCCGATCGATATCCGTTTTTTAACCGAGAGAATGCCGAATCAACTATGGGCTTAAAAACTATTTATCCTTAAACATACTGTAATGATCTTTCATGACTTGCAGTACAAAATCATTGGGGGTCATTTTTTCCGGATGTTTAACCTCCATCACCGTTTCCAGCCGTTGTACTAAAGCAGTTAAAATTCCTACATCTCTTCTATCAAAAGCTGTTTGATAGATCTCTTTGACTGAGTTGGCATCTTTATCACTCAATTTAATCACTTGAGGAAATAGGATAGGGTGATTGTCGAATGTCTCTTCGTAGATTGTGTCGCTCAATTTTAAGGTGGGTTTGAGACTGATAACAGAAGTTTCACCAGCAATATCTCCAATGCGTTGTCCATTTTTGGATAAAACGATCGAAGTAATGGCGACACCACCCATCGTCATCCAGATATCTACAATAGATAGACTCCATCTGGATAAGTACTGATAGAAGTTGGCACGCGATCCGTCAAGTTTGACGACCTTTATTTTCATGATTTTCTTGCCGACTGTTTGGCCTCCGAAAGCTGTTTCAGTAATCAAAGTAAAAAAAAATGCAGGTAAGGTCAATGCCATCATAATCCCATAAAAGAGATAGGGATCTCCTGCGTTCATGTTTATGCTGTCCAAGAGAAAAAAGCAAAAGAAATAATAACAGACTATAATAAAATAATCTATTGCAAATGCGATCATTCTTGAGCCAAGACTGGCAAGATTATATTCGATTTTTACATTTTGTGCCGTATTTATCTCAAGCTTATTCATATGCAAATTAGTTGAATTTAATGTAATATAGAATATCTAGGTCATTTTAGCTCTAATTTGTGCTTTTCAATCATGGATATTTCCTATATTTGGTTATGCCAGTTAAAAAAATTAATGAGAGAAGCATCCTTTGTAGAACGAAATAAAGAAAAATGGACGTTAATTGAAAATAATTTATCAATTAATATGCAGGTTGATCCAGATGAATTGGCCTCAAATTACATTGAGCTCACAAATGATCTGGCGTATGCACAAACCTTTTATCCTGAAAGTAAGGTAAAGGCTTATCTGAATGAATTGGCCGTAACCGTCCATCAGAAAATCTATAAAGATCAGAAAGCTTCCAATAATAAGTTTAAATCTTTTATCAATGAAGAGATACCGCAGGCGATTTGGTCGATTCGCCGACCCTTGCTGTATTCATTCTTAATTTTTGTTTTGGCTTCGGTCATTGGTTTTGTATCGTCTGTATACGATATGGATTTTATTCGGCTTATTTTAGGTGACTACTATGTCGATTCGACGATAGAAAGCATAAAAGCAGGAGATCCTGCTGCGGTATATGGAAAGGGAAGTGACTTTGGGTCAGCAATTTGGATTACGATTAATAATGTGCGGGTTGCTTTTATGGCCTTTGCTGCTGGGCTATTTTTCAGTGTAGGTACAGGTTATGTTTTGTTTAGCAATGGTATTATGCTTGGTGCATTTCACCATATGTTTTTCCAGTATGGCGTTATGGGGAAAGCCATGTCAGCGATTTGGATTCATGGCACTATTGAGATTTCGGTAATTATTGTGGCTGGAGGATGCGGGTTGGCCATCGGTAATAGCATTCTATTTCCTAAATCGTTTACACGTTTGACATCTTTTGTCCGTACAGCAAAGATTGCGATGAAAGTTCTCGTCAGCACAATTCCTTTTTTTATTATCGCTGGTACATTGGAAGGTTTTGTAACACGGTATTATAATGTGTCAATTTGGTTATGTTTATTGATAATCGTTTTATCCTTACTGGCTATCCTTTATTTTTATGTTATTAATCCTTATCGACTAGCAAAACGATTTCAATGGAAATAGACTTTGAATTTCAAAAAGAACGGAAGATAGGGGACTTTGTCCAAAGTTTTATAGACCTTTTTAAATTGATCTATAGGCACTTTGTTTCTACTATTTTTGGTTTATCTGCTCTGCCACTGGCGGGGATTGCCTTGGTTTATTATTTTCTGTCTACAAAAATCACATTCTCTGCCAAAAGTGATTCTTTTGAGGATATCGATGCTTTTACTTGGGCTGGATTACTCATTCTGGCACTGATAGCTTTGGGGCTGTACGTTTATGGTATTTCTATCGAATATTTTGTACTGCTCAAAGAGCGCAAAAGTACAGCATTTTCGGGAGCGGAGGTGCTGAAGAATTTCAGATCAAACCTCGGGAAATACTTTATGTTTTTAATTGCCATGATATTGGCATTAATTGTCGTCTTTATTCCCCTGGCCATCGTCGCTGCAATTTGTGCTTTTATCCCTTTCGTCGGAAGTTTTGCGATCGGTATTTTGGGGTCCATGGTTGGCATCTGGTTATTTTGCTCATTTTTATTTTATCGTGAAGGCTATTCGGATCTGGGCAGTTGTTTTACGGACGCCTATGTGATGCTGAGCAAAAAATTGATTCAGTATGGTATTGCCACCTATATCGTGAATTTTATTTTCCAAATGGCTGTCATGATGATTTCCATTGTACCATTGATTATCATGGGGCTTTTGTCGTTCAACTTCCTTGGAATAGATGCCGCCTTCTTTGACTCATCCTGGGGAAAACTGCTGATGACATTTGGGGGCTTATTTATTACACTATTTACCCTATTTCTTTATATGTCCGGTGTTTTGGCCAACGGTATTATTTACGAAACGGCCAAGGATCTCAAATTTGGAGAACGTATTTATGGCATGATCGAAAAGATAGGAGGAAAAGATGAATAAACTCTTGTCTTTTTTCTGCATTGCCTGTTTGTCGATTATATATGCCTGTGATCCCAAACCAAGGAATACAGAATCCAACAGCGATAGGATTGATTCACTTAATGTGCAAATAGATTCTACCTTAGTGGTAGCCGATTCTGTCGCTATTGACTCGATAGCCGTAAAGGCACCTAATGGCCAAAAGGAAAAAGATGAAATTGACCTGTGGGATCCCACATTATTTGATTCGATTCCAAAATATACCGAAGAACGTTCGTTTAAAATGGATCCTTATCAGGATATCATCAAAAGATACGAGACGGACGATTTTGTTTATTCTGAAAATATTAAAGATCGGGTAGGCGTATTACAGCGAATCCTTGCCCGACTCGCGGATTGGATTGGAAGCATCATGCCAGATAATCCCTATAAATTTCGGGAAGAGTTTGGCTACGTATTTGCCTTTTTAGCTGTTATTGCATTAGCGTTTATCCTCTATAAAGTACTCTACAACAGGAAACAATATTTTATTAAACATAGTGAAGAGGAGAGTGAACTTGACGTTTTAGCCTATGTGGAGCGAAATCTGATGAATAGCAACCTAGAACCTTATATTCAAGAGGCTATTGCCCAAAGGAATTATGCATTGGGAATCCGATACTTACAGCTATTGAATATTCAAAAACTAGCGCAATCAGATCATATAAAATGGAAGCTGAGCAAAACAAATGCTGAATTTGCAGAAGAGATTCAAAACGAGGAGCTCCGTCGTGGATTTGCTGAATGTACAAGAATATTTGATTATGTCTGGTTTGGTCAATTTGAATTGACAGAAGACAATTTTAGTCAATATCAGCAATTGTTTCACCAATATCAAAAACAGATTAAATGAAGGGATCGGTAAAATTTGGATTGATATTATTGACTGTTGTGTTAGTGCTAATAGCTCTTATCGATGCAACAAGTAAGAAACCTATTATCTGGGATCGGACTTTTGATGCAAAGGATAAAAATCCCTTTGGAGCTTATGTATTGCGTCAAGAACTGAAGCATATCATTGATCAAAAGAATACAACAATTGAGCGACCATTGTATGAGTATCTGGATAGCACAAAGAAAACAGACGCTAACTTATTTTTTTATACGTCCTATTTTTCGATGGGTGAAGCAGCGGAAGATAAGTTACTGGATTATGTAAACCGGGGTGGGAAAGCAATGATTGTAGCCGAGGATATTGATAATTATCTATTGGATTCCCTGGGTTTGGAAGCAGATAATTTCTATGGTTTTAAAAAAGGTGTAAATATAAAAAGTCAGTTGCGCGTGCGGTTGATGAACGATAACAATAAAATTCATTACAGTAAATCAGATCTTGGCGAAGTATTTAAAAAACTTCCTAAAAATGCGACCATTTTGGGCTCGATCACCTATAAGGAATTTGCGCTACCGAACTTCATCGCGGTTCAATTTGGTAAAGGAACGTTCTATCTTCACCTGACCCCTGATTTATTTGGGAACTATTACTTGCTGAATTCCGCCTCGCAATATGCCTATGTTGCTAAGTCGTTATCTTATCTAAATGATAAGCCGATCGCTTGGTATGATTTTAAAGCGAATATGGGGCAATATCGGACTCCTTTGCGTGTATTGCTTATGAATGATGGTCTTAGGCAAGCATGGTATGTTTTGTTAGCGGGGCTAGTCCTTTTGCTTGTGTTTAGAAGTAGACGTGAGCAACGGGCTGTGGCGGTAGTGAGCCCGGAACCAAATCTCTCGAAGGAGTTCTGTGGAACCATCGCTACTTTATATTATGAAAATGGTGCACCAGGTAATATGGTCGCAAAAAAAATAGATTACTTCCTGCACGATCTTCGGATGCGGTTTCATTTGGACACGCTGATGTTGCGGGAAGAAGAGTTCAGTGAGGAGCTGGCTGAGCGGTCTGGGGTTTCGCTCGCAGAGACACAATCTTTAATCCGGCTGATTGTTCGTATGGAAGATGCTAAACAACATGATGTGGCTGATCTCAAATTGATTAATGATACAATAGAAGAGTTTAAACATAAAGCAAAAATGATATGAGTGACTTCGATAAATATATATCTTTTGAAAACCGAATAGATGTGTCAGTTTTATTCGATAAAATGGCGCAGGTAAAGTCGGAGGTGAAAAAAGTAATCGTTGGGCAAGATCAATTGATTGATATGCTCTTAATCTCGATCTTGGCTTCAGGGCATTCTTTGATCGAGGGCTTACCTGGGGTAGCAAAAACATTATCCGCAAAATTGATTGCCAAAACTATTCACAGTGAATTCAAGCGGATTCAATTTACACCGGATTTAATGCCTTCGGATGTAACAGGATCGTCGATACTCGATTTGAAAAGTAATGAATTTGAATTTCGTAGAGGACCTATTTTTGCAAATATTGTTTTAATCGATGAAATCAACCGTGCTCCGGCAAAGACACAAGCTGCACTTTTTGAAAGTATGGCGGAGCAACAAGTGTCGGTCGATGGAACGACTTATCGATTGCCAGGACCGTTTGTTGTTTTTGCGACGCAAAACCCCATCGAACACGAAGGTACTTATCGATTGCCGGAAGCTCAGCTCGATCGTTTCTTGTTTAAGATCAATGTGAATTATCCTGAACTTGAACAGGAACTGGAAATATTAAAGGAGCACCATGCCCAAAAAGCACAGAATAAGGAGGATCAGGTTCAGGCTGTAGTCTCGGCCGCAGAAATTTTAGAATTTCAGAAATTGATCAAATCTATCTTTGTTCACGAGGAGTTGTTAACTTATATTGCTCAAGTTATTATAAAGACAAGAACTAATCCAAGTTTGACCCTTGGGGCATCACCGCGGGCTTCTATTGCTTTGTTGGAATCAGCAAAGGCTTCAGCTGCGTTGACAGGCCGAGACTTTGTTACTCCTGAGGATATTCGGAGGGTAGCATCTGCCGTATTGGGCCACCGTGTCATGTTGACTCCAGAAAGGGAAATGGAAGGATTTACCACCGCTTATGTCATCGACCAAATCATTAATTCTGTAGAAATTCCAAGATAATGAAGAAATTAAAGCAGCTTTTTCTAACAAATCAATTCTTCTACTCCCTATTAGGTGTAGCAACACTCTTTACATTTTCTTTTTTCGTTAAAGGATTGTTGATTGTGGCATGGATTGTTTTTTGGATATGGTTGGCTGTTTTGGCTTTTGATTTTATTGTCTTGTTTTCAGGAAAGGGGCGAATTGAGATCACAAGGATATATCCTGAAAAATTATCCAATGGCGATGAAAACCCGATGCGGCTGATTGTGAATTCTTTTTACCCGTTTGGGACAAAAGTGGATATTTTGGAGGAGTTTCCGGTACAGCTTCAAATTCGGGATAAAGATTTTGCGACAAGCTTGCCGGCCTTTCAGCGCTCGGAAATTTCGTTTTCCTTGCGACCCACACAAAGGGGAGTTTATCAGTTTGGTCGTTGTATGGCTTTGGTTAAGCGTTTTGGATTTTTCAAAAGAAGGTTTGTTACCAATCAAGAACAGGAAATACCCTGTTATCCATCCTATATTCAACTGCGAAAATATCAGCTTTTGGCAACAAGTAATCGGTTGAATGAACTGGGTATAAAGCGTATTAGACGGATTGGTTCGGCTATGGAATTTGACCATGTTAGAGAGTATGTGCAGGGGGATGATTATAGACACATGAACTGGAAGGCATCTGCAAAAGTAAAGAAGCTGATGGTCAATCAGTACGAAGAGGAGAAGTCTCAGCCAATTTATTCTTTTATTGATCTAGGTCGTGCAATGCGCATGCCATTCAACGGTCTTACCTTATTGGACTACTCCATTAATGCAGCACTCGTTCTTTCCAATGCGACCATCTTAAAGCAGGACCGTGCCGGATTATTAACCTTTTCAAATGATATCAATGCATTTATAGCCGCTGAGAAGAGGAATAATCAAATGCACAAGATTTCGGAAGCACTATACCAGGTGTCGACCAAATTTGAGGAGTCGGAATTTGGAAGATTATATAGTTATGCCAATGCACATATTAATAAACGTTCGCTGATTTTTGTCTATACAAATTTTGAGACCTTAGATTCCTTAAGACGTCAGATAAATTATCTGTCGATGTTAAATAGAAGCCACATTATTGTCGTTGTTGTTTTTAAAAACGTAGAAATAGAGGATTTAGCGAAGAGTACGCCGAAAAAGACAATAGATATTTACAACCAGGTCATTGCTGAAAAGTTTATCTATGAGAAACAACTTATCGTACAGGAACTGATTCGCAATGGGTTTCAGACAATCTATACAGCGCCCGAAAACCTGACCATTAACTCCATCAATAAATATTTGGAAATTAAGGCACGCGGCCTTATTTAATGATGGAGGTATCTTTAACCGTTACTTTTGTCCAGAGATGTTGATATTTTTCGATCGCTTTTAAATGGATTGGATGTGTCTCGTACGTTGTAATATCTTTAAGGTTTTTGAAAGTGACAATCAACGTATAGTCAAAGCTGTTGTCTACGACAGGTCTCGGGTTTGTCTGAGCCGGAACGCCATAATTAAGAGTTTTGATGACGTCGATTTTTCGAAGATCCTCAAAAAATCCAACAAAATTCTTTTTTTCTTTTTCACTGAGATCTTTTTTTAGCCAAAAATTAACAACATGGACAATGGTGCTGGACTCGATAGCCTCATCCGATTGAACTGTATTTGCCCATGTGGGAGCAGTTACGAGCACCATGGGTGTTAGAAGAAAGTTGCGTCTTTTCATGATCGAAACGGTTTAGAAGCTTTAAGATACAAAACCTTCGTGAATTCACCAACACCAATGACGCTGATCGTGAGAGAAGGGTTCTCGTGATTAATGAAAAATAGACGTTTTCAGCAAACAAAAAGGGAGACATAATGTCCCCCTTTTATCTCTTTATGGATGTTTAGCTCTTATAAACCAAACTCTTCCTTCACTTTATCGATATAATCCAGTTTTTCCCAAGTGAAAAGTTCAACCTCAATCTGCTTTTTCTCGCCGGTTGAGCTTTCGAATTCCTTGGTTACTTTTCTTGGTGTTCTTCCCATGTGTCCATAGGCTGCAGTTTCTGAATAAATTGGATTTCTCAGACCCAGACGCGTTTCAATTCCGTATGGAGTCATATCAAATAAATGTGCGATTTTTTCGGCAATCTGGCCATCGGTCAAATTTACTTTGCTCGTTCCATAGGTATTTACATAAATTCCCATAGGATCTTTTACACCAATTGCATAGGAAATCTGTACCAGAATTTCATCTGCAACACCTGCTGCTACTAAGTTTTTGGCAATATGGCGCGTTGCGTATGCAGCTGAACGGTCTACCTTAGATGGATCTTTTCCTGAGAAAGCCCCTCCACCATGTGCACCTCGGCCGCCGTAGGTGTCGACAATGATCTTACGACCGGTAAGTCCTGTATCTCCGTGAGGTCCACCGATAACAAATTTTCCCGTTGGATTGATATGAAACTTAATTTCATCGTTAAATAACAACTGAAGTTCTGGTTTCAATTGTGCTTTAACACGTGGAATTAAGATCGTTTTGATGTCATGTGTAATTTTATCCAACATAACTTGTTCCGTATCGAAGTCGTCATGTTGTGTAGAGATTACGATTGCTTCAATTCTTTTTGGTTTGTGGTCGTCACTATACTCAAGTGTAACCTGAGATTTTGCGTCCGGGCGCAAATACTGGATTTCGTTATTTTCGCGGCGGAGCTCGGCCAACTCATAAAGTAAGCGATGCGATAGGTCCAATGCCAGAGGCATAAAATTTTCAGTCTCGTTGTTTGCATAACCGAACATGATTCCTTGGTCGCCCGCACCCTGTTCTTGTCTTGTCTTGCGGTCTACACCCTGGTTGATATCAGCAGACTGCTCGTGAATCGCCGAAAGAACGCCACAGGAGTTTGCCTCGAACATGTATTCAGATTTGGTGTAGCCAATCTTTTGGATCACCGAACGGGCTATTTTCTGAACATCGAGGTATATGTTTGATTTAACTTCCCCCGCAAGGACAACCTGTCCTGTGGTTACTAGTGTTTCAATAGCGACGCGAGAATCCTCGTCCCATGCTAAAAAATTGTCTATTAATGCATCTGAAATTTGATCCGCAATTTTGTCTGGATGCCCTTCAGAAACAGATTCTGACGTAAATAAATAAGCCATGCTTTACGTAATTTTTAATATTGGATTTGCGCTAGAATGAAATAACAGCAAAGTGATAAGAGCCGTGATAGCGAAGGGTTTTTAGCACTTTTTTACTGTGGTTGCAATCTCCTTGTCGTTGCCTTGTAACGCAACAGCACGCAAATCAGTCCACATTCTATTTTTTGTGCGACAAAGCTACAATACTTTGAGGATTATTTAAAATCAAATTTATATTTTAACTTTTAAAATCATAGGGAAGTGCGTTAATTAGTATAAAGATTACATTATTTTAAGAAATTGGTAATTTCCGCTATCTTTGGATATGTCAGAACGTAAACAAATACTGTTTGTTATTAATCCTATTTCAGGGGGGAAAAATAAAACTTCCTTTAAAAAACAAGTGCTGGATGTGCTTGATTTGCAGAAGTTTGATCCTACTTTCCAGCAGACTGCGAGACCGAACCATGCTTACGAAATTGGGCTAAAAGCGATCAAAGAAGGCTATGATGCAGTCATAGCGGTTGGTGGTGATGGGACGATCAATGAGCTAGGGTCCGCTTTGGTAGGATCTGGAATTCCATTGGGGATTATTCCTGAAGGCTCTGGCAACGGCTTGGCGCTCTACTTGGGGGTTCCAATGAATGAAGCTGCTGCGATCCGTCGGATTAATCGTTTTGAATCGATAGAGGTGGATTGTGGTGTAATTAATGATAGACGTTTTTTTAATATCGCGGGTTTGGGATTTGATGCATCTGTAAGTGAAAATTTTGCCAATGAAAATATTCGTGGACCTTTGGGGTATATGAAGTCGGTTTTTAATGTGCTCAGTAAATACCAACCTGCACATTATAAATTGACGATTGATGGAAAAATGTACGAAAGGCAAGCGTTTATGATCAGTGTAGCGAACTCTCCCCAATATGGAAATAATGCCTATATAGCGCCACAGGCTTCGGTTAACGATGGCATTTTAGATGTCTGTATCGTGCACAAATTTCCGCTTTACATTTTACCAAAGATGATTTTCCATCTTTTTAATAAATCGGCAGATCAATCCAGTTATGTCGAGATCATTCCCGGAAAGAACATACAGATCGAGATTGATAAGGTTTCACCGGTTCATGTGGATGGGGAGCCGATCGAACTTGGCGATAAATTGGATATTTCCATTATGCCAAAAGCGTTAAAGATAATTTGTTAAGATCATGAGTAAAAATAAGAAACAGTCCTATGAGGGCGTTGTATATTCAACAGATGACAGCTTCAGCTATCAGCTGGCTGATTTTTTTCAGGAAGCTGATACGTTATCTGTAAATCAGCAAAACCTAAAAGTACAGCTTGACCGGAAGATGCGGAAGGGGAAAGTTGTTACGTTGGTTACGGGGTTTGTTGGAAAAGTGGAAGACTTGGAGAATTTAGGTAAATTGTTGAAAACGAAGTGTGGAGTTGGCGGAACAGTGAAGGACGGGGAGATTATCATTCAGGGAGAGTTTAAACAAAAGATCTATGATTTGTTACTTAAAGAGGGGTATCGCGTAAAATTAGTTGGTGGTTGAACAAGTATATCAGGGATAATAGTGACAAATCTAATGAATTGTCTATTAGGCAAGTATGCTTTAGGTGTAGGATGTCTGATTGTTCAAAAACATGAGTAATCACTTACTTTTTGTCGTTTAAAATCCTTGATTTTTTTGCATATCAAAAAAAAAATGGCTTTCATTGTAAAATAATTATTGCGAATAAGCGATTTAGCATAAACTAACAATGATTATATAACGGGAACTGCTGAGAAAAATAACACTGATTAATGGTGTATTCAGTTTTAAAAACAAATTTGATTTTTTTTATATATTTAAGAGGAATATTTTAAATTTGACATTAAATATTAAATTTGCTTTGCAAAATTGGTTTCAAAAGCGAATAAGAGTGCATATAATTTAAACAACATTATATATTTAAACAACAGTAAAAAACTAAAAATTAGAAAAATGGCAAACGCACCTAAAACTGCTGCAAAACAAGAGAGCAACAACGGAGGATCTTTCTTCGCTCAAGCTGCAATCATCATCTGTTTCATCGTTGGTTTCTGTTTATGGAAATTTGTAATGGGTAACCCTACAAACTTTGTTGACAACAATAATGAAAATGCTCCAAATCCAGGTAACTATTTAGGAATGGTTTACCATGCTGGTGCTATCGTTCCTGTTTTGCTTGGTTTATTCTTAATGGTATGGGTTTTCTCCGTAGAACGTTTTATCGTTATCAACAAAGCATCTGGTACAGGTAACGTAGGGAACTTCGTTAGAAAGATCCAAACGTTAATCAATGGCGGAAACATCGATTCAGCTATCGCTGAATGTGACAAACAAAAAGGTTCAGTAGCAAATGTTGTAAAAGCTGGTTTATTGAAATACAAATCAGTATCTGCAGATCCTGAAGTAAACACTGAAAAAGCTGCTATTGCAATTCAAAAAGAAATCGAAGAAACTACAGCATTAGAAATGCCAATGTTAGAGAAAAACTTAAACGTTATCGCTACATTAGTTTCTATCGGTACATTATGTGGTCTATTGGGTACGGTAACAGGTATGATCAAAGCCTTCTCGGCATTGGCAACAGGTGGTGCTCCAGATTCAGCTAAATTGGCAAACGGTATCTCTGAGGCCTTGATCAATACAGCAACTGGTATCGCGACTTCAACATTCGCTATCGTATTGTATAACATCTTTACTGCAAAAATCGATAAATTAACTTACTCTATCGACGAAGCTGGTTTCTCAATCGTACAAACATACGCTGCAAACCACAAATAAGAACTATGATGAAAGTTTTTGATTTTATTTTATGGAAATCAAAAATTAAAAGCATCATAGGATAGAAGATTGAGTTTTTAATTTAAAAAGAAGAATTTAAAATGGGTAAAGCAAAAGTAAAAAGAGCCAGTACGTCGATCGACATGACAGCGATGTGTGACGTATCGTTCTTACTGCTTACGTTCTTCGTCTTAACGGCGACTGCGCGCCAACCGGAAGCATTGACGGTGGATACCCCAGCATCGACTACGAAAGATAAGTTACCTGATTCAAATGTGGGTATGATCACAATAGGCGATCAAGGTAAAGTTTTCTTCGGTACGACTGATCAACAAGTTCGCGTAAAAGCACTAGAAAGAATGTCAGCAAAATATGGCGTTGGCTTTTCACAAGAAGATTACGATCGTTTCAAATTGATGGAAAACTTTGGTGTACCAATGTCTAAATTGAAAGGATTATTGGCCTTGGATGGAAGTAAGCGTACAGAAAAAGGTCTGCAAACTGGTATCCCGGTTGATAGTACAGAGAATACTTCAAATGAGTTGTATTACTGGGTTCAAAATGCCCGTCTTGCAGCTGAGGAAGTAAATAAAGAAAAGGAGGCATCTGATAAAAACTTCGTGCATCCAGGACCTTTAAAGATGGCTATCAAAGCAGATGCGAATGAAAAATATCCTTCGGTTAATTTAGTTATTGAAACGTTGCGCAATCAAAAGCAAAACAAATTTAGTTTCATAACAGGCATGCGTGCTGAGGAGAAATAATTGACGATTTAATAAGAACAAACAATGGCAGAATTAAATCAGGATAGTGGTAAAAAAGGCAAAGGCGGGAAAGTAAGATCCAAGAAGAATGGCGGTAAGGTCGACCTTACGGCGATGGTGGATTTGGCATTCTTGTTGATTACCTTCTTCATGTTGACTACGTCCTTAAATAAACCGCAAGCGATGGATGTGGCTATGCCAGACAAAAATAAAATTAAGGAGCAACAAAGCGATGAATTGCTTACAGCAGATAATCGTTCACTTACAATTTTATTGGGTTCTGACAATAAAGTCTCTTGGGTGTATGGTCAAGTTGCTCGTCCGATCGAAGGTCCTACTGTTGCCGGTTATGGTGCGGATGGGATTCGTAAGGTCTTAATGGAGAAAAAGGCATATATACCTCGCGTTTCAGGCGGTAAAGACATGATCGTAATCATAAGACCTAGTGATAAATGTACACAACGTAATCTTGTTGACATTCTTGACGAGATGAAAATTGTAGACGTAAAACGCTATATGATCGGAAAGATTACTCCAGAGGAAGTGGAAGTGTTAAAACGTGACAATATCTATAATGATTAGTTATTAGATTGACACAAAAAACTAAAATAAGATGATAGGGTCAAAATTAGATATTTTTAAGAAAGAATGGCTTGACGTCGTTTTTCAAGGCCGCAATAAGGAGTACGGAGCTTATGAGCTTCGTAAGCTAGCGCCTAAAGCGACTAACAGGGGACTTCTTGTCGTTATCGGCATTGTAGTCATAGCCAGTTTCCTTAGTGTTTATGGAAGTAAGCTGTTCCCGAAGAAAGCCGTTGAGGCACCTCCAGCAGTAACTGAAGTTACTTTGGAAGACCTTGAAGAAATCAAACCACCAGAGCCTGAAGAGGAGCCGCTTCCACAAGAACCGGAAGAAAAACCTCAACAAGTGGCTATGGATGTACCGAAAGAAGATTTGGTTCGTTTCCCTGAACCTAAAGTAGCTCCTGCAAACAAAGTTGTGGAAGAAGTTGCTTCTCAGGAAGAGTTGAAAGATCCAAATAAAACGCCAGCGCGTATTACCTTGAAAGGTAGCCCAACTGGTACTTCTGTTGCACGTGGTGAATTTGGTTCGAAGAAACAAGATGGTGCAATCACTGGCGCTGCAAAAGGCGATCCAAATGGTAATGGAGATGAAATTCTTCCATTTAATGCCATTGAGGTTCAACCAATGCCTATCGGTGGTATGGCTGCATTTATGTCTTGGGTTGGTTCAAACTACGAATATCCAGCTGCTGCAACTGAAAATGGTGTAAATGGTGTCGTTGAGGTATCCTTCGTTGTAGAAAAAGATGGTAGCTTGACAGACATCAATATCAAACGCGATTTGAAATATGGTACTGGTGATGCAGCCGTAAGGTTGCTTAAGAAAGCGAAGAAATGGAAGCCTGGTATTCAAAATGGCCGTCCAGTTCGTGTAGCGTACACTTTACCAATTCGATTGAACCTTCAAAATTAGAATGACAAATTTTAATTCGAATAATAGTTCAAATTATAGACAGAAATCGCCTCTGAAGCGGTTTCTGTCTATTTTGGGACTATTTATGTTTGGCTTTTATTTTGTTTTGGGCCTTTTGATTATATTCTGGGATAATTTTCCCATTGAAATTAATCCAACTTACAAAACAATCTTTGGTGTCGTATTGATCCTGTATTCTTTTATGCGGTTTGTACGGCTTTGGCAAAATAATTTTTAATTAACTGCCCTCTTCTTTTTGGCTACAACCAATTCTCTCTTCAAAAATTAAACTATTTTTTAATTAAACTGTCTTATTTTATGATGTATCATATGAGAAAATATAAAATGGTTCTTGTGATGCTTGGCATCTGTATGGGCATTTTTGTTTCCTGTAAAAATAAAACAAAGCAAGCGAAAGAGGGCGATGATATTTTAACAGGTAAGCTACCTGTTATTGTGGATCAAACTTTGTTGCCTATTGTCCAGGAATCTGCGGATGTGTTTGAGAGCTCTTATCCAAACTCGAATTTGGAGCTTATCGCTCGTCCTGAAATTAAAGCGGTGAATGCATTGCTTGGCGATTCGGCCTATGTGGTTGTTTTGACGCGCAAGCTGACAAATGAGGAAGATAGCTACTTTAAAAAGCGAGGTATTCAACCTAAAATATTCCAAATGGCGTCGGATGCAGTTGTATTGATCAATAATCGTAACAGTGCAGATACTATAATGCCTCAAAAGGACGTTAAGTCTTTGTTGGAAGGTAACTTAGCAGGACAACGATTGATCTTTGACAACGCCAATTCAAGCACACTGCGCTATTTGAAAGATTATTTTAAATTGAACAAAATCGATCCGAAAGCTGTTTCTGCTTTGAAAGATAGTGAAGATGTGATGAAATATGTGAGCGAGAATGCGAATACAGTGGGTGTTATTGGTTATAATTGGTATTTAAAAGCAGTAGAAAAAAATTCGAATTTATTGGAGAAAATTCGTACATTGAGCATCGAAAGTGTTGGTAAGGAGGGAGAAAAGGTCAGTTTTTATCGACCGTCCCAATCGACTATCGCCGACGGCTTATATCCTTTTGTAAGACCTGTCTACATTATGAACTATCAGCCGAATATGGGCTTAGGTTTGGGCTTCAGTGCCTTTTTGACAGGAGATCGTGGACAACGTATTGTATTGAAAGCTGGATTGGTTCCTGCCACAATGCCTGGACGGGAGATCATTATTAGAGATGAAAGTTATATTAAATAGATAATAAATAGTACAAAAATAGATTATGACAAACAGTAAATTATTATTTAGTCTTTTATTGGCGGGATCTGTGGGCACAGTAAGTGCACAAAGTTTGAAAGATGCTAGAGCAGCCATCGAGGCTGAGAATTATGGTAAAGCGAAAACTATCCTTCAACAGTTAGTGACTAAGCAACCTAAGAATGGAGATAATTATTTCTATTTGGGTCAAATTTATTTGGTAAACGACAGAGCGGATTCTGCCGCTGCGATTTTCAACCAAGGTTTGGCTGCTGATCCAAAGGCTACAATCAATAATGTAGGTTTGGGCTATGTTGACTTAATGAAAAAGGATAAAGCGAGCGCTGAATCTAAATTCGCTTTGGCAACCGCAAAATTAGGTAAAAAAGATTATGAACCATTATTGGAAATCGGTCGTGCATATATAAAAACGCCTGAGCCCGATTATGCGAAAGCTTTGGAATACCTAACGCAAGCGAAAGAAAAAAACAAAAAAGATGTTGCAGTTCCTATCGCATTAGGTGATGCATACCGTGGTTTAAAAGAAGGTTCATTAGCCTATACAAGCTATGGTGAAGCGACTGATATCGATCCAAATTCAGTACAAGCGAAAGTTGGACAGGCTGTGATCGTACGTGGCGCGCAAGCATTTGATGAGGCTATCACACAATTGGAAGCTATTGCGGCGGAAACTCCGGCATACGCGCCGACTTACCGTGAATTGGCTGAAACATACAATCAATGGTCTAGATTACCGGGTACTTCTGACGAGAAATATGTCGAGTTAAATAAGAAAGGTGTTGAACAATACAAGAAATATCTTGAAGTTGCGGGTGATAATTCATTGGAAGCTAAAATCCGTTACGCCGATTTCTTGGTTTACGCGCGTCAATATGACGATTTGAAGGTAGTTTCTGAGGAATTAGCTAAAAACCCTTCTGTAGATCCAAAAATCTATCGTTATTTGGGTTATATCGCTTTCCAAAAAGCAAAGGATTATCCGAAAGCACTGGAGTACTTAAACCAGATGTTTAGCAAAATGGAAAAAGATCGTGTAATTCCATTGGATTATATGTATCTAGGTATGTCTGAGATTGCTGCAAATAGCCCAAAACCAGCAGCTGCTGGTGCGGATAGTACGGCTACTGCGGCTCCGGTATTGACAGCAGAGAATACAGCGAATATTCAAAAGGGTATTGCCGATATTAAGAAAGCAATTGATTTAGACAAAGAATTGTTGGGAGAAACAGCTGAGTTGGCATTTGCTAAATACCAAGAGCAAGAATTGCAGACAGCAGCCTCGTTATTTGAATTGGTAGCTTCTTATAAAGACAATAAGACGTATTTGTTTGATGCAAACTACTATGCTGGAGAAGCCTATTACCAAATCGGAGCTAAAGAAGATGCTGGTAGCAAGAATGAGGAACAAGTGGTAGTTAATCAAGAATTGAGAGACAAAGCAATTGCCGATTTGCTAAAAGCACAGACTTTCTTATCTGTTATTGAAACAACAGACAATAAAGAAGCACAAGATAAATATTTGATCAATGCACTTTATTATAAAGCTTTTGCTGCCTTAACCGCGGACAACTTGGAGCAACCTAAAGGTGATTTCGTGGCGCCGTTCCAAAAATTGATCGAAGCTATCAATCAACGTGGGGCACAAGAGAAGAATAAGAATTATTTGATCGATGCAAACACGTATATCGGTCTCTACTATTATGTGAAGCAAGATCTTCCTAAAGCGAAGGAAAGCTTCCAAAAAGTATTGGCAATTGATCCAACGAATGAAGCTGTTAAAGGGTACCTAGGTGCATTGAAATAAGCTTAAGTAAAATCATTCTAAATTAGGCGTAGATAGTAATATCTACGCCTTTTTTGTTTTGTTTTTTACCTTGGAATCTCTATATTTAAAGACAGTTACCAATATAAATTTTAATTGAGATGGAGCAAGCCAATAGTATGCCGATAGACTACTTGCCTATATTTATACAGCTTTTAGTAGCTGTAGGATTTGGAGTAGGTACCATAATTATTACACATCTTATCGGACCGAAAGTCCGTACAGAAAACAAGCTTGGGGCTTTTGAGTCGGGAATTGAAGTTGTCGGAAATGCCAGGCAGCCTTTCTCCATAAAATATTTTTTGGTCGCTATCCTGTTTGTCATATTTGATGTTGAAGTTATTTTCATGTATCCATGGGCAGTCAACTTCCGGGAAATGGGGCTACAGGGCTTGATCGAGATGTTTATTTTCATGGGACTGCTCTTGCTGGGCTTTATCTATGTGATCAAGAAAAAAGCATTGAGTTGGGATTAGATATTCCCGTGATGGTTGGCTCTTTGGGGTCAATGATACTTAAACCTTTATAAAATCGACTTTTCATGAGTGATATAAAATTGGCAGAAGCTCCTCCGGGAGTAGAAGGCGCAGGTTTTTTTGCGACAAGTTTGGACAAGGCCATTGGCTTAGCCCGAGCCAACTCGTTATGGCCTTTGCCCTTCGCCACATCCTGCTGTGGTATCGAGTTTATGGCAACGATGGGCTCTACTTACGATTTGGCTAGATTCGGTGCCGAGCGCCCTAGTTTTTCACCGCGTCAGGCCGATATGCTATTGGTGATGGGTACCATTGCTAAGAAAATGGCTCCGGTGTTAAAGCAGGTGTATGTGCAAATGGCTGAGCCGCGCTGGGTAATTGCTGTTGGGGCCTGTGCATCTAGTGGTGGTATTTTCGATACGTATTCTGTCTTACAAGGAATAGACGAAATCATACCGGTTGATGTGTACGTACCTGGTTGTCCTCCCCGTCCAGAAGCAATTTTGGATGGCGTGTTGCGTCTACAGGATATTGTAAAGAATGAATCATTGAACCGGAGAAATACACCCGAATACAAAGCGCTGCTTGAAAAGTACGGAATACATATAAATAAATAGATGATGGAAAACAGTTTTTTATTGGATAAGCTCCAAGGAAATTTTCCGGCACAGATTAACGAAATTCAAGATGCACACAATGTATTGACGATTGTCGTGGATACGGAAAATGTGATCGAAGTACTTCGTTTCTTGAAATCGAATAAGGAGTTGCAGTTTATCCATCTGACCGATATTACGGCGGTGCATTATCCGCATTTAGAAAAGGAATTTGCTGTCGTCTATCATATACATAGTCTCGTTCATAATATTCGAATTCGGATAAAGGTCTTTTTGCATGGACCGAATCCTGAAATTCCAACGGCAACCGTTGTTTGGAAAGGTGCGAACTGGATGGAACGTGAGACTTTTGATTTTTTTGGTGTCAATTTTATAGGGCATCCCGATTTGAGAAGGATTCTGAATGTAGATGATATGGAGGTGTTTCCAATGCGTAAGGAATATCCTTTAGAGGATCCAAATCGCGTAGATAAGAAAGATTTGTATTTCGGCCGTTAATTTATACGATATGAGCGAATTTATAAGCAAGATAACATCTAATCAGCCAGTCTTCGAAGACAACGATCCGCAAGACGAGTTGATTACCCTAAATATTGGTCCCACGCACCCCGCTACGCATGGCGTATTTCAGAACGTGGTACAAATCGATGGCGAGCGTATTGTGAGTGGCGTGTCCACGATCGGTTATATTCACCGCGCATTTGAAAAAATTGCTGAACATCGACCTTTTTATCAAATAACGCCTTTGACTGATCGTCTAAATTATTGCTCGTCTCCAATCAATAATATGGGCTGGCATATGACCGTTGAAAAACTACTCAAGATAGAGATTCCTAAGCGGGTGCAGTACATGCGTGTTATCGTCATGGAGCTTGCCCGTATTGCGGATCATATTATTTGTAATGGTATTTTGGGGGTAGATACGGGTGCTTTTTCGGGCTTTTTGTATGTGATGCAGGAACGCGAGTTTATCTATGAAATCTTTGAAGAAATCTGTGGCGCTCGTCTGACAACGAATATTGGTCGTATTGGAGGCTTCGAGCGTGATTTCAATGCTATAGCCTTTGAGAAAATACGTGAATTTCTGAAACGCTATCCTCCGGTATTGCAAGAGTTTGAAGAGTTGTTTGTTCGTAACCGCATTTTTATAGAAAGAACGTCGGGTGTTGCTGCTGTAACAGCAGAAGATGCCCTGGATTATAGCTGGTCTGGCCCTATTTTACGGGCGACAGGTGTAGATTACGATGTGCGTGTACAGAATCCTTATTGCTCGTATGAAGAATTTGATTTCGATGTACCTGTTGGCACGACAGGTGATGTATACGATCGTTTCATGGTTCGGAATGCCGAAATGTGGCAATCACTTCGGATTATTGAACAGGCATTAGAGAAAATTGAGAAAGAACCTAAAGGCGTCTTCCATGCGGAGGTGCCTGATTTCTATTTACCTCCGAAAGAACAGGTGTATACCAATATGGAGGCTCTAATTTACCATTTTAAAATCGTCATGGGTGAGGTGGACACACCAAAAGCAGAAGTCTATCATGCGGTCGAAGGTGCAAATGGCGAACTTGGTTTTTATTTGATTCACGATGGTGGACGGTCACCTTATCGTCTTCACTTTAGGAGACCTTCTTTTGTCAATTATCAGATGTTTGCACCAATGAGTGCAGGAATGCTGATTTCAGATGCCATTATAAATATGAGTAGTCTTAACGTTATAGCTGGAGAATTAGATGCTTAGTGTAAAACAACATAATGAAAATGTAACGTTTTCTCCAGAATTGTTAGCCAAGTTTGGAGAAGTGGTAAGCCGTTACCCCGAAGGAAAGCAGAAATCAGGCTTATTGCCCATTTTACATTTGGTTCAGGCGGAATACGGCTGGGTCAGCGCAGATGCGATGGATAAGGTTGCTGTTTACCTGAATATATTACCGATTGAGGTATATGAGGTGGCAACCTTCTATACCATGTTCCTGTTGCAACCTAAAGGAAAATATGTACTGGAGATTTGTCGTACCGGCCCCTGTTGTTTGGTCGGTGCAGAGCGTATCATGGGGCATTTAGAACAAAAGCTCGGTGTAAAGGAAGGGCAGGTCACAAGCGATGGGCTTTTCTCTTGGCGTGGTGTAGAATGTTTGGCTGCCTGTGGTTTTGGACCAGTCTTACAGATCGGTCCTGAATATACATTCTATGAGAATCTGACAGAAGATAAAGTCGACGAATTGATTGATAATTTAAAAGCTAAAACAGAATAATATGGCACGTAAACTTTTGTTGACTCATATCGATGTTCCTGGCATCAATACCTTTGAGGTC
This sequence comes from Sphingobacterium paramultivorum, assembly GCF_014109745.1. Taxonomy (NCBI): domain Bacteria; kingdom Pseudomonadati; phylum Bacteroidota; class Sphingobacteriia; order Sphingobacteriales; family Sphingobacteriaceae; genus Sphingobacterium; species Sphingobacterium paramultivorum. The sequence goes on from NZ_CP058555.1 coordinate 5,099,960, forward strand.
TATCGACAAAAAGGTGGTTATGTTGCTGTTGAAAAAGTATTAAAGACAATGTCTCCTGAGGATGTTGTCGAAGAGGTTAAGAAGTCTGGATTACGTGGCCGTGGCGGAGCCGGTTTTCCTACGGGGATGAAATGGTCCTTTTTGGCCAAACCTGAGGGGGTGCCGCGCTATTTGGTCTGTAATGCCGACGAGTCTGAACCAGGGACATTCAAAGACCGTTATCTAATGACACATATTCCGCATGCACTTATTGAGGGAATGATTGTATCCAGCTTCGCTTTGGGGGCTCACACGTCTTATATCTATGTGCGTGGAGAGATGATGCCACAGATCAGAATTCTGGAGCGTGCTATTGCTGAAGCCAAGGAAAAAGGGTTTTTGGGTAAAAATATTTTGGGTTCGGGGTATGATCTAGAGATCTATGTTCAACCGGGAGGCGGAGCGTATATATGCGGTGAGGAAACGGCTTTATTAGAGTCCTTAGAAGGTAAACGAGGTAACCCACGTATTAAACCCCCTTTTCCAGCGATAGCGGGTTTATATAACTGCCCAACAGTGGTGAATAATGTGGAGTCTATTGCAACGACAGTTCCCATTATTAATTTGGGTGGTGAAGAGTATGCTAAGATCGGTGTAGAGCGTAGTACCGGAACAAAATTAATTTCCGCTAGCGGAAATATTGTAAAACCAGGGGTCTATGAGATCGAACTCGGTCTGCCCGTTGAAGAATTTATTTACTCGGACGAATATTGTGGTGGTATTGCCAATGGGAAACGAATGAAGGCTGTCGTAGCCGGAGGTTCTTCGGTGCCTATTTTACCGGCTAATCTAATCTTGAAAACTGCTGCTGGAAATAGCCGATTGATGACTTATGAGTCATTGGCTGATGGTGGCTTCCAAACTGGTACAATGCTTGGATCAGGTGGTTTCATCGTATTTGATGAGGATCAGTGCGTGGTGCGTAATACCTGGAACTTTGCGCGATTCTACCATCATGAAAGCTGTGGTCAATGCTCGCCTTGTCGTGAAGGAACGGGTTGGATGGAGAAGGTACTGCATAAGATCGAGAGCGGTCATGGTGCTATGGAAGATATTGATTTACTGTGGGACGTTCAACGAAAAATAGAAGGGAATACGATTTGCCCATTGGGGGATGCTGCGGCATGGCCTGTGGCAGCTGCAATACGACACTTTAGGGATGAATTTGAATGGCATATCCTGCATCCGGAAGAGTCACAAACAAGAAATTATGGACTGGCACATTATGCTGATCCTTTACAACCAATAGTATCATAATAGAAGCTGTAACGATAAATTAATCATATCATGGCAGAAGCGGAAGATGTAAAGTTTAAGGTCACCATCGATGGTATACCGGTAGAGGTTGCTCCTGGGACAAGCATATTAAATGCAGCGAGACAGATCGGCGGCGATATAGTCCCTCCGGCAATGTGTTACTACTCCAAACTGGAGGGAAGTGGCGGTAAATGCCGTACCTGTTTGGTAAAAGTCTCCAAGGGATCTGAAAAGGATCCAAGACCGATGCCGAAATTGGTGGCTTCTTGTCGTACAACGGTAATGGACGGTATGGAAGTACAAAATATTACTTCGCCAGAGGTGGTGGAAGCGAGAAAAGGTGTTGTTGAAATCTTATTGATTAACCATCCCTTAGATTGTCCAATCTGCGATCAGGCTGGTGAATGTAAATTGCAGGATCTTGGATATGAACACGGCAGTGCTCATACACGCTACGAATTCAATCGACGTACCTTCGAACGCATTGATTTGGGCGATAAGATCCAATTGCATATGAACCGTTGTATCTTATGTTACCGTTGTGTTTATGTCGCAAATCAGTTGACTGACCAGCGTGTACACGGTATCTTAGGACGAGGAGATCACGCCGAGATATCGACTTATATTGAAAATGTAATCGATAACGATTTCTCCGGAAATGTTATTGATGTATGTCCTGTGGGAGCTTTGACAGATAAAACCTTCCGTTTCAAGAACAGGGTATGGTTTACGAAGCCTGTCGATGCTCATCGTGATTGTCCGACATGTTCGGGTAAGGTAACCTTATGGTATAAGGGAGAAGAGGTCATTCGGGTAACTGCTCGAAAGGATGAGTTTGGTGAAGTGGAAGAGTTTATCTGTAATACCTGTCGCTTTGATCAGAAAAAAACAAGCGATTGGGTCTTAGAGGAACCGACAGAAATAGACCGACATTCCGTCATTTCTGCCAATCACTACGAGTTATTTAATCCGCCGAAAGTTGTTAAGGAGAATCCAATGCTACAGGAACAAAATCGCGAACAGTTGGCTAGAACAGAAAAATTGAAATAATCACAAATATGGAGTGGTCTTTTGTCATAGAAAAATTAATACTGGTGTCTATTGTATTCGTTATCACCTTGGTGATCGCGATGTATTCGACACTTGCGGAACGTAAAATTGCAGGCTTTATGCAAGATCGATATGGCCCCGATCGGGCCGGTATCTTCGGAATCTTACAACCTTTATGTGACGGGGGGAAGTTTTTCTTTAAAGAGGAAATTATCCCTGCGGGCGCACACAAGGTGCTCTTTATTTTGGGGCCTACAATTGCGATTATAACGGCATGTATTAGTTCAGCCGTTATTCCTTGGGGACAGGAATTGCAGATTGGAGATCGCACAATTTCTTTGCAGGTTGCGCAGGGTATCAATGTTGGGGTGTTGTATATGTTTGGTGTGATTGCACTTGGCGTATATGGTATCATGTTGGGTGGCTGGGCCTCCAATAATAAATTCTCGCTTATGGGTGCAATTCGTGCAGCGTCACAGAGTATCAGCTATGAGATTGCAATGGGATTGTCGCTTATCGCTCTGTTGATGGTGACGCGTACCTTGACACTGGAAGAAATTGTTGCTCAACAGTCTGGTTTTGTCAATTGGAATATCTGGGCACAGCCGCTGGGTTTTATCATTTTTATGGTCTGTGCTTTTGCCGAGTGTAATCGGGTTCCGTTTGATTTGCCAGAATGTGAAACGGAGCTTGTTGGTGGTTACCATACGGAGTACTCCTCCATGAAATTGGGACTCTACATGTTTTCCGAATATATTAACATGTTCGTTTCCTCTGCATTGATGGCATCACTTTATTTTGGCGGTTATAATTTCCCTTTTATGAATGATCTGGGATGGTCGGCCAATATGATCACGATCATCGGGGTGGTTGCATTCTTCATTAAAATATTGCTGTTTATCTTTTTCTTTATGTGGGTGCGTTGGACTTTACCACGTTTCCGCTACGATCAATTGATGAATCTGGGCTGGAAGATGTTGATTCCATTGGCGATTGCCAATATTGTACTTACAGGTGTATTTACATTGATTAAAGATACTTATTTCTCATAAGAAAGGACTTTTTATGCAACTAACCAATCGTAAAAAAGTAATCGAACAAAAACCGATGACATTTTCGGAAAGAATTTACTTTCCGGCTATTATCAAAGGTTTACGCATTACATTAAGGCATTTTTTCAAGAAAATTCCAACCATTAAATATCCTGAGGAAATAAGACCTTATTCGAAAAACTTCAGAGGGCAACATTCGCTCAAACGTGATGAGGAAGGGCGTGAGCGATGTACAGCCTGTGGATTATGTGCTTTGTCCTGCCCTGCAGAGGCGATTACAATGACTGCTGCCGAGCGGAAAAAAGGTGAAGAAAATCTTTACCGCGAAGAAAAATATGCGTCGGTATATGAAATCAATATGTTGCGTTGTATTTTCTGTGGTCTATGTGAAGAGGCCTGTCCGAAAGAAGCGATTTATCTGGATGGACCGCATGTGACAGCAGATTATCTCCGTAAGGATTTTATCTATGGAAAAGATAAATTGGTAGAACCAACTTTTGATATTACCAAATTAAAGAGCTAAAACAGGAAATTATGACAGTATTTTATTTTGTAGCCTTCTTGTCTATTTTCTTTGCGCTGCTGACCATTTTTACAAAAAATCCTGTACACAGTGTACTGTATCTGGTCATTACGTTTTTTACGTTTACAATACATTATATTCTTTTGAATGCACAGTTTCTGGCTGTGGTGAATTTCATCGTATATATGGGAGCCATCATGGTTTTGTTTTTATTTGTATTGATGCTGCTCAACCTGAATAAGGATACCGAACCCATGAAATCCAACTTGGTTAAGTTTATGGGGGTTATCGCCGGCTGTTGCCTATTGGTGACTTTCTTCGGTGTATACCGCGTATTTGATATTTCTAATCCCTTGACTGTTGTTAATCCAGAAATCGGGTTGGTTAAGAATCTGGGTAAGGTGTTGTTTAACGAATTTTTGCTTCCTTTTGAGTTATCATCATTATTGTTATTGACGGCAATGATTGGAGCAATATTATTAGCTAAGAAAGAACCTAAACAAATCTAATGGAAACAGTTGTTCAACAGTTACAGGGGGTGCCAATAAATCATTATCTGATTTTTTGTGCGATTATTTTCGTTATTGGTGTTATCGGTGTTCTTATTCGCCGTAACGTCATTATTATTATGATGTCTATTGAATTGATGCTGAATGCGGTGAATCTTCTTTTAGCTGCTTTTTCCGTGCAGCATGGCGATGCGTCTGGACAGGTCTTTGTCTTCTTTATCATGGCATTGGCGGCGGCAGAAGTTGCCGTAGGCCTTGCGATTATTATTATGGTATATCGGAATACGAAGTCTGTGGATATCGATTCCTTAAATAAACTTCGTTGGTAGAACTTAAGAAATAAATACGATGAGTGAATTAGTTTGGTTGATTCCCCTTTTGCCCTTAATCGGGTTTATAGTGAACGGATTGGGTAGGAATACCTTTTCCAAAGGTATGATAGGCGCTGTTGGCAGTGCTGTAGTGCTTATTTCTTTTGTATGTAGCTGCCTTCTTTTCTCCGAAGTCTACCAAGCGAGACAAGCTGGACAAGCAGGCATCATTGAACAACATGTATTTGATTGGATTGCAGTGGGCAATCTCAAGATCGGTCTGTCCTTTTTAGTAGATCCGTTAAGTGCGATTATGCTCTTAATCGTTACGGGAATTGGTTTCCTTATCCATGTCTATTCTATTGGTTATATGCATCATGATAATGGATTTGGTAAGTTCTTCGCTTATTTGAATCTCTTTATCTTTTTTATGTTGCTATTGGTATTGGGATCCAATTACCTGGTCATGTTCATAGGCTGGGAAGGTGTAGGACTATGTTCCTATTTATTGATTGGCTTTTGGTATAAGAATAGTTCGTATGCAAATGCGGCAAAAAAAGCATTTGTGATGAATAGAATAGGAGATTTAGGTTTTCTGCTTGCGGTATTTTTAATACTTGGGACTTTTGGCTCCTTAGAATTTTCGACTGTATTTCCAGCGGCCAAGAATTTTGCTGTTGGTGATATCACAGTCGTTAGCATTACCATTTTGTTATTTATTGCTGCAACAGGTAAATCGGCGCAGATACCTTTGTTTACCTGGTTGCCAGATGCCATGGCTGGCCCGACACCCGTGTCGGCCCTGATCCATGCGGCGACGATGGTTACAGCCGGTATTTATATGATTGCACGTTCCAATGTATTGTTTATTCTTTCACCGTTTACGTTGCAGCTCATTTCTGTCATAGCTATCTGTACAGCCCTGTTAGCTGCTGCGATTGCATTGACACAAAATGATATTAAGAAAGTATTGGCTTATTCCACAGTTTCACAATTGGGCTATATGTTTCTTGGCCTCGGTGTCGGAGCATTTACTGGAGCGTTTTTCCATGTATTGACTCATGCCTTTTTCAAAGCATTACTATTCTTAGGGGCCGGATCTGTTATACATGGTATGAGTGAGGAACAGGATATGCGTAAAATGGGCGGCTTGAAGAAAGCAATGCCTATTACTTATCTGACGATGTTGATGGGGACAATCGCGATTGCAGGAATTCCGCCATTCTCTGGCTTCTTCTCCAAAGACGAAATATTGGCGGGGGCTTTTGCCGCTAGTCCGGTCTTATGGGGTTTAGGTTTTATTGGTGCATTAATGACGGCATTCTATATGTTTAGGATGCTGTTTATGACCTTTTTTGGAACATTCCGTGGTACGGAAGAGCAAAAACATCATTTGCATGAATCTCCAAAGAGTATGACAATGCCACTCATTGTATTGGCTATACTTTCTGTGGTTGGAGGTGTGATCAACTTACCAGCTGTTTTGGGTGGTAATCATTGGCTTGAGGACTTCCTGGCGCCGGTGTTCTCAGAGGGAAAAGCAATAATGCCTGCAACTCATCATTTGGAACACAGTACTGAATATTTATTAATGGCTGTTTCTGTTGTTGGAGTATTGATTATGGTTGCTTTAGCCTTTAACAAGTATGTTAAACGACAACAGTTACCTGAAGCGGGAGAAGGTACCAGAAGTTTCTTGGCGAATCTATCTTACAATAAGTTTTACGTGGATGAACTTTATGATAGCATCATTGTACGTCCCATCAATTGGCTCTCGTCTTTCTTCGGGAATGTTGTGGATCAACGTGGCATTGACGGTGTTGTTAATGGTGCCGGGAAAGCAACATTTGATACAGGAAAAGTATTGCGTTTGCTCCAGAATGGTAATGTTGGTTTTTATTTATTGATGATGGTAATTGGGGTGATTGCCATTTTCATCTATGGATTGTTGAGTCTTTAATTTTGGTGTAATCGATGGATAACTTGTTTTTACTTATTTTATTGCCGTTAATAAGCGCATTGATTCTAACGTTTTTAAAGACCAATGCTGCAAAGTCTATTGCCTTGATTTTATCATTACTGTCTTTGGCTTTGACTATTCCTTTCCTTTGTACTTTTGACGCAAATGGCGGAATGCAATTTGAACAAAATTGGCTATGGATTTCTTCATTGCATATTCATTTTCATATCGGCGTTGATGGAATTAGCTTGCCGCTGATATTATTGACGAATGGACTGATGCCTTTAATTATTGCTACAACCTTTAAGAAGGATTATAAAGGAAACTTTTATGCATTAATGGCTTTTATGCAAGCGGGCTTATTGCTCGTATTTATGGCCTTGGATGCGTTTACTTTTTATGTGGGTTGGGAGATTGCCTTGATTCCGATTTATTTTATTTGTGCACTTTGGGGTGAAGGAGATCGTATTCGCGTAAATTTGAAATTCTTTATTTATACTTTTTTGGGGAGCCTTTTGATGTTGATCGGTATTCTTTATCTCTATCAACAAGTACCCAATCGTGATTTTGAATGGACTTCATTTATAGCATTAGATTTGGGGGAAAATACGCAGAGATGGTTATTTTGGGCTTTTTTTGTTGCTTTCGCCATCAAAATACCAATTTTTCCTTTTCATACCTGGCAACCCAATACGTATACAAACGCACCTGCAGCAGGTACGATGTTGTTGGCGGGTATCATGCTCAAAATGGGGGTTTATGGTTTAATGCGTTGGCTATTGCCTATTGCACCGGCTGGTGTTGCTCTATACGGACATTTTGCAATGATCTTATGCGTTATTGGGATCGTTTATGCTTCCATTATTGCAATTAAACAAGATGATGTGAAGCGATTGATCGCATATTCATCAATAGCCCACGTTGGCTTAATTAGTGCTGGTGTCTTCACATGGAATACGAATGGCCTGAGTGGAGCAACTATTCAAATGTTAAATCACGGTATTTCTGTGATAGGGCTTTTTTATGTGTTGGATATTATACAGCAACGCACACAGACACGTAGTCTCACTGAGCTCGGCGGAATAGCAAGCAAGGCGCCTCGGTTGGCCATCTTCTTTATGATTATTTGTATGGGAGCAGTGGGGTTACCATTAACGAATGGATTTATTGGTGAGTTTTTATTATTGAAAGGCGTCTTTCAATATGGATTTTGGTTTGCGGTTTTCGCGGGTTTAACCTTAATTCTGGGTGCAGTTTATATCCTTAGGCTTTATCAAGGAACGATGCTGGGAGAAACGACCGAAAGAACTATACAATTTGAAGATGTAAAAGGAACGGAACTTATTGTATTGACAGTGGTCTCCGTATTGATCCTTTATATTGGTATATTCCCTAATTTCCTATTGAACCTTTCTGCAGGTTCTGTGGAAGTTTTAAGTACATTTTTAGGCAGATAATAGATATATTTAATTGTATGGGTGCAATAATTACACTTTCGATATTAGCATTAGTCGTCCTTTATCTTGGTTTATTCAAGATGAAATCTATGCTGCTGCCTGTTTCTATTCTTGGCTTCTTGGTCGCTATTGGTTTCTTATGGAATGACTGGACTTCTACCAGCGGACCTCTCTATAGTGGGATGGTTCATTTTGATCATTATGCTATTGCTTTCTCGATCTTATGTATCGCGGTTACCTTGTGCATCTTTGTAATATCAAAGGGATATTTCGATGAGGAGGGACAAATTGCGGAGTATTATTCGTTATTGATTTTCTCCCTCACAGGTGCTGTTCTTGTGAATAGTTATCATAATTTTTCAATGCTTTTTTTAGGTATTGAAATTATGTCTGTAGCGCTTTATATTTTGGTCGGTATACGTAAAAGAGACAAAGCATCAAATGAAGCGGCATTAAAGTACTTTTTGATGGGAGCTTTCTCTACCGGGTTTCTGCTGTTTGGTATTGCCCTGTTATACGGTGCTACAGGATCATTTGATTTAGGTGAAATCAAAGACTATGTTGTCAATAACCCGCAGGCAATTTCGCCTTTGTTTTATGGAGGTATATTGCTCCTCATTGTGGGACTGACGTTCAAGGTGGGGGCTGTTCCCTTTCATTTCTGGACACCAGATGTTTATGATGGAGCTCCGATACTGATTACGAGTTATATGAGTACGGTCGTTAAAGTTGCTTCTTTTGCTGGATTGTTACGTTTATTCAGTTATAGTCTATTGCCTTTACAAGATTTTTGGACTCCGGTTTTCTTAGTGATCGCCATTCTTACCTTATTTGTTGGAAATATTTCTGCATTAATGCAGTCTTCCTTCAAACGCATGCTTGCCTATTCAAGTGTTTCGCATGCTGGGTATATGTTATTTGCGATTGTAGCAGTTGGGGCTACTTCGGCTAATAGTATCTTTGCTTATGGCCTTGCCTATTCACTGGCAACCATTGTTGCCTTTACGGGATTGATCCTTGTCAAGAAAACGACTGGCTCCGAGCATTTTGAAGCTTTTAATGGCTTGGGCAAACGAAATCCTTTGCTCGCATTTGCCATCACGATAGCCATGCTTTCTCTTGCGGGAATACCACTGACAGCTGGATTTATCGGTAAGTTTATGATGTTTTCTTCTGTTATGGAAAATTATCATATTGTTTTGCTCGTATTGGCGGTAATCAATGCAGGCATTGCCGTGTATTACTACTTAAAAGTTGTCGTTGCGATGTACTTTAGAGACAGTGACGAATCCTGTGTCAATGTGCAGTGGAATTATTCATTGGTATTATTCCTTGCCGTAATGCTTACAATCTTAATTGGGGTATATCCAGACTGCCTTTTAAAATTAATATAAAGTTTCTGTTAAAATACTTGTTGTTTATTAGAGCATGGCGATTTCGCTGTGCTTTTTTTATTTTTATTGGTATAACTCTTGCATACAAATTGTATATTGTAAAAAAGAAATCCTATCAAATTGCAGATGGCGTTTAAAGTGTGTGTTAAATCTTTTTCGATTCATGTTTTATGTGTGTTACTTTTCTTCGTTATCTGCGGACAAGTAATTGCACAGGACTTTATTCGTGGAAAGGTTGTTGATGCACAAACAGGCAAGGGCATTTCAAGGGTTTCAATCAACTGGCTTGGGGAAGATAGTGGTGGTAGTAGTGATACCCTTGGGTATTTTAAGATTCTAGATATCAAGAAATACAGACAACTTGTATTTGGAGCAGTGGGGTATGAGCGGCGGACGGTGGATGTTCGTCGTTTACAAGATTCTATGCTGACGGTGCATTTAATTGCCTCGAATAATACATTAGAGGAGGTCGTGGTCAATCGAAAAAACAAAAAGCCTAAAGATCCAGCTATTGCACTGATCGAACAGGTGATAGCGCATCGACCACAAAATCATTATACCCGAATACCTGAAATTCGTTTTGACGAATACGAGAAGACGCAATTTGGTTTTGTCAATCCTGAGGATAAAGCGAAAAAATTTCCGAAACCATTCCGATTCCTCTTTGAAAATGTCGATTCTACAGCTTTTCGGGGGCAGACCATAGCACCCTTTTATTTGGAAGAAAACTATGCTAATATCTATTCGTCCCATAATCCAGATCGGAGTAAGAAGATTGTCATTAGCCACAATCAGACCGAATTAAATCCACGTTTTTTTAACAATGATAATTGGCAGACACGGTTTCAGACGATACTCCGTGATGTTGATCTCTATGATAATACAATTCAGATCACAAACAAAGGGGTCTTAAGCCCTATTGCAGCCGGTGCCACGGCATTTTATAAATACAAAATTCAAGATACGATTAAGATAGAGGGGAAGGATTATATTGAGCTCCATTTTGAAGGTAAATCGGAAATTGATCTGCTCTTCTATGGTGATCTACTAATCTCAGATGATACAAGGTATGCCGTTCATCGCGCGACATTGAATATCGGACGTACTGCAAATATCAATTGGATAAATGACGTGCAGATAGATCTCAGCTATAGCGAATTTAAAAACGGTAGCATGCTTCCCGTTCATGCAGACCTGAAAATGTTATTTGGCGGGAGCAAGTCGGATGTATTGTATGGGCGCAGGGAAACCCAATACTTAGGACATCGCACCGATTCTATTTCGAATGAGAATTTTGCGGGTGTACCTGTTGAAAAAAGGTATCTCCTCCAGTCCGCACCGCATGTACCCATAGGAGGGGTCAGACCAAGCCCATTAAGCCATGCTGAATTAGGGGCATATCAAAAAGTTGATTCGGTACAGAATATGCGTTCTTTTAATCAGTTAGTAGCATTGGGCTATTTATTGGCAAAGGGGTATTATAATGCCGGGAAAGTTGAGTTTGGTCCTCTGGAATATCTTTATAGCCGTAATAATTACGAAGGGAATCGTTTTAGGATGAGTGGTCGAACAACACGGTTGTTTTCGGAAAAGGCCTACATTGAAGGATACACAGCCTATGGCGATAAAGACAAAGCGCTAAAATACTACTTGAGTACGGCATTTACTTTAAATGGAGAACGTATTGTTCAGTTTCCGGCAAATTATTTGCGCTTTACCGTACAGCACGACGTTATGGAACCGGGGCGAGGTTTGGGTTTTTTAAAAGGAGATGGTTTCTTCCGTTCTTTTGGGAAAAACAGACCGAATAAATGGCAGTTTAATGATATCTATCGTATCGATCATCTGATCGAATTTGGGAACCATATTAGTGTAGGAACGGCATTTACACATACCCGCAGACAACCTCGCGGTGATTTGTTTTATATCAATAGTCTACCTTTACCGGATACAATCCGCCAAGTAAATACAAATGATCTACAGCTAATTTTGCGTTGGGCTCCGAATGAAGAATTTACTTATCATAATCTCGACAGGGGAACAGTAGAAAATAAATATCCCATTTTTACCCTGCAATATAATAAAGGCCTGAAAGGATTTTGGGGGGCAGATTATAGTTATGATGCGTTGCGGTTCAGTGTGTTCAAACGATTGTTCTTATCGCCAGCAGGACAGGCTGATTTTGAATTCTCAGGCGGGAGAATTTGGGGGAAACACCTGCCTTATACCTTACTGGAACTTCCAGAAGTCACTAAAGATAAGCAGGGCCCGTTGGTGAATTTTGACTTGATGGCTACCTCGGAATTTGTTTCAGACCAGTTTTTGAAATTGACTTATTACCACAATTGGAATGGTTTCTTTTTTAATAGAATTCCTTTGTTCAGACGGTTAAAGTGGCGTGAAGTAACAGGATTCAAGGCGTTTTATGGAAAGTTAAGCGATGCCAACAATCCCTTTGTTACGCCCGAAAATATTCAGTTTGAAGCGGACAAGGATGGTATTATTCAAACAAAAGCAGTGCGAAATAAACCTTATGTAGAAGGACTTGTGGGGGTGGATAATATCTTTAAATTGATTAGATTAGAGTATAAAAAGAGATTAAGCTATAAAGGCGGTGAAGGAGTTCCTTCTGATACTTTTACGGCATCCTTACATTTTAATTTTTAGCAATTATGGTTCAATATTCAAATTTAAAGTATGCCATTAAAGATAGTATTGGCTATGTCATCATTAATCGCGAGCCGCAACTGAATGCCTTAAATCAGGAAACGCTTGATGAATTGCAAGATATCTTCAAACATTTCAATTCCGATGATCATGTAAGGGGTATTATCCTGACTGGCGCCGGACATAAAGCATTTGCCGCGGGCGCGGATATCAAGGAATTTATGGATTTGTCTGTGATTCAGGCGCGATGGCTTAGTGAAAGAGGGCATATTATCTTTACGGATCTTATCGAAGGTTCTCCTAAGCCAGTTATTGCTGCTATAAATGGATATGCTTTAGGCGGAGGGCTGGAGATGGCTTTAGCTTGCCATATCCGTATAGCTTCTGAAAATGCCAAAATGGGACTTCCGGAGGTTTCTTTGGGCCTGATTCCGGGTTACGGAGGTACGCAGCGTTTGCCCAAATTGATCGGAAAAGGACAGGCTATGCAAATGATTTTAACTGGCGATATGATTGATGCGCAGCGAGCTTATGAACTAGGACTGGTCAATGAGGTGATCGCACAGGATAAACTAATTGCCCGAGCGGAGGAAATACTCCAAAAGATATTTACGCGCTCGCGCGTTGCAGTGGCAAATGCTATTGCAGCTATTAATGCTGCAGAGGATAGACAACAAAACGGAAATAAGTTGGAAATGGATGCCTTCGGACATTTGTTCGGAACAGAAGATTTCAAAGAAGGTGTTTCAGCATTTTTAGGGAAAAGGACACCCAATTTTGAATAATGCCGCAATACTTCGCTAAACGCTATACGTTGTGTATTGGCCGGTTTGAGTGTCGATGAAGAGTGAGAGATAGCCAAGAAAAGATGTTCGAATGGAGAGCTAATCGTTTATAACCAATCGTTTAGAGGTAACTGGTCTAGATGGCTTATGAATCCGAAGGGTTTAACCGACTTTATTTTTGATATTTTTTGCGATATTCTTGTGGCGACATTTTCATTTCTCGTGTAAACGTTTTTGAAAAATGAAAGGGGTCATAAAAGTGGAGTTTGAATGCGATTTCTTTAATCTTAAGTAGTGTAAATTGTAGATAAGAGCAAGCTCTTTGCATACGGAGTTGATTGTAATATACCATGGGTGGGTAAGATGTTTTCTGCTTGAACAAGTTAATAAGATGTGATTTGGAATAGTTGAAATGTGCTGAAATATCATCCAAATTGATATTGGTCTCCAGATTGTCTTTCATAAATATGATGATATCCTGTATGATATTGTCTACTTGAATTCGGTTACTTTCTCTAAACTGTGCCTGATATTGAATGGAAGCTAAAAAATATTGAAAGCAAAAACTCGTATACTCCAAATTTTCTGGACTGTATCCCATCTCGAGGTTTTTGTAGATGCTCTCGAAGAGCTGGATGCGGTTGGCATGTTTGTTTGAATCCGCGTCATCTATATGAATCACTTCGCCCATGATATGTTTAAAAAGAGCCGCATCTGTCCCGATGAAATGAATCCAATAGATGCTCCAGGGATCATTTGATTTTGCTCCATAGCAATGTGCACAATCTTTCGGTATTATAAATACATCGTTTCTTTTAAGGTTGTGCGTTGTTTCATCCTGTTTTATCCAACCACTTCCTTCTTCGCAATAAATCAGAATATATTCCTTACATCCTTCTTGACGATCACGGTAGTGTTTTTTTGCATTGGGATAATAGCCGATATGTGTGATGTGTAATTTTGATGTAATGCTATTGTCTGCCAGGTAATTGCAGACGGCATAGGGAAGGACAATCGCCTTTTCTCCTTTGAATCCTTCAGCGATGACATCTTGGTTTTGTTTCATAAATCGAGCTTGTTTTTGGTTATCCTTATAAAAATAGTAATATTTTACATGTTTATCGTGTTCACTTACATGATTCTCCCCAAGTAATCCATTACTTTTACCTAAGTAAATCTAAATATGTAAACTCTTATGCAAAAGACTGCGACGACTTATCTGCTATTGATCACTTTTGTGGCTGCTATTGGTGGATTTCTATTTGGATATGATTGGGTAGTTATTGGAGGTGCGAAACCATTTTATGAGGCTTATTTTCATTTGGAATCCGATCCTGCATTGCAAGGATGGGCCATGTCTTCGGCGATTGTGGGAAGCTTTGTTGGTGTACTGCTCTCGGGGGGATTGGCAGATCGCTTTGGTAGAAAACCACTGATTTATACAGCTGCAATTTTATTTATAATTTCTGCATTGGGAACCGGCATGGCGTCCGAACTTGACACCTTTATTATTTATCGGATTTTGGGCGGGATAGGTATTGGTGTAGCCTCCAATTTGGCTCCGATGTATATCGCGGAAATCGCCCCTGCAGAAAGTCGGGGAAAATTTGTATCAGTCAATCAATTAACCATTGTACTGGGCATACTTACAGCACAGGTGGTTAATTGGCTCATTGCTAAGCCGGTTTTAGCTGGAGAATCTATTCTAGAAACCTGGAATGGGCAAGAGGGTTGGAGGTGGATGTTTTGGGCAGGTGCGATCCCAGCGGTCTTTTTTTTGGTATTACTTTTCCTGATTCCCGAAAGTCCCCGTTGGTTGTATTCGAAAGGGAAGCACGAACAGGCAAAGCGCGTGTTTTTACGCATGGGTGGAGATGAATATGCAGCAGAAAATATACGATCTATTGCCGAGGCGGCTGAGCTAAGTCAGGGTAAAGCTCGAAAAAGAAATTTATTTCAGGGCAAGTTGCTGCGGTTGTTGTTGCTCGGGAGTTTTATTGCGGTCTTTCAGCAGTGGTGTGGGATTAATGTTATTTTTAATTACGCCCAAGAAATTTTTACGGCTGCTGGATATACAGTTTCGGGGATGCTTTTCAATATTATTATCACTGGAGTGATCAATGTAATTTTTACATTCATCGGCATGTATCTGGTCGATCGAATTGGTCGTCGTGCATTGATGCTCTTCGGATCGGCAGGACTTTTTGTGATTTATATTGCCTTAGGAGCTTGTTATTATTTCAATTGCAGTGGAATTTTCGTGCTTCTGCTTGTGTTAGCCGGAATTGCGGTGTATGCAATGACCTTGGCACCTGTTACTTGGGTAATCATAGCCGAAATATTCCCTACCGCTGTAAGGGCGCAGGCCATGGCGATTGCGACATCGTTATTATGGATTGCATGTTTTGTGCTCACTTATACTTTTCCTTTACTGAATCAAAATCTGGGCGCAGCTGGTACATTCTGGCTGTATGGTGGAGTCTGTTTTATTGGCTATCTGTTTCTATGGAGCCGACTGAAAGAGACCAAAGGAAAAAGCTTAGAAGAAATTGAACAAGAACTGGAAGGATAATTGGCACTAGGATAATCAACTCGACCTATATAAACCTATTAGCGTATTAAGAAAATGACAGAATTGACTCGTTACCTCATAAAATCAACAGTTGACCAGAAAGGGATCGTAAAAGCATGGGAGGAGCAGGTTGCGATTCCAACATACGAGATTGGGACGATGGAGAAGAATCCCATATTTGCCGAAAAGCGCGTATACCAAGGTAGCTCGGGGGTAGTATATCCCTATCCGATCATAGAGAAAATTAGCGATCAAAAGCGAAACAAGATCTATCAAGCGCTATTTCTTGAAAATGAATATATCAAGGTGATGATTCTTCCAGCTTTAGGTGGACGGGTTCATATGGCTTATGATAAAGTTAGAGAACGACATTTCGTTTACTATAATGAAGTTATCAAGCCCGCTTTGGTTGGGCTCACTGGTCCTTGGATTTCCGGAGGGATTGAATTTAATTGGCCCCAGCATCATCGACCGACTACTTTTATGCCAACAGAGCATTTAATCGAACACAACAGCGATGGAAGTATTACGGTTTGGTGCAACGAAATCGAGCGTATGTTTCGGATGAAGGCCATGCAGGGATTTACTTTGCATCCCGACAAAGCGTATCTGGAAATCAAGGTTCAGGTGTATAATCGGACAGCATTGCCACAAACTTTTCTGTGGTGGGCCAATCCGGCTGTTGTTGTGAATGACGACTATTATTCTGTGTTCCCTCCCGATGTCAATGCCGTTTTTGATCATGGAAAGCGAGAGGTTTCTTTTTTCCCGATTGCTACGGGGACCTATTACAAGTACGATTACTCGGCAGGTGTTGATATTGCGCAATACAAGAATATTCCTGTTCCGACATCCTATATGGCCATTCAATCGAAATACAACTTCGTTGGCGGCTATGAGGCCGGTGCTACCAATGCGGGGATGTTACATGTGGCCGACCATCACATTTCACCGGGGAAAAAACAGTGGACCTGGGGAAATGGTGACTTTGGTGTCGCTTGGGATAGAAACTTGACAGATGAAAATGGACCATATATTGAATTGATGGCTGGTGTATATACAGATAATCAGCCTGATTTTGCTTGGTTACAACCCTATGAAGTGAAATCCTGGTCGCAGTATTTTATGCCTTACGCAGAAGTCGGACAGGTGAAAAATGCAACAAAAGATGCGGTGCTCAATATGGAGATTCGGGAGCAGACCGCTCACATTGTCCTGTATACAACAGGGACCTATGAAAGTATACGTATTTTGTTACGTAATACGGCCGGTAAAATCTATTTGGACGAACAAGTGACTTGTTCTCCTCGGAATATTTATACCCAAAGTGTTGCTGTATTGGACAGTGTACCAACCGAACTCATATTGACTGTGTATGATAAAAATAACCATGAAATATTGGTCTACCAGCAAGAACAGGCGAAGGATGCCAAAGATATACCCAAACCAGCACAGGCAGCATTGCTGCCCGAAGATATTTGTTCTATCGAAGAATTGTTTTTGACAGGACAGCATCTGGAGCAGTACCGACATGCAACTTATAACCCATTGGATTATTATAAGGAAGCTCTGCGACGTGAACCGAGCGACATCAGATGTAATAATGCAATGGGCGCTTTCTTGTTGCGGAACGGTAAGATAGAGGAGTCCATTATTTATTTTGAGACCGCGATCGCTCGCGCTACGGAGCGTAATACCAATCCTTATGATGGAGAACCTTATTACAACCTTGGTGTAGCTCTGCAACTATCTGGGGATCTGAATGGAGCTTATGCAGCTTTCTACAAAGCAACATGGAATGCCGCATGGAAGGATTCTGGCTATTTTGGTTTGGCACAAATTGATGCGAAGAGAGGCGATTGGAAAGCTGCTTTGGAAAAAATAGATCACTCATTGAGCAGAAACTGGTATCACCATAAAGGAAGACAGCTGAAGGCCTCTATTTTAAGAAAACTCGGGGCAAAAGATGCCGCTTTAGCATGTATTCAAGAATCAATGGAATTGGATCCGTTTAATATGGGCTGTCGATTCGAATGGTACCTGTTAACACAAGAAGAATCGATATTTTCTCCTATTCTCGATTTAGCGCGCGTTAATATTCATAGTGTGATAGAGTATGCATTGGATTTTGCTCATGCCGGTCTGTATGAAGAAGCATCTTTACTCCTTGAAAAAACCATTGAAGACGTAACCTTAGTTTACCCAATGGTATATTATACACTAGGTTATTTCGCAACTCATTTGGGCTTGCATGACAAGGCAAAAACTTATTGTGACCAAGCCGTCGTTATGGATCCGACTTATTGTTTTCCAAATCGTTTGGAAGAGATTGCAATTCTCCGACATGCCATAGTTTTAAATAGTGCTGACGCAAAGGCCTCGTATTATTTGGGCAATCTTTGGTATGGTAAAAGACAGCATCAGGATGCTGTTGACTGTTGGGAGCATGCGATCCAACTGGATGGACAGTTTCCTACCGTTTATCGTAATTTGGCCCTAGCTTATTATAATCGGATAGACAAGAAGAAAGAAGCTGTACCCCTATTGGAGAGCGCATTTTCATTGGATGAAACTGATGCACGTTTACTCATGGAGCTTCATCAGCTCTACAAGAAGGAGGGACGCTCTTACAAAGAAAGGTTGGCGTTACTCGATCGATATCCGGATTTGGTGAAGCTTAGGGATGATCTATTCTTGGAGCGCATCACCCTGTTTAATCTCTTGGGCGAATACGAGAGCGCGAAAACGTTGCTTGCTTCCCGGCAGTTTAAGCCCTGGGAAGGAGGAGAAGGTAAGGTCTCTCGTCAATACACCATATGTCAGCTGGAATTGGCCAAAAAATCGATACTGCAAAATGAACTGCAGCAGGCGCTTTCCTTACTAAAGGCGATTGATTATTATCCACATAACCTTGGTGAAGGTAAGCTGATTACAATGGAAGAAAACGATATTCACTATTATAAGGGACTTGTCCATCGTTTATTGGGTATGGACGAAGAAGCTAAGGTTTATTTCTATAAAGCAACAGAAGGTGCTGATGAACCCCAGCAAGCCCTTTTCTATAATGATCCACAACCAGATAAGATATTTTATCAAGGTTTAGCCTGGCATGAGCTTGGTGATCCGGTGCGAGCTGAACAACGTTTTCAATGTTTAATAGATCATGGAAAGTTATTTATTGACAAGCCCTTTAAAATAGATTATTTTGCAGTTTCCTTGCCTGATATGGATATTTGGGAGGAAAATCTGGATCATAAGAATAAAATACATTGTCTGTATGTCATGGGATTGGGGTATTTGGGGAATGGAGATCGTGCTTTGGCAATGGATTATTTGGCACAAGTGCAGCAGTTAGATCCAAATCACCAAGGGAGCCAAGCCATTATACATTCTTTCTTAGGTGAAACTTCTTTAAAGAATTAATTTCAGTATGTATCGCTATATCATTGTATTCGTCATTCTATTTCAAAGTTATACCGTCTGGGCAGATGGACTAAATCGTCTTGATCTTGCAGGAGAGTGGAAAGTTCGGCTTGATCCCGAAGATATCGGTATCGAGCATGGTTGGGCTGGTAAATCGTTCGAAACATCGATTAAATTACCAGGAACAACAGATGATGCGGGTTTAGGAACCGTAAATACATTGACACCTGCTCTTGCCAAACCTCAGCTTTCGCATCTAACGCGAACACATCGTTACGTGGGGGCAGCATGGTATACACGGGAGGTTTCAATTCCGGCTGGTTGGGCAGGTAAGGAGATGATCTTAACCCTCGAGCGTGTTCTTTGGGAGTCTATGGTTTGGATCGACGGGATAGCAGTAGTACAAAAGCAACGTAGCCTTGTCAGTCCGCATGAGTTTGACTTGAGTTCACTACTGAAAACAGGAAAGAAGCATCGGTTGACAATCCGCGTAGATAACAGGAAGAAGCTCCCGATCAGCGTTGATGATATGGCGCATGCTTATACCGATCACACCCAAATTATTTGGAATGGCATTCTTGGAAAGATTGCTATTCAGGCCTACGATGCGGTGCGTCTGAAGTCTGTGTATGCGAGCCCTAATCTAGCGAAAAAGGAAATCAATCTGCAGATCAATCTCCGTAATAAACTTGCAAAGGCCGTTGTCGGTAAACTGAAAATAAAGGTAAAAGACAAAATGGGTTCCCTACCACCAGTTGAAAGAACCATTCAGCTGTCGCCAAGGGATTCAGCGATCAACCTAAACTACCTTCTTGGTGACAAACTGAAACTTTGGAGCGAATTTTCGCCGCATTTGTACGACATCAGTCTGGAATTGAAAACCGCAGATGCCGTATCAACATTGAGTACCTCAATAGGTATGCGTGAGCTCTCTACGGATGGGACCATGCTAAAAGTCAATGGTGAGCCTTTATTTTTGAGGGGAACATTGGAGTGCAGTATCTTCCCGTTAACGGGACATCCGCCGATGGATAAGGCCGGTTGGAGAAAAGTCTTTGTGACAGCACGCGAATGGGGGTTAAATCATCTGAGGTTTCATTCATGGTGTCCTCCTGAGGCGGCCTTTGCTGTTGCCGACGAATTGGGATTCTATCTTCAAATTGAGTTGCCAATCTGGGAGAATAATCTTGGTAAAGATGAGGGAGTGATGAATTTTCTCTATGAAGAGGCCGATCGAATAATGCAGACTTATGGAAATCATCCGTCCTTTTGTTTTTGGAGTATGGGTAATGAGTTGAGTGGTGATTTCAATGCGCTGAATGATCTGGTAAAATACGTAAAGGAAAAAGACAAACGGCATCTTTATACGGCAACTTCTTTTACATTCCAGCAAGGGCATGGTGTGAAGGAAGAACCCTATGATGATTATCTGATTACCCAGTGGACAGCCAAGGGCTGGGTGCGGGGACAAGGTGTATTTAATAGCGAAGCACCTACATTCAATAAAAACTACAGCAATTCTTTGGAAGGAATTTCGATTCCGGTCGTGACGCACGAAATTGGACAATATGCTGTCTATCCCAATCTCGCCGAAATCAAAAAATATAAAGGTGTTTTAAAACCATTAAACTTCATTTCTGTTGCAGAAGATCTAAAACAAAAAGGATTATTACATAAGGCCAGTGCATATACGATGTCCTCGGGGAAATTGGCAGCTATTCTGTACAAAGAGGAGATGGAAAGAGCGTTGAAGACACCGGGTATCAGCGGTTATCAGCTCCTTGATCTTCACGATTTCCCTGGTCAAGGAACGGCGTTGGTGGGCTTATTAGATGCTTTTTGGGACAGCAAACATATTCTCTCAGCGGCCGAATTTCGACAATTTAGCGCTCCAGTAGTGCCTTTACTCCAGTTTGCGAAAGCGGTATATACCAACGATGAAACGTTCGAAGCTTCTATAGATGTGAGTAATTATGGACAGGAGATTTTGAAGAATCAGGGGATTAGTTGGTTCCTGAAAGATGCGGGAAAAATAGTCGCACAAGGACATTTTCAGTCAACCATTGGAAAGGGACATCAAGGCAATGTGGGGCATGTAGAAATACCATTACAAACAATTGGACAGGCGAAGAAATTGACGATTCAACTTAAACTTGAGGGTACTTCATACGAAAATCATTGGAATATTTGGGTGTATCCTCAAAAGGTAGCCGTTGATTTTGGGGAAGTTAGCTATACGCGCGAATTGGAGGAAGCAATGCACTTGCTGAAAGAAGGGAAAAAGGTACTTTTAAATCCCGATTGGAAGAAAATAAACGGTATTGAAGGGAAGTTCGTTCCTGTTTTTTGGAGCCCGGTACATTTTCCAAAACAGGCAGGTACAATGGGCTTGCTTTGTGACCCTAAACACCCTGTATTTGCCGATTTCCCGACAGATAATCATACGGATTGGCAATGGTGGGATCTCCAAATTAAATCGACTACGATGATTACGGATCAGGTCAAAGGCGGAAATGCAGTTGTAGAGCTCATTGATAACTTTGCCAATAATAGAAGATTAGCATCTCTTTTTGAAGGAACGGTAGGATCAGGCAAGCTGATGATCGCTACGTTTGATCTGGAGGCGGATCTAACCAATAGGCCCGTTGCAAGACAGCTGTTGAGCTCCATCTTAACGTATATGAACAGTACAAAGTTTAGGCCTAAAGTGATCGAAAATCCAGCAATTCTATCGCAGGTATTGCGCTACAAAGAAGCGCAAGAAAAATCCGAACCCAAAGCGATCTATTAGTTAGAAGATCGCTTTGGAAAAATTTAATATGCTTGATTTTTTAAAATAAAGATGTTGAAATAATTGTTAACTTGGCCTTGTAATCTAATTGTTACCTGTGAAAAGCACAAAGACCAATAAACTGAAGATTGGGCGCTTTAGTTATGAGAAAAGAAAACGATGAAGCCAATTTGATCCAGGCGCTCTCTATAGGAAAGCAGGCTGTTTTACCAAAACTTTACGAACGATATGCAGACCGCATTTTCGATGTATCTTTCCACCTGTTGAAAGATACAGGCTGGAGCGAGGATGTCGTGCAGGAAGTTTTCGTGAAACTGTGGACCAATAGAGAAAGTATAAAACAGGATGTGGATCTCTGGCCCTTTCTCTATGTATTGACTAAAAGAGAGTGTTTCAATAAACTAAGAAGTATTAAACGTTCTCATTCGGCCTTTGAGCTTCTATATTACCATATTGAACATCATTCGGATAGCGCCGACGGTTTAATAGAACGAAAGGAACTTGCTGGTGAAATAGAAAATTATCTTGCCCTACTTCCTGAACAACAAAAACTTGTTTTTACATTAAGTCGAATCGAAGGAATACCTCACAATCAAATTGCAGAGGAACTAAATCTTTCTAAGAACACTGTAAAAAACCATCTTGCCAGAGCATCGAAACATTTAAAACAAGTCCGTTCTGGACGAAATCCGCTATTATCCCTATTTTTTTATTTTTTCTGAAAAAGGATTTCATTTATTGATGTATCTATATTAAGCGTCTGTTTACATTTTTTCTGGCAAGGCTTAAGATCTATTTAGAAATTATTATGGCCATAGGTGATTTCGGCTTGATCTAAAATTTTTTAAAAAAATATTTTTCAGTGTAGTCCTTTTCTGTTTTTGCGGTGTACTGTCTAAAATCAATACTTAGAAAGTACGAACCAATTTGACCATGCAAGAAGAAAGACTACGCTATTTGCTAACCCATTATTTTAGAAATACAATCTCTCGTTCGGAACTGAAAGAGATGCTCGATCAATTAGATCAGCTGGAAGAAGCTGAATTCTCCGATCTTTTTGAACGTATGGGCGAAAGAATTCCTGAACGCTCGGAGCTGTTTAACAGGGATCAGGTTTTAAATCAGATCTCAAGTCGAATAGGGGAACATCATGAAGAGATAGGAGATGAAAGAAAATCAAAGCTACGCTACATCAAATGGGGGGCGATTGCAGCTGCAATTGTTGTTTTTTGTTTTTCAATTTTGTTTCTGGTCCAGCAAAACGCGAAGGAAATAACGTCTCAACAAGCCATCTCGCCAAGGGAAATCGCCTTGCCGGAAAACGGTGCGCCTATACTTAAACTTTCAAATGGTGATCAATATTCAATTTCAGAAGAGCATCCTGAAACCTTGGATAAAAACGATCTGAGCATCGTTAAAGCAACAGATGGTACAGTAGTGTATCAAATTAGAAATAATGGCAAAGGCAAGTCTGAGATGAGAACTTTCCTTAGTCCAAAAGGTAGTGCATTAACCGTGAGGCTGATTGATGGCACACAAGTTCAACTAAACTCGGGCGCTAGCTTGACCTATCCGACACATTTTGATGATCACATCCGAACGGTATCCTTGGATGGTGAAGCCTATTTTGATGTCACTCATGACAGTAGCAAGCCTTTTATTGTTCAGACGAAACAAACCCAAATTAAAGTGTTGGGCACGCAATTCAATATCGCCTCCGATCTCAGTAAAACTAAAATCCTGACTACTTTAATCAAAGGTAAGGTTGCTGTAGCTGCAGGGCGTAATCAGCAGATTTTAACCCCAGGAATGCAGGCGCAGACTAATCTGCATACGAAACAAATTGTGGTACAGGAAGCCGACTTAAAAGAGGTTCTCGCATGGCGGGATGGCTTCTTTCGCTTTACCGAAGATAATATTGAGACTGTCTTGCAAAAAGTGGGTGAATGGTATGATATCAAGGAAGTCAAGGTGAATTCATCGTCCAGCGATAAATTTACGGGGATGATAAAGAGGACCAAAAAGCTCTCGGATTTATTGCGGCAGCTGGAAAAAATATCCAATTATAAATTTAAAATTCAGGATGGGAGGGTCCTTGTTATGTAATAAGGAGACCTTGAGCTAAAAGTAATCGGAAGTGCTCGCAACACTCCCGATCGTAGTTTAGCAATTAAATAAACCTAATTGAGTTATAAACCATTTAACACCAAACCTATACAAATGTATAAAAGGAATAGCAAAAGTTGCTTTTTTACACAAAAATTCTTTGTAAAAGCATTTATCAGGATGAAAGTATGCATACTAATCCTCATCATCTCCATGGTGCATGTTCATGCATCTAGCTTTGGTCAACAAGTGACATTGGATATAAAAAATGGACGTTTGGTGGACGTCCTGGATGAGATTCAAAAACAAACGGGGTACGAATTTTTGTACAATAACAGTTTGATCAATAAACAGAAAAGAGTGACCATTAAAGCAAATCACAAAAACTTTAAAGAGGTGCTGCAAGAGTTTCTATCGGAAAGAAATCTGACCTACGAATTGAATCTGAACACGGTATTGATTATGGCCAAAGCGGCTTCTCTGCCAGTTGCTTCCAGCTCCGCAGTGATCTTGCAGCGACGTAAAATAAGAGGGGTTGTATCGGATGTTAAGGGGATGCCATTGGAAAGTGTCACGGTTTCGGTTAAGGGGGCAAATATTGGAACGAAGACCGATGCGCAGGGGCAATTTGCCTTGGAAATTGAAGATCAGTATAAGGTGCTGCAGTTTTCGCTGGTGGGATTTCAGTCGTTTGAGCGTAATATTAGTACGTCAAATCAGCTGAATGTCACTTTGGAGCCTGCAGTAAGCGATTTGGAGGAAGCCGTTGTTGTTGCTTATGGAAAACAACGTAAAATCAGTGTGGTGGGCGCAATTAGCAGTGTTTCTCCACAGCAATTGAAAACCCCGGTCGCAAAACTTAGTAGCTCGTTGGCGGGACAGATGGCGGGGGTTGTCACGGTGCAAGGCTCGGGAGAGCCGGGCTCCGCAACTTCGTTCTGGATACGGGGGGTCAGTAGTTTTGCTGGAAGTAATAGCCCATTGATTTTAGTCGATGGTATCGAACGTCCGATGGATTTAGTTGATCCTGAGGATGTAGAGTCTTTTTCAGTTTTGAAAGATGCAACAGCCACAGCCGTGTACGGTGTAAGGGGAGCGAATGGCATTGTGATCATTACAACAAAAAGAGGAAAGAAAAGTGCCAAACCAACAATTAATGCTCGTGTCGAACGGGGGATGTTGGAGCCGACACGACTGCCGAAATTGGCCAATGCTACGCAATGGTTAGATTATTATAATGATATCAACTTTGAAGCCTCTGGTAAAGTACCATTAACACAAGAAGAAATAAATAAGTACGTGAATAAAGTGGATCCGGATGTGTATCCTAATGTGGATTGGATGCAAGAAATATTTAAGAAAAGAACGTCGAATGAACGTTTGAATGTGAATGTGACCGGAGGTGGAGATTTTATCAAATATTATGTGTCGGGTTCCTACATGAAAGAGAATGGCATCTTTCAACCTCGTAAAACATCAAACTATGATCCTTCGGTGAACTTTGACAGGATCAATTTCCGATCTAATGTAGATATCAAGCTTTCTCCTTCAACTGAGGTAAACCTAAATCTCTCCAATCAATTTGAAACAAAGAACCGTCTGGGACTAGATTTGGGAACGATGTACGAGACTATCTTGCATACAACACCAGTGGCAATTCCAACGCAATTTTCTAATGGTGCCTATACAATGAGTCCCTATTATTTTCTGAATACAACAGGATACTCAAAGGATTTTTGGAATAATGCGCAATCGCTGGTTGGCGTAACGCAAGATTTCTCAGAGTTGATCACACCTGGATTAAGAGCAAATGTCAAATTCTCTTGGGATGCTAAAAATTCGACTTCTTTGGACAGACGTAAAAATCCTATCACTTATTATGTGGATAAGACGAATGCCCGGGATAGTGATGGAAATTTGATTTTGAAAGATAATGGCGCTGGAAGCGATTATTTCACATTAAAGGATTGGCATTCTGGCGAGCGGGCAATCAACTTTGAGAGTTCATTAATGTACGACAGATTGTTTGCGGAGAAGCATCGTTTCGGGGGGCTATTTTTATTCTCTATGCGTGAGCGCACGAATAATTTTCCGGAGAACAATTATATAGCTGCGTTGCCTTATCGAAATACCGGAATTGCTTCCCGTCTGACTTATTCGTATCAGGATCGCTATTTTATCGAAGGCAACTTTGGTTATAACGGTTCAGAAAACTTTGCCCCCAAGAAGCGTTTTG
Source organism: Sphingobacterium paramultivorum (assembly GCF_014109745.1). Taxonomy (NCBI): domain Bacteria; kingdom Pseudomonadati; phylum Bacteroidota; class Sphingobacteriia; order Sphingobacteriales; family Sphingobacteriaceae; genus Sphingobacterium; species Sphingobacterium paramultivorum. Next base: position 5,126,092 of record NZ_CP058555.1, read on the forward strand.
GATTCTTTCCGTCCTTGGCGATGGGTTATGTGCTAAGTAATGAGCCATTCTTTGAGTCCTTATTACCCGTGATTAGCTTCTTGAAGATCCGCGGATCCATCGGTAAGATTGGTAGCGATAAAATTGATGGAAAACGTCGGTTTGCTTATAACTCGGAGATGGAAGACCGTGGAGGATATTCATTTGGTATAGGGGGGCAAAAACCATTGACTGGAATTGCCACAGGTTATCCCGGAAATCCATTGGTAGCCTGGGAGAGTGCATTGAAACGAAATATTGGTTTAGAATTGACGCTATTTAATAAATTGACCATTCAGACGGATTATTTCGCTGAGAAGCGCGATGGGATTTATATCCCACAGGAGAGTGTGCCTTCTGTTGTTGGGGTAAATGTGAAACCTTTAGTAAATATTGGTCAAATGGAGAATAGGGGTATAGAAGGATCATTGGAATTTAATCACCATCAGGGAGATTTCGGCCTTCAGATTCGTGGGAATATCACCTATAATCGTAATAAAAAGTTATTTGATGACAAACCAGTTCCCGTGTGGGCTTACCAATCGGATATCGGACAGCGTTGGGGGCAGCAACGGGGCTTGATAGCGCTGGGCTTATTCCAGTCCGAAGAGGAAATAGCACACAGTCCTGTGCAGAAATACGGAGATGGTCCGCATCCTGGAGATCTCAAGTATCGAGACATTAATGGAGATGGACAGATAACCGAGCAGGACAAGGTCGCTATAGGTGATACTGATATGCCACAGTTGACCTATGGATTTGGAACGAGTGTATCCTGGAGAGGATTTGATATTGCCGCATTTTTTCATGGTGTGGGTGAGATTACGCGAATTATTGCCGGAGGGCCCTTGTATGGGCAGACAGGCAATATCTGGAATGCAGGACAAATTTATTCCGATGTCGCAGATCATCGTTGGAGCGCTGATAACCCAAACCCGGACGCTATTTATCCGCGTATGTCTCTCAATATTGCCAATAATTCTCAGGCATCTACATGGTGGCAGCGCGATATGAGCTTTATCCGTTTAAAAAATCTGGAGTTTGGTTATACACTACCTAAACGTTGGATAGAAAAATGGAAAATGTCAACAATGCGTTTTTATGCCCAAGGAGTCAATGTTTTTACGTTCAGTAAATTCAAATTATGGGATCCAGAATTGGAAACGGTCTCGGGAAGTGGTTATCCGCAAATGCGCGTATTTAATATTGGTCTAAGTGTGATATTCTAAACGAAAAAACGATGAAAAAATATATTTACCTCTTGACTTGTCTTTTAGTACCGGTTTTCTTTGGGGCATGCAGTAAGTATTTGGATGTGGATTTGGCAAACCAGAAGACCCTTGATGAAACCTTTCAGAAGCGTACAACAACCGAACGGTATCTCGCGCAAGTATATGGTTACTTGCCCATTGAACATGATCTATTTAATAGTGAGGGGGGGAATGTGCCGCTTAGCGATGAAGCGCTGTTCTCCTGGGTAGCATGGGTACCTTGGCTCAACTTCACAAATGGAGGTTGGGGGGTGACAACAGATGATTATGCGACATGGGTACATAATTATCAAGGCATTAACCAGGCGACCATTTTTATCAATAATGTTGATAAAAACGTAGAGCTCAATGAATCTACTAAAAGTACGATGAAGGCGGAAGCCAGGTTTTTACGTGCTTATTTTTATTACCTATTGTTAAAACGCTACGGGCCTGTATTTGTTTGGGGTGATCGTGCTGCAGACGATAAGATCGATGCTAAGACAGTGGATCGCATGTCCTTGGAAGCCAACGTTAATTTTATACTCTCGGAATTTGATAAAGCAACTGCTGTATTACCTAAGGAGATTACCGATCAGGCCTGGTATGGTCGCTTGACCAAAGGTGCAGTAATGGCCGCTAAATCAGAGTTATTGTTGTACATGGCACGACCGTTATTTAATGGAGCGAAATTATATGTGGGTTTGAAGAATAGAAATGGTGAATTCCTGTTTCCTCAAACTGTTGATCCTACTAAATGGGAGCTAGCTGCCCAAGCGGCTAAAGATCTCATTGATCTAAATTTATATACCCTGTATCAGGATAATAAAGAGACGAACAACTTTCGTCGTGCGATAAAATCATATATGGGTATTTATTTTGAAAAGTGGAATTCGGAAATTATTTGGGGCCGCTGGTCAGACGATGGCTTTAATTATAATGTTCGTACCGCGCCGCCGCGAGTCGTTACGATGGGCTGGGGTGGATATGCTCCTTCATTGAAATTGGTCGATTCTTATCCAATGGCGAGCTCTGGACGTTATCCAATTACGGGCTACAGTAGCAATGGCCAACCTATTATTGATGAAAAATCTGGTTACCAAGAAACTGGATTTACAGATAACTATGTGCATCCATTGGACAATTTTGCTGCCTTTAAAGCACATAACAGTTGTGTGGGACGTGATGCACGTTTTTATGCATCTATTCTGGCGAATGGAATGTACTGGATTAATAGGTTGCATGGCGACAAAAAGGTGACGTTTTTCGATGGAGGAACATCGACCTATACCAAAACTGGCGACTGTGTAAAATCGGGATATCTCTGGCGGAGGATGAGTGACCCAACAAACGATATAGAATCTGGAAACTGGGGACAGTTTGCCTGGCCTTTTTATCGCTTGGCAGAGATATACCTCAATTATGCTGAAGCATGTAATGAAAAGCCAAACCGAAATGAAACTGAGGCCTTGAAATATGTTAATCTCGTTCGCCAACGCAGCGGATTGAATAAATTGGAGGAGGCTTATCCTGAAGTCTTGGGAAATAAAGAATTGCTTCGAGGACTTCTTCGTAAAGAGCGCATGGTAGAAATGGCTTTTGAAGGACATCGCTATCCGGATTTAAGAACATGGATGATTGCAGAACAGGAAATGAATGAACCTTATTACACACGCAATGTTGCAGCGACAACCTATGAGACTTCATGGGAACGCACAAAAGATGTCTTCCCTGGCAAACGGGTATTTCAAGCAAAACACTATTTCTTTCCGATACATCAGCAGCAACTGAGTGAGATGGTCAACATGACGCAAAACTATGGATGGTAGTACTTATTTACTAATACAGAAAATGATGAGAAATTGTATTTCCTATTGTATTTTCCTACTGACATTGGTTTTGATGAATGGATGTCAAAAGGATGATCGAATGAATAATATGGTCGATGACACCATTTATTTCAGAGACTTTAAAGAGAATAAAATAACGGTATTTGACTGGGGAAAGTTTGATTATAATGTAACTGTTGTGAAGGCTGGAATTGGACAGCAGGAAGCAAAGGTCAACTTTAAGATTGACGAAGCTTATCTAGCGGCATATAATGCGCAAGAGGGTACAAACTATAAGTTGCTCCCCCCAGATTGCTATAAAATCGACAATACCGCTTTAGAATTTTCAAAAAAAGACTATTTACATGATATAGCAATTGTTTTTGATAGCGAACGTATAAAAGCGTTGCAGGGAAAGTATAAGGAGTTGTATGTGCTTCCCTGTCGTATTGAAGCTGAAGGATTGCATGCGCTGAAACCTGAAATGGCAACTACATTGCTCATCCCCAACGTTAAAGATCCTTTTTTGGAGTTCACATCGCCAGGACTGCAGCTGGATCAAATCAAATTAAGCCCCACTAGTGCTGAACAAGTTATAGGAGAAGCTACATTGGTGACAAACTATCCTAATCAATGGAATCTTGACTACGAAATTGAAGTAGATCCCATGATTTTGGATGATTACAATGGGACGGTATCAGATGATAAGAAGTTGAAATTACTGCCGAAAGCGGCTTATCAGCTTTTGCCTGCACCTTATAAAATTGCTGAGAAGGAGAATAAAGCGAGTTTCTCATACACCATTCAAAAAAAGGGACTTATTGATGGATCAACCAATTTATTCGGAGAATATGCTTTGCCTTTACGGATTAAGTCTGTTTCAAAAAATAGTATTAACCCCGTTGCTTCGACAATATTAGTTCCTGTTTCATTTCAGCCGCCGGATATTCCACGTAGTGGCTGGAAGGTCATCGCTGCTTCTTCCGAATGGATTGGCGGTGGTGAAAAGGAAAATATACTGGACGGAAACCCAGATACTTTCTGGCATAACATATGGATGGGCGGAGAACCACCGTTGCCACATTACGTGATTATAGATTTTGGCAAAGAATATAATGTGATGATGATTGAATTGACAAGGCGACTTTGGAATAATGATTTAAAAGTTGTTGAGTTTTCGGCTAGTAATGATAATAAAACATATGTTCCATTAGGAAAGATTGATTTTGGAACAAATAGTCCCAAATCAACGTTGGCCGTTAATGTTCCGACAACAAAAGCCCGTTATTTAAAATGTACAGTAACAGCAAGTAATCGTCCTCCTTCATCCGCTATAGCAGAAGTATATGTTAAAGGACTATAAAATGCATCCGAGATTAGACATAATACAACTTCAAGTATAGTCTAGCTTGCAATCTGGTAGAGCTGAAAGTCACTCCATTTTCCGGAGTGACTTTTTTACTTTTTTAATATTTGTTCTTATTTGATACTTTTGCGCTGAATTAGGTGATGCTGAATGGCCTAAGCCGGAAGTTTCGACTTCCCTAGTATATTTATTTGTCAAGCAGCTATCCTTTATACCGAGCTATATTACTACATTATAATGAATAACTTTTTAGAACTCAATAAGCATAAATTCTTCTTAGCATTCAAGATATTATCGTTAAGTTTTACCGTACTCTTTGTTATCCTTCCCATGGCAATTTCTATTGCGAATGGAGATTATCCTACCTGGACTCTTTTCATCAGCGTTTTTCTGTTAGGGTCCGTTATATTCCCTCTTTTCTTAGTCGGAATGACTTACTTGACCTGGCTGAATAAAATATGGGTTAAGAAGAAAGCACTTAATATACAGCCATTCGATGAATTGGATCGGATAGGATTTGCTACAGCCTATATTAATGAAAAATCGAAATGGAATTTTACCGAAGAAATCAAAGAGATTGTAATTGATGGTTATCGAATACAGTTCAATGTAATCATGGGATTTCCGAGTAATATTGAATTTAGGGCTTTAGTTAAGCATCCAAAAGTAGAAAGAGAACGCTTTATGGCTTTCGTGGCAAGTTCCAAGCAGGATAGAATATATTTAGACATTGATTCATTAATTAAAGTTTACTCGCCTAAAAAGGTAGACAATTTGACGATCGAACAATTAAAAGCTGAACTGATACAATTTGCACAGGTAATGCGGCTTGAAAATTTTGAACCTTTAGATAGGAAGTAAAACAACTAAGCTGTATGCTTTTGACTACGCTGGTAATAGATTTCTATTGATTTTTTTGAGAGGCAATATGCTTATCAAAGGCATTAAAAAGGTGTAGGCTTTAAATAGAAAAAGCGACTCTTTTGAAGTCGCTTTTTGTAGCCCGTAGGGGAATCGAACCCCTGTTTCAAGAATGAAAATCTTGCGTCCTAACCCCTAGACGAACGGGCCATATCGTTTTCGATGATGCAAATATAGAAGCTTTTTCAAAAAGCGCAAAAAAAAAGTGCTGTTTGGATGCTAATTCATTGAAATTGAGAAAAATTATTTTTTTAAAGGACCTATTCTACAGCGTAGGCGAGCATATATTCATTAAACTTCTCGTAATATACATCATAAATATGTTTATTTTGATCGCTGTCGAGTTCAAGTTTTAATATGCCTTGTGTTTGGTATTCGAATGGTTGTATGGTCATGTTGTTCAAGAAGGAGACCCCCGCATTGCCTTGAAGTTTATAAATCGCTTCTTTGGCGCACCAGCAAGCATAAAGCTGCTCATATCGGCTCTCATCTTGGGCGATGAATGCAAGCTCCGCAGGTTTTAGGAACTTATGTTGGATGCGCTCTACTTTTGTTTTGATGATTTCCATGTCGATACCAACTTCACCTTTTGTACTGATCATAGCTGCTGCATAATCAAATGAGTGTGAAAGTGATATTTTTTGGGGAAAATTAGCGAGATAAGGCTTGCCATTTGCATCCGAAGGACATTCGATATAACGGGATGTGTTCAATAGGGTTCGCAGGAGAACACGTGTGGCAAGCCAATGTAACCGTCTTTTCCCTTTATTGAAGGACCCTAATTTTGCTTTTTCACGTTCATCCAATTGAAGTTTCGACAGTAAATCGTCGTCCGATTCCTCAATTCGCCAAATTGCAAATTTGGTTTGATTATCAATTTCACGTAGATACACTAGACTCATACCCAAATTTAAAAAACAAATCCCAGATTTTTGTTTGGAAAAATGAAGTAAAATTAGTGGGAGAACTGTATTTTTGAATTTGTATAGCATTGCCTGACGCTTTTGCTATTTTGATACACATGATTTTATCTGATAAAAGAATTCTCGAAGAGATTGAAAATGGCAGTATTGTCATTCAACCATTTGATCGTAAATGTTTGGGAACAAATTCCTACGATGTGCATTTGGGGAAATATTTGGCAACGTATGCAGACCGTGTCCTTGATGCCAAGAAACACAATGAAATTCAGCATTTTGAAATCCCGGAAGAAGGGTTTGTATTGGAACCCAATACCCTTTATTTAGGCGTTACGCAAGAGTATACCGAAACGCATAAGCATGTTCCTTTTTTAGAAGGCAAATCGAGTACTGGTCGCTTAGGGATAGATATCCATGCAACTGCAGGAAAGGGTGATGTCGGTTTCTGTAATACCTGGACCTTGGAAATTTCGGTTGCCCAACCTGTTCGGGTTTACGCGGGAATGCCTATTGGACAATTGATCTATTTTGCTGTAGAAGGCGATATCGAAACATTTTATAATACCAAAGGTAACGCAAAATACAATGGCAAGACCATCCGCCCGGTGGAATCCATGATGTGGAAGAATAATTTCTGATGCGGAATATGGGATGGATTATTTTAGGGGCTCTATTGATTGTTCTCATCAGTGGAGTACTCTATTATTTTGTTCATCCAATGTTTGGTGGAAGTTTCAAAGGAGCTCGGCTTGAACGTATGAAACAGTCACCAAATTTTAAAAATGGTGTTTTTCATAATCTCGAAGTAACGCCATCGTTGAAAGGCGATGTGAATATGGTCTCTTTGCTGTGGGATTTCCTTTTCAACAAAAATCCCCACTTGAAACCGATCAACGTATTGCCTGCTATGGAATGCGATTTAGCACATCTTCCCGCAGATGACGTTCTGATTTGGTTTGGTCACTCCTCCTACCTGTTGAAGTTAGATGGAAAATTAATATTGGTTGATCCGGTGTTCAGCCCCAATGCTTCTCCTATCCCAGGGAGCAATAAAGCATTTAAGATGTCTGTCGACTATGCGACGATGGTTTTTCCGAAAATTGATTATTTGTTTATCTCTCATGATCATTACGATCATCTGGACTATGAGACTGTTGTGAAATTGAGGGATAAAGTCGGTCGGGTGATTTGTGGTCTTGGCGTGGGGGCGCATTTTGAATCTTGGGGATATAAGTCCGATCAGATCATCGAGGGTGACTGGTACGACCAGATAAAACTGGCGCCCGATTTTCAGGTAACCTTCACACCCGCAAGGCACTTTTCGGGACGAAGATTTACACGGAATAATACCTTGTGGACATCCTTTGTGTTAAAAACTTCCCAGTACACTATTTTCTTGGGTGGAGACAGCGGATATGGTAAGCACTTCAAAAAGATAGGTGACCAGTTCGGTCCATTTGATTTAGCAATCTTGGAAAATGGCCAGTATAACGATGCCTGGCATTATATCCATTCCTTACCTGACGAATGGGCTGCTGAAACGAAGGATCTGAAAGCTCAAGCTATTTTGCCCGTTCATTCTTCTAAGTTCGCGTTGGCTATGCACGACTGGAAAGAGCCAATGGAGAAATTTTACGAGACAGCGAACAAAGAACAGATCACTCTCCTTACGCCAAAAATAGGGGAAATGATCCATTTTAATAGATTAGATACAGTATACGCGCCTTGGTGGCGTGAAGTCAACTAAAGATCTATTTATTTTTTTCCTCAATCCATAAAGACATATATTTTGTGCTCTGCATCGTGTGGTGCAACAATATCTGACTAATAAAGTTTTGTTGGCGGTGCCTGTCAATCTGCACTTTTAACAAAGATAGATTCGTCATAAAGTCGGCCTGATATTTTCGTTTTTCATAACGCTCGTTGATAATACGGATACCATGTTCTTGGGCCGTTTTCCAAAGATCTTCGTTTTCGTAGAGCTCGACAGTCTTTCTGCAGAAAGTTTCGGGATCGTCTTCGATAAAACCATTCCAATCCAAATTACCCTTCATGGCTTCTGCTCCAACTGTCGTGGTGACAGATGGCGTGCCTGTCTGCATAGCGTCGATAAACTTTCCTTTCACACCGGCACCAAATTGAATTGGAGCTACCAGTACACGGTAGTTTTCCATGGTAAGACGAGCAGATTCCGCTCGGCCCTTGATCAGGAAATTCTCCTTAGAGTTGTTTAACTGGAGTACTTTTTGGGTTGCATAGGCTCCATAAATGTGCAATTCTACTTTGGGAAGCATCTTCCGTAATTGGGGCCAGATTTGTGTTTTTAGATATTGAACCGTATGCCAGTTCGGCTCATGGATAAAATTTCCGATAAATAGTAAGTTCTTACGCTCTTCAAAGGGCTTCCATTGATTAATTTCAGTAGAACTGATCTCATGTTCAAGGAAAGGGAGGTAATAGAGGATGTCGGGTGAAATTCGAAATTCTTCAATAAGAATCTTCATTTCGGATTCGGAGATAATCAAGGAGAGGTCACTTCGCAGAATTGAGGCAATTTCCCGTTTAGCGGTATCTGTAAATAACTCTTGAAAGGAGAAATCACCTTTATTTTTGACGGACGCCTGCCTCGCCTGGCGTAAAAAATGCAAGTCTTCCGTGTCGAGTACGCGAAGTGCGTTAGGGCATTGCTGGGCAACGCGCCAACCATATTGCTCCTCCACCATAAAGCGATCAAATACAACAATGTCGGGTTGAAGTTGAATGATAAATTTATCAAAGCTATCGCTATTTAGCACGATTGCTTGCTCATGCACACCCAGTGATTGTAAAGGTGCGCTATAAGGTGATTTAGCCGCCGCTGAGGCAAAAGTAATCTGATAAGAGCCATTCAAGAATGTGTCAATTAATTGCATCATGCGAAAGCCCGCTGCTGAAGATGTTGGCTCTGGCCACACAAGTCCGATGAACAAAACCTTTTTCTCTTTCATGCAGGAAAATTACTGATTAATGTGAAAAGAATTTACGAAAAATTAACAATTAGTCATTTTCAAACGATTAGCTTTATTTTAGTGTTTATAATATATTTAAAGGTTATTCATCATTAAACGATCATATGGCCAAAACTATTGCTCAACGGATTCGACATTTTTCACCAAAGACCTATTGGAAGGAACTAATAGCTGTTTTGGTTATCTTATTGGCCTTCGTATTTTTTAGAAATGAGCGGAAAGAGCTTGCGGCAATTATTCCGCAGTTGCGCGCGGCTAACCTAACCTGGGTTTCAGTTGGAGTTGGAATTACCATCGTTTATATTGTGCTTCAGGGATTGATGTATGTGCAGAGTTTTAAAGCGATCGGCCTTTCTATTAATCTGAGAATCGCCATTGATCTTTTCCTGAAGAGAAATTTACTCAGTGTGTTTCTCCCAGCGGGTGGGATTAGTTCTTTGGCATATACAACAACGGAGTTGCGGAAAAGAAATTTAAATACGACGCAAATTCACCAAGCAGGGGCGCTGTATGGCTATGTCGGACTACTGACGGTCTTTATGATTGGTGTACCTGTTATATTGTATACGATCTGGCATAATAAAAATTTTGGTGATGCCTGGATCTCATTGGTGGTTTTGGGACTGCTCCTGGCTGTCGTATTTTGGTTCGTTTGGTCTTTTCGAACACACAAAGGCATCTATCGCTGGGTCGAATTAAAGTTTCCTGCTGTCGCCTCTAATATCGATGAAATATTTTCAGGGGAAGTCAAGCTAAAATATTTGTTGGGTACCATGTTAGCGTCCATGGTCGTCGAATGCTGCGGTATTGCCCATGCCTTTGTAAGTATGTATGCTCTTGGTTTGGACCACTCCTTCGAGGCTGCGGCTATTGCCTATACTGTTTCGGTCGTATTGATGATTGTTTCTCCTTTTCTACGGGGCCTTGGGGCTGTAGAGCTGACCATGCTGTATATTTTTAAAGCATACGGTTATTCGCAGGCCGAGGGCTTAGGAATCACGATTCTCTATCGGGCATTCGAATTTTGGCTTCCATTACTCTTGGGGATCCTTGCCTTTGCATGGCGTGGTAAGCAATTGCTGGCACGTATTGGACCAGCGCTGCTTATTTTCTTCTTAGGCGTGGTAAATCTTGTTTCTGTATTGACGCCTCCTTTGGCGGACCGAATGAAACTGGATCGTTTTTATTTACCGCTAGAAGCAATTCATGCTTCTAAATTTATGGTATTGGTTTTGGGCTTAGGACTATTGGTTACTTCAGCCTACTTGATTAAAGGTTTCCGTATTGCGTTCTGGATCGCCGTGGTGTTTAGTGCTTTGTCGCTGTTTGGCCATGTATTTAAAGCGTTAGATTATGAAGAAGCTTCGGTTGCTTTATTGACCTTGATTTTATTGGCAATGAGCTATAAACAATATCGCATCAAGAGTAATATTCGTTGGGTAAGAATTGGGTTTATCACATTTTTTGTCGCTCTGATAGCGATATGCCTGTTTGATGTGTTGAGTTTTTACTTCATTGATAAGCAACATTTCGGGCTAGACTTTACATGGGGACAATCAATATATCATACGGCACGGAGTTTTCTGTTGTTTGCAGATGATGAATTGATGCCACAAACAGCTTTTGGTCAAGAATTTTTGCGCATCACCCAAGTTTTGGGGCTATTTTGTTGGTTCTTATTGATCTACGCACTTGCACGTCCTCGGCTGATTGATGACGAAGATTCGAGTAGCTCCGAAATGGAGCATGCAGAACAATTACTAATTGAGTTTGGACAGTCTCCGATGGACTTCTTTAAATTGGGAAAAGATAAGAGTTTGTTCTTCTCAGAAGTCTCGGAGGGATTTACCGCTTATCGCCTGGCGAATGAATTTGCTATTGTATTGGATGAACCTGTCTGTGAACAGGGAGATAAGGAAGAGCTGGTTCATGAATTTGATCAATACTGTTACGCGAATGGTTTAAAGGCGATTTATTACCGTGTTGATGAAAATAGCTTGGTTCATTTCTCATCCCTTCGTAAACAGAAGATCACCATTGGACAGGAGGCTGTATTAGAATTGGAAACATTCAAGCTAGAAGGAAAAGACCGTAAGTCATTACGTAATGGACTTAATGCGATTCAAAAAAAGGGTTTTACAACAGAAGTGTTGAAAGCACCGCAGGAAAAAGCAATCATAGACCAGTTAAGCTTGATTTCCAATGAATGGTTGAAAGAATTTGACAAAAAGGAAATGGTTTTTTCGCAAGGGATGTTTGATGAAAATGAGCTTATTATGCAAGATATTATTGTATTGAAAAATGAGCAAAATAATATTGTCGCCTTTCTGAATATTATTCCCGATTATGCTAAAGATGAGTGTACTTATGATATGATCCGAAAGTCGCTTGACGCGCCAGGTGGGAGTATGGATGCATTGATTGTTGAGCTTATTACATATGCTAAAGCTAAAAAGTATGTCTATCTAAATTTGGGAATGGTGCCAATGACGGGCTTGGGAGCGACAGATAGTCCCGCTGAAAAGATTATGAAGTTTGCCTCAACACGATTGGGAAACTTTAAACATTACCATAGTCTGCGTGATTTCAAAGAGAAGTATGCGACATTTTGGGAAAATAAATACCTTATATTTGATAACGATTTTGATCTCTTACAACTTCCTGTTGCACTGGTCAAAGTGATGAAACCGAATGAATAGCTTCATGTAGATCTCATACAGATGAAAAAATTAGCCACTTTATTTATAATTGGTAGCATAGCATTTCATGCTTTTGCTCAACAACGTTTGATTGACATGAAATATTGGAATAATAAAGCTGTACTACCTCTGGTTCTCTATCTGAGTGGAGATGGTGGATTTAATTCATTCTCTAACAAGCTTTGTGAGCTGATTGCTGGAGCAGGATATACTGTCGCAGCTCTTGATTCAAAAAATTATTTCTGGAAGAAGAAAAGCCCGAATGAGATAGCAGGAGATATTTCTAATACCTTGAAGACTTTGCTATCCTCACGGCAGAATATGCGTCTTTTCATCGTTGGGTATTCATTTGGAGCAGATGCGGTCCCTTTTATTATTAACCGCTTGGATCCAGTTGTTAAAAAAAATGTAAAGAGTGTTGTTCTATTGGAACCATCCGTGTCTACAGATCTGGAGATCCATATAGCTGATATTTTAGGCCGTAGTAATACAAAGCGAAGTCTTGATGTCGTCTCTGAAATCAATCGCATGGATGGAGTCAAAACGGGCGTCATTCTTGGTGATGACGAAGCCGATTTTCCTATACAAAAAATTACACTTAAGAATTTTACAAAAAAATACCTCTCCGGGGGCCATCATTTTAGTGGGAATGCAGACCAGGTAGCGAAGAATACGATCGCTCTCTTCTAATTGGGCGGGGTTATTGTCTGCTAGCTTTCCTTTATGGTGGTTATACAGTAGCGATAGGCCTTTTACCTTGTCAAAATCGGTGAAAGCTCTGAAGCTAATCAGATTTCTTGTCCTACATCAATTTAATTAAATGAAGAAGGTCTTAATTTTGATTTAGAATTTAAATAGACAATTATGGAATTAGGAATAGGAATGTTTGGTGACTCGAGGATAGATCCTGTTACAGGTCAGATCCAGGCAGCACAAGATAGAATGAAAGAAATTATTGAAGAGATCAAGCTTATGGATCAAGTAGGATTGGATTTCTTTGGAATCGGGGAGCATCACCGGGCAGATTATGCGGTTGCAGCACCTGAAATTATCTTGGCTGCGGCTTCTACAGTTACCAAAAATATTAAATTGGGTAGTGCAGTTTCGGTATTGAGTTCTGCGGATCCTGTTAAATTATTTCAGGATTTCGCGGCAGTCGATCTTTTATCTGATGGACGTGCTGAGCTGATGGCTGGAAGAGGATCCTTCATTGAATCTTTCCCTTTATTTGGTTATGATCTGAAAGATTATTCCGAATTATTTGAAGAGAAACTTGAGCTTTTGCTACGATTGAACAAGCAAAATCCAATTACTTGGCGTGGAAATTTTAGAGCTCCGCTAATCAATCAAGAAGTCTTCCCACGGCCTAAAAATGGATCACTGCCAATTTGGGTTGCCGTAGGAGGTACAACATCTTCTGTTATCCGTGCAGGAAAACTAGGTTTACCAGTGATGTTTGCTATCATCGGTGGCATGTACGAAAGCTTCGACCACTTATTTGATATGTACCGCCAAGCTTATGAAGACAATGGGCATGATATGGCTAATTTTCAAGTTGGAGTGCACATGCATGCCTTCTTTGGTGACAATAGTACCCAAATAGCAGATTATTATTATCCTGTTTACTCTTCTCAAATGGATCGCATAGGGGCGAGTCGCGGATGGCCTCCATACCAACGTACACAATATGACTTTGGGCGTTCTTCAAGGGGACACCTCATTGTTGGAGATGCTGCCTATGCCGTAGATAAAATTTTGCAAATACAGGAGAAATTCGGATTGACACGTTTCTCTGCACACATGGATGTGGGCGCCCCTGGACATAAAGAGATGCTCCGTTCTATTGAGATTTTTGGCGAAAAAATAGCACCTGAAATTCGAAAGGCTCTTCATAAAGATGCCTAAAGAGCGATTATCATTTTTTTAACGCTGAGATATTCGCTACCTTTGTGGCGTAAATCATTTTAGAGAGTAAGATGCTTGGATTAAAGTTGTTGACAGATCCGCGATGGGCAAACATCGCAGAAGGAAATTTAGAAGAAATTTTGACTGATCATGCCTGGTGTGAGCAAAAGGCTGCTTCAAATGCAATATCATTAATCACAAACAACTCAGAATACGAAGATTTAGTGCATGAACTGACAGCAATTGCTATCGAAGAGATGGAACATTTTAAGATGGTTATTGATATCATCAAAGAACGTGGCTATACCTTGGGTCGTGAAAGAAAAGATGATTATGTTGGCCAATTGATGAAATTCTCTAAAAAAGATGGCAGTAGAAATATGGCTTTTATTGACCGTTTATTATTCGCGGCGATGATCGAAGCCCGAAGCTGCGAACGTTTTAGAGTGCTCTCGCAAAATATTCAAGATAAAGATCTTGCGAAGTTTTACCATGATTTAATGGTATCTGAGGCAAATCATTATACAACATTTTTAAATTTTGCACGCAAATATACCGTAGACGTCGACGTAGAAAAGCGTTGGAAGGAGTGGTTGGATTTTGAAGGGAAGTTAATTCAGTCGTACGGAAGTAAAGAAGCCATTCATGGCTAATTGGATCTCGCTCCTACCTATTTTAAAACACATACATAACAGTTGTCCCGTTCTATTTCTTAGAACGGGATTTTTTGTCACTTATTTATTCTTATCTTTGTACCGTGATTGAAAAAAGTAAAATAATAGATATCAGGAGTTTGTCTTTGGATCAGATCAAAGATCAACTTACAGCGTTGGGGGAGCAGGGCTTTCGTGCGAAGCAGATTTATGAATGGATCTGGGTAAAGTCCTGTGTAGATTTTGATGAGATGAGCAATTTAAGTAAGCCCCTTCGTGAGAAGCTGAAAGCGAATTTTACGATCAATGCAGTTACAGTTAAAGAATCTCAGATCAGCTCAGATAAAACAATTAAGAGTAGTTTTTGGCTGTATGACAATAATATCATTGAGGGGGTATTGATCCCTGCTCCGGAGCGAATGACAGCCTGTGTAAGCTCACAGGTGGGTTGTAGCTTAACCTGTAAGTTCTGTGCAACAGGCTATATGGACCGTAAAAGGAACCTCAATGCCGATGAGATCTATGATCAAGTCGTTCTGATCAGCAAGCAAGCCGAAGAGAATTATGGGCAGCCACTGACAAATATCGTTTATATGGGGATGGGTGAGCCTTTGCTGAACTATGCCAATATGATGAAGTCGGTTGAGCGCATTACGGCTCCCGATGGATTAAATATGGCTGCCAAGCGGATCACTGTTTCCACTGCTGGCATCGCAAAAATGATTAAGAAATTGGGTGATGATCAGGTGCGTTTTAATCTTGCACTTTCTTTGCACGCTGCAAATGATAAAAAGCGGAATGAAATTATGCCTATCAATGAGCAGAACTCACTAAAAGCTCTGGCAGAAGCCCTCAAGTATTTTTATGCAAAGACAAAAAGTCCAATTACATTTGAATATATTGTCTTTAACAATTTCAATGACGAATTGGAGGATGCTAAAGAACTTGCTAAGTTCTGTAAACACGTTCCTTGTAAGGTCAACCTGATTGAATATAATCCTATCGCACTGGCCGATTTCTTGAATGCTGAAGCAGATAAAATCGAGGTATTTGCAAATTATCTAAAAAGTCAAGGTATAATCACGAATGTGAGACGTAGCCGTGGTAAAGATATCGATGCAGCCTGCGGACAATTAGCAATCAAGGATGAGAAAAAGGAGGAATCCGAGGCATAATCTGAAGGATAGTTCCTATCTTTAATAGGGGAATTAACCAGATGAAATCCGAATTAAATAAACTTTTTAGCGATTTTGTATCCATCTTTTTTCCAAGAGAATGTGGCTGTTGTAGCTGTGTGCTAAAATATCAGGAAAAGTTTATTTGTATAGCATGCGATTTCCACTTGCCTTATACTAACTTTCACGAATATTCAGATAACGATACCGCAAGACAGCTTTGGGGGAAAGCTCCAGTGGAAGAGGCCTGTTCTTTTTTGTTAATGCAAAAGGATAGCCGTGTAGAGCACCTCATTTATCAGATTAAATACAATAATCAACCCTTTCTTGCGGAATATTTTGGTTATCTATACGGCTTAAAATTAATAGAAGTAAAGGCCTATCAGGATATCGATTGTATTGTTCCTGTGCCATTACATAAGAGCAAACTCCGAAAAAGAGGTTATAATCAATCCACTTACTTTGGGAGAGGTTTGTCCAGAGCGATGGAAATCCCGTTGCGTGAAGATATTTTGGTAAGAAAGAAAGCGACAATTAGCCAAACAGGTAAGGGGCGACTCGACCGTTACGAAAATGTAAGTGATATTTTCGATTGTCAGGCCACTGGGGTGCCGGCCAATGTACACATTCTATTGGTGGACGATGTGTTAACAACAGGCGCTACGATTGTTTCCGCGGCATTAACACTCTTAGATGCTGTTGACTGTCGGGTATCTATTGCTACTTTAGCAAGGGCCTAAGTCCTATCTGGTCCATAGCGTATGGGTATTTAAAAATAATAAGGAATAAAATTCACAGCCCGGAAGAACGCGTTCAGATAATTTAAAGCGAATTCTTATAATTTAAGTAGCTAATTATATAGACCCAATATATAGATCTGGTAAAGCACTCAATGATAACGAAATCGTCAAAACTAAATCAACCCGGTATTTACGACCTTCGGTTGACATAGTTTAGTAGATAGGCAAAGCCGGCCATCCCTATTCCGATGCTGTCGGCAAATAAATCCCACCAATCACCGCTCCGATAAGTAAAAATATAAAGCTGAAGTAATTCTGTCAGTCCAGCAAATAAAAATCCGAGGATAGATACGATAAAAATCGGAAGCCAGCGGGTTGGTTTACCGCTGAATTGCTGGATAACACCATTGTAAAGCAGCGTACAGAAAACAAAAAACATACCGCAATGAACTAATTTGTCCATACCCGGATAGGCGGGAACTGCGTCAAAATTGTTGCCCGGGAGTGTGCATAAAATAATAACTATTATGGCCCAAATAAAACACCATTTATAGTCTAATAAGATTTTAATCATGGCGTTAAATATCCTAAAATTTCCTGATACAAATAAAAATATTATGAATTTAAAAATTATTCACTTGTAAATCAGTGATTTAATAAAATTGTTTTGTTTTGTATGGTACTATGTATTGCATGGTACCATAAAATACATATATCTTTGTATTGTTATGATAGCTGAAAATACACAAATCCAAATGAGGAAGGGGATACTTGAATATTGTATCCTATCCATAATTTCTCGAGGAGAAATTTATGCCTCCGATATTATCAGCGAACTGAAGAAAGCTCAATTATTGGTTGTGGAAGGAACCTTATATCCGCTTTTAACACGTCTAAAAAACAATGGCCTGTTAAGCTATATATGGAAGGAGTCGACTTCAGGTCCGCCTAGAAAATATTATGAAATTACCCAAGAAGGGTTAGAAGTCCTTTCGCGACTAGATGTTACCTGGAATGAGCTCGTGTTTGCTGTAAACACGTCATTGGTGGGTAGGAACAATGATTCAACTAAACCAGTTAAAGACAATAACGATGAATAAGACAATAATTATCAACATAAATAGTATCGTCTTCCATATTGAAGAGGATGCTTATGAGGTGCTTCGCTCCTACATGATTGATATAAAGAAGCACTTTGGACAATCGGAAGATAGTCGGGAGATTTTAGAGGACATCGAAAATCGTATTTCTGAAATGTTTACCGAAAAGATTCAGGCGGGCAGCAAAGAAGTTCTGAATATGGACGATGTTAATGCTGTTATAGAGCAAATGGGGAGTGTAAGTGATTTTGAATCTGAGGATCAGGATGGTTATGCATCTTTTCAGCGCCAGCCAAATGCAGACGGCTTTAAAGTAGGGAAGAAGCTGATGCGTGACCCTGATGACAAAGTTTTCAGTGGAGTATGTAGTGGACTGGGACATTTTTTTGGCATTGAGGCCAAATGGGTGCGCTTACTCTTTGCTTTATTTGTTGTGATCGGTGGATCGGGTGTATTGGTCTATGTCATCCTGTGGATCGTCATGCCGCTCGCTGTAACTCGTGCAGATAAGATGGAAATGCGTGGGGAAGCACCGAATATTCAAAACTTCAAACGTTCGTTCGATGAAGAAATGAGCGGGGTGAGGGATTCATTTTCGAGGGGAATGGATCGTACAGGCGATAGTGTTGCTAAATTATTGCAGGTCTTTGTGAAAGTCATCGGCGTATTCTTTGTTATTATCGTTGGGTTGACGCTCATCGGGTTGATTATTGGACTTATTTTCTTTGCACTGGCTATTGTGAACGTAATTCCTGACGTCATGGACGATTCTGGTCCTTTTTATCTCATGAATCCGAGTGACGTACCTTTTGCTTTGATAGCGGGTTTCCTGGCCATTTTTATCCCTTTTGCTGGATTGTTCTATTTGCTTCTCCGCGTTCTCTTCGAGAAAAAACCAATGAACAATTATTTGACAACCACCTTATTTTTAGTCTGGTTGGCGTCGATAGGCGCAATTATCTACTACGCTACATCGGTAGCAAAGGAATTCAAAGAGTCTAGTACGATTGTTGAAGAGAAGCCGCTGCAAAAACAAGCTGTTTATTACTTAAATGAAAATGATATTCGGGTAATCCGCTTAAAAAATGGTGTAAAAAGCGGTTTGGGTATAAAAAACGAAAACCTCTCTACTTATCTGAGACGTAATATTCGTATCCGTGTCGAACGTATAGACTCCCTACAGGAACCTTATGTACGTTATGAGTATTCGGCCAAAGGAAATTCCTATAAAGTTGCAACAGACAGAGCAGGTAAAATTAATTATGCGTTGAGACAAGATAGTACGTCATTAACATTTGACAATGCGTTCCAGTTGAATGAAGGTGAACTCTATCGGGATCAAGAAGTCAATATTACCTTGTTTCTCCCAGTAGGCACCAAGTTGATCATTAATGATAATTTGGAAGATAAATTAAGGGATATTTCATTTTACGAATGTCGTGACCGTTATAGTGAAGACCTAAGGGATGTAAAAGACGTCGAGTTTGTGGTCACGTCACTCGGGTTGAAATGTGCCTTACCGGCCAAAAAGTCAGGTGACAGTGACGAAACAGATGCTGAAGGCAATGAAGTAATCGCAGCTGATACGTCTGTTGTCATCCGCAGGGATACCATTATTAATGTCAAAAAAGATGGAGTTACCATAGAGACAAAAAAGAAATAACATAAACCAAGTCTTCCGCCTTTAGGCGGAAGACAAATTATTGAAGCTGTAACCAATCGAAAATCACTACTGAACCTCGTGTGATAAGCCTATTTAGTGCCATCAAAAGTGAAAGCTATTACACCTATTTATAAACGAATGAAAAGATATTTTTACCTCTTACTCTTAAATTTTTTAATTGCTTCCTTTGCCTATGCGCAAGTGAAAGTTACAGGCAATGTACGGGTGGAAAATAATGTGCCTTTGGCTTCTGCAACTGCTTATCTGATGAAGGCAAAGACAACTGTTATTTTGAAAGCAGTTGTTACAGATGAAAATGGAGAATACCAGTTTTCGGATATCCAAACTGGAAGTTATTATGTCGACGTCAAAATGGTTGGGTATACGGCCAATAAGAGCAGCGTTTTTGATATCAGTAAATCAGATTACAAGCTCCCAACGATCCTGCTGAACGCGGACACACGAAAATTGCAGGAGGTCGCCGTAGAGGGTAAGCGGCCGATGGTTGAAAGCAAGCCTGGTAAACTGGTTTTAAATGTCGAAAACTCTCCCTTGGCCGCAGGGAATAATGCCTTAGATATTGTACAGCGGGCCCCTGGAGTGAGTTTAGATAACAATAATAATCTACAGTTGATGGGTCAATCTGGTGTATCAGTGACCATCGATGGTCGGCAGACCTATATGTCGGGTGAACAGTTGGTGAATTTTTTGAAAAGTACGGATGGTAACCAGATTAAGTCCGTTGAAGTTATCACCACCCGGGCAGCAAAAGATGACGCAGAGGGGGCTGTGGGGACTATAAATATTGTCCTCAAGAAAAATCGGCTGGAAGGATTTAACGGAACCTTTAACATGACGGCAGGGCGGGGAGAAAAATTCAGAGGGAATAGCTCCTTATCCTTAAATTATAAAAAGAATAATACGACAGTATTTGGATCCTATGCATATTCGAATGAGAAAAGCCACCGGAAGCTCCTGCTTGATCGTGTTATTCAAAATAAAGGGGAAAAGACCTATTTTAAACAAAGGTCGATATTGGATGAAAAGGAACAGAATCATTCCTATCGCTTCGGTGTTGAGCAAAGGACATCAGCCAGAAATACGTTAACCGTGCAGTTTAATGGTTCGAATAATATCGAATACAATGATAACGATAGTAAGACCAATGTAGGAAAGTCTTTTACAACATTGGATTCGCTTTTGATTTCGACATCGCAATTCAAAGAGTTATTTGATCGGTACTCTGCTAATTTAAACAATGAGTTTAGAATTGATTCTAACGGCAGAAAACTTACCGTTGATCTGGATTGGAGTAAATTCAAAAGCAGCAAACGGGTAGGGTATAATAACCAATATTTTGATGGTCAGATGGATGCGATTACTCCTGAGGAGATCCAACGTAGTAGAATGCCCATCGGAATCGATATCTATGTCGCCAAATTGGATTATGAACAACCGCTGTCTAAGGTTTCCAAGCTTGAGATGGGGGCTAAATATTCTAATGTTACGTCGGATAACGACTTAACCTTTGAAGATTTTTTGAACAATTCCTGGATTAATAATGAAAAACGTACGAATCATTTTGTGTATAAGGAGCAGATTGCCGCTGGATATATAGACTATAATAATACGATAGGAAAATGGGGGCTGAAGGTCGGTGCGAGAGGAGAATATACGTTTTCTGATGGAAACTCATTGACCTTAAATAAGCAGGTGAAGCGGAACTACTTTAAACTTTTTCCGAATGCAAATCTGACATATACCCTCGATGAGAATCATATTCTTTCCTTAGGTTATGCAAGGAAAATCACCCGTCCCAATTACCGACAGTTGAATCCTTTTGATTATTTCATTGATAAACTAACCTTCGAACGTGGCAACCCTTATCTGAATCCGCAATTCTCCAATGAATTCACCCTAAATTATACGTTGATGCAACGTTACAATGTGACATTGGGAATTAACGATGTACGGGATGCGATTGTAGAGAGTATGGGGCAAGATTCAGTACTGAAACAAACTTGGGTTATACGTGAAAATTTAGGTAAAAATTTGACTGCTTATCTGAATCTGAACATCCCTATAACGGTATCCAAGATTTGGAGCATGAATAACAATATTACAGGCATCCATTTTAACTTTGATGGCATGGTGGGTGGTCATCCGCTGAAAAGGAAGTCATTTCTTTTGCAGGCTACATCGATGCACAATTTAAAATTGGCGAAAAGTCTGTCGGCTAATGTCAATTTGAGGTATTTCTCTCCTTTCAAATATAATGTATACGATATGAAGGCCCGCTGGGATATGGAGCTTGGAGCGACAAAGACATTTAAAGATCAACGTAGTTCTTTGAAACTGGCGGTGAGCGATTTGTTTAATACAGGGAATCAGAATCTGAAAACCAATTTCGGCGATTTCGACTCCAGTATCAGGCAATACCAAGATCGTCGTGTGGTTCGATTGACCTATTCGTATAAATTCGGAAATTTAAAAAATAACTATCGTAAGAAAGATACAAGTAACGAGGAGAAGGAAAGAGCGCAATAGCTACGCACCATTATGTCGTTTCAAAAAGTCGTAGGAAAATTTTTTCTTACGGCTTTTTATTTAGTCATTGAAGACTAACTCAGTAGGTAATACACGCGTTTCAAATTCTGTAATCGGATATTTGGCTTCTATTAATTTGATAAGAAGTTCCGTAGCGATTTTCCCCATTTCGAAAGCAGGTTGTCTTATGGCAGTTACTTTAGATGAGAATAGTTCGACAACATTAGAGTTTGTAAATCCAGCGATAGCAATATCGTTACAGGCTTCAAAATTTCTTTTTTTCATGACATGGAGATATCCTGTCGTTAACTTATCGCCAGAAATAAAAATAGCATCAAAACCAATGCGGATAAGCTCTTCAATTGCATTTTCGATTTCTTCCAAATGTAGCCCCCCATATTGGCAGTATTTAACCAGATCTGGATCGAAATCAATATGATTAGCCATCAGTGCCTTTTTGTACCCCATTAGTCGGTCCTTTGTTATGGACAATGATTTAGAATTTGTAAGGTGTGCAATTTTCTTCTTTCCTAGTTTTATGAGGTGCTGGGTTGCATCGTAGGCTCCCTGTTGGTTGTTTACGACAACTTTATAGGTATTAAACTGTTGTGGTATTCTATCAAAAAATACAATTGGAAATCCACGTTCTTTTAATTGGTAGAGATAAGAAATGTCCTCGGTTTCAGAGGATAACGCTATCAATAACCCATCTATGCCTCTGGATGTTAGATACTCAACATTCAGCCTTTCCCTTTCTGAAGACTCATGTGTCTGTGAAATAATGATATGAAAGTTCTTGTCATAGGCAATAGATTCGACACCGTTTATGACTTGGGAGAAAAAATTATTGGCTATTTCACTGACAATGATACCAAGAGAGTGGCTTCGACGTTCCTTTAAACTCCTTGCAATGGGATTAGCGCGATAATTGATCTTTTCTGCATACTCCAACACAATCTTTTTTGTTTCAGGACTTATTTCATAGCTATCTCTTAGTGCTCTGGAGATTGTGGACGTTGATAAGTTAAGTGCTTTAGCAATATCTTTGATTGTATAGTTTTCGAATCTCATAATTGGCAAAATAGAACATAATATTAATCAAAAAAAATTACAAAACCTAATAGGCTCCCCTATGCAAACGTTGCCGGCAACGTTTGCGTAACTTTAGTCCTGATACTTGCACCAACAAGTGAAATATACTTTGTAAACTTGGTTATATGATGATTGGTTAAATTCCTCTGCATTTCCAGCAAGGGTGATTTAATCATTCGAATTGAATACCTAAAAATATGAGTAAAGCCTTAGTAGTATCTACTGCTATTTGTGCTTCTTTATCCACATTAAATGTGCATGTTCAAACCCAAAAAGTCCAAGTAACTGTCGTTGATAGCGATCAAAAGGAATTAATGGGGGAGTGTAACTGTGACAGGAGCAGGAGTGATTTTTAATGCCCCCGTTTGTTCTCCTCTATAAGCAGGGTAGGTTTAATAGGATTTTAAGTAAAATGAATACAACTCGCCTTCTGGATGTTGAAGGCAGGTGTTTTTTAGATATACCCAATGAAGAAAATCGGTACACTTATTTCGGGCTTTGTGATGGTAATTTTTCTCCTCGCTTTACAGCAGGAACAAACCCTCACAATTTATATAATTGGCGACTCAACAGCTGCAAATAAAGATAAGCGCACCTTTCCTGAAACTGGTTGGGGAATGGCTTTTGCAAAGATGTTTAATCAACAAGTGAGGATCGATAATCGCGCATTAAATGGCCGCAGTTCTAAATCCTTTAAACAAGATTCGGGCAAGGACGGGAGTACTATTAATCATTGGGAACCTATTTTTGAAAACCTCCGTCGCGGAGATTATGTTTTTATCCAGTTTGGACATAATGACGAAAAAGTCGATAAACCCAATGTGGGAACTTCGTTGGGAGAGTTTGAACAGAATTTGACTTTCTATATCAATCAGACAAAGGAGAAAGGGGGGATTCCAATTCTTTTGACACCGATAGCGCGACGTAAATTTGAAAATGGCGTTCTCATCAAAACCCATGGGCAGTATCCGGCTGTTATCCGCAAGATTGCTCGAAATATGCAAATACCTTGTATTGACATGGAAGATCAGACAACAGTACTTGTCAGGTCTTACGGAGAAGATGGAAGTAAGAAATTGTTTTTACATGTAGACAGTGGCAATATGAATTATCCACAGGGAAAGAAAGATGATACCCATTTGAATACCTTTGGTGCCAATGAAGTGGCAAGGCTGGTTGCCAAAGGGATTTGTGAATTGCAGTTACCTATTCAAGAAAATCTGATGCTGAAGTAACTTTAGGATGCTATAAAATCAGAAAGAAGCATACACCTAACACAATTTGATTGACAGGGGAAGGGCTGTCGTAAAAAGGATGGAGTTGATCTGAAAATGTACTTGGAAAATTTCTGAAAAAATGGATTTAAAAACAAGCGACACCGAAATGATCGATGTCGCTTGTTCATATCAGCCGTATACTAGAAAATGTATTTCGTGCTTAAGAAATTTGATTCATTTTCACTCACGATTTCGTTTAACAATTTCTTGTTTTCCTCGGTGAACTTTGTGGCCACTAGAGAACGTATGGAGAATGAGCGCAAAGCATCAACTACTGACAACGTTCCTTCAGCACTGTCCTTTCTACCTGTGAAAGGGAAAGTATCCGGACCGCGTTGGCATTGACAATTGATGTTTACACGGCTAACTTGATTGACAAGTGGATCAATAAGCGATGAAACAACAGCTGCGTTATTACTAAAAATACTTACTTGTTGTCCGTGTGAAGATCCGATTAAGTACTCGATAGGTTCTTCAAGGTCGTCAAAAGGAACAACAGGGATAACTGGGCCAAATTGTTCCTCTCTATAAAGTTTCATTTGTGAATTGACAGGGTAAACAATTGCCGGATAGAAGAACGATTCTGCAACTTGACCACCATTTTCATTGACTACTTTTGCACCATATGCTTTTGCATCTTCAATGCATTCAGTTAAATAAGCTGGTTTATTGACTTCTGGAAGCGGAGTCAAAGATACCCCCTTTTCCCAAGGCATTCCATATTTCAATTTTGCGACTTCAGCAGAGAGACGTTTTAGGAACTCCTGTGCTAAGCTGCGATGTACATAGATAATTTTTAATGCTGTACAACGCTGGCCATTGAAAGAGAGTGAACCCAGTACGGTTTCAGAAACCGCGAGGTTCAAATCTGCATCTTTTGTAATAATTGCTGCGTTTTTTGCGTCCAAGCCAAGAATAGCGCGAAGGCGATTCACTTTTGGATGCAATTTTTTAAGTTCATCAGCAACACGGCTTGAACCGATTAACGTCAAGACATTGATCTTTCCCGATTGCATTAGGCTAGGGACAATCTTGTTGCCACGGCCATAGATTGTATTGACAACACCTTTTGGGAAACTCGTTCTGAAAGCTTCTAATAAAGGATAATGTAATAACGTACCATGTTTAGGTGGTTTGAATAACATGGTATTTCCCATGATCAATGCTGGAATCAAAGTCGTGAATGTCTCATTCAATGGATAATTGAATGGGCCCATACAAAGGACGACGCCTAATGGAGATCTTCTGATTTGGGCAACGATACCTTGTTCGATTTGAAAACGCGAAGAATCGCGGTCTATATCTTTCAATGCATCGATCGTTGCATAGATGTATTCCACTGTGCGATCAAACTCTTTTACTGAGTCTGCATAGGATTTGCCAATTTCCCACATAATAAGCTTGACAACAATGTCCTTTTTGGCAATCATCTTTTGCGTGAAATTTTCAACACAAGTAATACGATCGGCAACGCTCATTGTCGGCCATTCTCCACGGCCATTGTCGTATGCTTTTACAGCAGCGTCTAAGGCTTCCATGGACTCTTTTTCAGTACAAACAGGGAAACTACCGATGCGCTTACGTTTCAAGCCATCCTTAGTCTTCACACAAATAGGTGAAAAAACTTCGTTTACTTGACCCGTCCAAGAAATCATTTCTCCATTGGAAAGGAACTCTCTTTGATCGACCTGTTCGTCGAGCGTAAATTCTGCGGGAATGTCTTTCTCCTCGTAGAAGATACCTTCTAAGTTTAAGCTCATTGTTTTAAAAAATGGTTTAGATTGATATTTATAAAGATATTGCTAATGTAATATAAATTTCGCAATATATGTTAATTTTTTATTAAAATAAGTTTAGGAACTAGGGTTTTCATTGTCACCCATGCAATTAAATATGCGATCGCACAGAAAGAGAAGATAATAAAATATCCAGCTTCTTCGCCTTTGAATCCCATAAAAGTCATTTGTGTTTCTTTTGCATAATCAAATAACCATCCTGACGTCTTGTTGATAATAAAGGCTCCAATACCTCCTGCAAGCCCTCCAATCCCTGTAACAGTTGCAATGGAGCGTTTTGGGAATGAGTCTCCAATGGTCGAAAAGATATTGGCGGACCAGGACTGATGTGCGGCTCCGGCGAAACCGATCAGAATGACAGGTATCCAATAGGAGAGATGCCCCAAGGGCTGAGCGAAAAGAACAACCAATGGTACAAAAGCAAATAACAGCATGGCTTTCATGCGGCCTTCATAGGCATTCATACCCTTTTTCTCCACAAAGTAGGTCGGTAGCCATCCACCATAAATAGATAACATAGTAATTGCATAGAGCACAAAAATTGCGAGCTGCCCTTCTGTATCCGATGATTTTATGTCGTAGACGGCAGAAAGATAAGCTGGCATCCAGAACAAGAAAAACCACCAGACTCCGTCGGTCATAAATTTTCCAAAGGCGAATGCCCAGGTTTGCTTATATTTTAAGCATTCAGATATGGTTGTTCTTGGAAGTTTCATATCGACCGTATGTGCGGACTGCTGTTCATGGTCATCTTGATTGATATATGCCAATTCTGCCGCATTGACTTTTGGATTTTCATGTGGCTTTTTATAGAGAAAAATCCAGAAACCCATCCAAACGAAGCCTAATGCACCTATGATGATGAAAGACATTTCCCAACCCCAATGTGCGGCGATTACAGGAATGGTCAAGGGTGCAGCCAGGGCACCAATAGTTGCGCCCGAGTTGAAGATACTTGTTGAGAGCGCCCGGTCTTTTTTTGGAAAATATTCGGCTGTGGCTTTGATCGCGGCAGGAAAATTCCCCGCCTCTCCAACAGCGAGAACAAAGCGGGCAAAGATAAATAGGTTGACACTAACGCTAATGATTAAGCCTGCATTATTCACATGAGAAATTGCCTCTTTTGCGCCTTCGAAACCGACGAACCATTCGCCGGCAACAATTCCTGAGGTCGCTATACCACAGAAAGCATGTAATATGGCACCAATTGACCAGATTCCAATTGCCCATAGAAAACCTTTTTTTGTGTCCATCCAATCCACAAAGCGACCTGCAAATAGCATACTAATGGCGTAAAAGATCGAAAATAGTGCTGTAATATTACCATAGTCTGTATTTGTCCAATGAAACTCAGGACTAATAAAATCTTTCCAGGTCAAGGACAGCACCTGCCGATCCAGGTAATTGATTGTGGTAGCAAAAAATAGTAGAGAGCATATCACCCAACGGTAATTACTCTTTTTCTCCGTGTTAATCATAATGGGTTTAATAGTTTATTTTTTTAGTGTACGTGTCTGTTTCCTGCTGTCAAAAAGTGCCCCTCAGCATGACTTTTTTGAAGTCACTATATGAAGACGTTTATCGTGCTTTTGAGACAAATTCAAGTGCTTTTTTAGTGTTTTCGAATAAATTGCTTGTGTCTTTGGGGTCAATTAACTTGCTGCCCATGCCTACTGCGCAAACCCCGGATTTGAACCAGGCTTTTAAATTCTCCATTTCGATTTCTACGCCCCCCGTCGGCATAAATTTCTGTCCTTTAAAGAGATCTCTTATCGACGACATAAATGCCGGCCCCAGAATATTTGCAGGAAATAATTTTATAAGCGCCGCTTGCTGCTGTTGCGCAGTATAGATTTCTGTCGGTGTCATACATCCTGGAATCCACAGCTTATGCTGCTCATGCACAAGAGAGCCAACTAGGGGGTTTACAATGGGAGAAACAATAAAATCTGCACCAATTTGCAGAAATTGTTGCGCTTCTTCAACCGATTTGATGGTGCCAATACCTAAATAGAGATCTTGCATGTCTAAATTCCTTGCGGCAATCAAACTTTCAAACACTGCCAATGCTTCTGGGCCGCGGTTTGTAAATTCAAAGACACGTATGCCTGCCTGATATAAAGTTCGCAGGATAGTTATGCTTTCGGCCTTATCGTGATGAAAAAACAAAGGAAGTGTCCCCTGCTCTATAATTTTATCTAATACAATTTCTTTCAAATTCATGCTATCATTCTTTTTTTTATGTCTTCCACTGTACTTGTTGTTGCGTCGCTCGCGATGAATAGTTTATCGAATGCTGCGAGCGTTGCAAACGCTAGGGTTTCTTTTGGAGAAAGGTTGGAATACAACCCATAAATCAGGCCTGCCATAAAGCAATCTCCACTACCTACTTTGTCTAAAATTTCTTCGGCAGTATATTCCGTTGATTTAATCAGGCTGTCTTTGTCAAACAGTGTGGTATAATACTTGATTCCCTTGGTTTTATAGTCAAAACGAAAAGTGTTGGCCACATACTGACAAATCGGATTCGCTGATATAATTTCCTTGCTTGTACGATCTGCTTGTGCCAATAGATCTTCTTCCTGATATCCGGAAGAAGAAGTTAAGAATTGTTCCTCTAGCTGGGTTCCGAGCATCTGATGAGCAGCCCATATATTGCCCATAATTAAATTGCAATATTGGGCAATTTCGGGCATAATCTCTTTTGGGGCCTTTCCATATTTCCAGAGTTTAGCACGGTAATTAAGGTCCAAGGATACAAAGATTGATTTCTCTTGTGCTTTTTTTACGGCCTCCAGGCATAGATCTGCAATATCTTGACTAATTGCAGGACAGATGGCTGAAAAATGAAACCACTTAACATCGGCAAAGACCTCTTCCCAGTCAATGCTACCTACTTTGAGGTTTGCAAAGGAGGAGTTCGCACGATCATAAATGACACCTGCATTTTTTAGATCTTTTCCTTTTGGCAGATAGTAAATACCCAACCTCTCGCCAGTCCACTGCATCGCTGATGTGTCTATACTTCTGCGTTGAAGGTAACTATCAATACCTTCACAGATAGCATTTTGAGGAATTGCAGATAAGTAGGATGATGGTACATTCCACAACGCTAAGGCTGTGGCTACATTCAGCTCGGCTCCGCCGACGTAAAAAGGCAACTGATGTTGTTCAATCCAATCTTGTTCGATGTCGGGGCAGATCCGCAACAACAATTCTCCAAAGCTTAAAACTTTACCCTGCATGTTCATTAAAATTCAAAATATTCTTTCGCGTTATTATAGCTGATATCTGTTATGATTTTCCCTACCCATTCGATATCATGTGGTATCTCTCCCTTTTCAATGTCCTGTCCGAAGATGTCGCACAACAATCTTCTAAAATATTCATGCCTTGGAAATGAAAGGAAGCTTCTAGAATCTGTCAACATACCGACGAGACGGCTCAATAAACCCATATTTGACAGCGTGTTGATTTGTTTTGTCATTCCGTCTTTTTGGTCTAGAAACCACCAAGCCGAGCCAAACTGAATTTTTCCCTTAATTGATCCATCATTGAAATTCCCGATCATGGTTGCAATAAGTTCATTATCGGCAGGATTGAGATTATACAAGATGGTCTTGGTTAGCTTATCTTGATTGTCTAATTTATTCAAAAATTTTGACAATGCACGTGCCTGACTAAAATCTCCGATCGAATCCCAACCGGTATCAGGTCCGATCAAACGATGCATACGGGCATTGTTGTTGCGCAATGCTCCTAAGTGATATTGTTGAACCCAGCCTTTTTCATGGTCCCATTCTGCAAAATAAATCAACATCGCAGATTTGAATTTCAGATTTTCGGTTGGGGAGATTTCCTTTTTTGTACGAATCTTCTCAAAGATCGTCACGATTTCCTGTTCGGTATAATCTTCGGCATAGATTTGTTCCAGGCCGTGATCCGATACTTTACATCCGTTGGCAGCAAAGAAATCATGTCTTGTTTTTAACGCGTTTAAGTAATCCCCAAGGCTATTGATTTGAATGTCGCTGACTGCTTCCAGTTTATCGATATATTGATTTAATGCAATAATATCATCGGAGTTCATCGCTTTATCCGGACGAAAGGCGGGAAGCATCTTGAACGATTCTTTTTCCTTTGCAAATTGTTGGTGAAACTCGAGGCTGTCGATAGGATCGTCAGTGGTACAAACCACTTCAACCTTCATCATTTTCAGTAACCCGCGGACGGAATGGCTGTCTTGTTGTAACAAAGCGCCTGTATCGGCATATATCTTGGCAGCCGTCTTTGGTGACAACAAATCTGTGATGCCAAAATAGCGCTGTAACTCGAGGTGTGTCCAGTGATGTAACGGGTTGCGAAGCGTATAAGGTACAGTTTCTGCCCACTTGATAAATTTTTCCTCATCGGAAGCATCGCCAGTAATATAACGTTCATTGACTCCATTGGCCCGCATGGCCCGCCATTTGTAATGATCGCCATGTAACCACACTTGACTAATATTGTCAAATTTTACATTATTAGCGATTTGTTCAGGAATCAAGTGATTATGATAATCAATGATCGGCAAATGCTTTGAATAGCTGTGATATAGCTGTTCTGCTGTTTTTGTGTTTAATAAAAAGTTGTCGTCTAAAAAAGCTTTCATACAATATCCTATTTTTATAAACTCACACCTCTTTTCCAAGGTATAAAGTCGTCTTGATTTAATTGGACAGCCTTAGGTGTTATTTCACCACTAGCTGCTTTGATACAATATTCTAAAATGTCTTCACCCATGGTTTGGATCGATTTCTCACCGTCTATAATAGGACCGGTATTGATATCGATAATGTCGGCCATTTTGGTTGCCAGTATATTATTTGTTGCAACTTTGATGACCGGGCATATTGGATTTCCGGTAGGCGTACCCAGGCCAGTTGTAAACAGAATTAGTGTTGCACCAGCGGCAGCTTTTCCAGTTGTTGCCTCAACATCGTTTCCGGGGGTACAGACCAAATTAAGACCGGGCTTTGTTGCTTCCTCAGTATAATCCAAGACATCTACAACAGGCGAAGTACCACCTTTTTTCGCGGCACCATTACTTTTTATAGCATCCGTGATAAGTCCATCGCGGATATTTCCTGGAGATGGATTCATATAAAAACCCGAACCAACAGCCTCGGCAGCATTGCTATAAGCGGTCATCAGATCGATGAATTTATTGGCAGCCTTTGGATCGATGGTACGGTCTATTAGATTCTGCTCGGCACCACATAATTCTGGAAATTCGGCCAACAGTACCTTTCCGCCAAGAGCAACTAAAAGGTCGGCAGTATAACCGACTGCGGGATTGGCAGAAATACCGCTGAACCCATCGCTACCACCGCATTTTACACCTAAGGTTAATTTGCTCAATGGTACCGGCTGTCTTCCAAGTTTATTAATTTCTGTCAGGCCCATAAAAGTTTGTAGTATCGCCTCTTTCAGTAATTGTTCCTCACTTTTGGATTGCTGCTGTTCAAATAAGTACAGTGGTTTGTCAAAATCCGGATTACGCAACTTGATATCGTTGACTAGATCGTTCAGCTGTAAATTTTGGCAGCCCAAACTTAATACCGTAATACCTGCGACATTCGGATGGTCGGCATAGGCGGCAAGTAACTTACTCAAGATGGCTGCATCTTGTCGAATTCCGCCACAACCACCCTGATGATTCAAAAATTTAATGCCGTCCACGTTTTTGAATATGCGATCCGATTGCTGCGTAATTGTGTTTAGCTGCCCGAGGGAGGTCATATCCAGTGTTTCTCCCTTTTCATAGGCTTTTAACAGCTGATGGGTGAAGTTCTTGTATTTTCCAGAGACTGAATAACCAAGCTCATTGTATAATGCCTCTTTGATAACATCAAGATTTCGGTTTTCGCAGAAAACGGTTGGGATAAATAACCAGTAATTTGCGGTGCCTACACGGCCGTCCGGACGGAGGTAACCATTGAAAGTTCTTCCGTCAAATTTTGAAACGTCAGGCTTTTCCCAGTGATAATGTGAAGACCTGAAATGGTAAGGCTCGGCTGCATGTTTGGTGTTGTCGGTATTCATGATGCTTCCCTGTGGGATATCAAATTGCGCTTTTCCCACGAGAACCCCATACATATAGATTTCGTCACCAAACTGCATATCCTGCATAAAAAATTTATGCTTGGCAGGAATATCTTCCTGTAGAATATAATGTTTGCCCTCAAACGAAATCGCATCACCTTTTTTGAGATCTTGTAAGGCGACCAAAACATTGTCTTTGGGATGTATCTTTAATACGTTGTTTTTCATCTGTAGCGCTATTTATACTTTTTATTGTCAAGAACTGATGAAATTTCGAGTGCCTTTAATGCCCCTTTTTCAATGATCTGTTGCAATTTCTGGTTGACTGTTTCTTCAAAATGAGGAAACTCCGTTAAATTGATCCCCCATAAATCCGTATCTGAAAGCACGGTATGAACGAGTTTATCTGGATTGCTCCAGGCGACATGTAATCTCGGTGCCGATTCGTCCTGAAGTACAACCGTCCGTCCATTAATCAATTGCTCATATTGATCACCGTTCAGCTTGGATTTTAATAGATAGAGATAAGCCGCAAATCCAAGTGCGAAGAGTTGAGGAGCTTTATTGTGCGTTCTATACCACTTTCTTAGCAGCGGAATATTGCGCATTGCCATTTTTGAGCTATAATTTAAAGCGATGGATTCCCATTTGTGTTCCAGATGTGGATTGGCAAAGCGGTCGATGACTTTGGATGAGAAATCGTTGATATCGGCAACAGAAATACTGTCGCTTAAAATGGCGGGACCAATTTCATCTTGCATTAAAAGACGTATAAATTGATTGAATGCTGTATTTTGCATGGCCTCCTTTACTGTTTCGAAGCCCGCAAGAAGGGCAAGTGCACAACTTAAGGAATGCGTTCCATTGAGGAGCCTTAATTTGATTTCCTTGTACTTTTCAATTGAAGGAACCAACATGACATTCGGATCTGCCAATGCAAAAGAAAGGCGTTGTTGCACACGTTCAGAATTAGCTTCTATCGCCCATAAGCGAAAGGGCTCAGCCATAATCATCAATTGATCCTCGTAGCCCAATAAAGCGCAGGTTTTCGTGTATTCTGCTAAAGGCAACGCACCGGGGACGATGCGATCGACCAGCGTGTTACAAAAGTCATTGGCGGTATCAAGCCAGTCCATAAACTTTTCTGAGAGTTCGTTCAGCTTAGCTAAGGCTGTGACGATCGATTTCAGTTTAGTTCCATTGTCGGTAATCAGTTCGGTAGGGACGACGGTTAAGCCCTTGTTTTTATCCGCATTGAAGTAAACAAATCTGCGATAGAGGATCGCTAAAAGTTTTCCTGGAAAAGAAGTGGGGGGTGCGTCATTGATCGTGTCTTCACTCATAACAATGCCGACTTCGGTAGTGTTGGAGAAAACAATTTCCAGATCCGGATTTTCAGCACTTTTTAATATTTCGGACCAATCTTGGTTGGCCGCCAATACACGAGAAATCGAATTGTTGATTTCGTAATGTGAAATCTCTTCACCATCTTCTATTCCTTTAATAGATAATGTGTATAGATTGTCCTGCTGTTCGAAAGCATCAGCACCGGCCGAACTTGTTGACTTTACAACGAGGATTCTACCGCAAAACAGTTTTTTTTGATTTGCTTTATGGACAAAATAATCTGGGAGGCCTCTGAGCAATACACCGGTGCCAAATTGAAGAATCTTTTCCGGATAGAGGAAAGAGGATTCTGTCGGCTTGCTGATGAGATCAGAATTGATTGTATGTATAGTATGTTGTGTCAGTAACATCTGAAAGTTTTATTATTGAATTTTGTATTGTTTTTTCCACTTTGGATAGTCCTTTTGGATCAGCTTTTCCGGCCAGTTGCCAAACCAGGCATAGCCATTTCTACGCTCCTCTGAAACCTCCTCAAAGTTGTATTTGATTGTATTGTCCCGATCTCCAAACTTTTGTCTACCAACTGTTTGGGCCAGGCGCCATTTGACAACTGGTACTGAAGCATCTTTTCGGCCATTGAATCTTTAGTGCGCACAGTCTGTCCTGTACAGTAATTATGAAACACTGATACCGCGATGAAACTTAGCATACTTATTTTTCTCATGGTCTCTAGTTGTTGATCTGTTTGAATAACCAGTGTACTAAATCATTCGCTGCAGTAAAGTTCTCATATTCCTTAGGTAGCTTTCTTCCATCGGTATACTCATTATATAACCAGGGGTCTCCAATTGCAAATACGGTACCTTTTCCATATTTTGCCGTAGCAATGATGGTATCACCATGGTCTTGAATCAATGTTTGGGCTGGAGCGTTTACCTGTAATGTTGAAATTTCCTTGATATATATTTTTGCCGTACTCGGAAATACGGCGTTACCTTTTGGAATAGCAATTGCTCCCGTATGAAAGTCATTTCCTTTCACTCGATTGCGACTATCCTCATTGAATGTGATGCCAAATTTTTGTGCAAGGGTATTGAATCTGCTGATTTCGCAGTTGCCGCTATCATTTAAGAAAAGAACGAGTACACCGCCCTGTTTAACCCATTGCGTAATCTGTTGGGCGTCGGTTTCATTCATAAAATGCGGATGCTCAGTTTCTTTCTCTGTGTCGGGGTCTACGATGATATAGATGTTGGATTTTGAGAGATTCTGTAATGTAGGTGCTGTTCTTAATGTGTTTAATTGACCACCATTTTTTTCAAATACCCTACCCAATAGGGAAAACCCGTTGTTGTCGTCACCATCCCAAAGATAGTGGTAGGGTTTAATTTGCCCCGATGCAGTCTTTTTATATTCGTTGTTGAAATAATTGTCCAATGTGACAGTGCGCCTTTTGTTGCCCTTTTGTTCCTTTGCAAATTCAACTTCGGATGCGGCAAGGATAAAAGCACCGACTCCTTTGGGATCATTGGTAACGACTGGTTCGCTCATATAATACGCAAAGCTGCCATCGCGATAATTTTTTCCTCCCAAACCAGAAACTTGAACAGTCTTTGTGAGATTAACACGGTTTTCTCCAGCAGGGGTGATGAATTGTTGTACAAGCCCTTGGTAGCCCCGATCCAGATTTTTCTGAAATGAAGCTGGAATATAACCTTTGCGTAGTGATTTTGCCAATGCAAATACAAACATACTTGAGGCCGAAGATTCTAGGTAATTTCCTTTTCTTGTCCCCAGATCCACAATGTCATACCAAACGCCGGTTTTGACATCCTGATACTTGACAATTGCGGATAACGTTCTGTTTAAGATTGCAAGGAGTTCTTGTCTTCGTGGATGCTCTTCTGGGAAATAGTCCAATATATCGACAAGCGCCATTACATACCAGCCCATACCCCTAGCCCAGAAGTGTGACGATAAACCTGTTTTGGGGTTTGACCAGCTTTCCTTTCTTGATTCATCCCAGCCATGATACAGCAGACCTGTTTTCTTGTCACGCGCGTTTTTTTCCATGTAGCTAAACTGGTTGGCGATATCGTCAAAAGCAGCAGGAATATCCATTAGGCTTGCATATTCTGCATAAAAAGGTTGTCCCATGTACAAACCATCTAGCCACATTTGGTAAGGATAAATTTTCTTATGCCAAAATCCACCTTCATGTGTGCGAGGGTGCTTTTGAAGCTGTGCATATAATTGGTGGCAGGCCTTTAGATATTTTTCTTTACCGGTTACTTTGTAAAGTGTTAATAGCGCGGTGCCATTTTTGATATTGTCGATATTGAAATCGTATGCATCATAGTTTTTAATCGAATCTGGAATGCTGAGATAAGCATCCATGCGCGATTGCATATAATTAAAATAGGTAGCGTCTGCCGTATTGCGCCACACATCTGTCAGGCCTTCAAAAATAACCCCCATATCGTATGACCATTTTGGAAATTTGTCGGTCCTGTTGAATAATGAATCCGGATAGAGCTGTTCAAGTACAGTTTTAGCCATCTGCTCAGAAAAAGGCTTTTGTTGGCCAAATCCAGAAAATGGAACAAGTGCTGCAAGGTTTAAAAGAATTAAAAATAACTTTCTCATCGCGTTCCTAATTTTTGATCGTTAAGCATTTGTCTGTACTTCCCGCTATAAATTGACTGATCTTCTTGGCAGTCCTTGTGTTGGATTTCGATAAATGGATATTAGATTCAACAAGCTTATATTGATCAAAGTCCTTGGTGAAAAGCAGTACGGCATCTCGTTTGAGGTGCAGGTTTACATTGCTCTGCATTTCAATAGGCCCTGTCAACCAAATTCCGGCAGGGATCAGTACCAGACCGCCGCCATGTTCGCTACACGTATGGATCGTTTGGTTGATTGACGCTGTATTAAGTAATTGACCGTCACCTTTAGTGCCATAATTGCCGATATTTAACGTGTCTTTCTTAAATTCGACCTGTTGTACGATAGGATGGGCAGGCTCTTGGGCTATACACAGCTGTGGTAGCACGAGCAACAATCCAAGAGCGGATTTCAATGTACGTGAATAGTGCTTTTTGAACGAATTCATTTTTTACATTTTGGTTTAAAAATGGTTATTTGTAAAAGCAATTGTACATTCTTTGTCCCTAACTTGGATGAAAAACTTATGCAATCGTTACCGGTCATTACTTATCGATCAAATGTAAGGTTTGGTACCCAATCCTTGAATACACGTTGGAAATTAAGGCTATCGGCCTCTCTATCTGTTAACAGGCAACTCCATTTGACACGATTTTGTGACATTGAGCCCGCGCCTTTGTTTTTATATTCTGCGAAATAAGCTGTTTTCTCATTTGACTCTTTGCCCCAGTTGTGCC
Source organism: Sphingobacterium paramultivorum (assembly GCF_014109745.1). Lineage (NCBI taxonomy): Bacteria > Pseudomonadati > Bacteroidota > Sphingobacteriia > Sphingobacteriales > Sphingobacteriaceae > Sphingobacterium > Sphingobacterium paramultivorum. Next base: position 5,162,886 of record NZ_CP058555.1, read on the forward strand.
AACCTTTGTCTTCAATAAATTTGGGAAGGTTACAATGCATGAAGATTACTTTGGCATAAGGTCGCCAAGGGCGTCCCAGATTTTCGAAAGAAAGGTTTATGGCCGTAAAATCGTCCCCATAGCAATAAAAACTTGCTGAGCCAGAAGTACCCATTTTTTCACCAAAACGATTTTTCTTTTGCGCATAATCGTCATAACTGATAATCGTTTTAAATTTATCTTCACCGACTAATGTAACAAACTGCTTGCTCCCCGGGAGGATGATTTTTTCGCGATATGTCCCGTTTTTGATATATATTTCCGTTTCCTTTTTTCGAAAATCAGGGACAGCATCAATGGCGTCTTGAATTGTTGTGAAATTTCCCGTACCATCTTTTGCCACGACAAAATCATAACTCTTTACTTCCGCAGCAAAAAGAAAAAAAGGAATTAAAAAAAAGGAAAGTATGATCGTTCGCATTCCAAATTGTTTAATTGGTCAATGAAATTACCAATATTAAAGCCTTCCTTAAAGGAAATCCATCAAAATAAATGCGCAAACGTTATCGGTCACGTTTGCGCAAACCGATTGAAAAGACAATTCTAGCATGCTACCATGGCATGAAGCGTGCACTTGTATCTTGAAATATTGCGTGTTTTGGATACCTTTGATTGAGTTCATATAGCCACAAAAGGATGTTTAGAACGATTAAGAGTCCTAAATTGTCTATATGGAGTTCAATTGTATTGCATTTAAAAAGCAATTTCTCTAAGTTTGTTCAACAAATTTCTCAACATGGACATCCAATCGCTCTATCAGATTTATAAGCAGTATCCAAATATTACAACGGATACACGTAAAATTGAAAAGGATAGTATTTTTTTCGCCTTAAAAGGTGCTAATTTCAATGGGAATACTTTCGCCGAGAAAGCACTTGAAATGGGCGCTAAATATGTTGTTATTGATGAAGAGACCTACCGAAAAGGAGAAGCGTATATTCTTGTTGATGATGTTTTAAAAACACTACAGCAGCTTGCAAATTACCACAGACACCAGCTACATATTCCAATTATTGGGGTGACGGGTACGAATGGAAAAACGACTACGAAGGAACTATTGTATGCCGTTGTTTCACAGAAGTATAAAGCATACGCGACAAAAGGAAATTTGAATAATCATATTGGTGTTCCCTTAACACTATTGGCAATAGATGATTCCATTGAGCTGGCAATCATCGAAATGGGGGCAAACCATTTGGAGGAAATAGCTTTGTTATGTGGAATTGCCGAACCGACACATGGTTTGATTTCTAACGTTGGTAAAGCCCATCTAGAAGGTTTTGGGTCTTTTGAAGGAGTGAAGAAAACTAAAGGTGAGCTATACGATTGGCTGCAAGACCATCAAGGTGTATTATTTTTGCAGGCCGATAATCCACACCTTAAAGAAATGGCTTCTGATCGCCAGATAGCTAACATTGTCACTTATGGTTTTTCGGAAGATAATGACGTGATTGGAAAGCTTCTTAAAGCAAATCCCCTTTTGCAAATTGAATGGCAAAAAAAGGGCATGGCCGAATCTTATGTAATTGATACACAGTTAACAGGCTCTTATAATACCGAAAACTTTCTTGCAGCAATTGCAGTAGGTCTGCATTTTGGCGTTTCTTCCGAGGCGATCAATCGTGGTATTGAAGGCTATACACCCACGAATAATCGCTCGCAGATTATGAAGACGGCCCACAATACGCTGATCTGCGATTATTATAATGCCAATGCAACAAGCATGGCCGCTGCGCTGGATAATATCCGGATTATTGAAGCGGATAAGAAAGCTATGGTATTAGGTGATATGTTTGAATTGGGGGCGGAATCATTTGAGGAACATAAAAAAATTGTTGAAAACGTAAGATCTATTCCGGCAGATCGCAAAATTTTTGTCGGCAAAGAATTTTTCGCGCATCGGTATGAAGGTGGTGAGTTTTATGAAACTACTGCCGAAGCAAAACAAGCAATCAGCGAAAAGCCGATAACTGATGCCACAGTTTTATTGAAAGCATCACGCGGCATGGCTTTTGAAAATCTGGTCGATTTACTATAGCCTTTTTAGCCCTGTGTTATGCACAACTAGGGGATAAGTTCGGGGTGCGACCATATTGCCAGCATGGTGCTCCCGCATTGAATGTACTTAAAAAGGTGGACTCAACGTGGACTCACGGTGGACTTACCGTGGTCGCAGGGCGAAGATGGTAGGAGTTTGCTATAGCGTTGGTGCCTTTGGATACCGAATTACTCATCAAGCAGATTCGAGTAAAAAGGAAGTGCAAAACAATTAGTTTTGTCATGTAAGGATTAAATAATGATGAAAATGAGCAAATTCGTTCCGCGAAGAAATGATGCTCATTTGGAAAAACGTACCTTTGTGGCGTATAATGGATAAAAGACGTTTTTTTTTGGAAATAGCCTATTTCGGGCAGGGATATCATGGTTGGCAAATTCAGAATAATGCAATTTCCGTGCAGGAAGTGCTGAATAAAGCGCTTGAAACGCTGCTGCGGGAGCCCATTGAAACAACGGGGGCTGGCCGTACAGATACAGGTGTTCATGCTAAGCAATTGTATGCGCATTTTGATGCAGCTCCTGTGGGTATTCTGCAAAAAGCTGATCGTTTTATTCATTCGCTCAATGCCTTATTGCCTTTTGATGTGGCCGTTAAGCGCTTGATCGAAGTGGAACCCGAAGCACATGCTCGCTTCGATGCGACACAAAGATCATATGAATACCATCTTCATTTTCATAAAGATCCTTTTATCTATCCCTATTCATGTTTTATGCGCGATCGTCCGGATGTTGAAAAGATGAATGAAGCTGCGCAATTCTTATTGGGTAAACAAGATTTCGAATGCTTTAGTAAGTCTCATACGCAGGTGTTTACAAATATTTGCGATATTCGTAGAGCCGAGTGGGTATGGCATACTGAACAACATCTCGTTTTTCACATAACTGCAGATCGTTTTTTGCGCAATATGGTGCGTGCCATTGTAGGGACATCGTTGGAAATAGGGATAAAAGGCAAGTCCGTTTCATTTATGCAAGATGTTATTCAAAGTAAAAACCGCGGAAAAGCGGGTGTTTCTGTACCTGCACATGGTTTGTATTTAACAGAAGTGGCATATCCTTATATATAGAATTTAATAGATATAGAATTTAACGTGAGTCAAGATAAAATAACTGGTAAAACCTACGATATCAATTTAGTGAAACGCATGAGTCGCTATATGCGGCCCTACCATGTTTCATTTTGGATATCGGTCGTTCTAACGATATTGTTGGCCGCCGTGGCGCCCGCTTTGCCTATGCTAATTCAGCATACATTAGATAGCTATATTTTAAACTTCGATACAAGCGGCTTGTCCCTCATGCTGATAGCGATGTTGGCATTGGTTATTCTGCAAACCTTGATTCGTTATTACCATACCCTAATGACAAATACCCTGGGGCAGTCGGTCATCCGCGATATCCGGATTCAGGTATTTAACCACATTGTTCAACTCAGGCTAAAATATTTTGATCGTACGGCGTTGGGAAAACTGATTACACGTACCATTTCTGATCTGGAGACTCTTTCCAATATTTTTTCTGAGGGCTTGATCCAGATTATCGGTGATTTATTGCAGCTGGTTGTTATTCTGGTTGTGATGTTTTACTCCGATTGGAAGCTGACATTGATTGTTTTAATACCCATGCCCTTGATGGTAGCGGCAACTTACGTTTTTAAAGAGGCGATGAAATCTGCTTTTATTGATGTGAGGAAATGGGTTTCCAATTTAAATACCTTTTTGCAGGAACACATTACGGGAGTCGGTATTATCCAATATTTTGCGCGTGAAAAGCAGGAAATGGATAAGTTTAAAGAAATTAATGCACAACATCGAAATGCACATATTCGAACCAATTGGTACTTCTCTATCTTTTTTCCTGTTTTGGAAATTATCATGGCCATTGCTTTGGGATTATTGGTGTGGTTTGGTTCCAAACAAATTATGGGTGATGTGATCTCTCCGGGTGTAGTTGTGGCCTTTATCATGTATATCAATATGATCTTTAGGCCCATTCGGGAACTTATTGACAAATTCAATACACTTCAAATGGGTATGGTGAGCGCTGAACGTATTTTTGAAGTTTTGGACACCGATGAAAAGACACCAAATTTGGGGACGTTGGAACCTGCACACATCAAAGGGGAGATTGTGTTTCGCGATGTTTGGTTCGCCTATAATGAGGAGAACTGGGTTCTAAAGGATGTTAACTTTAAAGTTAATCCGGGCGAGACTCTAGCTTTAGTTGGGGCTACTGGTGCCGGAAAATCTTCTACAATTAATATTCTGAGCCGTTTTTATGAAATCAATAAAGGTGAAATTCTATTGGATGGCCGTAATATCCGGGATTATGATCTCGATTATCTGAGAAATACCATTTCGACGGTATTGCAGGATGTATTCCTCTTCTCGGATAGCGTCATCAATAATATCACATTGGGTGATCCTGGGATATCTAGAGAACAGGTAATCGAGGCAGCAAAAGAAGTGGGCGCGCATGATTTTATTATGCGACTGCCTGGGGGCTATGATTATGATGTGAAAGAGCGGGGAGCAACCTTATCTGCGGGGCAGGCACAATTGATTTCTTTTATACGGGCTTTGGTACACGATCCTCGGATTCTTATTTTGGACGAAGCGACTTCTTCGGTAGATACCGAAACGGAAGAAATGATCCAACATGCAATTGATAACCTCATGAAAGGAAGAACATCGATTGTTATTGCCCACCGCTTGTCCACCATTCAGAAGGCGGACAAGATTATTGTGTTGGATAAAGGCGAAATCAAGGAAATCGGAACGCATCAGGAATTGCTATCTTTTGATGGTTATTATAAAAAACTATACGATTTGCAGTTTCATTCCGCGGGGATTTAATTAAGCGATTATACTTTCTTTTGGGATAGTTTCTTCGTCTTCGATACGTGTATTTGCTTTAATTTCTGAACCGCGGCCTACTAGAACGTTTGCTCCGATCGAGACATTTGGTCCGATGTTGACAAAATCTTCAATTATGGTATTACTTTCGATAACGGCGGAACTGGCAATAACGCAGTGGTTGCCTATTTGTACATCTGGAGCGATCGAAGCGCCAGGGAGAATAATGGTGCCTTCACCAATTTCGGCTCTTTTTGATACGTAGGCTTTAGGATGGATGAGGGTCTGGAAGTTCCAGTTTGTGTTTTCTGACACAATCCTTTGGCGAAGACCAGGATTCTTGACTGCGACAAAGAAATTTTCTTCCGTGCCTTTTGATTCATGATGAAGTTGAACCTCGTAATCAAATACATCTTCAATTAGTAGCGATTTGTCAATAAGACCGCCAATTTCAATCGCTAAATCTTCTGCTACATCTACCGCAGTTTTAGCATGAGCGGTTGCTCCGTATATGTATAACATGGTATTTTTTTTTCGCAAAGATAAAGCTTTCTAAAAAGAAGCCATTTGGTATGATGTAAAAAAATACAACAAAATGTAAGGTTTGATTGTTTTTGTGTTTAATGAGTTGTAAGGTTGATTGTTTTTTCGGTCGCAATTATATTGCATATAAAAATCAATTTATCTAAGTTTGTTGATATACAAAAATTAAACTATGATTCAACGTATCCAAACTGTTTATTTGCTGATAGCAGGATTAGTCATATTCGGCTTGTTTCTATTTCCCTATGTTAATTATAGCGATTTAGTGGGTTTAGGAAAAAATGTGAAGGTGACTGGTGTGTATAGTGTTGCTGCTGGCCAGTCGGTACATGAGGGGGGATTTGGTTATATTCTCCAGACTGTGGTGACCGTGTTATTGGGAGGGCTTCCGCTATTTACGATATTTAAATTTAAAAAGCGTAAAGTTCAACTTTTGCTTATATGGGTAGAGATTGTGGCGATCATCTTATTTGCAATCTGGTTATACTCTTCTGCAAGTACTCATCTTGCTACCGTGAGCCAGTTTTTAGGTGCCGGGAATATCGGGGTAGGTTTCTTTTTGTTGCCAATTTCGATTATTTTCTGTGCGTTAGCTATGGGTGGAGTACGTAAAGATGAAAAGTTAATCCGATCTGCCGATCGGTTGCGGGCGTAATTTTGAAACGATAACACAATAATAGTCAAAGCCACGGTCTTCGTGGCTTTTTTAAGTAATATGATATGAATGTTTTTTTTAGATATGTTGTTGTCTTGATGCTCTTTCTTGGAGGTGGGCTTGTAAAGGCTCAGTCAGCAGATTCATTGCTGGTTGTTGACGATATTCAATTCGATGTAAAGGAATTTCACTTCGATGAGGGTAAGAATGAATTGGTGATCAATTTGTTTGCGACATCTTATAGTACCGATCCGCGGGAATATAAAATGAACACCTTTTCCACCCAAGTGTTGGATCAGAAGAAACAGCCCCATTTCTTTTCAATGATTCAGATGGGAAATGTTTTGGTTAAATTTGAAGATAAGCAGAATTATCTGCACTATTTGCTGGAAGAAGATAAGCCTGTGGATATACAGGTGATTGTAAAGGATTGGAAGAAAACGGATAAGCCGGTTATGATTAAACTGGTATTTGAGAGCAGTACAGAGGAGGGTGAATTTTTGGAAGTTCCTATTTCATTAAAGAAATAATAGATTTTGGCTCTTGACAAAAAAAGCTTCGAAGTTATACTTCGAAGCTTTTTTTGATTATTCAATATTATCGATTGTATCTGATCTGCTGTTTGTCCATCATGCCCATCTGGTCTTTCATCATTTTGATCTGATCAGCTAATAATTTATTTTTATCTGCTTTTTTAGCTTCTTGAAGAAGTTTTTCGGCTTCACGCTTATTGCGCTTAGCCATGGCTACACCGGCTAGGCTCAATTTTGCTAAGGCGATATTATGGTCCATATGTAGACCCAATGCCAATGCTTTCTTAAAATATTTTTCGGATTGCATAGGTGCACGTTGTGATTCGATCAATCCGATCAGCATATTGTAGTAACCGTGCTGTTGTGGGATCAATTGCTTTTCGTAGTTGGTGATTTTACGTAGCCATTTTTCAGCTGCGGCCATATTTTGTTTACGCATATACCATTGCGCAATCAGCATATATTCGTGGAAAAATACAGTAACAAAACCTAAGATCGTGATCAAGATACCTAAGATTCCCCATCCCCAATTTCCGGTCCAGAATAAGGCAACTGTTCCGATAAGCAATGCACTGCAAATAATGATTCTAACGAGATTTGACATAAATCTTTGTTTAAAATATTTGTATTCAATTTAATTCTGCAAATATCCGTTAATTTCACCGTTTAAGCAACTCGTTCAGGTGGTTATTTTGTAAAAATGTGTTTTTCCCCTGAAGAGGATATGGATAAACGAGATGTGCTCGTGTTTTTTGCTGTAGTCCCTTAAGAAGAGCTTATGTGGATAAATTTGCCTTTATATGCAACTTTATCTATGTTTGGGGTATGGAAAAGCAATACGATGATTCTTGGGCTCCTGTGCTAAAGCCTTTGTTTGGTCAGCCTTATATGAAACAGCTGTCTACTTTTGTGCAAGAAGAGCGGCAGAAAACGAAAGTGTTTCCACCGGCAGATCTAGTGATGAATGCTTTTAAGCTGACGCCATTGGATCAGGTAAAAGTAGTTATATTGGGGCAGGATCCTTACCATAATGATGGGCAGGCGCACGGCTTGTCTTTCTCTGTGCCAGAAGGGATTGCTTTGCCGCCATCCTTAAAAAATATCTTTAAGGAATTACAAGACGATATACCCGGTTTTGTTGAGCCGCATGCTGGCGATTTGACGTATTGGGCCAAGCAGGGGGTGTTGTTGTTGAATGCGACATTGACAGTACAGGCGCATTTAGCTGGTTCACATCAGAAGAAAGGTTGGGAGATTTTTACAGATAGTATTATTCATGCCATTTCGGAGCGTTGTGAACATGTGGTATTTCTGTTGTGGGGAAGTTATGCCCAAAAGAAAAGTGTGCTTATTGATGCTAAGAAGCATCTTATACTAATGGCGGTTCATCCCTCACCGTTGTCTGTCTATCGTGGTTTTTTTGGTAGTAAGCATTTTTCACGCGCAAACCAATATTTGATGGAACATGGTAAAGACCCAATTGATTGGCGCCTGGTTTAAGTTTTGTCTTGAGTTAAATAAACATCATTGCCGGTGATCGTCGCATGGAGCAAATACGTCCAAAAGCGAGATTCCGGTAATGATATTTTTGATTGGGCTTATTCCTTCGCTTAATATTCTATTCGCTTAATATTCTAAAGGAATAATTGGTTCTTTTTTGCTGGTTGACATAATCATCATGGTTTGGAATGTCTTTACAAAAGGTATTTTGGAGATTTTTTCCATGATGACGCCTTCATAAGCTTTGATATCTTTTACGTAAACCTTGAGGATGAAATCACAATTGCCTGTGACGTGGTGGCATTCGGTCACCTCGGGTATCATTTTGACAGCAGCAACAAACTCAGGGATAGCGTTATGTGTATGGAAATCGAGTGAGATCTGGATAAACGATTTTATTCCGAGTCCCAGTTTCTCCTCGTCTACAAAAGCATGGTAACTTTTGATGAAGCCAGAGTTTTCCAGTTTTCGCACACGCTCTAAAGTTGGTGCGGGAGATAGTCCGATGCTAGATGCTAGTTGCAAATTAGTTATACGACCATTCTCTTGTAATAGTTTAAGAATTTTTAAATCTGTTTTATCCGGTGCAAAGGGCATATCTTAAGTCTTAATAATCAATAGTATTTGTAAATATACAAAATTATATTTGGAAATTTAAAAATATACAAAATTATTGATGATTAATAGATTTTAGCTATATTATGATTGTTTAGTTATAATTTTAATCGATGTAAAATCATTTGACTGTCATAATCGATTGAAATGTGCTCATTTTAATGAAATGGAGTGATAAATGTCATTTTTTTATTAAAAAGGCCTTCGTATCGTGCTATTAAATGCTGTTTTATTGGCTTTGAAATTGTAACTTTGCAGTTCGATAGGTGCGGAGGTGAAGCCCTCCCAAATTAGTTAAACCGTGAGAGCGCAATATGAGTACTAAAGACGACGATTTGTTAAAAGAGCTGGAGCTCGAAGAATATAAATACGGGTTCACGACAGATATCGAGATGGAAATTGCAGCCAAAGGCCTTACTGAGGATACGGTTCGTTTTATTTCGGCAAAAAAGAATGAACCTGAATGGCTATTGGAATGGAGATTAAAAGCTTTCCGTCATTTCTTGACGTTAAGAATGCCTACTTGGCAGAATTTCAAAGCTCCTGAAATTGATTTTCAAGAGATTTCCTACTATGCAGCCCCGAAAGCAAAACCACAGCTTAATTCGATTGATGAAGTTGACCCTGAGTTGATTGCTACCTTTGAAAAATTGGGGATTCCTTTGGATGAGCAAAAAATATTGGCAGGAGTTGTGGCGGTAGATGCTGTCTTTGACTCGGTATCTGTCAAAACAACGTTTCGTGAGAAATTAAAAGAACAAGGTGTTATTTTCTGTTCATTTGGTGAGGCTGTGCAAGAGCATCCTGACCTGGTGAAAAAATATTTGGGTACAGTAGTTCCACAGACAGATAACATTTATGCAGCGTTGAATTCTGCAGTGTTTTCGGATGGATCCTTTGTTTACGTTCCAAAAGGCGTTAGATGTCCAATGGAATTATCTACCTATTTCCGTATCAATGCACAGAATACCGGACAATTTGAACGCACGTTGATCATTGCAGATGAGGGCGCTTATGTTTCTTATTTGGAGGGATGTACTGCACCTATGCGTGATGAAAACCAGCTGCATGCTGCAGTGGTTGAATTGATTGCCGAACGCGATGCTGATATTAAATATTCTACCGTGCAAAACTGGTACCCTGGTGATAAAGATGGAAAAGGTGGTATTTATAACTTTGTAACCAAGCGTGGAATCTGTAAGGGTGATAACAGTAAAATCTCCTGGACACAGGTAGAAACTGGTTCTGCAATTACATGGAAATACCCCGGAGTGATTTTAAAGGGTGATAACTCTATTGGCGAGTTTTACTCTGTAGCCATGACACGTAATTATCAGGTAGCTGATACAGGAACGAAGATGGTTCATTTGGGTAAAAACACGAAATCTAAAATTATTTCTAAAGGTATCTCTGCCGGTAAGAGCCACAACAGTTATAGAGGTTTAGTGAAAATCGGTCCAAATGCAGACAACTCACGTAACTTTACACAATGTGACTCCTTATTGATCGGCGATAAATGTGGGGCACATACATTCCCTTATATCGAAAATAGAAATAAGACAGCCAAATTAGAGCATGAGGCGACTACTTCCAAAATCGGTGAGGACCAAGTATTCTATTTGAATCAACGTGGGATCGATTCTGAGAAAGCTGTTGGTTTAATTGTCAACGGGTATGCAAAGGAAGTATTAAATCAATTGCCGATGGAGTTTGCTGTAGAGGCTCAAAAATTATTGGCAATTTCATTAGAAGGTTCAGTAGGATAGATAAAAAATCATTGGGAATGTAGTTTATGACGCTACATTACACCATACTCAATACGAATAAAATGTTAAGCATTAAAAATTTACATGCGTCTGTAGAAGACAAACAAATATTAAAAGGGTTAAACCTAGAAGTAAAAGCTGGAGAAGTTCATGCGATTATGGGACCAAATGGTGCTGGTAAAAGTACATTAGGTAATGTATTGGCAGGACGTGAATCATATGAAGTAAGTGAAGGTTCTGCACTATTGGACGGTGTAGATTTATTGGATCTTTCACCTGAGGACCGCGCACGTGAAGGGCTGTTTTTGGCTTTTCAATATCCTGTTGAGATTCCGGGCGTATCGAATATCAATTTCTTGAAAACAGCTGTAAATGATATTCGTGAGTATAAAGGCCTTCCTCCAATGGAAGCGAAGGAATTTTTGCAAATGGTAAAAGACAAGCAAAAATTGGTTGAGTTTTCGGCTAATTTGGCTAACCGTTCTTTAAATGAAGGATTCTCCGGTGGTGAGAAAAAGCGTAACGAAATTTTTCAATTAGCGATGTTGAATCCGAAATTATCTATTTTGGATGAGACAGATTCTGGTTTGGATATCGATGCACTTCGTATCGTTGCAAATGGCGTGAATCAATTGCGCTCTAAAGACAATGCTTTTATTGTTATTACACACTACCAACGTTTGTTGGATTATATCGTTCCAGATTTTGTTCACGTATTGTACAATGGCCGTATCGTGAAATCGGGACCTAAAGAATTGGCTTTGGAGCTCGAAGAAAAAGGATACGATTGGTTAAAAGAATATGATACACAAAACGCCTAATCTTTTACCTGAGTAAATAGGATTGGAAGAGAATTTTGGCGATTTGATTAAAAAATAACATGAGTACATTAGTTTCAGAATCATTACTTCAACAAGTGTTGGGAGCTTTCAAAGAGCAGGGCGTTTCAGACGAACCTTCGTTTTTCGTGGAGGCCCGCCAACTTGCATTCGAGCGTTTCGAAGCAGCAGGCTTTCCCACCGTTAAGAATGAAGAATGGAAATATACAAACATCCACAGTATTATCAATAAGCCTTATGCGCTTGATGTCGATGTGGATATCGAAGGCTTAGACTTTAGTGCAGGGGAGATTCCTCAATTGGATGCCTACCGTATTATCTTGGTGAATGGTCAGTATGTGTTAGCGGTAAGTGAATTAGAAAATGTGAAGGGACTGACGGTTATTCCAATGGATGAAGCCACTTCAGAGCCTGCATTCGAGAGCCATTTTGCTAAATATGCGGATAAGTCAGACAATATTATGGTCGCATTGAATACGGCTGCTTTTACAAATGGTGTTTTTATACATTTGAAAAAGGGAGTTGTACTTGATAAACCAATACAGATTATTCATGTCGCTACAGGGAAAGAGGATTTCTTTGCACAAACACGCAATTTGATCGTTGTCGAGCCAAATGCTGAGTTTGAATTGATCGAAAGCTTTATCACTGCAGAAGGTACTGCAAATAATGTACACAATAAGGTCTCTGAGATTATCGTCAAAGAGAACGCTAAAGTACAACATTATTATTTACAGCTCGCAGAATCTGTAAGCCGTTACTTTAATCATACAGAGGTATACCAAGAAAAAGATAGCCTTTATAATAATTACAACTGTAATTTTCCTGGCGCTTCTTTTATCCGTAACAATATCAATGTTCGCTTGGATGCAGCACATGTGGAGAGCCATTTATATGGAATCAACTTAACTGCAGGTGATCAATTGGTCGATAATCATACCATTGTAGACCACCTTAAGCCACATTGTGAGTCTTACGAATGGTATAAAAATATTACACAGGACAAGTCCATTGCGGTTTTCAATGGAAAAATCTTTGTGCGTGAGGATGCTCAAAAAACAAATGCTTTTCAACAGAACAATAATATGTTGATGTCGGACAATTCGGCGGTTTACACCAAGCCACAATTGGAGATCTTTGCAGATGACGTAAAATGTTCACACGGATGTACCATCGGTCAGTTTGATAATGAAGCCTTATTTTATTTGAGAGCAAGAGGAATTGGTGAAGAGTCTGCACGTATCCTATTGGTACATGCATTTGCATTTGACGTAACGACACGTTTCTCTAATGAAGTTGTTCGCAAATATGTTGAAGAGCTTGTAGAAGAAAGCCTAAGAACAAATTAAATCCATTTAGGATCATATACTTTTAAATATGGCGTTTACCGATACGGTGAACGCCATTTTTTATAGAAACAATTGGATCTACGGTACCTGTTTGTAGTTTTGTGCGACCATGTACATGTCTTTATATACAACTTACGCTTACAAACCTTGGGTTTTATAGCGTGTTCGCTTTTTCTCTTGTTAAGATCTCTATCGAAAAATAGATAGGAGGGCCTCTTTATATTAGGATATTGGGATATTATCTTTTTTCAATGCTCCAATTAGGAGGCTGGCAAGAAAGAAAGTATAATGCTATAAAACAGAAAAAGCTTCCAAATTTTGGAAGCTTTTTTAGAGCGAAAGACGAGATTCGAACTCGCGACCCCAACCTTGGCAAGGTTGTGCTCTACCAACTGAGCTACTTTCGCGTTGATGCTACAAAAGTAAGGCATTTATTCGTATTCTGCAAGAGAAAAAACAAAAAATGTTAACTTAAATTGATCGCATCAACACAATTAATACCGTCTATAGCCGCTGAAATGATACCTCCGGCATAACCTGCACCCTCACCACAAGGGTAAAGTCCTTTGACCTGAGGGTGTTGTAAATCTTCTTTATTTCTAGGAATCCGAATCGGTGAAGATGTCCGTGATTCTACACCAACTAAAATGGCTTCATTGGTATAATACCCCTTCATCTTTTTGCCAAAGATTGGCAATGCACCGCGTAATGCTTCGTGAACAAAAGCAGGTAGCACTTCGGTGAGATCTGCAGATGCTGTTCCGGGTTTGTAAGAGTTTTCTGGCAGATCCATAGACACACGTCCTTCGACAAAGTCGACCATACGTTGTGCCGGAGCAACGAGTTTACCACCACCTACGGCAAAAGCCTTTCGCTCGATCTCTTTCTGAAAATTAAGTAATGCAAAAGGATCCTTATGTGCATTGGCAACGTCCTCAAGGTTAATCTGAATAACGGTGCCTGAATTGGCGTGCGGATTGTTTCGTTTGGATGGGGACCATCCGTTGACAACAATTTCATCTAAATCTGTTGCACAGGGAGCGATAACGCCACCTGGGCACATGCAGAATGAAAATACCCCACGGTCATTAACCTGTTCAACCAAACTATAATATGCAGGGGGTAAATGCTCGCTTCTAACCTGACAATGGTATTGCGCCTGATCAATGATTGACTGCGGATGTTCGATGCGCACCCCCAATGCAAAGGCTTTGGCTTCGATCAGCCAGTTATTACGGTGAAAAAGCTCAAAGATGTCCCGTGCAGAGTGTCCTGTTGCTACGATGACGTGATCGGCCTTAATTTCTTCGCCACTGGCTAACTTGACCCCGCGCACATGACCGAAAGATTCTAAAATGTCGTCGACACGTTGGTCAAAATGAAATTCGCCCCCAAATTCAAGAACACTCTCGCGCATTGCTTCAATAATATGCGGCAGTTTATTTGTACCAATATGTGGCCGTGCATTGACTAGAATATCTGTCGTAGCACCATGGGAGACAAAAAGATTGAGCACTTTGTCTACATCACCTCTTTTATTGGAACGTGTATATAGTTTCCCGTCGGAGTAAGTTCCGGCTCCACCTTCACCAAAACAGTAGTTTGATTCGGGATTTACGATGCCTTCTCGGTTCAGCTTTGCTAGATCGCGTCTACGGTCCTGTACTTTCTTACCGCGTTCGATTACAATTGGTTTGAGCCCACGCTCAATGCAGCGGATAGCCGCAAATATGCCGGCAGGGCCTGCTCCAATAATAATAACGGATTTTCCGTCTTTGACAGACTTGAAATTATTTTCGTAGATTTCAGGAACAGGCAGTTCATCGATATAGTAGATAACCCTTGCCCGGTAGACCACCTGCTTGCTTCGGGCATCAATTGAACGTTTCCGGATTTTATAACCTTTGATTTGCTGGGGTTGAACGCGTAAAGCTTTTATGCCCTGCTGTATAATGTACTGTTCGTCCTCGATCCTTTCTGGAAGTATCGCAATTTCGATTTCTTTTTGCATAGTATGAGGGCTGGGTTTTTATCCCAAAACCGAGACAAAGTTAATGAATATTGGCTATTTGGAGATTTGGAAATAAAAATATTCTTATCTTAGTAAGAGCTTGGTATATGCTTTGATAGTGTAACCGTATAATTTGAATAGTATTTAATTCTTTGAACAATGAAAATTAAAAGATTTTTGGTCGCCCTATGTGGTTTATTTGCATTAGTATCATTAAACTCCTGTGGCTACAATACGATGGTCTCACAAGATGAGAATGTTAAAGGAAAATGGGCACAAGTTGAAAATGCGTATCAACGTCGTGCGGATCTAGTTCCAAATTTGGTTAATACGGTAAAAGGAGCGGCAAAGCACGAAGAAAGTACATTGACAGCCGTTGTAGAGGCGAGAGCTAAAGCAACTTCGGTGACGATTAATGCCGATGATTTGTCTGAGGAGAATATTGCCAAGTTTCAAAAAGTTCAGGATGAATTCAGCGGTTCGTTGAGTCGACTTTTAGCGTCGGTTGAAGCTTATCCTGATTTGAAGGCAAATCAGAACTTTTTGGAATTACAAGCACAGTTGGAAGGTACTGAAAACCGTATTTCAACAGAACGTAGATCTTACAATGAAGCGGTACAGCAATACAATACCACCGTACGTAGCTTCCCGAATAATTTAATGGCGGGTATGTTCGGATTTAAGGCAAAAGGTACATTTACTGCGGCCCCTGGTTCGGATAAAGCGCCAACGGTATCATTCTAATAGTAAATTATTAGTAATGAACAGGACGATGGATGATGCGGCTTTCGTAGAAGCACATCATCCATTTTTTTATCGTGTTTTAACTAGTTTTAGATACTTTGAATCAGGAATACCGTTTGGTAATTTGGTTTTGGAGTGCAAACTTATACAGACTATGGCATTAAATTCTGAAGAACAAGAGAAGATCGTTCACGCCATTAATGTGGCTGAAAATGAGACTTCTGGTGAGATTCGTGTAGTGGTAGAAAATCATTGCCCCGACGAGGTACATGATCGTGCAACACATTATTTTTCCAAATTGGGCATGCATAAGACCACGTTGAAAAACGGTGTTCTTATCTATATCGCGCTTGAAGACCATAAATTTTCCATTATCGGCGATAAGGGAATCCATCAACGTGTAGAAAGTGATTTTTGGAATAGTACCAAAGATCTTATGGTGGCGGAGTTTCGGGTGGATCGCATTGTTGAGGGCTTGGTCAAAGGGATCGAGCATGCGGGTAAACAATTGGCGAAATTCTTTCCGCGTGAACACGATGACATCAATGAGCTTCCAAATGATATTGTTTTTGGAGACCGTTAATTGTTAAGTGGCCAGCAAGAACCCCGAGCTGCTATTGCCTGTCTCGCAAATAGATTGATAAAAATTGTGATAAACCCGACTTCGGGATTCACCGAACGCCATTAGGAGCATGAAAGCTGCTTAAGGCAAATAAAAATGAATAAAAGAGAATAATAGGATGAAATTTGTATCGAGATTATTTTCTCGGATTCGAATCCCTGCTATGGCTATGTTGCTTTGTATGCTGTCGATAGCCACAGTATTGGGTCAAGATTTCCCAGAAACATCAAACAGACTTGTCAATGATTATACAAACACATTGACAGCAAGTCAGAAGCAATTATTGGAGCAGAAGCTATTGGCATTTGAGGATTCTGCATCTACGCAGATTGCAGTGGTTATGATGAATTCTACCGGCGGCTATGATATTTCTGATTATGCAGTCCGTTTAGCGAAAAAATGGGGTATTGGGAATAAAAAGTATAATAACGGTATTCTGTTGTTGGTAGCGCTGGGAGATCGTGCGGTGACCATTCAAACAGGTTATGGTATAGAGGGGGCTGTCCCCGATGCCATTGCATATCGTATTATTGAAAATGATATCAAACCGGCTTTTCGTCAAGGAGATTACTACAAAGGAGTCGACGATGCAACCAGTTCCCTAATTTCCTACACAAAAGGAGAATACAAAGCTGATCCAAAACAACCGAAAGGAAAGGGATCAGGTTCGGTGATGTTTGTCATTATTATTGTGATATTCTTGATTGTTATTTTCTCCAATCGCGGTGGCCGCGGTGGAGGTGGTGGTGGTGGTCGTGTGATGAATGGACGTGGCGCTTCTGATATCTTTTGGTGGACATTGCTGAATGGTCTTGGCGGCCGAGGTGGTGGTGGTGGCGGTGGCTTCGGCGGCGGCTCAGGTGGCGGTTTTGGCGGTTTCGGTGGCGGTGATTTTGGCGGTGGCGGTGCTTCAGGACGTTGGTAACAACTTTGCTAAATAATGTTAAATAGGAGGACAGTGAAACGGAAATGTTTTACATTTATGGGAAGTATATAATTATGAAAAAGGGAATATTAATGGGTTTAAGCTTTTTACCAGCCTTGTTAATGGCACAAGAAAGCTACACGGTTACAGGAAAGGTAAACACGACGTCGGACAAAGCGAAAGTGTTTATGCAATATGCTGCCAATGGAACTCGCCAAACAGATTCAGCAACGGTTGTAAAAGGTGAGTTTAAGTTCAATGGACAGGTGGCTTCGCCAACGAAGGGTATGATGATCTATTCACCGGAGGGCTTATCTTTCGCTGAACTTAGAAATAGTCAAAAGCAGCCTGAAACAGCACAGCTGTATCTTTCTAAAGGAGTTATCAAAGTCGATGCAACCAAAGGATTCAAAAATGCAACCGTCTCGGGTACAGCGCTCAATGATGATCTGACGCAATACAAGGCTTTTGTGAAACCTCATGCAGATGCGTTCGAGGCGTTGAACCAACAATATTATGCTGCTTCGGAGACTCAAAAACAGGATCCTAAATTCATCGAAGGTCTGCAAAAACAGGCTGGTGAGATTTCCGAAAAAATGGAAAAAGCAGATGCTGAATTTATTAACAAAAACCCAAAAAGCTGGTATACGTTGGATTTGTTGTCTGAGAATGTCAGCGGTGAGAACGTCAATGAATATGTGACTTCTTTTGAGAAATTGTCTCCTGAATTGAAAAATTCTGAAAAAGGGAAGGAATTGGCTGAGCGTATCCAGAAATTGAAAGCAGTGGCTGTTGGTTCGGTAGCGCCTGACTTTACATTGCCAGACACAACAGGAAAAAATATCTCCTTATCTTCTTTAAGAGGTAAATATGTTTTATTGGATTTTTGGGCAAGCTGGTGTGGCCCTTGTCGCCATGAGAACCCGAACGTCGTTGCGGCTTTCAATAAATTCAAAGATAAAGGATTTACCGTGTTTGGTGTTTCTTTAGACAATCCGGGTAAAAAAGATGCCTGGGTGAAAGCTATCCATGATGATAATTTACAACAATGGCCACACGTTTCGGACCTACAGGGTTGGAAATCGGCTCCGGTTAAGTTGTACGAAGTACGTGGTATTCCGCAAAACTTCCTCATTGATCCTTCCGGTAAAATTGTCGCATCAAATTTAAGAGGTGAAGCTTTGGAGGCTAAGTTAGCTGAATTGCTAAAATAAATCGGTATATAACCGCCATTAGGCATTTGAATAACCCCTAATTGTTATACTCAGGTGAACTGAGCCTACAATTAGGGGTTTCTTATTAATCATGTTGTCCTAATTGCGCTTTCAACGTTACTGCGCTAGCGGCTGTGATAACATAGAAGGAATTCACTAACTTCGCCTGTTGCTATAGCGAATGATTACATGGAACTACTATATCCTCATGTACAGCCCAACTAAGGGGTGATGAATCCTGGGTTTTAAACAAGTTGAGCAATTGGATTTCTAATGCTATTGTGGTAATAAAAATTATAAAGATGAATAAAACAGTAATTCTAAGCATATTTCTAGGGAGTGTGATTGCTTCCTGCAGTGGCGATCAGGATAAGGGGATTCCCGTTGTCAACCTAGAGGCATTGCACGCTATTCCTTTGGATCACGCTATTGATCAATTGGCTAAAGACACGACTTTTATCGATGTTACGCTGCCGCCTAATGCCAGAATAGATCAATTGTCGCAACAGGAGCTGGGCCAACTAAAAGCTGCTGCATATCGTTTTTATCAGCATGTTACACTGGAAAATAATCAATACCGTGTTGATCTTAAAGATCCTAAGGTATTGCATTTATCGGAACAGGTTGTTAAGGCCTATGAACAGGCAATCAGCAACACGAATCACTTTGCTGACTCGATGGCGAAAGCAGGCCAAGCCATTCAGTTGCCTCCGGTATCTGAAGAGTACCTCAATAATTTGCTTAAATAACAACTGTGCAGGATATGGTACTATTGGGGCTTTATGTCACATGACAGTTTGGGTGTCAGACCTTAACCAAAGAATTTGGACAATCTAGTAACGGAAGTCAATAAAAAAAGAGTATACATCACAATGTATACTCTTTTTTTATTGTTAGTTAAGAATAACTTATATCACTTACAAAGAAAGGATTTCAATGATACGAAGCAGATCTTCATTCATTTTTACGTTATGCTTGATGGCGCTCTTAAAAGGAGTGAATCTTACTTCACTGCAAATCAGTCCGGCCATTTCACCCCTGCGACCTTGTAGTAAAGCCTCTACGGATGCAACTCCAAGCCTGCTGGCTAACACGCGATCCATACATGTTGGGCTTCCGCCGCGTTGAATATGTCCTAAAATTGATAATCTAACATCGTAATGCGGGAAATTTTCCTTGATTTTTTCCGAAACAACCATGCCGCCTTCTTTGTCACCTTCAGCAACAATAATAATGCGGGATGATTTATTTTTACGGGATTTGTCAAGTCTTTTCATGATCGCATCATAGTCTACCTCGAACTCAGGAACCAGAACTGCTTCGGCACCGGTACTGATACCAGAACGAACGGCGATAAGCCCAGAGTCGCGACCCATCACTTCGATCACAAAAAGTCTATCATGAGACTCGGCGGTGTCGCGAATTTTGTCTACGGCTTGGATAACGGTATTAATGGCTGTATCATAACCAATCGTAAAGTCTGTGCCGGCCAAATCGTTATCAATTGTGCCCGGAAGACCGATGATCGGAAAATCGAATTCTTCTATAAATTTGGATGCGCCAGTAAATGTACCGTCGCCACCGATGACAACCATGGCATCAATACCGTGGCTGCGTAAATTTTCATAAGCCTGTTTACGTCCTTCAATAGTTTTGAAGGCCTCGCTACGGGCTGTTTTTAGGATAGTACCACCACGTTGTATGATATTGGCTACAGATTTAGCATCCATAGGGATGATCTCACCATTAACTAGACCATCATAACCTCTGCGTACGCCAAATACTTCCAGATTATTGTAGATACCCGCTCTAACAACAGCACGGATACCAGCATTCATTCCTGGAGCATCTCCTCCAGATGTCAAAACAGCAATTTTTTTAATGTTACTCATACGTACTCAAACTTAGCTATTTTTAAGCGTATATACAATTATATTTCCGTTATTGGAAGTCGCCGATAACGCTATTAAGAACAAGCAAGAGCTTTTTTAAGTGCAATTCACCTAAGCGTGAGCTAAAGATAATGCAAATTTAATAATTGCTTTTTCTCATGTATCATTCAATACGGATATCTCCAGCGTATACAGACTATTTTTTTGCCTTAAAGGCGTCAATTCCGCTCTGTAAAAACGCAGTATACTCTGCTACATTATAGTTTGCACCGGTTTTTGGAACCAATACTGTTCCTGATGCATCGACGATGACATAGAGTGGTTGCGAATTGCTGTCGAAAGCTGAGGCTTGGAAATCACTGTTTTTATTACCTATGGTTTTGATTTTTTTACCACTATATTTTGAAACGAATTGTTCGTTTGCAGGTAATTCTGTTTTATCATCAACAAATAATTCAGCCATAATAAATTCCTCTTTCAAGAGCTTGGCAACCGCAGGATCAGTCCATACATTTGCTTCCATTTTTCGGCAATTGACACAATTCCAGCCTGTAAAATCTATCAATACCGGTTTATTCAGTTCTTTTGCTGTTTCCAAGGCTTGATCATAATCGTAGTATGGATCAAATCCTTTTGGTGTACCACGTTCGTGAAAAATCTCCGCGTATTTTTTAACCTTACCATCATTGTGTGAAGGAGCGGCTGCTATTCCTGCCGACAGGTCAAAGTCCTGTGTTGCCGAAGGTGGCAAGAAGGCTGAAATCGATTTTAGGGGAGCTCCCCACAGTCCCGGTACCATATAGATAACAAAGGAAAATACAATGATAGCGAGAATAGTTCTCGGTACAGAGAGGAATTTTAATTCGCTGTCATGTGAAAACTTGATCTTTCCAATAAGATATAAGCCCATCATACTAAAAATGGCAATCCATAGCGATAAGAACACTTCTCGATCCAGCCAATTCCAATGGTAAGCCAAATCTACATTTGATAAGAATTTCAGCGCTAGTGCGAGCTCTAAGAAGCCAAGTACAACCTTCACCGAATTTAGCCAGCCGCCAGATTTTGGGAGGGATTTTAACATCGAAGGGAACATCGCAAATAAACCAAATGGAATTGCAAGTGCTATAGAAAAACCGAGCATACCGATTGCGGGACCTAAGCGTTCTCCTTTTGAGGCCGCTTCGACCAGTAAGGTGCCAATAATGGGGCCAGTACAGGAGAAAGATACCAGTGAAAGGCTGAATGCCATAAAGAAAAGTCCTACAAGACCGCCTTTGTCGGATTTGGCATCCATTTTATTGACGAAAGAACTTGGCAACGTAATTTCAAAAGCGCCAAAAAAGGACGCGGCAAAAACAACCAATAACAGAAAGAATAGGAAATTAAATACCCCATTTGTCGATAAAGCATTCAACGCATCCGAACCGAAGGCAATCGTAATAATCATTCCTAGAGCGACGTAGATCACAATAATGAAGAGACCATATAAGAGTGCCTTGCTGATACCGCTTGCGCGGCTTCCGGCCTGTTTTGTAAAATAGCTTACGGTAAGTGGGAGCATTGGAAATATACAAGGCATGAGCAATGCTGCGAAGCCGCCAACTAATCCAGCAATAAAGATACTCCAAAGTGATTTTTTTCCTGATTCTTGATTTCCGGAGGAAGCGTTTGCCTTAGCTGGAACTATTTTACTGCTATCTTGACTAACCATCGTGTCAGGTGAAGCTGTAAAATTTAGATCCTCAGGTACTGCTTCAACAGCAGTAGCTGTATCCGGTGATGATTCAAATTGAAGCCCTTCTGTATTTGTTAAGCTATCTTGTGCAGAGGCAAAAGTTGCTGTAGTTAAAGAAAGGCTGAAAAAAGCAATTAAAAGTAGAATGAATGTGTTTTTTAACATGCGTATGAATTTCTGATGTTATGGTCAAAAATAAAAAAAGGCGATGAGAATCGCCTTATTAATTTATCCGTGTAGAATCATTTTTACTATTTGATTGTCACAGCAAAAGCATATTCGTCTGGAGGAAGACATTGTGATGCATCACATGCTTGCCATTCGACAGTACCTTTAACTGTGGCAGTTCCTTTGTTTAAAGTTACTTTTTGTTGGAAAATTACCTCGTTTGTAAAATAACCAACATCCATCTTAAATACATCCTCATGTTTTACTTTTGGTTTTGGCTCTGCAGTTTTACCTACTAGTGCATAATCAGCAGCTTTAGCGAAGGTGAAAGAAGTTGGAATTGGCCCGCCATCTTTCACATTTTGTGAATAAATGTGCCATCCACTTTGGATTGTAGCTTTTACATAAACTACAGCTTCCTTGTTATTTAACTTTTTGCTGGCCACAGTCCATTTTACAGGCTTGTGAATCTGAGCGAATGCTCCCGTAACTGCAAAAATTACTGCAGTCATTAACAGTATTAACTTTTTCATCCGAATTTAATTTGTTCTTTCCTTTTCCGCTACAATGATTGCAGTGTGTTATTGTTCTTTGATGCTTCGTGTGAATAAAGGTTTAATCACGCTGTTGACAAATTTAGAACAAAGGTTTGACAATTCTAAAATGGGCTATCGTTTTTTTGTAAAGATTAGGTAATAAGATGTGTAATTTCTTTGATATCAAATTCGCGAAGGGCGTCTTCCAAAAGAACGCATAGTTTCCCATCGCTAGATACCTGTTGAATGATTCCAGTTTTCTTGATGCCATTGATGAGAAATGGTCTTTCTTCACCTTTCCAAAACAATAACGCGTTGTAGCGGCTTAACTGATATTGGGCACCCTCTTTATAAAGGGTCAGGTACTCCTGTTGGATCACTTGGAACAACTCATGAGCGAGTACCTTGATGTTGTAATCCTGTCGATCGGTCAGGTAGGCGAGCGAGGTTATTGTTGTTGCTGTGTCAAAATTAATTTGATTAATATTTACACCGATGCCGATAATAGCGCTGTCGATTTTACTGCCTTTTAATTTATTTTCTATTAAAATGCCTGTGATTTTTTTTGAATTGACGTAAATATCATTGGGCCATTTCACGGCAACAGGCTGCTCCGTTTTGCTTTGCAGCCAATTGACGGTTGCAATGGCGATTGTAGCTGAAAGCGCAAATTGTTGTGCTATTGGTAGGAATTGAGGCTTTAAGAGGATAGATGTCGTTAGGTTTTTCCCTGGTTCACTGACCCAGGAGCTTCCGCGCTGCCCCTTACCCTGAAATTGTTCTTCTGCTAAAATGGCAGTCCCCTCAGCTAGTGGCTTGAAATTTGACAATAATTCTCTGAGATAATCGTTTGTAGAGGCGACTTTGTCAAGATATATTGTATTTTGACCGATGATAAGTCCCGAAATATTGTTATTTTGCAAACTGAAAGTATTAAATAAATATTAAGTCAAAACTATCACATTTTTTAATGAGTAAAAATAAAAGTTCAGAATTGTCCCAACGTCTATCAGAAATTATCGTTTATGGTATGCAAGAAAAGAAAGCAAACGAGATCGTTCGCTTGGATTTAAGAGATCTTCACAGTTCTGTTTCCGATTATTTTGTGATTTGTCATGCAGATTCTAACATTCAGGTGAATGCGATAGCAAAGAGTGTCGAAGAAGAAGTCTATAAGGCATTTGGTCAAGAACCCCAATATAAAGAAGGACAATCAAATGGAGAATGGTTGATTTTGGATTTTGTGGATGTGGTTGTACATATCTTTAAGACCGAAAAAAGAGCGCATTATGGTATCGAGGATTTATGGGGAGATGCAGAAGTACAGCATTTCCAAAGCGCTTAATTGTCCTCAACGAAAAAATTTATAAAGAAAATATAATTACGATATAATGAAAAAAATCCCGAGTAGTAAGGTAAGCCCGAAACCGCCAAAATTCAATTTTGTGTGGCTTATGATTGCCATGTTTTTAGGTTTTTTTGCCTTACAGTACGTTTTTGGAGAAAACCCAGCTAAGGAAATTAGCTATAGTGATTTTGAGACACGCATGTTGAATACAGGCTCTGTAGAGCGCCTTGTCGCCTATAAGAAGAATGATCTTGTCGAGGTGGAGGTCTATCTAAAAAAGGGCTGGAAAGATAATCCAAGTTTTAAAGACGCTATAAAAACTGCTGATCCGCTTCCAAGTCTATCTGGGCAGGAGGATAAGGGACCACAATATATTTTTAAGGATGCTTCTCCCGATGTTTTAGAAAAGAAATTAGCTGCATCGCAAGCGGAATTAACTCCAGGTACACCAAAGGTCCAATTGACTTATGATGATCGTTCTAATCCATGGGCAAGTTGGTTTATCACGTTTATGTTGCCATTGTTGGTGTTGGCCGCAATCTGGATTTTCTTGATGCGTCGTATGGGCGGTGGTGCTGGCGGCGGCGGCGGTGCAATCTTTAATATTGGTAAATCAAAGGCTCAGCTATTTGATAAAGAGTCGCAGATCAATATCACATTTAATGATGTTGCTGGTCTTGAGGAGGCAAAACAGGAAGTTATGGAGATTGTGGATTTCTTAAAAAATCCACGTAAGTATACGAATCTAGGGGGTAAAATTCCGAAGGGAGCTTTGCTTGTAGGGCCTCCGGGAACGGGTAAGACTTTATTGGCTAAAGCTGTAGCCGGAGAGGCTCAAGTGCCATTTTTCTCACTTTCGGGATCTGACTTTGTCGAAATGTTTGTGGGTGTAGGTGCATCGCGTGTTCGTGACTTGTTTAAGCAAGCGAAAGAGAAAGCTCCATGTATCATTTTTATCGATGAGATTGACGCTATTGGTCGTGCTCGTGGTAAGAACTCGATGATGGGAGGTAATGACGAGCGTGAAAATACATTGAACCAATTATTGGTGGAGATGGATGGTTTTGGTACTGATTCGGGCGTTATTATTTTAGCCGCTACTAACCGTATTGATGTACTGGATACAGCGTTATTGCGTCCTGGACGTTTTGACCGTCAAATTTCTATTGATAAACCGGATTTAATTGGCCGGGAGCAAATTTTTAAAGTGCATCTAAAGCCGTTGAAGTTATCGGCTGAGGTCGATGCAAAGAAATTATCGGCGCAGACACCTGGCTTTGCGGGAGCTGAGATTGCCAATGTGTGTAACGAAGCGGCCCTTATCGCTGCACGTAAAAATAAACCAGAGATTGATATGCAGGATTTTCAAGATGCGGTTGATCGTGTGATCGGCGGTCTTGAGAAGAAGAATAAAATCATCTCTCCGGAAGAAAAACGTATTGTTGCTTATCATGAGGCTGGGCATGCTATTGCAGGCTGGTTTTTAGAACACGCCGATCCTTTGGTAAAAGTATCTATTGTACCACGTGGTGTTGCCGCTTTGGGTTATGCACAGTATCTTCCCCGCGAGCAGTTCTTGTATACGACAGAGCAGCTTATAGACAGCTTATGTATGACTATGGGTGGTCGTGTCGCTGAAGATATTACTTTTGGAAGAATTTCAACAGGTGCTCAAAATGACTTAGAGCGTATCACGCAACTTTCTTATGCGATGATTGCAATCTACGGTATGAATGATAAAGTTGGAAATGTTTCCTTCCGAGACAGTTCTGAGGCATCTTTCCAAAAACCATATTCTGACAAAACGGCAGAGTTGATTGATGCGGAGGTTCGCAACTTAATTAGTGATGTCTATGCACGTACGAAACAGTTATTGCTGGACAAACGTGAAGGTTTGATTAAAATAGCTGAAAAGCTACTGGAAAAAGAAATTCTTTTTCAATCGGACTTGGAAGAGATATTAGGTAAACGCCCATTTGAAACTAAGACTACTTACGAGGAGTTTGTGAATGGTGCTGATGGTGGCGGAGTTCCGCAGACAGATCTACCGTTGGATGTTCACCCGGACGAAGCGCGATCTCGCGAAGAGCAGAGCTCAGAAACACCGTCAAATAATTTGAATTAATTTGAATGCTGCAGCGCTAGAGTCATCTAGCGCTGCATTTATATATACATGCGCCATGAACGTGAAGAACGCAACAGCGAAGGAGGTAATGTTAAAACGGGTACGTCAGGCATTACTACAGAAAAACGATAATCCACATCCCAATTTCAAAGAAACACCGCTTTATAAAGAAGAGGATGAGTTGGTGGATATTGTTTTTGTTCGCGAATTGACTGCTGCGGGAGGCAAGTTTCTGTATTGTGATGGCGAGATCGGTCTGATTGAAAATTTGATTTCATTGACTGAGGAGAATAATATTAAAAATATATACGCTTGGGAACAAGGTGTTCAAAATTTACTCAGTCCATATGGTTTTCCTTTTTTAAAAACAGCGGAAGATTTTGAATTAGCAAATGCAAGTATTACATCATGTGAAGCATTAGTTGCACGCAATGGCAGTGTCATGGTGAGTAATGCAAATGCTTCAGGACGCAGGTTGAGTATATATCCCCCAATTCACATTGTTATTGCCAAAGCTTCGCAATTGGTTTGGGATCTAAAGGATGCTTTAGCCTATATGCAGAAGCGTTACGGTCAGGAAATCCCGACAATGATTTCGACAATTACCGGCCCCTCCAGAACCGCTGATATAGAGAAAAGATTGGTTTTGGGAGCACATGGACCAAAAGAGCTTTACGTTTTACTTTTAGAGGATCGATTCTAAGAATTACTATGCTATTATTTTATCTAACAGAAATGCCTGTTGCGAGTATTATTTTCATTTTTACACTCGCTACCAGTATCTATACATTTTCACATGAACAACTTTACGGTAAACTGATGTTACACCCGTATAGTATCGCACGTAATCGAAAAGTATATACGATTCTTACCAGTGGTTTTGTACATAAAGATTGGGGGCATTTGCTGTTTAATATGCTTACCTTCTACTATTTTGCTTTTGGTTTAGAGCGTATACTTGCAGAAGCAAGTCCATACGGACATATTTTATTTGCGGTGATCTATATAGGTAGTTTAATCCTGAGTGATATTCCAACGATCATTCAGCAGAAAAATAATCCGGGTTATTATAGTTTAGGTGCTTCAGGCGCAATTTGTGCGGTCCTGTTCAGCTACATTCTTTTCGATCCGAAGAGTACCATTGGTGTGATGATGATTATACCGATGCCGGCTTACCTGTTTGCGTTTTTGTTTTTAGGTTACTGCGTGTGGGCGTCAAAAAAAGCACAAGATGGTATAAATCATGATGCTCATTTCTTTGGTGCATTGTCAGGTGTGATCTTGACGATTATCTGTTTCCCTTGGGTTATTAAGCATTGTTTGGCTCAGTTCTAAAATTTTCCGCCCCAGGTTTCCCGGTCTAAATTTCTGTACTGGATTGCTTCGGCGAGATGATGGTTTTCGATCATTTTGCTCCGCTCCATATCAGCGATTGTGCGAGCAACTTTGAGTATTCTATCGTATGCTCTCGCTGATAAGCTGAGGCGTTCAATAGCTGTTTTAAGTAACTTCCTTCCGGCCTCATCAACCTGACATATTTCTCGGGTCAATTGTGTACTCATTTGCGCATTACAATGAACGTTTGGAAAAGAATCAAACCGTTCTTTCTGAATTTCTCGTGTCTGAATGACCCGATTTCGCACAGTACGGCTGTCTTCGGCTTTACGTGTCGTACTCAGCTGGTCAAATAATACAGGCGTCACCTCAATATGCAGATCGATGCGGTCTAAAAGAGGTCCCGATATTTTACTTAAATACCGTTGTACGGTGTTGCTGCCACATATACATTCCTTTTCGGGATGATTGAAATAGCCACAGGGACAAGGGTTCATGGCCGCTACCAGCATGAAACTCGCCGGATAATCCACCGTAAGTTTTGCCCTTGATATGGTAATCTGTCGCGATTCGAGAGGCTGCCGCATGACCTCGAGTACACTGCGTTTGAATTCCGGTAATTCATCCAAAAACAGTACGCCATGATGTGCTAGTGAGATTTCACCAGGCAGCGGATTGGAGCCCCCACCTACCATGGCGACGTCGGATATGGTATGATGCGGAGAGCGAAATGGCCGTGTAGTCAAGAGAGACTCCTTGGTCTTCAGGTTTCCAGATACAGAGTGTATTTTGGTGCTTTCTAATGATTCAGTCATATTGAGGGGTGGGAGGATCGTCGGCAATCTTTTTGCCAACATAGTTTTTCCTGAGCCAGGGGGACCTATTAAAATAAGATTATGACCACCTGCTGCGGCAATTTCCAGGGCCCTTTTAATATTCTCCTGTCCTTGAACATCCGAGAAATCGACATCGTAATTCGCTGTATTGGTATGAAAGAAATTTTGAATATCAACTTTTGTTGGTTCAATTTTTATCCTGTGATTTAGGAAATCAACAACTTGGCTAAGATTCTCTACTCCGATAACATCGACACCTCTGACAATAGCGGCCTCTTTTGCGTTCTCTTGTGGTAAAATAAGCCCTTTAAAGCCTTCTTTCAGGGCTTGTAAGGTGATGGGTAAAATACCGCGGATGGGCTTAATGCTTCCGTCTAATGATAGTTCTCCTAAAATGAGATAATCTGCCAGAAGCTCATTTGTCATTTGCCCGGAGGATGCCAATATGCCGATTGCGATTGATAAGTCGTAACTGGAGCCTTCTTTACGGAGGTCTGCAGGTGCCAAGTTGACAACAATCTTCTGGCGTGGCATGTGAAGTTGACAGGAAGTAATGGCACTTTCGACACGTCTTAAGCTTTCTTTTACAGCATTGTCAGGCAACCCTACAATATAATAATGCAGGCCTGTAGATACGATTACCTCAACGGTAATTGTGCAGGCATTGATTCCATAGACGGCACTGCAATAGGTTTTATTTAGCATAATTTTTATAATGGGTTGATTTAAAGATACTAAAAAACTGAACGGGTTAATAATTGTTTGGTGAATTATTGAAAGTCAATCGAAGTTTATCAAAAAATGATTATATTGGAAGATATAGTTTCTTGTAAATAATGGATTAAATGCCGCGTTTGGCAAACGATTTGCTCTGTTAATTGTATTATTAGCGAGGACTAGATTCATCGTAATAGAATTAGAACTTTAAAACGAAAAAGAAATGAATGACACAAGTAAAGTAGCTTTGGCGTTGTTAGCGGGTCTTGCTGCAGGTGCAGCTTTGGGAGTTTTATTTGCTCCAGATAAGGGGTCGGATACGAGAGATAAAATCAATGATTCATTAAGCGATTTGAGTGATGCTATTCGTGAGAGAGCGGAAGAACAATTCGATCAATTGAATGATTTTAAAGAGAAAATTGTTTCTACATTGAAAGGAAAATTAAATCAAACCGAAGAAGTGCTAGATGATGATATCATCGAACATGCATAGTTCGCAGATTATTCGTATGAATAATTGGTGTAGAATACATATCATCAGGCTATTTCTAGGATAGATTTTTACGATAACACTTTTCTTTTTAGGATAGAGGATTGAAGTTGCTAGCGTTGAGCCGAAACAGGATTCGTTTTATAAACTAGACACTGAAATAGCCTGAATAATTTTAAGATGCATGGAAGAAGAAAAATTTTCACTTAGTGGTACTTTTCAAAAAACCAAAGAGTACATTGACTCCCAGTTTAAGCTTGTCAAATTAAAGACAATTGAGCGTTCTTCTCGATTGATCGCTAGCCTTGTGGTTGATGCGACAAAGCTGATATTCACGTTATTTGTCCTGTTTTTTTTATGCTTGGCACTGGGTTTTTGGCTCGGAGAATTACTGGGGAGTTATTCCTTGGGCTTTTTGGCGACAGCGGGTATTTTTTTAGTGATTATTGTCTTAATACGGGTTTTTGAGCCGATGTTAGAGTCCAAATTTATGGATCTTTCTATCCGCCGTTTTTTGGCTAAATGGAACGATGAGATTGAGGAGGAGGAAGAAGATCTACATAAGGAAAAACTTGATAGAGAAAGGGCTACAAATGAACAATAAACATACTAAAATACGTAACCTACAAGAGCTTAAGGCTGAGATTTCCCGTTTGAAAGCCCTTAAGAATGAGCAAGAAGTCTATCTTAAGACTCAATTTACCTTGCTCAACAATAAAATAGAGGCCCCAATTCGCTTTTTCAATACATTAAAAGATAATATACCGGGGGTAAATATTGTCCAGCAGCTGTTCTCTAAAAGTAGCAATCCAGATTCCGATTGGCTAACGAAGACCTTACGTATCGGCGTGCCTTTTGTTATGAATAGGTTGTTCCTAAAAAATACCGGTGTTTTTAAGAAAGCGTTGATGTTGCTATTGTCAGAGCGTGCTGTCGGCCAGATCAATCAAGATAAAATCAGTGGTCTCCTCAGCAAGTTAACACAGTTTATTCGTCCCAAAAAGAAGAAAAATAAAGCTGCCCAAGCTGAAAATGCGGTTATCAAGGATGAGGTTAACGAGTACGGAATTCCTTCCTATAGCGAAACCTACTAATGCGATCGCGTTGGATTTATTCGGAAGCGTTTGCTTCTTTTTCCAAAAAATCCGCATAAGCTAGTTGAATGCCTTCCCGGAGGTTAACTTGATGTTTCCAACCCAGTGCGTGCAGTTTTGAGACATCCATGAGTTTTCGTGGTGTTCCGTCTGGTTTGGAACTGTCGAAGGAAATAGTTCCCGTGTAACCAATAACGTCTTTAATCAATTCGGCAAGGTCTTTAATGCTTAGATCTTCGCCAATGCCAATGTTGACAAATTGTTTCTCGTCATAATTATTCATTAAAAAGACGCAGGCATCTGCCAGGTCATCGGAAAAGAGAAATTCCCGTAAGGGGGTTCCTGTTCCCCAGATAATAACTTCAGGGAGCTGATTGATCTTAGCTTCATGAAATCTTCTGATCAAGGCCGGTAAGACATGTGAGTTTTGCGGATGGTAATTGTCGTTAATGCCGTAAAGATTCGTTGGCATAACGGAGATATAATTGCATCCATACTGATCCCGAAAAGCTTCTGTCATTTTTATTCCCGCGATTTTAGCAATTGCGTAGGGTTCGTTTGTAGGTTCCAGTGTGCCCGTAAGTAGCATATCTTCGTTCAAAGGCTGTGGTGCCATTTTTGGATAGATACAGCTTGAACCTAAGAACATTAATTTTTTAACCTTATTATCGTAGGAAGATTTGATGACGTTATTCTGTATAGCCATATTCTCGTAGATAAAATCTGCGCGATAGGTGTTGTTCGCCATGATCCCTCCAACTTTGGCTGCTGCTAAGAAAACATAGTCAGGTTTTTCCTGATCGAAAAAATCAGCGACCGCTTGCTGGTTGCGCAAATCTAATTCGGAAGATGTGCGTGTGACTATATTGTTGTACCCAAGTTCCGATAATTTGCGATGAATTGCCGATCCGACCATTCCACGATGGCCTGCTATATAAATTTTAGCGTCTTTCTCCACGATAAGTTATTGATTCCTGCAAACTTAGATAAATTGCTTTTTATATGCAATATAATTCGCCGCTATGAGGGCGATTTATTCATTCATGTGTGTGCTATCGGACTTCAGATTGTTCCGCAATTGGCGGTATTGGTGCTGTCCCTCAGATTTATTTTTTTTAGCGGGAATATAAGGTTATTTTTGCTGGATATTTATTAAAAAATGGGAAAGGACAAACTACGTAAATTTGCTGAAGTTGCTACTTTTGAAAATGTAATCCAACTCGACGCAGGCAAAGAATATAAAGGAAAATGGGCTGAGAAGCAATTTGGTAACAATAATCCAGTTGTTTTGGAGCTTGCTTGTGGTAAAGGTGAGTATACTGTTAATCTAGCGAGATTGTTTCCGGAGAAAAATTTCATCGGTATCGATTTTAAAGGCAATCGTATTTGGCGTGGAGCCAAGACAGCTTTGGAAGATGGAATTCGGAATGTTGCTTTTCTTCGGATACAAATTGAGACTATCCTTGAACATTTTGCTGAAAATGAAATTGATGAAATCTGGATTACCTTTCCGGATCCGCAACCGCAAGATAGTCGTGAAAAGAAACGATTGACGGGGCCAAAGTTTTTAGATCGTTATAAAATCATTATGAAACCTGAGGGGATGATGAATTTGAAAACAGATAACGATGGTTTCTATGCTTACACACTGGAGCAGATCGATTTACAGCATTTGAAAAAATATAAAGAAACGACGGATCTTTACCATTCAGACTTGGTGGATAACGTATTATCCATTAAAACATACTACGAGCGGAAGTATTTAGCTGATGACAAGAACATTAATTATGTGAAATGGAGTTTCGAGAAGGCCTAAGTGTCTACGTTTCTATTGTAATAAAGAGCCCAAACGAAAGTTTGGGCTCTTTTGTTTTCTTCTGGGGGCGTTGGTGCTAAATATTTGATCGCTAGATTTTTAGCCCAGTTGGCAGCTGTAGCTATTGGAATCTATTCTTGTCGTAGTTATAAAGGAAAGGTGCCGTATGCTTTCCGTATTGTTGCGGTATTGTTATCGTAGTTATGTGAAGTACTAAATAGCTGCTTAATGGAGCTGGGAAATTTGCTTAAAACTTCTTGGAATCGTCAGTGTACTGCCTTTCTAGCTATTTTATGTGTCCTTTAAGATCAATTGAGTCTTATTTTTTTATTTTATTATAGTGTTTTAAATAATTTCGATTTATTTCGTTTTTTAAATATTATTAATTATTTTCGATTTGAAAATAATTTATAACCAAAGAGCGATCGCTTTAGATCGAGCCTAATGTGTGATATTCCTGCCGATGCAGACTTCAATACATTTTTTAAATATTTGAAACAATGGTAATGTCATTAAAAAAGAAATGATATTCGAAACAATTGTTAACAAAAAGAAAACATTAAGTTAAAGTATACTTTTTGTTAAGAATATATTTTTGTGCCAAATTGAAAATTAACAATTTACACCAATAACTATGTTTAGTATTAACCCTATCCAAATTAATCTGCGGCACTCCTCCTCGAAAGTGCTATTTGTGGCACTAGTAATTGCCTGCACTAAAGATTTTACGGCGATAGCAGCTCCACTGGGAGCTGATCACGCTGTGCATGCAATTAAGCAGACCAAGATTAAAGTAAAAGGTCAAGTTGTCGATAATCAGACGAAAGAACCTTTGGCATCCGTATCAATCCTTGCAGCAGGTGTAGTTAAAGGAGCGACTGACCGGAATGGTAATTTCGATATTGAAGTTGAATCAGGAACAGCGATCCGTTTTCAGTTGATAGGTTACGAAGCGGAGACGAGGACGTTTTCATCCAGCCAATTGGATACCAAAATTTCTTTAAGTGCGAGATCGGAGGCGCTTAATGAAGTCGTTGTAACAGCACTGGGTATACAGCGGGAAGAAAAGGCGCTAGGTTATTCCATTAGCACAGTAAAAGGCGAGGAATTGACGAATGCAATTTCAAACAACTGGACGGATGCCCTAACAGGAAAAGTTGCTGGTTTGAATTTGGTAAAGTCAGGGGCAGGACCATTGGGATCCAATCAGATTATTTTAAGAGGGGAAACATCTTTTACGGGTGACAATTCCGCATTGATTGTTGTTGATGGTGTTGTGATGGGAGGGGGGACGCGAATGACCGGTAATGGTAGTTCAAATTACTTGGACAGTGATTCTCCAACAGACTTTGGAACATCGCTCTCGGATATTAATCCAGATGATATCGAATCTGTATCTGTTTTAAAAGGACCAGGCGCCTCTGCGCTTTATGGTTCCCGTGGCGCACATGGCGCGGTGATTATTACCACAAAAAAGGGAAATGGAGCTAAAAATAAAATTGGTGTATCCGTTAATTCAAATACGGCAATTGGGACAGTTAATAGATGGCCTGACTATCAATATGAATATGGGCAAGGTGCTGTCGATCAGGATCTTTATTATTCCTATGGGCAGTCAGAGGATGGTGCAAGTACTTTAAGTACGTCTTCTGCATGGGGACCTAAATTTGATGGACAGTATTATTACCAGTACGATCCTAATTTCTACCGTTTGACACCTCCGGAGCGGACATTGTGGAGACCTTATGAAAATAATCGAAAGGATCTTTTCCAAACGGAACTCACATCCACTAATTCGATCAGTATTTCTGGTGCCACGGAGAAGACCAGTTCTAGGTTTTCGTATACGAATGTGACGAACAAATGGATTATTCCTAACATGGGTTATAATAGGAATACCGTTGCCATGCAGTTCAGTAACAAGGTGACGGATAAGCTGAGTCTTTCAACAAAGATTAATTTTAATAATAGAGGATCAGATAATTTGCCAAACAGTGGGTATAACAACCAAAGTTACATGTATTTTGTACGGGGTATTGTGCCGAATGTGAATGCAGCTTGGCTGGACCAGAATTGGATCCCAGGAAAAGAAGGAATTGAACAGATGACTCCGTTTTCAAACCTGTTGGATAATCCAAGAACCATATCTTACGATATGATCAATGCGCAGGATAAAAACAACATTATTGGAAATTTGCAGGCAGATTATAAATTCAACAAGGAATTGAATTTGATGGTGCGGACGGGAATCGATTGGAGCTATGATAAGCGCAAACAATCGCGACCATTTGATACCTATAAATATGCTTATGGCTATTACCGTGAGCAGTCAATCAATAACCAAGAAATTACCTCTGACTTTTTATTGCAATATAACAATCAGCGCAACACCAAACATAAATTTGGCGCATCTGTTGGTGGTTCATTGATGCACAATAAGTATATTAAAGATGATGCTTACGCTAACAGTCTAATTTATCCGAACCAGTATAATTTTGCAAATGCTAGGGAAAAAGTCGTTTACTTACCTTATCGCGAGGAATATGCGACCAATAGTTTATATGCCTTAATAAACTATAGTTATAAGGATATGATTTTTGTCGATGCAACAAATCGTATTGACTGGGCGAGTACATTGGCCTCGCCAAAACGGAATGAAGTTATGCCATTTATATACCCTTCGCTTAATACAAGTTTTGTTATGTCCCAATTGCTAAATCTTCCAAAAGCGATTAATTTTTGGAAAGTTAGGGCATCTATTGCTCAAGTCGGAGGTGGGGGGAAACGTGCTTATCTAAACTCTTATGGTTACCGTAGTGTTGAGGGGACTACTGGGGGGCTTACAAATCCAACCACCGTCCCGGATGAAAACCTGACATTCGAAAGTACGCGGTCCTATGAAATAGGGACAGATTTTAGAATGTTCAGAGATCGACTAAAATTAGATCTTACTTTGTACTCGAACTCGACATTTGATCAGATTATTGAGTCTCCGTTGGATCCTTCAAGCGGTTTTAGAAATCAAATTACGAATGCTGGAGAGGTACGTAATAAGGGGATAGAGATTGCGCTTTCTGGCGATATTATCAAGAAGAAAGATGGGTTAAATTGGAATATGTATGGAAATTTTACGAGCTATGATTCGAAAGTCACTTCTATACCTGCAGATCTGCAAGGAGAATTAGTGCTTTCTACGTTGTTTGGCAGCAGAGGATCAATTGTGGCTATACCCGGTAAACGATTTGGTGATATTTATGGACTCGGTTATGAGCGGAATCAGGATGGCCAAATTGTTTATGAAAATGGACTTCCTGTATTGTCCCAACAGAACATTTATATCGGTAATCCGAATGCAACGACCAAATTTGGTTGGGGCAATGAGTTTAAATACAAAGGATTTAGATTTAATTTCTTGTTTGATGGCCAGTTTGGGGGGGTAGGCTATTCTTTAACGCATGCCGTATTGATGGAAGAGGGAAAATTGAAAAAAACAATTCCCGGACGATATAATGGTATTATCGGCGATGGTGTTGTGAAGAATAGTGATGGAAGCTACAGCAAGAATACGGTTGTTGCGTCTGCTGGAGACTATTATGCTAAACATTTTAACCGGGATAATATAGAATCAAATACGTTTTCCACCGACTTTATAAAGCTTCGTGAGGTCAGATTTGATTATACATTACCAAAGTCGTTTGTTGAACGTTTGAAAATTGAGCGCGCATCAATCGGGGTGTACGGAAGAGATCTGTTTGTCATGACCAAATGGCCTTCATTTGACCCAGAGTTTGGATCGCTAAATTCAAGTGGTATTGAGAAAGGCGCAGAGATTGCCCAGTTCCCTTCAACCCGCACAATGGGTGTCAATTTATCATTCTCATTTTAATTCCAGAGCATTATGAAAAAGAATATAAGAAAAGGTTTTATTTTGTTGGCAGCCTGCGGGATGTTACAGAGCTGCACTAAAGACTTTGTTGCGATAAATACAAATCCAAATGCAATTTCTGCGGCTGCACCACAAAGCCTCATAGCACCAGCCTTACTCAATGTGTTAAACACAAATTTGTCCCGTAATATGCGCATCAATAATGAGCTTATGCAAGTGACGGTAACGGTAAATGATGCATTGGAGATTCAACGGTATGAAATCAGGCCATCAGAAGCGGAATCTACCTGGTCCGGTTGGTATGTGCAGTTGACCAATATACGCGATATTTATCAGAAGGCGGCCGAAGGGCAGCAGAAGGGTTATCAGACCTATCAGGGCATTTCGCTCATATTGGATGCGTGGGTGAGCTCGTTAATAACCGACATGTATGGCGATGTACCTTATACGGACAGCAACAAAGGGTATAGTGATAATAATTTAACGCCTGTATTTGATAAACAGGCTGATATTTATGCGGATATCTTCAGAAAATTGGAAGAGGCCAATACGCTTTTAAAAGGTAAGGTTGCCGTTGAATCTACCAATTTGGCGATGGATCCCATATTTAATTCTGATCCGGCAAAATGGCAGAAATTCGGCAACTCTTTATATCTCCGATTATTGCTGCGGATAGCACATAAGCCAGAAACCAATGCCGTTGCAAAGATCAAAGAAATATTAGAAACAAATGCCACTGAATATCCGGTGATGCAGAGCAATGCAGAGACAGCTGCTTTATATTACACCAATGTACAGCCTTACATGAATCCTTATTTTAATAGCCGTGATATAGATTTTAATGGGAGTAAAGGCTATTCAGAGTTTTTTATTAATAATCTGTTGGACCTTTCAGACCCACGATTAAAAATTTGGGCGACTGAGGCCACATTAGGAGTGTATGGTGGTATGCAATCCGGATACAAACGAGGTAATGTTCCGGAACAACAATCAACGCTTTTAACAAGCTTAAAAGCGGACTCACATATGGGAAATATCATGAATTATGCAGAGTTGCAATTTATTATTGCTGAATGTGGTCTGAGAGGGTATGTTCAGGTCGATGTGTCTGGAGCCTATTTAAAAGGAGTGAATGCAGCCATGGAATATTGGGGATTAACAGCGCCAACAACTTACCTAACTAGTGACAAGGTTCAATTGCTGGCTACAGACAGTGATAATGCGAAATTGAAAAAGGTGCATTTGCAAAAATACTATGCGATGTTATTTACGGATTTCCAACAGTGGTACGAGTACCGCAGGACCCAAATGTTGGATTTATACAAAGGTCCGGGCTTGTTGAATCAGGGGAAAATGCCTGTACGTTTAAATTACCCAACAATTGTACAATCTTTAAACAAAGTAAATTATCAGGATGCTGTGAGTCGTATGGGGGGAGATGGGATAAATGAAAAAATGTGGTGGCAACCTTCAATCAACTAATCAATGGAAAAGTTAAAATCAATACTATGCAGTATGCTGGCAATGTCAGCATTGCTGTCCGGTTGTATCAAAGACAACGTCAATGAATCGATAGGGACACTAAATCCTGAAATATCATTGTATACGCTACGCAGTCTGCATAAAAATGCCGATTTACAGCTTAATGAGTCTTCGTTGCAAGGAGCACAATATATCAAAGCAGTGGTCGTTTCGCGCGTGGAAAATAAGAACCTACCGGAAAATACACTTGCTGTACAGAATATTTGGCGAAATCAACGCCGCGGAATATTAGTAGAGCTACCGAATGCGTCTGAATTTAAATTTGGAGATTCGGTTCAGATCAATATTAGCGGTTCAAAGCTGATTAAAAAAGATGGCTTATTAGTTCTTTCAGTCGATAATAATCAGCAGCTTAAGGTCTACTCATCTGGTAATAACATTGCCCCATTGCCTGTTGCGGTTTCCAGTCTAAAGTCGAAGTTTGATGAGTTTGAATCAACGTATATCGATATTACAGCCGATGTTGAACCTGAACCCGCTGCCGGAACAGCGTTGAAAGGAGATAAAATCTTGATGGACGGTGATAAAAATGAGATTACATTACATACACAAGATAATGCGACATTTGCTGGACAATCTATTGCTCCAAGTGCTTCTTTCAGAGGGATTGCATTTAAGGAGGGCGAAAAGCTACAAGTTAGAATGCAGAGTTATGCTGATATGGCTTATGCAAGTGGTAAGTTGTATACAGGTTGGCCCGAAACTTTTGATGCTGTAGATGCAAGTGTGAAAGGTAGCTATGATATGAAGGATAAAAACGCTGTCTCTTTTCCGACAGGACAATGGTATCTGTATCAAGCTATCTTAGGAAATACAGCTGGGCGGGACCGTATTGTTTCTGGAAAAAATGCTATCCGAATGCAGCAGAATTTAAATGTGGACGGTTATGTACAAATGAATTTCGATGTGCCAAATGGCGCGTCAAAAGTCACTATTTGGTATGGCTCTTACTGGACAGATCGCTCGAGTACATTTAAGTTGGAATATTCGACGGACAATGGGAAAACTTGGACACAAACAGGTGATTCTATTTCAGATGCCCATACAACGACAGAGAGTATGAATTCAAAACAGGCCGTATTCTTAATGAATATCCAGGGGGCAGTACGCTTTAGAGTTACCAAGCTTGGATTAGGAACAAGTAACAATGTGATTAATAACGGAAGGTTGGGATTGGATGATATCGCTATTTATAAAAGTTATTAATTTAAAAAATTGATTATAAGAAAGTCCCGTTGGATTACACAATCCAATGGGGCTTTCTTATAATCAGGTATTATCTCAACTCGTCAAAAAAAATCGTTATCTTCATATATAACTATAAACGAAGACTTATGAACTTAACAGATTTAGTTACAGGTGGAGTAGGCTCTAAAGCGATAGAGACTATTTCAAAAATTACTGGTGTCAGTGAATCTAAAGCAAAATGGATTGTAGCAGCGGCAGTTCCTTTGATGATTGCAGCATTGAATTACAATGCGAAAAACAAGGGTCAGGCAGAAAATATTGACAATGCTATTGATCAGCATAGCAATAGTGGCATACTTGATAAAATTGGAGATTTCTTTGGGCAAGGAGGAGCGGAGCAGAGTGGATCTGAAGATGGCAATAAAATTGTCAACCATATGTTTGGCCAAAATACTGAAGTCGTGACACAGAATATTGCGGATAAAGCGGGCTTGAGCTCTTCTCAAGTGACAGGGGTACTGGCCACACTTGCTCCTATCGTAATGGGGTATCTAGGACAACAAAAGCAGGCTTCGAGTGGCGGGGGGATTGGTGATCTGATCGGTTCTGTGTTAGGTGGTGGAACATCACAAAATGCAGGGGGTGGTATGTTAGGTGGTATTTTAGGCTCTTTTTTAGGCGGCAGCCAAGAAGAACAAACGCAAGGAACTGAGCCGCCAGCAGCGGGAGGTAGCATTACGGACATGCTGGGTGGATTGGCAGGCAGTTTTTTTGATAAAAATAACGATGGACAGGCGAAGGGAAATATTCTTGATTCGATCGCTGGTATGTTTGGGAAGTAAGTTGTGTTAAGCTATTATTTGTCCTGATAAAAAGCTCGTATGGGATTAAGCTAAGATGACGCAGATCCTAAAAGTGATGAGGTCGGAAGTTACATACTTCCGACCTCATCACTTTTGTCCAATTCGTATTAATCTTCGACCGATACTTTCGGCGGGAAATTTTTATGTTTTCTTTTGCTGATTTTGTCAATATTGACGGGTTGAGGTACCTTGACATAATATCCTGTTCCGTCATATTCACGTTTATTGGGGTTTTCTTTACATGCTGGCGAACAGCATCCGTCCATCTCCCAGCCGCATTCGTCACATTGTGTGAAATGTTCATTACAAGTTGGGTTGGCACAATTGATCATTTTAGTGGTTTGCTTGCCACAGTTAAAACAAGTCGATACCACAGATGGGTTGACAGAATTTACATCGACAGTAACACGATTGTCGAAGACGTAGCATTGGCCTTCGAAATCTTCGCCACCAGCTTCCTTTCCGTATTTGATAATTCCGCCATGTAATTGATAAACATCCTCGAAGCCTTCTTTTAACAAAAGAGCAGATGCCTTCTCACATTTGATGCCCCCTGTGCAGTATGTTAATATTTTTTTTCCTCTATATTGTTCGAGCTCTTTTATTTTCTCTGGGAACTCGCGGAAATTGTCAATATCTAGGGTGACAGCATTTTTAAAATGACCAACATTGTGCTCGTAATTTGAGCGTACATCCAATACAACCACATCTTCTTGGTCCTTCATGGCTAAGAAATCTTTCGGTTCAAGGTGCACACCGGTTTGACGGTTGGGGTCAATTTCTTTTGGATCTCTCAAGCCAGAGTGAACGATTTCGGCTTTGTAGCGACAATGCATTTTAATGAATGACGGTTCATCTACAGCGTCAATTTTGAACTCTGTTTTGTTGAAACGACCATCGGCATAGATGGCATCCATATAGCTTTTACAGGCCTCAACAGTGCCTGAAACAGTCCCATTAAGACCTTCATCAGCTACGATGATACGACCGACTAGATCCAGTGATTTACAAAATTCTAAGTGATCTGATGCAAATTTTTCGCCATCCTCGATAGGGCTGTAACAATAGTACAGCAAAGTTTGATATTGTGTCATGATATTCATTGATACCGCTGCAAACGGCGTTTAATGCTAAAAATAAATTTAGTGCAAAGCTACAAAAAATAATAAGTGGAATAAAATGACCGTCGTCACCTTTTCTTTAAAGGTTCGAGCAGGTATTCCAAGCCGTTAAGCTTTATTTCATAGAGTGTCGCTAACTGCTGGCCTAGCTTTCCCTTTGGAAAGCCTTTTTGGTTATACCATACAAGGTAGGGCTCAGGAAGATTACACAATGTGTATCCCTGGTATTTGCCAAATGGCATCTTGACTGTAACAAGCTCGGTTAAAATTTCAGGATTCAACATTAGTCTTGAGGTTTTCCATAATTGAGACGGTACCAAATAGCTTTTAGTGCGATGATGCCATGATTGAATAGATTGGGAATAGTCCCATAATAGTGTTTGAAAATAGCAAAGCGCTCTTTCAAGGATTCCTTATGTCTTTGTTTTGACATCCCGCCCACAAGATACCGGGCTACATATTGCTGTGCATTGACTGATTTTTTAGCCTTTTTGGCACAACGAATAACCCAGTCAATATCAGCACATAATTTATAATTGAGATCGTATGGCTCGGCAATGTCCCGCTTGATATAGATGGCCTGATGGCATATATTCATGCCATAGCGAAAGCTTTTCCAGTCGAAATGAGCCGGAACTTTATGCCTCCGTTCACCAATAATATTCCGATTGTCATCTACGAGGATAGTTTCGCCGTAAAGAATATCCGCATCATCGCTCAGTTTGGCAAGATTCTCAATGCTGTTGAGATCATAGATCTCATCTCCGGAATTTAGAAAAAGAACATAATCACCTGTTGCTAATGCTAATCCCTTATTCATTGCATCATAGATCCCCTTATCCTTTTCGGAAAGGAGAACGGTGATTTTATCCCTGTATTTTTGGATGATCTCCAAT
Source organism: Sphingobacterium paramultivorum (assembly GCF_014109745.1). Taxonomy (NCBI): domain Bacteria; kingdom Pseudomonadati; phylum Bacteroidota; class Sphingobacteriia; order Sphingobacteriales; family Sphingobacteriaceae; genus Sphingobacterium; species Sphingobacterium paramultivorum. Next base: position 5,204,745 of record NZ_CP058555.1, read on the forward strand.
GTCCCATCAGTTGATTGTCCATCAATGACAATATATTCTATATGGTCATAGCTCTGATTGACAACAGATTTCAGGGTGTGTTCTATGTCACGCACATTGTTGTAAACGACAGTTATAATCGAAAATTTAGGATGAGCAGACATGTTTTTTATGTATTGAATTTATTCATTTTCTTCTTCAGGAATCGGAGGCCACGGTTGAATAAAGATCCTTTCCGATGTGCATAGAAATACTTGATGGCCTCATAAGCTTGCTTGTTTTCTGAAATCTCCGTCGGAAAATACCGTACAGGGCTTTCTGCTAGTGTAACCTGATAAGTAGCTTCCGCAGCTGTATGTGTACCCGAACCATCGTTGCCAATATTTTGCGTCATCGAATTCCTTGGATACAAAACTAACCCATTTTTTTTGAATATAGAAGCATACCAGCGTATCGCCCAAGAGTTGATCTTTCCGGCCTTAAATTCCTGCACTTGTTTCCAGAAGTTTTCTTTACCCTCGATACTGAATTGGTGTATCTGCTCGGCCGTAAAATCCGATACAAGTTCATCAATATTCGGATTGAAATGTTGCCAGGCCCGGTCCCAGGTTGCCCAGCCCCAACTATTGGCGACCCGAAAAAAGAAAGTCTCCGGCAGTTTATTTAAATCTTTTAGCGGATAACCATAACCGCTGATCTCCATGACCTGATCTTGATCTTTATAGCGCTCCAGTGCCTGATTGAAATAATCTAGTGCAAACACCGCAGTTTCCAGATCGTCTTCCAAAACAATAATCTTTCCATGTGCATTGACCACTTTTGTAACACCATCGATCACATTGGCTGCTAAACCCCAATTTTCTGTCCGTTCTACAACAATAACCTCTTTAAAGTTCCAGTGCTTATTGATAATCTTTCGCACTTCAGTAACTGCCTGAAGAGATTTTTCGTTTTTTGCAGCATCCGAATAGATGTAAAGTGTAGTCTGGTCTGCAAGCTTGTTCTGTTCTAAAGCTGAGAGTGTTCTTATTGTATGATCAGGACGATTGTACACAAAAAGTATGACTGGAGCAATACTGTTCATTTATCAATAGATTTTGTTGTATGCTTTTTTGTTGCTTAGACGAGTACGATAAACAGCTCCCGATTTGCCTAGCAATCTAAAAGCAATGTTTAAGTAGCTTTTTGCTTCAAAAATATGACCTTTAAAAATTGAAGCTCCCATTTTCTTCAGACTCGCCAATATGGCCATCGAAAAAGATCTTACAAAGGTATAATTGATATTGCAATACTCTGTCAAATGATAGACAAATTCGCTTTTCAGAAAGGCTTTTCGGTCTGTTTTACGCTGTTGTCTATCGTGATAGGCCTTTGCTCTGTCGGCGAGAATGATGTTTAATCCGTAGTATTTGATACGGTTGGCATAATCCTTATCTTCTCCATAATGGAAAAAGATCGGCGCGAAACCACCGACTTTTCTGATCACCGGGTTGGGGATAAACCAAAATGCAGCATTGACGAAAGAGCAAATTCGATAAGAATTTTCGTTAGTAGCATTTTTTGTATATACGGCAAAACCATGGTCTAGTGTTGTTTCGGTTCCATCGTAGTGAATAGGCGAGATAATTCCGATATTGTCTGCGTTTATTTTCACTAAGTTGGCAATACAGTCCTGATCCAGCCAGGCGTCCTGATTGACCAAAAATGCATAATCATATTCTTCCTTCAAAACAATGTCAAGTCCGATGTTGTTGGCCTTTCCAAAGCCCAGATTTTCGGAACTTTCTATTAGCCTTATTGTCGGGTACGTTTCTTTTATGATCTGTGTTGTGTTGTCTCCCGAATTGTTGTCGACAACTAAAATATCTGTTGGATGGCTCGAATCCAATAGGCTGGGTAAGCACTTGTGGATCCAAGGCTCAAAATTATAAGAGACGATTATGGTGAGAATCCTGGCCATCTATTTTTTTCGGATAACTGTTAGGAAATAGTGGAATAATTCCAACAAAATGCTGGGTTTAAAGATTCTGTTGACAATGATATATGCACATACAGCCACTCCAATTGTACTTGCAAACCGAAGATAGAGGTTGGCGATAGCTGCGGTGGCATAGTGAGCTGTAATACAACTGACAGCTGCCAATAATGCATAAGCAAAAATATCTGCCAGAAGATAACGAAATGAATAATTCATATAAGGTTTAGCGGAAGCATACCAAACGAATATCCAGAGGGCATTTAATGCTGAGGTTAATCCAATGAGTAGTTCAAGACCTAATGATTTGCCGAAGAATAGAATAGCGATTTGGAGTATACCAAACACGATGATATTCCGCATATAAACTTCAGGTTTTCCCTTGCTAATGATGAGGTTGGAAAAGACATTGCTTACAGAATCAAATGCCGCGCCAATACAAAATATTTGAAGAAATATGGCACTTTGTGCCCATTTATCGGTGATCGAAATAGTAATGAAATCTTGTGCTACAGTTGTTAAACCAAATAACATTGGAAAGGCTAAAAAGGCCGTAAAGGAAATTAGTTTGCGAAAAACCCGAACTTGTCTATCCTTATCATCTTCTATTTCCTTTAAAATAGGCTGTGTCACATTATTAACCATATTGGTCAATATATTCTGGGCCATGATGCTCCAACGATTTGGATTCACGGTATATCCCAGTTCTTCAGCGGTATAATGCCGGCCTAAGATCGCAGCATATATATTTTTGTTGATGTTGATGAAAATATTGGTGACTAGTATTTTACTGCTAAATCCTAAGATGTCACGAATAGGTTTAAAATCGAACTGGAAAGTAGGTCTGAATTTGGAAAAATACCAGAATCCGAGCATATTGAAACCACTATAGGAGACAATTTGGATCGCGTATGCCCAATAGGCATAGTCCTTATAGGCTAAATAAACTCCGACTATATTTGATGCAATAAGCGCAAAGGTGCCTGTGATGACTCTTTCTTTGATTTTTAAATTCCGGAAGAGGTAAGCATTGTGCGCAATACCAAAGCTACCTAGCCAAAAGGATAAAAAGGTAAATCTACTAAGTTCTACAAGTACTGGTTGATTATAGTATAAGGCGATAAGAGGAGCCGCAAAAAATAAAACGATATAAATAAATGTTCCAATTCCTACACTTGTCCAAAATACCGCGTTATAATCTTTATGTTCGACTTCTTTTTTATTGACAATTCCATACACAAATCCACTTTCTTGAAAAGCAGAGGCGAGAACAGAAAAGATGGTGATCATAGCTACTAAGCCATAATCTTCTGCTGTTAGCTTACGGTTTAGTAGGATGCCGAAGCCGAAGCCTAAAAACTGCTGGATGATACTTGCCATACCACCCCACAGCAGTCCTTTTGTTGTTTTTGATTTTAAAGAGTCATTTTTCGTTTGCGATGACATGCTAAATTAAATGAGCGGCAATATTAAAGTATTGCAATTGTATTCGCAAATTCTTTTAGGGAAACATCAGTTGGATTGACATCGGTAATCAAATAAGAAATATCACGTAACGGCACAACTTTCATTTTTTGAACTGAATTTAGTTTCTCAGCAATACTTAAAATAGCCACTTTTTTCGAGCATTTAATCATCGCACGTTTGATTTGTACCACCTCCCAGTCTGAATCGGTCACCCCATCTTCTACTGAAAGAGAATTTGTTCCCAACAAACAAAGATCGACTTTAAGATCTGCCAATTCATTAGCGACTTGGGCTCCGGAAACAATGTTTGTATTGCGTGAAAGTTTTCCGCCAACTAAAATGACTTCAAGATTTGGCTTTTCGGCCAATTCTAGTGCAACTAATGGACTTATAGTGAAAAATGTACACTGCAAATGATCGGGTATTGTTCTCGCTAATTCAATTAAGGTTGTCCCGCCTCCGACTAAAACAGTCATTCCATTGGAGATTAATGTGCTTGCTTTCTTGGCAATTTCTTTTTTTGCCTCCTTGGCATATACGTTTCCATCCTGAAAAGGGAATTGAAAAGATTTTGATAATGCCCCACCATAGACTTTTAGAACTTTTCCATTCTCGGCGAGTTCGTTTAAGTCACGTCTAATTGTATCTTCAGATACATTCAGTTGAACACTTAGATCTGATGATAAAACTTTATTATGTAGGTTAATCTGATGTATAATGAATGCTTGTCTTTCTTCCTTTAACATTGGTCTTTGGTTTTTAATCGGAATTTAAAAATAATTAAAAAAATCAGTCTAAATGTAGTGAAAATTATTCTTCCTTTTTGTCAATTTTTGTTATGCCAGCTTTGAATCTCGGTTTGAAGCCCGTTGGTTTACTGGCAGCGGGTTCCTGTGTTTCTGTGCTGCTGTTTTCAGGTTCAGCGTTTACGTTGGTATCTAACTTAATTTCGTCTTTCGTATCGGGCAGCTGTGCCTGTTCAGAAGATTCCGTTTTGGTGACTCCAGCTTTGAATCTCGGTTTGAAGCCCGTTGGTTTACTGGCAGCGGGTTCCTGTGTTTCTGTGCTGTTGTTTTCAGGTTCAGCCTTTACGTTGGTATCTAACTTAATTTCGTCTTTCGTATCAGGTAGCTGTGCCTGTTCAGAAGTTTCCGTTTTGGTGATTCCAGCTTTGAACCTTGGTTTGAAGCCCGTAGGTTTACTGGCAGCGGGTTCCTGTGTTTCTGTGCTGTTGTTTTCAGGTTCAGCCTTTACGTTGGTATCTAACTTAATTTCGTCTTTCGTATCGGGCAGCTGTGCTTGTTCAGAAGTTTCCGTTTTGGTGACTCCGGCTTTGAATCTCGGTTTGAAGCCCGTTGGTTTACTGGCAGCTGGTTCCTGTGTTTCTGTGCTGCTGTTTTCAGGTTCAGCCTTTACGTTGGTATCTAATTTAATTTCGTCTTTCGTATCGGGCAGCTGTGCCTGTTCAGAAGTTTCCGTTTTGGTGATTCCAGCTTTGAACCTTGGTTTGAAGCCTGTCGGTTTTGGAGCCGATGCCGCAGTTTCGTCAGTCGTTTCTGCTGTATCAGGTGTATTCGCTGTTGTATCAGGTGTTTTCGTTACTCCAGCTTTGAACCTCGGTTTGAAACCTGTCGGTTTTGGAGCCGATGTCGCTGCTTCGTCGGTCGTTTCTTCGGATGTAGGAATGCTTGCCGCTTCGTCAGGAGCTTTGGTTACTCCGGCTTTGAACCTCGGTTTGAAACCTGTTGGAGCAGAATCAGTCCCAGTTTTAGCCGAATCAGGTGCTTCCTCTTTAGATGTGGTTTTAGCCTCATCCACTGTAGGTGTAATTGCAGTCTTGAAGCGTGGTTTAAAGCCTGCAGGTTTTGTTGTCTCAGCATTGGAAGTATCGGACAGAGTATTAGTGGCAGCCTGTTTTACTGCAGGTTTTGCAACTTGAGTTTCTTCCTCAATCAGGTGGAAACTTTTTCGAAGCTTGTTGAACCAAAACTTTTTGCTGTGGTCAAAACTCTTTTCTCCCATAGCAGAATAATGTGCTTTGAACTCTTCAAATAAAGGTCCATCTGCAGCTTTTAAAGCTTTTAAATCAATTTTCTTTTTTATGAAAAATTCTTCAAAAGTCATTCTGGTACGAGTTTGATTTAGTCTATTACAAATGTAGTAATTTTTCTGACGGAGCCGGGCGGCGTTTTTAATAAAAAAGAGCGACTAGCGCTCTTTTTTATAGTTTTATAGGTTCAATAGCTTAAGCCATGTTATGGTAAACTGCTTGAACATCGTCATCTTCTTCGATTTTATCGATCATCTTCAATACATCAGCAGCTTGTTCTTCCGTAATATCTGAATGCGATAATGCGATACGTTCCAATTTTGCAGATGTTACTTCAATTCCCTTTTCTTCCAGTAATTTTTGCATATTACCAAAGTCTTCAAAGGAAGTTTGAACGACAGCAATATCATTGCCTTCTTCATCAGATTCTACGTACAATTCTTCTAAGCCTCCATCGATCAGTTCTAATTCAAGCTCTTCTAGGTCCAGTTCATCTGTTGCAGCAAAACGGAAAATGGATTTACGATTGAAAATAAAATCCAATGATCCTGTTTTCCCCAATGAACCACCTGCTTTTGTGAAATAGCTACGAATGTTTCCTACGGTGCGGTTGGTGTTATCTGTTGCAGTTTCAATTAATACAGGTACGCCATGAGGGCCGTAGCCTTCGTATACATATTCTTCGTAACCTTTTGAATCTTTTTCCGAAGCACGTTTGATTGCGGCTTCGATACGATCCTTTGGCATATTTACTGCCTTAGCATTGTGTATTGCTGTACGAAGTCTCGAGTTAGTTTCAGGGTGAGGGCCGCTTTCTTTAACCGCCATAGCGATTTCTTTACCTAAACGTGTAAATTGAACGGCCATTTTGGCCCAGCGTTTGAATTTCCGCTCTTTTCTGAATTCGAAAGCTCTTCCCATTGTTATATTTTGTTTTTAAGATTTTCAATCATGTCGACTGTCATCTTCTGGATGTCAAATTCCGGCGTCCAGTTCCAGTCCTTTCTTGCATAAGAATCGTCTAGACTAGCAGGCCATGAATCGGCAATCTGTTGTCTAGGATCGTTCTCGATGTAAGAGATTGCAAAATTAGGAAGAATTTTTTTAATTTCTTGTGCAAGTTCTTTTGGAGTAAATGTAATGCCACCGAGGTTATAGCTGTGGCGAATGCTTAAGCTTTCTTTGGGTGCATCCATTAATTCGAGTGTACCACGGATGGCGTCCTCCATATATAACATGGGTAATGCCGTGTTTTCAGATAAGAAACATGCATAAGTCCCGGTTTTCAATGCTTCATAAAAAATATCGACTGCATAATCCGTTGTGCCACCTCCTGGTTCTGTTTTCCAAGAAATGATGCCTGGATAACGGACACTGCGGATATCCAGACCACGATGTTCCTGATACCATTCAATAAGACGCTCACCTGCAAGTTTGCTGATGCCATAAATTGTGTTCGGATCCATTACGCAATATTGTTCGGTATTTGTTTTCGGAGAATGCGGTCCAAAAACAGCAATCGAACTTGGCCAAAATATCTTTGAAACTTTATAGCTCACAGCTAGATCAAGCACATTCAACAGACCATTCATGTTCAATTCCCAGGCCTTCTCAGGGTATTTTTCACCTGTAGCTGAAAGCATGGCAGCTAATAGATATACTTGAGTAGGCTTATATTGTTGAAATAATGTCTCGAGTCCATTTTTGTCAAGGACATTAGCGATTTCGAAATTCTCGTCAGGGCTTTTAATCTGTGGTTCTCTAATGTCAGTGGTTACAACATTCTCTGCACCAAATTTTTTGCGCAAGGCGATAGCTAATTCTGTGCCGATCTGGCCATTTGCACCAATGATAATAATGCTTTCTTTCATTTGTAAGTTTTATTTTATGAAGCTCCTGCTTTCACTATAATGAGTGTTTATGCTCAAAAATATAAATGAATCGCTTCGCTCGTTTCTTCCTATCGATATGATAGGATCTAGCCTGACATAATTTACGTTTCATCATGTAATGAAAAATGAAATTTCAACCATGGCGGTTTATGATGCAAATATAAAGGCTTTTCAGTATCTATCAACTTTGCGGTCTTTTGGGAAGTAGGGAAAAAATGTTAATTTTTAGACTCTTGGGACTGTTTTTATGAGATTTTAAACTGTTTCAATCGTTTGTTCTTTTTTTTTGAATAAGCAGCGAAAATTTTTATTTTTTTTGAATTGGTTTAATTCTAATTTTATAGCGTGAATCAAAGGACTTAACGATTCCATTTTAGCAATTTAGGCGGGGAAATGCTAAATGTTGTGACATTTTTAGCTAAGGGCTCAATATTTTGTTATTTTAATAGTGGAATTGGGGAATATTTTTTAAATTTGAAGAATTCATTCTTCAAGAATCAACTAAAAACAAAATCAAATAACAATTTTATATACACAATTTAAACACAGACAAAAATGAAAGTGGCAGTAGTCGGCGCAACAGGCCTTGTAGGTACTGAGATGCTAACCGTGTTGGCGGCGCGAAATTTCCCAGTAACAGAATTAATTCCAGTAGCGTCAGAGCGTAGTAAGGGTAAGGAAATTGAATTCAAGGGAAAGAAGTATAAGGTGGTTACACCATCTGAGGCTATTGCTTTGAAACCTGATGTTGCGCTATTTTCTGCTGGTGGTGATACCTCGAAAGAATTTGCCCCTAAATTTGCAGAAGCTGGAATTACAGTGATCGACAATTCTTCGGCATGGCGTATGGATCCAACGAAAAAGTTGGTTGTTCCAGAAGTAAATGGTGATGTGTTATCTGCTGAAGATAAAATTATTGCTAACCCGAATTGTTCAACTATACAAATGGTGGTGGCTTTAAAGCCATTACATGATAAATATAAAATCAAACGTGTTGTTGTTTCTACCTACCAATCTGTAACAGGCACTGGTGTTAAGGCCGTTAACCAATTGATGGACGAGCGTGCCGGAAAAGATGGGGAAAAAGCTTATCCTTATCAGATTGATTTGAACGTTATTCCGCATATTGATGTTTTCCAAGAAAATGGATACACCAAGGAAGAGATGAAGATGATTTTGGAAACAAATAAAATCATGCGTGATGATTCTATTAAAGTAACTGCAACGACAGTGCGTATTCCTGTCATGGGAGGACACTCTGAATCATTGAATATCGAATTTGAAAATGACTTTGATTTGAATGATGTACGTGCAGCGCTAGCAGCGCAAAGCGGTTGTATTGTTGTCGATGATCCTGCTTCGTTACAATATCCAATGCCGAAAGATGCACATGGCAGAGATGAGGTTTTTGTAGGACGTATCCGTCGCGATGAATCTCAGCCAAATACCCTTAATATGTGGGTTGTAGCAGATAACTTACGTAAAGGTGCTGCAACGAATGCAGTTCAAGTAGCTGAGTTATTAGCTGAAAAAGGATTGATCTAACTCAAGTAGATTCCATAATAATTATTGAGCCCCCATGAATTCGTTCATGGGGGCTCTTTTTGTCCTATCATTAATCACAATTTTTATACTTATGATTTGGTCCTTGATGCCGGGGCTAGAAATTATGGCGTCAATGTTTTGGGTTGGATCGAAAATTCAATCTTGTCATTCAACGGAGCATAGGTTTCTTTGCTTTGCTCTTCCAGTCGATCTGGAAATAGAATGCCGAAGAGATGATCTGTTTCGTGCTGAAAAATAACAGCAGTAAAACCCTCTATATTTTCTTCAATAACCTTACCTTCTTTATTGATGTATTGCAGGCGGATCGCATAACTCCGTAATACATCCTCTTTACGGTTAGGGATAGAAAGGCAGCCTTCGGCCCCTTTGCGTTTCAGTTTGGAGCGCCATAGGATTTTAGGATTTACATAGAATTCAAATGGTTGATCCGGTTTGTCAAACCGCTGCACCCAGATTAGATTTTTATTGATACCGATTTGTGGCGCTGCGATGCCTACACCAGGGTGATTCGGGTCACGTACAGTCGCGAACATTCTTTTGGAAAGAGACTCAATCAATGGGTCGTTGTATTTGACATCACTGCTTGTCGCTTTTAAAACCTTCAGATCTTTATCGTCTGTTGTTTGCAATACGCGAAGAATTGTATTTTCATCTCCTGATAAAATGATTTTCTTGTCGGCAGCACTGAACTCCTGTCCTGCGTTAAGATTGACTGGTCTTTCATTCTTTGACTTATGAAATGCTTTTTCTCCGGCCATAATTTTTGTTTCTAAATTGTTCTCAACTGGGGGTACTGGGCAACGGTAGCCGTTGCTATAAGCGCAGTATGGGTTGTAGGCTTTGTTAAAGTCTATCTCAACATCATTTCCTTTAATGTCGTCTGTGGATAAATCAATATACCGGCCCCCACTATAGCTTTCCTGACCATTTGTTAAATCTAAAAATGGTAAAAATAAATGTTTTTTGTATGCAGGATTTTGAAATAATGCGACACTTTGGTAGACATTCAACGTATCTTCTTTTCCATGAAGATTAAATGTTATAACGGCGTAACGTTTGTATTCGTTGCTTGTGCCGTCGTAGGTCGGCATCCGAAATACCGGTTCATTAAAGAGGACTTCAATTTTGGCGTTGACTTTATAGCTGGCGTCTACAGGAAAGTAATCCAAAAACGCTACCTGATCTGATTTCAATGGGCCATATTGTTCTTTCGCCAATTCAGTGGCTTTTTCTTCACGAAGAGCGGTAATGTGTTGCTCGTATTTACTTTGAGCATGCGTATTCAAGCATAGGGCCAAAAGGAAAATGGCAATTAGTGTTTTTTTCATTTGTTTAAATATTTATTTACCCGATTTCACACAGCCAAATGCCCTGTTGCTATTGCTGTTATTTTGATCCGTGTCCCTATAGAGGAACTCGGTAAGCCCGCTATGATCGCATTGAATTCGGTGATCTATTGCCCCAAAAAGCAAGTTAGTTTGCTGTTGTTAAATAGTCTATCAAAGTTATAGTTTTTTTTGATTAAAAAGTCAGAATTAAAAGATCAAAAATGAAAACGGCATGTATTGAAAAGAAGCGTCCAATTGAAATATTACATCTTCCTGTGTAATACTCAGGACTACTTTGTATTTTTGTAAAAAATATATATCCATGAGATTGATGGCCTTTGATTACGGTACAAAACGAATAGGGGTTGCGGTGACCGATCCAATGCAAATTATTGCTACAGCATTGACGACGGTACACCCGCAGGATATCTGGACATACTTAGCCGATTATTTACAGACAGAACAGGTGGAAACTTTTGTTGTAGGCAAGCCACGGCAACTGGATGGGACCGACTCTGAATCGGCACAGCATGTTGTCGGTTTTATTCGAAAATTGAAAAAGACTTATCCCACAATTGCTGTAGCTGAAATAGACGAGCGTTTTACTTCTAAAATGGCTTCTGCAGCGATCGCACAAAGTGGAAAAAAAAAGAAGGACCGTCAACAAAAAGGGCTGATTGATACGGTGTCTGCAACGATCATTTTGCAAAGCTACATGGATAGCCGTAATTTCTAGATACATAGCGACTAATACGTCAAACAAAAATGAACAAAAAATAGAAGGATGAAGAGCATATTATTTTTTACCGAGGATACGGATTTCAAATTAAAAGAAAAGGGAAAGATTCGCCAATGGATTGCTGATGCCATCAAAGGCGAAGGATTTAAGCGTGTGGGCGAATTGAGCTTTATCCTTTGCTCGGATGCTTACTTGCTTGAAATCAATAAGCAATATTTAAATCACGACACCTATACTGATATCGTTACTTTTGATTCTTCCGAATATGACGACACCATCGCCGGCGATATTTTTATCAGTGTGGAACGTATTCAGGAGAATGCCGAAAAATTTAAGGTTGATGTGCGAGACGAGCTTCATCGGGTTATCATTCATGGTGTAATGCATCTGTGCGGTTATCCGGACAAAAAGCCGGCAGATAAAGCCAAGATGACCGCCAAGGAGGATGAGTATCTCGGTAAAAGAAACTTTTAATATACTTCTTCGTGCTCTTATGAGGGCCGATAGTTCGGTGAACCGACTGAAGGTTCTATTTTACTCGAGAGAAGGAAGCAATACATAAAAAAAGCGCTTTACAATTTGTAAAGCGCTTTTTTTATGTTGTTTCTAACGACTAGAATCTTTCAAATTGAGAGAAGAAGAAGTTTCCTTCGATAGCGGCATTCTCATCTGAATCCGATCCATGTATAGCGTTTGCGTCAATAGATTTAGCATATTTGTTACGGATTGTACCTTCAGCTGCATCAGCAGGATTAGTCGCGCCGATCAATGTACGGAAATCTTCAACAGCATTATCTTTTTCCAGGATTGCAGCAACGATAGGACCTGAAGTCATAAAGTTTACCAACTCACCATAGAAAGGGCGCTCTTTGTGTACTGCATAGAATGCACCTGCTGTCTCTTGAGAAAGTTGGATGTATTTCATTGCAATGATTTTAAAACCACCAGCAATGATATCGTTTAAGATTGCACCGATGTGACCGTTCGCTACTGCGTCAGGTTTGATCATCGTAAAAGTTCTGTTAGTTGCCATTATTTTATTTTTTTGCAAAATTAGATAAATTGCTTTTCATATGCAATATCATTACGCTGCCTTAAGAAACAATTATTGATAAGGCAACTAGCTGATGTCACCCTTATCGTTAAATTATAGCTTTTTATTCCTAAATATATACCTATACTGAAATAGATGTTTCCGTAGGTTTCTAATTCAATGTTTATTCGCGTTGTGTAACAAAGCTTTGTGTTCGGCCGTTTATAGAAAAGTAAAAAAACAATTGATCTAAGTTCAATGCGAATATGTAACTTTGTGTTATTATGGCATTAAATCTAACAGTAGACATCGATAAAGATTCAGGCTTTTGCTTTGGAGTGGTATACGCTATTGATATGGCAGAGGAGATTTTGGAGGAAGAGGGGTATCTTTATTGTTTGGGAGATATTGTTCATAATGATGAGGAAGTTGCTCGATTGAAAGCAAAAGGCTTACGGATTATCGACCATGCTGCTCTGCCAACGTTGAGCAATGAAAAGGTATTGATCCGTGCCCACGGTGAAGCGCCCGAAACCTATCGCATTGCTTTGGAAAATAACATTACCTTGATAGATGCCTCTTGTCCAGTGGTGCTTAAATTGCAGAACCGTATAAAAACCTCGTTCGATCAAAAGGACAAAATTTTAATCTTCGGGAAGCATGGGCATGCTGAAGTGATCGGTTTGCAGGGGCAGACAAATAATGAAGCCTTGGTTTTTCAGGATATTTCCGAATTGGATCAGGTCGAATTGCCGGCCTCATTTACCCTATATAGCCAAACAACAAAAAGTGTAGATAAATTTTATGCTATCAAAGACGAACTAATCAAGCGCGGGTATGAAGTGAAGGCCAATGATACCATCTGTCGACAGGTTTCCAATCGATACGAAGATCTTGGTGCTTTCGCCAGACAATACGATAAAATCGTCTTTGTATCGGGTAAGAAATCCTCCAATGGAAAGGTATTGTTTGAAGTTTGTCAAAACGCCAATCCCGCTAGTTATTTTATTTCTGATCCAGCTGAGTTAGATGCATCGGTCTTTGCCGAAAATGACCGCATTGGTATCTGTGGTGCTACTTCAACGCCAATGTGGTTGATGAAAGACGTAAAAGCAAGTTTAGAAGCATTATAAGCACAATTACCCGTCACAGATATTTCATAATTCCGCGGTTTAGATTCCGAGTGCATTCTTTTTTGCGTAGCTTTGTAAGCTATGAGCAATAAAGGCAAAAAAGGTATTCTTTTAGTACAATTGGGTACACCTGATAGTCCCACTACTCCAGATGTAAAAAAGTATTTAACGGAGTTCTTAATGGATCCACGCGTCATTGATATTCCTTATTTTCAACGAACCTTATTGGTAAAGGGAATCATTGCACGTACACGTGCTCCCAAATCTGCAAAAGTTTACGAAACGATCTGGGATAAAGAAACGGGATCACCTTTGATGCATTACAGTATTTTGCAACGTGATCTGCTTCAAGAGGCATTGGGTGAAGAATATCATGTCGAATTAGCGATGCGTTACCAAAACCCATCGATTGAGGCTGCATTGAAAAATATGGAAGGCCTATTTTTGGAGTCCATTCGCGTAATCCCTTTATTTCCACAGTACGCTTCGGCAACATCGGGCTCGGTCATAGATCGCGTCATGGAGCTAATCCGCAAATGGAATTATCTACCGGAAATCAGTTTCGTAAGCAATTTCTGTACAGACGATTTGATGGCAGAAACTTATGCAGATCATGCCCGCAGGCACGATTTGGAAAGTTTTGACCATTTTGTCTTTAGCTATCATGGCCTTCCTGTGCGACAGCTTGGCAAAGTGGATCCGACAGGTCAACTTAAATGTCCCGAAGCAGGCTGTGATTCCTGTAAAACGACAGCCAATTCATATTGCTATCTCTCGCAATGTTATGCAACAACACGGACGATAGCTGCAAAGCTTGGTTTAAAAAAAGAACAATATTCGCTTTGCTTTCAATCCCGGCTAGGTAAAGAGCCCTGGATACAGCCGTATACCTCGGATTTGTTGCACGACCTTGCCGCGAAAGGTTATAAGAAGTTATTAATTTTCAGTCCTGCTTTTGTGGCGGATTGTATCGAGACCATTGATGAAATTGGCGTGGAATATGCTAATGAATTTAAGCACTTAGGTGGAGAAGAGGTTTGTTTGGTAGAAAGTCTTAACGATGATCCCAAATGGATCGAGTCTTTAAAACAATTGGCACTCAATGCCAAAAACTAAAATAGGTAAAAGATGTTGTTCGTAAACGCGTGTGTATTACTCATATTGGATTTTTATATTTTCTTTGCGCTCCGTGCAACGAAGATCAAATTTCCCAAAACAAAATTATTTTCCATCCTCTGGTGGTCTTATTCTGTTTTACTACTATTAGGGGTTTTTATCTCAGCACAATATAGTATTCCTTTAATCGTACGGTCGGTTATTTTAGTCGCCTTTTTTCTGACTGCCGCATCAAAGATATTTTTCTTTTTGATTTTGTTAATTGATGATATCCGACGCGGTGGTGTATGGTTAAAACGTCTATTTACAAAAAAGAGATCTATTGAAGACCTAGTTGAAGATGCCGGAGACCCTTTACCGGAAAATCCGGTGAAAGGGATTAGCCGATCCGAGTTTTTGACCAAAGCTGGTATTCTAGTCGGTGCCTCACCCTTGATACCATTGAGCTGGGGTATTATTTCAGGAGCCTACGACTATCGTGTAAGGAGAGTACCGTTGTATTTGCCAAATTTGCCCAAAGCATTTCATGGAATGACCATCGCGCAGATTTCAGATGTGCACTCGGGATCTTTCTACAATAAAAAGGCTGTCAACGGTGGTATTGATATGCTTTTAAAGGAAAAGGCTGATGTGACATTTTTTACCGGTGATATTGTGAATGCCCAAGCTTCTGAAATGCGCGGTTATCAAGATATTTTTGCTCGTGTGAAATCTGATTTAGGTGTGTTTTCTACATTAGGTAACCACGACTATGGTGATTATTATTATGGTAAAGAAGATTCTCCTGCAAAACGCAAGAACCTCAAGGATGTGATCGATGTTCATAAAATCATGGGCTGGGATCTGTTAATGGATGAAAATCGTAAGATTAAGGTCGACGGTGAAGAGCTTTGTATTGTCGGGGTTCAGAATTGGGGGACAGGCCGTTTTCCGAAACATGGTGATATCAAGAAAGCTCTAATGGGTACCGAAGAGCAGCCTGTCAAGTTGCTGTTATCTCACGACCCGTCGCATTGGCGGGCTCAGGTATTGGATACCGACGTGGATGTGATGTTTGCCGGACATACACACGGTATGCAATTTGGCGTAAGATCCGAGATGTTGCAATGGAGTCCAGTACAATATATCTATAAGGAATGGGCAGGGCTATATCGTGAACAACAGAACAAACGATTATATGTGAATGTCGGCTATGGTTTTTTGGGTTATCCGGGACGCGTTGGAATTCTGCCTGAAATTACCATATTCGAATTGCTAAAAGCGCAAGACCCAAAGTTTAAAGCCTAAAAAATCCCCTTTGACTTTTGAGTTAATATAGCTATAATTGTGTATTCTGTACACCAGTTATACATAACATGCAATCAACTTTAAACTTTGGGGACTCTCCCCACACACGTGTTAATATTCTTACCGGGGAAAAAGTACTTGTGTCTCCGCATCGTAGTAAAAGACCATGGCAAGGGCAAGTGGAGGATCTTCCCGGGGATAATAGACCGGAATATGATCCACAATGCTATTTGTGTCCGACAAATAAACGAGCAGACGGTGATATCAATCCAGATTATAAAGAAAGTTTTGTCTTCGTGAACGATTTCTCGGCTTTATTAAAAGATACAAGCCAGCAAGAATTTAATGAGGATGAATTATTTGTCGCAGAGACCGAAAGAGGGATCTGTAAGGTAATTGCATTCACTCCACGCCACGATCTTACACTACCCGAAATGGATCAGGCCGCAATCAAATCAGTGATTGATCTTTGGCAGAAGGAATTTGTTGAACTGTCCAAGGTTGACTGGATCAAATACATTCAAATTTTCGAAAATAAAGGTGCGATCATGGGCTGTAGTAATCCACATCCCCACGGACAGATCTGGTCACAAAATCATTTGCCTGTAGAAATCCAAAAAGAATGCGTTCAGCAACAGCAATATTTCAATAAATATCAACGTACAATCCTATCAGATTATGTTAAAGCAGAGTTGAGAAAAGAGGAGCGCATTATTGACGAAAATGATTCTTTTGTTTCTCTAGTCCCTTTTTGGGCTGCCTGGCCTTACGAAACGATGATTGTCAGCAAACGATCTATCCAAAACATTGCAGGGTTTGACGAGAAGGAAAAGACGGATTTTGCCGCTATCCTCAAGTTACTGACAACGCGTTATGACAATCTCTTCAAAACATCCTTCCCCTATTCTGCAGGAATGCATCAAGCGCCGGTAAATGATGGTGACCACCCGGAGTGGCACTGGCATATGCACTTTTATCCGCCACTGTTACGTTCTGCTACTGTTAAAAAGTTTATGGTAGGTTATGAGATGCTAGCAAATCCACAACGTGATATCACACCGGAAGTTGCCGCAGAACAGTTGCGAAATTGTTCGACAGTACATTATAAAGCTAAATAAGATGATAACAAAAGATACAATTGTAAATAAATTTAAAGAACTCTACCAGGAGGAACCTCTTGTCGTTACTTCCCCCGGACGGATTAATATTATTGGAGAACATACGGATTATAACGATGGATTTGTATTGCCTGCCGCAATTGACAAAGCAATATACGTTGCTGTAAGTAAGCGATCGGATGATAACATTGTGCTTTATGCGGAAGATTATAAAGAGCGTCATGAGGTAAAACTAGCAGATATTGCAATCTCAGAAAAACATTGGCCAAACTATATTCTCGGGGTAGTTGATCAGTATCAGAAACGTGGGGCAACGCTAGGTGGATTCAACCTGTATATCGATGGCGATGTGCCATTGGGAGCCGGATTATCGTCTTCAGCAGCCGTTGAATGTGCCGTTACCTTAGCACTCAGCGAATTGTTCGATTTGCAGGTCGAACGACTTGAGATTCCACAGATTGCACAAAAGGCCGAACATACCTATGCTGGTGTGATGTGTGGTATCATGGATCAGTTTGCTTCAGCCTTTGGTAAAGAGAAAAATGTCATCAAACTGGATTGCCGTACTTTGGGTTTCGAGTATGTTCCACTTGATCTTAAGGGTTATGAAGTTGTGTTATTGAATACAAACGTAAAACACTCATTAGCTTCTACAGCTTACAATACACGTCGTGAACAATGCGAACAGGCGTCTGCATGGGTACAGGAAAAATACCCGGAAGTCAAGAACCTGCGTGATGTAACCATAGCGATGCTTGATGAATTGGTGAAAGATAAAGATGCCGATATTTATGCGAAAGCTAGCTTTGTGGTCCGTGAGAATGAACGCGTAGAGAAATCGTGTGATGCACTACGTTCAGGAGATGTTGTTCAGCTTGGACAGTATATTTTTCAGAGCCATGAGGGATTAAGTAAAGTGTATGAAGTCAGTTGCCCGGAACTGGATTATTTAGTGGATTACGTCAAGCAATTTCCTGAGGTGATCGGTGCCCGAATGATGGGGGGCGGTTTCGGTGGCTGTACAATCAATATCATCAAAGAAGGTGTATTACCTTCAATTTTGCCAACACTCGAAAAAGAATACAAACAGAAATTTGATAAAGAACTTTCGGTTATTCAGGTCAGGATTGCCGATGGTACCCGCGTACTTTCATAAGACATAGGTACAGTAAGGGGAATAACATGAACATGTTATTCCCCTTATTTTTTGTCTTTTTTGATAACGACTTACCACACAAGTCCTAGTTAAGCTGGTCTAATGCCTGTTTTAAGTCGGCGATTAGATCATCGGCATGCTCAATTCCAACAGAGATGCGCAACATGCCTAGCGTGATTCCGGAAGCTTCTTTCTGTTCCTTCGTATGATGACCGCCCCACATACTCGCGGGGTGTACAATAAGCGATTCGACCCCTCCCAAACTGGCTGCATTGATAAATATATGCAGCCCATTGATGAGTTTCTGCGCATTTAAAAATGCCTCTTCTTCATCTTTACCATTGACATCGATGCAAAGCATACCCGAGAAACCGTTCATTTGTTGGGCTGCGAGCTCATGTTGTGGATGATTGGGTAATCCAGGATAACTGACTTTTTTGATTTTTGGATGTTGATCCAGAAATTCGGCCAGCTTCAGCGCATTTATATTGATCTGTTTGACGCGTAGACTTAATGTTTTCAATCCCCGTAATAGTAACCAAGAATCAAGCGGTGCGAGTGATGCTCCCAAAGCGACGGATCGTTTCCATACGCTGGCGATATAGTTCCGCGTACCGCAGACGATACCTGCAGTGAGGTCGCTGTGTCCGCCCAAATATTTCGTGGCGCTGTGAACAACGACGTCTATTCCAAAATCTGTGGGGGTTTGGTTGATAGGGGACGCAAATGTATTATCAACCATGCTCTGGATTCCATGCTGTTTGGCAAGCTCTCCGAGTGCTTTTAAATCGCTAATGTTGAGATTTGGATTCGATGGAGTCTCTATATAAATCAGCTTGGTATTTGCCTGAATAGCTTTTTCAAACGCTGAAACATCTGTTTGATCCACAGCCGTAACCGTGATGCCATAATCCGTTAGGAACTCTTTAAAGAAAATAGCTGTTCCGGAATAATGTGCATGTTGGGCGACAATATGATCGCCCGATTTAACGATGGCCAATATGGCTGTACTGATCGCTGCCATACCTGTTGCAAATACAAGTGCATCCTCCGTTTTTTCCAATTTTGCTAGGATGGACGCTACTTGGCTATTCGTCGGGTTGCCATGACGATGATAAAAATAAGGGTGTTTCGGTTCGGTAGCAGCCTTGATGTATTCCGTTGGGTCAGGATCTGCAATGTATGTGGATGTCTGATAGATTGGAGTAGTTACTGCAGATGTCTGGTTGAATTGCTGTCCTTCATGGACGAGTATCGTTTCGGTATTGGTAGCCATACTAATAATATTGATTGATGCTTGTATTGCCTTAAGTATCCATAACTCGATCTTGTCGAATCTTTGATCGTAAGGAAGCCTTAGCTCGTTTGAAAGCACTGTTGGTGCTAACAGCTCGAAGAAGGTTTGTCTTGTATATCAAATATAAATAAAATCTACTCAATATGTAGATTTTATTTATATCGGATGCATCAATATGTCTTACAGCATTTCTTTCAGAAGGCTCAACGCATAACCAATGGTATTCACATTGTTTAACGCTAAACGAAGCTGGCCTTTGACTTCTTTGAGGTTGCTGATCTCCGGATGGCTTTGTACAAAGGACAGTACTCGGCCGAATTGATCAGATTCAAAGTAGCTCGACTTGGGGTTATTGACAAAATAACCTTTCAGTGTATGCTTTTTATACGCTATTTTTTCGAATCCGATCGTTTTGCCAAACCACTGTAAACGGAGTGTATTGAATAATTCAAATACTTCTCGTGGGATAGGGCCAAAGCGATCTTCAAGTTCTTTTTCAAACGCTGCCAATTGCTGCTCGTTTTCCAATTTGGATAGTTCAGTATACAAATTATACCGTTCCGTAATATTGGTTACATATTCATCAGGGATCAATACCTCAAGGTCGGTGTCAATTTGCGTAAAGGACACATATTTTCGTTCTTTCTCATCAGCGAATACTGCTGAGAACTCATCCTCTTTCAGTTCCTGAATAGCTTCGTCCAAGATTTTATGATACATCTCGAAACCGATCTCTGCAATAAATCCCGACTGTTCGCCACCTAATAGGTTTCCCGAACCACGTATATCCAAATCGCGCATGGCAACATTAAATCCAGAGCCCAGTTCAGAAAATTCTTCTATCGCAGAAAGTCGTTTATAGGCCTCCGGTGTTAAAGTCGATAATGGCGGACTCAGTAAATAACAGAAAGCCTTTTTATTGGAGCGACCGACCCGGCCCCGCATTTGGTGCAGGTCACTTAGTCCGAACATATGTGCATGATTAATAATAATCGTATTCGCGTTTGGAATATCAAGACCTGCTTCAATAATCGTTGTTGCGATTAAGACATCGAAATCGTGATTGATAAACTTAAGCATCACATCCTCGAGCTCATCACCTTCAAGTTGGCCATGTGCAACACCGACGCGGGCTCCTGGAACCAGCTTACGGATCAAATTGCCCAGCTGCGGAAGATCTGCAACACGATTATGGATAAAGAATACCTGTCCACCACGATCAAGTTCGTAACTGACGGCCTCCCCGATCAGTGTTTCATTGAAAACGTGGAGTTCGGTCTGTACAGGCTGACGGTTGGGTGGGGGAGTCGAGATGATACTCAGATCGCGGGCCCCCATTAATGAAAAGTGCAATGTTCTTGGAATTGGCGTTGCTGTCAATGTCAGCGAGTCTACATTCGCACGCATGACTTTCAATTTTTCCTTTACGGTAACGCCAAACTTTTGTTCCTCATCAATGATCATTAGGCCAAGATCTTTGAATTTGACATCTTTGCTAACAAGGCGGTGGGTGCCAATGATAATGTCTATTTTCCCTTCGGCAAGCCTTGCTAACGTATCTTTAATCTGCTTAGGTGTCTTGAAACGGTTGATATAGTCGATCGTGCATGGGAGCCCCTTTAGTCGTTCCGAAAAAGTCCGATAATGCTGTAGCGCAAGAATTGTCGTCGGTACAAGCACGGCAACCTGTTTACTGTCTGCTACGGCTTTGAAAGCCGCACGGATAGCGATCTCCGTTTTTCCGAAACCAACATCCCCACAGACCAATCGATCCATTGGATGTGGAGACTCCATATCTTTTTTTACATCGGCAGTAGCTTTTTCCTGATCGGGGGTATCTTCGTAGATAAAGGAAGCCTCCAGTTCATTCTGTAGGTAACTATCCGGTGAGAAAGCATTTCCATGCTGGGCCTTTCGTTTGGCATAAAGCATGATCAGGTCGCGCGCAATATCCTTGACTTTTTTCTTGGTCGTCTTCTTGAGTTTGTCCCAGGCGTCGGTACCCAATTTATTCATTTTGGGAACAGTACCCTCTTTGCCGGAATATTTGGAAATGCGGTTTAAGGAGTTGATGTTCACATACAAAAGGTCATTGTCCGCATAGATCAAGCGGATCATTTCCTGGGACTTACCGTTGACGTCCACTTTTTCCAAACCACCGTAGCGGCCGACACCATGGTCAATGTGGGTAATGAAATCGCCCGGTTTAAGATCCCGTAGATCTTTGAGTGTAATTGCCTGTGAGCGCTCGTAAGCCTTCTTACGTTTATATTTATAATAGCGGTCAAATATTTGGTGATCCGTGTAACAGGCCAACTTTAAACTGTCGTCTCTAAAACCTTCCCGTAAAGCTTTATGAATCGGAATGAAGGTCGCCGATTTATCAAGATCTTCTAGAATCGTATAGATACGTTCTACCTGTTTGGTTGAATCTGAAAAGATCAAATTTTGGATCCGCTGGCTCTCATTCTCTTTGAAATTATGGATTAAGAGATTAAAATCCTTATTGAACGAAGGTTGCGGGTGGATATCGAACTTGAGTGTTACCTCAGCTTTATAAAAGAACTGTTTACCGAATTCGATGATTGGGAACTCAAAGAATAAGGCATTGAGATTCTTCTCATCTGTAAACTCATAGGCTGGGTTATGCCATTCGGGATTGTCTTTTTTCTGCTTATCTGTTAGTCCCGCCCATAATTTTTCCGCCTTCTTTAACCCATCTTTTACAATATCTAATGCAAATTGAGCGTCTTTGATCCAGATCGTAGCGTCCTGATCTACATATTCCAATAAGGAAATGTGTTGAGATGTTAGGAATTTCGCTTGGACATTTGGTACAATGGTTACTTTATGGATTTTTTTGACAGACAGCTGGGACTCAATGTCAAATGTACGTATGCTTTCGATGTCATCGCCAAAGAATTCAATACGGTATGGGAGGTCATTCGAAAAAGAAAAGATATCTACAATGCCACCGCGTATCGCAAATTGCCCAGGTTCATACACAAAGTCGACACGTTCGAAATCATATTCGATCAAAAATTCGTTGATGAAATCAATACTTAGAGCGGTGTTTTCTGTTATTTCCAACGTATTTTTATCCAGGTCGTTGCGGTTGATCACTTTCTCAGCAATAGCCTCCGGATAAGTCACAACCATTTTCGGTAATTCCGAAGTATGGTTGAGTGAACTTAAAGTCTCCGCGCGTTGCAATACATTGGCAGAGTCAGTTTGTGTAAAATCAAAAGCTTTGCGATAAGACGAAGGGAAAAAAAGAACCTGCTTATCCAACAGGCTTTCCAGATCACTTAAGAAATAAGAAGCGTCCTCATGAGTCGGTAAGATAAAGACCATTGGACGTTCCTGTAAGTTGTAAGAAGATACGGCTATGAACGCATCCGAAGATCCAATAAGCCCTTTCAGCTGAATCTTTGGGTTTTTGGATTGTATAGCCTTGGTAAGCGACTGGACAGATTCACTTTGGCTGTATTTTTCTAATATTTCTTGAATTCCCACGAGCAAAAATTTCGAATAATTGCGAATTTAACGAAATAGTATCAAGTATTGGGTATGAAGTACTAAATTTTTTGGTAAAAAAATGGCTGAATCCCTCGTTAAGAAGGGCATGACTTTGGGGAGCTCAAAAAGCTATAACAGATTGATCTGTGCAGGATTTTATTTCGCGAGGTAAAAGGTGTAGGCAAAAGCGAGCAACACCAACAATGTGGCCAAGTAAATTAATTTATATTGCTCGTAAGCTGTAACATGAAAGG
Organism: Sphingobacterium paramultivorum; assembly: GCF_014109745.1. NCBI lineage: Bacteria > Pseudomonadati > Bacteroidota > Sphingobacteriia > Sphingobacteriales > Sphingobacteriaceae > Sphingobacterium > Sphingobacterium paramultivorum. Next base: position 5,227,654 of record NZ_CP058555.1, read on the forward strand.
ATCCAATTTTAACGCGGTTTTTGCTATTTCTCATGACTAATTTAGGTCGAGGTCAATCTTCTGTTCACTAATATAGCTTTTAAGTGTTGTATTACCAAAAGCATCCAGTGTATTTTGAAAATCTTCCCTGTAGTCAAACTGAAAGTCCTCATGAAGTTTACTGTATTTACCCACCGCATGTTTTATACGCCCTGTTATATATTTATGCAATTTGTGGGCGGCAGACTGATAAGAGGAGTCGAAAAGCCTGTCGTAATCAGCAATGGTTCTCTTCAGGATATAGCATCTAAATTCTACTTCACTGATTTTGTCCTTGGTGACTTTTTCGTGTTCATTCACTAAGCCGCTTGCCTGTTTTACCAGTTTGCTAAGTCCAATAAAATGAATGTGTTGTGGCGTATTGCCAATTTGACTTAAACCAATATCGAACAATTGTGCCAGTTGCTTTCTTAGTTTTTCAATACGTTCCTCTAAATCATCCGCATTCTCCAGTAATTGGAAATGCAATTGCTTGATCAGCATTTTGTCCTTGCTTATCAGGCGTACAAGGAGTTTGTCTTTTTCCTTCTGCGGTAGGTCAAGGACAGCTTTCTTTAATTCGGCATCTTGATGTAAGGACATAATCTGTGTTTTTAGTGTAAAAAGAGTTGTTGAGCGAAAAGTCAGGCACACTGAAAGTGTGCCTGAATAAATTTCTCGTTTCATAAGCCGGAATTTAAGCAGCAATAGCTGCCGCCCATATTTACCGGCGCTTGCTATTAATACAATATTCTGAACTTAATTGTATTGTCGATCTGTTTGAGTTGTTTCAATAGATCTTTATCATATTCACCTTGTATATCGGTTACCGCATAGCCAATGTCACTTTTGGTCATTAGAAATTGGGCAACAATATTGATGTTATTTTGGGCATAGACCTTATTGATCTGCGCCATAATTCCGGGAACGTTTTGGTGGATATGCAGTAATCTCGTTACCTGTTTTACTTTTGGTAAAATCAGATTTGGGAAGTTGCGACTTAAATAAGTATCACCATTGTTGATAAAATCGGCCATCCGCCGAGGTATAAACTCGGAATTTTTCTTTTTCTTTTTCTTATCATCGAAAACGACAATACCTTTAGCATTGCAGATATCCTTATTGATATGCCCTCTGATATCACCCAAATATCCGATCGTTTTTAATTTGTCAGCATGTTGGAGTTGCTCATCACTGATATCGATATTGTCCCCCAATAGAAGCATCCCTACATCTTTCACATACTTTTCTTCGAAGGTATCTTTTGTACGGATAGAAAAACCGTCTCTTTTTAAGATATGAGCCGCTATTTCTGGTACGTCGCCCACAATCAAACAAAGGATACGGTTTTTAGGATAGGATATTGCACGGGGCAGATCATTTACATATAAGAACTCATCAAAACTAGGTGTGATGAAGTCTGCTTTCTCAGTGACACTTTTACGTTGGATATTCTCTGTAAATGCAAAGAATTTTTCAATTAATCCCGATTCTTTCAGTTGAAAATCTGAATAACCGTCACCAATGCCAAATAGTCTTCCTTCAATATTTAATTGTTTTAATAATTGCACTTTTCCACCTTCATTTGATAATGGATTCTCTTCATCAAAACCGATGATATTACCTTCTTCATCAAATCTGAATGTATTGGCATAGATATTTTCAGTCTTGATATGATAGGGTGTAACAACAGGAGTAATAAACTCCTTAAAACCTCCTGAAACAATCCATGCTGTGTCGGCGTGTTTCTTGAAAAATTCACGATTTCGGGAAAAAGAGGTTGAAACCTTTTTCTTAAGATGTGAAACAAGTTTATCCAGATGAGATTTATTAGCATTTAAGAGTTTTACGCGACCAGCCAAAGCTTCACGGAAAGATAGTTTGCCCTCCATGGCAAGATTGGTGTACCGCTCAATTTCGTGATAAATAGATTCGCGATCCGGATGGTTCTCAAGGGATATCCGTGCAAGTTCATCAAGTGCCTCTACTTGTGTAAATGTACTATCAAAATCAATGATGTAATAGTTTTTCATCTTGTTATTTTTTTATGAAACGATCGTGAGCAATAGCGCTGATTGCTGATCTACGATATCGGTAGGTTTCCGATGGTTTCAAGGTTCGGTTGTTTGTTATGTTATAGTTTTACTGTTTGTTATATAAATCTGCAATTTCCTTTAGCGTTTGTTCCAAAGGCCGATAACTGTGGTTTAGGAGTTCTTGAATTTTAGCGTTGGAATACTGCAATTTGGCACTTGAAGCCGCAGCTGTTTCTTTTGTCAATGTCGTATCCGATTTTTTAAATACGGAAAGCATACTGGAAACAGTAGAGGCAATTTGGAGTAAGGTCTCGGAAACTTCGATTGTCGGTTCAGGCCTGTTCATTAATACACTTGCCACGCTCAACAAATCCTTGTTGCTTATATTGAGATGATTGATGATATAGCGCTCAGCACTAATATCATCTCTTTCCATCAATTGAATCATGATCGCAGCAACATCCTCTACGTCAACAACGCCGACACTTCCTTTCGGGTAAAATCGTAGACCTTTATTGATCATCGAAAAAATAGCTCCAGAGCCTTTCCCGTTTGCCGAAGCACCTAAAATTACTGAGGGGTTAACAATAACTGCACTTAAACCTTCGGTAATGCCACGCCACACCTCCATCTCCGCCTGATATTTTGATAACGAATAGTTGGATGTCAGTGAATTGTGTTCCCAATGGTCTTTTTCGGATACCGGCAGGTTGTCTCTATTTGTCCCTAAAGCTGCGATCGAGCTGACATGGAGCAGGCGAATGCCCTTTTCAAGGCAAAGATTGACCACATTTGTCGTTCCTTCCACATTCACTTTAAAGAGCGCTTTAGTGTCTTTCTTTTGGTAGGAAACCAATGCTGCACAATGGAACACTTTAGTAACCCCTTCAAGAGCATCTTCTAATTCAAAATAATTGTTGATATCAGCATCGATCCATTGAACCAACGAAGAAGATAACAACGAGGTCGGAATAGTCGATTGAGCTCTTTTGATGGCAATGACGTCAATTCCTTGGTCTATCAACTGTCTGATTAGTGTAGACCCTAAAAAACCTGTTCCTCCAGTTATTAATATCACTTGATAAAGATACTGTTAAAAATAATGTTTTCAAAAGTTAGTTAATAAATGGATATTTGTGTGAATTGCATCCTGAAAAAACCTTCATGCTTTCGCAGGTCTCAAACGCCATGAAAGCCGAGGTAGCTTCTTTCAGTCCAATTAAAACAGTCGTTTTCAGAACAAATAGGAGATTTTACAAATTATAGCTTATGTCATCACTGTCCGTATTCTTTAGCCCGATTTCAATTACAGGTTTTGCTCCTGAGCATGGGTTCTTGAGTTCTCAACTAGGAAACGTTATTCAAGCCTATGAAACAGATTTTCCGAGCTGGGAAGCGGATAAACAGCCTCAATTGGCTATTGTCGGTGTGGAGGAAGATCGCGCATCCATGAATAATAATGGAACGGATAAGGCGCCGGATGCTGTACGAAAACATCTCTATGCGCTATATCAGGGCGATTATAAGATGAATATCGTTGACTTGGGAAATATCAAAGCCGGTAATACAATTCAAGATACCTATATCGCTTTAAAATCTGTCGTAGAGGAACTGGTCAAAGAAAATATTCTTCCGATTATCATTGGTGGTGGACAGGATCTCACTTATGCACAATATTTGGGGTATCAAAACTTAGAGCGAAAGATAGAGCTGGCGATTATAGATGCCCGTTTTGACCTTGATGAGGAAAATGCCGAAAATGTAAGCCTGAATTCCCGATCTTATGTGAACCATATTATTTTGCACCAGCCAGACTATTTATTCAATTTAAATGCCATAGCCTATCAAACCTACCTCGTAAGTAAAGAGTCTATCAACATGTATGATAAACTATTTTTTAATGCGACACGAGTCGGTATGATTGCCGGTAAAATGGACCAATCAGAGCCTTTGATCCGAGCAGCAGATTTAATTAGTTTTGATATTGGAGCCATTCGCGCCTCTGAAGCACCTGGAAATGCCAATGCAATGCCCAATGGCTTATTTGGCGATGAAGCTTGTCAACTCGCCCGCTATGCCGGGATGTCGGATAAATGTTCTTCCATCGGTTTTTATGAATTCAATCCAACTTTTGATCCAATGGAGCAGACGGCTATGTTGGTTTCCCAAATGATCTGGTGCTTTATTGATGGTTACTATAACCGTAAACAAGATACGCCACTGTACCCCAAATCATCTTATATCATTTATCGCACGACACTGGAAAATGAAGAACATGAATTGGTCTTTGTGAAAAGTAAAAAATCAGACCGCTGGTGGATTCAAGTGCCTTATTTTGGATCTAAATCAGTCAATGAACGCTATTACCTCGTGCCTTGCCGTTATGAAGACTACCAATTGGCTGTTTCAGGTGAAATGCCTGATCTATGGTGGAAAACACACCAAAAGTTACAATAATGTACCACTAAGTGGGACATTGGTATTACACCATACCATAGAGAAGTGTGTAATACATCGTGCAAACTGATTACAGATTGGAGTTATCTGTTTTTTAGTCCTGTCGATCCATTAAGTTTGAGACGTTATAGGTTTAATTAAATGCAGTGATGGCAAAATGGACCTGCTCAGGTAAGCATACACCATCTTCAGAAAATACAAATCATGGAAATATTTTTCTTTGCGGGAATCGTGTTGTTATTGGTCATTTTGATCGTATTGGTACTAAAAAAGAATACCGATACTAGTGCTGGTCCTGCGTACAATAAAGAGGTTGAAACACTAAAAATTGAGCTTGCTAGATCGCAACAGCGGGAACAAAGTTTGCTGGAAGAACGTCTTATGCTAAAAAATGAATTGGATAAGGAACGGGAGAATCTTCTGGTCGCTGAGCGGTCTTTAGAGAGTACACGTTCTTTTTATGAGGCGCAGCTCGATAAATTTCAGGAACAGAAGAATGAAATCGCCGAGATTAAACGACAATTCAACAATGAGTTTCAGGTTATTGCCAATAAAATATTGGAAGAGAAGACACAAAAGTTTACAGAGACCAATCATCGTTCCCTGGGCTTGATCTTGGATCCATTGAAGGAAAAAATCAAATTGTTTGAAGAGAAAGTCGATAAAAATTACAATCAAGAGGCCGCGGAAAGAAATTCTTTAAAGGGAGTTGTCCTTCAGCTGGTCGAACAGAGTCTTAAAATTAAAGACGAAGCTAATAGCTTAACCAAGGCATTAAAAGGGGATACCAAAAAGCAGGGCAATTGGGGCGAGGTAATTTTAGAGCGGGTTTTGGAGCGTTCGGGACTTATGCGCGATCGCGAATTTAGATTACAGGTCTCTCTTATGGATGCCGAAGGAAGAAGAATGCAGCCCGATGCTATTATCGACCTCCCTGAAGATAAACATCTAATTGTGGATTCAAAAGTTTCGCTGATAGCCTACGAACGTTGGGTCAATGCTGAGACGGACGAGGACCGCGCAATATTCGCAAAACAACACGTACAGTCTGTGGAAAATCACGTGAAAGAACTCTCCGCAAAAAACTATCATGAGTTATATGGTATCGAATCCCCGGAGTTTGTCCTGCTGTTTATGCCGATTGAATCTGCATTGAGTATGTCCGTCGCTGAAAAACCAGATCTATTCAGCGATGCCTGGGATCGTAAGGTTGTAATCGTTAGCCCTTCGACATTGCTGGCGACATTGCGTACCATCGCCAGTATATGGAAACAAGAGCGCCAGACACGCAATGTGATTGAAATCGCCAAGGAAGCAGGGAGTTTGTACGATAAATTTGTGAGCTTTCTGAACGATATGGAACAGGTGCAAAATCAGTTGGAGCGCGCATTAAAAAGCCATGAAGATGCAACTAAAAAACTCTCTACAGGCGCTGGGAACGTTATTGGAAAAGTGGAGAAATTAAAACGTTTAGGAGCCAAAGCAAATAAACAGATCGATTCCAAATTTTTAGATGAGGAAGATTAACAAAAACGGGCTTGCCGAAAGGTAAGCCCGTTTATAATTTTTAACCGTGCAAAGCAAAGCCTGCTCTGCTAACTTATGCTAGAGGTTCTACTAAAGCTCTTTCATCCGTTTATTGATCGAAACATCCACATACGTATCCTTTAAACGATCTACAGCTTCTTTTTGAACAGTGACATTGGTGTCTGATTCGTAATCATGAATAGTCCTTTGGTTTTGGACTTCGTTGTCATAAGGATCCTTTCCTGCCAAGAGCTTGACGATTACCGGAAGACATTCGAGGAAGACAAAAAGCAGCGCAATAAAAAACACAGCATTTGCATTGGATTCGTTGACCTTTCCATTGGCATCGTACCTTAGATTGCCCAGCGCAGAATTACGGTCTGCAAAACCAGCGACATTGACGGCGCTGTCCAAAGAAGCGTTGGATAAGACTTTTTGGTCCAATATCCCTTCAAATTTCTGTTTCTGACGTATTGCGTTTTGTTGGGTCGTTATCTTGTTCCGTAAAGTGTCCAAATAACCCTCTTTTTTCTTCAGCTCTTCTTCTTTCATTTTGGCATAAGGGCCATATCCCATGACACCAGATGTTTCAGTTGTTTTGTTCCCGAATATCTCGTAATTCAATTTTGTACGATCATTTTTAATACTGGCTTCCAATGAATCACGTTCGACCGTAATCGCTTTTAAAAGCGAAACCTCATTGGCATATTTCTTATTGAAAGTACTGTTGAGCGTGTCGATTTTAGCGCGTTGATCTGCGAGAAAACGTACACGGAGGTTTTCTCGAATCTCTTTATCGAAGATTTTTAACTCCAATGGCCTAGAGATAACCAAACCAATCAAAATTGCCAATAAAATTCGTGGAAGAGCCTGCAGAAGCTGCATAAGGCCACTTTTTGATTTATTTATACTAAGTACAATATAGCGATCCATATTGAATATCGCTAAACCCCAAATGATGCCAAATACAATGGCCAAAAGCCAGTCAAATGCCCCACCACTAAATACGAAATACATGGCATAGCCACCCGAAAGGCTGGCAAACAATCCCGTAAAAAAAATAGTAGCACCTATGGCTGTGTACTTACTATGCTCTTCCGGATATTTTTCAAGAGTTTCTTGATGTACCCCCGCACATCTCCAAAAGAAACGGTTAATATCGCTCATTAAAATATTTTTATCCAAATTGACAGATTATTTTTAACAAGGTTTATGAATAAGTTTTTGTTTTACAATACGATGACTGTTTTCAGGTTCCTTTGCACACCTCCTTAACGAGGCCTACCATTTGCCTAATTTTATTATCTTTGAAAAAAAAATCAGGAATAATCAGATAATATGAAGAAAAGACAACTTTTGCCATTCTTTGCGATAGTGGCAACTGCATTTGTTGGTTGTGAGGAAAAAAAAGTGATGACAGATAATCCTCTTTTATTGGCTTACGAAACCCCATTTAATGTACCTCCTTTTGACAAGATCAAAACAGAGCATTTTAGGCCAGCTTTTGATGAAGCGATAAAAGTACACAATTTGGAAATTGACACGATAGTCAACAATTCGGATAAAGCAACATTTCAAAATACGATAGTCGCCCTAGAAAATGCAGGTGGATTATTGAGTAATGTATCTACTGTATTTTATAATCTAAATAGTGCCAATACAAATGACAGTATTCAGGCGATAGCAAAAGATTTGGCCCCCATCTTATCGAGTCATTCTGATGAAATTTCGATGAATACCAAACTATTTGACCGTATCAAAACAGTTTGGAGCAGCCGAAATACACTTGGATTAGACGAACAGGACAATAAACTGTTGGAAGAAACCTATAAAAGTTTTGTACGTTCCGGAGCGAATTTAAAGGATGCTGATAAGGAAAAAATGAAAAAAATTAATGCTGAGCTTTCAACATTAACAACGCAATTCGGACAAAATTTGCTTGCTGAAACCAATGCTTATACACTGGTCGTTGATTCTGCTAGCCAATTGGAAGGCTTGCCAGAATCGTTGAAAACAGCAGCAGCTGAAGAAGCCGTAGCAAAAGGAAAGAAGGATAAGTGGGTGTTTACCTTACAGAATCCTTCCATTATGCCCTTTCTTCAATATGCAAAAAATCGTGAATTGAGAAAGCAACTTTGGGAGGCATATCAGCTACGCGGTAATCAAGATAACACCAACGATAATAAGGCGATCATTCAAAAAATTGTTAATCTCCGTCTTCAAAAAGCAAAATTATTGGGTTATTCTTCACATGCGGCCTATGTACTAGAGGAATCAATGGCGAAGAATCCGACCAATGTCTATGCACTATTAAATAAACTTTGGACTCCAGCACTCGCTAAAGCAAAAGGTGAAGAAGCAGATATAGCAAAGGAAATTAAGGCTGAAGGAGGTAATTTTGCTGTGGCCCCTTACGATTGGAGATATTATACAGAGATTATTCGCAAAAAACGCTTCGCATTGAATGAGGACGAAATTAAACCTTATTTGAGCCTCCCTGCAGTTCGTGAAGGAGCATTTGCTGTAGCCAATAAATTATATGGTTTGACATTTGTAGCCTTAAACAATGTCCCAACTTACCATAAAGATGTGGAAGTGTATGAAGTTAAAGACAAAGACGGTTCACATTTAGGTCTGCTATATGCCGATTTCTTCCCGCGTGAGTCAAAACGAGGGGGTGCCTGGATGACTTCTTACCGTAACCAGTCAACAAAAGATGGCAAACGTGTTGCTCCAGTAATTTCCATCGTATGCAATTTCACAAAACCAGTGGGGAAAAATCCTGCCTTGTTGACATTTGATGAAGCGACTACCTTGTTCCATGAGTTTGGACATGCTTTGCATGGTCTTCTTTCCAATGTAAGATACCGTTCAATGGCGGGAACTTCTGTACCACGTGACTTTGTTGAACTACCTTCACAAGTGATGGAAAATTGGGCAGCGGATCCAGAGGTGTTAAGAACATATGCTAAGCATTATAAGACCAAAGAAGCAATGCCAGATTCATTGATTCAGAAAATGGAAAAGGCCGGTACCTTTGATCAAGGATTTGCAACCGTTGAATACCTTTCTGCCGCGTTGTTAGACATGGATTATCATGCTACCACAAAAGAAATTTCAAAAGACATTAATGGCTTTGAAAAAACAGCAATGAAAAAAATAGGTATTATTGACGCTATTATTCCGCGCTATAGAAGTACATATTTTCAACATATCTTCGCTGGAGGGTATTCTGCAGGTTATTATGCCTATATCTGGTCTGAAGTATTGGATTCAGATGCCTTCGCAGCTTTCAAGGAAAAATCATTGTACGATCAAGTGACAGCGGATTCTTTCCGTAAAAATATCCTTGAAAAGGGAGGTACTGATGATCCCGCTAAAATGTACCGTACATTTAGAGGTGCAGATCCAGATCCAAAATATCTATTGAAAAAGAGAGGTTTGAACTAATGCTCTCTAATCAAAAAAAGGCGATATAGAAATATATCGCCTTTTTTTTGTTCAGGTACTTGTTATTCTAAAAACTATTCTTACATTTGAATATTATTTATAATGAGTCTAAATAAATGTAGGTAGTATGTGTGACACAAAAATTCTAAGCCAACGAGGAGATACCCATATTAGTGTTTGCCATAAGTGTCAAACATATTATATCTGGCAACAAAGTTTTGTACTGACATTTACGAGGAATAAATTCTTCGATTTCTTGAATATTACGAAAAGTAATGGTGATGAGCTCTTTTTTAGCACATTTCCAGATGGTGAATTTCGGTTGATTATGAAAACACCTTATCCAGATATCGTATTTTCATTTGATGAAGAACAATGGCAGAATTTCAGGGATGCACTCCAAGAATCTTATTACATGAATGAGTTTTATGGAATGCTGAATAATTAAGATAAAAAGTCCTGTTGCATCGCTTGTGTTTCATCTCTCTTTCCTTACGCGTTGACAACAGGCACAAACAAAACCCTCAGTTATAGTTGCATACACTTATGCGACTATATGCTGAGGGTTCTTTTTATCTATATATTGATTACTCGCCTATCGCGTAATATTTAAAATCAAGGTCTTCAAGTTCCTTACGGTTCAATAGTTTACGGCCATCGAACACAAATGCAGGCTTTTTCATGTGCTCCTTAATTTTGGCCCAGTCATAACGTTTAAATTCATCCCATTCAGTCAATACTGCAATTGCATGTGCATCATTGCAAGCCTCATAGGCGGTATTGACAACCTTTACCAAAGCTCGGTTTTCTTCCGAAGAGCGCGTATTCAGATAATCGAGGTCGGCATAGATACGTTCAGCAGACACTTTGGGGTCATAGACCGTGATTTCAGCTTGTTCACTCAATAGATAATCTGCAACATAGATCGCTGCAGATTCACGTGTATCATTGGTGTCTTTTTTGAATGCCCAGCCTAAGAATGCAATCTTTTTGCCCGATACAGTATTATACAATGTTTGGATAATGTTGTCCGCAAATCGCTGTTTTTGATAATCATTCATCAAAATCACTTGATCCCAATACTCGGCAACTTCTGTGAGACCGTAACTTCGTGCGATATAAACCAGATTGAGGATATCTTTTTGAAAACAAGAGCCACCAAAACCTACAGAAGCTTTCAGAAATTTGGATCCAATCCTGGAATCCATACCAATCGCCTTGGAAACTTCATCTACGTTTGCACCTGTTTTCTCGCATAGTGCCGAGATGGAGTTAATGGAGGAGACACGTTGTGCTAAAAAGGCATTTGCGGTTAGTTTTGAAAGTTCAGATGACCAAAGGTTCGTTGTGAGAATCTTGTCGCGACTTACCCAATGTGCATAGATGTCGACCAATGCGGCGATAGCTTCATCATTCTCTCCGCCTATAAGCACACGGTCTGGATTGATTAAATCCTGTATTGCTGTGCCTTCAGCCAAAAATTCAGGGTTGGAAAGAATATGGAAATTAACACCATTACCCGTGTTATCAAGGATACTTTTTAAAGCTGCCGCAGTGCGGACGGGTAAAGTCGATTTTTCAACAACAATTTTATCGTTTTTGGCAACCGCTGCGATCTGCCGTGCACAAAGTTCAATATACTTTAAGTCTGCAGCCATTCCCTTGCCTTTTCCGTAATTCTTAGTCGGTGTATTGACCGAAATAAAAATCATGTCGGCCTCGTCGATAGCTTTTTCGATATCGGTTGAGAAAAACAAATTACGATTACGCGCTTCTGCAACAATCTCTTGTAAGCCAGGTTCGTATACAGGAAGGTTGTCTAGATTCTCATCATTCCAAGCCGCGATACGGGCGGCATTGACGTCGACGATCGTAATCTCAATATGTGGACATTGCTTTGCAACAACTGACATGGTAGGTCCACCGACATAACCAGCACCGATACAGCATATTTTCTTGATTGTTTTGCTCATTTTGATTATCTTAATCAGCTATAAATTGAAGAACAAACTTAGATAAATTGCTTTTGATATGCAATACAAAGCACAGCATATCAAAACAATTTATTTAGACGAACTGGCTCATCCATTGTTTTTCCTTCTATTTGTTTCATTGCCCTTCTGCAATGCCATTAAAGAAGCCATTTCGTAGTGGAGATGCAAAAGATTTATTCTAATTTTACATTAAAAAAGAAACGGTTTGATAAAGCAGGAAGTTATTGATAAGGTACTGGAAACAGCACGGATAGAAGAGGTGGTGGGAGACTTCGTTGATTTAAAGAAACGGGGAACTTCTCTGATTGGAAATTGTCCTTTTCACCATGAAAAGACGCCTTCCTTCCACGTTTCTGTGTCAAAGGGTATCTATAAGTGTTTTGGTTGTGGTGTTGGTGGAGATTCCCTTAAATTCGTCATGGAACTGGAAAAGTTCTCTTATCCGGAAGCCATCCGTTATTTAGCCGATAAATATTCGATTCAAATTGAAGAAATCGAGCGTTCTCCAGCCCAGCTTGCTGCGCAGGATAAACGGGAAAGTCTATATGTCCTAAGTGCTTGGGCCAGTAAATTCTTTGCTGAACAACTCTGGAAAACTGAAATGGGCCAGGTCATCGGACTCAACTATTTCAAGGAGCGTGGCTACCGGGAGGATATCATCAAAAAATTTGAATTGGGTTATTCGCCGGAGGAATGGACTGCATTGGTCGATAAAGCACAGGTAGCGGGTTTTCACCCAGATTATTTGGCCGCGAGTGGTTTGGCTATTGAACGTGATGATAAATCTTTATATGATCGTTTCCGTGGCCGGGTCATGTTTCCGATTCATAACCTGACAGGGCGTGTTATTGGCTTTGGTGGTCGGACACTAAAGACGGATAAAAAGGTCGCCAAATATGTAAACTCTCCCGAGAGCGAAATCTACCATAAATCCGATGTGCTGTATGGATTGAATTTTGCCAAAAAGGCAATTATGGAAGAGGATAATTGCTACTTGGTAGAGGGCTATGCCGATGTTCTTTCGGTACATCAAGCTGGAGTCGAAAATGTTGTTTCCTCCTCGGGAACGTCTTTGACAACAGGTCAGATCAAGCTTATTTCCCGATTCACAAAGAATGTGACCATACTTTATGATGGGGATGAAGCAGGGATCAAAGCCTCCCTACGCGGTACAGATATGCTGCTCGAAGAAGGCTTAAACGTTAAAGTGCTGCTTTTTCCCGACGGTAATGACCCCGACTCTTACGTGCAAAAGTTTGGTGCCACAGCTTTTAAAGATTATGTCAAATCCAATCAGCAGGACTTTATTTTCTACAAAACGAATATCCTGCTTCGCGATGCCAATAACGATCCAATAAAAAGGGCTTCGGTAATCCGTGATGTCGTCGAAAGTATTGCATTGATTCCCGATGAAATTAAGGTTTCTGTTTTTATCCGGGAATGTAGCAGCCTTTTGGATATCGAAGAGCGCATTTTATTGGCTGAACTCAACAAGATTAGGCTCAATAGAGCAAAGAAGGCAGATAAGGATGCTGCTCGTAAACCACAGAGCCCTCCTCCAAATGCAGGGATGCCACCTTTTGGGATGGACGGTCCACCTCCGGATTTCTTCATGACAGACGATGAAAGAGGGGGAGTAGCTCCTATGGAGAATGTCGAACAACCGGTACAACTGACTTCGGAAATTCTTCAGGAACGGGAGATTGTCCGTATTTTAATCAACTATGGGGATTATCTGGCAACCTGGGAAGGTGACGGGGATATTCCCGTTGCAGGACTGCTACTAGGGAATATCGGCGACATCGAATTTAAGGATAAAGCTGCGGCTTATATTTTAAAAGTCTATAGAGATGCTGCAGAAAATTACGAAATTCCAGATGCTAAGCAGTTTTATTCGAATTCGGATACAACAATATCTGATTTGGCGATTAATAGTGTTGCCAGTAAATATTCGCTCAGCGAAAATTGGAATGACGATAAGCGTAAAATTTATGTAACGCAGGAATACGAGCATTTAAAACAACTTGTTGTTACAGCAATTTATCGGATTAAGAAACGTAAGATTGAGGCAGAAATGCATCATATTCGTGAAGAAATGAAACATGAACAAGATGTGGCAAACCTAGAAGTCCTTATTTTTAAATATCAGAAACTTAAAGAAGCTGAACGGCTCTTGGGAGGCTTTCTGGGAAATACGATTGTTAAGTAATACTTGATATGGCCAAGCATCTTGAAACGGGCGAATGGGGTGAGCAAATGGCCATGGAATACCTCGTGGAGCAAGGCTATAAAATAGTGTTAAGAAATTGGCGATTTAAGAATTTAGAAGTAGATTTGATTGTCGTGGACAGGGATACCTTGGTATTCGTTGAAGTAAAAACACGGTCGGGAACGGATTTCGGTGAACCCTACGAATTTGTAGATCGCAAAAAACAGCGATTACTGATTCGTGCAGCACAGGCTTATATTCTTAAAACAGGTTATGTCGGTGAAGTCAGATTTGATGTTGTCGCAATAACAAGATCTCCCAAAACAGTACTCAACCATATCAAAGATGCGTTTTGGGATAGTTAAGGATACGTACTTATAAATAATTATACATAGATGAGAAAAATCACTTATTTTATGGCAATTGCAGCGCTAGCTTTTGCTTCTTGTAAGTCAAAAAAATCAAGTTTGGAATTTGCATCTCCTGGAGCAAATCAAGCTGTTTTAAAAGGAGCTCAAGTCCAGTTGAAATTGAAATTTGAATCAGTATCAATGGACTCTGTGGCTTATTTTGTTGATGATAAACATGTGGGGTCCTCAACTGACACTACGGCAATTACAATCGATACCAAAGATATGGCCTACGGTACACGTAATATTTCCGCCTTGGTATACAATGCTGGAAAACCCGATTCTGTTTCAAGTACATTTTATGTTGTACCTGAAAATGCGAAGAACTATGGTTTTGAGGTTGTCAACAAATACCCGCACGATACGACTGCTTTTACACAAGGGCTACAGTTTGCTGATGGCATTCTCTACGAATCTAATGGCCGTTATGGTGAGTCAAACTTGAGAAAGGTCGACCTAAAAACAGGTAAAGTACTCAAGGAAATCAAATTTGATGAAAAGACTTTTGCCGAAGGAATGACATTGGTAGGTAATAAGTTATTTATGTTAACGTGGCAACAGGGAGAAGGATATGTCTTTGATAAAAACTCGTTTGTAAAGGAAAGTTCCTTTAAATATGAAAATAGCAAAGAGGGGTGGGGCTTGACCTACGACGGGCAGCATTTGATAAAGTCTGATGGATCCAATAAATTGTTCTTTTTAGATGCAACGACCGGTAAGGAGCTAAACGCTATCGGAGTTTACGATGAAGCTGGGCCAGTGGATGAACTTAATGAACTGGAATATATAGGCGGCAAAGTCTACGCAAATGTCTATCAAAAAGATGTTATTGTTATAATCAACCCGGAAACAGGAGCGGTAGAAGGACGGATTAATCTTGTAGGTATCTATGAGCATACTTCCGCATATGACAATGAATTGAATGGAATTGCTTACGACCAAGCTGGAAAGCGTCTCTTTGTAACAGGGAAGTTATGGAATACATTATTTGAAATCAAGACAGTTGAAAAATAAATGAACTTCAGATCTTAACCTTTCTTCGTGAGGTCGACAGTATTGCAAGTTCGCATAAAATGGAAACCTTGTCAGATAATTCTGACAAGGTTTTTTTATTGCCCCCATTCTTCTTTGAAGTATGGATGTTATCGTGTGAGGCTTTCAATTCCATCTTTTTATAATGACGCCCCGGGGCTGAGACAGATCGCTTTTAAAACTGTATCGGAAGCTTTTAAAACAGCATGGAAAGAATGAAATATTATGACGAGCAGATCTCTCGTCAGGTGCACCTCAATTAATGAAGAACAAGAGAGTTGCCCTATATTAGTAAATAGCAGCTGGATGTATGCTATATTGATGACTGATTTCGCTATAGCGGACAGCCATAAAAGAGACCTAGAAATCCTTTTTAACCAATAGAAACAAAATATTTGAAGCAAAAAAAAGGGATGAAGTTTCAAACTTCATCCCTTTTTTTATATTGATTTTATTTCGATTAATAAATCGGAGTAAACATCCAAGTATCGTCAAAACGAGATGAACCATTAAGTCCAGTAGTGATGTAACCGTTGTTTCCTACAGCGAAACCAACAGCATCTTGGCGTGCTGAACCAGCGAAAGCGCCGTTATCATTCGTCCAGTAGTCACCAGAAATATTATATTTCCATGTGCTGTTGATAACTGCATTTTTGTAACCACCAACAACGAATGGAGTACCATTGATTGCGAAAGCAGAAGCATTTGAACGAGTCAAATCATAAGTATATGAATCATCTGCTCTGTTTAGATCGTTCAATTTAGTCCATTTGCTACCATCAAATTTATAGAAATCTTTTGGGTAAGAACCGTTAGAGATACCACCACCTACATAGGCTACATTATTGACAACAAAAGAGAAAGCTGCTTTTCTTTTCGCTGAAAAAGGAGCATCACTAATTGCTTGCCAAGTATTAGCAGCTGGATCATATTTGTAGAACTCATTTGTATTTGTTGTTCCACCGCTAACGACAGTTTCACCTGTTCCAACATAAGCAGCGCCATTTAAAGTAAAAGCTACCGCATTTGATAAAGCAATAGGAAGTGGAGCAATGCTTGACCAAGCACCTTTTCCGCTGTTAGCCGTAGGGTCAAATTTGTAGAAATCTGTTAGGTTGTTTGTTCCGTCATTTCCACCACCAACATAACCGATATTACCAATGGAAAAACCGATGGCACCGTTTCTCTCAACACCTGTGAAAGGCGCTTTTTCAGCCCAAGTATCTGATGCTGCATCATACGCATACGTATCTTTCACACGGAAAGGCTTACCACCAGCATTACTTGCTAGACCAGTAGTGACATATGCAACATTATTTATCAAAAAGCTAGCAGCAGATGAAGTTTGTGGGCCTTTAAAAGCAGCTTTTGCAAACCATTCGTCTGATTTGGTTGAGCTGTCGTCACTTTTTTTACAAGAAGAGAAAGTTGTAACTGTAAATACAAAAGCTAATAAAACGAGTAGCCAATTTTTCTTGTTCATAAATTATTGAAATTTAGTATAAAGGATGTTTAATTTAATTTTCGGATCATTCTCATTATCTTTTGCCAATATTAATCTATTTCCAGTTGAAAACAAACCCGATGTCGGTAAAGATAGATATAATGAAGTATTATTGTATGCTGTTGTTTTAATTTTTGTTAAATATTCAATAAGATTGAATGTATATGTTCCATTCGAACCAAAATCATTTCCACGCACTAATGTTGCTTGTTGTGTTGTTGTCGAATAAGGTGAAGTTACCAAACTAATCGGATTTCCATTATTACTTGCCACCATTAAGACTAAACTTTGCGGCTGATCAAAAATACTGGAAGCTCCGTTAGGGACTTCAATGACAAGTTCAGCCTTATTAATTGCAATTGATGGATTATTCACCAATTCTAATAACGTTGGAAACTCAATTTTTGCTACAACACCCGTTGAACCCTCTAAAAACACATTTCCATCAGTTTGTTGACTCGAAATTTGAGGATTTTTTAAGCTCATCGGCGCAAACTTTGTTGCAGAGCGATCTGCTTCAATTTGATTGTACTGGTAAGCCTTGTTGTCAATGGAAAAATATTGTTTGCCAACAGATTTCGTCCCTTCATTATTCAGGAATGAATAGTGCACTTGTAAAAATACAGTGTCCTTGAATCCGATAACTGCAGTATTGCTATTGTCAGGAACAAGTGCCAATCCTTTGAAATACTCTTGGAAGCTTGTGCTGTTCTGAATCCGGTTATCATTATTTTTGATCATCGTAAATAGCTCATTGCTAATGGTACTGTTGAACCTAAAGAATAATGAATCTGCTGATTGTATACGTGGTTTAAAGGAAAGTTCTGCCAATGGCGTATTTTCATAGGCAAACTTTTGTTTACTGAAGATTGCTGCAGAAGTGACAAAAACAGGACGTTCATCAACCGGTTTGGTTAAATCAATCTGCGTTTGCGTGATTTCTTCCGTAACACGGTGTACCGATATCTTTTGTACTTTCGTTGTATCACCGTAAGAGTATTTATTTGGCGTTAATACCAAGGTCACAGAATCCAGTACCGCATCATCAGGTATAGAAGCATTGCTTATCGTTCCTACTCCGAGGCGCATATAAGCCGTAGACTTCATACTACCCGTAACAGCATTGCTATTCTTTCCGACAAGCATTGTTCCAGTAGAGGAAGTCGGAATATCGTCCAATTGATAAGTCGAAACTTTGGCGGAAACCGTATCAATTGGTACTAAACCGATTGTTTCATCTCTTGAACTATCCAATGAGAGCGAAATGTCTTTATTACAACCAACGAAAGCGGCCAATGTAAAAAGTGGAAGTAAAAGTTGAATACTACGTCTCTTAAAGTCTTTAATCATATTAATTTTTGAATAGTGCAAAAGTAATCAATGCCAACTGTTAATCAGTGTTATATTTTGTTAAATATGGTTAATTACCACAGCGATTGCAAATCTAGTAATTTAAATTTGTTTTAGTTATGGGTAGAAGATTTAAATTACTGATCAGTTTGATCGTTTTAATAGGGGCAGGAATTACTGTAGTACTGGGAATTTGGCTTTATGGAAGTTATACAAATCGTCGCGACCTGTTTCTTTCTACCGCTGAGCGTTCGCTCTTTAATGCTGTTCAAGAGGCATACCAAACGCGCAATGGTGATCGGCAGTTAGATGGCCCGGAGGCTGATCGGAATCGACTCCTCCAAGATGTAAAAAGAGAGCTTTCGGTCTTAGTGCCCGCTGCTGAATTGGATAGGGCTTTACAACGTGTAAATGTCGAACGGCCTAAAAATGAGCGTTTTGATCGTAATAGCCACGATAGACGAGAGAAAATGTTTCCCAAAGACCGCGAAGGGCAAGGCGCAATTATCCCGCCCTTTCTGTTCCGGGACTTTGAGATGAACAAAGCTAATCTGGATTTAATCGAAAGAAAGTTTAAAGAATCCCTGAACAATAAGAGCATATCAGTGCCATTTGAAATGGCTATTGTCACCATTCCGCACGATCAAATCAAAGATGTGCGACGCAAGTACCGCGAAGCAAATCTTGCTTGGACGAGACCCATGATGGTCAACCCATTAAAAAATGAATTTCTTGTGATCAAGTTTCAGGAGGATTGGAAGTATCTGCTGTATAGCTTAAGCTGGCAGCTGTTAATCTCACTGCTCTTGATTGGACTGCTGCTCGGGACATTCTTCTATTTGATGAAAACCATTCTCAACCAAAATAAGATGGCCGAGCTGCGTAAGAACTTCGTCGATAACATGACACATGAACTCAAAACGCCGGTATCTACTGTCATGGCAGCCATAGAAGCTATACAGTTGTATGGTGTACAGGATGACAGGGAAAAGATGAATCGCTATCTGAATATCTCCAAAAAGGAACTGGAGCATCTGTCCAATATGATTGAAAAAGTGCTTCAAATGGATATCGATGCATCAAGGGGCATTGTTTTGCAACGTACTGACTTTGATCTTGTCGCCATGGTGAAGGGAGCCATTGAAGTTGCTCAGCTGAATAAAACTAAGCAAGTGGACTTTAAGCTTATTGCTGTTCCAAGTGAGATAAGGATCAATGGCGACGAAGCCCATTTAAAAAATGTGATCAATAATTTGCTGGAAAATGCAATAAAATACGCTGGACAGCAGGTTTATATTGAGGTGGAAGTGAAGGAAACCAAGGAAAATGTCCATATTCGTATTACAGATAATGGCAAAGGGATTTCCGCGGAATACCATACTCAGATTTTTGATATGTTCTTTCGGGTTCCCTCCGGTAATCTGCACGATGTCAAGGGTTTTGGTTTGGGCCTTGCTTATGTCAAGCAGGTGGTAAAAAGGCACGATGGCAAGATTACCGTCGATAGTGAGCTGGAAAAAGGAAGTACCTTCAGTATCCGATTACCGTATAAATAGACAGCATTATTTATTTTTCTGAGCAGAAATAGGGCTGTTTATCGGGCAGTAATTGGGCTAATTTATCCCAAAGATGTCTTTGAAACAAGGGCGAAATATATTTTGATTGAATGACAACGCTATGATTGAAATTTTATATGTAGAAGACGAGCCAAGTCTCGGAATGATCGTTGCCGATAGCTTGGAAGCTAATGGATTTCATGTTACCCATTGCAGTAATGGTCACGAAGCCTTGGGAGCATTTACAGCGGCTCGGCCGGATATTTTGGTCGTCGATGTCATGATGCCCGTCATGGATGGCTTTACATTGGCGACAAAAATACGCGAATCAGATACGCAGGTGCCCATTATCTTCTTGACAGCCAAAGTGCAGACAGAGGATGTTGTGAGGGGATTTCGTTTGGGCGGGGACGATTATGTTAAAAAACCGTTTAAGATTGAAGAATTGGTTGTGCGGATAGAGTCCCTATTGAAAAATAGTCCCAAGATGTTATTCGGCCAAAAGCTGATGATAGGCGACTATAGCCTCGATAGCTTAAAACATCAGTTGACTTATCAAGGTGAGGTGCTTAAGCTGTCTTTCCGGGAAAGTGAACTGCTGCGGAAGCTGTATGAACAAAAAGATAAGGTCATCCCACGCGAGGATATCATGCGAGCCTATTGGAGCCATGATAAGTATTTCACGGGACGGAGTCTGGATGTGTTCATCAGCCGTATACGGAAATACCTCAGTCAGGATGATCGGATCAAGATTATCAATGTCAGAGGGGTAGGGTATATGCTTACCGTCGATTGAGACGTGTTCCACGTGGATTGACGTCAAGGGCACTGTGGCTAACGACGATTTTTCATGCCCGATTTTCCGCCAAGCCCACGAATATGATAGGTGAAACTTAATATCGCGTAGCGTGTTATTGCATTTGATTGGGATACACGTACCCAAAGATCGTTTACCTGCTGATTGATATTTTTATTGTCGTTAAAAATATCAAATACCGTGAGATTGATTTCGGCATTCCTACGTTTGAACAATTTCTTGCCGATAGAGACATTCCATAACAAACTTGTTGTACTTGGTGAATTCAGAATGCTGCCATTGTATAGGTAGTTGAACGTTGAATTGAGTGTCCATGTTTTTAACAAGGTCAATGCAATGGAATTGCCAATGGTATGTTTATAGACCGAATAATTCGATTTCTCGCTTGCTGAGTTCTTGGAGAAGGCAATGTTTCCATTATAATCCAATCCAATGATAACGTCTTTACTGAATGCTGTATTGACGCCGACGCGTTGACTCAGGCCGTAGGTTTGCGCATTGACCTTTTCGAGATTCAATAAGGTGTAATTCTGGTTGAAATAGAGGTTATTGTTTAGGTTGAAATTAAGTTTCAATGGTTCAAAGCGGTATCCAAGGCTATTTTGCCATTTGAGGTTATAGACTCCATTGAAATTTTCGGGTCTGATATATTGCCCCCCTGGCCCGAGTACAACATCCTCGGTGATCGTAAAGGCTGAATCTGTGGTGAAAATGGTATTGGAGATTTTATGTTCAATAAAATCTGCAGTAAAGTCGGAGGTGAAGCTTCTGCCCGAGCCTTTATTGATTGATCTAAATTGTACCACAAGGTTGTGGTCATATTCTTGCTTAAGATCCGGATTCCCCGAGCTAATGCGTAGTGGATTTTGATTGTCTGTAAAATCTTGCAATTGCTCGATAGAAGGGGTATTTGTCTTTGCATTATACCGAAACTCAATCCGCGTGTCTTTATTGAAATTATACTGGAAGTTTAGATTGGGCAGCAGACTATTGAAGTGGCTTTTTGTGGTCAGCGTATTGGGAAATAATTTATCATTGACCTGTGAAGCCGTCTGATAATCTAAGCCAATCTGAAATCTTATACTGTCTTTTTTGTTAAATAAGTAGGAGATCCCACCGCTATGGTAAACAAAATCATTACGGAATTCATTGGAAAGACGGTTTTTTAATTCACCCAGCTGGCCTGTTTCGGCCAGAAATTCATAGGTCTTGCGGTCCGAATAGCGTGCCGTATTCCGAAAAGTATAATTCCCTTGCAACCGGGAATACTTACCGAGCATCTCGGTATAGGCTACCTTTGAGCGAAAGCCATTATTATCGCCAATGGAGTAATTCCTATTGTTGACGGTATCGACGCGGTTAAATACACCATCTTTATAATAAGAGTTTAGTGCAAAATTTGTTGCATGGCTCTTGTTACTGCTAAATGAACCATTGAAATTAAAACTGATCGTGCGCCCCGGTTTGTTGAGTCTCCGCATGTAAGTGAGATCTCCTCCCCAGTTGAAATTTTCTCCAAAACTGTTATTTCTACGATCTGAACTATTAAGCATCTCTGTAAGATTTAATAACGTATTGCCTTTAGAGCTGCTGTTCCTGTCGTTACTCTGATAGGAAAAATTAGGCTGAAAGTCCAGTTTTTGAATAGAATCTATCTTCCAGTTTGCGCGGATAGAGAATGCATGATTGTTGCTGTAGGTGCTATTTAATTGATCCTGATTGTTGATTTGGTTGGCCCGGTTGCCTGCCGTATATTCTGTTTTACTTTGGCTGAGGATATTATTGTCCGTATAATTGTACGTGTAATTCGCATTGAAATCCATCCGGTCATCGAAAAAACGATCCAAGTAGTTGAACCCGGCGTTGAAGCGGGTCGTCACCCCTTGTCCGGTACGTCCTCTTGTGTTTCCGCGTGGAGCAAAACCATTGGGTTGGTTGACGTTGTTGGTATTTATATCGATAGCATACTGGCGCTTGGGGTTCATTTTGGTCACCTGGGTATTTATGGCATATTTCTGATCGGGACCTACTCCCCCAGAGAGCTTGCCAAAATATGATTTTCTTTTATCAGGCTTGGTGACGATATTGATCACTTTCATACGTTTTCCGTCGTCAAAACCACTAAATTTGGCCTGCTCGGTTTTGTCATCGATAATCTGGATCTTAGCAATAACATCGGCCGGAAGGTTTTTTAAAGCAACCTTTGGATCGGTGCTAAAAAACTCCCTACCATCAATAATAATCTTATTGACAGGTTCTCCCTGTGCTTTTACGTTGCTATCGTCATCAATTTCAACGCCGGGAATCTGTTTGACCAATTCGTCAGCATCTGCAAAATCCTGTGTGACATATTTCTTGGTGTCAAACTCAAGTGTATCCCCTTTAACCTGTATACTGCTCGAAGAAATGTTAATTTCGTTCAGCACAATCTCGGCATTAGTGAGTTTAAACGTTAGATCGATTGTTTGGCCGATTAGTTTTACACGCCGAAGATCCATGCTGTAGCCCATCGGCTGTGTACTGACCAGATAATCTCCATTGGCAAGTGTACTGCTGCTGAACCTACCCAAAATATCTGTAGGGACCTGTACTTTACTGGAATCTTTTACCGCGATAATGGTGATGCTTGCACCTCTGATAGGCTGCGAAGTCGTATTATCGAGCAACTTGCCCGTAATATACTGCTGGGCTTGCGCGTTCGTCCCCAATAATAAGCAGATAGAAAAGAACAAAATGGTCCAAAGTTTGGTCTTCATCGGTCGAGGTACAAATGTGTTTTAATGTGTTGTTGACGGTTATATAATTTTATATCCCAAAAATATGGCACTATTTGTTACGAATTATTATCATTTTAGTTACAATAACCCCAAGTGAATGGAAAGATTAGATATATTTGCAGTAGAATTAAAAATCAACTGAACAAAACCGTGTAGAGATGTAGTGATATACGGGTATAGATAAAAAAAAATAAAAGATGAAAGAAAGTGTTTTGAGTAGAAAAGAGCGTATTATGAAAGAAGCATTGTTGCTTTTCTCAGATCAAGGCTATACAAATACCTCTACCAAAACGATTGCCCAAAATGCAGGGGTCTCCGAAGCATTAATCTTTAAACATTTTGGGAATAAAGATGCACTACTGGTCTATTTAATTAAATCAGGCTACCGAAAAGTTCTTACACATCACCGTGGAATGATGACCTATCGTGAACCAAAGGAATTCCTGCGTACCATGATCAATCTCCCAGGCAAGCTGGTCAGTGCAGAACCCATATTCTGGAGGTTGCAGGAGCGTTTGTCGCATCACCCTTTTTCCAAACAGCAGCACGAACAATTTATGAAGCCGGTTCAACCCATTATTCACCGTGCTTTTAAAGAGCTGGGTTATGAGAGTCCTGAATTTGAAACCGAATTCTTATTGCTGATCATAGATACTCTGTGGAAAAAAGAAGCCATTGGAGAACTCGAGAATACCATAGAGTTGGCACTCTTTCTAGAGAAAAAGTATAACCTGATTTAGATTATATTATAAGGCTAAGTTATAGACTTTTTCTAAAAACCGTTTCCTTACTAAAGTTCTTTCTGTCTGGTCAAACCGGCTATCGTGGGCTACAATTATTGGCACAGAGCTGTTTTTCAAGAGGTATCACTTCTTTTGCATATTTACTGTTTTATCGCTTCCTCAAATTTGCATGCGTCATTTTTCTGCTTTGTAACCTAACGGAATGCTGTTTTGTGCGTTTTTATATGAAATTGTTGCAAAAACAATTTCATATTGTCCGAAATAATAACGTTCTTAGTATTTCTATTTTAAATACATTATACAAACTAATTTATGTTCAAAAAACTCGGTCTGGGAATATTGGCATTAGTCGGCACAATTTCTTTTTTGAAAGCTCAGGACAAAAAAGATTTTGTGAAATACATCAACTCCCAGCATGAATGGGTAGATGCGGTATTCAATACCTTGACGCCAAAAGAAAAAGTCGCTCAGTTATTTTTGGTTAGAGCACATACAAATCTAGGTCAGAAGTATATTGACTCGGTCGCTCAGGTGATACAAGACGAACATTTGGGTGGTCTAGTTGTTTTTCAGGGCGGTCCCGTACGTCATGTCGACATGTTCAATCGCTATCAATCCCTGTCAAAGGTACCATTGATGATGACTTTTGACGGCGAGTGGGGATTAGGTATGCGTATGCCGGATTCAACCTTGTCGTTCCCATATCAGATGACATTAGGAGCCGTTCAAGATAATCAGTTGATTTATCGCATGGGTCGTGAAGTGGCCTTAGATTTCCAACGTATAGGTATGCATTTCAATTTTGCACCCGATGTGGATATCAACAATAACCCTAAAAATCCGGTGATCGGTATCCGCTCCTTTGGTGATAATAAATATAATGTAACCCAGAAAGCAAAAGCGTATATGGACGGTATGGTGGATGGCGGTATATTGGCTTCCATCAAACACTTCCCGGGACATGGAGATACAGATGTGGATTCACATTATGATCTGCCGCAACTTCCTTTTGACAAAAAACGCTTGGATACCCTGGAAATGTATCCGTTCAAAGAACTTATCAAAGCCGGAGCTCCTGCTGTCATGGTGGCACACATGAACATCCCGAGTTTAGATGATACCCCTAATATGCCATCTTCGATTTCCAAAAAGGTCGTTACCGATCTTTTACGCAACGAACTTGGCTTTAAAGGGCTAACAGTCACTGACGCCATGGACATGAAAGGTGTAAAGAAGTTTTTCCCAAATGGAGAGGCCGATGTACAGGCTATCATTGCAGGGCATGATTTACTTGAAGTGTCGGAAAACAGCAAACGTGCGATCGATTTGATATTAAAAGCGATCGAAGAGGGACGTATCGCGCAGTCCGATATTGATGCACGTGTTAAAAGAGTGCTGGCTGCTAAATTATGGCTTGGTTTGGACAAATATCAAGCAACTGCACAGCAAAATCTATACAATGATTTACATCGTGCATCTGCGGTTCAGCTCATTGACGAACTGTCAAATGCAGCGATCACTGCATTGAACTCTACCGAAAAATTAAAATCATTCAAAAAGGATTTACCTACTGCTATTATCAATATCGGAATTACGGCTAATCAGACTTTTCAGAATGAATTAGCGGGTGCGCTGACCAATGAAACACAGTATTTCGTCACAGACAGCATGAGTAAGGATGATATCAAGCGTATTACCAAAGAAATCAAGAAAAATAAACAATTTATTATCGCTGTGCATGACACGAGACTTCGTCCGCGTCCGACCATGGTATTGAATAAAGATGTTCAGGGCTTGATGAAGAAATTTGCAAAAAAATCGATCTTGACCTTATTTACCAATGCTTATGCTTTGGATGGTTTCGAAGCAACGAAAAAAGCAAAGACAATTTTGCTGGCTTATCAAAATGATGCCTTCATGCAGAAAGCAGCAGTAAAAACGATTTTGGGGCAAAATACGCCGAAAGGAAAACTTCCAGTTACGATCAACAAAAAATTTAAATACGGACAGGGGAAATAACGTATTATAAAATCACACAAACAGGATGCCTCTTCCGAAAATGGTCCCATTGCATTAGCAAAGCCATTTAGGAAGAGGCATTTTTTAAACCTTTAAATTTCTTCGTTAGCACTCCTGCTATCTGACGGCTTACTTTCATTTTTCATGCGATCAATAGCTGTAACGACATATTTATACTGTTGATGCTGCTTGATATCGTCATCGGTATATTGAAGCTTATCGCCATCAAAGGTGATAAAGATGATTTTTCCAGGATCCTTAATGTTCACTTTTTCATCGAGGTTGAACCGATAGATCACATAGCCATAAGCAGACTCCCCATCAGTGGCCACATCTGGTTTTTGCCAAAATAAGGTGTTCATTTTAGCATTGGCCGAATTTTTAACCAGAAGACCGAAAGGGGCATTGGGTGGGATACTATCTAGCCACGGCATTGTGGGGGGGAGAGCTGGTGTGCGATACAGATCATTTCGCATGGAATCCTGCAGTCCAACAAGATTGTCCGTGAGTGATTTGGAACTGAAATAAATACTTCCCTCCACATCGTGCTCCTCTCTTAAGTGGCGTACCTGTCTGGGAATTTGACTGCGGTCTGTCCAGCCGATTTTATTTTCTGTAACACGATAAGCCCCATGCCCCACATAAAAGTGACGGCCATAGGTGTGTTTCTGCCACCAGTCAACTAAGATCTCATATGCTGCAGCGCGATTTTTGAAAGGAAAGTAGATCTGGGGATTGATGTAGTCTATCCAACCTTCCTGCATCCATTTTACACCATCAGCATATAGTTCCCGGTAAGCACTCAGACCACGGGTATCTGAGCCAGCGGTATTATTTTCTTTGTTGTCCCATACGCCACAGGGGCTAATGCCATATTTTACATAAGGTTTTATCTTTTTGATGGCAACACCAAGATCGTGTACCAGTACGTTGACATTGTTGCGTCGCCAGTCGTCAATTTTCTCGATCCCGTTGTTATATTGACCAAAGGTAATCTGATCCGGTACCGGTGTATTTCTGCTATCAGGATAGGGGTAAAAATAATCATCGAAATGAATACCATCTACATCGTAGTTTTTGACCACATCCATTATCACATCAATAATATATTTACGAACTTCCGGAATACCTGGGTTGAAAAGCTTCTTGCCAGCATAGGTGAAGAACCATTCTGGGTGGCGCTTGGTAATATGGTCATCCGAAAAATGGGCCGGATTTAATGTTGTCGAAGCACGATACGGATTGAACCAGGCATGTAGTTCCATGCCTCTTTTGTGTGCCTCGGTGATCGCAAATTCCAGGGGGTCATAAAATGGTGACGGAGGCAGGCCTTGTTTTCCGGTCAGGTATCTACTCCAGGGTTCTCTGCCCTTTGCATAGAAAGCATCGGCAGCAGGACGCACCTGCAAAATAATTGCATTCAGCCCCGCGCTGCGGTGCTGGTCCAGTAAATCAATAAACTCCTGTTTTTGCAGTGCGACATTATTGCCCGCTTTGACAGAGGGCCAGTCTATATTACCTATGGTTGCAACCCACACTCCACGAAACTCCCGCTTAGGTAGTTGTTGGGAATACGTTCTAATCGAAAATAAACAGATAACAATGGTAAAAAAAGAATATAAATATGTTTTTCCCGTCATTCTATAAATTATAGCCAACAAAGATAGGGAAGCATTTCTTACTTTTTCCCTAAAAAATGTAAGATGTTTGTTGGATACTTGTTAAAAGAACCTGAGCTTGGTTTTCAAATTGATAATAATGCAAATACAGGTAACATTGTACTTTATTTGTGCTAATTTAGATGCGGTTTTCACAAAAGCAATGGCTTGATCAGCTAACCGCAATAAAAAAGATTATGAGCAAAGAACAAATATCCGTTTTTGACATGTTTAAGATTGGTATCGGCCCCTCGAGTTCGCATACCTTAGGACCTTGGCGCGCTGCCCAGCAATTTACCGCTGTGCTCAAGTCAAAAGGCCTATTACATGAAGTCGAACAAGTCAAAATTCTGCTATATGGTTCTTTGGCCAAAACCGGTGCCGGGCACGGTACTGATATTGCCGTTCTACTGGGGCTAAGTGGAGATGATCCGGTCACCTTTGATGTCAATAGAGTGACACCCAAAGTCGAGCATATCAAGGCTGTCGGCGAACTCGAAGTCGCTGGCGAACGAATGATCCCATTTTCCTACCAGGAAGATTTATTGTTTTTATATGCCGAAAGCTTGCCTTTCCATCCCAATGCCGTTACCTTTCAGGCCTTCCTATCAAATGGAAAGGCAATTACCGAAACTTATTATTCTATAGGTGGCGGTTTTGTGGTGCAGGAAAATGATACGGAAAGTGTCCTGTCTGAAGTAGATCTTCCATTCCCTGTCGATACTGCACACGAACTCTTGCATTGGACGATGAAAACGGGGCTGAAAATCTCCGAGCTGGTCCTTGAAAATGAATGTGCATGGCGTGAAGAAAGTGAAACCGTAGCAGGTGTATTGAATATTTATAATACAATCCATGAATGTATTTACCGGGGCTGTCACACCGGAGGGACATTGCCTGGGGGGCTAAACGTTGAACGTAGAGCAGCCAAGCTAAATAAGAAATTAATGCAGGGACGCAGTTATCAAGATTATGAGTCCTGGGTAGCGGCCATTCGTGAGGGCGGCCAAAACTTTCAATATATTCTTGATTGGGTAAGTTGTTTTGCACTTGCCGTAAATGAGGAGAACGCCTCTTTCGGACGTGTGGTTACAGCGCCTACCAATGGAGCTTCGGGCGTTATCCCGGCTGTATTGCAATATTATATTACTTTCCACGACGGTATGCGTGAGAATAGAATTATCCAATTTATTCTTACGGCATCTGAAATCGGTTCAATATTTAAGAAAAATGCAACGATCTCTGCTGCAATGGGTGGCTGTCAGGCAGAAATTGGCGTTTCATCAGCGATGGCTGCCGGTGCGCTGACAGAAGTGTTGGGTGGATCGCAGCGCCAGGTTCTGATGGCTGCCGAGATAGCGATGGAACATCATCTTGG
This sequence comes from Sphingobacterium paramultivorum, assembly GCF_014109745.1. NCBI lineage: Bacteria > Pseudomonadati > Bacteroidota > Sphingobacteriia > Sphingobacteriales > Sphingobacteriaceae > Sphingobacterium > Sphingobacterium paramultivorum. Next base: position 5,256,589 of record NZ_CP058555.1, read on the forward strand.
ATTAACATGTGATCCAATTGGTGGGTTGGTTCAGATTCCTTGTATTGAGCGTAATACAATGGGAGCCATTAAGGCAATTACTGCTGCGCAATTAGCACTGCAATCGAACCCAGATAAGGCAAAAGTGAGCCTGGATACTGTGGTTAAGACTATGTGGGAGACCGCTTTGGATATGAATGCTAAATATAAAGAAACAGCAGACGGTGGACTTGCCGTCAATATTCCATTGAGTTTGCCGGAATGTTAATGACTGTCTGAGTTTTCTTGTTTTTCGTATCTTTGCCGCGGTAAAATAGATATATTCTTATAAATAGCGTAAACGAATGAAATATTGTGCAATCGCCTCCGGAAGTAATGGAAACTGTTATTATGTCGCTAAAGATGATTCGGCTATTTTGATAGATGCTGGAATCAACAGCAAACATATACACCTTCGGATGTACAATCTGGGGCTTTTACCGACTCAGATCAAAGCAATTTTCATTACCCATGAACATTCTGATCATATCAGAGGCCTATCAGTATTTGCCAAAAAATATAATCTACCGGTTTATATCACCAAGGGGAGTTACGATGGTACCCGATTACATTTGCCAGCTCATTTGGTTCATATCATAAGTCACGATGAAGTCGTTGAAATCGGAGGGCTCAAAGTTTACGGTATTCCCAAATATCACGATGCCAAAGAACCCTGTAGTTTCCTTGTTTCAGATGGAACATACAATATTGGTGTACTTACAGATATTGGGCGACCTTGCGAAAATGTGCAGCATGTTATTCAACATTCGGATGTATTGCTCCTGGAATCAAATTATGATGAGGAGATGTTGCGTACAGGACGCTATTCGTATTTTCTGAAAAATCGGATTAGCAGTGGTTGGGGACACCTTTCAAATCGTGTTGCCGTCGAACTGTTTAACGCCTATAAAACAGATCGCCTTAAACATCTTATTCTAACTCACCTCTCCGGCGAAAATAATACGGTCGATCTGGTTCAGCAGACTTTCGAGCCACACTGCGAACGTATCCAGCTTCATGTAGCGACACGTTACCAGGAAACGGAATTATTCGACCTGAAACTTGTGCTAGAGAATCCTGTAACATCCTTTTCAATCCCTTCCGCACTCTCTTCCTAGCGTAAAACGCACTTTTTGTTCGCTGTATTTCTTCAGTTAAAGCGTAAGAATACTGTAAAATAAAAAAATTAGTTGATTTAAAAAGATTTCCTGTTATATTTGCTTTGTTTTTAATCAGTCTAAATAACACCTTGTGTACTTATTTGGACAAAAAGAAACAAAAACACCATGTAATAGACGGCAATCTATCACATGGCGTAAATCTACACACAGCGGCAACTGGATGTAGATGACTGAAACAGCACGCTGTGTCAGTTACTCCCGATATACGATATGGAAGAACTTGCAAGATAACGAATTTTATTGTTTATTCGTTGTAGAGCTCGCTTAAACCAGCAAATTCTCCCATAATAAGTTGAAGAAAACTAAACATCAATCAACATATTATGAAAATTTTAATTTCATTTATTACATTTCTTGCGGTATTACTGTGTAGTCATACCGGTCATGCACATGCCCTTTGGATTGAATCATCTTCTTATGGGACGTTAAACCAATCCCATGAAGTCAAGGTATATTACGGTGAGTTTGCAACGAATGAAAGAGATCAGGTCGACAAATGGTATTCCGACGTGAAGGACTTCTCATTAATGTTGCATGCCCCGGGAAAGGAACCCGTCAAGCTTCAGTTGACGAATAAAGGCGATCACTTTAGCGGTTCATTTCAACCTACAGCAGCAGGAACCTATTTCCTATCTATTGTTAAAGCACCTAAAGATCTCGGCGGCAAAACGAAGTATGAATTTTCTTCCTTAGTACCTGTTGTCGTAGGAAAGTCTGCAACACTTGATTATAAAGGCGTAAAAAATCCATTGCAGATTGAGTTGCTTGGTGCCACCAACGCAAAAAAAGGCCAAAGTTTACAGGCAAAGATTACCAGTTTGGGTAAAACTGTTCCCCATGCCAAAGTTTCTGTTTTTTCGGCTACTGGTTGGGGGAAAGAGTTTGTTGCGGACGAGAATGGCATACTGAAATTTGATGCAATCTGGTCAGGTCCATACGTTTTGGAAGCAAGTACGTTTGCTGAGACAGCAGGTGAACATGAAGGAAAACCCTATGCTTCGGCATGGCAGGGAAGTACAACTTTCATTATCATCAAATAACTGCAGATACAGCGCAGACAAAATAATAAAGGGTCCATCTGAAACGATGGAAACACCAATGGATCCTTGCAAAAAAAGAATATCTAAGAAATATCTACTATAAAAAACATCTACCATACTACATTCATGAATAAAACTTTATCCTTTCTGGCTATTCCTATGATTAGTTCGGTTTTTTCTGTTGCACAGGCACAGACGAACAAAATAATTGAAGGAATTCTTATCAATGAAAAATCTGAACCGATCACAGGGGCGACAGTAAAATTAACCAATACGGGTGTGACCACCAGCACAGATAGTGAGGGGCATTTCGCTTTTCATAAGCTTTCATCCAAAACCTATCATATCGAGATTAAAGCGATCGGTTACGGCAAGCACACGATGGAAGTGAACGTAAAAGATGAGACGACAAACCTTGGCCCCATCATCTTAAAAGACCAATCGCAAGCTATCGACGAAGTTGCGGTTTATGGTAAATACTATGAGCATTATAAGTTTGACAGTATCTCCGGATCGTTACGTCTTAAAACACCAATCTTAGAGTTGCCTCAAAATATACAGGTTATTTCTTCTGATTTAATGGCCGATCAACAGGTGTTCGATATTGTTGACGGTATTACGCGTAATGTTAGTGGTGCTACACGTCAGGGCCATTGGGACAACCAGTATGCGAATATCCGTATGCGTGGCTCAAAAATCCCGGCATTCCGTAACGGGATGAATATTGAAGCTTCTTGGGGGCCTACAGCCGAAGATGCGAGTATGATCGAGCGGATCGAGTTTGTAAAGGGGCCTGCTGGATTTATGTTAGCCAATGGCGAACCAGGAGGGTTCTATAATGTTGTGACTAAAAAACCGACAGGAAATACCAAGGGATCTGTGACGCTGAATACAGGTAGTTTTAGTACGTATCGTGCTGCTCTTGATTTAGATGGTAAATTGCGGAAAGATGGAAAGCTACTTTACCGTCTGAATGTAGCTGGTCAACAAAAAGACTTTTTTACAAAATATAATTACAGTAATCGGCTTGTCATAGCACCAGTTGTGACCTACAAAGTGGATTCTTTGACGAGTTTAACATTTGAATATACCTACCAAGGATCTTCTTATCTATCCAATGGTAATTATACCTTTTCTCCAAAGGGATTTGCAGATCCAGGTATCTCGAATGATTTCTTCTACGGTGACCCTTCCATGGAACCTGGTAAGCTAAGAGACCATAGTGCTTATATCTACTTGGACCACAAGTTGAATGAAAACTGGAAACTGCATGCTCAGATGGCCTATTTTAATTTTGATATGCAAGCGACGAGTACCTGGTTGAATTATATGAAAGCCAATGGCGATATGCCACGTTATTATAGTATCGGCGACGAGCATGGTGAAAACAGCTTCGGTCAGGTTTCTTTAAATGGGGAGGAATATACTGGAAGCGTTCGTCATCGGATTTTAGTGGGCGCAGATTATGGTAACAAGAAATTTTGGGGTGATTTTAGAACAATCTTAGATTCCATTCCTTCGGCTCCGCTTAATGTCTATGATCCTAAATATGGTATCCCAGGAAGTGTATTCCCAACGTTGGATCGTTCACAGAGTGTAAAGGTGCGCGCAGGAGGAAGCAACTATGTGACTTCGACAAACTACATGTCATTCTATGCACATGATGAGTTGGCATTCTTGGAAGAGAAATTACGTTTATCTCTTGGCTTACGATATACAATTAATGAGACGATAGGTAAAACGGCTGCCGCAGACAGAACTGATAAAGCATTTACCCCGCGGGTAGGTTTAAGCTATTCAATCGACAAGTCCATGAGTGTGTATGGATTATTTGATCAATCGTTTGTTCCTGTTGCTGGTACGGATTGGGAAGGAAATACTTTCAAACCGATCCGTGGAAATGATTTAGAAGCGGGTGTTAAGAAAGAGTGGATGGGTGGAAAATGGATCTCCACATTAAGTGCCTATACCATTGCGCGTAAAAATGCGCTGGTAGCTGACCCCGATCCTAGCCATGTTGTTAATGGTGTATCTTTCCAGACCCAATTGGGAGAGACTAGAAGTAAAGGTATCGAATTCGATGTCACCGGTGAAATTATTAGGGGGTTAAATGTTAATGCAAATTATGCATTGACAGATTCTAAGATCTCAAAAGATACTAAAGAAGAAAATATAGGTAATATCACGCCTAATACTGCAAAACATACTGCTAACGCATTTGTTTCCTATCGTATTCAGGATGGAAAGGCTCGTGGGCTTGGCTTTATGGGGAGTGTTCAGGGAATGTTTGACCGTGCCGTAGGAACAACAAAAGAGAGTAATTTTAAAAATTATCTCCGTACGGACGCGGGTATTAGTTATCAAAAAGGAAAATATAGCATTTCTGTTGTGATCAATAATCTTTTGGACAATCGGAAATTGTTGACTGCCGGATCTATCTCCAAAGCGAGTGCGGCTGTTCAGAAGTTAGGAGGTGTGGATTATTATTCTTATATCGTAGAAGCTAGACGTAATTTCCGTATGGGGGTTACCTATAAGTTTTAAATAAACGATCTCGATAAATTATAGAATCGATGTATAGTACATTACTAGTCGTTATACTCTTTGGAGCATACCTTTTTTACAACACGAGCAAAAAGGTGAAATTTGGCCCTAGGCCACAATGGCTGGAAAAGCTGTGCGCACAAACTAAGTTTGTGCGCACTTTGAGCATGTTGCTGCTGCTCTTTCCATTTGGCACTGTTCTCTATATGCAAGGATTTGGCGCGGGCTTTTTTGCATTTTTTGCCTATTTCATGTGCATGATGTGTCTTGTGGTCCTATTGAATCCTTATCGCTATTTCAAATTATACCCAATTGTGGGATTGTATGTATTTAGCCTTTGTGTTGAATTATTGATTTCCTAACCGATAAAATATGCCTGCTAATAAAAAATACCTCAGTACGCCCTTTCAGCGATTCCTGAAAATTACAGCCGGATTTATCGGTGGTTATGTTGTCATGATCTCTTTCCACGTCTTGGTCACACATATTTTTGAGAAAAAGGATGTTGTTGTCACGGCTTGCTTCACGGGCTATCTCCTATGGGCAGTACTCTTACTGTTTGCTTTCCTTGCAAAAAACGGATGGAAAATATGGGGGCTATATTTACTCTTGGCTGCAGTTTTTTCGCTGCCTTATTTTTTCAAAATGTAATTGACCATGAATAACCGAAATTATAATATCTATTTCAATACGCATACCATTAGTGGCATTATTATTTGCGCTATCCTTTATGTGATATTTTTTGCGGGATCATTTGCATTTTTTAGGAATGAAATCGCTGCCTGGCAGAATAATACGTCCTATAAGACCTATCGCGAAGATCACCAAAACTTTGATCGTTTGCTCGATTCGCTCAAAGGACAAACAAATTTGCATGGACGCGATATCACGTTTTATATGCACCGGGAAGGAACCTCAGCCTATGTGGGCTTGAGCGCATCTAACGATAGCATCCTCAACAAAGAAAATCTAGCAAAGGTAACTCCAGAACAGAAAGCAGCAAAACAGAAGGGCCGCAGAAGAGGTGGAGATGATGATTCAAAGAACTTTACCTATAATTTTGCAAATAAGAAGTCAGGTGACTATACTCAGAATTACGATATGGGCGAATTTCTGTTCCGCTTACACTTCATGGCTCAGCTCAATCAGGTACCCATTAGGGTAGGTATAGCTCCCTTTGGTTATCTTATTGCTGGAATTACCGCTTTTATTTTCCTATTTGCTCTTATTACAGGACTATTGCTGCATTGGGACAAGATCGTCTCAAATTTCTTCGTGTTCCGACCGTTCAGTAAATGGAAAACGGTATGGACCGACATGCATACGGCATTGGGTGTTATTGGTTTTCCGTTTCAATTTATCTTTGCGGTAACAGGCACGTTTTTGATCATTAATTCTGTCCTGGCTTTGCCGCTGAGCAAGTTGTTGTATGACGGTGATCAACAAAAAATGTATCAGGAGATGGGGGTTAGTGCCGAGACCGATTTTCCTTATACCTACAAACCTTTAAAGGCAGACATTAAGATTGCTCCATTTTTGGATCTGGCAAAATATAAATGGCCTGAATCCGAGTTTCAGCGCATTACGATCAAAAACTATGCAGATTCCAATATGCATGTTGTCATGGAGCTGGAGCCGCAGTTTAACAAGAGCTTTGCTGGATCGGGTATATTGTCTGTGAGAGCTATCGACAATAAAATTGTGGCCGAAAAATCCCCGATCAGTGATGCTACCTATGCCGATGGTGTCCGCAGTCTTTTATACCGTCTGCATTATGGTGATTATGGTGGCTATCCGCTTAAGATGGTATACTTTATTTTAGGTGTCATGGGCTGTTTGGTCATTATCTCAGGTATATTGATCTGGTTGGTAGCACGTGACAAAAACAATGTAATTCCACGAAAACGGAAATTCAATTTCTGGGCGGCAAATATATTCACAGCAATATGTCTGACCATGCTACCTGTTACAGCGCTGACTTTCATTGCCATTAAATTGAGTCCAGAGGTTAATCAGGACTTGATATACCGCGTGTATTTTTACAGCTGGCTTGTACTTTCACTGTATTATATTATACGGAGAAGCATTCGACGCACCAATCGCGAAACATTGCTGGTTGGAAGCATCTTGGCATTTTTTATTCCACTTGTCAATGGTTTTATAACCGGCAACTGGATCTGGGATACATTTCGCAATGGACAGCGTGATATTTTTGTCGTAGACTTTTTATGGCTTATGATCGGTATCATCGGTATAATCGCCTATAACAAGACTAAAAAATTCTTTGAGACTATTCGTTAACAAAGATTCTTTTCTCTCTGCGAAGTAAGTACACTTCGTTTTTTAATTCCAAGGGCGCTCACAAGGTGCCCTTGGAACGTTTATAGGGTAAGGCTTAGGAAAAATCTTTGATGCCATGTTGATCCTTGATGGAAAAGTGGTAATTTTTCCAAAGAAGGTCCCAATGATATTTCTCCTCCCATTCAGGCCGATGATGTTGATGAAATAGACTGGGATTGATTTATTTGGAGTACGGCTTTCTTAGCGTACGGCTTTGAAAAATCGCCCAAGGCGCATCAGATCCTGTGCCGTCTTTTCGTTCCAGTCCACGGCATAGTTGAGCCGAATACAATTCTTAAACTGATCGTGCTGTGTAAACATCCTTCCTGGAGCAAAACTCAACTTTTGCCTTAGGGCATAATCGTAGAGCATCGTTGAATCAATTTTAGCATCCAATTCTAGCCAAAGTACAAACCCACCCTCAGGCTGTGACATTTTTGTGTTTTCCGGAAAATGGGCCTCAATACTGTTTCTGAAATTGACATAATTGCTGTACAGTTTTTTTCTGAAGCTATTGAGGTGATGGTCGTACCTGCCGATCTGTAAGAATTTGGAAACCGCCTCTTGATAAATTGCAGGCTGCGAAATCGTCTGTATGAGTTTTTGTTTTAGGATCTTATCCTTGTATTGTCCGGGCTCAACCCATCCGAGCCGAAAACTTGGCGCCAATACTTTGGTAAATGATCCACACCACATCACCAGTCCCTCTTCATCAAAATATTTGCATGGCTTGGGCCGTGACGAACCAAAATAGATGTTTCCATACAGATCGTCTTCAATCAATGGAATATGGTGATGGGCGAGCAGTTTGACAAGCTCTTTCTTGTGTTCTTCAGGCATTAACGCGCCCAATGGATTGCTAAAGTTGGTAACGAAGCAACAGACATCAATTTTATGAATAACTTTTTTCAGGGCATCTAATTCAATTCCCGTAATAGGGTGGGTCGGAATCTCGATGGTTTTGAGCCCCAGTAGTTGAAAGGCCTGAATAAAACCAAAATAAAGAGGGCTTTCCACCGCGATGGTATCGCCAGGCTTAGTTACTGCGCGAAGGCAGCTGTAGATCGCATTCATGGCGCCCGACGTGATAATAAGATCCTCGTCACTTATTTTTCCTTCAAGTACCAATGACCATTTGGCAATTTCTTTCCGCAAGCTTGGACTTCCCTGTACCTGTCCGTATTGATCACCGTAATCATGCAGTTCATGAACCGACTCTATAATGCATCTATTGAGTTTCTGAATCGGAAGTAATGATGCGCTGGGTAAACCCAGTGAAAAGCGTGTAATTTCCTTGTCTTCCAGAGAGTGGAAAACTTTATCGATCAATGCTGCAGGATCTTGTTTCTTTTCGTCGATTTTAAACGTGGAAATAGACGGAATAGCCATCCGACGAAGTCCCGACCGGCTAACGAAATAGCCTGATTTTGGTCGCGATTCAATTAGAGATCTGCTCTCTAATTCCATATAGGCACTTTTTGCTGTATTTAAACTTACATTGTATAGCTTCTGAGCGCTCCGGACAGAGGGCAAACGATCTCCATAGACCAAAGAGCCATTTTTGATCTGATTCTCTACAATATTCGCTATTTTCTTATATAACAGTTGCTGCTCCATCCTTATGCTAATTTACTGTTTCTGTTTTGATTTAACCAGTTGTTATATCGATGGATTCCTTTTCTGAGCAATTCTTCCGAACCAAATAGGTCAATCAACTGGTGCTCGAAGAAGGATTGTACTTTTTCCGTGAATACTTTGGAGAGCGTGTCCGAAATAGGCGCTTCGTAGGTAATTTCGATCGATAACAGATTTTTTTTGCAGATTGTTACGGACGAAAAAGCTGTTAATTGATTACATTGATCGAGTGCCATAAAAGGCATGCCTATCGAGTCTGTATCCAGTTGTTTTTTGTTGAGTATTTCTTTGATAAGCGCTAAATCAGAAAGATCCACTTGTCTGATCAGATACGGTTGATTTGCAGTTGTCGCCATAAGAATAAATCTTTTTGCTAATTTAAGAAGGGTACAGGATGCTGTTTAGGTACAGACTGCTGTTAAAATAAGGGTACAGAAAAAAATAAGATGACCATGAGTTTTTTTAATTTCCATTTGAGATCTTTACACTAGGAAAAGGATATCTCTGGATCCATAAATTATGAACTCGTATGCATAGCTTGTTTCCGTTATTTATCGCGATGATCGCGATCATCGTATTGATCGAAATGTGGGCCACCAAACTACGGATAGCCTATCCCATTCTCTTGGTTCTGGCGGGGCTATTGATCAGTTTTATTCCCACTTTGCCCGTAGTGACAATTGATCCGGATGTCATCTTCCTCATTTTTCTACCACCACTACTCTGCGAGGCCTCTTGGTCTATTTCGTTTAAGGAGATGAAGAAATGGTGGCGTATTATAGGGAGTTTTGCCTTCTTGGTTGTATTCTTTACCGCACTTTCCGTTGCGGTGGTTGCCAATTATTATATACCGGGGTTTACACTAGCGCTGGGTTTTCTATTGGGGGGCATTGTGTCACCGCCGGATGCTGTCAGTACAGGGGCGATTATGAAATTTGTGAAAGTTCCCAAAGCCACTTCTGCTATCTTGGAAGGCGAAAGCCTATTAAATGATGCTTCTTCCTTGATCATTGTCCGTTTTGCCCTTATTGCCGTTGGGACAGGGCAATTTGTATGGGGACAAGCTGCGGTATCCTTTATCTGGATGCTTGTCGGTGGTGTGGGTATTGGCCTGTTATTGGGTTGGTTCTTTATACAGGCGCACAAACGCCTGCCGACAGATGCACCGTCGGATATTGCACTTACCTTGATTGAACCCTACTTTATGTATTGGATTGCGGAGCAATTCCATAGTTCAGGTGTGTTGGCTGTTGTTGCTGGAGGTCTTTTGATGTCCAGTCAGCGGTTGACATTTCTCAATAGTACGAGCCGGGTGCGGGGTCTGAGTGTTTGGGAGAGTTTTGTATTTATCTTAAATGGTATTGTATTTTTTATTATTGGATTGGATCTTCCGGAGATTGTTGACGGTCTGCGATCCAATGGAACTTCACTGCGGGAAGCTATAGGGTACGGTCTTTTGGTAACGGCAGTATTGATCCTTGCCCGTATCATCAGCTCGTATGTGGCTATGATTGCTACCCTAATTTTCCGCCCTGCTGTCGCTCCAAGGTCAAGGTCCCCTAAACAGCGTTTTCTAATGCCCCTTTTGTTGGGCTGGACCGGCATGCGCGGGGTTGTATCACTGGCAGCAGCATTGTCCATTCCTGTTGTTATGAACGGTGTGGCTGTTCCGCAGCGAAACCTGATCTTATTTATCACCTTTGTAGTGATCTTATCCACGCTCTTGATACAAGGGCTTACCTTACCCTACTTGATCAAAAGGACCAAACTATTTGAAACTTTTGAAGAAGAGCCCGAAGAGCAGGTTCGTACTCGCATGAAGCAAGGGTTAAAACATCATGTTTACCAATTTCTAAAAGATAAACATGAGAAAGAGCTGCACAATCGCGATGTTATGGACCGTATTTTGAAACATTGGGAGGAAAAGGTGAATGCGGCAGATGATTCCTGGATGAACGAAAAAACGAAAGTGATATTTATGGAGCTTTTGGATGTGCAACGGGAATATCTTCAGAAGCTAAACTGTGAGTCGACCATTGATGAGGGTATTGTTCGTTCGCAGTTATATCAACTAGACTTGGAAGAAGAGCGATTGCGACGGATTTAGCCATTTGGTTGTGTAAAACGACCGACGAGAATAATACTTGTATAACTAAATGCTCCGAAGGAGCGACGATAAAATATGAAAGTAATCATAACAGGAGCCACCGGAATGGTTGGCGAAGGTGTTTTGCTAGAATGCCTCCAAAACGAAAAGGTAACAGCTGTGCTGAGCATTTCGCGTCGTACCGCGGCTATTCAACATCCTAAATTGAAGGAACTTTTGGTGGACGACTTTACTAAACTTTCGCTATTTAGAGATGCGATTGCAGGGTATGATGCCTGCTTTTACTGTGCAGGTGTAAGTTCTGTGGGAATGAAAGAAGACAAGTACCGTTATATTACTTATGATACGACACTAGCTTTTGCAAAGTCCCTGCTGGAAATTAATCCGGAGATCAGTTTTATTTATGTGTCCGGCGGAAGCACCGATAGCACGGAGCAAGGCAAGGTGATGTGGGCTAGGGTTAAGGGTAAGACAGAGAATGATCTGGCCAAATTACCGTTCAAAAAGGAGTATAACTTTAGACCGGGGGCAATGACGACTGTTGCAGGGCAAAAGCATGCCAATCCCTTTGCTTTTGTGGCCAAAATCATCAAGTTTTTTGCCCCTTCGGCAGTACTATCCTTGCATGAGGTCGGAAGGGCAATGATACATGCTGTGGAAAGAGATGGTGTTAATAATATATTGGAGATTAAAGATATTCGCGCTTTGGCTTAAAGCGCTCGGGATTTTATGGCTATGCCCATTGCCAGTTTAGTTCCTCCCGATAGTCTATTTGAAGACGCTGACAAAGCTGCTGCAGGAAAACTTTGAATTCAGCGATATCTGATAGTTGATTTTTTGGAAAAAATAATTGGTCAGCCATTTTTAATTTTATAAAAAAAGCCGAGGACGTTTCCGTTATATATTCAAATTGGTTGAATTGATATTTAGCTTCCATTTGATCACTTTTGATTTCCAGATGATCATCTTCAAAAGTGATGGTATGGACAAGGCCGATGCGGTTTTTGAACTCTTGGCTCCTGACATATCTGGTGCCGTATTTTTTATAGTATATTCCCAGGTATTTTTGAAAAAACAGGAACGCGAGTAGGCCGACAAGGATAATTAGAATTGCCAGAAATTTTTCATAATAAAAGAAGGGAACTGCGAGGATCAGCATCAACAACAAGAAAAGTAAGCGTGCATTCTTACGGGCTTTAATGATCTGTGGAGATTTGGACATGCTAAAAAGTATGGCTTCCAATTGATCCTGTTCGGAAAGTGTTAGTTTCAGTTCTTTCATAAGATAAAAATATTAATTTTTTGGATTAGGCCCTGTCGAACTTGAGGTATTGAATTAATTTTGAAAAATACTCCTGATTCCAAATGTCGAGAGCAGTATGATCGGGAATAAACCTTACGATATCTTCTTTCACACTATTCATATTCACTGTATTTATTTTGATCTTGAGGAGATCTAGTATATCTTCTTTTGATATTGTAGATTTTTTCCAATCATTTGTGTCTTGGGCACGTAATAGGAAGTGATTAATATCCAAAGAAACACCTTTTTTTATGTACCATTCCAAATCATACCAATCTCTTCCCTTCACTCTATTTTTCCATTTTCTAAACAATAATGCGTGCATTTTACCCGCAAATAAGCTTGGCAGAGTAAAGCATTTAATATAAAAAGAGAATGGACGAAGTAGTAATTTATCTTCTGTTTCAAAACCTAATGGAGGTTTTTTGTCGACTTCTATTTTTATCTTAATGACAGGCATATTTCCCAGGCCCACCTGAGGAATGACTTCTTCTAATACTAATTCTTTCCAGACGGTGTCAGATTTCAGAAAGGCAGATTCTACGGAGGAGGTAACAGTTTTCTTTTTTTCATTTATGCTGATTGTCATTCCCAACGCTTTAAACTCATTTGTAATTGCCTCAAAATAGGGTTCAAAAGAAAAATTGGGGTCTATTGATAAAAGTGAAAAATCAAGGTCCTCGGAGTACCTATCCAATTGGTAAAAAATGCGAAGTGCTGTTCCGCCATAAAATGCAGCCTTTTCGAAAAAACCAGATCTTTGAAGTCCTGCTAATGCAACCTCTTGCATAATCTCCCGGATTGCGTCAAAGGTTTGTTGTTGATTCTGCGGATTATATTCTTTGAGCCATTCTTTTATCATAAGTTGTAGAGAGTTTTGATTAACATTTCTAAACTGTTTTTTTTCGGCGCATCAGGAATCCATGACGCTATTTCTGAAAGATTGAGTTCTTTGAGTTTTTCTTCGTCTATCCTCATATCTTCTATTAAAAAATCTATTACTTGATTTGTGCTTCGGAGAAGTATTCCAGAAGTGGTAATGATTTTGTCACATAATGCCTTTTCGGGTGAACCGATTATTATAGATTGTTTTGGGGTGAGTTGTGCCGTCTTTTGGCCAAAGGAATAATAAGGGAGGCCAACGTGAGCGAAACTAAACCTACCAATTTTTGGATTAAAAACCTTTGTCGCTTTTAGGGTAATTGAACTAATTTCATACACTTTTTCAGGAATATAGCCCCAATAAGAAAGAGCAGATTCCATAGATATATAACTGGGGCCCCATAGATGGTTTGCTATTAAAAATAACTCTGGACCTAAGATTTTACTTTTGGGGCCAGGTATATAAAATCCTCGCTTCACTGCTGTCAATATTCCCGATTTCACAAGCTCATTTATTTTGTCGTTGGGGCGCTTGTAATCCTTAAGAATGGACAAGGCTATTTGTCGCGTAATAGGTGTTTCTGCGTAATTTTCTAAAGCCTGTTTAATATCCATTTTGTTAAATATTTATATAATAATCGGAATTATTCCGATTATTTGCAAATTATTTGACATAATTGTAATTGGCTTTGTTACTTTGTAATATGCTTTCTATTCAACTTGTTCGAGCAGCTGTTGGCTGGAAATTTTCTCAAAATAGATTTCCATCTCATTGTTACATTTTTCGATAAACGTTTTGGTGAGTTCCTGTAATCTTGGGAAGGTTAGCGGATTCGCTTTGTAATTTACATTATACCTAAATTCCTGCTGTGCTTCCGTAATGTTTTTAAAGGCGTAAAGATGATCCTCATGATCTAGGCAAAATGTTGCGTAGGCATCAGGGACTATCAATTTGCAGAGTGTCATCAGAAAAGTCAGGTTGACACGTTGTGGTTTGTATTGGATGACGGAATTGATTACCCCGAGACAAGCCTGCTCCAACGCTTGCGATAGCATATAATATGTGGCCTCGATGCTTATTGACGACCTATCTTCCTCGTAGGGTAAATATAATGTGTGCGCATTATTATAGCGCGTCTTCCACTGTTGATGTACATAATCCAAATTAAGCTGTGGGGCAACGATACTTTCCAGATCGATATTTGCTATTGATGGATTTTGAAACCAGATGTCACCGGCTTTTAGGAGCGAAAGAAAAAAAGGATGACCCTTTAAAAGCTGTTTGCTGAAAGCGGCTGAGTTTTCAAGGGCCAGCGTAAGCGATACATTGTTGGGGAGCAAATCCGTAATGAGCTGGGGTAGATTATTTAGCTCGGCGTTTAAAGTATCATAAGCGACAAAAATATAGTAAGTATGCGTGATACAATCATTTTTGGCTTTTTGGAGCGCATTCTGATATTTGTGATGATCAGAATCATAACCGAAACATACTATCAGCGCAGGAGTGCAATAGCGCTCTATAGCGTTTAAAATGAGGTCTCGATAATTGGCGTTACAATAGCTTTGTTTGTATATTTCATTGTTATTTTTGCAATTTTCAAATTCGTTGTTGGCAGCTGGGACTCGGTTAAGTTTTGACTTAATTTCTTCGAACAAAAGATTGGAATAATCGTAGATCCAGTTTAATGTATTGATAGCAATTTGATAGGCTGTTTCTAATACATCTTCATCGATAAAATAGTCAAAGTGATATCGATAGTCAATGTAAGCCTTGTTGATTTTCTCCAAAGCTTGTTTGTTTTCCATGTTATCTGTTAGTGTGCCGAGCCGATCGTCGAAAGCTTTGAGATAGTTTATATGGTTTTTTAGGGAATGGGACTTTTTATCCTCAACGACAAGGATATTTTCTGCTGTTCGAAATGCAAGTTCTAAAGCTTGGTGTAGCATGAATGCTGCGTGTGCATAATTTTTATGCTCGAAATAGAAATTGTAGCCATCTATAAAAGATCGAATCTTGCCCTTTTCCTTATCGATATATGTCTTTGTTTTTTCGATGACTTCATCACTTTTATTATTTGGTAAGACAAGGGGGATATCTTGCACAGGATTCTGATAACTGCGGTTTTCAGGTTGACAAATAAGATAGGCTCGGCCTAAACCTTGATTTATTTTTTGTTGTATTTCGTGCGTGAAGTTTACATTGATATACACATTGGGATAGGAACCAACGGTTTTGTTTATCAGACTGTTTGCATCGGAAAATCGAATACCGGCATTTGACGTAAGATTGACCTGTAACATCTGATACTTTTTACTATCGTGGTCAAAAGTCCATTGGTAAATTTCATCGACGGCAACAGCACGAAGTATTGCTTCGATAATAGGGTTAATATCGGTGTTCATAATAAATTGGTTTGGTGTTGTGGTTATTTATCTATTTTTCCTTCATTTAGATGTATGGTTTTCAAAACAATTGGGAGATCTGAGAGTATTTCTTGAAGAGGTATGAGATCTTCTGAATAACTTAAAAAAGTGCAACTAAAACTTGGGTCCAAGTAGGAAAAGAGAAGTTCGTCTATAGCGGTATACCAGTCTCTGTGACTTTGGTAGCTAAACATTTTCGTTAAAAAATCGGGAGGATATACTCCTAGACGATAATTACAGGAGCAGTCAATCTCGTCGCTATGGTTTGGAAGAACATATTTTTTATTCTTTCTTAATCCGGATTTGTTAAATATCAGCCAAGCAAGATCGATCGCTTTACCGAGTTCTAGATAAGCATGCGTTGAGTTAAAATCCTTACAGCGGATCTCTTTGCATAAACACATGTTGATAAAATGCAAGAAATTTTTACTGCAAGTTTTTTTATCCTCTGAAAATTTTTTGAGGGTCAACAAGTGATTATTGAATTGGCCTTTACGGAGGTATCTAAATTCTCTCCATGTTATTTTTCTGCTTTTCTTTTTCATCTTCTTAAGTTATTTGATTATCAATTGTTTTTTTTGATTCAGTTATTTATACTACACCAGAGAGGCGCAGTTGAGCTGAAACTTTCTGAGTACCTTCGTGGACGCACAAACTAGGTCTTTATTAAGCGCTGTTTTAAGCAATATTCAACGAGCCTAATGCCATTTATTAATTCCCCTCGTAATTACTCATGCATAGTTTATTTTTCAGCTGTATTCATGAATTCGTTGCATTTTGGTTGAATAAATTATGCGGATTTCATTGATCTTTGGTGCTTTAAAAGCGTTAGTTTATTGTTTCTAAGTTGCTATTTCGCTTACGGGGATTTCTGATATGTGTGAGTTTTGGCTGTTTTCAATATCATTGCTGTTTTCCTGCACTTCTTTTTGAGCATATTTTTTATCAATACTTTCTTCTATGATTTGCCGTAATTTAGTTTTCTCTTTGGTAGACTGATGAGGTTCATCATTTATAGCTTTTACATAGCATGGAACATTTAAGGATATTCCTTCATCTTCATAGATATAATGTAGGGCGAATGCGAGTCGCATCAGCAATTCTCGTATGGCCATAATTTGATCGCCAAAATATTCGTAGTTACCTGAGTCGGATACCGTTAGATAGTGCATGATATCATCCATTGTTTCATACCATTTTTGAAGAGATTGGTATGAGAAAAACTTACTGATGGTGTCAGAAGGATCTATATGTCCGTTGGTCGTATATTCCAGTTTAAATAGATAATTGTGGTAGTCTTCTTTTGTCGAAAAGAAATTCAATGGCGTTTCTTGTATAGAGAGTTGACATTGATGAAAAATTACAAAAGCCACTTCAATCTGTTTGATCATTTGTTTGCAATGATATCCGTTTTCAGCAAAATTGTGATCTGCCATTTCGGGGACAGTTGCTGCGTTGACAAAAAGCTGAATATGATTCACCCAGTAAATAATATTTGTTTCATAGCGATAGAAATCCCTGATATAGATCATTGGATTTTTGACTATATCCTTGCTTAAATAGCGAAAATGTTTCGCTTTTAGTTTCTTTTGCGTATTTTTCATCAGATTATATGTTTTAAAGTTGATGAAACTGCTGCGTAGGGCTAATAACGATCCGTGCACCTGATCTAAAGCCTTATCGGTTTCATTTGTAAGTTTTTTTGGTTAATGTTGTGTTTATAATTATCAATAGTTAAGCTAATTTAAACACTAATTTTCGATTAAACAAATTTTATATTGATAATTATTGATTATGAGTTCTTTTTTAACGAGAATTAAAGTTATTGCAGATAGAGAAGGACTGAGCGTAACAGCCTTTGAAACTGCCGTTGGAGCTAGTAGAGGTGTATTTACACGTGCCTTAACCAACAATACAGATGTACAGGCGAAATGGTTAGTTAGTATTGTTGAAAAATATCCAGCATATTCTTCCGAATGGTTGTTAAAAGGCGAAGGCGAGATGCTAAAGCCTGTTCTTGCACAGGAAGAGGAACAAGAAGGCTATCTGACAAATGAAATTGAAGGCGTTACTAATGCCGTTGTCAATTCACTAAGACAGGTTATATCGTCACAAAATATCACAATTAAATCTCAAGAGAAGACAATTATTTCGTTGGAGCGATTATTGTCGATTCAAGAGCAGGAAATAAAATCGTTAAGAAATAAATAAACAGCCAACATTTAAAAAAAAGCTATAGGTGAATGTAAAGGAACGTGTGCTGCTTATTGCTGAAACCAAAGGGATCAGCAAAACCGAATTTTTCAAAGATGTGCAACTTTCCTATGCAAACTTTAAGGGAGGGCAGAAAAATACTGCACTCAGCTCGGATGCCATGGTTGCTATACTGTCTAAACATCCCGACATTAGTCCGGCCTGGTTACTCATGGGGGAAGGAACTATGATGCGGAAGGATGAGAGGAATGTGGTAAGTGCTCCACCTGCCGAAACAGCTCCTTCTACTGCCGAAGGCCTCGGAATTTATAGGCAGCTGGTCAATGCCTTAGAGCAAACCGTCAAGGCACAGGAAAAAACAATCCAGTCATTGGAAGGACAGGTGAGTTTATTGCAGCGCAAATAGCCACATCGTGTAGTTTAGAAACCAAATAATTTCCTCCCCAAAAAAATACCTGATTCCGGTGATTTCATTGGCCTCCTTTTTGTTTTAATTTCGTTATTGCAACGGTGCGTGTTTGACCGGCAGCCAGAAAAAGTTTCTGTTGCATTTATAGATGTCTCGTTCCCTGCGGTTGATCGCAATGGAACGACCACTAGTCATGTATTCAAAGAATTAATTTTATGTCGAAAAAAGTATTTGTTATATGCTGTCTGCTTTTAGCTTGTTTTGTGCATCAGGCACTAGCACAGCCTGCGGGTCAGCGCCCAATGTATACCTCAACATGGGGACACCTTTACCGTGAAGCAGGAAACAGTAAAGACCTCTTGGGGGTTTTCCCAACGGAGGCACCTGTCTACCTGCTAGATTCAACCAATACACAGTATAAGGTGCAGGTGAGTAATGGGGATATCGGCTATATTGACCGTCAGCCTTTGAAAAGTGCAATGTTCGGAAAAAGATCTGCCGGCGAGCCAAAGCAATATTTCTATCGTGGAACAACAGATGCCCAATGCCCACATTTCTATGTGCAGGTGTCGCAATTGCGCGTGCGTAAGGCTCCTAATACAACAAGTACCGCTGTGCGTAGGGCCGGGCTCAATGAAATGGTATGTATCGATTATGTGCCGCTCTACACAGATGGATGGGTCTACATTGGAGACCACTTTCATGAAAGTCCGGAGTATATTCAGATGAAATTTTTGGGGTCTGAACTAACGTATGACAAGGTGCTAAGAGAATATCTGGCCGTAAAAGGAAAGGACCAGGAGAAAGAGCTGGCAGCAGTTGGACGCCTGCGTGAGATCGGGTGGACCAAGTATCCCAAATTAAAACAGGCCCTTACCTATTGGAAGGAATCCTATGCTCAAGCGGGAATAGTAGATCCCAAAGTTGATATAGACTTTGAATTACTCTTGGCCAATAAATTCCAAAATGAGCTCCAGTCCGAAGTTTATGCCAAGAAACTGAAAGCGCTGAATTTCCATTTCGAATGGAAAGGAGTGTCGTTAGCTGACGGCAAGATTACGGATGCACAGATGAAGCAACTGGCTTTACAACGGGTTTCCGAAATTCCCGATATGCCCGAATGTGGCTGGGAGCCGCGGTATTACTATAAAACACCGAATATGATCGTTGCCTTCGAAGAAAACTATAAGGGGAAAGTGGTCGGTACGATGTATAAGCTGTTTTTTAGTGATGGCGAAACCATTGTCATGGGCAACGAGCGGATGGATGCCAATTACGCAGAAAAAGACTTTGTAAACCACTTTGGTGAATTGCTTTCGGCAGATTGGATTTCAACACCACATACGTACTATATTCAAAATAGCGATGCAGGATTATTTATATTCAGATTTGTTGATGGGAAACTGGCCAGCTATGAGTGCATGTATTATTGTTAATACTCCGAAATTGTGTAGGGGTCAAGTATAGACTTCCAAGCGTTTGAAAATGTCCTTCCTTTGTGATGTTAGCAAGGATTTTATTAACGAGCAGGAACAGGGATGCTCAAAAAATAAGGCCCTTTGAAGGGGAATTAAAACTCCGCTTTCAAAGGGCCTTTGGATGTTATTGAAATCTTAAATTAGACTACTTGCATTTCAAAGAGTTGTGCAATATGGCCTTTCAATTTTTCTTTCACGTCTTCCATATCGACTTCTTTGCCAAGTTCCCGCTTTAAAGACGTTACATCCTTATCGTCGATACCGCAAGGAATGATGTTGCCAAAATAGTCGAGGTCTGTGTTGACATTGAATGCAAAACCATGCATGGTCACCCAGCGTGAAGCGCGAACCCCCATCGCACAGATTTTGCGTGCCGTCGGTTTATCGGGCTCTATCCATACACCGGTAAATCCAGTATATCTCCCGGCTTCGATACCGAAATCAGCACAGGTCAGTATGATCGCTTCTTCCAGTGTACGCAGATAAAGATGTATATCGGTAAAGAAGTTGTCGAGATCCAGGATCGGGTAACCGACAATCTGTCCCGGACCGTGATAGGTAATGTCGCCGCCACGGTTGATCTTATAGAATTTGGCTTCTTTCTCTTCGAGTCCTTTTTCATCTAACAGCAAGTATTCCTCGTGCCCGCTTTTCCCTAAGGTGTAAACATGGGGATGTGCTGTAAAGATCAAGTAATTCGGGGTACTGGTTGCTGTCGCGTTGACCCTATTGTCGTGCTTAATGTCCAATACTCCCTTAAAGATGGATTCTTGTCTGTCCCAGGCTTCCTGATAATCGACAAGACCCCAATCTTGAAACTGCACCTCTTTGTTCATTTTGTATTTTTTTAAGCTGTGAATGGACATAAGGCCCATTCACAGCATTGTTTGTCAAAATTAATACAATAAATTATTGTATGGGTAACGCTCATTGTGCATCTTCACAATGATATCGTAAAGTTTTTGTTTGAACTCTTCGATATTCGTTTTATTTGTTGCTGACAGAAAGATTGCGGGATCTGAATTTTTTGCCATCCAGGAATTACGGAAATCATCCAACGTTACCTCGATCTCCTCGCCATCGTGTCCTTCTTCGACCGCCGGTTTATAAAGGTCAATTTTGTTGAACACCGTAATCACCGGTTTGTCCAGCGCTTTAAGATCCTTCAATGTTTCGTTTACCGCCTGGATATGATCTTCAAAATTCGGATGCGAGATGTCGACTACGTGGATCAGGACATCGGCTTCCCGAACTTCATCCAATGTGGATTTGAAACATTCCACCAAGTGATGCGGTAGTTTACGGATAAAACCAACGGTATCTGAAAGCAAAAAAGGAAGGTTGTCGATAACAACTTTACGTACTGTCGTATCTAATGTTGCGAAAAGTTTATTCTCGATCAATACATCAGACTTGGAGATCATATTCATGATCGTCGACTTTCCGACATTGGTATAACCTACCAAAGCTACACGGATCATCTCACCACGGTTTTTTCGTTGTGTCTCGTTTTGCTTGTCGATTGCTTTTAGGCGTTCTTTGAACAAGGAAATTTTGTCCAGAATGATCCGTCTATCGGTCTCGATCTGTGACTCCCCCGGGCCACGCATACCAATACCCCCGCGCTGACGTTCCAAGTGGGTCCACATACGGGTCAAACGTGGTAAAAGGTATTGCAGCTGTGCCAATTCCACCTGTGTCTTCGCCTGTGCGGTTTTGGCATGACGGGCAAAGATGTCCAGGATGAGATTGGAGCGGTCCAATATCTTGCGTTTCAGTTCTTTTTCAATATTACGCAACTGCGAAGGTGAAAGCTCATCGTCGAAAACAACGATGTCAATTTCCTCGGCTTCGACGTATGCTTTTATTTCTTCCAGCTTTCCACTACCGACAAATGTAGCGCGATCTGGGAAGCCCAGTTTCTGTGTAAACATGCCTTTGGTCTCACCACCGGCAGTCTGTACAAGAAATTCAAGTTCCTCCAAGTATTCTTTTGCTTTTGTCTCCGTCACACTTGGCGTGATGACACTCACCAAGACGGCTGTTTCGGGTTTTATAGCTGTATCGTGTATTTTAAATCTGGCCATTTTGTACTATTAAGTCTTTCAAGTGAAGTCGGCAGGTCATTAAGCTTTGCAATGTGCGCTATTGCCTACCTCTTGTTATACGTTCACTTTTTAATTATTTTGAATGAGCTCGCAAGCCCGGTTTTTGTTTGAAAAGGTAAATTTAAGAATTTATGCGTTTGTACACCACACAAGACTGATGCCGATTATGACATAATTCTCCATTAACCAATAAATTTCCTGTGATTTGCTTACCAGGGCAACTCAAAATATGTAAGCGTTCGGTCGCCATCTTTTGCCTAGTAAAAGAAGGGATATTTTTCTATATCATGTTCATAATGATGCAAAAGTAAATAAATTTGGTTTTATATACAAAAAAGATAAATTGTCTTCAAAAGCTAATTAACAACAATTCGTATCCTATTTATGTTGAAGAGCGGCCTTTAGATTCCAATGCGCTCTGTTTATTCACTTAAACACGTTATCGATTTATTTGCTGGCCCCGTTTTTTGTCGCGAAAATGACATGCGGTTAAGAAATCTTGTCCCAAGCAATGCCATCGGATTTTCTGGCGAGGAAGCTTCGCAGTAAATGATTCTTTTCGCTTTGTAGTGTTGGGTCTTCTTTGAAAATAGCAATGACGGTGTTACGGCATTCGGTAAGCAATGCCTGATCTGTAGCTAGGTTCGCCATCTTGAGGTCAAGTACACCCGACTGTTGGGTGCCCGATATATCGCCTGGACCACGTAGCTGTAGGTCGACTTCTGCAATCTCAAACCCGTCATTGGTACGCACCATTGTATCCAGCCTTAATCGTCCTTCTTTGCTCAGCTTATTGCCCGACATCAGGATACAGAAAGACTGTTCGGCACCACGGCCTACGCGGCCACGCAATTGGTGCAGCTGGGATAATCCAAAACGTTCGGAATTTTCAATGACCATGACCGATGCATTGGGAACATTAACTCCGACCTCTATAACGGTGGTGGCAACCATGATCTGCGTTTCATGTTTGACAAATCGTTGCATCTCAAAGTCTTTATCTTTTACGGGCATCTTGCCGTGAACAATACTGATCTTGTATTGTGGTAGCGGAAATTCGCGTTGCAAATTCTCAAGGCCTGCTTCCAGGTAAATCAGATCCAGTTTTTCGCTTTCCTTGATGAGGGGATATACCAGGTAGACCTGCCTGCCTTTGGCGATCTCCTCGCGCATGAAGCCGAACATCCTTAAACGAGAGCTTTCAAAAAAGTGAACAGTCTTGATTGGTTTACGCCCAGCAGGTAATTCGTCAATTACAGAGATGTCCAAGTCGCCGTACATGGTCATCGCTAGTGTGCGTGGAATAGGTGTGGCTGTCATGACCAACATATGCGGTGGAATGACATTCTTCCGCCAGAGTTTGGCCCGTTGTTCTACGCCAAAGCGATGCTGTTCGTCAATAACAACGAAGCCCAGGTTTTTGAACTGCACCTTATCCTCGATCAGGGCATGGGTACCAATTAAAATATCCAGGCTGCCATCTTCCAGTGCCTGGTGGATCAGACGGCGTTCCTTCGTGCTTGTGGAGCCTGTAAGTAGTTTAATATTGACGATGTCATCGCCTACGAGCTGCTTTAGTCCATGATAATGCTGTGTCGCCAGGATTTCTGTGGGGGCCATCATACAGGCCTGAAATCCATTGTCGACAGCGAGTAGCATGCTCATCAGGGCAACAACTGTTTTCCCGGAGCCAACATCACCCTGCACCAGACGGTTCATCTGCGCGCCTGTATTGGTATCGATACGGATTTCCTTCACAACGCGCTTCTGTGCGCCTGTCAACGGGAACGGAAGGCGCTCATTAAAGAATGTGTTGAATTTTTCACCGACTTTATTGAACCGCTGGCCTCTAAACTTCTGGGTATTGAGCTGTTTGTTGTTGAGCAACTTGAGCTGAATAAAGAATAGTTCTTCAAACTTGATGCGTTTGATCGCTTGGTTCAGCTCCTTTTGATCGCTTGGAAAGTGTATGGATGCGAAAGCCTGCTGCCGCGATATGAGGCGATGTTTAGTGAGAACTTCCTGGGGAAGCGATTCGCCTATAGTGCGAAATACGGTTTCCAGTGCAGTCTGCTGTAGCCGCTGTATGCCTTTGGCATCAAGGTTGAATTTTTTGAGTTTCTCCGTTGAAGAGTATACAGGCTGTAAGCTCATATTGCCGACCTGTTTTACCTGCGGGTTGTACAGGTCCATTTCGGGATGAGTAATGGATAGTTGTCCATTGAATTCACTCGGCTTGCCATAAATAATATAGGCCGAACCTACTTTCAGTGATTTTTGGAGCCATGGGATAGACTGAAACCAGACAAGTTCCATGGAGCCGGTTTCGTCCTTGAATGAACCGATAAGGCGTTTTGTCTTTTTCTCACCCACGAGCTGTAAAGAAACCAGACGGCCCAGGACCTGTGCTGCCATCATGTCTGGGTGGAGTTTCCTTATTTTATGGAATTCCGTACGATCGATATAACGGAAAGGATATTGCGTCAGTAGATCACCAATGGTAAATACCTGCAACTCTTTCTTGAGCACATCTGCCTTTTGTGGACCTACACCTTTGAGGTATTCTATGGGGGTAATTAAACTTAATTCAGCCATTCTTCTAGAATGGCTAAATTACGAAAAATTTAATTTTTACGATTTATATACTTCTACAAATGGTTTTCCATCCCTGCATTGAACTGGTCTGGCCATATTTGGACAGTCCCCTTGACAGGTTGTTTTCTCCAAACGAAGCTTGTTTTCCATGAGGCGGTTATAGAGTGCTATTTTTTCTATCATCTCGTTTGATCGGATGGTTTTGTGTACGGCAATTCCTTCCATACAACAGCCTGTGCGTAAAAAATGGCTGGTCCAATCGTTTGGATTCGAGCAGGTCACGTCTTTATAGAACTCTTTTAGCTCCTTGAGTCTTTTGGGTAGTTCTGCGTTGATTTCTTCAAGCGATAGATCGTAGGCAAAACGCAGTGCGGCTTTACCGTTATAACAGACTTTCCCCACAGGTGGATTGGGCGCTGGCATTGATAGGCGTTGTGCATCATAGTACGTTTTTCCTTCACGTTCGGCTGCTTTATTTAGCTCATCTTGGAGATGATCTAATTCGAGATTCAATTTTTCGAATTGGGTTTTCAGTGAAGAATGCACTAGGTAATATGTATAATATGGACGCTGTACAATTTCAAACTCTTCAATATTTGTGCAGGGAACAGATTCAAGCAGCTTGTTGAGTTCCTGCGCCTTTGCATTGACTTGCTCATTCCAATATTCGTACGATTTAGAACTATCTTTCGAACAGGCAAAGAAGAGTATAAGTCCAATAATCGGGACTATAAAGATTATTTTTTTCATGTTTGGTTAATTAGGGTTTTTGCTATTTTTATGTGTAGAATCTGTCTATTCGTATTTAATTGTTGCCTGCCCTTCTTTGCAGATAATACCTGTTGGTTTTTGATAAGGTGTGCAATTTATTCTGGGCGCCATCATCGGCTGGTATATTTCCATCAGTTTGTTGTTGTCATTGATCATATTCTGCAATTTTGTTTTGTCTACAGATTTGTGGTAGGGGAGGTAACTTATTCCGCACACTGTCCGTATTTCCATCATTTCCCATTCCGTAGCGTCAGTACATGATTTTGGGCTAGCAAAAGCAACGATTTTGCGGTACTTCTCATTGGAAAGCGACTCAAGTTCCTTTTCTGTTTTGTCCTTGTAGGGATTTTCCAAATGTGATTCTGATTTACAGACAACAAATAGCAGGCTGCAGGCTAAGAGGGTGGTCATACCCAAAATGGAAAGATTTTTCATAATATTCTTTTTGGTTTTTTAACTAAACGGGTAATTTTTGATCTCTGCTACAGGAGGTCTCTATTAAGTTTTTGTTAAGGGAACTTGGAGTATGTCGCAGTAGCCGTGAGAAGAGAAGAGAAGAGAAGAGAAGAGAAGAGAAGAGAAGAGAAGAGAAGAGAATGCATAAAAAGAGGGCTGTCCAATCATTTTGGACAGCCCCGTTTGAGAATTTATTCCGGATGATTTCTCGCTTAGAAATTACCCTTATTTACATCCCACCAAAGTCTGGTACCGCCGTTGTCAGGTCCGCCCAACAAGGAGATTGCAGATTGTACTTCAGCTGCATTTGTATTGTATTCATTTTGTGGGAACGGTAAACGACGGATCTGTATTTTAGTATCGATCAGTCCACCACTATTGTTGACAACAACTGGGA
Organism: Sphingobacterium paramultivorum; assembly: GCF_014109745.1. NCBI lineage: Bacteria > Pseudomonadati > Bacteroidota > Sphingobacteriia > Sphingobacteriales > Sphingobacteriaceae > Sphingobacterium > Sphingobacterium paramultivorum. The sequence continues at coordinate 5,282,491 of NZ_CP058555.1, forward strand.
ATAGACGTGGATATCCTGTACGACGAAATTCACTCCAAGCTTCTTGTCCTTCAGGGAAGATCGCCAACCATTTCTGTGTGATAATACGTTCCAATTTTTCTTCGTTGGTAGCACCCTCATTCCATTTGATGGTCAGTGTGCTTGGTGAAGCTGCGTTATTCTTCGCATTGAAGGGATCCTCGTAAGCTGCTGCCTTACTTGTATTATCATTTAGGTAAGTGCTTAAACCTGATGTTACACCCCATTGCGTAAAGGAAGTTTCCACTCCTTTTTCATAAAGTGATTGCGCTGTTCCGCCAGCATTGTTCCAACCTCTCAATGCTGCTTCGGCACGTAGGAAGTAAACTTCAGCGGCAGTCATCAATACCGGTGCTGTTGTCGCTACGAAAGTAGGCGTTGTACCTTCGGTATTCAAAGCGGATAGTTTTTGGTATTTATCCTTTTCGATACCATCAGCTCCTGCGCGGATTCCAATGTATTTACCAGCGAAAGCCGTTGTTGTTGCATCTTTAATGACGGGCGCCATGTACTTAGAGATACGAGGGTCGTTCAATCCTGTCATATAAGACGAAAGCGTCGCATTGATACGTGTGTCAGCCCAGTTTTTGGAAATAAACCAAAGCGGGTTGCTGTAGGTTCCATCTGCCGGTACAGTGATCTTGAAGTTTTCGCTATTGCTTTCCAAGACACCGCCATTTGCTGGATCCAATGCTTTTTCAGCCTGTGTTTTCGCTAATGTTGCATCGATTTTAACCAAACGCATCGCTAAACGAAGGCGCAATGAATTGGCAATTTTCAACCAATTTTTAAATCTGACCTGATTATCTGTATTCGGAAATACCAAATCGATCTGGTCAATTTTAGCAGCCATTGGACTATCTGCTTTGTATGATTTCAATGCTGTTACAGCCTCATCAAGCTCTTTGAAGAAAGCAGCATATACATCCGATTGTTTGTCGTATGGAACGGTATTCGAAGTACCTACTTTACTATATGGAATAGGACCATAGATATCTGTCACCCGACTGGCCGCTTCTACTTTGATCACTAATGCGGAGCCCCATAGTGCTGGATATGTTTCTGCAAGTCCATTGCTTTTTAGCTTCTCAATGGATTTGATAACGTTGAGATATAAGACCTGGAACGGTTCGCCATTCCATCCATTAACCATCGCATAATTCAGGTTGTTTTGTCCGCTATTGAAAGGCGTAGGTGACATGAAAAAGCCTGAAAAAACGTCTGCATTCAAGTTTTGTTGTACCTGATAGGAGTTAGGGTCTCCAGCACCGGAAAAGTTATAGATAGACATTTGTGCATTTCTGAGAAAAAGCACAAGATCCTGTCCATCACCTTTTAAATCTTCGTCGGTAAGCCCAATATTGTTTTTATTGTATTCTTCGAAATTCTTTGTACAGCTGGTCAATGTTCCTCCGAGAAGTAACAGGGCAAGCGAGAATTTAGATATATGTTTGATATTAAATTTCATTGTTGATCGTTTAGAAAGTTGCATTTAATGTAAGACCGTAATTACGCGTAGCAGGCATCATAAAGATATCCACACCGCTCAACGAATTGCCTGTTGACATGGTTACTTCCGGGTCAAAAGGCGCTTTTTTCGAAATGTAGAATAGGTTTCTTCCTACAGCATTTACACGCAGTTTTTTGAAAAAGCTATCTTTGATATTGAAGTCATAACCAAAGGTCAACTCACGAAGCCTCACGACTGTTCCGTCATAGATATATTGGCTGCTGACAGGACCTATACCCCCAGTTGATGTATACCATTTCTCAGCATCGACGACAGAAACAGGAGTTCCATTTGGTGTAACACCGTTTACAGCAACACCACCATTTGCTCGGGCTGCTCCAGTTGCCGCAGATACGCCATAACCATCCATCACCGACTGTGTAATTGACATGACATCATAATTAAACTTGCCGTCAATCAAGAAACTTAAGTTGAAATTTTTATAATTGAAACTATTGTTCCAGCCCATTTGCCAAATTGGGTTCGAATTTCCTAATTTGGTATAGGCGTTGGTTTTTTGTGGAATACCATCTTCAGAAATAATAATCCTTCCTTCACCATCACGAACAAAATCCTGCCCGTAAATATCACCAAAAGAACCGCCTACTTCAAGTTTGGAAGCAAAGTTGTTTTGATTTTCACCAGTTAGATTAAATTCAGGAACAGCATCAGCTAGTTTCTTTATTTTATTTTTATTGTAGGTGAAGTTGACGCTTGTTGTCCATTTGAAATTGTCATTTCTAATAGCATCCAATGATACCAATGCTTCAACACCTTGGTTTTGGATATCGCCTGCATTAATCGCATATTGCTTGTTTAATGAAGCTTGGCTAGCAGCGACCTTGAAGAACTGATTCGTCGTGTTTGTTTTGTAGTACGTAACATCCACATTCAAACGGTTGTTCCACATACGCCATTCTGTACCGATCTCAAAAGATTTGGTTTTTTCAGGCTTTAATGTTTTTAAGAAAGCAATGTCATTGACTGTCAATACTGCATATGGATTCACCGTGTTTGTTAATAAACTGGTATATGGAGGCAAGTCGTTGCCCACTACCGCATATGAACCACGAACCTTGGCCATATTGACAAATTCAGGCAAGTTTAACTTGTCGTTCAATACGACGCCCAATCCCGCAGAAGGGTAAAAGAAAGATTTTGTTCCTGTGAAAGCTAAAGTACTAGACCAGTCGTTTCTCGCCGTCAGATCTAAATAGATCCAGTTGTCATAAGCTAAGTTTGCTGATGCAAATACCGATTGTAATTGTCTCCGATTAGCCGACAATGTCGAAGTCACGGGAGTTGTTGTGTTCTGAATAAAGAACTGATTGGGGATTTTTAATCCATCAATACCTGTATTAAAATCTACACCTTCGGTTTTCCAGTCTGTGATACTTGTTCCGACCAATCCAGTAATCTGAAATTTATCGCTGACATTAAAGTTCATGTTGGCAACCACATCACCATATTGTTGTGTAATGGTCGTATTTGTGTAATTATAGTTACCATTTGTTTTTCCTAAAGGATTCGGTGTGCTCGCATAGACTTTGCGGTCCCAGACCTCTGAAGTACGATCGACACTTCCTCTGGCTTGAATGCTGATCCATGGGGCAACCTTATATTTTGCGCTACCATTTAAAAGCAAACGGTTTCGGGTTGATTGAGTAGGGTTTCTATTGACGATCCACCATGGATTTTGTTGTGTTGTAGGGCTATCGCTCAGGCTGAACCAGTTTTGTTCATTCAGATTGCGACTTGTATTAAAGGTTTCGAAATTTTTGTAGTCTGCGATATTTAAGCTTCGAGGTAATAGGTAGGTTCCAACCAATGGGTTGTAATAAAACCCTGAAGTAGGTGCATTATCTAATTTTTGGGTAATGTAATTGGCACTACCTTCAACAGTCAACTTATTATCAAAAAATGAAGCACTCTCCTTAAGGTTGAAATTGTGACGCATCAGGTCATTTTCTGGAAGAATACCTTTTGCAAGCGTATTTGCATAAGAGAAGTACGTTTGATTTTTTTCGTTACCTCCAGACAATGTCAATGAATTGGTGAAGTTGCTACCTGTGCGGAAAAATTCACCTACATTATCATAGTTGGCTCCATTGGTTTTGTCGCCCCAGCTAAATACACTGGTGTTACTGTTTTTACCACCCGAACCTTGACCATATTGGTTTTGGAATTTAGGTGTTGATACAGCTTGTTCGATCTGTGCACTTGACGAGAAGTTAATCGTTGTGCGACCTTGTTTACCTGATTTTGTTGTTACCAAGATAACGCCGTTGGCTGCTTGGCTACCATATAATGCAGCCGCAGATGCTCCTTTTAATACAGAAATGTTTTCGATATCTTCTGGGTTGATCAATGAAATAGGGTCGCCACCATCACGTTGTCCACCGAAAACGTTGTCTGGCTGACTTGCCAATGTCTGGTTATTGATTGGAACCCCATCGACAACATAAAGTACCTGGTTGTTGCCGGAAGCCGATTTGTTACCACGCAAAATAACTTTTGCTGAACCACCTGGTCCAGAAGAGCTGGAAGCAATGTTAACACCGGCAACTTTACCGTTTAAATTATTCGCCAAGTTGGTGCTTTTAACTTTGTTTAATTCGTCACCACTGACCTGTTGTGTAGAGTATGTTAATGATTTTTGTGCACGGCTAATACCCAAAGCAGTAACGACTACACTTTCCAGTTGTTGGGTTTGTTCTTCCAAACTCACCGTTACTGTCGTTTCTCCAGGGCCCAATGTAACCGTTTTATTTTCGTAACCGACTGTACTGATGTTCAGTATGCGATTCTTATCGTCGACATTGATCTGAAATGCACCTTTAACATCCGTAGAACTTGCGTTGGAAGTGCCCAATACTTTGATTGTGGCACCTGGAATAGGAGCTTTGGTTTTAGCGTCTACAACCGTTCCCTTTACCTGGTTGGTTTGCGCGTGCAATAAAGATGCTGAAAAAAGCATTGTTGGAACAATACCTAACACCCTTAATGTAGAGTATAATTTGTTATTCATATAGTATATGTGTTATATTCAGTTTTTTATATACATATTTTCATAACGGTGAAATTTTTAATGAAATGGGCTAATTCCATTTAGCATTTTGGTTAGAAGAGAAGATATTGAATAATCGGGGGGCAAAATAAGTGATTATTTGTAATAGTGTGTATGCTATTCAATACCTAGTTATAGGAAGAAAGAGCGCTGTGATTTCCCTTAATAAAGATCTAATTTACTATAGTTGAGCAAAAATCAAAAATTTTATGAAACAAAAATGATACATATAAGGTGTTTTTTACTTTTAAAGCCTTGATAATTATTTTGTTATATGTTTTGTCATTTTTTTAAGTCGAGATTGTGGTACTGTCTTTCATCATCAGAAAGATGTAATCTGGTTAATTTCAGACAGTGTACTTGATTTAAGGGCTATTTGAAAATAACGAATGATCTATTGTTTTGCAGGCGTCTTCGATGTGGAAACAGTCTCCTTGATGTTTTTGATATTAAAAAGGATAATTGCAACAAATATAATTCCGTAAGCGATATATTTTATTGGAGAAACGGGTTCTCGGAAATAGGTTGCAGCCAAAGTAAATGCGATCAGTGGATTGATATAGAGCAGAACGCCAGTCGTTGTTGATGAAATGCCAATGAGTGCATACATGCTCAGGAAAAGGGGGATAATCGTGAATAGCGATGCGATAAGAACTATGGTGCCCCAAAATAGGGGCTCTGCCGGAATTGCATGATGATTGTAGATCAGTTTGGGGATCACAAACAATGCACATATACTGAGCTGGACCACCAATTGATTGAGTTTATCGAAACTCGTGGATATCCGTTGTACGATCAGATAAAAAGCGTAGCAGGTGGCAATAGTAATAGCCCAGAGAACATCATGTAACGAACCTTTTGCAAGGAGACAAACGCTGCCAAAAGCAATAAAAAGTGCTGTTTTTTGCCAGCTCGTTAGCTTCTCCTTGAGTATGAGATAGGCTCCCGCTGCAGTGATCAAGGGGCAGGTCAGGTAGGCCAATGCGGCAGACTGAATGCTGATGTGGTTGACCGCATAGATATAGGTAAACCAGTTTCCAAAGATGAACGCCGACGCGAGTAGGGTAAGGCAGGTCTGGCGGAGCTTGCCCACACGAGGTAGAAGTTGGAACTTCCGAATATCAGCTTGCATGGTTTTTCTTCGAAACAGCAACAGGTATATCCAGAGGATCAAGAGCGCAGTTATTATTCTAAAATACAGAATATCCTCGGCCGGATAGCCGCGTATCCAGCGTACAGGGATAGACATAAATCCCCAGATAAAAGGGGCCAAAAAAGCCGCGAAAAGATATTTTCCGCGGCTTGCTGTTTCGTTGCTATTTTCCACGGATTAATCTTTCCAGGCAATGACTGAAATCTCGACATTGACGTTCTTGGGAAGAGTTTTGACCGCAACACACTCGCGTGCAGGTTGGGCGTCTTTAAAATATTCCGCATATACTTCATTGACTAATGCAAAATTGCCCATATCACTTAAGAAAATCGAAGCTTTGACAACATCTTCAAAAGTATATCCGGCATTTGTCAGGATAGCTTCTACATTTTTCAACACCTGGTGCGCTTCGTCTTTCACGCTCGATGAAATTAACTCCATTGTTTCGGGAACCAGTGGGATTTGTCCAGAGACATATAATGTATTGCCGGCTTTAATTGCCTGGTTATATGGTCCTATTGCAGCAGGAGCTTTGTCTGTATTTAAGATTTCTTTTTTTGACATGGATGACAGTGTTTAGGAGGTGAAAAATATTTTGTAAATCAGGCCCAATAAAAAGATAATAATGGCCGTTGCATTAATAATATGCATGGCTTTTATATTTCCATTCGTCGGGCGATCTGCGTTACGCTTTCTAAAAAAGTACATGGAACTAAGTTACAACAGTAAATTAGAAAGTGAAAATGAAAAGATCAAAAACTTTGAAAGGATTTCTTGTAGACTATGAAACAAAATCTTGTACAAGTGACAGGTTTTTTTTGAATTTTGGTAACTTGGTAATGAAATAGAATTTATATGAATAAGATAGCATTAATTGGTGGCAGAATATACACTGGTGAGTCGATTTTGGAACAAAAAGCATTGCTGATCAGCGAAGGTAAAATTGTAGCGATTGTCAATGATCAGGAGGTGCCTGCAGATTATACCAGTTATCCAGTCAACGGGTCTACTGTTTGTGCTGGGCTGATTGACCTTCAATTGTATGGTGACGGATCGGACTTGTATTCCGCCGAGCGTAGTGTAGCCTCTTTGGAACGTATCGCCGAGGGCTTGGTCCGTAAAGGCACGACTTCTTTTATGATGACCCTGGCGACCAATACCATCCCTGTATTTAAGGATGCCATTCGGGTGGCAGAAGGCTTCCGGCATGATGCATTTATAGGGCTACATTTGGAAGGTCCTTTCTTGAATCCTAAAAAACGGGGTGCTCATCCTGCGGAATTAATTATCGAGCCTACGAAGGAAAAGATTGACGATCTTTTGGCAGGAAATCAGGTTGTCAAGATGATGACCATAGCGCCTGAATGTATAACGGACGATGTCTTAAAGTATTTGCAGGGCTATAATTTGCTGCTCAGTGCTGGACATAGTGATGCTACTTTTGAGGAAGGTACGCATGGTTATGATCTGGGGATTCCAACAAGCACCCACCTGTTTAATGCAATGTCGCCTTTACATCATCGCGAAGTTGGGTTGGTCGGTGCAATTTTTAATCACCCGACTGCACAAGCAAGTATTATTGTCGACGGACATCATGTAAGCTTTGAAGCGGTAAAAATTGCGAAACGTCAGATGGGTGAGCGGCTGTTTATGATTACTGATGCTGTAGCCAGTTGCGATAAAGATATTTATCGGCATGTGTTGAACGATGGATATTATGCTTTGCCTGATGGTACCATTTCAGGGGCTGCAATCTCCTTGCTCGAAGGGGTGAAAAATGCCGTGCAAAAGGTGGGGATACCACTCGATGAAGCGATCCGAATGGCAACGCTGTATCCCGCAAATCTTTTAAATAGAGGAGATATCGGAAATCTCAATCATGGAAGTATGGCGAATGTTATTGTCTTTAATGATGACTTTAAGCTGGAGCAGGTGATCTTCAAAGGAGAGTTAAAGCGCTGATCCATTTCGGAGAAGATTGACCGACTGCCGAGATTGACTAATATTATACGTATCTTTGTTAGTTATTTTTGAAAAAACACTATTCTATAGATTGATGAAACGTTCCCTATTATTTTTAGCGGCAGCACTTTTTGTTTTATCTTCTTGTTCATCCAAGAAAAATAAGAAACAGGAGCCTGCCAATACCACAACTACAAATGTCGAAATTGTAAAAAAAGACCCGCCTTCGGTACCTAAGCGCGAACGGGTAAAAAATACAATTGAAACAAAAGAACAGCCAGTTGCAGAAAAGAAGAAGGAAATCGTTGTCGATCTTCCTGTGTTACCGCGCGAGTTTCGCGCAGCTTGGGTGGCCTCTGTTGCAAATATCAATTGGCCGAGCAAAAATAACCTGAGTACAGCTGAACAGCAAGAGGAAGCGATCGGCATATTGGATTTTTTGAAAAATAATAATTTTAATGCTGTTGTTTTTCAAGTACGCCCATCAGCCGATGCATTTTATAAAAGTGATCTTGAGCCTTGGTCGTACTTTTTGACCGGTACAGAGGGGCAAGCACCTTCTCCTTATTACGATCCGCTTGATTTTTGGGTTGAGCAGGCGCATAAAAGAGGGATTGAACTTCATGTTTGGTTGAACCCTTATCGTGCCCACCATACCGCTGGCGGTGCCGTTAATTCAGCTTCCATGGCGCGCAAAATGCCCGAGTCGGTTGTCAAATTGAAACAGGGCTATTATTGGTTTGATCCATCCAAAAAATCTACACAGGATCACGCAGCGCGCGTGGTTATGGATATTGTCAAGCGTTATGATATCGATGGTGTGCATTTCGACGATTATTTCTATCCTTACGCAGAATATAATGGTGGTCAGGATTTTCCGGATTCGGATAGTTACAATGAATACAAACGTAATGGTGGGGATCTATCGCGCGGAGACTTCCGTAGAAATAGTGTAAATACCTTTATCGAACGTATTTATAAGGATATTAAGAAAGAGAAGAATTTTGTGAAATTCGGTATCAGTCCCTTTGGTATCTGGAAACCCGGTTATCCGTCAGGAATTCAGGGGTCTAGCCAGTATGATATGCTTTATGCAGATGCTAAATTATGGTTGAACAAAGGCTGGATAGACTATTTTGCTCCGCAGTTGTATTGGCCTATACAGCCAGCTAAACAGAGTTATACGGCTTTGTTAAAATGGTGGGAAAGTGAAAATACATTGGGACGCCACCTTTGGCCGGGCATCAATACGGTTGGCAGACGTGGTCCGGAATATGTTCAGGAAATTGTTAATCAAGTGGAGGCAGCACGGACACTATTGCCTGATAACCGGGAAGGTGTAATCCACTGGAGTTTGGCGGGACTGACCAAAAACCCGGCCATGACACAAGCTTTGGTGAATGGCCCTTATCAGGTGAAAGTATTGGTGCCAACAAGTCCTTGGTTGAATGCAAATCCTTTGTTGAAACCGACTTTGCTACTGACTCCTCAAGGTGGCAATATCTTTGCGAAATGGCAGCACCAGCAAATTGATCAGGTTTCAAAATGGGTACTATATCTCAACTACGGTGGGGTATGGCAATATGAGATTTTGGATCCGGGGGTTACAAGTAAGGACATTCCAACGACATTGAACAACAAAAAACTGCAGTATGTTGCGGTAAAAGCTGTTGACCGCCTGAGCAACGAAGGGCCTTATGCTGCTGAGAAGATAAAATAACGAGCTGTTGTATCGTCAACATGTAAAAAAGGGATATCTGAATTTTAGATATCCCTTTTTTGTTTTGAATTGTAATCTATCCAAGGTAAATTTATAGGTATGGAAGAAATCTATAAAACGGTAAGCGACTCTGTGATCCGGATGTCACAGCTGATGTTGCCCTCGAATGCTAATTTTGGTGGTAAAATACACGGCGGTTATATTTTATCATTGATGGATCAGATCGCATTTGCTGTGGCGTCCAAATTTTCTGCACATTATTGTGTGACAGCGTCAGTTGGCAAAGTTGATTTTTTGAAGCCTATTGAGGTAGGGGAATTGGTGACATTGATCGCTTCTGTGAATTATGTAGGTAACTCTTCTATGGAAGTCGGTATTCGGGTCGAAGCCATGAATATTCAGACCGGTGAAACCAAGCATTGTAATTCCTCTTATTTTACGATGGTGGCAAAAGATGAAACAGGCAAGCCTGCCCGGGTGCCAAGGTTAATATTGGAGAGCGAAAAAGATGTATTTCGTTTCTACCGCTGTGTGGTGAAGATGGAGGTCGACAAAGAAAGAGATCGTGCTATTCACGATCTGGAAACGGATTCTGCCGAACAACAGGTTTATATTAAGCAGCATTTTGATGTGAAGATCAGTCTGAATTCCTAGATCTTCCTCCCTTTCTTACCATTCAAATGTCCCTAGATATTTGCTGTCTGTGCATTCATCGCTTCCGTCTGTTTTGTAGAAAAATACATAGACGTGATAGTTGCCGACGGTTTGCTGTCGGGTTAGGGTGGCTGTCTGTGTTTTATGCGTCAGGGGATTCATGCTTTCATTTGTGAATGCGCACTCATCGGGATTGTATAGCAGCAAACGGCAATTACTTGAGCTAATGTCGTATTGCAATGCAGTATTTGCGTCATATTCCCAGGTGATTGTAAATGTTCCTGTCTCTTCATCTACCTGAAATGTATAGGTGGAAACGGGATTGGGAACCCCTTTACTCACGCGAAAGTTTTCATAATTGATGGCATAGCCAGTTGCGGTTTTTTCTGTCGCATGATTGAGATTATAGGACATGGCGTTACTATAGGCCTTTTTATCGGGGTTATAATTTTTAAATCCTACCCGTAATAAACTTAGCATTGGGGAGATAAATTTCTGGATAAGGGAAAAACGCGACCTTGATTGGATTTGATCTGCAGAAGGTTTTTTTTTGGTTTTCTTTGGTAGCCCCCTTGCATAGGTTGTATTTCCATTGGTAACAAACACCACTGATCCTGCTTTGCCCGAAAGCGTGCCATTGGCACCGTTTTTAATGACTGCCATAATATTAAGTTGATTGCTATTGATTTTTCTTTAAGTTACAAAATAAATAGGTATTGGTCAATATTAAGTTCGGCCTTTTTTCGAAATTATAACGAAGCTTAAACGGAATTTAGTCGGACTTTATTCGGTTCCAACCGAAGAAGCACCGAAGGAGTACCGAAGAAGCACCGAAGAAGTACCGAGCAATCTCCGAATACAATAGCTATTAATTAGTTTAAAATGGCGGTGTAAATCGAATAATTCCTTGCATAAGCACGCTGTTATCTGTTGGATGATGCATGCTATTGGTGATTTTGTTGTGCTAATGTTTGTTTTTTGCTATCAAATGCGGTGAAAAGGCCTTGCTAAATGCTTTTATAAGATGCTTTTGTTTTTATTTTGCTGCGATGTGCGTTTTTGTATCTGTTTTCATGTAGATTTTTGGCTTTTCTGCTGTCATATTGTGCGTTAATGTGTTTATTGTTATTTCTTTTTCAAATAATTACGCATAAGCTTGCAAAAATAGGAAGCTTTTCATACTATTGTGTGGTAATTGATATAAACCTAGGGTTGGAACCGCCCGTTATGGAAAATTATTAACAACTAACTAAAAACCATGAATAAAAAATTTCTCTTATTCTGTTCAGGGGTGATGCTGTCAACCAGTTTATGGGCACAGACCAAAACTGTAACGGGTAAAGTGACGAATGCCTCTGATGGTGGTACAATGCCTAATGTAACCGTGAGCATCAAAGGTAAATCTGTCAGTACACAAACCAAGCCTGATGGAAGTTTTACCATCAATGCGGAGCCAGGCGATATTTTGATTTTTAGAGCCGTGGGGTCTCAGGAAAGACAACAACTGGTTGGGACAAATGCAACGATAAATGTTGCGCTTTCTGGCAGTGAGGAGGCGCTTGAAGAGGTTGTTGTGACCGCAATGGGAATTAAGAAGGAAAAGAGAGCGCTCGGTTATGCTGTTCAGGATATTAAATCGGATGAGTTGATGAAGAATAAGACCGCCAACGTGGTCAATTCATTGGCAGGTAAGATTGCGGGGGTAAACGTAACACAATCTTCGGGAGCAGCAGGTGCAGGTGCGCAGATTATCCTTCGGGGCGGTACCTCACTTGAGCGGGATAACCAGCCCTTGTTTGTTGTCGACGGTATTATCTATGATAATTCAACGCCCATTGGAGGAAATAGCGGATTTGATGGAATGCAAGCAACGTCAACTTCCAATAGCAACCGTGTCATGGATATTAATCCGGAAGATATTGAAAATGTTTCCGTATTAAAAGGTCCGGCGGCAGCAGCCTTATATGGTTCACGTGCAGCGGCTGGAGCGGTTGTTATTACGACGAAACGTGGTAGTGAAGGGCGCGTTGAAATAGGCTTTTCGAGTCGTTTTTCTGCAAATTGGGCTAATCGTTTGCCTGAACAACAAGGTAAGTACAAGCGTGGGTACTATAACAGTGCTGGGACTTTAGATAACTATACAACACAATCTTGGGGAGAGGCTTTCAATTCAGGGGAAAAAGTTTATGATAATGTTGGGGACTTTTTTCGGACGGCTACCGTTTTTGATAATACAGTTAACATGACCGGTGGTAATAAGAATGGGTCTTTTTATTTGTCTGGATCACGTTTTGATCAACAGGGTATTATCCCGGAAACTGGTTATGGAAAAACGGCTTTTCGCTTTAATGGTGATCAAAAATTTGGAAAATTAAGTGTAGGAGCCAATGTGGCCTATACTTTAGCCAATACAGATAAGACTTTAACTTCGGCGGGGCTGTATGGTTCTGGCGGAGCTGGAGCAATTTCTTCAGTTTACGGCTGGTCGAGAAGTGATGATATGAAGAAATATCTGAATGATGATGGAACTAAATATCGGATGTTCGAAGGTTTGCAGGAGCTTCAGGATGATATTGAAAACCCGTATTGGACGATCAATAAAAATAAATTAACCGATAATACAGAAAGGATCACAGGAAGTATTAATGCCAATATGAATATTTTTGATTGGTGGAATGTATCTTATCGTGTTGGGATGGATAGTTATTTAACTAAAAACTCTACATTAATTGCCGAAAACGGGGCTGTTAAACAACTTTGGCAAAATGGTATGATGTCTGAGAATGATTTGAAATTCAACTATTGGTCTTCCAATTTAATGTCCAACTTTAATAAGAAAATAGGTGATTTTGATTTAGGGGCCATGGTCGGTTATTTCGCTGAAGAGACCAAGGTGAATACAAATAGAAGGATGGGGTATGATTTTGTCGTTAATAACTTCTATAGTTTTGGAAATATTGATAAAGCAAATAAGCTTTTTGATGAAGTTACCTCCAAGAAGAGGTTATATGGCCTATATGGTGAATTACGGGCTTCCTATAAAAATTTCCTTTTCTTAAATGTAACCGGTCGAAATGACTGGACATCCACACTCCCGGTTGCAAATCAGTCCTATTTTTATCCTTCTGTGGGAGGAAGTTTTGTTTTTACGGAGTTGTTGAAAGATAAAGGGCTAGATTGGCTGAGCTTTGGTAAGTTACGTGCCTCTTGGGCCCGTGTTGGTAAGGATGCTACGCCATATGCTACAAATACCTATCTGTGGACACCAAGAGAATCTTTAGGTGGAATTATTGGAACAGGAAATAGCTGGACAAAAGGGAATCCAAATCTTAAACCAGAAACTACGGGATCTTTTGAAGTTGGGGCTGAACTACGTTTCTTAAATGGTCGATTGGGTGTAGATTACGCTTATTATACCAATAATTCGTATAATCAGATCCTTTCGCCACGCTTAGGGCAGTCTGTGGGCTATATTTTTGTCTCGGTCAATGCGGGCGATATTTACAATAAAGGCATGGAGCTCTCATTAACGGGTAAACCTATCAAAAGAGAAAATTTTGAATGGGATGTTACCTTAAATATGTCTCGGAATAAGGGGACAGTAGATAACCTGATTTCTGGCGTGGACATTCTTTATGTAACGGATGTGCAAGTTGGTAATGCTAAGGCTGCGTCATTCAATGGTGGAAGTTTTATGGGTATTTCTGGATCAAAATATGCGCGCACTCCGGATGGTAAGTTGATCCTTGATGCCAATACGGGTATGCCAACTAGTGATAATGCGACGACGTATAATATCGGTAATCGGGAACCGAAATTAATTGGCGGCTTAAATAATAGTTTAACCTACAAAAATTTCAACCTCTCATTTTTGTTGGACTATCGTATTGGCGGTGATATTTATAACGGAACAGATTATGCGATGACACTTAATGGATTGAGCATGCGTACATTGGAGCGTGATGAATTGACATTGTCTGGTGTTGTGAACACTGGGACAGCTGCAGCTCCAGTTTATGAGGATAAAACATTTACATTCAATGCAAATGAATCTTATCTGGTGAGTGGAGCGCAAACAAGTGGTAAAAAGATCATTCAAGACTATTGGGGGATACACTATATAAAAGAAAGTGCCAATTTTATGACAAAAACCAATTGGTTGAGATTGCGCACTGTTTCCGTTTCTTATGATTTCGGAAATTCTTTGCTTAAAAAATCTAATGTTTCCAAAGTTATTAAAGGGTTGACAGCGACGCTGACAGGTACGAATTTATGGCTTTTGACTAATTACAAAGGATTGGATCCAGAAGCTAGTGCAGCAGGATCAGGAGTGACAGGTTCGAGTTCTGTTGGTATTGATTATAATGGAGTGCCAAGCACTGCAGGTGTAACTTTTGGTGTTAATTTAAAATTCTAAGCACATTATGAAAAAATCAAAATATTTATTGGCCTTGTTGATAGGGGTGGCTAGTCTTTCTTCCTGTAGTAAGGGTTGGTTGGATATCAATGTGGATCCCAATACACCTTCTAGTACGGTAGCATCGGTTGATAGTCGATTGGCATGGATTCAGCATTATTATTTATATGCGCAAGGTACTGCTGGTGCTAGGGCGGGTTTTGTGACACAACAGTTGAGTTTTACGAATGGTACCGCTTCCAATAGTATGATTGCTGGTTGGAACCCCATTGCTGGGATGTCGACGACACCTTATCAGTTCTTTTTTGTAGGAGCAGGGGCCAATTTCTCTGATTTAGAGATAAAAGCCAAAGCAGAAAATGCCTATCATTATATTGGTGCGATGAAGGCAATTCGTGCCATGGGTTTTATGCTGATGACAGATTGGTATGGGGAAATGCCTTATACAGAGGCATTGGGAGATGTTATCACCCCCAAATTTGATGATGGAAAAACTATTTTTGAAGGTTGCCTAAAGGAAATTGATGAAGCTATTGCTTATCTCAAGATGGAGCAACCTGCCACAGCTACAGCTTTGTCTGCGGGAGATAGCTGGAACGGTGGGGATGTTTCGAAATGGATAAAGATGTGTTATGGGGTAAAAGCGCGCTGGCTAAATAACTTATCGAAAAAATCAAGTTTGTACAAACCCGATGATATTTTGGCTGCATTAAATAATGCGCCACTATCCATCAATGAAAGTACAATTGTAAATCATGTTGATGTACAGGGGGATAATCTTGGTGATATTTTGTTTGCAGATCCAGTTAAGACTTCCATTGTTTATGATAATGTGGGGATGAATTCCAATATTTTGGTGACCAAATGGTATGAGAATTTATTGACCAATTTTGATAACAAAAATGTTGAGGATCCGAGAGCGGATAAGTTGATTCCATGGGCGGAATATGGTATTCCGAAAAAAATGGCTCGTTCTAAAGGGGTTGATATGCAGTCTGATATCCGCATGAAATCTGGTCCTATTGTCGCCTCGTATAATGCCAAAGATGTTGCTATTGAAAGTAATAATCGTTCGGTAGCTCCGCATAGTTGGTATATCAATTCAGCGAATACTGCTCGATGGGGTGATACCGTATATGTTTCGTTTAGGAGCACCTCGAATGCAAAGGCGGAGAAAACACCCGATATTTATAAATGGGACGACGGTGTTGTTGCTGCAAGTGGAACTTTTTATTCGCGCCCCGATGCACCGACTCATCTCTTAACATCTGTTGAAATGAATTTTATTAAGGCAGAGGTTTTATTTAAAAAAGGTGATAAGGCAGGTGCTTTTGCCGCTTATAAAACTGCTATACAAGGGCACATCGACCTTATGAATCTTAAGTTGGCTACTTATGGCAACGTCAATCAGAGCAAATCTCCAATGGCTCAAAGTAAAATTGATGAATTTATCAATAAAGGTATTGGAACTGCTGCAGATATTACACTGCCGAAAATTATGACACAAAAGTTCATCGCGATGTCTTTTACGCAACAGAACTGGAATGATATGCGACGTTATGATTTTAGTGCCAATGTTTATCCTGGCTGGAGCGTTCCTTATGAGTACACGGTTACTGCAGCTGCGAAAACTAAAATACCCGATGGTAAGCAATTTAGACGTGTTAGGCAAGTGTCGCATGAGATCAACTATAATGCGCAAAGCCTAATGGCATCACATCCTAATGCTTTAAGTGATGATATTTGGTCTTATCCAGTATGGTGGGATATTGCCGAATAATATAATATGTATTGTACAAAGCCGTTTTTTAACGGCTTTGTTTTTGTAATTTTAATGTATGAAATTCACTAATTATTTAACGACAGCTTTTGCGTTGCTGTGGACATCTATAGGATTCGCACAATCGCCCAAGATTATTCAAAAACCGATTACCTGGGACAAGGAGCGTGTTCAGCTCTCGTTGGATTACCTGAAAAATCGGCATGGTCTGACGCAGTCGACACCTGTTATCCATCCTAAAATGGTGGTGGTGCATTGGACGGCCAACAACAGCGTAAAAGCAACTTTTAATACCTTTAATCCTGTCAGGCTTCCGGGACGACCGGAACTGACCAAGGCCAGTCTATTGAACGTCTCTTCGCAATTTGTCATTGATCGGGATGGAACTATTTACCAGTTTCTGCCGGATTCTATTTTTGCGCGGCATACGATAGGTCTCAATTATTGCGCTATCGGTATTGAGAATATAGGTAGCCGTCAGAACCCATTGACCGATGCGCAACTAAAAGCCAATGAAGAACTGATCCGCTATCTCAGTAAAAAATACCCCATTGAATTTGTATTGGGTCATCATGAATATCAGCGTTTTAAGAAAACAAGTTGGTGGAAAGAAACTGATCCCAATTATATCACGGGTAAAGATGATCCGGGAGATAAATTTATGAATGAATTGAGATCCGAATTAAGCGATTTAAAATTGAAGAGACTACCCTAGTCTCTTTTTTTTTGTTCTCCTACTCTTCCCATAGTTCTTCCTGAAACAACGATGAAGACTCTGTACAGCGTATGGAGGTCTCTTCTGTCCAATGATTTCTAGAAATTACCTTAAGCGAAATTATGTGTATTCGAAATAGTGCGTATTGTTCACTTATTTGCTTTTTATTGCGTTTTATCTTACTTGTGTTATAAACCACTATGGTTGCGCTTCTATTCGATATATTGAATGAAAGGTCTGCTATTCTATTTTTATACTATTCTGAATATCTTGTTTTTTTGCCTTATTATTCGTTTTTATGATGGATGTGATTGGATTTGTGCTCTAAAAATAAAAATTATGTCTTGTTTTTTGCATTTTTATGCTATATTAGATCTGAAAAGAAGTACAAACCAATATTTATACCTAAAAGTAACGCATGCTTATGAACGAATAATATGCATTTTTTGCGTTTTGTTACCGTACTAGGTACGTAGCATCCTATTTTAAAACTAAACTAATCTTATTAATTAAAATTTAAAATTATGAAAAGGAGTTTGCTCATTTTTTGGGGTTTACTGTGTTTTTGTTGTGTTGCTCTGGCACAAAAAAATATTACCGGTAAAGTGACTAATGCGAGTGGATCCGGTTTGGCGGGAGTGACCGTGCGGGAGAGTGGAAAAGGAGTGCAAGCAGCAACAAATAGTCAAGGTAACTACAAGATAACAATTCCTGAAGGTGCTTCTTTGATATTCCGATATGTGGGGTATCAGTCGGAGGAAGTTGCCGTAAATGGTCGGTCGATCGTCAATGTGGTTCTTAAAGAAAATACTGCGTCATTAGATGAAGTGATAGTAACGGCAATGGGAATCGAGCGTTCCAAAAAATCTCTGGGTTATTCTACGCCGAAAGTAAACGGAGATGACGTGTCAGATACGCAACGGGAAGGTTTTTTTCAA
This sequence comes from Sphingobacterium paramultivorum, assembly GCF_014109745.1. Classification (NCBI taxonomy): domain Bacteria; kingdom Pseudomonadati; phylum Bacteroidota; class Sphingobacteriia; order Sphingobacteriales; family Sphingobacteriaceae; genus Sphingobacterium; species Sphingobacterium paramultivorum. The sequence continues at coordinate 5,300,425 of NZ_CP058555.1, forward strand.
GGCTTGCAAGGGCGTGTACCAGGTTTATCCATTAACAGTACTTCGGGTATGCCAGGTGCTTCAGCACAAATCGTGCTTCGGGGTTTTGCCTCTATCTCCGGGGATAATAATGCATTGATTGTTGTCGATGGAGTACCGATTAACAATTCGACAGTCAATGAAAATGATTTGGCAATGAATGGAGCCAACCGGGATTTGGACTATTCCAATCGGGCATTGGACATTAATCCTTCGGATATTGAAACGTATACAGTGATGAAGGGACCGGAAGCGACTGCATTGTATGGTAGCTCAGGTGCTGGTGGAGCGATAATTATCACGACCAAGAAAGCCAAGAGTGGTAAATTCGGGGTTGATTATAGCTATTCAGGAAGAATGGAGTTTGTCAATAAATTCCCGGAGCGGCAGTATACCTACATGCAGGGGCTGAATGGTAGCTATGATGGTACGTCTTCCTATGCTTTGGGTCCTAAATATAAGGATGACATGCTGTTGCATAAGGATAATGTTAAAAATTTCTTTCGTCACGGATATAATCAAAAGCATAATTTAACCTTTAATGGCGGCAATGAAAATCTAAGTTATCGCTGGTCAAACGAATACAATGATAATACAGGTATTGTTCCAAATACACGTTATACACGCTTCTCTTCAAGATTAAACTCTACCGCCAAATTTTCAAATAAATTTGAGCTCAATACGTCCTTTAATTTTATCTTTTCGGATAATGATAAGGCGAGAAAGGGTACTACGGGTTATTTGATGACTTTGATGCGCTTTAATCCCCTTTATGATGTCAGGAATTGGATAGATGAAAAAGGTAATCGCGTATTAAATACCAAGGATATTTACAATGAGTTTGATAATCCATTTTGGGATGTGTATCGGAATATTGCCAATGATAAAACTAACCGTACGATGGCTTCCTCAAATTTTACTTATAAGCCATTGTCCTGGCTGAGATTTGAAGGTGTTGTCGGGATTGATTATTCCACTACAAAAGGTGAGAGTGTTTATCATCCGCAATCTTATTCCGGTTCGGGTTCTACCACTTCACCTACAGGAGGTAAGTATAGTTCTTATCAGAATAATATGCGGATTTTGTATGGTAATGCACGTTTTTCGGCCAATAAAACTTTTGGAGATTATTCAATTAATGCATTTCTGGGGGGCGAGATTCGTGATCAAAACTCGATTACCGATTCGCAGTACGGAACAAATTTCTTTGATCCAAATTTCTACAGCATCAATAATACCTATGCTTCGACACGTCTGGCAAAAAATGTCATCAACAACTACCGCTCTATTGGATTCTTCGGACAGGCTGTGTTAGGGTATAAAACCTTGCTGTATCTGACTTTGTCGGGCCGTTTGGACGGGACGTCGCGTTTGATGCCAAATGATCCTTATTTTTCTTATCCTTCAGGGTCCCTGGCCTTTAATTTTACAGATTTAAATCCAATTAAGGCAGTCTCGGATGTGATCTCAGATGGAAAAATTAGATTTTCGGCAGGTAAAACGGGTAAAGGACCACTCAGATCCTATTTTATTAAATCAAATTATGAGCCTCAATATTCAACCGGTGGTGGATATGCTTATGGTTTTAATGGGGGAAATGATAAGTTGGTTGCTGAAATGACAAAAGAATTTGAGGCAGGTTTGGAATTTTCCTTGTTTAAAAAGTTTGTCTCTTTTGATTTTAGTTATTTTTCTAGGCTGAGTGATGGACAGATTATTTTGCCCCGATTGAGTTATGGTTCTGGCTTTGTTTTAAAAATGATGAACGGGGGTAAAGTGAAAAATGTGGGTACTGAGGTTCAGGCAATATTCAATCCGATTGTCAAGAAGAATTTCAACTGGAACCTGGTCTTCAATTTTACCCAATATAAAGGCCGTGTGTTGTCGCTGGCTGAAGATTTGCCGGAATTGTATGACTCGGATACTTGGTTGCTGAGTGGTGTGCGTTCTGCGGTATTGCCAGGTTACAGTATGGGCGCCCTCTCTGGAACGCAGTTTATGCGAAATACAAATGGTGACGTACTGATCGATCCGGCAACGGGTTTGCCGGTCGCTGGTACAGATCGCTATTACCCGATTGCTGACCGTCTGCCTAAGTTTACATTGGGCATCGTTAATAAATTCAATTACAAAGATTGGTATCTGACATTTTTGTGGGACTGGCGTAAAGGTGGAGATGTGTTAAACGGATTGGATTATAATATGTATACCCTCGGTATGTCGACGAAAACGCTAAATAGAGAAGATCCACGGGTGATAAGGGGTGTTTTGAAGGATGGATTGGAGAATTCGGAAAATCCAACGATCAACCATATTGCGGTAACACCATATACTTCCTCCGCGTATTATTTTACCAATATCGAGCCGGGTATGTTCGTGGAACGGAATATCTACACAATGAGACTGCGTGATATTACCTTAAGTTATCGGTTGCCGAAAAGACTGACGCGGTTCTTGGGTGAAAGGTCTTCACTAAAAGCGTTTTTTACAGCTACTGATCTCATTATGTTTACAAATTATACAGGATTGGATCCAGAAAGTAATTCGAATACAACTGGTATTGGAGGTATTGGGGGGTATGGGATAGACTTTGGCAATATGGCTAGACCGAAAGGGTTCAACGTTGGCGTTAACTTACAATTATAAGATTATGAAAGCAAAAATAGTCACAGCTTTGTTGTTATTGACTTTGATAATGACAGGTTGTAAAAAATTTATGGATATCAATGATAATCCGTCGTATCCACAGGATGTTAGGGCTGAGATTTTGTTGGCTCCGATTATATTTCATATGGCAAATGGTTATGCGCAGGATCAGACCATTATGAATAAGTTTAATCAATCTATTATGGGGGCTTCTGCAGATGATGCTTCAAAAATTTGGGAAAGGCATGGATTTAGGCTTCAGAGTGATGTTGGTGGCGTGATGTGGCGGATGGTCTATTTTAACCATGGTCGAAACCTGGCAAACATGATCCGGGATGCGGTAGAAAATGAGAAATATGAGTATGCCGCAATAGGTTATGCTGTTAAGGCCTGGGGATACCAAATGCTTACGGATTATCATGGTCCAGTTATTATGAAAGAGGCCCTGCGCGATCAGCTTAGCTTTACGTATGACGATCAAAAAGACGTTTATGCGCAAGTTAGAGTTTGGTGCGATTCTGCCTTATATTATATGGATCAAAAAAGTCCGCTTGATTATAGCGCTAATTTGAGCTCGGAAAAAGGAGATAACCTTTTTCGTGGTGATATGGGCAAGTGGCGCAAATTTGTTTATGGTATTCGGGCGCTTCAGTATATACATTTGGTTAATAAACCTGATTTTAAATCGAAATACGCGGATTCAGTCATCTATTACGTTGATCAATCGTTGGCATCGAATGATGACGATGCAGGCGTTAAGTTTTCGGGAGATAAGGCCGAAACCTCGAGTGTGGTGGGGCCGCTGTATGGGGTTTATACGAGTACGTACTATAGCCGTGCCGGTCAGCCTATTGTGAGTTACTTATCTGGAGGACTTAGGGGGGCGGTAACGGCGCCTTTACGTGTTGCAAGTGATCCGCGTCTCTTAAAAATGCTCAATAGGAACTTGGATAATGTGGCTGATACGGTGTTTTCCGGTGCTCTGCCGAACGTAACCAATTCGGCCACAATTATCCCTTCGATTCTCGGGAAAATTGTGGGTGGAGTGTATGAAGGGAAATTCATCTTTAGGGATAAAGCTGATTTTCCGCTGATGACTTACGCGCAATTGCAGTTGATTAAGGCGGAGGCGCTTTTCATCAAGGGGGCGTCGTCTGAGGCTTATCAGGCTTATCTTAATGCGATTCGTTCGCATATGACTTTTGTGAATAAGTATATCAATACAAATGGTGAAACAGCAATTACAGACGCTCAGGTGAAAGCTTACCTGACGAGCAGTGAAATTCCACAGACTTCAGCTGACTTAATGCTTTCTGATATTATGGGACAAAAGTATATTGTCCAATGGGGCTGGGGAGGATTGGAGCAGTGGTGTGATCTACGTAAGTATAACTATGATACTAGTATTTTTAAGCAGTATCAGCCACTCAGCGGTTCGGGCTTGCAATATCAGGCTTATTGTTATCGGGTTCGTCCCCGTTATAATTCGGAGTACGCCTGGAATGCAAAAGAATTGGATAAGTGGGGGGCCTTGGATCCGTATTATGTCACCAAGCCGACCTGGTTTGTAACAAAAGATAATTAATCCTTTAAAGATTAAAGTATGAAAAGTTTTAAAATTATATTGGGCGCCTGCTTGTTTCTTTTTGGTCTTTATTCTTGTGATAAGGCTATACAGAATTTTGGCGATGTGGAATTTATGGGTGCTGACGATGCAATTGTTAAAATTAACATGGCGTCCATTTACCCGGATGACCGTTATATGTATGTAAAGTTTGATGGTCAGCGTGTTACTCCACTTATTCGTGGTAGAGAGCCTTTCCCTGGTGGAGGCTATAATACGCGCGGTGATTCTCGTCCGGACTTTCTGAAATGGAAATCGGGTTCCGTCAATGTTCAGGTAGGTTTGCCTTATAAAACCGATAGTGGTTTGGATTCTATTATTTTATACGAATCTACAGTGAAGTTTGAAGCCGGCAAACGTTATACGTTGCATGTGACAGATACAGCAAAAAACACAAAAATGATCTTAAATGAAGAAGATTTAACCCGTCCGGATAGCACACAGGCGCGCTACCGTTTTACAAATTTAATGCCTAATGTAGAGGCTATTGATCTGTATTACGGAGCTGCAGCGGCAACTACGGAGCCGACGCAGGATTCTTTAGTAGCTAAAAATGTGAAATATTTGGAAACAAGTCCATATTTTGAACTAAATCGTATCACTGCACGGACATGGAAGATACGTAAAGCAGGGGCGCCTATAACGAATGCTTCGGTGCTGGCTTCTTATTCAAATGCCGGGGCAATTTTAGACCGAAGGTCATATACCGTGTATGCGCTGGGCTACGATGGTTTTACTTCTACCATCATGAAGCCTTATGTTTCATTTTTCTTAATTCGATGATCATGAAGGATAAAAAATATAGAAATAGATTGTGTGCAAGTGTATCGTTTTGCTTGCTGCTTTCATTGGTATCTTGTAAACAGAGAGATGATTATCCTGTTTTTGAGCAGAAGGAGCCTGTGGTTACTGTTCCGGAAGTTATCCCACCCGACAACGAGATAGGTGCGCTTGCAAAGAAGATCATGGATAAAACGGATATCATTGCGATTTTTAAATTAGATTCTACGACAACCCTGGCTGATGGAATAAAGCGTACACACGTTCGTTATATGAATAAATTAAATCAGGCCATGAGTATGCAGATCTTGGAAGTGGATCTCTCTAAAACTAATATAAGTGTTACTGCCCTAAGTCCTTTTGATGATTATTTATTTACAGTGCAGACGTTGGGAGATATGGCTAAATATAATGAGGGGCGCGCTGGGGGAAAAATTATAGCAGCGATCAATGGAGATGTGGTGACTTCCTCTGCGCCGACAGGTTCGTTTATATTTAAAAGCCGACAGTTGAAAACAACAACGACGACAGCTACATCGGATACAAGACCTTTTTTAGGTGTGAAAAAGGACGGTTCTGTTTTTGTTGGAAACAAGCCATCTGCATCATCTCCAATGGACTCATATAATTTAAATGATCTAGCTTCCTTGGTTTCTGGGGGTACCTGGCTTTTATATAAAGGTGCTGCTGTGACTTCGACGGTAACAACGGTTCAGGCTAATACTGCGGTGGGGCTAAATGCAGCTAGGAACTATCTGTATGCGGTGGTTGTGGATGGCGGCACAAATGCTTTTTCTGTTGGTATCACATATAACGATTTAGGAAAGATCATGGAGTCGATCGGATCTTCGGATGCCTTTGTTACAAATGGTGGGGCTGCGTCCGTCATGGTACAGCGTGCAGAAAGTGAAGGACAGTCCGGGTTTTTAAGCTGGAAAGTGGTAAATAGTCCGGTTGCTGTGGCAGGCGGTCCAAGTGCAAATGGGATTGGTTTTGTGTTAAAATAGATTTTATTTTTTTGTGAATAAAGGCTTTCGGATCGTTTATCGGAAAGCCTTTATACGTTATATCAATTTCATACTATGTTGGGAATTGTGTTTGCTGCGAAGTATGCTGCGTTAAATTGCGAAAAAGTAAAGGTAGTTTTTGAAATGAATGTTGCGGTTTTCTGCTGATAGGGCCCTGAAGTATGGTAATCAGCTATTTAAATGCTTAGTAGTACTGGTTTATGCGTGGTTGTATGAGGTGATTTTAAAGTAATGTATTTGTTACGTTTAGGTGTTCTAGTTACACTAATGGGTTACTTTTTTTTGTGCTTTATGTTTTGTAATTGATTGTTTGTCTTTTGCTTGTGTTTTGTTAGTCGTGAATTTTCTAGGTAAAAAAGGAAAAATTGTTTACTCGTTTCATATCCTAATAGAAAGTGAATACTTACTTTCTTTTGCGTTTTTATGACAATTTTAGTTTAAAAATCGAAAAGTTCTACTTACTTTTATCCTGATTTTCAATTATTCATGCATAAAACTGCATTTGTGCACGATCTAAAAGTCTATTTATGATGAAAACTACCTTACTAAATTTGACCTTTTTGGTTGCGGTTGTCACCTGTATTTCTTGTGGAAGTTCATTGAAGTCTGCTCAGACTAATGAAAAAGCCGGAAACAGCATTTCTGGTGATTTAACGAACAGGGTTGTTGTGCCCGGAGCAGATCAGTTAGCCTTGTATCTACCGCAATTAAAAGGTAAAAAAGTAGGGGTTATGGGAAATCAGACCTCTATTGTTGGGGCCGATAAAAAACATCTCGTTGATGTTTTAATGGATAATAAAGTTGACTTAAAATTTGCCTTTGCTCCTGAACATGGCTTCCGTGGTAATGTAGAGCGTGGCGAGAAGTTTGGAAATGATATTGATCAGAAAACAGGTTTACCACTATTTACATTATATGGTGGGAATAAGAAACAGGATTCGATTGTCAATTCCATCGATGTTATGATTTTCGATCTACAGGATGTCGGAGCGCGTTTTTACACTTACATCACTTCCTTACATCGTGTGATGGAGCTTTGTGCAAAGCATAACAAAAAATTAATTGTATTAGATCGGCCAAATCCAAATGGAGATCAGGTCGACGGCCCAGTAAGGCATGACGATAAGTTTAAATCCGATGTTTCTTGGCATAAAATAGCAATGATCCACGGTCTGACAATTGGTGAGTTGGCACAGATGATCAATGGGGAACACTGGTTGGAAAATGGTCGTCAGGCAGATGTACAGGTTGTAAAGGTGCAAAACTGGGATCACAAAACGATGTACAATTTACCGGTAATTCCCTCGCCAAGTCTACCCAACCAGCTTTCTGTACGATTGTATCTTTCATTATGCCTTTTCGAAGGAACTGATATTTCGGTAGGGCGTGGGACGGATTGGCCATTCCAGGTTTTGGGGTATACAAATCCGGTGTACGGCTCTTTTACATTTACTCCGGGTGAACGTCATGGTATGTCCAAGCATGTGGAAGGAAAAGGTGCAACGAATTATGGTATAGATCTACGTGCTTTGGATCCTGAAAAGCAAAAATTCACACTAAAATATATCTTGGATTTTTATCAAAAGACACCTGATAAATCGACTTTCTTTGCGAGGCCTGAATTTTTTGACAAGCTCGCAGGTACTGATCAGTTGCGTAAGCAGATTCTTGCAGGTGAATCCGAGGCGCAGATTCGCGCTTCCTGGTCGGATGACTTAAAAAACTATAAGCAAATGCGTAAGAAGTATTTGTTATATACTGATTTTGAATAGCAATAACTAACAATATTAACTAGAATCATTTATTTTAAAACTCTATAATCAATGAGAAAATTTGTACTATTTTCTGTTGCTCTTGGATTGAGTTTTCCTTCTGAATCCTATTCTTTTACAAAAAAAGAAAGCTCTTTGAAGAACGTTAATTCAACAAGCGTTCTTTTAAGTTCTTCTGCAAAAAGTGCGGTTCAAAATACAGTGCAAGGTACTGTAACGGATGGAAAAGGTCCAGTCTCTGAAGTGAGCGTGTCTGTAATTGGCGGTAATGCGTCAACGAAGACCAATGCGCAGGGGCATTTTAAAATTACAGCTGCCGTGGGGAGCAAGTTGCGTTTTTCATCCGTAGGTTATATTACACGAGAGGTTCCTGTGACTTCGAATTCGCTAAATGTAACTTTGGTCGATGATAATCAAACGTTAAATGAAGTCGTTGTTGTTGGATACGGTACACAGAAAAAGAGTAACTTAACAGGTGCTGTTGCGTCAGTTAATATCAAAGAGACAATGCAAGGGCGTCCTATTGCTGATGCAGGACGTGCCATGCAGGGTACGACTCCTGGATTGAGTATCGTTATTCCGAGTGGAGAGGTGGGATCTGATCCAACGATCAAAATTCGCGGTCAAATAGGTTCAATAACTGGATCCAATAATCCATTGATATTACTGGATAATGTGGAGATTCCGAGTATCAATATTGTGAATCCCGATGATATTGAATCTATTTCAGTTTTAAAGGATGCAGCAGCATCATCTATTTACGGAGCTAAAGCCGCGTATGGTGTCATTTTAATTACAACAAAACAGGGGGCTAAAACTGATCAGGTGTCAGTAAATTATTCTAATAATTTCTCCTTTCAAAACCCATTCAAGAAATACGAAATGGGGACGGTTGATGCATTGAGATATTCGTTGGATGCAGCTTTGCGCGTTGGTAGCAATTTTACTGGAGCTTTCTATAAAATAAATGAAGAAAGTTATCAAAAATCGGTTGAATGGCAGGATAAATATGGTAGCTCGGTCGGTAAAGATGATCCAACGTTGTATGGACGTGACTGGTATTATGATCCTGCAACAGGTTATAAATATGGCGTACGTACGTATGATCCATATGACTATATGGTTCGTGAGTGGGCTCCTACGCAACAACATAATTTATCGCTATCGGGTAAATCAGGTAAAACTTCTTATAATGTAGGATTGGGGTTGCTTGATCAGTCAGGTATGTTGAAGACTAATACGGACAAGTTCTCGAGATATAATGCTTCAGTACGGGTTTCTCATGAGATTAACAAATACATTACAGCGAGGGCAGGAGCTATTTATTCCCGTACGAATAAACAATATCCGTATGCAACGAATTCGACAACAGCAGATCCATGGTTATATATGTACCGTTGGAGTTCGCTGTATCCGTTTGGAAATGATGGTGACGGGGATCCAATTCGTAGTCCAGCTTATGAGACAGGTGCAGCAAACGTGGCAAGCCAGTTAAAAAACTATATGAATTTCAATGGTGGTGCTACTGTAAATTTCACGAAGAACTGGAAATTGGATTTTGATTACACATTGACCAATCAGGAGATGATCTGGAATAAGCCGGGTACACGTTTTACAGCAGGCAATTCCTGGGGAAATCCAGTGGTGAAAAAGGATGCAAATGGAAACCAGATGTATGTCGATGCAAATGGAAATTATGTGGATGCATCTGCTGCGGGCGCGATGGCTGCATATGATCTAGATTATTTCCAATATACAGCTGCAGGCTCTAATCCTGACCATTACCGTAAGGAAGATGAGAATTTCTTGCGCCATACGATCAATGCCTTCTCTACTTACAATTTAAGTTTGGATGGTGGGCATGAGTTTAAATTTATGGCAGGTTTAAACCGTGTTGCGGAACAAACTGAAAATTCTTGGACACAAATTACTAACCTGCTGGATATCAAGAATCCACAATTAACGTTTGGGTCGGGAACAGTGACTGGTTCCGGTTATAAAAAATGGGAATCTCAGATTGGTTTTTTTGGCCGGGTGAACTATGCTTATAAGGATAAATACTTGTTTGAAGCAAATTTACGTCGTGATGGATCGTCTAAATTCCCGACAAGCTTGCGCTGGAAATGGTATCCGTCGTTCTCTGCAGGTTGGGTGGTATCGCAAGAATCTTTTATGGACTGGTCACGTGAGTTCGTAAATCAATTTAAAATCCGCGGTTCATGGGGCTCAATTGGAGACCAGGCTGTTCCGAACAATTTGTATACAAGTTATATGACGAATGCCCAATCTAACTGGATTAACAGCTCAGGAAATAAGGATTGGTATGTAGGATCTCCTGCCGCTGTTCTATCTCAGGTAGGCTGGCAAGATATCCAGACCTTGGATTTTGGACTTGACGCAAGATTCCTCAAGAATAAATTGGGGCTTGTGTTTGATTGGTACCAACGCGATACCAAAAATATGCTAGTGCCGATGGAAGGTGTTGCTGCGACTTTTGGTGCTGAGGCTCCTAAAGGTAATTTTGGCGCTTTACGTACGAGAGGTTGGGAGCTTGCCGTTGATTTTAACCACCGTTTCGAAAATGGTTTGGGAATTAATCTGCGTGCAAACGTATCGGATGCAAAATCTGTTATCACAGAATACGGTACAACAACTTTAGTGGATGGATACTATAACGGTAAGACATTCGGTGAAATTTGGGGTTATGAAACGGATCGTCTATATCAAAAAAGTGATTTCGTTTATGAAAACGGGAAACTAGTTACGACAACCGTCAATGGTAAGACAATGAACAAGTTGTCTGATCCAAATGGAGCTTACCAATCTTGGGTTCAAAATTCTTCTACCTTCCTTTATGGTCCCGGTGATGTTAAGTTTAAGGATTTAAACGGGGATGGTGCTATAGATAACGGTAAGGGGACAATTTCAGATCATGGTGACCTTTCTGTGATTGGTAATTCGACGCCGAGGTATGAATATGGCTTTCGTTTAGGGGCTGATTTCAAAGGTTTTGACCTCTCTGCGTTCTTCCAAGGCGTAGGTAGCCGCCAGGTTTGGGGAAAAGGGTTCTTGGCGCAGGCCGGCTTTAATGCATCTGATGGAGCAATGCCTGCAGTTATGTCTTCAGATTATTGGACTGAAAATAATACGGGTGCATTTTATCCTGCAGCATACAGCAACGGTGGAACCGACAATATTAATAATATGCAGGTACAAAGTCGCTATTTGTTGGATATGTCCTATTTGCGTATTAAGAACTTAACCTTGGGTTATACCCTTCCGAAAGGAACGTTGAGTCGAATCGGAGTAAGCAATTTACGTATATACACTGCTTTGGAAAACTTCTTTACATGGGATAAACTTAATGGCTTACCTATCGACCCTGAAGCTGTTGTTGGGGTGAATATGTTTGTTGATCAGAGCTTGAATAATTACAATAGTGGCCGTATTGGTGTTGGAACGCCAACGTTCAAATCTGCTTCTTTTGGCGTTCAATTGACATTTTAATTGAAATTATCATGAAAATTAAAACAAAATTCTTATATATATTATTAGGTTCCTCAATGGTGTTATCAAGCTGTAACAGCTTGTTAGATCGCCCGTCTTTGGATCAGATTACAGATGGTTCGGGGCTTTATTGGAGGGATGAAAATGACCTAAGGTTATTTGCGAACGGTTTTTATACGCAATATTTCAACGGCTACAATAGTTCCTTTACGACGGATTATACGCCAGTAAGGGGGTATACTTTTTCAGACGATTTGACTTTTAGTGGTCAACAAGCTAATTTTGAAAATGCTATACCTGATACGCGTTCATCCACATCTGAAGTTGCGGCATGGCTTGATACGTATGCAGGTCCCACATGGAATTATTCGTGGGTTCGCAAATCCAATATTTTCTTGAATAGAATAGAGACTATTGCTAAGCCGAACTTAACCACAGCTCAATATAATCACTGGACTGCTGTTGCGAAATTCTTTAAAGCTTTTGAGTATTCTAGGTTGGTCTCTGTTTTCGGGGATGTTCCATATTTTGAATCTGAAGTATCTGCTTCTGATTTTGATACGCAATATAAAGATCGTGATAATCGTGGTGTCGTGATGGATCATGTGTACGATGACTTTGTATATGTATTGCAGAATATGAAAGCCGATGATGGTGCAAATGTGTTGAATAAGTATATTGCAGCGTCTTTTATATCACGTTTGATGTTGTTTGAAGGTTCTTGGCAGAAATACCACGGTCTTGATCAGGTAAGAGCAAAGAAATATTTGGAGCTTGCTCAAAGTGCAGCGGAGGTTGTTATGAGTTCAGGGAAGTATTCATTTACTGCTGATTTCAAAAGTTTGTTTTCTTCCCAGGATTTAGCTACCAACAAAGAAGTGATTATGTATCGTAAATACGATGCATCCGTTAGTGTGCTGCATGCAATCGGATCTTATCAAAATGGCATTGAGGCACAGGCTACAGCTCCAAATTTAAAATTGATCAAGGAATTTATCTGTATTGATGGTAAGCCTTATTCTTCATCATCACTTGCCAGTGCGGCTGATTTTTCGTTGAGTAAGTTGGCGACCTCTCGTGACCCGCGTTTTGAGGCTTCCTTTGATACGGATTTGAACTCCAAGGCTTCAACATTTGTCTATGGAACAAAGTATGTCGCTCGTAATGGCTATAAGATAACAAGTGCAAATCCTGATTATTCTAAGTGGAATTCAAATACCAATACATCAGACGCTCCTGTTATTCGTTATGGAGAAGTTGTGTTAAACTGGATTGAAGCAAAGCAAATTTTAGCCGAGAACTTTGGTGGTGGAGCTGTTACACAAACAGATCTTGATAAGTCAATCAATGCAGTAAGAAATAGGCCGCTTGACGAAGCTGCTATAGCTAAAGGAGTGACAAAGACTGCGCCGTTACAGATTGGTTCAATTGCCAATGATCCAGCTAGAGACGCAGATGTAACGCCACTAATGTGGGAAATACGTCGTGAGCGCCGGATGGAATTCGTGTTTGAATACTCGCGATTGCTGGATTTAAAGAGATGGAAAAAGCTGGGTTATATGGACTTTTCTAAAAGTACGGATTATTTCACAGGAATTTGGGTTGACGTAGCAAAACAGGCTCCAGATTTCTTAAAATCTAACTATGTTGGCGTCACCAAAGTGAGGAAAGCGGATGGAACCGTAGTGACTTATAATGGTTCTAATGCTGCTGATATGGTTGGTTTTATAGTGGTTCAAAATGCAGCAAATAGAAATGCCGTGGATGATAAATTTTATTTAGCTCCAGTGGGTAAAGCGCAAATTGTTGACTATGAGCAAAGAGGGTATAAATTAACACAAACTAAAGGGTGGTAATTTAATCCACATATTATGAGGCCTTGTCTATGTTTTTAGACAAGGCTTTTTTATGCCCATGATAGCCGAGGCTGTCGAAAACAAACCTAAATCTACATCTAAAATACTTTGCATAAAAACGCATTTTTATTTTATTATTATGCATAAAAACGCTATTTTTAAGAAAACATTACGCATGAGGTTTCCAATTATCACCTTTTTTATTGCATTATCCTGCGTTTTTAACGTTGTGATAGCGCAGCAGTCCTTCAAATTTGCCCACGTAACAGACACGCATGTCGGTGGTGCAACAGGAGAGGAGGATTTGCGACGTACTGTAAAGGACCTGAATACATTGAAAGATATTGATTTTGTTATACTCTCCGGAGATATCACTGAGTTTGGTGCTGATCATGAGTTAAAGCTTGCAAAGCGCATCTTAGATAGTTTGCAGCTGCCTTGGTATGTGATTCCGGGAAATCACGATGGAAATTGGTCTGAAAATGGAGCCAATACATTTCGTACCGTTTTTGGTGGTGAGACCTTTTTCTTTAAGCATAAAGGTTACGCATTCATTGGAACCAATTCAGGGCCAAATATGCGTATGAGTCCTGGCCAGATTCCTCGTGAAAACCTGGTTTGGATGGATTCCATTTTTGCAGCGAATCCTGATAATCAGCTGCCATTGATCTATATTAATCATTATCCACAGGATTCATCGTTAAACAACTGGTTTGACGCCTTAAAAAGGGTCAAAACGCGGAATGTTCAATTGGCGCTTTGCGGACATGGCCATGCCAATAAATTATACGATTGGGAAGGAATTCCAGGAGTAATGGGGCGTTCCAACCTGCGTGCGAATAAAGCGGTTGGCGGTTATAATATTGTGACTATCGCCGATGGTAAAGCGAGTTATCAGGAGCGTAATCCCGGTGTAGGGATGCAGGAGAAATCTTGGGTTGTTGTCCCTCTATTTAATCATCATTATGAAAATGAAACGGTAAGCTATCCGAGACCAAATTATGCTGTGAATACCAAATATGCAGATCAGGTTAAAGTCAATTGGACTTTCGAAGATGCTAGTGATATTGGGGCGGGACTAGCTGTTTACAAAAATAGCGTGATTACATCAAATACCGCGGGCGATATCTTTGCGCTTGATTTAAAAACTGGCAAAAAGCTATGGGCATTTCGTACAGGTGGTAAAGTTTATTCTACTCCGGCTGTGTGGAAAGGGATTGTCGTGGCGGGATCATCGGATCATGCAATTTATGCGGTAGATGCCCGTAATGGCAAGTTGTTGTGGAAGGTGCAGACTGAAAAGGCGGTTTTGGGTTCGCCTCTGCTACATAATGGCGTGGCTTTTATCGGTGGTTCGGATGGTAAGTTTAGGGCACTGGACATCAAGACGGGGGCTGTAAAATGGAGCTTTGATCAGGTCAAAGGATTTGTATCGACCCTGCCAACGTATTATTTGGGGAATGTAATTTTTGGCTCCTGGAGTAATGGATTCTATGCTTTGAATGTCAATACAGGTAAGTTGTCGTGGGAATGGAATAATGGACAGGCTAATCGGATGTTTTCAGCGGCGGCATGTAATCCAGTGGGGGTAAATAATCGTGTTTTTGTAGTTGCACCGGATCGTTTTATGACAGCACTGGATGCGAAAACGGGGGCGGTCATTTGGCGGGAAAAGAAAGATACCATTCGGGTGCGCGAGTCTATGGGGTTGGCAGCAGATCATAAACTGGTTTATGTGAAGACGATGGATGGGGATCTTTTGGGTATTTCAGTTGCTGGTGATCGTATGGCTGTTGCCTGGAAGTCCAAGCTTAAATTGCCCTACGAATTGACACCTTCTGCAATTACCTCCAATGGCAAATTGGTATTTGTGCCGAGTCATTCGGGTTTGCTATCCGGGGTTGACGCAAAAACAGGCGCGGTAATATGGCAATATAAAATATCCAATGGAATGGTTAATCCTGTAGCGCTAAATGGCAGGAATACAGTGATAGCGAGTGCGATGGATGGCAAAATAGTTTCATTACAGTTTTAAGCAATCGATTGAATTGATCTTTTTGAAAATAAATGCCTTGATATGATAAAAAAATGTCTAAACTTCTTAAATTTACGTCAAGCTTTTTTGCTTGTTTTTGCATGTTTTGTTTGTAACTTTGCGAAAGCACAGCAAAATGCTTGGATTAGAATAAACCAATTGGGCTATACTCCGGCGGGCAAGAAGGTCGCGGTATGGGGCGGGAAATCAATCAGGCAGCTTCGTTCTTTTGAAATTAAAAACGCAGAAACGGGTAAAACAGTCTATGTGCATCCCGTCGGAAAAGATTATGGGGCTTATGGTCCTTTTGTTCAAAGCTTTCGTTTTGATTTCTCTTCTATACAGGATACAGGACGCTTTTTTGTTCAGGCTGGTGATGTGAAGTCTCCAACATTTCGAATTGCTCGGGACGTTTACAAAGGAGCGGCAGATTTTGTACTGCGTTATATGCGGCAACAACGGACATTGTTTAACCCTTTTCTGAAAGATAGCTGCCATACACATGATGGATTTGCGCTTTATGCAGGAAAGGTTGGAATTCCCGATAGCTCCCATATCGATGCGGGTGGAGGTTGGCATGATGCTTCTGATTATTTGCAATATGCGACAACGTCGGCAAATGCGACATTTCATCTGTTAGCGGCTTACCGCGATTTTCCAAAGGTATTTGGTGATCTAAAGCAAGCAAATGGTCTTGATGGAAAAAACGGTCGTGCCGATGTACTGGATGAAGCAAAATGGGGCTTGGATTGGTTGTTGAAAATGCATCCTAAAGCCAATCAAATGTACAATCAGATTGGTGATGACCGGGATCATGCAAGCATGCGGATGCCAAAGGAAGATCCCTATTATGGTCGTGGATTTGAAAGACCGGTGTATTTTATCGATGGCGAACCACAACAGCGTGGTAAGTTTATGAATAATACGACGGGGACAAGTTCTACTGCTGGTAAATTTAGTAGTGCTTTTCGCCTGGGGGCAATGTTGTTTGACAAAGAGGATGGGAAATATGCAAAGCTGCTTTCAAAGAAATCGGAAACGGCCTATGCTTATGCCAATATAAAACCAGGCGTGACACAGACAGTTTCTGTGAAATCGCCTTATATTTATGCCGAAGATAATTGGGTGGACGATATGCAGTTGGCCGCTGCAATGGGGTTTTCGGTGACAAAAAAAGAAAAGTTTGCACGAGAAGCCTTAGGCTACGCCCGGCAAGAAAAGATTACACCTTGGATGGTAAGCGATACTGCTGCACATTATCAGTGGTACCCTTTTATCAATCTTGGGCATTATGAGTTGGCAAAAGGATTAAAAGGACAAGATCGCGAGGAGATTGTTTCTTATTATAAACAGGGGATTGAGGAAGTCAATCGGAGAGCCGAAAAAAATGCTTTTTTTCGCGGAGTCCCCTTTATCTGGTGTAGCAACAACTTAACGGTATCCTTTGCGATCCAATGTCTCTGGTATAAAGAATTGACGGGAGATGCGCATTTTGATGAGCTAGCCCAAGCAAATTTTGACTGGTTATTTGGGACGAACCCTTGGGGCACGAGTATGGTATATGGTCTTCCATCTGGGGGCGATACACCTGTTGATCCGCATTCGGCGTTTACCTTTCTTGGAAAGCATCCGATCGATGGCGGTTTGGTTGATGGGCCCATTATGGCATCCACGTATCGCAATCTGATCGGTATCAAGTTGAATAATCCGGATAGCTATGCGGAGTTTCAAAGTGATTTGGCGGTCTATCATGACGACTACGGAGATTATAGTACGAATGAGCCGACAATGGATGGTACCGCTTCGTTGATTTATCTGCTGGCTTCAAAGGAGGGTAAGGCAATGGAGGAGCCGACCGGAAAAAAGTAACACGGGATGTTTTCGGTGCTATTGTCCGGGGCGACTCGACAAAGCGGCAGGTGGCTCTGGTGTTTACAGGTCATGATTTATCTGAGGGTACAGCTGAGGTATTAGCAAGTCTAAAACGTAATGGCGTTAAAGGCTCTTTTTTCCTGACAGGTGATTATCTCAGAACTCCAGATTTTGAGGTGTATGTCCGTCAGATGTTAAGCGATGGCCATTGGATTTCGGGGCACTCGGATAAACATCTTCTGGTGAGTGACTGGGGGAGTAGGGATGTGCTTTTGGTGAAGCGTGACTCTTTTGTCGCTGATCTAAGGGCAAATCTGAAAGCACTGGAACGTGTGGGCGTTCAAAGAGAGCAGCTGTCCTATTATATTCCTTCTTATGAATGGTATAATAGTGAAACAGTCGATTGGGCAAAAGCAGTTGGTCTAAATTCGGTTAATTATACACCAGGAATACGGACTGCAGCTGACTATACCTATCCTGAAATGGGGGCTCGTTATTTATCGTCGACAGCGATTCTCGACAATCTCTGGTCTTATGAAACTCGATATGGGCTCAATGGATTTCTGATATTGATTCACATGGGAACCGATGATCGGCGGAAAGATAAACTGTATCATCATTTGGATGATATCATTAGCATATTAAAGGGGAAAGGGTATCAACTTGTGGATGTGCCCGATTTATTGAAATAAAGAAATACAATATATACTAATAATGGTAAATACAACGGAGAAAGATTCGAATTATCAGGATTTGGACAAGATGTCTGTGCATGAGTTATTGACAAATATCAATAATGAGGATAAATCTGTGCCACTTGCTGTAGAGCAGGCTATCCCTCAGATTGAAGCATTGGTTAAAGTCACTGTGGAGAAAATGAAGGCTGGTGGTCGAACTTTTTATATCGGCGCTGGTACAAGTGGTCGTTTGGGCGTGTTGGATGCGTCAGAATTACCTCCGACTTACGGCGTTCCATTTGAATGGATCATTGGGTTAATTGCTGGTGGTGATACTGCAATTAGAAAAGCAGTTGAATTTGCAGAAGACGATTTGGAGCAGGCCTGGAAAGATATGGAAGCCTATGATATTGATGAAAACGATGTTGTTATCGGTATTGCGGCCTCTGGAACCACACCTTATGTTATTGGCGGATTAAAAACGGCAAACGAGAAGGGGCTTGTGACGGGATGTATTGTCTGTAATGGGGGGTCTCCGATTGCTGAAGTAGCGCAGTATCCGGTTGAAGTTATTGTTGGGCCAGAATTCGTTACCGGATCTACTCGGATGAAATCGGGTACAGCACAGAAACTTGTGTTAAATATGTTCAGTACCGCAGTGATGATCCAATTGGGCAGGGTAAAAGGGAATAAGATGGTCGATATGCAATTGTCAAACCATAAGCTGGTCGGTCGTGGTGTACGTATCATTATGGATCAAACCGGGGCGCTTGAAGAAGAGGCAGCGGCTTTACTTGAACAATTTGGTAATGTAAGACAGGCAATTGAAGCTTATCAGGCTACCCATTGAGTATAACCTACTAAAAATCACCTATTTTAAAAACAAACTATGTCACCAGTAATATTATTATCTTTTATAATAATCTATTTTGCAGTTCTGCTTGCAGTAGCTCACTTCACCTCGAAGGGGGCTTCCGATAACTCTACTTTTTTTGTCGCAAACCGGAACTCTAAATGGTATATGGTCGCCTTTGGGATGATCGGTACCGCGCTCTCCGGCGTAACTTTTATTTCGGTTCCCGGCGCAGTCGGTGCGTCTGAATTTAGCTATTTTCAATTTGTTCTTGGGAATGCCGTTGGTTTTGTCATTATTGCCTATGTATTGCTTCCGCTCTATTATAGAATGAACTTGACTTCCATTTACACGTATTTGGAAGAACGTTTTGGGCACACCACGTATAAAACAGGTGCTGCTATTTTTTTGGTTTCCCGTACGATAGGTTCAGCATTTCGTCTTTATTTGGTGGCAATCGTATTGCAGCATTTTATTTTTGATGCCTGGAATGTGCCTTTCGCGATTACGGTCGTTATATGTTTGGTGTTAATCTGGATGTATACAAATAAGGGCGGTTTAAAGACAATCATTGTAACGGATACCCTACAGACTACCTTTTTAGTGACTGCAGTAATTCTCTCCATCTATTTTATGGCAAAAGGATTAGATTTTGGTATTGTGGATACTTTCGAGGCTGTGAAAGAAAGTAGTTATTCCAAGATCTTTTTCTGGGATGATTTTGTAGGCAGTAAAGCAAATTTTTGGAAACAATTCTTGGGAGGGATTTTTGTGACCATTGCAATGACGGGGCTTGATCAGGATCTGATGCAAAAGAACTTATCGATGGGGACCATTAAAGAGGCCCAAAAGAACATGATCACTTTTACAAGTGTTTTTGTGGTCATTAATATTTTCTTTTTAGCTGTCGGTGCTTTGCTGTATATCTATGCGGCTAAAAACGGGATTGATGTGACTCAACTGGCAACACGCGATTATTTGTACCCAGAAATTGCATTAAACCACTTGGCAATTGTTCCTGCAATCATTTTTATGATGGGGCTGACGGCCGCTACTTTTGCAACGACAGATAGTGCGCTAACTGCCCTAACGACATCTTTCTGCATAGACTTTTTAAACTTCAATAAAAAAGAAAATCCCAATGATCCAACGCTGATCAAACAGCGTAACTATGTCCATTTTGGTTTTTCCATTGTGATGTTGTTGGTTATTTTGGTCTTTAAGCTGATCAATGATGATTCGGTCGTAAATGCAATCTTTACTGCGGCGAGTTATACCTATGGGCCTTTGTTGGGTTTATTCGTTTTTGGAATATTCACAAAATATGCGGTGCGGGATAAGGCTGTACCCTATATCTGTGTGCTTTCGCCTACCGTATTATTTTTGCTTAAAACCTATGTAATTGAGGTGTATACACCGTATGTTATCGGATTGGATTTGATCATTATAAATGGTTTTATCACGTTTGTAATGCTTTTGATCAGTTCTCCAGGTAAAGCAAGTGAAAAAGCATTGTCCCACAATTAATGCATTTCAGCTATAAAAAGTTTCTCCATTGGTGAGAAGATGTAAATACAAGTAGTGATTTTGATTTGTACGTACAGAAAAATTAAGTTAAGTTTGATATACTTAGTTTTTCTGTACGTATGTATCATAGCATAAATGAGACTACGGAATTTATCCGTAGAAAAATTGGAGATTTTGCTCCAGAATTCGGTATCATCCTAGGTACTGGTTTAGGTAAGTTGGTTGATGAAATTGAAGTCGAGTATCAGCTGATGTATTCCAATATACCTAATTTCCCTATTTCAACTGTTGAATTTCATTCTGGTAAGCTTATTTTTGGAAAGCTGAGTGGACGCAATGTGGTCGCTATGCAGGGAAGGTTGCATTATTATGAAGGTTATGATATGCAGCAGATTACATTTCCGATCCGGATCATGAAGGTTTTGGGGGTACAGAAATTGTTTGTTTCCAACGCTGCGGGATCCCTTAATCCTGATGTGAAAAAAGGTGACCTTGGAATTATTGAAGATCATATCAATTTATTGCCGGATAATCCGCTTCGCGGACAAAATTTGGCGGAGTTTGGACCACGATTTCCGGATATGAGCGAGCCTTATAACCGAAAGATGATCGAGCAGGCTCTTGAAATTGCAGCCAAACATGCTATTGCTGCGCGAAAAGTTGTTTATGTTTCTTCCGCAGGTCCAAATTTGGAAACAAAAGCTGAATATCGTTATATGCGCCTGATCGGTGGCGATGTGGTCGGTATGAGTACCGTTCCGGAGGTTATTGTCGCCAATCATATGGCTCTTCCGGTATTTGCCATTTCTGTTGTTACGGATGAGGGCTTTCATGAACAACTTAAACCTGTGTCGTTGCAGGAAATTGTCACTGTTGCGGAGAAAGCGGAACCTAAAATGACATTAATTTTGAAAGAATTAATAGCTTTGCAATAAATTACATCTTTATGTGTCACCGTTGAAGGAGAAGGTTGCTGGATTTGTGTGGTGTGAAGGGTAATTGGTTCATTCAGGTGAATTTAGCTTTTTTGGTTTTTATATAATTTTAGATGAAGTTGATCGTACGCATACTTGCCGCATGGTGTGTTTTATTTATTTATTCCGTGGATGTCATTGCGCAGAGCAAAGAAGATTGGAGCAGTGCATTGGATTCGGCTAGAGCCAAGGAGGATGGAAAGAAGGATTCCGTTATCCTGTCTGCAAAGTATATCCGATATGCGACATTGGATATGTTAAAAAAAGCTACTTATACACGGCAGATTGATACATCACATCATAACTATCAGTATTATAATCCGCAGAATTTACCATGGAATCCCAGTGTGAACCTTGGGGCCTATGGCCTTGCCACACGGGATCTATTGTTCCAGCCTAAAAAGACCATTGGCTTTCAGTCTGGTTTTACAGCGTTGGAACGTTATTTATTGAACCCCGATTCGGTCCAATATTTTAGGGCCCGGGCGAGGTACTCCGAATTGTCTGCGGTAGGATTCTTTTTTAATGACCAGGTTTTTAGAGCTCGGGTGGCCCAGAATATAAATTCCCAATGGAATATGAATGTCGATTTCCATTCTACCAAAACGGATGGATTTTACCTTGGACAGAGTTATTCAGATTTAAAGGCTTCAGTTGCTTCTTGGTATGAATCGAAAAATAATCGGTATAATTTGTTGATCAATGGGGTATTTAATCGTTTGGATGCCATGGAGAATGGTTCTATTACGGAAGATCTTCCATTTGCGCCTGGAAATAGACAATCGCCGGACCGATTTATACCAAAATTCTATGATGCGAGTAATACAAATATACCTCGGTCTAAGTGGTGGGATAATTCATTTTTCCTGAGACAGTCACTTTATTTGGGGCGATTGGATACAATTGATAAAGGTAAGCCTACGATGGAGATCCGTCCAACGAATAGCATGGCACATAATACCCGCCTCCGAAGACAGACTTACAGCTTCTTCAAGAACATGGATGACCAAAATGCAGCTTTACCATACAATAATAGGGCGTTGGCGCTAAACAATGATAAGACGCTGATCACGAATGTTTCAAATGAATTTGAATATAACTTTTTTCTCAGAGGGAAGTCGGTCTTTAAGAATGAGGTAAAGTTGAATTTGGCTTTTCAGCACGACATGAACTGGGTGGAGCAGAATCAGTTGGACTCCATGCGGTATTATAACAATACTTCAGCCTATCCTCAGCCACTGAAGAAATTGCCGGATAGCACAACATTTAATCGTTTTTATCAAAATGGAATCGCGAAAGGTGAATTGGGATATAAGTTTTCAGATCGTCTTGATTTTAGTTTAAAAGCGAATCAAATCGTATTTGGCCACAACTTTGGGGACTTCTTGTATGAAGCTAAAGCGGATATCGCTATGGGGGATAAAATCGGAAAGGTGACGTTTTCAGCTTATTCACAGAACAAATCCCCGGAGATGGTTTTCGAAAATTTGAATTATACCTACGGAAAATGGAATGATTTAGATCTTAAAAAGACTAAAATTCAGAATCTGGGGTTTCAATATGCCAATCCGATGCTTGGTTTCCATGGCAAGGTTGAGTATTTTCTGATGAACAATTATACCTATTTCGAAGAGTTGTCCAATCCACAGAACGATCCGAAGAAAGATAAATGGATTGTTCCGGCACAATTGGATAAAGCTAATTTGTTAAAGGTAACCGTTGGACAAAAATTTAAATTAAACCATTTTACCTTCGATAATCTTGTGGTCTATCAGAAGACAGATCAAAAGGATGTATTGGCTGTCCCGGAGTTGTATACCTGGCATAGTTTGTATTACAGTAACCTGTTTTATAAAGTTATTGATTATAGTATCGGTCTGGACGCAAAGTTCAATACACCCTATGCCAATCCGAATTATTCGATTGGGACAGGACAGTTTTACAATGCTTACAAACAGATTGAGTTTTCGACGTATCCAATCATGGATCTATGGGTTACAGCGAATATACAACGGGTAAATATGTTTTTGAGTTATAATTTTTTAAATCAGAACTTCTATCCGCATGGTTACTATACCGTCAGACGTTATCCGATGAATAGTGCTAATTTTAGATTTGGTATTTCTTGGAAGTTCTATGATTAAAAATTATTTCGGTGTTTCTTAGCTTGTTGTGATGTTTAAGGCATAAAATCTTGTAAAATAATTTTGAGAATAGAATTTTTAAGCTATATTTGCACACGCAATTAGGGAACGGCGTTCTTTAAAAAAGTATGGAGGCTTAGCTCAGCTGGTTCAGAGCATCTGCCTTACAAGCAGAGGGTCACAGGTTCGAATCCTGTAGCCTCCACCATACAAAGTCGGAGAATTAGCTCAGCTGGTTCAGAGCATCTGCCTTACAAGCAGAGGGTCACTGGTTCGAATCCAGTATTCTCCACCAATCCAAAACGGAGGCTTAGCTCAGCTGGTTCAGAGCATCTGCCTTACAAGCAGAGGGTCACAGGTTCGAATCCTGTAGCCTCCACAAAAGCATCATCAAATGGTGCTTTTTTTTCGTTAGGGGGTTTAGCTCAGCTGGTTTAGAGCACTACCTCGACAAGGTAGGGGTCACTGGTTCGAACCCAGTAATCCCCACGATAAAAAAAGCGTTCTTCATGAACGCTTTTTTTATGTATTGAACTCGCTGGGAAATTTGAAAGCCCCCGATCCGGTATTCAATCTGTCTCGGGAATCTCTCATGTTTATTTTCTTACTATTTCCGTTTCTTACCTAGTTTAATTCCGTAACCTGTTGTCCATTCAATAAAATCAGCTTTACCGCCATGGGCTTTAATGGAAACACCGGCAAAGAAATCTTTGTAAACTTTATAACGTACACCTACTCTTAAATACACAGGCATGCTCTCGCCATTGAATTCGTTGCGATGAAGATAGGCTCCAACATTTCCGTTGATGTATAGACGTGAATTTAACACATGATCAATGTAGAATGCTGGGCCGTAAGAAAATAAGGCGGAGAATTTCCCGGCTTTGTCGCCGGCAACCTTTTCGTCGTTTCCGCTGGCTGAATAAAATGCATCAAACCCAGCGCCAAGTCGCCATTTGTAGCCGAAATGCTTGCTGTAGTATGCACCTAACGTAGATTTAAAATATTGGCCGTCGTGTTCGCGATCAATCTGTTTGAAGCCAAAGGCATAGTTGAAATGGAGTTCCTCTGTTTTCTCCATCTGTGGAATACTTGTTTTTCTATAATCAAAAGGTTTGTTTGTTGGTGTATACGAAACAGATAGGCTCAAGGGGACGAGGTTTATCCCTGTGTTCGGTAATGCCAGGGCTCCATTGCTGAAGTGATGAAAGGCTGCGCCGGCCCCTACCTGGAAGTTTTTATTTAGGCGGTAGTTGACCTGAAGTCCAAGGTCAATAAATACATTATTTTTGCTGCCGATAAGTAGGTTGAAAGGATTGTCTTCCTCATTATAAGGATTGAATCTGCCAGAGAGACCGAGTGCAATCCGATAGTTGAAATTCCATCTCGAATTTACTTTTGGTCTAATGGGAATGGCGACAAAGCCATAGGCTGCGAAAGGTCGTCCGAGGTGTTCCTGGCCAAATGTACTGCTGTAGATCCCGATGCCGTATATTGGATAGTTGTATATTTCGTTGTAAATACTCTTTAGGGAGTCTTGAAACTGTGTTTGAAAACCGACTCTGAAATTTAGTCCGCTATAGTAAGAGTCTGCAAGGGTTTCTTTGGAGGGCTCATTGAATTTGAGTTCGCCCCCGCTTTCATGTTCAAGTTGAAATATAAGTCTCGTCTTGGCTGGGGTACGGCTTTGTAAAGTATCCTTCGGATTTTCTATTCGGGGTGTGACCTGTGCTGTGGTACGAAAGGAGAGTAGTGCCAAGGCCACAAAAGCAAGTATTCTTGATCTCATGAAATAAAACGTTAGCGTTTTTTAAAATATTTGCAAAAATAAGAATGATATATCATTGTAACAATAGTATTTAAACAGTAGCGAAATCTAGTTGTAAAAAATGCCATTTTTCAGCCACATCTTGTCGGTTAGTGGCGGGAGAAATTGGGTGACTTAACCATCAGGATGTCAAATGGGTAAATAATTATTGTTTATGTCTTTAATTGTATTGCATATAAAAAGCAATTTATCTAAGTTTGAGGTGAAAAGAAAAAGGAAATATGATTAAAAACCTATTTAGAATTACTGCTGTTACGTTTGCACTAACAACAGCAGGGTATGCTTTGTTTGCCCAAAACGCCAAATTTGATTGGAAAGAAGCATCTGAGGGGGGGTACACCTACAAGTACGTAACCAACGATCCTACCCATTCGCGGTTTTACAAGCTAAAAAATGGCTTAACTGTGATTTTGAGTCCGACCAAAAAAGAACCACGTATTCAAACTTACATTGCAACAAAGGCGGGGAGTAAAACAGATCCGAAAGATCACACCGGTTTGGCCCATTACCTGGAGCATATGTTGTTCAAAGGAACTGATAAATTTGGCTCTAAAGACTGGGCAAAGGAGAAACCTTTGTTAGATCAGATTGATGCACTCTATGAGAAATACAATGGTACAACAGACGAAACCGAACGGAAAGCAATCTATAAGGAAATCGATAAAGTATCTGGAGAAGCCGCGAAATATGCTATTGCGAATGAGTATGATAAATTGATGGCATCAATGGGAGCGGAAGGTACCAATGCTTTCACTTCATTTGAGCAGACTGTTTATCAGGAGCAAATCCCTAGTAATGTAATGGATAAGTATCTTGCTGTACAGGCAGAACGATTTAGATATCCGGTATTGCGTCTGTTCCATACTGAGCTGGAAGCTGTGTATGAAGAGAAAAATATCAGCTTGGATAAAGATAATCGTAAGGCTGTGGAGTCGATGTTTTCAGCAGCATTTCCCAATAATAATTACGGAAAGCAGACGACAATTGGTACTGTAGAGCACCTTAAAAATCCGTCTTTGAAAGCGATTCGTGAATATTTTCATACCTATTATGTCCCTAATAATATGGGGGTTATTATGTCGGGGGATTTTGATCCTACCGAGGTGGTGAAAAAGGTGGATAAGACTTTTGCTTTTATGCAGGCGAAAGAAGTTCCGGCCTATACTTTTGATGCGGAGAAACCAATTTTAACTCCTGTTGTCCGCGAGGTGAAAGGTCCGGATGCTGAATTTATGTTAATGGGATTCCGTTTTCCTGGCGCTGCGACAAAGGATGCCCGTATGCTCAATTTGATGAGTCAGATCTTGACAAATGGTTCTGCTGGTCTGATTGATCTGGATTTGGTGAAGAATCAAAAATTATTAGGTGCAGGTGCTTTTCCTTATGTGTTAAAAGACTACTCTTTGCTCCTGTTGCAGGGTAATCCTGGTCAGGGACAGAGCTTGGAAGAGGTGCAACAGCTGCTGTTGCAAGAATTGGCGAAATTGAGAAAAGGTGAATTCTCGGATGATTTGATTACAGCCATTGTCAACAATGCGAAGAAAGACGAAATCAAACAGAATGAAAGCTATGGTGACCGAGCTGAATCATTGATGGATGCCTTTACTTCGGGCCAGGATTGGGCGTCTGTTGTGGGATATTCGGATGAATTGAATAAAATCACCAAGCAAGATGTGGTGGATTTTGCTAACAAATACTTGAATGATAATAATTACGTCGTTATTTATAAACGTAAGGGTGTTGATAGTAATGTTGTTAAAGTTGTTAAACCTGAGATTACTCCTGTAACGGTCAATCGCGACGACCAGTCTGAGTTCTTGAAGCGGGTTGAAGCAATGCCAGAGGATAAAATCCAGCCGGTATGGGTAGATTATAACAAAGATATTCAGAAAGCTACTGCAAACGGTTTGCCAGTACTTGCTGTAAAGAACTCAGATAATGAACTGTTTTCGCTGTCTTATCGTTTTGATGGTGGAAAATGGAGCAATAAGTTACTTTCATTGGCTGCGGGTTACCTTGAATTTTTGGGTACAAAAGATAAGTCTAGTGAGCAATTCAGCAAGGATTTTTATCAATTGGCTTCTGATTTTTCGGTGTCTGCAGGAAATGAGGAAACCATGGTGTCGATTTCAGGTTTGAATTCCAACTTTACGGCTACATTGAACTTGATTCAGGATTTATTGCGTAATTGTGTTGCTGATCCGGAGGCTTTCAAAATGTATATTGCCCGTCTTAAAAAAGCGAGAGCAAATGCGAAAGAAAACAAGGGCGCTATCATGGAGGGTCTAAAATCTTATGCTAAATATGGCGCTAAAAATCCGTTTAATAATGTGTTTACAGATGCGGAATTGGATGCTTTAAAAGCGGAGGATTTGGTGAAGGCATTGCACGATTTGGCTAATATGAAACATACGATGCTTTATTTTGGCCCATTAACTGCCTCGGAATTTGTAGCGAAAGCGAAGCCTTTGAAACAAGGTGCTGGAGAGTATGTTCAGGCGAAAAAGGCGGTCGTGTTTGCAGAATTGCCAACAAGCAAGAACCAGGTCCTTTTTGCTAATTTCGATATGAAGCAGGCTGAAGTGTTTTGGTATAGAAGTTCAGGAATATACAACAGTGCTTTGACACCGACTGTTTCATTGTTTAATAATTACTTTGGTGGCGGAATGGGAAGTATTGTCTTCCAGACTATCCGTGAATCAAAAGCATTGGCTTATTCAACTTATGCTTATTATGGACAACCTTATAAAAAGGAAAACCATTATACAGTAGGCGCTTACATTGGGACGCAGGCAGATAAGTTTAACGATGCGATTAAAGGCATGAACGAACTATTGGATGTATTGCCTGAAAGTGCTAAGGGGCTGGATATTGCGAAAGTAAGTCTGGAAAAATCAATTGCCAGTGAGCGTGTGTTGAATGCTTCTATTTTAGGTAGTTATCTGGCGGCACAACGTTTGGGGAATGCAACTGATATTCGCAAAGTTGTCTATGAGCAAGCGCCAAAATTAACTTATGGCGATCTAAATACTTTCCACAAGAAAGAAATGAGTCAAAAGCCGTACGTTTACTGTATTGTAGCGAAGGAAGAAAGTCTTAAGCCAGAAGATCTTGCAAAATTGGGCGAGGTTAAAAAGCTGGATCTTAAAGAGATCTTCGGCTATTAGATCCAGAATTGCTTGTCTTAAGAATTAGATTAGCTTATGAAATTAAAGAAGCCTCCGGTGTTTGCCGGAGGCTTCTTTCGTGTCAGGTTTTGTGATGCCCTTTGTTTTTTTCTTATTTCACGCTACGCAATCCTTGTTTCACTGTTCACGGGGAGGATTAATTTTAGGGTGAATTCGTTATCGTGGCTACTCAAGCCAGTGTATTAAAACCGGATAATCTCCTCAATCTGTTCGTTGATGAATTGCAGCGTATCTTCTTTGAATAACTGCCCGTCGTCATTCAGTTCGTTCTGAACATTGGGTAGAAAGATCTTGAGGGGAAGCACGTGCATTCTTAAGTAGTGGCATATGCCAGTCAGATGATCGATGCCGCGGAGGTTGCCATAGCGTCCTGAAGACAGTCCGACCAATGCAACTTTCTTGTGATAAAAGCTGATCGGAAAAGTGCAGCAATCGATAAAAAGCTTGAGCGCTCCTGGTATACTTCCGTTGTATTCTGGTGCGATGAAAATAAACAGTTCCGCTTTACTGACCTTTTCTTGGATAGGTTCAAATGCTGTACTTCTTTTTCCATAAAGATCTGTTTCTAAAATGTTTGCTGGCAGATCTTCCAGCGAAAAGATGTCACTTTCAATTGACTTACGATCAAGTAATTGCTGGTAGCACTTTGCTATTTTTAACGTCTTACTATTGGGACGGTTTGTTCCGGATATTATTAAAATCATTGTGTTGTTGATACTTATAAAAAGCGCAGTTTCAAAGTGGATACATATCTTGATTTTTTGTATCTTAGCATCCTGAGGATATGTGCTTTCGATCAATCAAAAGTACGAAATATGCTGAATTTGTTTTGTTAATTTGAATTACGGATAAAAAATTTGGCAAATTGATCTTCAAAGAAGTGAAATGTGGAATAAAATGACATTTTAATTAAGAAAGGTTTTCATTCAAGATGGGAAAAGTAATTGCAATCGCAAATCAAAAGGGTGGGGTCGGAAAAACCACAACGTCAATTAATTTGGCGGCTAGTTTGGCGGTTTTAGAATATAAAACATTGTTGGTCGATGCAGATCCCCAAGCAAACTCTACTTCTGGGATTGGCTTTGACCCTCGTACAATCAGCGCAAGTGTATACGAATGTTTAGTGAATGATTTGGATCCTCGTGAGGCTATTCAGTCAACAGAAACACCAAATTTGGATCTTTTACCGGCTCATATTGATTTGGTTGGGGCAGAAATTGAGATGATCAATATGCACGAAAGGGAGTACAAGATGAAAAAAATCTTGGATCAGGTGAAACAGGATTATGATTTTATTATCATCGATTGTTCGCCTTCCTTAGGCTTAATTACAATCAATGCACTATCTGCTTCGGACTCAGTCATCATTCCGGTACAGTGCGAATACTTTGCCCTAGAAGGACTTGGTAAGTTGTTGAACACAATTAAAATAGTTCAAAACCGTTTAAATACAAGTTTGGAGATCGAAGGAATTTTGTTGACCATGTATGATGTTCGCTTAAGATTGTCAAATCAGGTGGTCGAGGAAGTGAAAACACATTTCACAGATTTAGTTTTTGATACGATTATTCAGCGAAATACCCGTTTGAGCGAAGCTCCAAGCTTTGGAATTTCTGTTATCATGCATGATGCGTCCTGTAAAGGGGCAATCAACTATTTGAACTTGGCGCGAGAGATTTTACAAAAAAACGGGCATCTTAATGAAATGAATAAAACAGTAACCGCATAATATGGCAGCACATCAGCGTAAAACAGGACTGGGAAGAGGCTTAGGTGCGCTATTAAACGATAGTGTAGAAGTTCCTGCTAAAAGTAATCAGCAAGTAGAAGAAGCTCCTCTAGTTACATCAACTGCTGTAAAAACAACAAAAGAGAATGGCAGTATCAGCCATGTTCGTGTAGAAGAAATATCTGTCAACCCTTTTCAGCCGCGTACAGAATTTGATCCGGTTGCCTTACAGGAGTTATCGGAATCGATTATTTTACAAGGATTAATTCAGCCGATTACCGTACGTAAAATTTCGGACGGTAATTATCAGTTGATCTCCGGAGAGCGACGTCTCCGTGCTTCACGCCTGGCCGGTATTACCGAAATTCCAGCGTATATCCGTACCGCCAACGACCAGCAGATGCTGGAAATGGCCCTGATTGAGAATATTCAGCGGGAGAACCTAAATGCGATTGAAGTAGCCTTGAGCTTTCAGCGCATGATTGAGGAATGTAATCTAAAACAGGAAGAATTGGGTGAGCGTGTCAGCAAAAACCGTTCTACTGTTACAAATTATCTCCGTTTATTAAAACTCCCACCTGTCATTCAAGCGGCAATACGCGATGGCGCATTGACCATGGGACATGCTCGTGCTTTGATTAATATTCCGGAGGTTGATAAGCAGCTTTATATCTTTAAGTTGATTATTGATCAAGGTTTATCCGTTCGTAAGGCGGAGGAGTTGGTTCGTGAGTTACAAAAAGGAGGTAAGAAAAAAGCTGGAAAAGATAATGCTCCGATGTCTTTTCAATTGCAGAAAATTGAAGATGATCTGGCGTCAAAATTTTCTTCTCGCGTCAAATTGAATCTGAAGAGCACAAAAGGAAAAGGAGCAATTGAGATCCCTTTTGAATCGGAAGATGATTTAAGTCGCATTCTTGAATTGTTAGATTGGTAATATGGCCAAGTTAATAAGCTTGATATTTGCGGTGTTTGCACTGTCGGTGGTACATGGACAGACTGTGGATACAATTCCTAAGAAACAAATAGCACCAGTCAAAATAGATAGCATAAAACAAAAATCGGTACAGGATACCGTAAAGAAAGAGTCTCGGAAGGAACGTAAAAAACGGGAGAAGGAGGAGGCTAAGGCGAAAGAGAAGGTTGTGTTTAAGGATTCGACACGCTTGGCTATTGAAGCAAAAAATAAACAGGCTTGGAAACGCTCTTTGGTTCTTCCAGGCTGGGGACAATACACCAACGGTGGCGTTTGGTGGATAAAAGTGCCTGCAATCTATGGTGGCTTAATAACAACCGTACTAGTTTTTGATTTTAATAACCGTTATTATAAGGAACTACTGGGGGTATTACAAGACAAAGCTCTTGGTAAGCCAATTGATCCTTATTACATCGGAATCTCAGACCAATCTATCATCCGTGCAAAAGATAATGCGCGGCGAAATCGAGACCTCATGGTGCTGCTAACCTTAGGTGTTTATGGCCTGAATGTCGCAGAGGCTTATATTGACTCGATGCTTAAATATCGCTGGAGTATTGGTGACGATAAGCCCAAAAAGACTGCTTTCTTAATTGGACCTACTTTAATGGATGCGAGTCTCGCATCGGGAACTTATTCATTTAAACCTACTGTAGGACTTAAATTGACCATGAAATTCAATTAAATCCCGTATTCCTAAAATGATATTTCGATTGGAAATGATTGTTGATCCGGGTTTATCTAATTTGTCTTTTAGTGAATATTGCATATACACGGCCAGTTTAGATTGATGTTTGTGGTTTTTAAACATGGGTATTTCATTGGAATTTTTTAATTTTAAAAATAAACTATACTTTTTTTTCTAAATATATGAACATCATTCTCTTGGGATATGGCAAAATGGGGCAGATTATCGAAAGATACGCGCTGAAAAGAGGCCATCAAATTTTTTTAGTTGTCGATGAACATAATCGTCCCAACCTGACTGCTGATGATATCAAAGGAGCTGATGTCGCAATAGACTTTAGTGTACCTTTCGCGGCACTGGATAATATGAATCTTTGCCTTGAGGCAGGTGTGCCTATTGTCGTCGGAACAACCGGTTGGTATGATCAACTGGAGGAAGTTAAGGCGAAGTGTTTGGAGGCTGATGGTTCCATTTTGTATGGATCTAACTTTTCCATCGGAGTGAACGTGTTCTTCCATATCAATAGAATGTTGGCGAAGGCCCTACAGCCATACAAACAATATGATGTTCAGGTAGAGGAGATACATCACATTCATAAACTTGATGCACCAAGTGGTACAGCAATTACGATTGCTGAGGGGATATTGGATAATAGCGATGTGAAAACCACCTGGGTGAATACTGTTATTGGTGATCAGGATGAAATTATTCCAAAACCACAGGAGCTTTTAATTGAAAGCCATCGTATCGAAGAGGTTCCGGGAACACATACGGTACTTTATAGTTCTGAGGTTGACCAAATAGAGTTTAAGCATACCGCACATAGCCGTGATGGATTTGCTTTAGGAGCTGTAGTTGCTGCTGAATGGTTGAATGGCAAAAGAGGTTTCTATCAGGTTACTGAAATTTTTGATTTTAATAAATAGTACTAATTAGTAGATTATGGGCTTAATTATATTTGCGGTTTTAACAGCAATATCGGGATATGGATTGTGGCAATTGTTTGTTAAAGCTGGCAGAAATGGCTGGGAAGCGATCGTGCCTTTTTATAGCCAGTATATTCAGGCAAAATTGACGGGAAGACCTACATGGTGGGTGATTCTATTACTAGTTCCAATTGTCAATGTCTTTGTTTTCTATAATCTTTATCTTGATTTTATCCATTGTTTTGGAAAACGCCGGTTTTGGGAGAATGCTGCTGCAGTTTTAGTGCCTTTTATTGTTCTGCCAATGTGGGCAAAGGACAATAATGTGCGTTTTTTGAATGGCTTATATGCTAAAAATTTAAAGGCTGCGAGCCAAGATGGTGTTGAATTGACAGCGGAGAAGCGTGCCGAAATTGCACTTGAATCTTATAAAGATTATAAAATTAAATATCCGTACAAGAAATCCATGGTACGCGAATGGGCAGATGCCATCGTATTTGCAACTGTGGCAGCGTCGCTTATTCGTGGCTTTCTGATCGAGGCTTATATGATTCCTACAGGATCTATGGAGCGCACCTTGTTGATCGGGGATTTCTTATTTGTAAGCAAGTTAAATTATGGACCGCGTGTTCCTAACACGCCGATTGCGTTTCCTTTTGCACATCATACGATGCCTATCACTGGAGGAAAAGCGTATTCTGAATTAATTGAACTACCTTATAAACGTTTGCCAGGATTTCAAAAGATTGAACGTAATGATGTCGTTGTTTTCAATTTTCCTGCAGGTGACACTGTTGCACTTGAAAACCAAAATTCAAGTTATTATGATCTTGTTCGAGTTTATGGTTGGCAGACTGTCAATTCTCAGTTTACAATCCAGGCAAGACCTATCGATAAGAGGGAGAACTATATTAAACGCTGTGTTGGATTGCCGGGTGATAAAATTTTCATGAAAGATGCCAAACTCTTTGTGAACGATCAACCGGGATTTGATCCTCCAGAAAGCCAACTGGACTATCTCGTATTAACGGATGGTACCCCATTAAATATGGATAGGTTACGAGAGTTGAGAATAGAAGCGGTCGGCGGGGATCAGCAGCCTGGTGTTTATCAGTTGTTCATGACAAAAGATGAACTAGCCATTGTAAAATCTTGGTCGAATGTCAAAGAAATCAGAAGAAATCCTGGTGGAGAAGGAGCTTATCCGTATGATCCACAATACAAATGGAATTTTGACAATTTTGGACCGATTTTAATCCCGAAGAAAGGATGGACAGTGGCATTAAATGCACAGACTCTGCCTATTTATGAAAGAGCTATCCGTGTTTACGAAAATAACAAGTTGGAAAAACGTTCGGATGGAGTCTATATCAATGATGTGAAAGCAGACCATTATACTTTTAAAATGGATTACTTTTGGATGATGGGTGATAATCGCCATAATTCTTTGGATTCAAGGGGCTGGGGATTTGTTCCAGAGGATCATGTTGTCGGAAAGGCCTTATTTACTTGGATGAGCTGGGACGACATTGGTACCGGACTTTCGAAAATTCGCTGGAACCGTATCTTTAAAGGAATTCATTAATAATTGCAAGTTCAGCAATAGTACCGCTATCTGTGGGGTAATAAAAAGGGCTTTCGTTTAAGAAAGCCCTTTTTCTATTTATGTCTTTTTGTGCAATTCGCTAGGTCACAATAAGCTTATTTATATAGTTCGCGCTCTTCGCCGAACATGCTATTATTTCAAACAAGCTAGATAACGTTTGATCGTTTCTTCTAGTCCTAAGTATAGAGCATCGGCGATGAGGGCATGGCCTATGCTTACTTCCAGGAGTTCGGGGATATGTTGGTTGAAATATTGCAGATTGTTGAGATCTAAGTCATGGCCTGCATTTAGACCTAAACCGACTTCACGTGCTTTTAAGGCTGCTTTGAAATAAGGTTTTATAGCGAGTTCGCTGTCAAAGCCATATTCCGTGGCAAATCCTTCGGTGTAAAGCTCAATGCGATCTGTTCCGGTTTCTGCCGCTGCCTCTACCATTTCTTCGACCGGATCAACAAAGATAGAAACGCGTATACCTGCATCTTTGAACAATTTGCACATATCTTGCAGGTAGGCTTTGTTCTTAATGGTATCCCAGCCATGATTCGAGGTCAATTGTCCTTCGGTATCTGGCACTAAGGTTACTTGTGCTGGTTTATTGGCCAATACGAGGTCAATAAATTTCTGTTCCTGGCAATTTCCTTCAATATTGAGTTCGGTCTGAATTTCTGCTTTTAAGTCAAAGACATCCTGATATCGAATATGTCTTTCATCAGGTCTCGGGTGGACAGTGATACCCTGTGCTCCAAAACGTTCACAGGCTAATGCCGCAGATACTAGATTAGGGTTATTACCACCTCTAGAATTTCTGAGCGTTGCGATTTTATTGATATTTACTGAAAGTCTAGTCATTTTCCTGTATGTTATGTTGTAAAAATACAAATAATATCTATTTTTTTTTAACTTGCATATATGGATGGAATCGACTATAGCCTGTTTAGCGGCTTTCGCCTATTGGACGTTATTGATATCATATTGGTAGCGATTATTATCTACTATATCTATAGTTTGATTAGAGGGACCATTGCCGTTAATATCCTGATTGGCGTAGCACTGTTTTATGGTGTTTACATAGTCGTTAAGCAGATGCATATGCGCTTGCTGACCGAAATATTCGGTGGTTTTATATCTGTAGGGTCCATCGCATTGATTGTCGTGTTCCAACAGGAAATCAGGCGGTTCTTACTGCACGTTGGGAAGAATATATCCATGAAGCGGAAAAAGGTTTTTTGGTCGTTTATCGGGAATAAGAAGGCTATACAAAAGGATTTGACGGAGGATATAAAACCCGTTATTGAAGCCTGTAGAAGCATGTCGCGTACACGGACAGGCGCTTTATTGGTTTTTTCAAAATATTTTGATGAGGAGTATTACCAGAGTAGTGGTGAGTATATCGATGCTCATATTTCGAAGCGTTTGATTGAAAGTATCTTTCATAAAAATAGCCCTTTGCATGATGGTGCAGTCGTTATTGTTGATTTTAAGATTATGACAGCATCTTGTGTGCTACCATTGTCGGATAGTGAGGATTTGCCGCTGCAATTCGGACTACGGCATCGTGCCGCTATTGGGGTGACGGAAATCTCGGATGCGATTGCTGTTATTGTCTCTGAAGAGACCGGTGAGATCTCTTTTGCGAAAGACGGAAATGTCAATATGAACGTTTCCCCAGAAGAACTTGAACAATTGCTAAAAGACGAGCTATAAAACTAAAAGACGAGTTATAAAAAAGGCCTTAAATGCAATGCCCCCAAAAAGTGAGATACTTTCTGGGGGCATTTTTTAGCTATAAATACCTATTTCTTTGCAGCGTTGATAACTTGTGTGTTCAATTTGATGTATTCACTATTTTTATCTGCTGTGGCAACTTCAAGACCTTTCGTTGCAGTTTCTATTGCACCTTTTTTATCGCCAGCTTTTAATTGAGCTTTTGCTTTCCAATAAAGGACGTGGGCAGCTTTAGGTTGAGCTTTGGCAGCTTCGTCAAACCAGTTTAGCGCTTTATTTAGATCTAAGTTATTACTGAAGTAATATTGGGCTGCGGCAAAATAAGGTTTTTTCTCGCCCTTCATAGCCTCGTCGATCGAAGCTAATATTTTAGCCTGTTGATTGACTTTGAGATCAACCTTTACTGACGTTTTTTCCCAAACCAAACTCAATACAGCACCTGTAGGTGTAACATTGTCAAAAGAGATGGTAAATGTCTCCACTGGAGTTGCTAAGGTCTGAGGTTTAACATTGAAGCGTAAGGCATCTTCGGTTTGTTTATAGGTATAAGCGCCCCATTGTTTTGTGTTTTTACTGATGATGATGGTCCATTCCGATTTGTTCGGTATCGTGAAAAGAGCATAGGTTCCGGCGGAAAGCTTATGTCCATTCAACTCAACATCACCTTCAAAGGTTAATGTGGTATTTGTATTTGCACCTGTGCGCCATATTTCGTTGTAAGGAACAAGATCACCAAAAATCTTACGACCGTTCATGCTAGGTCTGCTGTAATTAAGGGTTACGTTTTCAATACCTAGTCCTTGTGTAACTGTCTGTGAGCTACTTGCTGCAGGTAGCTTTAGCTGAGCAAAAGATTCGTTGGCCGTAAACATCATTGTTGCGGCAATGGCAATTGCAAAAAGATTCTTTTTCATCTGTATCATTGTTTGTTTTGTTGTGTGCTTGATCCGGTGGTTCAACGTGCTATTGACAGGCATTTCATTTGACCATACTTTCTATTTTTTCTATGAAAAAAGAAACCCTTGTTATAGAGGATCTGTCATATGTATGGCTTTTAAAGCATCTATCTCCTAAAAATAGGAAGAATTTTAAGAAAAAATGGCATCTATTTTTAGATGCCATTTTTTCTTAAATATAAGATGGATTTACGTTAATTCGTTTTGCCAACCTTATGGCCTACTATAGAGAAAAACATAATGTATAGATAGCCCGGAATCATTGCATATAAGAATGCGTGTTGAAAATCAATATGTAAATGATCTTTTAACAATCCGTAGATCAAAGGCCATATAGCACCACCTGCAATACCCATAATCATGATGGCTG
The DNA here is from genome assembly GCF_014109745.1 of Sphingobacterium paramultivorum. Lineage (NCBI taxonomy): Bacteria > Pseudomonadati > Bacteroidota > Sphingobacteriia > Sphingobacteriales > Sphingobacteriaceae > Sphingobacterium > Sphingobacterium paramultivorum. The sequence goes on from NZ_CP058555.1 coordinate 5,337,730, forward strand.
ACCCTGTTTTCGTGAACTTTCCAAGGCCTTTAATTCCTAGCGGGAAGATAGCTGGCCACATGAGGGAGTTAGCGATTCCTAACAAGGCAACGAATATAAATGAAGTTGTACCGGTCGTAAAAACAGAAATAATGGTAAATGTGATGCCAATGATTGTGCAAATGCGTAAGGCCATTTGTTGTGATACAAATCTTGGAATAGAAATGATACCAATAATATAACCGATCAACATACAAGCGAGTGTAAATGCTGTTGCATAGGTTGTAAAGAAAGGATCAACTTTCAGTTCGCGTGCATAGACGCCAATGATATCGCCTGCCATAACTTCGACGGCCACACAGAAGAAAATTGCCAAAGCCCCCAAGAACAAATGTGGATATTGAAATATCGATGTTTTCTTTGCTGCCACAGTTCCGCTTTCTGCGCTGGTTTCTTCTTCTGCATCCATATCGACCTCAGGCAAGTGTGTGAACTTTAAGAAAATTGCGAAGGCAACGAAAATAATTGCAAGAGAGATATACGGTGTGTGTACGCGTTGAAGAAGATCATCTAAGATCGCATTCTTTTGGACAAGATCCGCTGTTGCTTCTAATTTTGCTGTTACTTTTTGAGCATCTTTTAAAAAGAGTGTTCCGAAAAGGATAGGTACAATAATACCGGCCGATTTATTGAAAAAACCAGCAATTGAGATGCGTTGTGCAGCACTATCAATGGGGCCAATAATACTTAAGTAAGGGTTAACGGCTGTTTGTAACAATGCCATTCCTGAACCTTGGATGAAGATTCCTGTTAAAAATAGGCCATAGCTTCTATTATCTGCTGCAGGAATAAAGATCAGAGACCCTAAACCTAATATAATAAGACTGACAACTAAACCATTTTGGAAACCAATTTTTTTAATGATGACTGAGCTTGGAAGTGCTAGGAAAAAATAAGCAATGTAGGAAGCAAAGGTTACGAAGAAAGCTTGTAAATCTGTTTCGAGGTTACAAGCAATTTTTAAGAATGGAATTAAGGTTCCGTTTGCCCAGGTAATAAAACCGAGGATAAAAAATAAACCACAGCAGATGGCCATAGGGCGAAAGGCTGTTTTACCAACGTTAGGATTAGTGGTCATGTTTTGTTTTATTATATTTAGTTAAGTTATCGTTCGAGGATTGGTAAATCAGTAGGAATAAGGAATGAACAAACGATTGCGCTTCATAATTACTGATTTTTAAAGTATCCATCCTACAAGACTACTTAAATTTCTTGAATATTGGAAATAAATAAAGGCATATTTTTGGGGGATTTTGATAATTAATTGACAAAAAAAAGAAGGATAAATTGTGAAATTTATCCTTCTTTGCTTATAAATATTGTCGAATTGTAATTGGATCGAGGTGATAAATCGAGTTAGCAGGAGTCGTATAGTTATCGTTATTTTGGAACGATAGCTACTGTGAGTCTTGAGATACAATTTAATTTGTTGAAGCGATCGTACATCTTTATTTCCCAAATATGTGTGGACCGACCAATGTGTATTGGACTACATTTTGCTGTAATTACTCCACTACTTACCGGGCGTATATGATTAGCATTTACCTCAAGTCCAACTCCGCGGTATTTTTCTGGATCAACCACGAGGTTAGATGCGATACTTCCCAAAGACTCCGCCAGAACGACAGAAGCACCACCATGTAAAATACCATGTGGTTGTTTGACTTTATCTGTCACCGGCATGGTCGCTGTGATGGAGTTGTCATCAATTTCTGTCGCTTGAATCTCGAGCAGACCCGATAGGTATTTGTTGAAAAATACGTTTATTTCCTCAATGCTGTAATGCTGAAACCAAATTTTTGACATCGTCTGAGTTTAAATAGCGTTCTTGGATAATGATGCGATGATGATTGAGGTGGCCCGCAATGACATACAAGAGCGCTTTTACACTTGTTAGCCGTTCAGATGCCATCCCTTTACGTTCTAATTCAGCCTCATTAAAACTATTGAAAAGCATCATGTTCGCTTTGCGGAGAAAAGTAAATTCTTTGCTCAGGCTTTCTAAGGTGCGATCGTTGTAACGGGAATACTGAATGAGGTAGTCTTGGTCGTATCCGGCTAGCTCTTTAAGGTCGTTACGTGAAAAACGCAATGCTCGGTAAGCCATGATACGCTCATTATCGATGACGTGGCCAACAACTTCTTTGATTGTCCACTTATCTTCGGCGTATTTAAAATTACCTCTTTCCTCTGGTATCGTGTCCAGAAATGCTGGAAAGGAGAGCGTTTGTTCTTCTAGTGCATCAAACACGTTATCGACGACAGTCTCAATATAAGGCGCGTAGACTGCTGGATATTCGTCAGATTTGAGTGGCTTCATATTTTAAATTGCTTTTTAAGATTATTCGAAATGTTGTTCCTTTACCTACTTCAGATTCTTTTACAAAAATTTGCCCTTGGTGGTACCGCACCATTCTTTTTGTCAGACTAAGGCCAAGCCCCCAACCTCTTTTCCGAGTTGTGAACCCTGGCTGGAAAACAGATTCAAAATTTGATCTCGGAATTCCTTTGCCCGTATCACTAATGTCTATAAAAATTTCTTCTTTCGCAATATTTTCTGAAATATTAACAGTTATCTTTCCTTCTGTGCCAATGGCGTTTACTCCGTTTTTCAATAAATTTTCGATAATCCAATCAAAGAGTGGAATATTAAGCTGTGCTTCAAGATGTGTGTCGCCTTTTAATTCGAAAGCAATTTTATTACTGGTTCGTACGCGAAAATAATCCATGTAATTTTTGATGACATCATACAGGTTATGGTTAGTCAGCACGGGAGTAGATCCTATTTTCGAAAAGCGATCAGCGACGATTTCAAGTCGCTTAATGTCATTTTCCATTTCATTTAGGGTATCATCTTCTTCGGCATCGAATTTTATGCGAATCAATTCTAACCAACCCATCAACGACGAAATAGGGGTGCCTAACTGATGTGCGGCTTCTTTCGTGAGCCCTACCCAAACGAGATTTTGTTCGGATTTCCGGATAGAATTGAAAACGGTATAAGCAATAATGAGAAAGAGTGCAATCAGCGATAGTTGCACATAAGGAAACACCCTTAACTGTTGTAAAAACCATGAATCTTTATAATAAACACGCCATTTTTGTCCATTTTCCAATTCCAACGTAATGGGCGGATGGCTTTTCTTCATAAATGCAAGCTGTTTTTGGAAATAGGCCGGGTCATAATCGAGATGCTTTGTAACACTGTCGTTGTGTCCGGGTTTAATATTTGTCTTTGTGGAATCGAGGTTGCGCCAGAAAATAATGTCTTCCTTGTCGTCAGTAATAATTGCGGGTAAATTTAGACTATCTCTTACGGCGTAAATAAATGTAATGAATTCATCATCAACGTCGGGCATGGTCATGATATTTTTGGTACTCATGGCCCATACCTCAGCCTTCGAACGTTCGGCATGTGCAAGATTTCGAACGAGGTAATTGGTATAAACCAGCGAGGCGACAGCAATGACTGCGGCAAAGATAAGCAAGATAAATTTCCAGCGTTGCTGGGTAATCTGAGAGGGTTTCATGATTCCGTATTCGTGTCCTTAATTTGCAAATTACTGAATAAATGTCTGTTTTCTGCACTTTTATTTCATTGAAGAAGTTATGGTGCCGCCCAAATCAAAAATTTTGTGGTAATTTTGCGACATGAGTTCAGAAAGAAAAGTAAGAGTGCGTTTTGCACCAAGCCCGACAGGTGGTCTTCACCTTGGTGGGGTACGTACAGCTTTGTTTAATTTTCTCTATGCGCGTCAGCATCAGGGAGATTTTATTTTACGTGTCGAGGATACGGACCAAACTCGTTTTGTCCCAGGTGCTGAGGAATATATCAACGAATGCTTAGCATGGTGTGGTTTGACTCCAGATGAAAGCCCATTAAAAGGAGGCGAGTACGGACCTTACCGTCAAAGTGAGCGAAAACCATCTTACCGGAAATATGCTGAACAGCTGATCGAGAATGGTTATGCTTATTATGCTTTTGACACAGCAGAGGAGCTGGATGAGCAGCGTAAGTTGCAGCCTAATTTTCGCTATAGCCACGAGAACAGACTTCAATTACGTAATTCATTGAGTTTGTCTGAGGCTGAAACTCAACAATTATTGGATGCGGGCACTCCGCACACCATCCGTATAAAGATTCCAACAGATGAAACGGTATCATTCACTGATATGATCCGTGGAAAGGTTGCTTTTGATACAAATCTTGTCGATGATAAGGTATTGCTTAAGGCAGATGGCATGCCGACTTATCACCTCGCTGTTGTTGTAGATGATAAGGCCATGGAAATATCGCATGTATTCCGTGGTGAAGAGTGGTTGCCTTCGGCACCTATCCACATCTTATTGTGGGAATACCTCGGTTGGGGAGATAGCATGCCAGGCTGGGCGCACCTTCCGTTGATTCTTAAACCAGATGGAAACGGTAAACTAAGCAAGCGTGACGGCGATCGTTTGGGTTTCCCTGTTTATGCTATGAACTGGACCGATGCTAAATCTGGCGATACAACAAAAGGATTCCGTGAGATGGGCTTCTTACCCGAGGCTTTTGTCAATATGCTCGGCGTGTTAGGTTGGAATGATGGCACTGAACAGGAGCTTTTCTCCTTAGATGAATTGATTCAAAAATTTGGTGTTGACCGTATCAGTAAAGCCGGTGCGAAATTTGATTTTGAAAAAGCAAAATGGTTCAACCATGAATGGATTAAACGCACGTCGACAGAATCCTTGTTGCCACAGATCAAAACAGTATTGGAACATCATCAAGTAGATGCCAATGAAGCTTACGTGAGCAGGGTATTGGATGCTGTGAAAGAGCGTTTAACTTTTGTTGAGGACTTTTGGAGTCAGGCGTCTTTCTTCTTTTTGCAACCTGCGGAATATGATTTGAATGCTGTAAAGCCTAAGTGGTCTGCTGAAAAAACAGCATTTTTTGAGGGTATAAACCAATCATTAGAAGGATTTGATACGTGGAAAGCTGCTGAATTGGAACCTTTCTTCAAAGATGCGATTCAGGCATCGGGAATGAAAATGGGCGAACTGATGATGCCATTCCGGATTATGTTGGTAGGCGGTAAATTTGGACCAGATGTCTTTCAGATTGTTGAATTGCTCGGCAAAAACGAGGTAATATCACGTGTGAAAAAAGCACTTAAAGAATTTGATGCTTAAATAGATTAAGTACGGAATATCGAAAAGGGGTTGTCTGCATTGATTTGCAAACAGCCCCTTTTTTTGAAAGAACCTGTTTAGTTGATTCGTATTGTTTTTATTAAGGCATCAATGAGCTCGTGATACTCGGTTTATTAGGCAAAAGGAATCTCCGGTTCGCGTTCATTGCTGTTTGCGAAAGCATGAAAGTTGTATATAGGAGATTTAGCTGCCTCGTTTACAAGTATGGCATCCTTAGGCGCATGAAAAGTGTTTTGGCTGGGCCGAATAAAAATATTAGCCCTGTTATCAGCATTCCCAGGATTCCCAGATAAGTAAATATCTCCATGTTACTGATTAGTGACGCTTGCTGACTTAGGGTTCCCGAAATACTTTTGCTTGCAATACGGTTTGCTATCTGATCGCCATATATTCCGGTATATTTCTCGATTAATGTATTCCAATAGTTTATTGTCAGTGGGTTGCTTGTATTCAGTGTCTGTTCGAGTTGAATATAATGCTTTTGATTTAGTGTATAGCTGGCATTTTGAATAAGTGCAAATCCGACATTGGTACTCCAAAATCGAACGGTTGTGCCCATGAGGCCTGCATTGCCAATATGATGGGATTCTACACCTGTCAAAATATAAATAACCAGTGGTGTAAAAAGCCAGCCCTGTCCGATTCCTTGAATAAACAAAGGAAGACCGATTGCCCAGATTGTTGTATCAGGGTAAAATGTGGGTACAAATAGAAAACATGAAGTCGCCAATATCAAAAAGCCAAAACCAAAGATATATTTAGGCGATACATCGCGCAGGAGTAAGAAACCTGAACTGCCAACACCCAGTATTGTACCAAGCACATTGATGTACTGTACATCAACAATATAATGCCATGGCCACTTCCATACGGTAGCCATCACTGTGTATACATTATTGAGACAGCTGCGAATAATATAAAAGAGAAAAAAAAGTATAACACCAAAGATCACATTTTTGTATCTGAGGATCTCAAAATGAAAAAGCGGTCTTTTGACCATCCTCTGTTTAATGATGAAAAGTGCTCCGAAAATAAGGAAAAGTGCGAAGTTAATGGTGATCGTGGAGCATTCAAACCAATAGTATTTGCGACCATAAATTAAAACGTAGGCCCCGCAGCTCAATGATATCAATAAAAATAGACAGCTGGCCAGATCCAGTTGATAGAGTGGGAACTTTTTACCCAAACGATTATTGTTGAGTAACAGCAAGGCTATTGCAATCACTATCAAATGCCAATAGAGCACGACATGGATCATATCTTGCCATCCGTAGTCCATTATGCTTTCTTTGAGTAAGGATGTCGTCAAAGTTGATCCTGTAAGCATAAAGGTATATAGGAAAAAATAGGCGATCGTTCGGCTTTTGTTATGCTTAATCTGCATCATAAGCAGCGGAAGAAAGCATGCCCCTTCCAGTACACAGAAAATACCTTCGATCACGCGGAGAATACCAATAAGGAAAGGGTCTCTTGTAAGTGAAATACCGAGTAGAATCAGGATGGAGAGGCTACAGGTCAAGAGTATGTATGTCCTTACCCTAAAAAACGAAAATAGCCTTTGAAATATAAGTAAGGTAACGACAATGGCACCATACATCAAGGATAGATAATACTGAATATCTTCGGCTTCAATGTCCAGCACCGAAGCGGTAAATGCTGTATTGGAATGGAAAAGCGACATTAACATGAGGTGTGGAAACATCGCTACGATCATAAGCGGGAGTTTTATCCATTCGGGCACCCAGCTGTAGTATAAAGATTTGTTCGTACTCATGGGCGATTAGGATTGATGGGCAGCATGGATAACGACATTCATACCGGCACGTAATTTCTTCAGATCCTGTTTTGGATCAAATACAATTTTAATGGGAATTCGTTGCTCAATCTTTACGAAATTTCCGGTTGCATTGTCTTGTGGTATCAGGGCAAATTTGGAACCTGATGCCGGAGAAAATGAGTGAATTTTTCCTTTAAAACTGAGTTTGGGAAAAGCGTCTACCTGTATAGTAACTATAGTGCCTTCTGCAAGATTTTCGAGTTGAGTTTCCCTAAAGTTAGCGTTGATCCATTTCTCTTCACTAATGACATTGGCAAGTGTCTGACCTTCCTTTACATATTGTCCTGCTTGGATGGTTCGTTTTCCAACGAAGCCATCATAAGGTGCTGTAACTACGGTGTACGAAAGAAAAAGCTGTGCATTTGTTTTTGCAGCCTTTTTGATATTGATATTGGCTCTTGCCGGTAACTCGCTTGCTTTTTCTTTGTAGGTGTTTAGTTGAGCTGAATTATATTCTTCGGTTGTGGTGTGCAATTGTGCCAATGCTATATCATATGCTGCTTTGGCATTATCGTACTGTTGTTTGGTCGCAGCCTCTGCTTCAAATAAATTCTTGAATCGATTGTAATCCTGTTCGGTCTGCCATACACTTACTTTTGCAGCTTCTAATCTTGCCTTTTGAACGGAAATGCTATTGGCTGTGGCATTGGCTGTTTTGCTGATTACCTCAATATTGCTCTGGCTACTTTGGAGTTCGGCATTCGCCATATCAACCTTGGTTTGATACTCACTGGCATCTATAATTAATAAAGTGTCGCCCCGATGTACATATTGGTTTTCCTCAAATCGTACCTCCTTGATAAAACCAGAGACTCTACTGGCAATAGGTGTCAAGTATTGATCGATTTGTGCGTCATTTGTTGTTACATATTGATTGGTAAAAATGAGGTGTCTGACTAAGACGCCAATACCGGTCAATAATAATAGGCTGGCAAATATGACGAGCATTTTATTAAATCCTTTTGTTTTGTCTTTTTTATCTTCTTTATTCATTATTGTTTTGATTGCGCGATTTTAATAGCCTGCTTTATGTGCTTATAGTGTGTCAACACAGGCTAACTGTATAATTTTAGCATCAATTAAATTTGCAGTTGATTTTTTTTATTTAATCCTATGTTGTAGGGGACTTTTAAAAATTTAATTAAAGCCCGTTGTGCCAGTATTCAGTTTCGCTTATGATGTACTCGGAGTAGCAATTTTTCTGTTTTTGCATTTTACTTAAATTTGAATCCTTGGAATATCGATCAGCTCATCCGAATGCTTGAGAATATGGCCGTACAAAGATACTGTGGGATGGAAATGTTTTGTTTTGTATAGTCGGACGGATATTTGTTCGTTTGCGCCATATTGTAGAAAAAGTGTAATTTTAGATTATGGAAGAGGAAAAACTTGCAGCTATAGATGCTGACCGATATGACTTTTATGTAGACCACATGTATGTCGATCGTATCGATTCTCGCGAGTACAAACATAAAAAGGCGCGGCTGATCTATGCTGACGGTGGTATTATTCATGTGTTTACGACAACAAAGCACTGGTATTTGCCAGCAAGGTTTTATATGTGGATTCCGGCAAATACAACTTATCATCTGGAGAGCACAAGCTCTCGTATCCCGCTATATAGTTTTTATTTCAAGCAGCAGCAGCATATGCCGTCTGTACTTTCAACGCCGAATATATTTCTTAGTAATGATCTGGTACGTGAAATGTTTTTATTTGCTCAGGATTGGAGCGGAGGGGTTAGCAAAACGGCTGATTATTCAAAATACTGTCTCTTGCGTGCGATGATGGCGATTATTCCGGATACGAGTTCACCAATAGATGCTTTTCCGATGCAACATCCCTATCCTAAAAGTGAAAAGCTCAGGAGTGTGGCTAGATATCTGAACAGTAACATTGATCAGGCCTATACCATTGAACAGATTGCGGCGCAATTCGGTATGAGCAGCCGCTCATTGTCACGTTTGTTTAAAGAAGATATGGGGATTAGTTATATCCGGTTTTTAAGAGCCATACGAATTGCGAAAGCTCTGGAACTGATGTCCGAGAATAGCTACTCCATTCTAGAAATAGCTATGCGAGTGGGATACAACGAGCTGTCTTCTTTTAGCAATATTTTTACGCGTGTAACGGGTATCCGTCCATCGATATATATGGCGAAGATTAATGGATATAAAGAGTAATGTTTTTATTTAGGCCAAAAGTTCATGCAGATCTTCCTGAGATAGTGACTTGATAAAGCTTTCTTCTGTCGTGATCAGGCTTTGTGCAATCGATTTCTTTTTATTCTGTAAAGCTAATATCTTTTCTTCGACGGTATCTTTACTGATAAATTTATAGATAAACACGTTGCGCGTTTGACCGATGCGGTGTGAACGGTCTACAGCCTGTTGTTCCACAGCTGGGTTCCACCACGGATCCAGAATAAAAACATAGTCAGCTTCAATCAGATTGAGTCCCACCCCACCTGCTTTTATCGATATAAGGAATAACTTGGTATCGTTGTTTTTACGAAATTGGCTTACGGCTTCATCCCGATTCTTTGTGCCGCCATCCAGGTAGGCATAATTTGTACCTTTATTATCGAAATACTGACGGAAGATATTGAGCTGCTTTACGAACTGGGAGAAAATCAGTACTTTGTTGCCTCTTTGCATGACCATCTCAAGTGTTTCAATTACAGCTTCGAACTTGCCGGAATCACCCGAGAATTTCTCATCCACCATTCTGGGATGATTGGCTAATTGTCGGAGCTTTGTCAAGCCTTGCAACAGCGCAATTTGCGTAGATTTAGGCTTGCTGTCCAATTGTCCGTCAAGAATTGCATTGCGATATTCAGATTTGACTTTTTCGTACAACTCGGATTGTTTTTCCGTCATTTCACAATAAAGGACCTGTTCAGTTTTTGGCGGTAATTCTGTTGCCACCTGATCTTTTGTACGTCTTAATATAAATGGTTTGACAATCGCTTGAAGACGCTGTGCTTTTTCTTCATCTTTTTTCTTTTCTATGGGCTGTACAAATTCCTTTTGAAAATAGGTATAACTGCCTAGAAGTCCTGGATTGGTGAAGTGCATCTGTGCCCAAAGATCCGAAACGGAATTTTCTACAGGAGTTCCACTCAAAGCCAATTTGTTTTTGCTTTTTAGGCTTTTGATGGCTTTAAAAGATTTGGAAGTTGGGTTTTTGATATTCTGGCTCTCATCGAGGATAATGTAATTAAAATAAAAGCCACTCAAGGTTTCTTCATCAATACGGGCAATCCCGTAGGTGGTAATTACCAGATCATATTTGGCGAAAAGTGAGGCATTTTTAATGCGGTTGTTTCCGGTATGAAGGTGAATATTAAGCTGTGGAGCAAATTGCTGTGCTTCTTTTTGCCAGTTGTATACCAATGATGTTGGCAAAACCAAAAGTGAGGTACGGATATCCTGTTCGTCTTGGAGTTGTTCTTTTTGCTGTTGCAATAGGGCTAAAGTCTGTATGGTTTTACCCAAACCCATATCATCCGCAAGACAGCCACCAAATTTATACTGCTTCAAAAAATTAAACCAATTGTATCCTGCTTTTTGGTATGGGCGAAGATTTCCCTTGAAATGTTTTGGTTCGGGAATATCAGCAATTTCTTCAAAGTTGGCTAGCTTCTGTAGTTTTCGCGTAAATACCAGCTGTGTATGCTCACTAATTTCAAAGAGTAGACCAATATGTACCTTATTTAGTTTGAGCTCATGCCGATCTGCAGAAAATTGGAAGAGATGATTGTATTTTGCAAACCATTCTTCCGGAATCATGGCAATTTCTCCATTCGGTAAGGTAAATTCCTTAATGTTATTAAGAATATGGTTGCGCAGCTGGATAAATGGAATCTCATAGGGTCCAAATTTTGCGATAGCACTTATATCAAACCAATCATTGTCTTCATCAATGGAGATATCTAAGGAGGTATGACCTATGAAGAAGCGTTTTTCTTCACTATTTTGTATAATGTGGAATCCAAGTTTCTCAAGTTGTTCTTGATGGTTGTTCATCCAGTCAAATACTGAAAGCCGTTTTCCAGTATGGGTAGTTGGCGTTAATAAACCGAGTTGGAGGTCAACATCCTGTAGGCCCAATTTTTTTAAGCTTTCATTTTGTTGTTCTTCCCATTGCAAAGAGCGTTTGACACGGTGGAATATATAATGGTCATCTTCCACATTATATTCCATACGAACAGTAACTTTATTCTCGGCTCCCGCGGTAAAGGTATGCGGTCCGTACTTGAATTGCAGTTGTAATTGCGACACTCCATCTTCGATATAAATCAAATGGAGGAGCGGAATTGCTTGGTGTTGGTGGGTTTGAATTTCAAATCCTTCGGCATAGACATGATAGCGTTCAATCAGTCCACATACAAAGGTCTCGAAATATTTTTTTTCAGTGCTTCTACCGACAGAAATGTAACGTTTATTTAGGAAAGGGCTAAGCTTCTTGCCCTCAAGAGCCTGATCGAAATAATATAGGGTATTGTTTAAAAGTAACCATGCTTGTACATTGGTCAAGACAATGGCATTTTTGAACATAAACTCCAGACGCTGATTTTCGTATTTGATTGTCGGGAAATAACGTGTTTCTTCTTCGTTTCGTCGAAAATGAAATAGAACCGATGCCGCAGAGGTTGCCAATTTAATTTCTTGATCTGCTGGATAACCATCTTTGCTCATCATGAAAAGCGGTTTGTCTCCAACAGCTTCAAAAAATTGAATCATTTTTTCATCAATTTTAGGACGAAGAAGCTCATATAGCTTTTTATCGAAAACTTTGGAAAAGAAATCGACAGGTCTAATTGCTTTTTTGTAGTATTTTTTGATGAGGTGAGTTTGTTCGATTTCATCGAGCAATCGAATTAGTTTGTAATCTAATTCATCCAATTCAGCGGCGTAAGCATCGACAGTATTGCTAAATATACGTTGATAGCGTAGTGAGTAAGTCCCATTGGGATTGAGTTTGACCATGTGTGGCTCAATAAGATAGCCAAGATAGGGGTGCTCACATATAGAATAAACGATTTTATATACTGGAAATGACTTTGACTGTTGCATTAAAAATAGCGGACCTTATAAATAAAGGTATCTAATATACAATAAAATATACCATTAATCGCAATTTGCGCGTTGAAATTTTAAAAATCGGTTACTGGTGATTGCTTAGCGTTTGGTTAAAATCTAATACCTAACTACATGAAGAGCGTTGTACTCAAATATACGTGAACACCAAGGGTAGCAGGCGATATTCCAATCTTGATTTTCTTGGATGGAAAATTTGGATTGCAATTAACCTTGATCGCTATAGGAGTAAAAATCTAATAGTTCCCTTCAAAGACAAACTGTGCCGGGCCTTTTAAGAACACCTCTGTGAAATGCTTGCCCTGCTTATGGAAGGAGATATAAAGCTGTCCTCCCAATACTCGGATAGGAATATTGATATCACCTTCTAAATTTTGCTGCAAGGCGACAGCCATGGCCGCAGCAGTTGCTCCAGTGCCGCAGGCATAGGTTTCATCTTCAACACCGCGCTCAAATGTACGGAGGAAATAACCATCTCCTTCAGCTTCAATGAAATTTACATTGATGCCTTCTTTTCCATAAGTAGCGTTATTGCGAATTGCGTAGCCATCTTGGAAGACATTCTTATGCTGCAGATTTTTTACAAACTCAACATAATGTGGAGAACCTGTTTGTAACAGATAGGCTTCTCCATCCAGGGCAAAATCTGTTACATCGATCATCTGGAGATTGACAAGGTCTGCTGATAAAGAGGCATGGTGTATGCCGTCTACTGCCAAAAAGACAGTTTTGTCAGTGATAATGCCTAAGTCGTGTGCAAAAGCGACGATACAACGGCCCCCATTACCACACATGCTGCCTTCTCTGCCGTCGGCATTATAATAAATCATCTCAAAATCGTAATTTTCTCTGGTTTGTAAGAGCATTAGACCATCGGCACCAATGCCAAACCTGCGGTTACAGAGCTTTTCTACCAATGCTTCATCTGCGCGGTCAAATGCATTGTCGCGATTGTCTACTAAAATGAAGTCATTGCCTGCTCCCTGATATTTTGAAAATCTTACTTTTGATGCCATTACGTTGATTTTTAGTAACAAAAGTACGTTTTTTTGTTACAAAAAAACGGAGAAAAGTTAAGATTTGTTAAAATGATTGCATTTGTCTAGTAATTAACATTTTTTAACGTGTCGGATTTTCCGAAGGCTTCGAAATGGTATTACATTTGAACATATCCGAATAAAATCGGTAATTTTAAGAGCAAAAATTATCAGCTTATATTAAGACATTTTAAAATAAAAATAAGTTTATGAATAAGGTCGGTTTAACGCTATTAACAGCTGTTTTCGGTGGAGCGGTAGCATTAGGAGGTTACAAGCTTATTGAGAATAAGAAGTTTGATGGTATGTCTTTCGAAGACAAACAAAAGGTTTATTTTGCAAACAATCCAACAGGGGTAATGTCCTCTACAGGTAATCCTGATTTTACCCAAGCTGCGGCGGCGGTATCACCGGGTGTCGTACATATTAAGACTACTTATAGCCGTAAGGGGTCGCAGCAATCGCAGGGTTCTCCGTTCGATATGTTTGAAGAGTTTTTTGGCATGCCACAAGGTGGTGGACGTCGTCAAATGCAGTCGCAACCCGTACAGGCATCTGGATCAGGTGTAATTATTTCCGATGATGGCTATATTGTAACGAACAATCACGTCGTGGAAGATGCAGATAAAATTGAAGTGGTACTAACAGACAAGCGTTCGTTTGAAGCTAAATTGATCGGACGTGATCCGAATACCGATTTGGCTTTGTTGAAAGTGTCAGGTAAGGGCCTTCCTGTTGTCAAATTGGGTAACTCAGACAATGTCAATGTCGGTGAATGGGTACTGGCTTTCGGATATCCGCTTGGACTTCAATCTACAGTGACCGCAGGTATCATTAGTGCTAAAGGTCGTCAGATTGGTATTTTGAATGAAGGTCAACAACAACGTGGTAATCCATTTGGTGGTGGACAGGATCAAATCCCAGTAAGTTCAGCGATCGAATCCTTTATTCAAACAGATGCGGTTATCAACAAAGGGAATAGTGGCGGAGCCTTGACTAACGCTTCTGGAGAATTGATTGGTATTAACTCCGCCATAGCCTCTCCAACAGGAACATATGCTGGTTATGGTTTTGCGATTCCGGTCAATTTGGTGAAAAAGATTGTTGATGACTTTGTCGAATACGGTAATGTAAAACGTGGTTATATTGGTGTGACTTATACTGAAATAACACCTGAATTGGCCAAGGAAAAAGGTTTTACAGATGTGGATGGCTTATATGTTCAAGATGTAGTTGGTGGCGGTGCTGCAGAGGCTGCAGGTGTCAAAAAAGGAGATATCTTGACCAAGATTAATGGAAAAGTGATTACAGGTTCACCTGTCTTAAGTGAAACTATAGGTCGTGCGCGTCCTGGAGATAAGGTCAATGTTACTTACAAACGTGATGGTAAGGAAAAACAAGTAACTATGACATTGAAAGGTGAAGAATCCTTGAAGACTGCAAGTACAGGAGGAAAAGCTTCTAAAAGTGCAACGGAGATTTACAATAAATTAGGGGCAAGCTTTATTCCTGCTTCAGCTCAGAAGAAAAAGGAACTGGGTGTAAACTCTGGAGTTGTTGTGACCCAAGTGAATCGTGGTGGCATCTTTGATTATTTCGGTGTAGAGCGTGGACTGGTCATTACAGAGGTGAATGGAAAAGCGGTCAATACAGTAGATGATGTTGAAACAGCGCTTGGTGCAACGCAACGTAATATTGTACGATTGAAAGGAGTATCTCCGCAAGGTGGTGCTGTTCAATTGAGCTTCCCTGTAGAATATTAAACATTGAATTAAGAATTGGTTGATTAATATAGTTTAGGTGGTTCTAACCGTAAGGTTAGGCCACCTTTTTTATGCTTTGTGTTATTGATCGTATTTTTTATGACGATATCATTCAGCTCGCTACGCTTGGTTTAATGAAAAGAGTTTAGTCTCATTGGCTTCATTGAACTTGGTTATTGGACAGCAAAGTTCTCCGGTCTGTTTTCATTGCTGTTGGTGGATACGGAGTCAGAAGGACTTTATGGGAAAGCTAGGACACTTGGTAAGAAGTAAGTCAATTTTAAGCCGGTTGTTTCCTTAATCATTTTAGTTTAGCTATTTTGCGGAATGAAGTGCCGAAACAGCTCCAGCACTTTTTATGCTGGGCCCTTCTGGCCTTGTGATTTATTACATATTTTGCTATTGACAAGCGCGAAAGCCTGATTATGTCGGCTAATGGCGTTCTTTGCACCGTTTAGTTGGATCATAGCGTGGTATGGCTACTCTTTGATAGCTTTTAAAAATTATAGAGATGAAGATTTTAATGGTTTGTTTGGGAAATATCTGTCGTTCTCCCCTTGCACATGGTATATTGAAACAAAAAGCAGCAGATAAGCAATTAAACTGGGTTGTTGAATCGGCGGGTACAGGCGACTGGCATATTGGTGAAGCCCCCGATCGTAGAGCTATAGCAATTGCAAAGAAATATGGTGTCGATATTTCCGGTCAGCGAGCTCGGCATTTCAAACCGCAATTTTTTTCCGAATACGATCTTATATTTGTAATGGATAGACAAAACTATGCGGATGTATGCGCTCAGGTGATTGATAAGGAAGATCTGCACAAAGTTAAATTGTTTTTGGGAGATGATGTTGTTCCTGATCCGTATTTTGATGATAATTTGTTCGATCCAGTGTTTCAGATGATTGATCAACGTTGTGCAGAGGTTATTGCCAAAGGGGGGAATCCAATAGTATAACTGTATTTATCTGTGCGTTAATTTGCTTGCAAATCATCGTAAATTTATCTTAGTTTGTTTAAAACAAAAAAATGAAGGCAGCAGAAGTAAACAAGAAGTGGAGCATCCTACAGGGTGAAATTGCTTCGCTATTCGATATGGAAAAGCCTGACATCAAGGTCTGTTTATTCCTTATTGGTGTTCAGGAATTGGGGAAAGGTGCCCAAAAATTCTCAAAACGAGAAAAAGAAGAATTGATGCACATTGCGACGTGTCGTCTTTTCAGTGCTATGGGATTTTATAATCTGAAAGGTCTGGATGAAGAAGGGTGGCCACATTGGGAATTGGTAAAACCTATTCCTAACTATACTCTTTTGGAACAGGAACTGATTATGAAGTCGTTGATCATAAATTATTTTGAGGAATTAAACGTTATCTAGAAGATAACACAATTGAAAAGATAGGAAGTTCTAAATGGGAACATATAATTATTAACAGATGAGATTTTTAAAGGCTAGTTTAATAGCAGTATTCTGCTTTTTACAGGTTTTGGCATTTGCGGCTAAACCCGAGTTTAAATATGTACAGATCGTTACTGACAAGGGGACCTGTGTGCTGCGGTTGTACAATGAGACACCAAAACATCGGGATAACTTCGTGAAATTAGCAAAAAGTAAATACTACGACGGAACCTTGTTCCATCGCGTCATCCAGAATTTTATGATTCAGGGGGGCGATCCTGACTCAAGAAATGCCGTTGGAGGAGCGCAGCTGGGTAATGGAGGGCCAGGGTATACCATTCCTGCGGAGATCGAAGATGGTCTATACCATAAAAAAGGTACTATTGGAGCGGCTAGAGATAACAATCCCGCAAAAGCTTCTTCGGGTTCTCAGTTTTATCTTGTTCAGGGAAAAGTATTCACCCCTGAAGATCTCAATCGTTTGGAGCAAACACGGATGAATGGTAAGAAATTTTCGGAAGCCCAACGCCAAGCGTACACGACTATTGGCGGTGCGCCACATTTAGACTGGAATTATACTGTATTTGGTGAGTTGGTCAAGGGAGTGGATGTTATTGATCAGATTGCAGCTGTGAAAACAGATAAGCACGATAGACCAGAAGTCGACCAAAAGATGAACATGCATGTGCTAACGAGGCGAGAAGCGTTAAACTTAGAGCGGGAATTAAAGGGTCTAAAACCTCAGACTGGTATCTTTTCTAAAATCGGTGATCTGTTCTCTTCTAAGGATTATTAATGTTTTTATGAAGTCGCAAATCAGGGATTGAAGCGCTTTTTTCCCTATTATTTAGAATCTCAATACTCAAAAAATGAAAATAGTAACCTATAATGTGAATGGTTTACGTGCAGCCTTGAAGAAAGATTGGTTAGGCTGGTTGAAAACTGTAAATGCGGATGTCATATGTCTTCAGGAAATTAAAGCTACACCGGATCAAATTCCCGAAATTGCTTTGTTGGAGCAGATGGGCTATGAGCATTACTGGTATCCAGCTCAAAAAAAGGGCTATAGCGGAGTCGCCTTGTTTACGCGAATCACACCTAAGCATATTGAGTATGGTTGCGGTCATGAAGATTATGATTTTGAAGGGCGTGTTATCCGTGCTGATTTTGATCAGGTTTCAGTGATGAGTACCTACTTTCCATCAGGTACAACAGGAGATGTGAGACAGGATTTTAAATACCGTTTTCTGGAGGATTTTCAGTTATATAGCGATAAGCTTTTGATCGAAAAACCGAATTTGGTCGTTTGTGGTGATTATAATATTTGTCACCGTGCCATCGATATTCACAATCCAAAATCAAATGCAAATTCTTCGGGATTTCTTCCGGAAGAGCGCGAATGGATGGAGAATTTTATTAATTCGGGGTATATTGACTCTTTTCGCCATTTAAATCCTGATCCACACCACTATAGTTGGTGGAGCTATCGCGCAGGGGCTCGTGCAAAGAATTTGGGCTGGCGTATTGATTATAATATGGTTTCAAAACCTTTGGCGGGACAAATCAAATCTTCCAGCATAATGCCGGATGCAGTCCATTCCGACCATTGCCCGGTATTGCTGGAGCTTGCTATCTAATAATTAGATAACATTTCATAAAAAAAGGCTTTCATACGTATGAAAGCCTTTTTTTATGGTGAAGCGCAAGAGCACATTATTAACGAACTATCTCCCCTGGCTATGGATAATGGAAAGTTGCTGGGCAACTTTCTCTGCGATCGTTAAAAATGATTTCGTTACAGGATCTTCGGTATCTATGGCAACAGGGAAACCATTATCTCCTGCATCAGAAATGCCTTTTAACAAAGGGATTTCACCTAGGAAAGGAACTTTATATTCTTCTGCAAGACGTTTTCCGCCATCTTTACCAAAAATATAATATTTATTCTCTGGCAGTTCAGCTGGTGTAAAATAGGCCATATTTTCCACGACACCCAATAATGGAATATTGATGCTATCCATTAAGAACATTCCAATTCCTTTTACAGCATCAGCCAGGGCAACATGCTGCGGGGTTGTGACAATGACCGCTCCCGCGATAGGGAATGTCTGAGATACGGTGATATGGATGTCACCAGTACCTGGAGGCATATCAACAACCAAGTAATCCAGTTCACCCCAATGTGCATCGTTAAAAAGCTGCTTGATGGCCGAGGTTGTCATCGGGCCACGCCATGGAATAGGCTGGTTTGGATCAGTGAAAAATCCTATTGAAAGTAATTTCAGTCCAAATTTTTCAAGCGGTTCAATTTTAACCTGACCGTCTGGCATTTCAACTGAACCTGGTTTAGCGCCTTCAAGCCCAAACATAATCGGAAGAGATGGACCATAGATGTCGGCGTCTAAAAGTCCTGTTTTAGCACCTTTAGCATGGAGAGCAAGCGCAAGATTTGCGGCAACAGTAGATTTACCAACTCCACCTTTGCCTGAAGATACCAGGATGATGTTTTTAATACCTGAGACTTGCGCACCTTGTTTTCCGATCACATTGGAAGTCATATTGATATGAACTTCGAGGTTTTTGTCTATGAAATGGGCTATGGCGTTTCGACAGGCATGTTCAATATGGTCCTTAAGCGGGCAAGCTGGAGTAGTTAAAATGACATCGAAAGAAATTTTTTCACCTTCGATCTCGATATTTTGAATCATATTCAATGTTACAAGATCCTTTTTCAAATCAGGCTCTTCAACATAGGATAATGCATTTAATATTTGTTCTTTGGTAACCATCTATTATTCATTTGTAATCATGGATTACAAAACTACTCATTGCGGATCAATTTCATGTCATTTCTTTGTTTTTTAATGGGATTAAGATTACTGTATCGTACTCCTAATCTTTAGGAAAGATCCGTTATCCAGTACGTTTTCGTTTTCGGGTAATCAAGGTGTTTTCTAAATAATTTTGTCGGACTGTAGAAAGGGATAAAGGCCATCCTGGTTTCAGTGAATTATAATTGTATATGCAGCCAAATTTATCTAAGTTTGACTGTTGATATGCACGAATTTGCATTAAGTAATAATTATGTCCAATCGATTTATAACATCTTTTAAGTCCCGCAAATGGCGATGGCTTTATATCGCTTTAGCTGCTATTTTGGTTTTGGCGATCGCAGTAGGCACGTATGCTTATCAGAAAAGAGATGCCATGCTCATGGGAGCAATCAACAAAGCGAAAGCGAAGTTGCTTGAAAAGTATGATATGGAATTGAAGATTCAATATTATGCTTTCCAGGGGATTAATGCCGTACAGTTTAAGAATATACAGCTATTGCCCAAAAATAGAGATCAATTAGCCCAAATCAATGATTTGACAGTATCTGTTAAATTATGGCCTTTGTTATTTGGGGATGTGAAGTTAGGACAAGTTCTTTTAGATAATGGGAAGGTTTCTCTTGTTAAAAAGGATTCGATCAGTAACTACGATTTCCTGTTCAAAAAGCAGAAAAAGGATACTGTTGAAAATGATAACCCAAAGCAGAATCTGGCGGCCTTGGCAGATCGATTGTTGAAAAATGTATTTTTTAAGATTCCAAATGATCTCGATCTCAAAAACCTTGAACTTTCCTATCGTGACGACAGTACTTCACAACGCGTTGTTATTCCTTCTGCTGTGATAGACGGCGGAGATATGGAAACGAAGTTCTTGCTAAATGACCATGAGGCAGCTTGGAATCTGACCGGAACGATTGATTCAGATAATCAAGAGTGTGATCTTCGTCTTTTTTCCGATAAGAAGGAGGTAAATCTTCCACTATTACAGCGCAAATTTGGTCTTGCGGTAAGTTTTGATGAAATATCCTTCCGATTGGACAAGGCTCATAGAAGAAATAAGGAGTTACTGGAGTTGCATGGGCAATGGGGATTTAAAAATCTGAAAGTAAATCACTGGCGTATTTCTAGTAAAGATGTTATCTTTCCTGAGGCCAGAATGCAAGGTGCATTGAATATCGGAGCATGGTCGATTGAAGTAAGCAAAGAAAGTACCGTACAGGTCAAAGATTTTGTGTTTTCTCCTTATATCAAATATGTGCACAAGCCGGAAAAAGAACTCTTCCTTGCCATTCATACCGATAGGATAGAGGCTCAGCACTTTTTTGATGCCATGCCAGTTGGATTATTTCCTGGCTTAGACGGTATTCAGGTGGAGGGGCATATTCAATACGATCTGAACTTTGCTCTCGAAATCAAAAAGCCCGAAAAGCTTCTTTTCTCTTCTAAGATGGATGATAAGGATTTAAAAGTCGTCAAATGGGGGGAGGCCGATATTGCGATGTTAAATACACCATTCACGTATACCGCCTATGAAGATGGTAAGCCGATGCGGGAGATTGTTGTCGGACCTCAAAACCCTAATTTTACACCTATAGATCAAATATCTCGTTATATGCAGATTAGTTTGATCAATACAGAAGATCCATTTTTCTTTAAACACAAGGGCTTTGAGGAGAAGGCTTTTAAGCTCTCCATTGCTACAAATATCAAGGAAAAAGGATTTAAACGAGGGGCAAGTACGATATCAATGCAACTGGTGAAAAATGTTTTTCTAAATCGGAATAAGACCGTGGTGCGGAAGCTGGAAGAAATTTTGCTGGTATGGCTGATGGAACGCTCTCAGCAAGTGAGTAAAAAACGCATGTACGAGGTTTACCTGAATGTCATCGAATGGGGCAATAATGTATATGGTATTACCGAAGCTGCACGCTATTATTTTGGGAAAACACCGGCGCAATTAGGCCTTGGAGAAAGTATATTTTTGTCGAGCATTGTTCCGCGTCCTAAAAAGGGATTGAACTTTTTTGACTGGACAGGGCACCTGAAAGGGAATATGTTGCGCTATTTTAATACCTATGGTCATATTATGACCAAAACAGGGCAGATTAGTGTGGATTCAACAACTTCAAATTATGGTTTTTATGAAGTTGTTCTGCAGCCGCATCTGCGAGCAGCAAGACCAGCTGTGGTCGATTCTGTTGATGTATTTGATATGGGAGATGATCCATTGTTGTTCGATCGTCTCGAAAGTAATTCTCCTGCAGATAATCTTGAGCGTGTATCTGTTCCAAAGAAGCTAAAACAAATGGATCTGACGGAAAAGAAAGATGAGGAGGCTAGTGAGCAGGAGAAACCAAAACGATCGCTATTTGATAAGATATTGGGGCGTAAAAAAGAGGAAAAAGAAAACGACGCACATAAATAGTGCCTGTGACGAAAGAAGAATATTAGCATGAAAAAGATAGAAATTGACGGACTGCTTTTCGAACCTTTATTTGAAGAGGAGCAAATTCAGAAACGAGTGCGCTTGATGGGGATTGATATAAGCCTGCGTTATGAACATAAACAGCCTGTTTTTATAGGTGTCTTGAACGGATGTTTTATGTTTATGGCAGATCTGCTTAAGCAAATTGATGTTCCTTGTGAGATGTCGTTTATTAAGTTGGCGTCTTATATTGGAACGGGGCAATCTGAATTAAACGAGCTTTTAGGACTTGGTATTGATCTTGAAGGCCGTGATGTGATTATTGTAGAAGATATTGTTGACTCTGGGCATTCCCTGAAGTATACATTGGATGCCGTGAAAAAATTGAATCCAGCGAGTGTGATTGCCTGTGCACTTCTGGTGAAACCCGAGGCGCTGCAGTATCATTTCGAGGAATTGACCTATGTTGGCTTTGAAATAAGTAAGGAATTTGTCGTTGGGTATGGTATGGACTTTAATGGTCTTTGTCGGAATCTCCCTGATATTTATAAAAACGTAGCAGTCTAATGTACTAATAAGTGATTATTAGATTGCAACTATAGAATTTTGATCTATTCAATTGTTTGATCGTTGTATAATTCCTTTAGATTTATGCGTAAAATTTCTAAATCAGGCAAGGGTAATTTAGAGACAGTTTCAAATATTTCCTTTTCATCAAATTTAATGACTAAGACACCTTTGTTATCTTCCTCATAGCCTGATTTTTGTATTGTAAAGTCTATCTTTTCAAAATCAAATTCTTTTTGACCTCCTTTAAACCATTGGTAGTCGGCGGTGTAGTTGATTTTGTTTTTTTGAAATTCAATAATTTCAGCGCCATAGGTATTCCATAATGAAACACGGAGCATATAGTA
Organism: Sphingobacterium paramultivorum; assembly: GCF_014109745.1. Classification (NCBI taxonomy): domain Bacteria; kingdom Pseudomonadati; phylum Bacteroidota; class Sphingobacteriia; order Sphingobacteriales; family Sphingobacteriaceae; genus Sphingobacterium; species Sphingobacterium paramultivorum. The sequence continues at coordinate 5,360,272 of NZ_CP058555.1, forward strand.
TGCTATTAATCCAAATAAGCCAAGCATGATAACACTCACAATTGTCAGCCCGCTATTGGATACATTGACAGTGACGCCACCAAGGGGTAGAATTATAGAAAATATGGTAAGTAAATAGATGAATAGTCTGGCAATTAGCGGACCTCTTTTTTCTTTTAATACCAATTGGTTTTGTTTTAGGTCGATTTGATTCATATACTGCATTTCTGTTCTTAACGGTCTGTTTTTATGGTGTAGAGAATCTGTTTTGATTTCTATAAATTAGTATTTGCGAAACCTATGCGTATTTTAATGATTAGCTATTTAAACGAACAGGTTTCGATGTGGTCGTTCACCATTCCAACGGCCTGCATATAAGCATAACAGATGGTAGAACCGAAAAATTTGAATCCCCTTTTCTTCATGTCTTTTGCTATTTTATCAGAAATAGCTGTAGTTGCAGGTACCTGTTGCAAACTGGTCCAGTGGTTGACAATCGGTTGTTTTTCGGGCAAAAAGGTGTATAAATAGTCGTAGAAGCTACCATATTCTGCCTGGATTTTCTTGAAGTGCTGCGCATTGGTAATGGTGGATTCAATTTTATTCCTGTGTTTGATGATTCCCGAATCGACCAAAAGTCTAGCAACATGTTCGTTGGTATAAGCAGCGACTTGGTCAACATCAAAATTGGCAAAAGCTTCTTGGTATGCCGTTCTTCGACGAAGAATCGTGATCCAGCTTAGACCAGCTTGTGCAGACTCCAAGATCAAGAATTCAAATAAAGTTTTGTCATCGCGGACTTGTCGTCCCCATTCTTTATCGTGATAGTCTACATATTGTGGGTCAGATCCGCACCATTGACAACGTGTGATTTCTTTGTACATGTTCTCTGAAGATTTTTTGAATGCAATATAACTTTTTATCCTAACTTTACGACCACAATTTAAGAGTTTCGAATATAGACGGTTGTTGAACATTTCATTGCCGTTAAGAGACAATTCATTTTAATGAGCGTAACTATCTTCAAATATCATTTTCTATTTGTAGTATTCCTGCTATTTTCAATAACAGGATCAAATGCACAGCGACGGACTTTACGGGCAGTTGTTCAGGACAGCAGCATCGTTAGGACGGATAGTCTAAATGTTGTCAGGGATTCTGTCGAAACGCCTAACCAAAAAGTTTTGGCGTCCTTGAACCCAGCGTTACAAGATCAATATCGGATCGTAACAGTGAACGGGGAAGGTTTAAGGGTTCATAACATTTATAATTTTGATGTACAGCAGTATTTTCAGGGTGAACTGAGAAAAAGCAATTTGGATCGGCAATATGGGACACTCAAGGCTCATCGTGAAAACTGGATTCTATTTACGGTTCTTGCATTGATCTTTGGTGTTGGGTTGATTCGGGTATTTTTTCCCTCTGATATCAAATTGGTTTTTCAGGGTTACTGGGATGATCGGGTTTTACTCTCTGTAAGCAAAGAGGATACGATTTTGACATCCTGGCCATTTATTTTTCTATTCGTATTATTCTCCGGGGCGATAGGCTTATTTGTAAGTCTATTCTATGCGTATGAATTAAATAGATTCGATTTTATTACTTTCCCCAATTATATGAAGACGGCGGGAATGGTGGGCAGTTTATTTGCGCTAAAAATCGGTTTCATCCGATTTTTATCCTTTGTTTTTGAAATTAGAAAGCTAGTAAAGGAGTATGTGACAGTGCTGTATCTGATTTATTTCAATACACTTTTTTTAATGCTTCCTGTACTATTAATTTTGAGCCTTGTACCCTTGACATCAGTAGGTATTGTGCTGCATTTGGCCATCGTTGGAGCGGCTTTACTCTTTTTCTATCGATTTCTTAAGACCGCGGCTCATATTATGTCTATGTATAAATTTTCAATTTCCTATTTAATTTTGTACCTTTGTTGCCTAGAAATAGCACCAATATTAATACTGTTAAGATTATTGAGCTAAAACTGGTTAATATGCAAACTTCAGACGTAGAAAGAGCAAAGAAGGTAAAAAGTGTACTGGTGACTTTACCAAAACCTGAAAACGATAAGTCCCCTTATTATGATTTAGCAAAGAAATACGGGTTAAAATTAGACTTTCGAGGTTTTATACACGTAGAAGGAGTTCCTGCCAAAGATGTGCGTAGGGATAAGGTTAATTTAGCAGATTATTCTGCCGTAATATTTACGAGTAGAAATGCTGTAGATCATTATTTTAGAATTTGTGAAGAGATGCGATTTGAAGTGTCTGCAGAAATGAAATATTTCTGTATTTCAGAGACGATTGCCCTCTATCTTCAAAAGTATATTCAATATAGAAAAAGGAAGATTTTCTTTGGTAAACAGACCGCGAAAGACCTTGAAGAGGTATTGAAAAAACACAAAGGGGAGAATTTCTTGTTCCCTTGTTCGGATGTAGCTAATGAGGAAACAAGTAATTGGTTACAACAAAACGGCTATAAATTTACACCAGCTGTGCTTTTTAGAACTGTTGTAAGCGATTTGACTGATTTGAAAGATGTTTTCTACGATGTTATCGTGTTCTTTAGCCCTTCAAGTGTACAGTCCTTATATGATAACTTCCCTGACTTTAAGCAGAATAATACCAGGATTGCAGCATTTGGTGCTTCTACTCAACAGGCACTTTTAGATCACGGATTGATTTTAGATATCCCTGCTCCAACACCAAAAGCTCCTAGTATGACGATGGCTGTAGAAGAATATATCAAAAAGGTAAATAAGTAGTACCTAACATAAGGTAAATAACAAAAAAAGGGTTCTTAAGACCCTTTTTTTGTTATTTATGCAGTTTAAGGTCCGCAAAGATCTGTAAAGACTTTTACGGGCGTTGTTGTTGAGTTTTATCATTCCGAATCGGGAATGGTACGATGACAATTTTACGAATTGGCCGGATGATCAATTTGTGAGGTATGTTCATATTGTATGAAAGATAAATGAATTGTATTTTTATCTGTAGGGGGTATAGAAATGGTGGCGAGTCGAATCGATGATGTTAAAATGTAATAAAAGTGACGATGGTCATTGAGATTTTAAGTATATTTCTATTAAATTGCTTGGAATAATTTATTCCAATTAAAAATAAAGCATAGGCAGTATTTTTAAAATTTGATAGAAATATTTTTTTATGTTTGTAATTAAGCAAAATTAGTCAGTCGTGAAGTTAAAGCAAGTTGATAAAATTTCGGGCATTCAATCAGAGGACTTTTTAAAGAATTATCTGAAACCAGGTTTTCCTGTAATTATATCAGATTTTATAAGTGCAGAAAGTCCAGCGTGGAAGAAATGGAGTTATGATTACTTTAAGGAAATCGCAGGAGATATAAAGATAGATGTCTATGGAAAAGAGGAAGAATCAATGGACCGTGCTGCCAGTGCTCCTGTTGGCCATATGACATTTGCAGAATATTTGGATCTGATCACAAAAGAACCTACAGAGTTACGGTTGTTTTTGTTCAATCTACTCAAAATACGTCCTGAACTGAAACACGATGTTATTTATAACGATGTCACAGGAGGTAAGGTATTGCAATGGTTGCCATTTATGTTCTTTGGTGGAGAGGGGTCAAGTACCCGTAACCATTTCGATATTGATATGTCACACGTATTTATTTCTCAATTTCAAGGATTAAAACGTATTTGGCTTTTTCCGAATGATCAATCTGATTTGATGTATAAATTGCCATACAATTTTCATAGTATTGCCAATCCAAAATATAGTAGTGAAGAGGAATATCCCGGGATTAAGTACTTAGATGGTTATGAAGCGGTTATTCATCCTGGAGAGACCTTATATATGCCGGCAGGTTGGTGGCATTATATTCAATATGAGACAGAAGGCTATTCGATTTCTGTTAGGGCTTTAGCAAATTCGATCAGCGAGAAATTGCAGGGGGCGCGTAATCTGTTTATCACAAGGCATTTTGACAATACGATGCGAAAGATCTTCAAAGACCATTGGTTCCATTATAAAATTAATACAGCAAAACGTCGAGCCAATAATGCAATTAAAAGAAATAAACGTTAATATAGAAAGGGGACAGTAAAATGTCCCCTTTTGTTTTTAGAATGTATTTTTTGTACAGCATTTCGTTTGACCTCTCCTTAAAGTCTTTGCTATATTCATTCTTCTGCATCGCCCCATTTGCTAGCTTCCCGATAGAATAATGTATAAGGGTCGCTTGGGTAAATCATTGAGTCCGGGTTATGCCGAAATGGGAGATCAGGGTTAAAGATTTCCTGAAGAATATCTCGCATAAATCTGACAAAATTTTCTTTCTGGAAAGCAAGGAATTCATCAGTCAATATTCCCTCTTTACCACTGAATAATGTCCCTTCTTCCCGCATTTTACGGGCGACATAGAGATGGGGCTCGAGTTGTTTTCTTCCTGTCTTTTGTTCAAATACATAGGCATAGAATAGCGTCTGCACCATTGCTTTATTTTCGGTATTTGGCGCAAATACCTGGTCGATTTCTTTGAATATGATCGAGTCTCCACCTGTTTTGTAATCGACAATTCTACTGATAATACGATCGTCGTGTGTTACGACCTCATCTACACGGTCAATGATGCCGTAAAGTGTGACCTGTTGTTCTTCTCCATTGATCTCAATAGGAAAGGGCAGTACATAATCGTGGTCATTCTCGAGTTCAATAATCCGAAATGCTTTGTAGTTGTTGATGTCATATTCAAGATACATCTTGACATACTCGCAGGCAATCTTCAGCATGATCCGCTGCAGGCTGTTTAAATCATGTGTTGTCTTTAATTCGATCTGATATTGCAGGCCTATTTCACGAATCACCTGTGCTTCTATTTTGTCTATCTCGTGCCGTAAGACAGTTGTCGGTGTAAAGTCCTGTTGGCCCTTGAAAGGTAGGAATATCTTCTCCATGACATTATGGATGACAGTTCCCAGTTTATTCATCTCAAATTCCTGAGAGATTGAAGGCGGTTCTTTGATGCCGGCAATATGTTTTAAAAAAAACTGTAGCGGGGATTGCAGGTAAGTTGTTAGAGCCGTTGCAGATATCCTTTTCTGGTTGACGATAAAATCCTGATACATCTTTTCCCAGACTTCACCACGTTTCTCTATGACAATCTCTTGCGCTTTATCGGAAAATTGGATGGTCTGTTGTTGAATTTTTCGGTCAAACTGAAATTTACTTTCAAACTCCAGCTGTTTGATAAAGCGACTTTCTTCGCCGGTAGAGCTTTCGTCCACTAAGCCATTGTAGAAAATATGTATTCCTTCACTGTATTGAAAATGGCGATAGAATAAATAAGCTGACAGGGCATCCTGATTCTCCAATATGGGAAGGCCATAAGCGCTTCTTAGACTATTGGGTATAAAGGTAGGTGAATTGGACGTCTTTGGTAGAATGCCTTCATTTGCTCCTAAAATATATACGTTGTCAAAATTTAAACAACGACTCTCCAAGAGTCCCATAATCTGAATTCCTTCTAGGGGATCTCCTTCTATCGCCGAATTTATTGGGGCGATTGCTTTTTTAATCAAGCCAATCTGGAAGCTGATGCTTAAGGGCGCAACTGTTTCAAAGCCCAGTAGCAGCTGATTTAACGTTTTCTTTGTTTCGATCAAGAGGTTGTTGTCAATTTGGCGGATGCGCTCCTGAGAAGAGATGCTATGCAATAGGTCATCGACGATCAGAATGAGCGCAGGGATCAAATGTGCAGAATTTTCGATTGGCACAAAAAACTGAGGCAGGGAGCTTTTGAGATGAAGTTCCTCAAATGCGATCTCAAAGAGCTGTTTGTCGGCAATCTCTTTTTGGATCTGAAGTTTATCTGCCAAAGAAACCATGCTGAGCGGATGGTTGATAAAGGTCTCTATGACCTGATAAGGAATCTTCCGTCTCTTGAACTGTGATATCTCCAAATGAACATCCATCCATAGGTCCAGGATGCCGAAAATGGGAGACTGCGTCAGTGGATATCCCGTTGTGATGTTGGGGTTGACATCGGGTAGACTCTGTAGCAAAGGAACCAGTAGGTTTTCATCTGCTAGAAGAATGGCAGAGGTCTGTTCCATGTTATGGTGCTGTTCGAGGATATCATAGAGCAATTTTGTTTGGCTGATTTTTCCGGTGCTGGCATATAGATTTACGGTTGAGGTTCTATTGCCTATAATGTTCGGGCTATCGCCAAGGGCATTGATCAAACCTGTTTGAAAAATATTTCGACGGATAAAAAGTCCCGCCTCCTGCATAGTGTCCTCCAGGTAATAGGCATCGGCATCAAAGTAGAATAGTGCGCTGCCTTTGTCCTGCCATTGTTTAAATAATTTTGCCTCGGCTTTATTTAAAGCATTGAAACCGACAAAAAGGATATGCTGAAAGGAAGATGCAAACTGCTGATTCGTAGCCTTGCCATCAACCAGATCACGGTAGATTGTTGGATAGTTGGTTTGTCCTTCTGTTTTGAGCTTTTCTTTGAACCGATCATATAATACGGGCAGTCTTTTCCAAAGTTGAAGAAAGCGCTCTTGTACTCCACTATGCCCCGCAATAGAAAAGGACTGCCAAAATTGACGGATAAACCCTTGCTGTTCTTGCGTGAGATGTTGAAAAGCAATGTCGATTTTGGTATTGTCATAAAGTTCTAGATAGATCTGCTCGATGGGAACGAGATCATAATCCAGTTGACCAAAGTCACTCAATATAATTTCGGCAATGGGATAGAACTCTTCCAGCGTTTCTGGTTGCTTGCCCTCAGCTACCAATAACTCATTATGAATATTAAACAGATGAAAAAATTGGGTTAAAGGACTGGCTTCGGTATCATCGGTCGAAAGTCTGAAAAATTCCTGAATCGTAAAAAACTGCGGCGACCAGATCGCCTGACCATACACTTCGGCAAGATGTTTTTTGAGGTAGGTAATCGGCCGTTTATTATTAAACACGATGGCAATTTCACTCAGATCGTTTCCAAAACGTTTTTGAATGTCTGCTGCTACTAATTTTAGAAAGGCTGTCTGCATCGTGCTATTATTTTACTTCAGTTAATTGATTTGATTTCGCATAATAGAGATAGGCTTTAACGTTGTTATAGCCAAGGTTCTCCAAATTCTTTTTATAGTTGTCGACTTGATACTTGTGCCCAATATAGTCTGTCTGTGTGAATTTAAAATCCAGAACGATTGTTTCTTCCACGGAGGTGAAGACTTTATCGGGACGAATGGTCTCACCCTTGGCGGTAATAATGCTTGCTTCATTCCAGATTTTATAGTTTCCGGTGAGCCATTTATTGATCATGGGGTGCTTCCAGATCTGATTGATCTCCTGCATGAGAAAAGGCTCTTCCTCTTTGGAAAGGATTCCTTCCTGGATCAGTTGGCGTACCAGTTTATGGATGTCTTCTTCCTTTGAAATTTGAGCCATAATATCGTGGGCCAATATACCGTACTGCGCGGCTTTCTCCAGCATCATAATATCATTGATGTTACGTGTACTCGATTTTTCTAAGGCCATTTCCAATTCTTTGGAAATGGGGTAATGGCGAAGGGAAATAATATTGTCTTTTTGAGTCTGATGTTTTTTTTGTTCGATCGTTTGATCGATGTGTACACCTTTTTCCTCCAGTGCAAACGGAGCTATCGGGCTATCCAAGACTTGATAGAGCACATCGCTGATATATTCGTCTTTAATATCATATCCTGTAATTTCACCTGTTTTTTTGTCAACAGATTCTTTAAAGGAAGGTGCCGTAATATAGAGGTGTTCAACAGCACGTGTTGTTGCTACATAGAATGTGTTGAGTGCATCCATGTAGTTGAACAGCATCTCTTCAAAATATTGCTTGAAAAATACAGATTTGCCGACTGTAGATGTATATTTTATTGGGATTTTTCCCAATTGGGCAAAAGGAGTATCCGAGGTCTCTATCCAAAAATCGCCATTGATCATGCCATCGAGATCCCAGGAACAGAATGGAATCATCACAACGTCATAGGCTAGACCTTTTGATTTGTGGATTGTTGTTACCTCGATCGCATTAATTTCTCCGTTGGAAGGGAGCACCGCCCGGTTGCCATCTTCTTCCCAAAACTCCAGGAACTGTATAATGCCACGTTCGCCATTGGTGGAGAAAGCTGAGATCATATCTTTGAATGCGAGGAGGTAAGGGAGGTGGATATTGTCTGTGGTTGTGAAACCGTAGATTTCAATGAGTTTTTCAATTAAATGAACTAAAGGCTGTTTCTGTGCCATTTCCCACGAGTCAATCAGCGCCTCAGGGAGATAATCTTTAAGTGCGCGGATGTCATTGCTCGCAAATTTTAACCATGCATTCTGATCGATTGTCTTATTTTGAATATGCTGGTAGAGATAGACCATCTTTGCTTTATGGATGGTATGTTTATCTGAATTATAGACTAAAGCCTTCAACGTCTCGATCAATAATAGTACAGCATCATTGCTCGCTAAGGATAAAGCATCACCAGATATCACTTCAAATGTAAGTTGCTGCTCTTTTTTGAAGTCCATGAGCTTTTGGATGACCAATTTAGCCTGCACATTACTCCGTACCAGGATGCCGATCTGCTGCGCCTGATATCGTCCGCTACCGAGCCAGTCGCCTATTTTTTGACATAGTTGTAGTAACGATTCTTCAATAACCTGATTTCTTCTGTAGCGTCCATCAGTGACAGGAATGTAGGAGATTTCAATAGATCCTAATTGGTCAAGTTTCCCTTTTTTATGTTCAGGTACTTCCTGTTGGCTGTTTTCATAAGCTTTGACCAGCATATTGTCATTGCCAGCAGAAATCCACCATTGTTTACCTTCTTCATCGAGGCTTTCGAATACTTTTTCATTCAGTACCTGTTGCAGATGTTGGGGAATACTGCTAAAGAGGTAATTGTTTAAATGGATGATATTTGGAAGACTTCTAAAATTGGTGTCGAGGCTTCCGTTTTCGATAAAGGTGGTTTTGCTATCCTCGTCTAAGTGAAAGGTATGACCAACCTGTTGTTCTACCTGTTGCAGGAGTATACGCCAATCCCCATTCCGCCAGCGATAGATACTCTGTTTGACATCCCCAACGATCAGGTGTTCGCTGATTGTGCCTTTGGCATCTGCCAATGCATTGATCAATAGCGGACTATAGTTTTTCCACTGAATACGCGAAGTATCCTGAAATTCGTCAAACAAAAAGTAGTTAAATCGATTGCCGATCTTCTCCCAGATAAATGTTGGATCGCTATTTTCATCAAGTCCGAGTTTGTTTAATAAAATCTGCGAGTCGGAGATTAATTGAGCACCATTGTCCCGCCGCCATTGCGTCAGTAAATCGCTCATTTCCTTGAGCAGGCGTAGGTAATAGAGATTACTTTGTACCGCTTGATAAGCAATGTAAGCCGATAGATTATCGTGTAGCTTTTGGAACGATGCCAGAATGGGCCCGAGTGCGGCGATAAGATCATGACGTATATTTTTGTCACTATCTGTAAAAGCATCTTCATTGTCGATCAACTGGATATACTTTTCCAGTACCTTGGCAATTTCGGAAGCGCTTAGCTTTTCCGTTTTTTTATTGGTTTTGCTAGCGGAGATTATTTTATTGCGCGATTTACCTTTCAGGTCACTTTCGGAGATATTAAAATTCTTAAATGTTTCACTAAAGGCTTCAATTGTCATGGAGAGCGCTTCCGTGAAGGAGTTTATCTTCTGTTCAACTTCCTGATTGAGAAGATTAAAAACTTCCTTTGGATTGGCAGAATTGATGTAGCCATCAAATTCCTGAAAATTTTCAGAGAAAATAAGACTTGCCAAACCCATTAATTGTTGGCGGTAGTTCCAATTTTCATTTTTTGCTATTTTCTTTTCCGCATAAGCGATAATCCAATCCAGTAGGTCGGGTCGTTCATCCAGCAATTGATTAAGCATGACTGTAAGGTCATTTTTCACTTTATTGACATTCATTTCAATCTTATAAGCAGCATCAAGATTGAGTTCATAGGTAAATGCGCGAATGACTTTTTGGGAAAAACCATCAATTGTACTTATGGTAAAATGACTGTAGTCGTGTAGGATACGTCGATAAACCCGAAAAGCTTTCTCTTGTACCAGATGCGGATTCCAATCTGGCTGCTGCTGGAGTAAAAGCTTTCTGAAATCTTCAATTTTAGGGGTACGATTGCCTGTTGCCAAGCCATGGAGCACCGAGAGGATGCGTTCCTTCATCTCGGCGGTTGCCTTATTGGTGAATGTCACCGCCAAAATCTCCTTATAGCTATTCTCGTTGGAGAGTAGGAGTGTGAGATAGTGTAAAGTCAAGCTAAAGGTTTTTCCCGAACCGGCTGAAGCTTTTAGTATTTTTAATGGCGCAACAGATTTCATAGAATGAAGGTAGAAAGTAAAAAGTGAATTGGCAAAAATGTCGATGACTATTTCGAAGGTACTGTACCCAAACCGTTCATCCTGTTTACATTTGGTAAAGATGTCCTTTTGAATAAAGGAGCTGTTTAGTGCCTTGATTTTTGAAAAGTTCGTTGTAGATGCTGTATGGAAGCAAGAAAAGACGAAGGTCTAAGGGGTAGGTGTTACGCTTGAAAGAGCTTGTTGAAAACAGCTAACCCTGTCGTTTTCAGTGAAGTTTTATTAAATTATAATGATGATTAAAAAAAAATAACTATCTTTGCATCCCCTCTAGTATGAAGCTCGGGGGATATGTTGAATACATAAAATAAAATTAAAGAATGGCAACTAAAATCAGATTGCAAAGACACGGTAAAAAAGGACGTCCTTTTTACCACGTAGTCGTAGCGGATTCTCGCGCTCCACGTGACGGTAAATTCATCGAACGTATTGGTTCTTACAACCCAAACACAAATCCAGCAACTATCGTTTTGGATTTTGAAAAAGCTTTGGATTGGATGAATAAAGGTGCTCAACCAACTGACACTGCTCGCGCTATCCTTTCTTACAAAGGTGTTCTTTACAAAAAACACTTGCAAGGTGGTGTGAAAAAAGGTGCTTTTGATGAAGCTGCTGCTGAAGCTAAATTTACAGCTTGGACTGAAGCTAATGATGCAAGAATCACTGGTAAAAAAGATGGTTTAGCACAAACTAAAGCTGAAACTAGAAAAGCTGCTTTAGCTGCTGAAGCTAAGAAAAAAGAAGAAAAAGCTGCTGCTGTAGCTGCTAAAAATGCTCCTGTAGCGGAAGAAACTGCTGCTGAGGAGACTGAAGCTCCTGCATCAGAAGAAACTGAAGGTTAATTCTTTCATAAAGTATTCGAGAAAGCCGACTCAATCTTGAGCCGGCTTTTTTTGAAACAGCCAATAGGCTAATGGTTTGCCAAATCATGTCTCACAGCTAATCGCTAAATACGAAATATATGACTATTGATCAAAGCTTTTACATCGGTTACATCAGTAAAACAAGAGGTCTTAAAGGAGAAGTACAACTGTTTTTTGAATTCGAGGAATACGAGAGTTTGAATATCGATGTTGTCTTTGTGGAAGTGAACAAAAAGCTTGTTCCTTATTTTGTTGATACCATTAAATTTCAAAAAAATAGTACAGCGTATGTGACATTTGAGGATGTGGATCATATCGATAAGGCTCAAGTACTTGTCCGTAAAAAGCTATATCTTTCCAATGATAAGATGCCCGAGCGCGATCCAGATGATTTTAGATATACTGATTTAATCGGTTTTTTAGTGATTGATGAAAACCATGGTGAACTGGGGCAAATAACAGATGTCCAGGAATTTCCACAACAATTTGTCGCCTCGGTAAATATGGACGGTAAAGAACTGATGTTCCCGTTGTCTGATGATTTGATCTTAGGAATCGATGGCGAAGAGGAGATCATTGAAGTTGAATTGCCAGAAGGCTTGGTGGATCTTTATAAAGAATAAGCATATCCCCGAGCTTATTCAAATAAATAGCAGTATACGAACTATTGCAGTAATTTCTTATCTTGGTCTGTATATTATTACTGGCCATAATTATTGATTGATTTTGAAACCGTTATTACTGCTGCTATTCGTATTCTCGTTGTCTTCTTGTGCTTTCTTTGGGAAGAAAAAGGACTTTCCTGAAGGCAATTACCAAATGATATTGGGCTATTCAAATGAAGAGTATCATAAAGTAAAAAGAGAATCACCCCAAAATGTCGAGGCAGATACCTATGGTAATGATCCTACGATATATCGGTCCTTTCTCTCTCTCCATGATAAAGACAAGTTTGTCATGGCGATCGATGATATCTTACTCTTCGGTAAGTATAGATTCAACGGCGATCGATTAGAATTGACCGATGAGAAAAAAGGTAGCCTCGCATTAGATATTATTAAGGTAAAAAGCGATTTTGTTCAGCTGAGAGGTGATTTTTCACAGTTTAGCTCAGCACGTATACCCACTAGCGAAAGACTTTATATCAACTTTGCGTTAGATAAAACCCCTATCCGGGAGACCCCCAGCAAATTTGATAGCCAAGTGAATCTATGGCGAAATGCCCCTGTAAAATCAGAAAGTGAAAAGGAGATAAAAGCTAGGGCATTGAATTTTGTAGATTATTCTATCGCTTATTTCCAACACATATCAAGTTCTGGTACACATCACGATTATCGAATGGATGGTGTTGAATCACCCATTATTTATGCTGAGAATGGCATTGTGCTCAAGGCATGGGCAGATGTTCCCGATTCTTGGAAGGAATTATTTTACAACGAAAAAAATGCATTAGTCGCCTATCAATATTTATTTGATGGTTTTAAATTTGGATCGAAAGAGGAGTACCATGTTACAGGACTCTTATTGATCACATTTTATCTCAAAAATCTACGGAATTCCCTGGCAGCGAATCTTTAGCCAATCCTGTTGTGGCATAGTCAATATCTTCGCTGTCGATGATCCTCGATCGTTAATTTTATCTGTTTTTTTAAGTCTTTTACTTTTGGTGGAGCGTAAATTCCTGTTGTTGACTGGGAATAAACCTGAAGCCGCATTTATTGCAGTCTTTTTGCCGCTATTTTTGCCTTTTCGAAAAAATATTTTTGTCTTTTGATTTTTTAAAACGATATTAGCAACGCTTATAGAGAAAGGCCGAGGGACTAGACCCGTTGAAGCCTTAGCAACCTGTATTGTTCAAGGTGCTAAATTCTACCCTACTCCATGTGGGAAAGATAAGTTACATGTAGATAAACGATTCCTCGACTTGTGCGTTTCGATGTAAGCCAACCAAACTAAAAACAGTTTTTTAATGAAGATTATCGATCATATCCAGAATGCCAAAGGAAAAACATTGTTTTCTTTTGAGCTATTGCCACCGGCAAAAGGGCAGGGCATCCAAAGTATTTTTAAAACCATGGATGAACTGATGGAGTTTAAACCTCCTTTTATCGACGTAACCTACCATCGGGAAGATTATATCTATAAAGAGCATGCGAGTGGATTACTGGAACGCGTTTCCTATCGTAAACGTCCTGGGACAGTGGCGATATGTGCTGCAATCATGAATAAATATAAAGTAGATGCGGTGCCCCATTTGATATGTGGTGGTTTTACAAAAGAGGAAACTGAAAATGCCCTGATCGATTTGAACTTCCTGGGGATAGATAACGTCTTGGTATTGCGGGGAGATGCACGTAAAGGCGATGCCGATTTCATACCGAGCGATGGTGGACATGCTTTTGCAACAGACCTATTGGAACAGGTAACTGATATGAATAAAGGAAAGTATTTGCATGAAGACATTATCACATCGGAAAAGACTGATTTTTGCATCGGAGTAGCGGGATATCCCGAAAAGCATTTTGAATCGCCAAATTTCAATACTGATTTTAAATATCTGAAACAAAAAGTCGATATGGGAGCAGAGTTTATTGTGACTCAGATGTTCTTTAATGTTGAAAAATACAAAGAGTTTGTAACAAAATGTAGAGACAATGGAATCCATGTGCCTATTATTCCAGGATTAAAACCATTGACAACGAAAAAGCAGTTGGTGACCTTACCAAGGATATTTCATTTAGATATTCCGGAGGAACTGAGCGATGCTGTTTCAGCATGTAAAACGAATGCCGACGTCAGACAAGTCGGTGAGGAGTGGTTGGTGCAACAATGTCAGGAGCTGATTAAATTTGGCGCTCCGGTATTACATTTCTATACGATGAGTAATCCTGGTCCAACAAAGAAAATTGTTGAAAAACTAGCCTAACTCATAAAAATAATACGAAAAGGGAGCCAATAAGCTTCCTTTTTTTATTGTAATATTAGTTGTGAAAGCCCGAAATAAGTCCATAATTTCGATAGTGTGGTTTAGGTCGGTCTCTATATTCAGGGTTGAGTAGCCTGTTTATAGTCAGATACTTGTGTTAAATAGTGTTAATTAACTTATTGGAGTCAGGATAACTTTTTAACTTAAAGTGCTAAAAAGGATTTTAACAATAGACCAAATTGACCTTATGAAGTACACTAGATTAAATTCTCTACTCGGCTTTGCTTGCGGACTAATTGCTACATGTGTATATATCGCCACCGTTGAAAAGACGGTAAGCTGGTGGGATTGTGGTGAATTTATTGCCTGTGCCTACAAGCTAGAAGTGGCACACCAACCGGGAGCACCATTATTTCTTCTTATTCAGAATATATTTTCCAACCTGGCTTTTGGTAATGCAGGTAAAATTGCCTATTGGATGAATATTGGATCCGCAATCTGCAGTGGGCTTACTGTTACATTTTTATTCTGGACGATAACAGCAATTGCCAAAAGGATACTCAACAGGCAAGAGAAAGTTCAATTATCGAATTATTTCCAAATTTTTGCTGCGGGTTTAGTTGGTGCAATGGCTTTCTGCTTCAGTGATTCATTCTGGTATTCGGCTGTTGAATCTGAGGTATATGCGATGTCTTCATTGTGTACAGCGATTGTTTTTTGGGCAATTTTAAAGTGGGAAGTGCGTGCAGATGAAGAAGGTAGCGATCGTTGGCTGGTTTTTATTGCTTTTGTTATGGGCCTTTCAATCGGAGTGCACCTATTAAATCTGTTGGCAATCCCGGCTATAGCGATGGTTGTCTATTTCAGAAGAGCAGGACAGGTTAATGCGAAAGGTACAGTAAAAGCTTTCCTGGTAGGAGTGCTGATCTTGGGGGCCGTTTTGTGGGGAATTATTCAATGGTTGGTCGGTCTAGCTGCTAAAGTGGATCTCTTATTTGTAAACTCGCTAGGTTTGGGCTTTGGCTCAGGCATCTTCTTCATGTGTCTGCTGTTGGGGGGCTTCCTCATTTATGGCCTATATTATTCTTATAAAAAGCAGCAATATACACTCCATACCGGACTACTGGTCTTTTGTTTTATTCTATTTGGGTATAGCTCCTATACCATGGTTTTGATCCGTGGAAAAGCGAATCCCTCGTTAAACAATAATGCGCCAGACAATGTGTTTTCTTTTTTGGGTTATCTGAGCCGGGAGCAATATATCCGGGAACCTTTACTCAAAGGACCCAATTATGATTCACAGGTCGTTGGTGTCGAGAGTAAAACCGGTTATCGCAAAGATGAATCAGGTTATATTCCTTTTAGTCAGGTCGATAAGTATACGTTTGATAAGGAAACTTTCTTTCCCCGCATATATAGTCAAGATGGAGCCCATCAAGCTTATTATAGGAGTTACCTCAATTTGAAGGAGGGGCAGCAGCCACAATTCTCTGATAATTTTAAGTTCTTTTTTAATTTTCAACTGGGCGATATGTATACCCGATATTTCTTGTGGAATTTTGTCGGTAGACAGAATGACAGGCAAGGGTATGGGACCTATAGTGACGGCAACTGGTTGTCGGGGATTAAACCATTGGATAATTGGCGTTTGGGGGGGCAAGATAAAATATCCCAATCACAGAAGCATGACCCGAGCCGGAATACCTATTTTTTCCTTCCACTGCTACTGGGAATAGCCGGAGCGATCTGGTTGTACCGGAACAATAAACCTTATACCTTGGTCTTGACCTTACTGTTTGTGTTTACGGGAATAGCGATCGTTGTTTATCTCAACCAAACTCCTATGCAACCTCGGGAACGAGATTATGCTTACGTAGGATCTTTTTATGCGTTTGCGATCTGGATCGGACTGGGAGCAATAGCATTTGTTCGGTTTCTCAACCGTTTTGTACAAACAAGGTATGCGTTAGCGACAGGTATTTCTTTCGCTTTATTGGGCGGTCCCATTATTTTGGCCCATCAAAATTGGGATGATCATAATCGTTCTGAAAAATCGCTGGCAAGGGACATGGCACGTAATTATTTAGAATCCTGTGCTCCAAATGCTATTCTATTTACCTATGGAGATCATGATACATTTCCTGTATGGTATTTGCAAGAAGTGGAAGGAGTACGTCCGGATGTTCGGGTTGTGGTATTAAGTTATCTGACTGGCGATTGGTATATGCAACAGGCCAAGCAGCCGACGTATCAAGCGGCAGGTCTTCCCGTGACGATCCCAGCTGAAAAGACGAAAAAAGGCGTTCGTGATTATATCCCTTTTGTGGATAGACAACTTGACAATGCGGTAGATATACAGCAACTATTACAGTTTGTCACATCGGATGATCCCGAGTATAAAGTTCAGTTGAATTCCGGTGATATGGAAAACTATTTCCCTTCCAAGAAGGTCCAATTGCGCATTGATAAAGAGGAGGTGGTTAAGAAAAAAGCGGTTCCAGCTTATTTTCAGGGCGCTATTGTTTCTGCAATGGAATGGGAAATTCCGAATGATCATCTGACCAGGGCGGATTTAACCTTGTTATCGGTGCTTGAAAATAACCATTGGGACAGACCAATATATTTTTCGAACATGCTGCCAAGTGACATTAAATTGGGCCTGGATAAATACCTGGTCAATGAAGGCTTTACTTCCCGATTGATGCCCGTCGCTGCTACAGATCAGTCGACAGGAAAACGAAATGAGCAGGCCGGGCTAGTTAACATGGAAGCATTATATAACAATATTATGCATACGTATCATTGGGGCAATGTTAAAAATGCACAGTATTTAGATACAGATTCGTTTCGCTTTACAAGTATGTACGCCCGTGATATATTTGGAAAAGCCGCCCGGATGCTCTTGGCCAATGGTCAGGTCAAACAAGCTGGGGAAGTAGCAAAAAAAGCATACGATCAATTACCAGATCGCGTATATGCGATGTCGGATGCCATCAATTATGCCGATATTATCGACAGTCTATATCGTTCGGGACAACCTCAGCTAGCCAACAGGATGATGGACCGAAACCTTGATTATGTGGCTGAAAATATGGAGTATCTACATCAGTTGGTGTCGGATAAGAAAAACCTGAGCTTCGAGTGGAATGATATTCAGACCGGTTTGGACTCTGTAGACCGGTATAAGGCTATTTTATTGGAAGCAAAAGATACCAAGCGATTGGCACGTGTTGAGCGCTTGAGACAGCAATATCAAAATTGGTACGGAGTAGAATAATTTTGATGACACACTGAACCAAATTTACGCGGTCTGCCTAAACGGTAAATTGACTGCTATACTTGAGGTAAAAAAACCAGATGAGGCCTCTTCTAAAATATTGGAAGAGGCCTCGATACATATAGGATAGGGAATGAGCCAAATGATTAGAATTTCATGCCGACACCAAAGCCGAGCAGGAAGGGATTGATGTCAACTTTTGCCGGTATGGATAAGTTAGGTGCAAGATTTGATGCATCAACATTGACATCGGTTTTTAAAAGAATGTACTTCGCATCCAAATTCACGAAATATTTTTCAGATAGCTTAAAATCAATTCCCAGTTGAGTCGCAAAACCGAAAGCATTATCGTATTTTACATTTTTTACCGTTTGTCCCGCGTTGACGCTATAGAATATTGTATAATTTATTCCTGCACCTACATAAGGTTTAATGGCACCATCGGGGAAGAAATGATACTGAGCTGTCAGTGTGGGTGGAAGGAGCCATACACTGCCAAGATCGACATTGCTGGATGAACTACCACCAATGGCAGTTAAATTTGAACCGGTTGTATTAACTTTATGTTTTGTAGTCCCAAGGATCAATTCCGCAGCAATGTTTTTTGTGAAGAAATAGGTGAAGTCCAGTTCAGGGATAAATTTCGTATTGATGTCGACGTCTCCGCCTATGGTATTAATATTGGCCGATTCGTTTGGCATGACTGTCACACCTCTGAGTCTCATTTGCCAGCGTTGATTAGGGATTGTTTGTGCCTGTAAACTTAGTGCGCCTAGAGTGAGTGTTAGTGCAATTAAAAGTAGCTTTTTCATATCATTAAGGGTATTTTGTTTGCTGTAAAACTATTGCTAAAATCACGGCAAAAGAGTGACGATAATCAGGTTGAAAAATGAATGATACGATGTTTTTCTTATTGCAGATGATGTACCTTTATAAATTACTGCTGTAAAAAAAGAGAAGTACGGGAGGGCATAAATCGTCTCTTGTAGTTTTTCAGTTCGAAGAAAGTAAAAGAGCAGGCAGTTTTCAAGCAGTTATCTGGATTGAGAACGGGCTAACCTGATAAAAGGTGGTCATTTTCGAGCAGGAGTGGATTCTTTGCGAAGCTTTATGCTATGAGCGCGGATGTTTCAAGAGGTTGACAGAGCTGTAGTTTAGCAAGATTAATGGGGATATAAATCCGGCATGTTGGAGAATATTGGGGATAAGAATACACCATAAAAAGAAGAGGTTGGAATCACTTCCAACCTCTTCTTTTTATAGGTTACGGTTTTACGCGTTTTTCTTTACTTCCTTACCCCAAGAGTCTTTTAATGTAACCGTACGGTTAAAGACTAAATGAGCTGGAGTTGAATGTGTATCTAAGGTAAAATACCCCAATCGTATAAACTGATATCCTTTCCCCGGGGTTGCATTTGCAAGATCCGGTTCAATGTAAGCACGTTCAATAATATGTAGGCTTTCAGGATTTATCGATGCTTTAAAATCTTCTGCAGCAGCAGGATTTTCATCATTGAACAATCTGTCGTACAATCTCACTTCGGCTTCTTTTGCATGTGGAACCGAGATCCAGTGGATTGTTCCTTTTACTTTTAATCCCGAAGTGTCTTCTCCTGATTTTGAGTTTGGAACATACGTACAATGAACTTCCGTTACATTGCCGTTTTCATCTTTCACAAAATCATGACAGGTGACGATGTAAGCATGTTTCAAACGTACGGAAAGCCCAGGGCCTAAACGGAAGAATTTTTTTGGTGCATCTTCCATAAAATCATCGCGCTCTATCCAGAGCTCTTTTGAAAATGGAATAGAGCGTGAACCTTCACCACCTTCGACTTCTGGATTGTTCTCGCCAACAAGATCCTCGACCTGACCATCAGGATAGTTTGTGATCACCAATTTGATCGGATCAAGAACAGCCATTCTGCGCCATGCCGTTTTGTTGAGATCCTCACGGATACAAAATTCCAAAAGGCTGACATCGATCATGTTTTCCCGTTTTTGAACACCGATTTTTTCACAGAAGTTGCGGATACTTGCAGGTGTATACCCTCTTCTGCGCAATCCTGAGATCGTAGGCATACGCGGGTCGTCCCAGCTTTCAACAAACTTCTCATTGACCAACTGCAGCAATTTACGTTTACTCATGACGGTATAAGTCATATTCAAACGTGCAAATTCGTATTGTTTGGAAGGGAAAATCTCCAATTTATCAATACACCAATCATAAAGTGGACGGTGTGGAATAAATTCCAACGTACAGATCGAATGTGTAATTTTCTCAATGGAATCTGATTGTCCATGCGCAAAATCATACATTGGGTAGATACACCATTGATTCCCTGTTCTGTGGTGATGTGCATGTTTGATGCGGTATAACAAAGGATCACGCAAATGCATATTCGGGCTAGCTAAATCAATCTTTGCGCGTAGCACTTTTTCACCATCTTGGTATTTACCGGCACGCATAGCCGCGAATAAGGTTAGATTTTCCTCAATAGACCTATCGCGATAGGGAGTTGGAACACCCGGTTCTGTTGGGGTACCTTTTGCTGCTGCAATTTCTTCAGCAGTACTGTCGTCGACATAAGCTAGACCTTTTTTAATTAGATCAACGGCATAACTATATAGTGTCTCGAAATAATCTGAAGTATATAATTCCTCTGCCCACTGGAATCCAAGCCATTGAATATCTTTCTTGATACTTTCAACATACTCAGTGTCCTCAGTGACAGGGTTAGTGTCATCAAAACGTAGATTAGTCTTGCCATTATACTGCTGTGCTAATCCAAAATTCAAGCAGATGGATTTGGCGTGACCAATGTGGAGGTAACCATTTGGCTCAGGAGGAAAACGTGTCAATACACGTCCGCCATGCTTCCCTGTACGAAGATCCTCTTCGACAATTTCCTCGATAAAATTTAATGATTTTTCTTCACTCATAATACAAAGTTAATTATTCGCCGTGAAATATTAGCTAGCAGATCGTAGATATTCGGCTTAGCATGAGTGGTTGAATATGCCAGCTGTATCTGTTGGAATGGAGAGACTTAATAACGTTGGGATATGAAATAAAAAAGGGACGAAATTTCGTCCCTTTTTACCGATTTTTATTACTACTCTATTTATAAGCGAAGACTTCACCTAGCTCATCATTATTGGTAAAGGTACAATGTTGATCGATCAATTCTCCCGTGCCGATATTGATAATCATTCCATGTACCGCAAGATCATTACGCTCTTTCCATGCGTTTTGGATAATCGACGTCGCACAAAGATTGAAAACCTGTTCTTGTACGTTGAGCTCGATTAAGCGATTTACTTTTTTATCATGTTCCTGGATCGCATCGATCTCTGCGCTATGTAAGCGATAGACATCCTTGATATGGCCCAACCAGTTGTCAATAATACCATACTGCTTACGGCTTAAAGAAGCCGCAACACCACCGCAGCCATAGTGACCAGCGATAATCACATGTTTTACTTTCAGCACATTCACGGCATAGTCTAATACGGAAAGCATACTCATATCCGAGTGAATAACCATGTTGGCAATATTACGGTGAACGAAAACCTCCCCTGGCTTTGTACCTGTCAATTCATTTGCGGGTACACGGCTATCTGCACAACCGATCCAAAGAATTTCCGGATTTTGACCTTTAGCAAGTTGTTGGAAGCGTCCCGTAGCGTCATTCTTTACAAATTCCATCCACTCTTTATTTCCCTTTATGATATTGTCAAATCCTATTTTTAAATCTTTATTTTCCATATTCTTCTTATTTCACTCTTGCCCAAAGGCATCGTTTCGATTTTATTATAATAATACAAATGTCTAAATTCATTGTTTACTTCAAACAACTTATTTTTTATTGAAAATCTGTTCTTGATGTTCAATAATCCTTCCTCTTATTTCAACCAAGGATTGATGGTAGAACGATGGAAGGTAATGGCTTACGCGATACGTGGAAAACCTTTCCCTTATGAGGAGGGTTTTTTATAGACAACCTGCAAAAGCTCGATGTCTTTTCCCTTACTTCTCGCGTTCTGCTCAAAATCTTTTATGACTTCGATGACATCCTTGTCTATAAATTTACTGAATGTTCCATCGATGCGGATCTTACTGATAGATTTTGGTAAGCTGTATAATTTCTGTTGGATCGGAACCTTGTTCAAAAAGGATACTTCCTCCGCTAATGTAATGACGGCCTTATCTTCTTCATTGTCTTTTTCAACATTATATTTGAAAGCATTTTTCATATTTGCTCTCAAAATATAGAATGTCGCCACGACAATACCTATTCCTACACCCATAAGAAGGTCGGTAAACACGATCGCTACAATGGTGACAAAAAATGGAATAAATTGATCTAAGCCTTTTTTGTACATTGAGGTGAATAGACTTGGTTTAGCCAATTTATACCCTGTATGGAGAAGGATAGCCGCTAAACAGGCCAAAGGAATCATATTCAGCATTGTTGGGATAGCGAGCATAGCGACCAATAGCCACATACCATGCATGATAGCAGACTGTCTCGTTTTTCCACCTGCATTGACGTTTGCTGATGAGCGTACGATAACGGATGTTAAGGGTAGACCACCTAGAAGTCCGCTGGTCATGTTACCGATTCCTTGTGCAACGAGTTCACGGTTGGTTGGCGTATTTCTTTTGTAAGGGTCTATTTTATCAACCGCCTCGATACTCAATAAGGTTTCTAGACTTGCAATAATTGCAATCGTAAATGCAGCTATCCACACATCTTTGTTGACAATCTGTGTGAAGTCCGGTAGGGTAAATAATCCTGTGAATTCAGCAAAAGAACCTACAATAGGGACCAAAACAAATTGTTTATCATGCAATTGAAGCGCTGAACCGTTGAAAAAATAAGCTAAGCTTACGCCCAGAATCACGACAACCAATGGGGCCGGAACCTTATTAAGCTTTGGAATAGATGGCCAGAAGATTAGGATTGCCAATGATAGTGCACAGATGATTAATGCCCCAAAGTTGATCGCAGAGGCGATCGTATCAAAATAGGCGCCAATACCATGTCCATTGTCCATTTCGAAGGCATGTGTTTCCACTAAGCCCAATGCCAAAGGAATCTGCTTCATGATAATTGTGATACCGATCGCAGCAAGCATACCTACAATGACCGCTGAAGGGAAATAATTGCCGATCATCCCGGCTTTTAATATGCCAAGAATGATCTGTACTACACCAGCGATCACGACGGCAAGTAGAAAGGTTTCATATGCACCTAGGCTCTGAATAGCACCTAAGACAATAACGGTAAGGCCAGCAGCTGGCCCACTTACACTGAGTGGTGATTTACTGATTGAAGCGACAACGATTCCACCAATTACACCAGTCAATAATCCTGCAAACAATGGCGCACCAGAGGCCATTGCAATTCCCAAACATAATGGAAGTGCCACCAAAAACACCACAACACTAGCAGGGAAGTCATATTTTAAGTCTCTTTTCGATAGTTTCAGAAAAGCCGACGTACGAGTTCCAAACATAAAATTTGTGTTTATCTATAAATAAAGTTTTCATCAGGCAAACTTTAGCTAGCTGTAGCTTTGTATCGTTATATCATATGACCTTCAATAGCATTGACAAAGCGTCTTGCTGAGAAAGCTCAACGATAAGACTCAACCAAGCTAAAGCAGATAAGGTTACTTCAGAAAAATCAAGGATACCGCACATGCTTTATCTTTTGCATGCGGGTCGATGGAAATACATCCCTAACTCAGGGATGCCTGTATTAACAGTTAGGAGGCGGTGTTGGAACCGTAGGATGGAAAGCTAAAATGCTTTTCTCATTTTTAAGATAATTCTTCTGTTTTCCTTGGTTCTCAACGGTAATGGTTTCAAATACAATAGGTTCTTCTGTTTTTGTATTGAAAAATTTTGAGGCGGTTTCAAGTGTATCGTTACTTGCACCGTTATTGTTTTCGATTTCCAGTTGTAAAACGACTTGTAAGATGGTGCTTTGATCTAAGCTGTTGGAAAAAATAGGCGAAATAGAAATGGCCATCTTTGTGAAAAAGATGATAGCACAAAGGAATGCTGCCACAAATCTAAATCTCTTATTTAACATTTTTTATTACCTTTAATCTTACTGTTTTACATCGTAAAAATAGTAATTCTATGTTAAATTCAAATTAATAGTGCACTAAAAATAAAATTTGGCACGAAATTGTGACGAAGAGATTATTTTTTGAAAAGTTTTCAATTTTTTTTGATTTATAAATATTAAGCCTTTCATATGGCAAATAAAGAACAATTTATTGAGAAGGTCCAGGCCTCCTATAATCCCAAAGGAGCATTTATCTATCTGGGAGCGGGAATGCTCAATGGTGAAATTTTGGCTGAAGCGAAAGTGAATTTAGCCTTGAAAATGATGAACCGTCACGGACTTATTGCCGGGGCCACCGGAACCGGTAAAACGCGTACGTTGCAATTGATCGCCGAACAGTTGTCGGATGCCTCTGTACCTGTATTTATGCTGGATGTCAAAGGCGATCTATCAGGCTTAGCAGAACCAGGTGTCACCAATCAGGCCCTTATTGATCGGGGAAACGCTGTGGGGGTGCCGTTTGAGCCGTCGTCGTTTCCCGTTGAACTGTATTCACTTTCTGGCAATAAGGGGATTCCTATGCGGATTACCGTAGAAGATTTCGGACCGGTCTTGCTGGGCCGGATCCTGGAGCTCAATGAAACACAAACAGGGGTATTGGCCGCGATGTTTAAATATGCGCAAGATCATCAAATGCCATTGATCGATTTTTCAGATACTAAAAAACTGCTAAGCTACCTTTCAGAAGGACCCGGTAGCGAAGAAATCAAAAGCGATTATGGTAAGATTAGTTCCGCCAGCTCAGGAACTATCCTGCGTAAGATCGTCGCCCTGGAGCAGCAAGGTTTGGCTCATATCTTTGGCGAGAAAGAGTTTGATATCAACGATTTGTTTCAAAAAGTAGATGGTAGGGGCGTGATTAGCCTGTTGAATATTTCCGATGTGCAGGATCAGCCCATACTGTATTCTACATTCTTATTGAGTTTGTTGGCACAATTGTTTAAAAATATGCCCGAAGTTGGCGACCTGGATAAACCGAAGCTGGTCTTTTTCTTTGATGAAGCCCATCTGCTGTTCAACGGAGCTCCTAAAGCCTTTTTGACACAGGTGGATCAGATTATTCGTCTTATCCGTTCGAAGGGGATTGGTGTTTTCTTCTGTACACAGTCTCCAACCGATGTGCCGGAGTCTGTATTGGCGCAATTGGGAAATCGGGTACAGCATGCATTGCGTGCCTTTACACCCAATGATGCTGAAAACTTAAAGAAGACAGTTAAAACGTATCCAAAATCTGATTTTTATGAAATTGATCAGGTGTTGACCGCTTTGGGGACGGGACAGGCATTGATTACCGTATTGAATGACAAAGGTATTCCTACAGAGGTTGTTGCTACGCATTTGGTACCGGCACGTGCCGTGATGGGGCCTGCAGCTGATGCAACAATCAACCAGATTATCAATCAGTCTGATTTGAAAGCTAAATACCAGGAGCGACAAGAAAATCGTTCTGCAGCTGAAATCATAGATGAAAGAATGCAGGCAGCGGAGCAGGAACAACAACGTGCGGCACAGGAAAAAGAAGCAGAGAAGGCAAGTCGGCCTTCTTCCAGAAGACAGACGCCTTTGGAGGCTGCACAACGAACTGCGACAACGACTTTAGCACGGGAAGGCGTTAAGTTTTTGGGTAAATTAGCGACGGGTTTATTAAACGCATTCTTAAAAAAGAAATAACAATAATTTTTTGATTCTTTTCGTTTCAATACTATACCTTTGAAGGTGGAGCTGAACTTAGCTAGATTTGCTTTTAAGGGCAAATTTAGCTAAGTTTGCGGACGAAAAGAAAATTCTATTAACGCAATTTAAATATGAGTAAACCAACCCTTTTGATTTTGGCAGCAGGAATGGCTAGCCGGTATGGTTCTTTAAAACAAGTAGACGGTTTTGGCCCACACGGCGAGACAATTATTGACTATTCAATTTACGATGCCATTCGCGCAGGATTTGGAAAAGTTGTATTCATTATCCGGGAAGAATTTCTGGAAAAGATGAAATCGGTATTTGATGAAAAATTGAAAGGTAAAATAGAAGTAGATTACGCTTTTCAAGATTTTGACCTAACGAAATTCGGTGTTAGTCACGTTATCGAAAGAACTAAACCTTGGGGTACTGCCCATGCGGTGATGAGCGCTAAGGATAAAGTGCATGAACCTTTTTGTGTAATCAATGCAGACGATTTCTATGGCTCGGATTCTTTTCAAAAAATGGCCCAATTCTTAACAACCGAAGTCTCTGATGAGCAAATGTCATTGATGGGCTTCCAGGTAGGAAATACCATGTCTGATTATGGTTATGTTTCACGCGGAGTATGTGAGGTTACCCCTTCTGGACACATGGAAAGTGTAACTGAACGTACAAATATATACTACAAAGGTGAAGGTGACGATCGTAAAATCGTTTATGAAGAAAATGGTGTTGAAACAGATCTAGATCCAAAAACCCGTGTTTCGATGAATTTTTGGGGTTTTACACCAAAGATTTTCGAAGTGGCGCAGGCGATGTTCCCTGCATTTGTTGAGGAAAATAAGGAGAATTTAAAAGCAGAATTTTTCATTCCTTCCGTACCGGATTATATGGTGAAACATAAGTTGGCTGATTTTAAAGTGATCCCAACGTCTTCGAAATGGTTTGGCGTAACTTATAAAGAAGATAAACCTATCGTACAAGAATCGATTTCGAAATTAGTAGCTGATGGAATATATCCTGAAAAGTTATTTTAAGAGCTAAAAGAAATAGCTTATATTGAACCTGTATTGTCAAGCAATACAGGTTTTTTTTGACCTGTGGGCTAGATTAATTGAGCGGAAATAGATCTTAGATGAAAAAAATTCTTAAGGTGTTTGGTTATATTATTTTAGGATTGTTGTCTTTTTGTGTGCTCTATATTGTTGCTGAATACAGTCTGTCAAGGATTTCGGCTCCAAAGAAGAATATAGACGAAGAGAAGACGATTCAGGTTTTTGTTCAGTCCAATGGTATTCATACCGATATTGTATTGCCTGTCGTTAACGAAGATATGGATTGGTCGCAACTATTTCCTTATGGGAATACAGTTGGGAAACATAGCGGATATCGGTATGTGGGTATCGGTTGGGGTGATAAAGGATTCTATTTGGATACACCAGAATGGAAGGATCTAAAAGCATCGACGGCTTTTGTTGCTGCCTTTGGATTGGGGGAGTCTGCCATTCATGTGACCTATTACAATTCGGTTCAACAGGATGAGTTATGTTTTGCTTATCAAATCAGTAGATCCCAATACCGGGATCTGATAAAGTATATAGAAGATTCGTTGGATCGAAATCAAGCGGAAACTATTTTGGTGAAAACAGACGCACAGTATGGTGACTCAGACGCTTTTTATGAAGCAAAAGGAGCCTATAGCATGTTTTATTCCTGCAATACCTGGACAAATAATGCCTTAAAGAAGGCGGCTATGCCAGCAGGTATATGGGCGACATTGGACAAAGGAATATTAAGTCACTATAAGCATAAGAAGTAGCTAGAAATCCATAAGCAGGATCTCGTTGAATGTGAAGTGAGATAGTGAAAATGATAGACATAAAAAAAGCTCCAGGATTAATCCCGGAGCTTTTTTTATGAGGAGGAGTGATTACTTCACTTCTTCGTAATCTACGTCAGTTACATCATCACCACCTTGGTTTCCACCTTGAGCTTGACCTGCATCACCTTGAGGTTGTTGTGCACCACCTTGAGAAGCAGCATACATTTCTTCAGAGGCAGCATTCCAAGCATTTTGCAATTCTTCGGAAGCAGCGTCGATATCAGCAAAGTTTTTCGCTTCGTAAGCAGCTTTTAATTTTGTTAAGCCAGCTTCAATTGGCGCTTTTTTATCTGCTGAAATTTTATCGCCATATTCTTTCAATTGTTTTTCAGTTGAGAAGATTAAAGCGTCAGCTGCATTTACTTTGTCAGCTTCTTCTTTCATTTTTTTGTCAGCATCAGCATTTGCTTCAGCTTCTTCTTTCATGCGTTTGATTTCGTCGTCAGACAAACCTGAAGATGCTTCGATACGGATATTTTGTTCTTTTCCAGTAGCTTTATCTTTCGCAGATACTTTGATGATACCATTCGCATCAATATCAAAAGTAACTTCGATTTGAGGAACGCCACGAGGAGCTGGTGGAATGTCATTCAAATGGAAACGGCCGATTGTACGGTTTTGGGTTGCCATAGGACGCTCACCTTGTAAGATGTGAATTTCTACAGATGGCTGATTGTCTGAAGCAGTAGAGAACGTTTCCGATTTTTTAGTTGGAATTGTTGTATTTGCTTCGATCAATTTAGTCATCACACCACCCATTGTTTCAATACCTAATGAAAGTGGAGTAACATCCAATAATAAAACGTCTTTTACTTCACCTGTCAATACACCACCTTGGATAGCAGCACCTAAAGCTACAACTTCATCAGGGTTTACACCTTTAGAAGGTTCTTTTCCGAAGAATGCTTTTACAGCTTCAACGATTGCAGGGATACGAGTAGAACCACCTACTAAGATAATTTCGTCAATATCAGATTTGCTGAAACCAGCATTTTTCAATGCAGACTCACAAGGAGCAATTGTTCTCTTGATCAAGTCAGCTGCCAAAGCCTCAAATTTAGCGCGTGATAATGAACGAACTAAGTGTTTTGGACCAGTTGCATCAGCAGTGATATATGGCAAGTTGATTTCAGTAGAAGTTGCGCTTGATAATTCAATTTTCGCTTTCTCAGCAGCTTCTTTCAAACGTTGCAATGCCATTGGATCTTTTTTCAAGTCAAAGCCATTGTTTTCACTTTTGAATTCTTCGTTCAACCAGTTGATGATTACGTTATCAAAGTCATCACCACCTAAGTGTGTATCACCGTCAGTAGATTTAACTTCAAATACACCGTCACCTAATTCCAATACGGAAACGTCATGTGTACCACCACCACAGTCAAACACAGCAATTTTCATGTCTTTGTGTGCTTTGTCCAAACCGTACGCTAAAGCTGCTGCTGTAGGCTCGTTGATGATACGTTTTACAGATAAACCAGCGATTTCACCAGCTTCTTTTGTTGCTTGACGTTGTGCGTCGTTGAAATATGCAGGAACTGTAATAACAGCTTCAGTTACTTCTTGACCTAAGAAATCCTCAGCTGTTTTCTTCATTTTTTGAAGAATCATTGCAGAGATCTCTTGTGGTGTATATTTGCGGTCATCAATTTCTACACGAGGTGTATTGTTGTCACCTTTAACGATATTATAAGGTACGTGTTCAGCTTCTTTCACAGCTTCATCGTATGAAAGTCCCATAAAACGCTTGATGGAATAAATAGTTTTATGCGGGTTAGTAATTGCTTGACGCTTTGCTGGATCCCCAACTTTGCGCTCGCCACCTTCTACGAAAGCTACGATCGAAGGAGTTGTACGTTTACCTTCGTTGTTCGTAATTACTACAGGCTCGTTACCTTCCATTACGGCAACACATGAGTTTGTAGTACCTAAGTCAATTCCTATAATTTTAGACATATCTTGTGTTTTAATTTTTTACTTAAATAAATTCTATCAGTCTATTATCAACCCTTATGCCAATCCAAAAGTTTTGTAAAAAAAACACTATTTGTCATCAATTTGTCTTTAGGTACTGCCAAACTGACATTTTCAATACACCAGTTGCTCTAATATCCTTTTTTTTGCTGACTCGTTTTGGCGATTGCGTGGCATATATCTGCCAAAGATTTCCGAGAATTCGGCAAGTTTCATTTTTTTTGATTTCTTATCCCGCCAATCAGAAGGAACAAGTTTATTGGTATAGGCGATATTTGTAGCCCAATATTGAATGTGCATTTCTGGGATGACAAGACCCAATATCATTCCCGGGAGGCCATGACTCAAGGCTGGTCCTGCTGATACTGGGATTTCTTCCGAATAGTAAGCAATTAGATAAAGTGAGTCTTTGGTGGCGCCGTTGACTCTACGGCAGTTTACACCAGCAATATTGCGGAACTCCTCCGTGAAACGCCAAGTGATGCTGTCCAATGTTTCCGAAAGAATGTATTTTTCGTCGATGTCAAGCTGGATGTCCGCTGTACCACCTTTCAGATCCTGGTAGAGGACTTTGCCATTCTTGTTGGCACCACCTCTAAATTGTCCTCTTTGGTTTCCTCCGATTCGGGTCGCGCCCTGAGATCTGCCCCCTCTGCCATTGGCCGAAGTTATCGTAGGGGCAGCCATTTTTACTTCAGCACGTTGTTTTTCGGTACCCTGGCTTTCCTCGGGCATCAACACGGTAGAATTCTCATCAAAGTAGAAGTTTAATTTTTCTGTATGTGAATCCGGTACCTTGTCGAGATATTCGACCATTCCCATACCTCTGTCCATCCCTTTCGAGCTCATGTCGTTGGACATCTGCCGTATGCGTGCTTTTGTGTAGGTGACTTTGTCAAAACTAATGGTACCCCTACTTCCAAAATAGGCGTATTGCGCCTGAAGCGATAAGCCACACAAACAGCAGATGATTACGGTTAAATATATTTTTTTAATCATTTCCTTTCCCTAGATATTTGTTAAAATCCCATTTTACACCGACCAAGAAATACTGTGTCAATACCTGTTGAACGGATTCGGAGTAGTTGGTATCACTCGCATTACGGCGTGTGTTGTTAAACGTATTGAAGAGGTCAAAGGCCTTTACACTGAGTGTCATGCTCTCATCTTTCAGTACTTTTTTCTCCAATTCGATATTGGTATAAAATTGATTGATTGATTTCTTATAAAGTTTCGTAGGTCCTGTATAGCTATAGAAGATGTTGGCCATGATATTAAACTTCTTCGGTAGAAAGTATTTGACATAGGCTGAGGTCCCACCTTGAAAACTTGTTGCATTGTATTGTGTGTTGATCGAGTTTTGCTGGATATTAAAGCCTGCGTTTGCAGAAAGGTCGAAATCGAATCCTTCTGAATCTTGCTCATTTAAGCTTGAACCTAGGCTAAAGTTGGTATTCTTTGCATTGTTCAGCAGAAACTCGCCGCCGGATTGTCCGCCTTCAAATTTGGTGTAGCTATAGCTGTTGTTAAATCTAACGTTTGCACTTTTGTTAAAATTGATACGACGATTGGCCAAGGGCTGCATATGGTTGATATTCAGACCGCCATTCCAGTTGGATTTACCGGATAGATTTTCATAAGTACTAATCTGGGCAGAGTTGTCCAGTATGGTTGTTTTGTTGACAATCGGATTATTAACGAAAGATAAGTTTCCGTTGATATTGATATTGGTTCCTTTCAATAAACTGAAAGCATTATAATTGGCCGAAATATTATTGTTCACCGCGCGTTTTAGGTCCGGATTACCAACTTGTTGAAACAAAGGGTTGGTTTGAGGTTGCAGTGGTTGTAGCTGATCGAAGGAGGGGATGATATTCGAACTTTGATAAGCTAAACGTATATTTTTGCTATTTGAAAGGCGATAATTCGCATCAACGTTTAAATTGTTGTCCCAAAAATTCCGGGCGAGATCGATTGATCTGTAACTATCATTTAACTTTTGATTCTTGTAGAACGTACGGTTTGAAAAATTGATTTCCAGCTTTTCTTTACGATAAGAAAAGTTAATATTAACACCTTGATTGGTGTTATTGTCAATCTGATTTTGAGAATACAGTGAATCAAACTTTTGTGTGATATTGTCTGTCGAATTTTGTGTGTTCGTATTCTTCGAATGATTAAAGCTATAACCTAGCGCCAAATTAATGTAATCGCTGATTCGGTTATTGAAGTTAATTGACGAGTTGAAGTCATTTCCGCTATTCCGTCCGTGCCGGTCTTGGTCAATAATTGTGCTATCTCCTGTTTTGTAGAAATAGGTTCGCGAATAGACTTTGCTGTCTGAATTTGACTCTTTATGGTTATTCCCGACCATTAGGTTTACAGAACGACCCGCTTTTAATCGTTTTCTATAATTTAAACGGAAATTATTGTTGGAGCTTGAAGAATTGGATTGATTGTTCTCCCTAAAGTCGCTGATCGGATTACCTGATCCGTCGCCCGTTTTGCTGTCTGTATAGGTTAGATTAGAATTGTTGGCCCAATTGGCATTGGATTGAAGTTCCATAGTTTGCGTGGAATCCAGTCGCATGTTAAGGGTTGACCTTAAACCATTACTTCGACTATGCCTTTCATTATCGTTTTTGCTGTTTTTTTCCTGAATGGACTCGTCTGGTAGTACATTCTTATTGTAAGTCTCCGAGTGATTCCTGTTGCTGTTGTTGTCGTAACCATAGTTGGCATTGACTTTTAGGGCTTTTTTGAAGAACTGATTTTCATAATTGGCACCAAGGTTGGTGTTCAGTGGTGCGCCCGTAATTTGGTTGTTCATCCGTAGAGAGCCTTCACGACCGCTTGAACTACCCATGTTGTTGTGACTCGCGGTGATGCCAATCCGCTCAGTCTTATTAAATTTGGCCGCAAAGAGATTTCCCGCATACAATTCTTTTGATCCAGCCAATGCTTCCATGTTTCCAAAGACACCCTTTCTTGCTTTCTCTTTGAGTACAACGTTAACTGTCTGGATTCTTACGCCATCATCGATACCTGACAGCTCAGCCTCCTCCGATTTTTTCTCATAGAGCTGCACCTTGTCAACGGCATCTGCCCGTACATTTCGAATGGCTATTTTAGGATCATATCCAAAAAATTCTTCCCCATCAATAAAAACCTTCTGTACTGATTTCCCTTGAGCAGTGATACTTCCGTCTCCCGTAACCGTAAAACCGGGTAGACGGCGTAGTAAATCTTCTAACTTCGCATTCTTTTCTGTTGCAAAACTCGCCGCATCATATTCGATGGTGTCGCCTTTCAGTGTAATTGGAAGACGTCGGGTGACAATCACCTCCTGCAAAACATTTCTTTGGGAATTTATTTTGATATCATGCAAATCGAGATCTTTGTCTGCAATTTGGATCGTATCACTATATAGTTCAAACTTGGGGTACGTGGCCAAAATAATATAGCTCCCGGGTTTGATATTTTTGACCTGGAATTTTCCCTCTTCATTGGCTCGGTTAAAATAACGGAGGACTGAATCGCGGTTCAGTAAAATAATAGAAGCATTGGTCAGGGGCTTGTCATCCGCCTTGTCTAGAATTCTCCCCTTGATGTTTATTTGGGAGTAAGCACTGTTGATGACGATAAATAGTAAAAGTATTAATTGAACTAATCTTTTCATGTACGGGTTGTATCTTTCAAATATAATTTACTTAATCGTTAATAAATGTAAAACATCTCTTCTGAATGTAAAATCTTTGGTATATAAGGTAGAGGAAATCACATTTTTTCTTGCTGTACATGTACTTTTTGAGCATCATTTTTTTTATTGCATTCAATACAGATTGTTGGCGGAAGGTTTTTTGAAAAAGTTAGAAGTAAAATTTACCTTTGCACAAAATTGGTATTATGACGTTTGAAAATTACTTACAACAATTCGAAGATATCTTAAATCATCCTGAGAATCACCCTACCTATCAAGATGATGAATATTATCAGTACACAAAAATGAACTGGACAAGAATGGGCCGTTGGTTAAAACGCTTTGAACCAACGTCGACTTTTGAACAATTTGTGGAGTCAATTACTGAAAAGCAACAATGGATCATTATTACTGAACCTTGGTGCGGGGATGCAGCGCATTCGGTGCCTATGTTGGCGAAGATGGCCTCAAAAAATCCCAATATTACCGTGGATATCCAACTGCGTGACAGCGCTCCGTTTCTGATCGATTCTTATTTAACCAACGGAGGTAAATCTATTCCAATTCTGGTGATACGTAATGAACAGGGACAGGATTTGGCTGTCTGGGGTCCAAGACCGCAAGCCTGCCAGGAGCTGTTTTTGAATATGAAAGCGCAAGGGGCAGATTTCTCCGAAATCAAAGAGGAGATTCAAAAGTGGTACAATGCCGATAAAGGAACCGAAATCCAAAAGGAAATCCAGGCTTTGCTAGAAAAATAAGAAAAAATACATCTTTATAATAGACTGGCAATTTTAAAGTTTAACCGGATAATCATCTCAGGAGTAGACCTGGTCTTTCCTGAGCATGGTTTGAAAAAGTGAAAGAATTCGCTGTAACAGTCCGCGTTTAACTTTGGTATATGTAAGCCTATTTCAGTATAATATATTCTGCCTTTTAACGCTGCTTGTTCGGTGCTTCCTCGGTACTTGTTCGGTACTCATTCGGAGCTTCTTCGGTTACAAGCGAAGAAGCTCCGAATGAGTACCGCTTCATATCCGTCGATAATTCCTATAAAGGCCGAAGTTGTCCTATCCTTTTCATTGTCTAATTCCAGTTTATTCCGCATTTGTTTTTCTTTGTATCCGTATTGCTTTATTGCCAATAGATTTAATATCGCCTTTGCTAAAGATTAAAAGATTTTAAGTAAAACGACCCGCTGTTTTTGTTAGCTTTATATGAATTATTGCCCATTTTATGGTGGGCATTCAGATTAGCTTAAGCGATAACTAAAACTAAAAAAAATATGAACATTGAAGATCTGAGGGAATATTGTTTATCTATTGGACCAGTTATGGAAGAGACGCCATTCGGTCCGGATGCACTGGTATTTAAGGTTGGCGGCAAGATTTTTTTATTGGTGGGACTAGATCAGATTGATCAGCTGCGGTTTAATGTGAAGTGTAATCCCGAATGGGCAATCGAACTGCGTGAAAGGCACGAACACACAGTGCTTCCCGGGTATCATATGAATAAAAAGCATTGGAATACCATTATTGCCAATCGGGAACTTGATGATAGAAAGCTTGAAGAGTTGATTTTGCATAGCTATCAACTTATTGTCGAAAGCCTGCCCGCGAAGATTAGACAAGAAATTAGCGGGCGCTAAGTGTGTTTTACGTGTAAAGAATTAGTTGCTTGGTGCATAAAAGGAGTTAAAAGAGCTGTTTTTGGAGCGAGGAATGGTAGCTTTGCCAAATCGATGTATCGCTCAATAACATCGATCATTAAATTTACACTAAATATTATTTTTATGAAACGAACACGAAATTACTCGTGGGTAATCTGTTTTATGCTTCTTTTCAGTTTGGGAAGTTGTATAAAGGAAGAAGCGCTTAATATGGAAGCGGATATTGTCGGTGTTCATGCCGATGAAGATGTCTTCTTGCTGAACCCGGTCATCTCAAATACGCAAGTTACACTTTATCTTCAGCCCAATATTCATGATCTTACCAAGTTGAATATGACTTTTGACCTGACTCCTGGTGCCTCGATTGAGCTTTT
This sequence comes from Sphingobacterium paramultivorum, assembly GCF_014109745.1. Lineage (NCBI taxonomy): Bacteria > Pseudomonadati > Bacteroidota > Sphingobacteriia > Sphingobacteriales > Sphingobacteriaceae > Sphingobacterium > Sphingobacterium paramultivorum. The sequence continues at coordinate 5,395,172 of NZ_CP058555.1, forward strand.
GAAGGATTCTTTGAAAATGCCGGTCGGAACTCAGGATATGAATAAAGTAATCGTTGATGAATTGCTAAAAAACGGCGTATATTATAAAGTTACGTCCGAAGATCATCAGTTTACAAAGAACTATCTGATTAAAATTGTGAAAACAGATGGTGGATTTGTTCCAACAGAATATGGTTTTGAAGATACGGCGATCGATAAGGATGATAAATACACCATATTTTATAATAAAATTGATGGTCAGGATTTCTATAATTGGGCTTCCGGAAATCCAAGTTTCTCCTTGACACTGAGCTTAGGGGGAGGTACAAAGGAACCCGAATCATATCCTACTAAAACGAGTTCGGATGCACATTCAGGATCGAAAGCGGCTTTATTGGAAACGAAGTTGACCGGTGCTTTTGGGGCGATGTTCAAGAAACCTATTGCTGCCGGAAATCTTTTTATAGGAGCGTTTGATACGGGACCTGTATTGACAGATCCGCTGTCGGCAACGCAGTTTGGTCTTCCTTTCAATCAGATACCGTTGGTTTTGGAAGGTTACTATAAATATAGTCCAGGCGCGAATGTGACGGATGAAAACATGAAACCGGTCAATACCAAAGATTCCTGCGATATCTATGCGGTTTTTTATAATCGCAAGCAGCTGATGGATTCGGAACCTGATCCGAAGAAGAAAGTTTCCTATTTGACCGGACATAATATTTTGAAAGATCCAAGTATAGTGGCTATAGCCAGGCTGGAAAATGGTGGCGCAACAGCGACCGATGGTTTTGTCAAGTTTACATTGCCATTTAAGTACACAGCGAAAGTAAACGATGCTGACGTTGCCAATTTGGATTATAGCATTGCTATTGTGATGTCTTCGAGTAAATATGGTGATAATTTTATTGGTGCTGTCGGTAGTAAGTTAACGGTGGATGATCTCAAAATTGTAACGAAGAAATAATGAAAATGATAAAATATACAATCGCACTGGCTGCGATGGTTTTGATAGGATCTGTTGCAAATGCTCAGGAAAATACATCGGATGAAAGTAAATTAGGCTTCGATGTGATGGTTGGCGGTAAGATCGGCGGAGCAGCACCACTATCGTTGCCACGTGAAATCCGAAAAATTAAAAGCTATAATCCGAATGTTCCCTTTTTTGTCGGAGCAAGGGCAAACTATCATATTGATCCCAAATGGGGAGTATCTTTGGGACTCGTCTTCGAAGGAAAGGGAATGGATACAAAAGCGAGTGTTAAAGGATACAAGACGACATTCAATGCTGTGAATGATGCAAAAGAGGAGCTGAGAGGTTATTATACGGGTGATATTACAACCAAAGTGCATAATCTGTATCTGTCTGTGCCGATTCAAGCTACTTATCAGCTTTCAAATCGTTGGAATGTGCAGGCAGGTCCTTATATTTCTTTTGCGGTAAGAAAGCAATTCTATGGCGAGGCCTATAATGGCTATCTTAGACATGAAGAACCTACTGGAAATAAAATTGTTGTGGATAATGCCGATTATGATTTCTCGGAGAGTGTTAGGAGTATCGATGTTGGTATGAGTTTGGGGGCACATTATGCTATCGACAAAAGATTCTTTGCGTTGGCACAGTTGGATTATGGCTTCAATAATATTATGAAAACTGGATTTGAAAGTATTAGTTTCGGATTGCATAATATCTTTATGAATGTTGGTATAGGTTATAAATTGAAATAGTTTTCATATCCGTAAAAAAGAAATGGTCGATCCTAGGATCGACCATTTCTTTTTTATATGCTGTTTTGCTCATTTAAACCAATTTAAATGATGCGGAGTCTTACATTTTTAATCCGATTTCTCTTAATCGTTCATCCAGGTACTGACCAGCGGTATAATCTTCGTAGACCTTCGGGTGTTCCGCATCGATGCAGGAATCTAATGAAGCCAAACTCATGGAGGATTTTGGATGTAAAAAGAATGGAATAGAAAAACGGGAAGTACCCATTTTTTCACGTGGCGGGTTTACTACGCGATGCGTAGTAGATTTCAACTTATTGTTTGTTAACCGTTGTAACATATCACCTACATTGATGACGATATCTTCACCTTTGGCTTTGATAGGGAACCATTCTCCGTCTTTTGTCAATACTTCAAGTCCATCTGCACTAGCCCCAATCAATAAGGTGATGAGGTTGATATCTTCGTGAGCGCCTGCACGTACGGCATCTGGAGATAAGGCATCAGGATCGCTGATTGGGAAGTAGTGTATTGCACGTAGAATAGAATTACCATTGATAACATATTTTTCAAAGTAATTTTCTTCCAGATCGAGGTAGGTAGCAATCGCTTTTAATAAGTCCCGGCCTGTATCTTCTAATTTTTTATAGACCTCCGCTGTCACACCGTTAAAGCGGGGTATTTCGGCCACTTCGGGATTGTCCGGAAAATCAGCTTTGGAGTATTCTTCACCAACGATCGTTTGACCGCGTTGCCAAAATTCCTTTAAATCAGGAGTCTTCGCATCTTTCGCTTTTTCTCTTCCTTTTGCTGTATAGCCACGTTGGCCTGCAAGTTCTGGAAATTCATATTGTTCCTTCGTCTCGGTCGGCAAACCAAAAAATTCAGGAACTACCTGATATAACTCTTCAATCAGCTCTTTTGATAAGCCATGATTTGCAATCGTTACAAAGCCCGTTTCGTTAAAAGCCTTGCCAATATCTTGGATGAATTGATTTCGTTGTTCTTGGGTTCCTTGAGTATAATGTAGCAAGTCCAAGCGAGGTATGTTTACTAAAGCCATACGGTGTTGATGTTTGTTCAGGACAAAGTTAACGGAATTAATTTTGATTATTAAACAGGAGCTGTTAATAAAAGTTTTATGTTTTGTTTTATTTGGTTGTATTTCAGTGCTTAAAAGTTTTCCACATTTTCTATTATTGGCAAATTCAGCTAAGAAATATGAAGCGCAGTCATGCTGACGAATATATGACAAAATTTATATTTTGGATCTTGTTATTCTGATTACTAACTGGTATATTTGTTATGCAAGCATAATAAATAGCTTGTGAGTACGCTTATGAACCAAAATCAGACAATCGACTATTTTTTAAAAACAGGCTGGCAGACAATTGCCAATAAATATAATCAAATTGCTTCGCAGTACGGTTTTACCCAGGCTGCAGGTTATATTTTGATTAACATCCATAAAGAGGGTACACCTGTTTCTCAGATTGCAAATTTGACAGGAGTTAAAACAACTAGTTTGTCTCGGGTGTTAAATAATTTGGAGTCATTGGGATTTATATACCGTGAAACGAGTGAAACCGACAAAAGGTCAGTAAAAGTATACTTGACTGAATTGGGTCGGGAGAAAAGAAGAATTGCCAAGGATGTGGTGCGTAATTTCAATCAATACTTAGCGGATAATTTTTCAGAAAATGAACGTGATCAATTGATTGCTTCTTTAGCGAAACTCAATGAGCTTGCAACCAGTTACAAGGAAGAAGTAATCGTTTAGAAGTTAAACCAAATGTACAGAAGTGCATGATAAATATGTTATGATGAACAGAAATATTAGAAAAGTGGCGGTTCTCGGTTCGGGTGTTATGGGCTCGCGAATTGCTTGTCATTTTGCTAACATTGGTGTTGAAGTTTTATTGTTGGATATCGTTCCGCGTGAACTGCTGCCAGCGGAACAAGCCAAAGGTCTCACGCTGGAGAGTAAGGTCGTTCGGGACCGAATTGTCAACAGCTCCCTAGAAACGGCTTTAAAAACAAACCCTTCGCCAATTTATAGCAAGTCATTTGTCAGACGTATCAAAACAGGAAATTTTGATGATAATCTAAAAGATATTGCTCATGTGGACTGGATCATAGAGGTTGTCGTTGAGCGACTTGATGTTAAAAAGTCTGTTTTCGAGCGTGTTGAGCAATTTCGTAAACCTGGAACATTGATTACTTCCAATACTTCTGGTATTCCTATTCATTTAATGACAGCGGACAGAAGTGAAGATTTTAAAGATCATTTCTGCGGTACGCACTTCTTCAATCCACCACGCTATCTTCCTTTATTGGAAGTTATTCCCACACCGCACACCAAGCCTGAGGTAATTGATTTTATTCTTCACTTTGGCGATAAGATGCTGGGAAAATCGGTTGTATTGTGTAAGGATACACCAGCATTTATTGGTAATCGTATCGGTGTTTATTCGATGTTGGCGGTTACCCATTTAGTGGAACCCTTGGGGTTGACAGTGGAAGAGGTCGACAAATATACCGGTCCCGCAATGGGGCATCCCAAATCGGCAACTTTTCGTACGGCTGACGTTGTAGGACTTGATACCTTGGTGAATGTTGCCAATGGACTGGCACAGAATGCGCCCGAAGATGAAGCCAAGGGTGTCTTCCAACTTCCAACATTCATCAATAAGATGGTAGAGAATAAATGGTTGGGTGAGAAAACCAAGAAAGGGTTTTATGAAAAAGTAAAAGCTGCCGATGGTAATTCGGAGATTTTGTCTTTAAATCTAAAAACACTGGAATTTGGTTCACAGCAAAAAGTGAAATCAGCTACTTTGGAAGCCACCAAGCCTGTGGAGGATATCCGCAAGCGGATGAAAGTATATGAACAAGGAAGCGATAAAGCGGCGGAACTTTTCCGTGCCATGCATTATCCATTGTTTGAATATGTGTCCCGCCGTGTTCCCGAAATTACAGATGACTTCTTCCGCATTGATGATGCCATGCGTGCTGGATTTGGTTGGGAGTTAGGACCATTTGAAGTATGGGATGCGCTAGGTGTCCGAGAGACCTTAGCTAAAATTAAGGCCGAAGAAAAACGACTTCCAGGTCAGGATGGGGAGGTTGCTTCCTGGGTACACGAGATGTTGGAAGCGGGATGTGAATCATTCTATAAAATTGAAAATGGTGTACGTCACTATTATGATATTGCGACCAAATCTTATAAAGCTATTCCCGGAACGGAAGATCTGATCGTATTGGATCATATTCGGGAAAGTAAAACAATCTGGAAAAATACGGGTGTTTCTATTATTGATCTTGGCGATGGTATCATTAACTGTGAATTTCATACCAAGATGAATACCATTGGCGGAGATGTTATCCAGGGCCTGAATAAAGCTATTGATCTCGCTGAAAAGGAATATCGCGGTTTAGTGGTGTCCAATGATGGGAAGAACTTTTCTGCTGGAGCCAACATTGGAATGATTTTCATGATGGCCGTAGAACAGGATTTTGATGAATTGAATATGGCCGTTCGTGCCTTTCAAAATACATCCATGCGCTTACGCTATTCGTCAATACCTGTAGTCGTTGCGCCATTTCAAATGACCCTCGGTGGGGGCTGTGAATTCTCCATGCATGCTGATTTTGTTCAGGCTCACGCCGAAACTTATATGGGCTTGGTTGAACTTGGCGTTGGTGTTATCCCCGGTGGCGGTGGAACCAAAGAATTTACACTACGTGCCTCTGAGGAATTTAAGGAGGATCAGATTGTTCAGAACACCTTAAAAGATAAATTCCTGACCATTGGGCAGGCGAAAGTGTCGACTTCTGCTTATGAAGCCTATGAACTCGGCTATTTGCAGAAAGATAAATTTGCAATTACAATGAACCGTGCCCGCCTTTTGGCAGATGCCAAAGCAAAGGCACTGGAATTGGCTGATGAGGGTTATGTTCAGCCTGCTCCACGCAATGATATCAAGGTTTTAGGAAACCAAGGATTAGGGATCGTGTATGTGGGGGCTTCATCGATGCGTGAAGGTAATTATATCTCTGATTATGATCGAAAGATCTCAGAAAAACTAGGCTGGGTGATGTGCGGTGGAAATTTATCGTCACCGACCGAAGTGTCTGAACAGTATCTACTGGATCTTGAACGTAAAACTTTCCTCGAGCTTTGTGCCGAACGCAAAACGCTTGAAAGGATTCAATTTATGCTGACCAAGGGTAAGCCTTTACGGAACTAAAAATCACTACTCACGAAAAAAATAAAAATAATGGAAGCATATATAGTAGCAGGATTTCGTACAGCAGTAGGCAAAGCGCCGCGGGGAGTATTTCGCTTTATGCGGGCGGATGATTTAGCCACGGATGTTATTAAACATCTTGTATCCACTGTGCCAAATTTAAATAAAGAAGATATAGATGATGTCATCGTTGGGAATGCCATGCCGGAAGCGGAGCAGGGACTCAATATGGCACGTTTCATTTCACTGATGGGATTAGACACGGATAAGGTCCCGGGAGTAACCGTTAATCGATACTGCGCTTCAGGTTTGGAGACTATTGCAACAGCGGTAGCAAAGATCAAGACTGGGATGGCCGATGTTATTATTGCCGGTGGGGTAGAGGTGATGTCCGGAATGCCCTTTGGAGGTTGGAAAATTGTGCCTAATCCTGTCGTGGCAAAAGAACATCCAGATTGGTATTGGGGTATGGGATTGACTGCCGAAGCTGTGGCCAAAGATTACAATGTCTCACGTGAAGATCAGGATGCTTTTGCACTTAAGTCAAATCAAAAGGCAGTTGCAGCTATTCAAAATGGTCATTTGAAAGATGGTATCGTACCTATCACCGTAAAAGAAAATTATTTGAAGGACGGCAAGATTGCAACGCGTGAATATGTCGTTGATACGGATGAAGGTCCTCGAGCCGATACTTCCCTGGAAGCTTTAGGGAAATTAAAACCAGTTTTTGCAGCGAATGGTTCCGTGACAGCAGGGAATTCCTCACAAACTTCTGATGGGGCTGCATTTGTCTTGGTGATGTCTGAAGCAAAAGTGAAAGAGCTTGGTGTAAAACCTATAGCAAAGCTCGTTAGTTTTGCTGTAGCAGGTGTTCCGCCCCGCATTATGGGTATCGGACCTATCTATGCCATACCCAAGGCTTTGGCAAGAGCCGGTCTTAAAAAGGAAGATATTGACCTCTTTGAGCTGAATGAAGCTTTCGCCTCTCAATCGCTAGCCGTTATTCGTGAACTTGGATTAGACGAAGAGAAAGTAAATGTCAATGGCGGTGCCATCGCTTTAGGGCATCCACTTGGATGTACAGGAGCTAAATTGACGGTCCAAGTCTTAAACGAGTTAAAACGCAGAGGCAAAAAATACGGCATGGTGACGATGTGTGTCGGAACTGGTCAGGGAGCTGCTGGTATTTTTGAGTTATTGGATTAAAATTAGCCGCTAAGAATAGCAATATAAACGAAATATGGATCTCTGATCTCATAACGCATAGAAGTATTTAAAAATTGTGGACAGCATCATCACTAAGCAGTGATTTGCTGGTCCATATAAATCTAAAAAGACAATGGGTGAAAATAAAGCAATTAAAGGCGGAGAGTTCGTGATTAGAGAGACTCCCTATACAGCCGTTTTTATTCCGGAAGAATTTGATGAAGAAGCCAAAATGATTCGTCAGACCTGCTTGGATTTCTTGGATACAGAAGTATTGAACAAGCTGGACCGTATCGATGCGCAAGAAGAAGGACTTATGCCTAGTTTGATGGATAAGGCTGGTGAACTGGGGATGTTGGGTGTTTCTATTCCCGAAGAATATGGTGGTTTCGGCAAGAATTTCAACACTTCTATGCTTGTTGCCGATGCAGTAGGTGGCGGGTTTTCTTTTGCTGTCGCATTGTCTGCTCATACGGGAATCGGTACGCTGCCTATTTTGTATTATGGTAATGATGCCCAAAAGGCAAAATATGTTCCAAAGCTTGCTACTGGTGAATGGAAGGCGTCGTATTGTTTGACAGAGCCCAATGCTGGATCGGACGCAAATTCGGGTCGTACTTCCGCAAAATTAAATGCCGAAGGGACACATTATTTGATCAACGGACAAAAAATGTGGATTACAAACGGTGGTTTTGCAGATATCTTTATCGTATTTGCAAAAATCGATGATGATAAAAACCTGACGGCATTTATTGTCGAGAAAGACTTTGGTGGCATCACGATGAATCCCGAAGAACATAAATTGGGTATTAAGGGATCTTCAACACGTCAGATCTTTTTCAATGATTGCGCCGTTCCTGTAGAGAATATGCTTTCTGATCGTGAAAATGGATTTAAGATTGCTGTAAATATCCTGAATATTGGTCGTATAAAACTGGGCGCCGCCACGATCGGTTCGGCACGTATGGTGATCAATCATGCGGTGCAGTATGCCAATGAACGTGTGCAGTTTAATCTGCCGATTTCTAAATTTGGCGCCATTCGTTATAAGCTGGCTGAGATGGCAACACGTTTGTTTGCTGTGGAGTCGGCATCATATCGTGCCGGTCAAAATATTGATGATGCCTACGATGCATTGATTGCTGGCGGTATGGATGAAGCTAAAGCAAAATTGAAGTCTGTGGAGCAGTTTGCAATTGAGTGCGCTATCATCAAAGTATGGTGTTCGGAGATGTTGGATTATGTGGTTGACGAAGGGGTACAGATTTATGGTGGAATGGGTTACTCGGCAGATGCGCCAATGGAACGCGCTTATCGGGATTCACGGATCAACAGGATCTTTGAAGGTACGAATGAAGTGAATCGATTGCTTGTCGTTGACATGCTGTTAAAACGGGCCATGAAAGGTGAATTGGATCTGATGGGACCTGCCCAAGCTGTAGCTGGAGAGCTTCTCGCTATTCCAGATTTTGGTGAAGAGGACGATGCGCCTTTCGCTGTAGAAAAGAAAATTGTGGCAAACCTTAAAAAAGCAGGGTTATTGATTGCGGGAGCAGCTGTGCAAAAATTGATGATGTCCCTTTCCAAAGAAGAGGAAATCCTCATGAATATTGCTGATATTATCGGGTATGTTTATATCACCGAGTCAGTCTTGTTGCGCGCAGAAAAATTGCTGCATACAGGATCTGATAAAGCAGACTATGCAAAAGATATGGCTAAGATCTACCTGTATGGTGCTATTGATAAAATCAGCGCCGCCGGTAAAGAAGCATTATATTCTTTTGGTGAAGGTGATGAACTGAATATGATGTTGGTTGGTTTGCGCAGATTCACGAAAGCACAGCCATTTAATGTGAAAGATGCACGTCAGCGAATCGCAAAGAAATTGATAGATGAGAATAAATATTGTTTTTGATTGGTAATAGATTATTGGTTTTGGTTAATGGCCGGAGAGAAATCTTCGGCCATTTTTGTGTTACAATCCTAAAAAGTAACTGTAATTATGCTACATTTAACCTTTTAAACCCTAACCATTATATGACATCTTCAAGATCATTTACATTTACAGAGGACTGGGTAGTCGTCATTTTGGGGATTGCTACCATATTTCTCGCACTCTCAGGAATTGTTGCGCCAGTACCTAGTTTTTCGTGGAGTAATTCCGCCGAACTCGTCGCAACGGTTTTCGACCCGACAAATTTAATGAAGCTTTTTGAGCAGTTTATTTTTGTATTCGTTACCGCGATATTGGGCGCCTTTCTTTTGGGGAAATCTGTGAAACATTTATTCGTTGTATTTCCTGTTGTATTTATCCTTACCGTATTTGCATTGGTGCTGGCAGGAAATGCAACGGTTAAAGAATATAATCTCGAAGCTGTAATTTTTAGTTTGATTATCGGTTTAATCATCAGTAATTGCTTTAAACTGCCTAATTGGTTTAAAGAGGCGCTCAGTACAGAGCTGTATGTCAAGATAGGCCTAATTCTGCTCGGAACTACCGTGATCTTTGGGGATATCCTGAAAGCGGGATCCTTGGGGCTTATTCAAGCACTGGCTGTCGTATTGTCTGTTTGGTACTTTGCTTTCTGGATCTGTAAAAAGTTAAAGATTGACAAGGAGATGTCCCTAATGCTGTCGAGTGCAGTATCTATTTGTGGTGTTTCCGCAGCAATAGCAACTTCGGGAGCAATTAAAGGCGATAGCAAAAAACTCTCCTATGTAATTTCACTGGTCCTTATTACAGCGATTCCAATGATGATTTTCATGCCTTATATGGCGGAGTGGATGGGCTTGTCGCAAGAGGTTACCGGTGCTTGGCTCGGCGGGAGTATTGATACAACAGGAGCTGTCGTGGCGTCGGGCTCCCTCGTAGGTGAAGAAGCGTTGAAAATCAGTACCATTGTGAAATTCTCCCAAAACGTATTGTTGGGGCTTGCTGCTTTTGCTATCAGTATTTATTGGACTTATGCGAAATCTGTAGATGACGAAACCAAGCGGGATAAACCTACGCTAAAAATTATATGGGAACGTTTCCCAAAGTTTGTGTTGGGATTTGTATTTGCATCGTTGCTCTTTTCATTCGTGATATCTCCTGAGAAGATTGATGCGGTCAAAGGAAGTTTGAAAAACTTACAGGGCCTCTGGTTTACCTTGGCATTTACATCCATTGGCTTGGAAACGAACTTTAAGGATCTATTTGCTCAAGATAACAAGAAGCCACTATATGCTTTTCTGATTGCCCAGACTTTTAATGTTATTATTACCTTATTGATTGCATTGGTACTATTTCGCTAAAAAGGTAAGTGTTTCAATGTGAAACAGATCGTTATATTGACTGTGAGAAAGGCTGTCCGAAAAGGACGGCCTTTTTTATGCTTTTCCATCAAGGGTTTATGAGTACCGTTTTTTTTCAGATTCGTAGCACAGATCTTCGTTTTTTATAAAATTGCTTTGCTTCTTGATTTTCGCTGGATTGTTGGTGTGTAGGATGGTTGTCTTCGTGATTTTTTTCATGCTGAAAGAAATTCGAAGCGCTTTTTATTTGCTTTAAGTGTCTTAAAATTAAGGTTTAATGGTTTTAAAAAAAATATCATTAAATCTATCAAATTAGTAGTCTTTTAAAAAATATTTATATATTTGTATCGTTATCTGATTTACAGGTAAATAGGAAGGCGAGCAAAAAGGACTGACTTGATTATGAATCGAACTAGCCATGAAATTGATTTTATAAAAAAGACATGTGATTAAAGTTGTTTGAGATTGCCGCCTGATAAGTGCATAAATTGATTCGTTTATGCAGCAGGAAATAAAAGAAAATAACAAGATAAAAAGAATGAAACAAAATTACTCTCCAAAAACAAGTTTATTGGTTGCTTCGGTAGAAGGATCTGTTGTTACCCTAAAAAGTGACAAGAAACGAATGTGTTGTTAAAATTTCTCTCTTACACTCTCTTATATTAGAAAAGGGAAGCCGAGGCTTCCCTTTTACAAAGTTTTAACAATGAAGCAAGTATCGATTGGCGTTGGCACTTGTTTTAGATTCACCATTAAACTGAATAAATTTATGAAAAAAAATGCTATTTTTCGAATTAGCGTCATTTTTAGCTTGCTTTTAACAGGTTCTTACCATACCTACGCGCAAGTAGAAAATCCTAAACCTATTATAAATGCCTCGTTAACAGGTACCGTAATTGACGCCGTAACAAAAGAGCCTCTGCAAGGCGTAACGGTTCAGTTGGAGGCCGTTACACACCAGGTGAAAACCGACAGTAAAGGTGTTTTCCAGTTTGTAACTGGACAAAAATTGCCATTTTCATTGATTGTATCCATTGTTGGTTATCAAACCCGTCATATCGTTGTAGACCATTCTCCGGCAGTGATTGAACTTACACCACGATTGGAAGCATTGGATCAAGTAGTGGTCACTGCACGCCGTCGTAAGGAACAGTTACAGGATGTTCCGATTCCCATATCGATTATTCGTGGCGCTGCATTGGAGGATGCAGGGGCATTTAATGTCAATCGACTAAAAGAGCTTGTACCTACAGTTCAGTTATATGCATCGAATGCACGTAATACGACGCTTAATATCCGGGGACTGGGCTCAACTTATGGCCTCACCAATGATGGTATCGATCCTGGTGTAGGATTTTATCTTGATGGTGTATATATTGCCCGTCCTGCCGCGACTTGGCTAGACTTTATTGATATCGACCAGATAGAGGTACTGCGTGGACCCCAAGGTACACTCTTTGGAAAGAACACAACAGCAGGTGCATTCAATATAACCTCACGTTTACCACAATTCACACCAGAGGCCAATGTGGAAGTCAGTTACGGAAACCAAGGTTTTATTCAGGCGAAGACTTCAATCTCAGGGCCATTGGCCAAAAACCTGGCTGCGAGAGCTTCTTTCTCTGGCACACAACGGGATGGAAACCTGTTTAATGTACATACCAATAGGAAGATCAATGATATCAACAACCTGGGCTTTAGAGGGCAATTGCTGTTTACCCCGACCGAAAATATCAAACTGGTGCTTTCTGGGGACGTGTCATCACAAAAGCCTGATGGTTACGGTTGGGCGGTTGCCGGAGTTGTAAAAACACAGCGTGCGGACTACAGACAATTTGATGCAATTATTAAAGATCTTGGCTACGAGTTGCCCTATAAAAGTGCCTTCGAGCGTAAGATAGATTTGGATACACAGTCCAAAGCTGATAATAAATTGGGTGGTGTCGCATTGAATGCCGATATCAAGATTGGAGAAGGGACACTGACCTCAACTTCTGCGTGGCGGACATGGACATGGGTTCCGCTCAATGACCGCGATTACTTAGGACTTCCGGTATACACCGTTTCAGCAGGTAATTCCGTCCATAATCAGTGGTCACAGGAATTCAGATACTCCGGAAAAATCAGTGAAAAGGTCAGCGGAGTTGTCGGACTATTTGGTCTGTGGCAGGATCTAGGCACCGATCCCGTACATACTGAAGAAACCGGATCTTCATTCTGGCGGTTTCAAAAAAGCTCTACCAGTGCTTTGTGGCAAACACCGGGATTATTTGACAATTTTGGAATCAAGACCGTTTACGGAATTAAGAGTACAAGCTTGGCAGCCTATACACAGATTGATTGGGCTGTGACACCAAAATTACACATCCTCCCAGGGCTGCGCTACAACTACGATAAAAAGGTGGCTAACTACGATAGGCAGACCTATGGTGGTTTGCAGACGTCAGACCCGGCACTGCTAGCCTTAAAGAACGGTGTATATACCAATCAGACTTTTGATATCAATGCGGATGCCGATAATTTCTCAGGTCAGCTATCGGCAAGATATCGTTTCAATCCGAAGATAAATGCTTATGCAACGTATTCCATCAGCTATAAACCTGTCGGTATCAACGTTGGTGGATTGCCGACTGCCAATGGAGCAGTGTTGCTGGATCTCGCCGAAGTAAAACCTGAGGCTGTACGTCATAAGGAAATTGGTGTTAAGACAAATCCAACGCGCAATTCACTCCTCAATCTGACCGTCTACCAAACGGATATCAAAGACTATCAGACCCAAGTGCAGACTCCTGAACCTGGGGTGAACCGTGGTTATCTGGCCAATGCGGAAAAGGTGCGTGTAAAAGGTGTTGAATTGGATGGAAATATCAACATCGGACATTTTCTCCGATTGAATGGAGCGCTAGCCTATACAGATGCCAAGTATGTCAAATTTACCAATGCACCTGTCCCTTTAGAAGAGGTTGGCGGAGCTCAGGCTTTTAAAGATATCTCTGGCGGCGTCCTTCCTGGTGTTTCCAAATGGTCTTGGTCGCTGGGTGGTGAAGCGAATAAAAGCGGTAAGCTGATCGGGATTAATGGATCTTACTTTTTGGGCGCAGACCTATTTCACCGCTCTAAATTTTCATCCAGTTCTTCCCCCTCACAATACCTAAATATTGATGCCTATTCGGTATTGAACGCCAGGTTAGGATTCAGGGGATCGAATGGTATTTCGGTGTTTGTGTGGAGTAGAAATCTAACAAATAAAGATTACTACGAACAGTTGCTGGCGGCGCCTGGAAGTTATGGGCAATACGCAGGTGTAGTTGCCGATCCAAGGACTTACGGCGTTACACTGCGATACAATTGGAAACAAGGAAATTAAATCCGTAATTCATATTATATTCTTATCGACCGTCTCCATTTCATCATGGGGACGGTTTTTCTTTTTTCGGTAATTTTCAATAGCTCCTTTTTTTATATATGGAAATTTGTATATTAAATCATCATTAAGGTGAATGATTTGCGCATGAACGAAAAAGAGCTTTTACAACACTATAAAACAAGCGGTGACTTGTCTACACTGGGGAAACTATATTCGCCCTATATGTCTTTGCTTTATGGTGTGTGCTTTAAATACTTACAGGATCCCGATCGTAGTCAGGATGCTGTGATGCAGATATTTGAAGAACTGATACCGAAGCTTCGTCAATATGAAGTCGATAATTTTAAGAGCTGGTTACACGTTTACAGTAAAAATTATTGCCTTATGCAATTACGTAAGGATAAGCGGACGACGCAGGTTGATATTGAAAACAATTTGTTTGAAAGCGAACAAAAGCTAAATGATACCAGTGAAGCGAAGTGGGAAGAAAAAGATTTCGAGAAACTGGAAGGCTGTATGCAAACTTTAAATCGCGAGCAAGAGGAATGTGTACGTTTGTTTTATCTCGAGCAAAAATGTTATAAAGATATTGCAGATTTGACTGGGTATGACTTGAATAAGGTCAAAAGTGCTATTCAAAATGGAAAGCGCAATCTGAAAATCTGTATGGAAAGGAAAGAAAATGGAAAATAATTATCAATTATCAAGGATCCATAATTACATCCATGGTTTGATGAGTAAGGAGGAGATGTTTCAGTTGGAACGTGAAGCGTTGGAAGATCCCTTTTTACAAGATGCCATCGATGGTTACCGATTGCAAAATGGTGTGGATGCCCGGCAATTGAGCCTCTTACAACAGCGCCTCAATCGTAGGGTGGAAGATACTGTTGCAACAAGACACGCCCAGTATTTCACATGGCAGCGTTTGGCCATAGGTGCTACCGCAGGTGTACTGTTTGTGACTTTATTGGCCCTGCTATATTTTAAACATTTTAGCGGTAAAGCTGAGCGTACAACGGATGTAGAATTAAGTGAACCTGAAAATAGGGTATCTGTTCAACCTTTGCTGGACGGGGGGGATGCAACACCCCGTGAAGGATGGAAAATTTTTGAACAGTACCTCAATCAGAAGTCGGTAGCGCCTGCAGGAGGTGGCGAAATTATTGTCAATTTTACGATCGACAAAAATGGAGTGCCCACTAATATTAGTGCCGAAGGGCAACCCGATCAGTCACTCTTTAATGAAACGGTTCGCCTTCTACAGAATGGACCAAAATGGCAGGGAACAAAAGGACGTTTAAAGATTGTTTTCCCCGTCAAAGCGGGAAATAATCCAGCACAAGCAGCTGTCATTAAACCTCCGCATTGTTTTGGAATTGAAAAAAAATAAAAGTGATCTGATAAAAAGCAGCGAGCCATTTCCTATGAAAGAAATGGCTCGCTGCTTTTTTATATGGTCTGAATTACTTAAAATGCATATCTCAGACCCAATTGTACTTGATAAGGATTACCATTTAAGTTAGATACGCCAACGCCTGAACTCATATTGTAAACATATTGTTGATTCGCTGCATCGAAGCTTTTGATGGCATATAGATTCTGTTTACCCAGATTGTGTCCTACACCCCAAGTTTTTTTCAAAAGGTTGGCTACATTGAAAATGTCTATCGAAGCTTCAATGCCATGTTTCTTGTAAACTTTTAGATTTTTGGCCAAGTGCAAGTCAAATACGCCGTAAAAACCGTTGATGCCACCGTTACGTTCAGCTATGCGGTCGAGGTTTCCATTGATGTATTTTTTGATGCTCTGCTCTGCATTTGGATCATCTAAAATAGCTTGAATGCCGGTTTTGATGTAATCGGGTGTGTTTTTGTTATTTGGATCGTATACGAAGGCAAGATCGTTGGAATTTACAAAATCACCGTTGACATTACCATTGACCGCTAAAGAATAGCGTGTTCCTGCAATTCCGCTGAAACGTAAACCCATAGATACACCCCATAACGATGGCATGGTACCATAAAAGACGACTTTATGGCGGAATTGATTGTCCGAATATGTCATCGTACTCAAGTCGCGTGGATCATCTTTGACCATTAGGGAAAGAGTGGCAGAGTTGGCAACATTACCGTTATAGGAGGTATTGTCTTTGGTATCGTTCCAGGTGTAAGACATCGTGATCTGACCGTCTTTATAATAACGATAAGTTCCGTCCAGTACAACGGTGTAAGAATTGTTTTTCCCTTCGCTGTTCATTTCCAGTACGCGGCCTATTTGTTTGGTTTTACGGCTATTGGTCCAGTTGGCGGCACCATTTGTCGTGTTGATGCTCGATGCTGGAACATACACCCCACGGTTACCTTCGGCAGTCAACCTAAAGTAAGGGTCCTCCACCATATTGCGATCTACATACATATAATTGTTGCGTCCCCAAGTTCCGTAAGCACTTAACCCGATACGTAACGAAGGTGTGAAAAAGTGATTGATGGAAATATTGGCTTTATATACCGTCGGCACTTTCACATCCTTGCTATTGGTATTGATGGTGACAAGTTTTTCGATCTTTGGGTTGTCCAACAATTCACGTCCCGGAGCTGTATCGGGATCCTTGCGATATCCTGCAAAATTTGGCTTGGGAATTAAGGTCGGGTCAGTAATATCTACACCGGCAATGCGTGAACCATCAAACAACATATTGTTTAACATAGAATAGGGGTTGAGGGCCGAACCGAATATACCAGCGCCAAAACGGATGATATTTTTCTTTTCTTCATTGATATCCCAGTTGAACTGCACACGCGGCTGTATCTGAAAAGTATTGATCCCATTATCGGTCGAGAGACCCAGTTCGTCATAGACCGTTTGGTTGAATGTTGCCTTCTTTAGGTATTTCGTGTTGTCCAGACGTAGGCCGCCGACAACATCAAGACCTCTTGCGATTTTAGCTTCCATCTGTCCATAAAGACCTACAGCCAGATTGTTGACCAAGGTGTTTTCTTTGTCGGTCATATATACATCACGGGCATAGCGATAAGGAGTCAGGTTGTCGAAATTTTGTAAACCGGTAAAATAAAAACGGCCATTCATTTCGCTGCCGTAGCGGAAGTCCATGTTGGTATACATGACATCTGCACCAAAGGTATATTTGATTTTATCTGTATTATAATATAGGTTGTTGACCAATTGTAACATATTTCCATTAAACCATTCTGGCGCATAACGCTGACCACCAAGCTGTATTGAATTGGTATATTTATTTGTACCGTCTACAGATTGAACGGATTCGACGATCGCACGCGGAATACTGTGTGATTGATCAAATCCAGCAACATTATGTTGTGCTTCTGAACGTTCATAGAAATGTTGTACTTTCAAGTCGTTGGTCAGTTTGGAGTTGATAGACGTACGCAAGGAGGCCATTAGGCTATTGTTTATGTACCTTCTGTTGGTATAGGATTCAAAAGCATTGATCCCTGTATTGTCTCCTTCCTGTTGATTGTCCATATCGTAGACAAAGTTGTTACGAATTGTCAATAGGTTTTTATCGTTCAATTGCCAGTCAATGCGGGCAAAGGCAGCATCGGTCTTTTTCTTTTTGTCGAAAGAGCCAAACAGACGATCGGCGCTAGCGCCATATTTGCCCACAGCAATGTGGGTAAATTCATCTAAAGTAGTCTGCGTTACTTTGTAACGTGCAATATCTTCCGTTGTTTGAATATCAGCGATCTGAAGTGGGCGGGTATCCATCTGTCGGTCCCAGGTTACAAAGAAATGGGCTTTGTCCTTGATGATTGGCCCACCAAGTGAGAATCCATATTGATAGGTGGAGAATTTTTGTTTACGTGCCGTTCCATTAAGGTTGTACTTGCTCGAAAGCCATCCCGCGCGTGCAAAAGTGAACGCACTTCCTGTTAAAGTATTTGTACCTGATTTGGTTACTGTGGTAATACTCCCGCCACCGCTGCGGCCGAACGTAACATCGTAGTCGTTGGTCACTACCTTGAATTCGCGAATCGCTTCCATGGAGATTGAATAGGCCCCACCACTGTTCCCGCCAGCAACTGTACTGCGTGAATTCATGCCGTCTACTGTAAAATTGGTCGAAGATGCTCGTTGTCCAGCTAGATTTGTTCCACTGCTGACAGGTGATAAATCAATTAGCGAGGAGAAATTACGTCCATTTACAGGCATTTTTTTGAGATCATTAGCCGTAATAGCTGTAGATGCCCCCAATGTCTTGATCTTGTTTTTTAAATCAGCTGCAGTTCCTTGAACGATCACTTCATCCAATTTATTTTCAGCTGATGATAAGGTGAAATCCACATTGAGCTCGTCACCATAGCTTAATTTATAGTCGGTCTTTTTTTGTTCTGCATAGCCAACATGGTTTACCGATATGCTGTATGGCGAGCCTAAAGGTAATTGTGGAAAGGTATAGATACCGTTTTGGTTCGTCAGTGTTGTTTGTTTAAACCCGGTAGATTCATTTTTTACTGATACGGACGTTCCTTTTACAGGGCCATTGTTGTCCATGATACGGCCTGTAATGGTTGCTTCAGTACCCTGAGCCCAGCTGTTGGTTGGAATTTGAAAAAATGTAATGATGGTTAATGAGATTAACCAAATGATCTGTCTTTGCATAATAATTTCACTTTTTAGTTGATTAGTGTCTGTCACAAGTATGTTGCGAAATTATCCCTGCAAGATTGTTAAATGGTTAAGGGCTCATTATTAAATATTTAATAAAAATGGATTTAGGTTGCCTATTGCGTATAATTAATTAACCTATACACAGAGCGGGCGACTCGGAAGAATCCGAGCCGCCCGCTCTGTGTATAAAGATGAGAGGATTTACTCTTCCCAACGAATTTTATCTGCAATGGGTGTACGGATAGGTTCACGCGCCTCAGATTGGTGGTGTCCTAAGTAGAATAGACCAATACATTTTTGATTTTCTTCGAGATTTAAGAAACCACCCAAGTGATTGATTAAACCTGGAGTCGCCCAGTATCCACCGATATTTAGCGAGTGTGCAGCCAACCACATGTTTTCAACAGCAGCAGCCGTACAAGCCAATTCTTCCCATTCAGGAACTTCGCCCGTATAATTGACAACAATCGCAATGGCAACGTTTGACTGTGTTGCTTTTTTGCCCATTGTTATTTCAGTTGCTTCAGTATATTTCTCTGTAGGTGTTACTGACTTGTAGATACGTGATAATTCGGTGCCTAAACGTTCTAATCCCTCTTTGCGGAAGATCACAAAACGCCAAGGTTGTGTTCTTTTGTGTGTTGGAGCAGCATTGGCCGCTTCCAAGATACTCAAGATATCTTCTTTACTGACTTCTTCTTCAGTAAAGGAAGCTTGAAATACGGATCTTCTGTAGTGTATTGCTTTTAATACGTCGTTTTTCATTATAATTTATTTTTCCTTTATGCTTTTTCTTCCCATAAAGATACAACATGCAAAATTGTTTTGACGGCTTTTTCCATATCTTGTACAGCTACCCACTCTTGTTTTCCGTGGAAAGCATGCCCTCCAGCAAAAATATTTGGACAAGGTAAGCCCATAAACGAAAGACGGGAGCCATCTGTTCCACCGCGGATACTTCTTCTTTCGGCCACCATTCCTGCACGGTTGATGGCTTCCATACCGATTTCCATAATTTCAGGATGCTGATCCAGCACCTCTTTCATATTACGGTATTGTTCTTTTACGACAAAAGTATAGGTGCAGTTTGGATATTGTTCCACAATCGATTTTGCGATGCCTTCCAGTTCATCTTCATGTTTCTTTAGATTGGCTGTAACGTGGTCGCGTACGATAAATTGAATTTCAGCTTTTTCCACAGATCCACTGATATGAACAGGGTGTACAAAGCCGTCTTTTTTGTTGGTGCTTTCAGGTGAAAGTCGATCTTGTGGTAGTGCATCAATTACCGCACTGGCGATTTTGATGGCACTTTGCATTTTACCCTTAGCAAAGCCCGGATGTACGGATACTCCATGAATAGTTAATGTAGCTCCATCCGCTGAAAATGTTTCATCCTCAATGGTTCCGGCTCTTTCGCCATCCATTGTATAAGCAAAATCTGCTGCTAAACGTTTCAAATCTGCTTTATCAACACCTCTACCAATCTCCTCATCTGGTGTGAAAAGAATTTTGATATCACCATGTTTGATTTCAGGATGTTTCATTAATAAACGGGCAGCATCCATGATTTCAGCCACACCTGCTTTGTCATCTGCACCCAACAAAGTGGTGCCACTCGCTGTAATGATATCATGGCCAATTTGATTGGCTAGATCGGGATGTTCGGCGTATTTGATGATAATACTCTTGTCGTCAGGAAGCATAAGATCCTGGCCCTGATAATTAGGATGAACCAGTGGTTTAACATCTTTTCCAGAAGAGTCCGGAGATGTATCCATATGAGAACAGAAGCAGATAACAGGAACTCGCTTTGCAGTATTGGATGGAATAGTTGCATAGATATATCCATTTTCATCCATTGCCGCGTCCGAAATACCCAATGCTAGCAACTCCGCTACAAGTAACTTTCCAAGGTTCTTTTGCTTTTCCGTAGAAGGACATGTTGGTGAATTTGCATCAGATTGTGTGTCAATCTGTACATAGCGTTGAAATCTTTCGGATACCGAAAAATCACTTATGTTGTTGATCTCAAATGTGCTCATTTTCTAATAGCCTTAATGTGATAAGGGTGGTCAAACTTAGATAAATTGCTTTTTATTTGCAATTTAATTTGGTTGCATTTACAAACAATTTGTCCCTACTCCATAGGTTTAATTCTATTTGTTAACAAACTGACAATAACTGAAACTCATAGGAGGGGATACGACCCTAATTCCCGCTGAAAGGAATGTATTGTTATCTATAATTTATTGCTACATACAATGTGCTGTAACGCTTTTGAACAGTAAAGTTTTACCCATAGCTATGTGAGCAGAAATCTTGGATGATCCCACATAAAAAAAAAGGACCTATCAAATCGTTGACAGGTCCTTTTTTAAGTGTATCGTTCTCTATTTCTTTTCGTCTGCGTAACCAAATACTTTCTGTAAAATATTGGTATTTCTACTGCCGCCTATGTTCTGTCTAATTTTTGACTCTTGGTCGGCAACTTTGATGAAAAGACCGTCTATTGCTTTCTGCGTAACGTAGGCAGTAAGATTTGTCTCCACTTTATTGCCTAATGGAAGGTTGTTATAAGCTGAGGTCAATTGTGTCCAATACTGGTCCACATTGTTTGTACCCATGGCAGATTTGATAACTGGACTAAATTTGTTCGTTAACTCTGTCGATGTATTTGTTTTAAAAAACGTTGTCGCGGCGTCTTCTTTGCTGCCTAGAAGAATATTGGTCGCATCTGTAATTGTCATCTTTGAAAGTGCATTGACAAATACGGGGGCAGCCTCTTTAACGGCTCCCTCAGCAGCTCTGTTCATGCTCTGTATAAACTGATCGCATAATTTTCCCATACCGACAGCGCGAAGCGTTTTTTCTACTTTCTGTGCTTCGGCAGGCATCAAAATCTTTACTGCCGCATCACCCAAAAAGCCATCCTTCTTGGCTAAAGATTCGATACTCAGATTTAAACCATTGCTTAAAGCCTGTTTGATCCCCAATGAAGCATCTTTGTTGGATAAAGACGTCAAGGTATTGGATTTGGATGCTGTTGCTTTAGTATTTGATGTTGTGGTCGTTTTAGTACTGTCCGTCTGGCCCTGATTTGCTTTTGTCAATGTTTCACTGATTTTCTTAAAAATCTGCGCTTCACTTGCATTGGAATAAAGTAGTCCTGAGACAAATAGTGTGCAATATAATAGTGGAAATTTCATCATGTTATTGTTTTGCTGTCAAAATTAAACATATCGACTGTTAATTTATGTGAAAGTTTAAAGCAATTGCTAGGAACCATAGCTATTGTCAAGAATCGTAGCAGATGCGCTACAGCGTGCTGAATCGCTATCCCTGATGCGGTGTAAATAAAAAGCTGTCCCAAAAAATAAAACAGCAGATTCTAAGCGAACCTGCTGTTTGTGTTATAGGGTTGTTGTAATTAACCTGATATTATTTCCAGGAGAGCGTCGTTGCTACTGGAAAGTGATCTGAGGGGAATTTATTCATATACGTGTCCGTCAGGATACCATATTTTTTAACCTGGAAAGGTTTGGTAATAAAAATATGATCAATGCGGCCTGTTGGTCTGATGCTTTTGCCCCAGCCATTGAAGGAAGAATTGGGTTCATATTTGAATGTTGCCAGTTCATGTACGTCAGTGACTACTTTGCTATTGGCTAATGTGAAATAAGCCTCATCTTTTTCATCCACATTGAAGTCGCCGGTTAAAATCAAAGGTAGGTCTTTGGCAAACTCTTTTGCTTTTTCTAGAATCAACTTGGCACTCTCGGTGCGTGCAGTACGGCCGATATGGTCAAAGTGCGTGTTCATGAAGATGAAGCGTTTTTTGTTGGCCTTGTCTTCAAAAATACCCCAGGTACAGATCCGCGGTAGTGCTGCATCCCAGCCTTTATTCGGGTGTTCGGTATCTGTTGCTGAAAGCCAGAAAGTTCCGCTCTTTATTGCTTTAAAGCGATTTGTATTGTAATAAATAGCCGAGTGCTCGCCCTCTTGTGCACCATCGTCGCGACCAACACCCACGTAATCAAATCCAGGAAGGAGCTTTTTAAGATCTTGAACCTGATCAAAAAAACCTTCTTGGATACCAAAGATATCAAAGCCATGGTATTTAATCAGATTGGTTAGCGGAACTTTACGGTCGTTCCACATGTTGTCAACATCGACGGTATTTCTTTGACGGATATTATAGCTGGCTGCAATAAATTCCTGTGCATAAGACAGAAAGGATAGACAGAGCGCTAAAGCGAGAATAATACTTTTTTTCATTTAGAATCTAGTTTTTAAAAAGGTACTGAAACGGTCACGCTCATCAAGTCGGCCTGATAAGTGGTCAACTGATTAGGAACCATGACTATTTCAACGGTATTGTTATTTCTTTAACACACGGAGCAACAATTCAGGTTCGTCAGTTGTAATAAAATCAATTTTCTGATTAATTAGATTGGTCATTTCCTCTTCTGTGTTTACTGTCCACGCATTCACTTTCATGCCAAGTTGATGTGCATCTTTCAGCCATGTCGCATTCTTTTTGAAAACCGAAAAGTGATAATCCAAACCATTTATTCCCGCAGCCTTCACCTCAGCAGGAGTTTTGTCACCTGTGAGGTATTGAATATTGGCCTTAGGCGCCAGTTCGTGAATCTTCTGACAAGCCTCAAAGCTAAAGGAAATATAATCAGTGACTTTCTCTGCCTTTAAGTTTTTAACCATTTCCACCGTTTTTGCTGTCGCTTCAAGTGTACGCTCTACGCCGAGTTTATTGATTTTCAATTCAAGGATAAGACGTAAACCTTTCAATTTTTTTCCAGCGTTAAGATATTCTTCCAAGGTGGGAATAGATTCACCGTTAGGATGCTTCTTTTCTAAGAGCTCCTTGTACGTTGCTGTGGCAATATCGATACCATAGAAATCATTATCGTGGTTGACCACAAGAATATTATCTTTGGTCAAATGCACATCAAATTCGGATCCGAAGAGCTTAAGGTCGTGGGCTGCTGTTAAAGAAGCAATAGAATTTTGCGGAAGATGGCTGTTTTTCCATACGCCACGATGCGCAATGGCTTTAGTTTGTGCAAATAATGCCGAAGATGAGATCACCATGGCTAGTGTCAGACAGCTAAAAATATGTTTTTTCATGTGATAATTATGTATGAGTGTTTGTTTTCAACGGCATAATTTGCACGTTTCACTCGTTGATTTATTCCTATTCTATTTCTCTTTTTGGGCATTTATATTACCGATTAAGATGTTTATGGTAAAAAATCGACCCCTAATGATAGGATCATTTCTTACAAATCTGTTTAAAAGCTGATTTTACATAAGACAAAAAAAGTGGTACTTTTTATCTCGATGTACAAGATCTAAAGTACCACTTTTATATTTAGGAATTGTTAAGTGTAATTTATTTTTTACCGTTCCATTCGGCCATGAACTCATCTAGGAAGCTGAGCATATAATCATGGCGATGCGCTGCGATTCTTTTCGCTGCTTCTGTATTCATCTTATTCTTTAACAATAGTAGCTTTTCGTAGAAGTGATTGATTGTAGGAGCTTCCGAATGCTTGTACGCTTCCTTATCCTTATATTCCTGAACAGGAACGTTGGGATTATACATCTCACGGCCTTTGTTTCCGCCAAAGCTAAACGCGCGGGCAATACCTATTGCGCCAATAGCATCTAGACGGTCAGCATCTTGCACGATCTCCATCTCTTTTGAATGGAATGAAACTTCACCTAAACTTGCTTTGAAAGACATGTTGAAGATGATTTTCTTGACATGGTCGATGATCTCAGGCGAAATTTCTAGACTTGCCAAAAACTCTCCGGCAACACGAGGGCCTATTGTTTCGTCGCCATCATGGAATTTACTGTCAGCGATGTCATGTAATAGCGCTGCCAATTCGCACACCATAACATCTGCTTCTTCATCTTCTAAAATTAACTTCGTATTGTTCCATACGCGTTGAATATGCGACCAATCGTGGCCTGCTTCTGCAAATTTCAACCGGTCTTGCACAAATGCTACTGTGCGCTCAATAATGTTATTCATACAATACTTTTGTTTTTTCGCGAGTACCCTCGTATAATTCGTATTCTAATAATCTACAATCTAATTTACCATTATAAAATTCTATACGTCGGGATGCGCGCAACCCGATTTTCTTTGCCAGATCTGGATTTCCAGTAAATATATAGCCTCTATAACCTTTGCATTCCTGTTTCATGAAATCTCCCATACGCTTATAGGTAATTTCTAGCTTGCTGTGTGTGCCCAAACGTTCACCATATTCAGGATTGAATAAAATGACACCTCCTTCTTTAGGAACGTGTGTTTCGGCAAAATCGCATACTTCAAATGAAATTAATTGCTCTACACCAGCAGTTCTTGCGTTCATCTTGGAGACGTTGATAGCCTCTTCCGAGATATCACTTGCGATAATTTGCGGAGCCGCTTTTTTATTGATCTGATCTTTAAGTACGCGACGCTCCTGGAAGAAAACTGTTTCATCATAACCAATGAAATGCATAAATGAATAGTTCATGCGTAATAATCCAGGTTTTCTGTTTGTTGCAATCAGAGCTGCCTCGATAGCTAAGGTTCCGGATCCACACATCGGGTTCACAAAAGGAGAATTACCATCCCATTTGGACGCAATAATAGTAGAGGCTGCCAGGGCTTCCAACATTGGCGCTTTTCCTGGGATCTTCCGGTAGCCATGTTTCGCTAATGTTTCACCTGAGGTATCGAGAAAAATTTCAGCACGGTCATCTTTCCAGTACAAGTGCACAACCGCTTTATTATTGTCTGGGCCTGAATTAGGGCGCATACCCTTTTTTTCCTTGATACGGTCCACGATTGCATCCTTAACTTTGACGTTTGCAAATAATGGTGTGCTGATTGTCTCATTGTCTACATTGGAGCTGACAGAGAAGTATCCGTCAAATTGAATGAGTTCTTCCCATGCGATTTGACTCAATTCTTCATAGAGCTCCGTCGGATTATTGGCCGTAAACTCTTTTAACGAATACAAAATCTGAGATGCTGTGCGCAGGTTCAGATTGAGCTTGATCGTATCGTTTATACTGACCTTTAATTCTACTCCTGTAGGAAATGCCCTGACAATGTCAAAACCTAACTCTTTAACTTCCTGTTGCAAATAAGGTGATAAGCGCTTATTGCACGTTATAATAACTTTATTGGGGGTGTTGAAAACTTCCATCATATTTTGTACAAAGTTAATTAAACTCTTCCTCAAAAATTGCTTAATTTTACGCTTTAATATTTATTTTTTTGATTATGGAAATTAGAGGAAAAGTACACGAGATAGGAGCGACACAACAAGTGACAGAATCATTCAAAAAACGTGATATGATTGTAGCTTATGCCGAAAACCCACAATTTGTTGAGTATATCCGTTTTGAATCAACACAAGACAGAACGTCAATTTTTGATAACCTAGCAATTGGTGAAGAGGTAGAAGTATCTTTTAATCTTCGTGGTCGTCCTTGGACTAATAAAGATGGCGTAACAACTTATTTCAATTCATTGGTAGCATGGCGTGTAACAAAATTGGGTAATGCTGCTCCAGCACCATCTTCTCCAGGTTACGCAGATATGCCTGCTCCTGTAGATTTGGCTGGTTCATCAGATGATGATGATCTACCATTCTAATCTGAATAGGATTTTATGCACTATCGCCCTTGCGGTAGCCAATAGATTATTTGAACTGTAAACAATCCGGTTATTTACAATAGAAAGGCTTCTTCAAGAAGCCTTTTTTCTTTCATAGCATCAGTATGGGCACCTGATTTTTCTTGGCGCTGAAATTGCTTGCTATACGGTGTCGTACATCAAAAAACAACAGATATGAAATTATCCGTATTATTTCTTTGCTTAGCAGCAGTTTCGCTAAGTGCATGCAATCAAACTTCAAAAGAGAGCCAGCATGCTACAGCAGATTCTTCAGTACATGAGACTGCGGCAGTAGATACTGCCCATACATCACAAAACTCACTGGATTGGGCTGGTACCTATGAAGCTACTATTCCCTGTGCAGATTGTGAAGGTATCAAAACCAATATCACCTTAAAGAATGATAATACCTTTGCCATCGTCAGTGAATATATTAATAAAAATACCAAGGTTGAGGATACTGGTAAAGTCATGTGGCATGACAACGGATCCGTTGTTCATCTCACAGGGAAAGAAACAAATATGAAATTGAAGGTCGGCGAAAATAAGCTGATTGGACTAGATCAGGAAGGCCATGAGATCGATGGTCCCAATGCACATCTCTATGTGTACAATAAGGTCGAAGGAGAGAAACTGTAAAACGAAGCTCCAATAACTGAATTAGCCGCTGACGTATTTACCGTAGGGAACTTTTCGGAGAAGATACGTCAGTAAGGCACTCGCCAACAGGGTGAGAACCGTTGCTACCGGGATTTTCCACAAAGTGGGCAACTGAAGCAAAGGATGAATATAATTCAGTAATAAAATATGGCATAAGTAAATGCCAAAGCTGTGAATGTCGATAAATTCCCAGAAGGCACTGAGCTGTTCTGGGAGTTTAAGACCTTGTACGAAGATGAATAAAAAGCCTCCACTCAATGCGATATTTGGCGAAAGATAGTTGTAAAGTGTCGGGTCAAATTCTCCGCGAGAAACACTCAAATGCGATGTCCCCGAAGCTGTAATTAAACAACAGATCAGAAAAAATGTAAAACTTGATAATTTTACCATTTGGATTGGATAATTACGTAAATAATGCCCCAATACAAGGTAGCCCGCATACCCCGAGAAAAAGGTCAGGTCAAAATTAGGTAGGTAACTATTGAACCATTTATTCGTAAAAAATAACGCTGCAAACCACAATCCCAAAAAGATCTCAAGCTCCCTTTTACTGCAGTTTCCAACAATTTTGCGTATGAAAGGAACTGCAAGGTAGAGCCCAAGTATCATGTATAGATACCAAAGGTGTGCATTCGTTCCTGATTTTAAGCGAATTAACACAATGTTAATAACTTGTGGAAAACCAATATAGTCAAAATCAATGTACCGAATAAAATAATAGAGAAGATAGACGATCGTCCAAAAAAGAAAAGGCGGGACAATTTTTAACAGACGTTTCCGATAAAACTGTCCCGTACTTTCATCTTTCTGTAGCAGCAGAGCGCCTGAAATAATGACAAACAGGGGTACCGCAAAGCGCGAGAAGCTATTGAGCCAATTGGCATAACTCCAGTCGAATGACTCAAAGTCATTGCTGTTTAGGTAGCCCGAAGAGGAATGAATCAAGATAACGAGGAATATCGCAACAATACGTAGTACACTGATATAACTGGTTCGCGCCATTTGATTATGCTGTTTTTATTGACTTTTACTGTCGTAGGCTTTCAAATACAGCAGGGTTAGGAGTGCGCCAATACTCGCCATGCCCACGCCAACAAGCGAAGGTGTGTTATAAGCTAAACCCAACGTTATTGGAATTCCACCTAAAAATGCACCTAAGGTATTGCCGAGGTTAAAGGCAGCCTGGCCACCTGCCGCAGCCAATGTTGCAGCTTCTTTTGAAGCGCGGATTAACATCAGTTGTGTCGGCGAACCAATAGTAAAAGATACCAGTCCAGTAATAAATGCCAAAGGATAAGCTGTCCAGCCCAATGGCGATATAAAGTAAACCATCACAAGGCATAGCGCCATGGCGGAAAAACTAGCGATCGCAGCTTTGGTTGGGGAGATTGTATCGGCCAATTTTCCGCCAATAAGATTCCCGAAAAACATACCGACACCGATCAGGACCATAATCAGTGGTACACGATCTGCAGCGATGCCCGACACATTGGTCACTAAAGGCGCGATGTAACTGATCCAGGCAAAAAGTCCACCGGTACCGATGGCGATAATAGCCATTAATAGCCAAGCAATTTTTTTGTTGAAGAAGTTGAGTTGGCTAAAGATGTTATTCCCTTTGGAAGCTTCAATTTTTGGCATCCAAGCATAAATTGCTGCAAAAGTGATTAACCCCAATACACTGATGATACCATACGTCAAACGCCATGAATAATGATGGCCGAGGTAGGTTCCTAGCGGTACTCCAGCCAAATTGGCAATGGTCATTCCTGTAAACATAATGGATATAGCCTGGGCCTCTTTTCCCTTTGGTGCCAACCGAGCAGCAACAACAGATCCAACACCAAAAAATGCACCATGCGGAAGCCCCGCCATAAAACGGGAGAGACTGATCAAAAATTGACCTGGAGCAATACTAAATAGGCCGTTGAAAATAAAGAAGAGCAACATTAAAAAAAGTAATACCTTCTTTGGCGGATATTTTCCCGTAAATAGGACTAATGTTGGGGCACCTACAACAACACCCAGTGCGTATAGTGCAATCAGGTGCGCGGCAGTAGGGATCTCGATATGAAGATCTTTGGCAATATCAGGCAGGATACCCATCATCGTGAATTCGGTCATTCCGATGGCAAGTCCGCCAAATGCCAAAGCGATAATTCCTTTGTTCATTGTATTTTAAGGTTGAGGTTGTACGATAATGGTACGAAGATAATAAATAGATTGTACTAAAAATTATTGATACCTTTTTTGAGGGACACAAGTAATATTTTTAGTCTTTCTTAAGATGATCTGACGTTGATCTAATCTGCTTTCCAGTACCACCGAATCCGCAGCATGATAAACGACTTTAAAGCGGGGGATATACTGGCCGGAAAGATAGCAGCCTGAAATTTTCTGCTTGCCATTCTCCTTGGTATAAATGCCATCGACAATGATAGAGTCTCCACGCAAAACATAAATACCCTTTGCATGTTCTGTCCAGGATCCATTTTTGTAACAGCTATCCGGGATTGTTTGTACTTTATTGTTGACGTGCATGGTCGCGTAAACAGAATCACAGGTAAACTTGAAATCGGTCAAGGCATACTGCATCATCTGCTGTTGTCCTGGAATACTGTCTTGGACCCATTCTCCCTGTAAAAAGGGAGCGCCTTCGTTCTGCATATCCGAATTGAATTTGCATGCAGTAAAAAAGAAAAACATACCTATGGCAACTGCCAATAGGTATGTCTTTGTTCGTATATTTTTTATTGAAATAAAAGTCACAGCTTATTTTAAACTTCCAACCATATCTTCTGGTTTTACCCAAGCATCGAAATCTTCAGGAGTCACATAACCTAAGCGTACCGCTTCTTCTTTAAGCGTAGTGCCGTTTTTATGTGCTGTTTGCGCGATTTCTGCTGATTTGTAGTAACCAATTTTTGTATTCAGTGCCGTTACTAACATCAATGAGTTGTCTACCAATTCTTTGATGCGTTTGTAGTTCGGTTCAATACCAGCTGCACAGTGCTCTTCAAATGAAACACAAGCATCACCCAATAGGCGAGCAGATTGTAAGAAGTTTGCGGCCATCAATGGTTTGAACACGTTTAGTTCATAGTGACCTTGCGTTCCACCAATCGTAATCGCCACATCATTACCCATCACTTGCGCCGCAACCATTGTCAATGCTTCACATTGCGTTGGATTAACTTTACCTGGCATAATCGATGACCCTGGTTCGTTTTCAGGGATCAAGATTTCACCGATACCTGAACGTGGGCCAGAAGCCAACATACGGATATCGTTTGCAATTTTATTTAATGAAACAGCCAATTGCTTCAATGCACCGTGTGTTTCAACGATTGCGTCGTGAGCAGCCAATGCTTCAAATTTATTTTCAGCGGTTACGAAAGGTAGGCCTGTAAATTCAGCGATATATTTAGCAACGACAACGTCATAGCCGTTTGGTGTATTTAATCCTGTACCTACAGCAGTACCTCCCAATGCAAGTTCTGACAAATGCGAAAGTGTATTTCTTAAAGCTTTCAGACCATGGTTCAATTGAGCGACATAACCTGAAATCTCTTGACCTAGAGTCAACGGAGTAGCATCCATTAAGTGTGTACGGCCAATTTTAACCACGCTTTTAAACTCCTCAGCTTTTTTTGCCAATGTGTCACGCAATTTTTCTACACCTGGAATGGTAACTTCAGCAACAGCTTTGTAAGCCGCAATATGCATTCCTGTAGGGAAAGTATCGTTAGATGATTGTGATTTGTTTACATCATCATTTGCTTTTAACACAGGTTCACCTTCACCGATTTTATGTCCAGCCAATACTTGTGCACGGTTTGCTACAACCTCATTCACATTCATATTGGATTGCGTACCCGAGCCCGTTTGCCAAATAACCAATGGAAATTGATCATCCAATTTGCCCGCCAAGATCTCATCACATACTGTAGCGATCGCATCACGTTTCTCTACAGGTAATACCCCCAACTCGTGGTTAGCATAAGCAGCTGCTTTTTTCAAATAAGCAAAGCCTGCGACGATTTCGTGTGGCATTGAAGCTGCCGGTCCGATTTTAAAGTTGTTGCGTGAACGCTCTGTTTGTGCACCCCAGTATTTGTCTGCAGGTACTTGAACTTCACCCATTGTGTCTTTTTCAATTCTGAATGACATAGTATGTAAGTATAAGTAAAACGTAAAAATTAAAAGCATATGTGCAAAGCACATCATACATCACTCACAAAGTTACAGGATAATACAGTAAAGAACAAGGATTAAAGCATAAAGACACAATAAGCAGGTTTTAAAAACCAAGACGTTTTGTCAAGGAATCATTCACATGGTGGAAAACCTGTTTCGGTTTTAACGTCCGCCAGGGAATCACGTTCAATGTACCACCGAAATTAATGTAATAATCTATATTTTGCTGCTGGAATTCTTCGATAACATGCTCACGGAAACCAATGCCCGCAATCCATCCGTCCTCGATATCCTGAAACCATTCCTCATAGTAAGAGTCGTCTGAAGCATGAAAATTCAGTACATTCTCTCCAATTAGAATAAAATACTTGATCCCTTGACTGATCAATACATCGATAATCTCTCGCTTGAGCAACATGATGTCATTGTAGATAGCATCATTCCATTCACCAATCAGTTCGATAATACAGTACTGTTTCTCATAGTCTACAAACAGTATTTTCAGATATAAGGTAAGCGAACCGAATTCATCCCATTGTGGGTGCAAAAGAAAATTATAGATCTGTTTGTCAAAATCGAATTCGCTGTAGACTGTACCATAAAATGGGGATTGTTCATCTTCAGCGGCAATGTAATAGTCCCGCCAATTGTAATAAGGTTCGATTTCGTGCATAAAGTGGAATCTTTTTCAATTCAAACTAAGATAAATTTACGCGAATTTGCAAGTTAAATTATAGGGATCATTGTCATGTATTGAAATTAAATGTTTGGCACTCCTACGAACTGTTTGGTTATGATTTTTGATAAAGACTTTTAATCATGGACAGCTTTGTTTCCTGACCAAAACAATGACGTGAACTTTTTGTTTTTAATGTAAAAATATGGGTTCAAAAACTCGTTTAACCGAATAAACTTGCTATTTTTGATAAAGTAATTAATTGTTGAATAGTTTGTCTCATCTTCGGTAATTCATGAAGATTTCCCATGCAGAAAAGTATTAAACGAAATATTTTTGTAGCCGCTACATATGCTGCAGTATTGCTTCTCGGCTTGCTGTTGGGACAAAATTATGCCGAGGAACAGGGAAGTAACCAGAAAACAACCTTTTCAAGTTTGCGCTCCAATGGCAATTCTGATAAATTACAATATCTCATTCAATTAATTTCCGAGAATTACGTCGACAATGTCAGTATAGACACCGTGCAGGATGAAGCCATTGAGCATGTTGTTTCCCGCCTGGATCCTTTTTCCACCTTTTTGAAACCCAATCAAGTGCTAGCAAAGCAGGAAACGCTTGAGGGAACATTTGATGGTATCGGAGTAGAGTACTTTCGCCTGAAAGATACGCTACTTGTTGTTGGGATGGTTGCAGCTGGTCCCGCTGAGAAAGCAGGTATGCGTATCGGCGACCGCATTTTAAAGATCGGTAATAAGGATCTTGTCGGAAGAAAGGTTGCCGAATCCGAAATTGAAAAACTGATCCGCGGAAAGAAAGGAACAGCTGTATTGATCTCCATTCAACGCAATGGAGTAGTATTGGGCAATCCAATAAAAGTCATTCGTGATCAGGTAAATGTTTCGAGTTTAGATGCATCGTATATGATCGCTCCGAAAACGGCTTATGTGAAAATTCGAAGATTTGGACATAAGACAGCAGACGAATTCAGGCAGTCACTCATTGACTTACGAAAAAGCGGAGCTCAAGATCTTATTTTGGACCTACGTAATAATGGTGGCGGATTTGTACATACGGCAATTGATCTGGCTGGTCAATTTTTCAAAGAAAAGAGACTGTTGATGTATACCGAGGGTGCAAATGAACTGCGCCAGGATTTCTATTCTGAGAAGGCGGGAGATTTTGGTGATGGCCGGGTCATTGTGCTGATCAATGAAAGCACAGCATCAGCGAGCGAAATACTGAGCGGTGCTCTTCAGGATTTGGATCGGGCAACTATTGTCGGCCGCAGATCCTATGGCAAAGGTTTGGTGCAAGAGCAATTTGATTTTTCAGACGGTTCTGCAATCAATCTGACTGTGGCTCGCTACTATACACCGCTTGGAAGATGTATTCAGCGAAAATATGCACGGGCGAATTTTGATGCGGCAAAATACATGACAGGCTTCGATCTATGGACAATGGATACCGAATTCAGCCAAAAGGAAATGTTTACAACCAGCAAAGGAAAGCTTGTCTTCGGTGGTGGCGGTATTCTTCCGGACGTGACTATCCCGATTGACACCAATGAAACCAGTGCCAAGTACCGCGAGATATTTCATTCCAATGCAATCGAAGAGTTTGTTTATGATCGTTTCACGAAACATCTGCCGGCATATTCTATCGAGAATTTTATTAGTGGCTATCACTTGCCAGCAACAGAATTTGATCTATTCATTTCATATCTTAATAGCCAAAAGCGGATCGCGGTCACAGCCAAAGAAGCAAAAAACTTACATGATTTAATTCAATCCGATATCGAGGCCTTGGTAGGTCGATATTATTTTGGTCGTGAAGCATATTACAAAATCAAAAACCGAAGAGATAAATTTATTGAAATAGGTCTTAAAACGTTGGGGTATCAAATGCCTAAGGTTTAAGTTTAAGATCAGACCATACAGGATAATGATCCGACAATTTCTGTTTGACAATCTGATAGTTCATCACCTGAAATTTCTGGCTGGCAAAAATATAATCGATCTGGAATATCGGAAGCAGGGCATGATGGGTTACTCCCCAGCCATTACCTTTCTCCTTAAATGCATTGTACAGCCCGTCTCCAATTAGATTGACCGAGTAACTCATTGGAGTATCATTGAAATCACCTACCGCAATATAAGGATATTGACATTCATTCATATGTTTCTTTAACGAATGCGCCTGTTCGCTACGAAGCTCGAAGGCATTCTTAAGTTTGCGGCTCAATTTACGTGTCCTCGAATTATCCGATTCATTATTATTGGACAGATTTTGGATAAATTCCTTGTCTTCATTTTGAAGCGCAAAAGAACGGAGATGTATATTATAGATGCGAATCAGTGTATCCTGTTTTTTGATATCTACATAACTAATCCGGTTGATTCCGTAATCGTTGTCTCTGATGGTACCTGAATCATAGATTGGGAAGCGGGACAGGACAGCCATTCCATAAGCCTCGTAATCGTTTTTAGAACTAGGCTCAAAGAAAAAATAATCATAGCCCAGTTTATCCTTGAATTCTTCGGAGAACACATGTTTTCCTTTGATCTTGCTAATATATTCCTGAAAGCAGATCACATCGGGAGATATGCTGTCAATAATTCGGACAACGTCGGCTTTAAAGTTTTTTTTCTCATCGTTTACTTTTTTGAACAAATGAGCATTGAAGGTCATGATGCGCAGGGTACGTGTCTCGGAGGATACAGGGGCATTCTCTTTGCGAATGTTCCAATGTTTAGTTAAAAAAGGCCATCCAATGAGGATTGTTACGAGTGAATAAAGAGCAATTTTCCGTTTGCGGAGTAGCCAATAAAAGATAAATCCAATATTGATAAGAAGAATTGGAAGGTAGCCCAGGCCCATAAATGCAATGGGCCAAAAAGATTTAGGATTAATGAAGGTCGCCGAATAGCTCATAAGCAATGCAACGATCGCAAGCATATTTGCCAGGAACATTGTTTTACTTATAAAGCCCAGTTTTCTTCTTAAAAATGTCCTTTTATCCATCAACCTTGTCACCACTATTGCTTGCCCTAAAGAGCGTTTCTTTTTCATGGTTCGTTAGACTGTCGTAGCCAGAAACAGAAATTTTATCTAAGATAGCATCGATTTCGTCCTGATTGGGTAAGTCATAACGATGTTTCCGATTTGTCGGAATATTGTTACCTACAACGACTTTCATTTTTGCAGGCTTCTTTTGTTTTTTCTGAAAAATTGTAGACCAGTCCATCCCCGATTTTAGCGCATAAGTGAATCCCATTCCAAAAAGTATAACTGCAAAATACGAAATGGCTGCTGGTCGATTAGTCATGGTAAGCGCAAGGAATTCCAATCCAAAATAAATGATAGCCACCAACTTTAGTTTCACAGTACCAATCAGCAGAAGTCGTAATTCATATTTGGGAACCAAAGTGACAATTGCCGCCAATACTGCTGCCAACGGGAGAGAGCCGCCCATGAGCTGAACGCTGTCAGAAACGGGAATAAGTGACCCAAAGCCCACATAAAGAACGCTGCCGAGCAGCCACGAAGCGATATAGACAAATAGAAATTGCCGCTTGTTTAAGAAGGTAAAAAAGATCTGACCGACCCAATAGAGCCAAAGACTATCAAAAAGTATGGTCAGAAGCTTGACGTAAACAAAATTCGATGTGATTAATGACCAAGGCTGTGCAATAAATGCTGAGAAATTATTCGGTAAACTCAACCGGCGTACAATAGGCTCCAAAAAGCTTTGTGGTACAATTTTTAATTCGAAGAGTAGATCTAAAAAATAAATGAGGACAAATAAACAGACCTGAATACTGATCACCAAAGGTACGGGCGAGCCAGTTTTATAGGTTTGTCTCCAAAAATCTTTTAAACCGATGTTATTCATTGCGCACGATATTAATAAATTCCTTTTCTAATCTTCCACAGTTTAAGCAGTAGATAGCCAAATAGTGCACCACCGACATGCGCCAGGTGAGCCACAGAATCTCCTGGTCTAGACAAGCTCATATAAATTTCGATGAGGATGAATCCACCGATCATATACTTTGCTTTGACTGGTACAGGAATAAACAAAAATTGAAGTGGTATGTTTGGAAAAAGGTAGGCAAATGCTAATAGAACACCATAAATGGCTCCTGAGGCCCCCAACATCGGAATGAGGTAAGTTAGTGCTTCATTATTTCCGGTATTGGCCATGGCAATAAGTTCGTTTCCGCTTATGCCGTGAAGTGGAGCGAAAGAACCTGTCGCATTATAGAGTTGTATACCATTTACAGCTGTATAAAGAAACCAGGCACCGATTCCCGAAACCAAGTAGAAATTTAAAAAACGTTTTGACCCAAGTACCTGCTCAATCATAGGACCGAACATAACCAGGGAAAACATATTGAAGAAAATATGGGTAATATTGTTCTTGTCATGCATAAACATATGCGTAATCACCTGCCAGATTTTAAAATAAGGGGAGTCTGGATAATAGACCGCAAGATAATCATATGCTGCAGGTACAAGTTGTGATCCAATATAAAATATGATATTGATGATCAATAAATTCTTGATAACAGGTGTCAGTTGTGGAAACATATATTTTATCTTCTAATTTTTACCAAATTTTTCCGCTAATTCTTGCAATGTAAATGTTACAATTACAGGGTTGCCATAAATGGAGATATTGGGTGAGTGACAAGCAAAAAGTCTATCCACAAGCTCCGCCATCGCTGTATTGTCCAATACGGTACCGGGCTTAATGGCCGCATTACGGGCAAGACTCTTGGCAAGATTTTCTCGCTTAGCGAGCTTATACTCAGATTGATTGTTTTTGTAATCCTCCAATATTTTCTCAATCATCTTTATTTCGTCGAATCCTGTTCCTAAGTCTGCAGGAATTCCGTCAATAATATAGGAATTTTTTCCAAATTCACGAATTTGAAAGCCTAAGCCATTGATGTCCTCCAGGAGGTCTTTCATTAATTCATTATCTGCAGCATTCAGGTCCAAAGTCTGTGGAAACAAACTTTGTTGACTCAGACCTTTATGTTGGTCCAGTTGCGCAAGAAATTGTTCAAAGAGAATACGTTCATGTGCAGCCTGTTGATCGATTAGAATAAATCCAGAGTGAATCTGAGAAACAATATATTTATTATGGAGCTGAAAAAAGAGCTTTGAGGATGACTTATCTTCGGCCTGAATGGTCTGTGAGTTATCCGTATGCAATTCTGGCTCCGCATGCAATGGCAGCTGAACAGATTCCTCCTTTTCGACAATCTGGTACAAGGAATCCCAATTGCTGGGTATGCCACCTGTTTTCTTACTGAGTCCCTCAGCGTAGCTTTCCGAGCGCGTGTAGCTCGAACCAGATTTTGATTTGTCTGTATCAAATGGATTGAAGTTTGGATTAAAAGTTACCGTTGGAACGATAATTTCATCCAATGCCTTTTTTGTGATGAGATTGGTGAAGCTCGTTTCCTGTTCAAAATCCAAAGATGGCATGATATTGTACCGTCCCAATGATCTTTTTACGGCTGAACGGATAATGGCGTAAATAGCCTTATCGTCTTCATACTTAATTTCGGTCTTGGTAGGGTGTACGTTGATATCGATGCGTGCTGGATCTATGTCGATAAATAAGACATAGAAAGGAAATGTTTCGGCCTGTAAGATATCTTCATAAGCATTCATGACCGCATGGTGCAGGTAGGGATCACGTACAAAGCGTTTGTTGACAAAGAAAAACTGTTCACCACGTGTTTTTTTTGCAAATTCAGGTTTTCCCACAAAACCTTCTACCTTAATGATGGATGTATCTTCTTCCACAGGGACAAGTCGCTGATTGTAATTGTTTCCGAAAATATGGACAATACGTTGTTTCAGCGTCTCAGCTGGCAAATGGTAGATCTCATTTCCGTCACTATGTAAGGACAGGAAAATCTGTGGATTTGATAAGGCAATACGTTGAAATTCATCAATAATATGACGCATTTCTACGGAGTTACTCTTTAGAAAGTTCCTTCGCGCAGGAATATTGTAAAAAAGATTTTTAACTAAAATATTTGTTCCGGCAGCAACAGCTTCCGGGTATTGGTTGACAACTTTTGATCCCTCTATCTCAACAACTGTACCCAGTTCATCTTCGATGCGGCGTGTTTTGAGCTCTACCTGTGCAATCGCAGCAATGGAGGCCATTGCTTCACCACGGAAACCCATTGTGCGGATAGCGAATAAGTCTTCAGCCTTACGAATTTTCGATGTTGCGTGACGTTCAAAACAAAGACGAGCATCAGTTACGCTCATGCCACAGCCATTGTCAATGACCTGGATCAATGACTTGCCTGCATCTTTAACAATAAGTTTTATTTTGTCAGCTCCAGCATCAATAGCATTCTCAATCAATTCTTTAATGGCAGACGCTGGTCGCTGCACCACTTCTCCCGCCGCAATCTGATTAGCAACATTATCTGGAAGTAATTGAATAATATCCGACATATAATACAAAGTTAAGAAATATCCATATTTACAGCGTATAAACACTGATGAAAATCAACCGGACATTCCGTATGTTCTTTAAAAGCAAAAACCTTTAATGTGTTCATTTATACAAATGAAAATGGATGGCGTTGATAAATAGTTGCGCCCTCTTCCTCGGCCGTCAAAGTCAGTGTGCGATATCTATTACCCCTGTAAGACAAAGCCCAAGGAGTTGGAAAACATTCCTGCGCAATAACCGAGCCATCCCGGGCAAACAGCAGCCGTGAAACATAATACTTCGCGGCTGCTGTCTCAAAGGTATTACATTTCTAATTTTAAGAAACGTGCTGTTTCGCTTTTATTATTCTTAATTAAGTTTTCAGGTGTTCCTTCAAATAGAACCTGCCCACCGTCTTTGCCACCTTCGGGACCGATATCAATGACCCAATCAGCCGATTTAACGACATCAAGGTTGTGCTCGATGATCAAAATGGTGTTCCCGCGCCCGACCAGGCGATTGATAACGCCCATAAGAACATTAACATCTTCAAAGTGAAGACCTGTTGTCGGTTCATCAAGGATATAGAATGTATTTCCAGTGTCTTTTTTAGAAAGTTCAGTAGCCAATTTTACCCGTTGTGCCTCACCTCCCGATAAGGTTGTCGAGGACTGTCCTAAGGTGATATAACCCAAACCTACATCCTGCAGTGTTTTGATCTTTCGGTAAATACTCGGTACATTTTCGAAGAAATCCACAGCGTCGTTGATGCTCATATCAAGTACATCGGAAATGGATTTTCCTTTATAGCGTACCTCTAAAGTTTCTCGGTTGTAGCGTTTTCCGTGACATGTTTCACAAGGAACCTGTACATCGGGAAGGAAATTCATTTCGATGACTTTCAGCCCGGCTCCCTGACAGGTTTCACAACGACCACCTTTGACGTTAAAGGAAAATCTTCCTGGTTTATAGCCTCTGATCTTAGCTTCTGGAAGCTGAACAAACAAGGTTCTGATATCCGAAAATACACCAGTATAGGTCGAAGGGTTGGACCGTGGTGTACGGCCGATAGGACTTTGGTCGATCTCGATGACTTTGTCAATATGTTCTAACCCTTCAATTTTTTTGAAAGGAAGTGGAATTGCTTTGGCTCTGAAAAAATGTTTATTCAAAATCGGGTATAAAGTACCTGTGATTAGGCTTGATTTACCCGAACCTGAAACACCCGATACAACAATGAGTTTTCCTAATGGAAAAGAGACAGACAGATTTTTTAAGTTATGTCCGGTTGCTCCATGTAATGACAATGTTTTTCCATTGCCCTCACGGCGTTTCTCAGGAATCTTAACCTCTTTTGTTCCGTTGAGGTAAGCTGCTGTTAAAGAGTTTGATTTTAGGATTTCTGTTGGTGTACCTTCGGCAACCACAGTGCCACCATGAACGCCTGCAGCAGGTCCCATGTCGATAACATGGTCGGCATGTAGGATCATGTCTTTATCATGTTCCACAACAAGGACCGAATTGCCAATATCGCGTAGGTTTTTAAGCGCATTGATCAAACGTTCGTTATCCCGCTGATGGAGCCCAATACTGGGCTCATCCAGAATATAAAGTACATTCACCAGTTGGGAACCAATCTGTGTGGCCAGACGGATCCGCTGTGCTTCACCACCCGAAAGTGTTTTAGCTGTACGATCCAAGGTCAAGTAATTTAGGCCGACATCCAGCAGGAAGCCTAAACGTGCGCGGATTTCCTTTAATATCTCCGTTGCAATAATGAGTTGGCGTTCATCAAGTTTGCTTTCAACCTGATCAAACCATTCTTTGATGGATGTAATGTCCATCGTTGAGAGCTCATGGATGTTTTTATCCGCAATTTTAAAATGTAAAGACTCTTTTTTCAGACGCGCTCCCGCACAGGTTGGACAGGTCACTTTTGTTCTGAAGTCATCTAAAGAAGGCGCCTCATCCGATGATTTTCCCGAAAACTCTTCCAGCATCTTAAAGATTCCTTCAAATTCAACACGATATTCACGTGTGCCATAACTTCCATAAGATACCGTGACAACGATAGGCTCTTCCTTATTGCCAAATAAAAGCTGATCAATCTGTTCTTCAGTTAGTTTTTCAAGCGGTGTTGTAATCGTAAAATCTAATTTTTTTGCGACAGCTTTCAATACTTCCGAAGTCCAATTTTCCCGGGTAGGTCCCAAAGGGGCCAAACCACCTTTTTGAATACTTAGTTTTTTATCCGGAATAACGGCATTCTTATCAATTTCAAAAA
Organism: Sphingobacterium paramultivorum; assembly: GCF_014109745.1. Taxonomy (NCBI): domain Bacteria; kingdom Pseudomonadati; phylum Bacteroidota; class Sphingobacteriia; order Sphingobacteriales; family Sphingobacteriaceae; genus Sphingobacterium; species Sphingobacterium paramultivorum. Next base: position 5,435,640 of record NZ_CP058555.1, read on the forward strand.
TATAGCCCAAACCATCACATGTAGGACAAGCACCGTATGGGGAATTGAATGAGAAGGTATTTGGCTGTGGCTCATCATAAGAGATGCCCGATTCGGCATCCATGAGATAACGGCTATAGAATTGCTCCTGATTATCTTTCGTGGAGACCTTGATGATACCTTTCGCTGTTTTCATCGCCTGCATCACTGAAGTCTGTAAGCGCTTTTTATCTTCACGCTCTACTTTCAGACGATCTACGACGATTTCAATATCGTGTATTTTGTAGCGGTCAACCTGCATTTTTGGAACAAGGTCCAATATTTCTCCATCCACACGTACCTTCACATAGCCTTGCTTACGGATTTGTTCAAACAACTCACGGTAGTGGCCTTTACGTCCCTTAACCACTGGAGCCAGGATGTTCAGGGCCTGTCCTTCAAACTCAGTCAAAATCCGTTCGATAACCTGATCGTCCGACATACGCTCCATTTTCTTCCCGGTCACATGGGAGAAAGCTTCTCCTGCTCGGGCAAATAGTAGACGCATAAAATCATACACTTCAGTAATGGTTCCAACAGTGGACCTCGGATTTTTGCTAGTGGTTTTCTGCTCAATGGAGATCACTGGACTTAAGCCCGATATCTTGTCCACATCCGGACGTTCCATGCCTCCCAAAAACTGACGGCTGTAGGCACTGAATGTCTCCATATACCGACGTTGTCCTTCGGCATAAATGGTGTCAAAAGCCAAGGAAGACTTTCCGCTGCCACTTAAGCCTGTGATAACAACCAATTCATTTCTCGGAAAAGAAACATCTATATTTTTTAGATTATGCGCACGCGCTCCAAATACCTGAACTTCACTTTGTTCGCCCAAATCTGGGCTTCTTTTTACTGCCATGAAAACTCCTTAAGGTCCCCGTGTGAGGGATTAAATGCAAAACATGCAAAATTACAGATTTTAAAGGAATTATGCGAGCCTATCTGACTTTTGGAACAAAATGTGATATACAAGTGATTTAAAAAAATAATGTACCTTGCACAGTAAATCTAAATTTATGCGAAAATACGACGTCAGCAAACAAGAGAAACAATCGATCGACGATATTGTCCAATTTTGGAAGAAAGAGAACTTATTGGATGAACAAAAAGCGAACGAGCTGATGGATAGTTTAGACGTGAAAAGTTTTGATTGGGGACAACTGGCTAGATACGCTTTTTGGATTGCCTTGGCATCTCTGGTCTTTGCTGTTTTTTCGTTGTTTACAGATGCATCATTTTTGGCCTTTGTGGATACACTCTACGAAGCACCTAATATCCTATTTTGCTTCTTTTTCGCCGCCGTGGCTGTATTATTCTATACGCTGGGTTTTCGGTATAAGAAACGTTATCCTTATAAAAATCTATCCACGGAAACCATGATGCTGATTGGGGTTTTCGGAACTGCGGCCTGTATCGGGTTTATGGGTAAAGTATTGGATAAAGACACGATGCACTATTCCTTGTTATTTTTACTCTCCGTGGTGATTTATGGCTTTCTTGCCGTTAAGCTCGAGAGTAAGCTGATTTGGACGTTTATGCTTTTGGCTTTGGGAGTATGGTTTGCGACCGAGACTGCCTACCATAGCAATTGGGGATTTAAGTTTTGGGGAATGAACTACCCACTGCGTTTTACCATTTTTGGGACACTGATAACCGCGTTGGCTGTTTGGATTCAACCCAGGTCTGAAAAGCTACAAGTCTTTCAGCCCATTAGTTATATTGTGGGATTGATCTATCTGATGATATCCTTGTGGACCCTTTCTATTTTTGGAAATTATGCTGATTTCTATGAATGGACGACTGTACGTCAATACCATATGTTCTACTGGGGTATTTTATCCACTGCCGTGTCGGTATTCCTGGTTGTCTACGGCTTAAAAGCGAAAGATAATGTCAGCAGAGAAGTAGGCTTTGTATTTTTAGTGCTCAATATCTATACCCGTTATGTCGAGTATCTCTGGGATAATATCAATAGAGCAGTGTTCTTTTTGATTTTGGCCGTGTCCTTTTGGTTTGTCGGCCGTTGGGCAGAGAAATTATGGAACAAACGGAAGGAAGAGATTGCTGGATAACCCTTAAAATTGAATCGTAAATCCGACACCTCTATTCGAACTGATGCCTAGATTGGGATCCAGGCTTAAGTATTTGCGGATCCGGGTAATAAAGACATCCATGCTCCTTCCTGTAAAGAAATCTGCATTTCCCCATACCTTTTCAAGGATTTCTTCACGCGTGACAAGCTGACCATTGTGTTGCCATAGAAAGAGGAGAAGTTGGGCTTCACGTTCAGTGAGCTTAAATTGTTTCAAAGTATGGCTTAATAATAATTGTTCGGGATGGAATAGATACTTCCCGATGGCGATCGATTTTGGACTACTATTTTTCTGATTCCGCTTTAATATATTCTGTATGCGAAGCAATAGTTCCTCGGGATCACAAGGTTTAGTGACATAGTCATCGGCACCGATTTTTAGTCCCGTGAGCTTATCTATTTTTTGCTCCTTGGCTGTTAAGAAGATAAAGGGTAAAGCAGGGTATAGTGCATTGATTTCTTTGGCCAGGCTAAAACCACTGATTTGAGGAAGCATAACATCAAGTATAACCAGATCGTAATCGGCTAGCTGCTGGAAATTTTCCGTAAGATCATTGGGCTGCGCTATCCAGTCTATGGCAAATGTGGATAACTCAAGGTATTGCTTGAGCATAAAACCAAAATCTGGATCATCTTCAACGAGTAATATTTTATTCATTTTTGTCTTAAGTAGTTAAGTTAATACAAATGCTTTAGTCTATGGCCGCCTATTTCCTTTCCACAGTTTATCCTTGTTGGTTATATTTCCGATGATAGGACAAGTGCATGCGGCAGCTGGATTTTAAACGTAGTCCCTACATTGGGTTTGCTGGTTACAGTAAGCTGTCCGTGATAACGATCGACGATTTTTTTTACAAGGAAAAGACCGATTCCCAGGCCTTTGGTGTCGTGAACATTGTCTTTTTGGATGCGGTAAAACTTGTCGAAAATATAAGGTAACTCGGACTCCTCCATGCCATAACCATTATCCTGTATACAAACCGAGAGTTTACCTTTCTGATCCTCAAAAAAGATATTAATCCAAGTTGCACCATATTTTACGGCATTGTTCATCAGGTTCTGAAATAGTGTTGTCGCATCATTTGGACTCAGACATAATTTGCCGTCAGGCAAGGGACTTAATTGGAATGCGATAGCGGAGTTGGTCAATTGAAAATCGTCGAAAATAGCTTGAAGTTCTGTACTGGTGACAGGAGGCTGATCAATAGTTTGAAGATTTTCGTTAAGTGGATCAAGGGTTTGTTCCAAGCGATTTACTTGTCGTTCAATGACCGTTATAATGCTTTCGTCTGTTGATTTTCGAAGTGTTTTAGCGGCAATTTTCAGGGTTGCAATAGGTGTTTTGAGTTCATGTGAAATATTGTCGACGACATCGTGCAGTACGGTGATCTGTTTCTGCTGTTTTCTGAGATTCTGAATGGTTCTATAAAAAAGCCAAAGAAAAGCGGCTAGAATAAATAAGGTGCTCAATAGGAGCGAAGTAAGTTCTTTGAACAATATCCAGTTGAGATTCGTTACCTCAAAGGAAGTTTTCCGGTGTACAAAAAAGGTATACAAGATCTCTCGGCTTTGGATACTGTCTTTGATTTTCTGTGTTTCCGTTTTTTCAGTTATCCATTCGCTTGAAGAAAGCTCTACGGGTTGACGAAACGTTCCATTTGTTATGTAGACAGTGATAGGCCCCGCTGCGATTTGTTTTTCTAGGTTCTTGAAGTAAATACCCAAAATTTCCTTTTTCAGGATAACATCCATTCCCAAGGGTTGAAATAGGCTGTCGACATATCGCGTGAGCTTCTGGGAAGTTTTATGGGCATTTGCGCGGTATAGCTCTTTTAGTTTTTCGGCTGTTATCTCATTTTTAACCAATTTGATGTAGTAGTCTCTAGCAATATCCTTGCTCATTAAATCATCATCAAAAAGCTTGTCGTTGTCATGAAGCTTGCCCAGCTTACTTTTCACAGTGGCAAAAATATCACGCTGTTTGAGCTGATAGGTATTGTACAATTGATACCCCTGTATGCCAATAAGTACGGCAAAAAATAACGTAAAGAGGACGATATAACTTTTGGGCTTCAATTCCATACACAAATATAACTGCTGACGGCTAAGATAATATACCTTAACCCAGTATTAACCCTTCATTAACCATTATTTGTCGCAACTATAGACACTTTTGAACCATTAAATACCGAAGTATGAAATTGATCCTATTTTTTCTGGCTTTCCCCTTGTTGCTTTCAGCACAGACCAAACAAATCGGGGGACAAGTACAGGATGCAAACAAAATTGTGCTGGCGGGAGCGACCGTTATGCTATTGGATAGCAACTATCAAGAGATCCGTGAAGTAAAGACTGACCATTTTGGAAAGTTTATACTTACGCTGGATCATCCTAGTGGATACTATCTACGGACAACCTATCTGAACTTCAAGTCTCAGGAACTTTTTTTTCGCAGCGATACCATTTCTCGCCCTTTGTTACTTGAACTTCTTCCTGAAGCAAAGGTACTCGAAGAAGCGCAGGTCGTGGGTCGAGCTCCCCGATTGATCCGTAAGTTGGACCGCTTGGAATTTAACGTTCAAAATTCCAATCTTTCAGCACTGAATAGCTGGGATATTTTGAAGCGTACACCATTGGTGATGGTGAATGGTGCGGATTTAATGGTCCGTGGAAACAAAAATATTGTTGTCCTCATTAATGACCGCAAAGTGATGCTCACGGGGGACGAACTGAAAACCTATCTGGAGAATACAGCAGGTAGCGACGTGCAATCGATAGAGGTTATTACCAATCCACCTGCAAAATATGAAGCTGAGGGAAGCACGATTATCAATATTAAACTTTCCAAATCCAACCTATATGGCTTTAGAGGCACGGTGGTTGCATTGGCCGAAAAAAGCAGTACCTGGAAGCAACTGTTTGGACTGACCCAGTATTATAAAGATGAAAAATTCAATCTTCGTGGTACTTATAATTTCGGACGAGGGACCTACGCACGCTATGAAACGAATTATGTATATTATCCGAATGAGCAAACCTCATGGGAAGGTGTCATGGATCGATTTGATACCAATAACAGTCAGAACAGCTATGTATTTTCGATAGACTATACACCCGATACAACCTGGACGGTTAATGCTGGGCTAAATGGTTATTACGGACCGAAAACCTATGGTATTTATGAAGTGCCCACCATTATATACGATAAAAATCATGTACAGGAGTCTAGTTATTTTACCACCAATGATCATCAACGGTCGACAAAAACGAATAACCTCTACCTTCAGGTAACAAAGAAGCTTAATTCCAGGTGGAGCATAAATTGGTCATCCTACTTCACTGACAATCATTCGACAAATGATCAGGATGTACTGACGGCGCTGCGATTTAAGGGGGAGGAGCCGACAGATACCCGATTTATCAGTAATAATGGAAATAAAAATCGGCTTTTTTCTTCACAGATAGATTTCACCGGAAAAATAAAGAAGCTGGGGATGGAGTTTGGTGGAAAATTTAGCGATGTGAAAACGACGAGCACCCTAGCTTTCTTTGATGATGAATCAGGGAAGCTTGAGCAAAGGCCTGATAAGAGTAGTGTGTTTGATTACAAAGAACGTAATGTGGCTTTGTATGGCTCATTGGACTATGCCTGGAAAAAATGGAGCTGGAAAGCTGGTTTAAGAGGAGAATATACCGATTTGGAAGGTATTGTATCCGAACCGGCTGATATCAATAAGCGTGATTATTTTGTGCTCTTCCCGACATTTTACATGCAATATGCCTTGACTGACGATCAGCAGTTTGGTTTTTCCTATGGAAAGCGTATCAGTCGACCATCGTATTCTTGGCTTAATCCTGCAAAATCCTATTACAATCGTTTTTCTTATTTTCAGGGAGATCCACGTTTAAGGGCGACGATCGTTCATAACCTGAATCTGACCTGGACAAAAAACAACTGGAATATCGATCTCTTCTACCGATTTGAAAAGTGGCCCAATATGGAAATTTCCCGCCAAGATAACAACAATCACCAACTGATTTTCCAATATACCAATATCAAGAAAGGACAAGGGGCTGGGATAGACTTAGGAAAGAGTTTTCAGCTGACCGGACGCTGGGGATTGAATCTGCAGCTAGAGGGGATGTATAACGAGAATTATTTTATGGGTACTGATGACGTATTGCACAAAAATGATGTGTATATCGGCAACGGAAACGTAAGCACCAACTATGTGCTGAATAAGGATGCCGGTTGGAACCTTGAACTGGGTAATACGTTTACATCGCCCACGATACAGGGGCCATTTAAAATTACAGGGTATTCAAGTACCTATGTGACGACAAATCGAAAATTCTTTAAAAAGAAATTTGAAGTAAATCTATCATTTATGGATATTTTCAAAACAGAGAAAATGACGATATCATCCAAGTACGGCGATCAAAATAATTTTTATAGGGACTATCGGGATACCAGAAAAGTAAATCTGACGCTGCGGTATCATTTTGGAAATCAGAAAGTCAAGAGCAGTAATCAGCCCACAAGAACAGAAGAGCAGAACCGTTTGTAAATCAGTTAATCTTGGTAAAGTTAAATCCTTTCGATTCTCTGTACCTATTTTATTCATAATACATTGGTAAAGGGAATGAATATAACAGCATGGATTAAAAACAATAATCCTCCACATCGCATGTGGAGGATTATCAGATGCTAAGAAAGTATTTTCTTAGTTTATTTTCAAAGAATACGTGATATTAATACCGCCAGCGGCAAGCATATCGTGTACCGAACAATATTTTTTAACGGCTAATTCAGCCGCTTTGGCTGCTTTTACCTCATCAATTTCACCTTTTAGGAAAAAATTAATGTGAATATCTGTAAATACTTGAGGGATTTCTTCGCGGCGTTTACCTTCCACCTCAACCTGGATATCGTCAATTTGCTGGCGTTGTTTTACCAGAATACTATGGAGGTCAAAGACGCTGCAAGAACCCAGTGCCATTAAAACCAACTCCATTGGACGAACACCTTTTCCTTCACCGCCGATAGCTTCCGAGCCATCAATGTTGACTTTGACAGGGGATAATTCACTGCTGGCTTCGAAATGCACAGCTTGGTTGACACGGTTTAATTTGATTTTCATCTTATTTTATTTTATTCTTTTTTGCTCGTTTAGGCTGTGAGGAGATGGGGTAATACTTCATCTTCTTTTTCAATCCATACGAGTTTTTTCTGTTCAATCTATACTAAACAAATATACAAAAAAGGCAGACGATTATTCGTCTGCCTTTTGTCAGTATATTGATCGCTGTTTATTTTGAAACAGTATCAGGTAATTTAACACCGCGATATTTTGCTACGTCAACTTGCGGGATCTTCGATCCATATTTTGAATTGATCGCACTGATAAAGATATTGGCCATTAGGGCATTTCCAATTGGCGTTAGGTGGATACCATCCAAAGAGAAAGCATTTCCAGTGATATATTTTGCACTAACCGCTAGTCCGTTGATACGGACGCCTCCTTTTACATTATTCAAGAACTCATGTACATCTGCTAAAGCTAGGCCTTTTGAGTCTGCAGCAGCTTTGATGGCCGCATTATACTCGTTGATACGTTGTACGACTGTTGCCGTTTCGCTTACATCAAGCACGTATTTGTCTTCCACGGGATTCAGTGGGTGTAAGCCGTACGGAATTTGTGCGGCATTTGGTTTTCCCAATAATCCTGTTGAGGAGAATGGTAGAACAAAATAATCTTGATCAGTAGCAGCACGAGGACCTGACTTTGTTGCAATGTAGATATTTGTTACTGGTGTCGGCGGATTTGTTGCATTCACGGCTGCCAATAAAGCAGCACGGGTTACCGTCGTAAAATAAGGTGTTGCTGTTACATCAGGAATTGTTGCCAGTACCCCTTTTCTGTCCCCTTGAGTCAGTGCCTGTACATAGCCATTGAGAATCGCAGTAAACTGAGCTGTTTCTGTCAACACAGTTGTCGGATCCGGTTGTTTTGTTGTTGGGTTAATGTTCACTACACCACCATTTGTTGCCCAGCCGAGCGCGTCGTTATTTCCAAGCGCAAAACTAAAGAAGGTATGGTTTTGCGTGGTGGAATAGTTGAAATATGTTTTCATCGCATCTGCATCAGGTAGTAAGCGCTCGAAATACATGTTTCCAGCGGGAGACCCCATACCTGCTACCATAGAAAGGTCCATACGCATACCTGGTACACCAAGGTTGTTGATCGGATCTGTATATTTGGTCAATAATTTTGGTGAAGCTGAGCGGTAGGCTAATTTATCCGTTACCTGTGCCGTCACCGGCTGGCCATTGACAAGTGCTGTAAGCGTAATATAGCCTGAGCCATTGGCTTGATCTTCACTGAAAAATGGCGATTTGAACTCACCGCCCCCGACCTGTTTCAATTGTTCCGCAATTAAATTGGGGTAAGCCACCTTTTGGCCCTCTAAGTAAAGTCCTCCGTCGGCATAACCTGCTGTCAATGAGTTTCCGATGGCAACATATTTTGAAAAATTAAGCGATCCAGCCGAAGGCGTATATTCGTCCAAGGTAGGTTTACATGAGGCGATCGCAAAAAGTGCTAACGCCGCAGCTATATAAAGTTTGTTTTTTTTCATCTTAGTCAAATTTGGCTGTTAATTACCATTTATAGCTTACACCGATACCAGGAGCAAAAATATTTGTCGCATAAGTACCCGAAAGATGGCTCTCCACGTTGGTTGACTGGCGAGCCACAATGCGTTGGTATGCAAAAGAACCTGTGACGTCAATTTTCGGCGACGGTTTTACGGTAAAACCCCCAGATATCAAGTACCTGGTGTTATCTGGTGTCTCCGGATAGACATAGGCACTCTGTTGCACCGGTGTTGCGATCACACCGCCACCTATACGTAATTGTAGGCAGTCGGAAGCAATATACTCCAATCCTGCTTTGACAGATCCTGCTTTATCATATTTTTTTGGTGAATGCGTATCCTGTAATACAGGCGTATTTTCCTTGTAATCGAAGTCCAGGGACTTATAAATGTCGTAGTTGATGAGTGTGGCATCAATAGCCATCTTCAATTTCTCCGAAATAGGGAAGGCCATTCCCACTGCAAATGTGGATGGCAGCGGTAATTCAGCACTGAATTTGTTGCCCGCAGGGAAGTTGCTTGCGACGGATTCAGGTACGTCAAAATTTGCATCCCCATTTTTAAGTTTGGTGACGACTTTAGAGCGGTAACTTACCGATATTGCAAATTCGTCTTCTAAGTTATAATGAATACCCACGTTATACCCCGTTCCAGTTCCAGTTCCTTTTAGGGTTGCCAATCCGGCGTGACCATCCGGATAGAATACGGGAACAGAATTTTCGAGGTCTACGGTACCAATGTTGTAGACAAAACCACCACCAACACTAAAATTTTCAGTTAGTTTGAAACTTAATGTGGGCTGAATATAGATTGCACGTAGCGAAAGGCTGACCAAACTGAATTTACCAACCCAATCTTTCCCCCAATCGACAGCTCCACCATAAGGTGTGTAGACTCCAATACCGGCTTTCCACCAGGAGTTTTTAGGACCGAATGCGGCAAATAATGAGAAAGGAGTTGAAATCTGATTTCTAGTATGATAAACAACTGTACTTCCAACCTCTTGAAATGCAGACTTGTACATCACGGCATTACCGGCAACGGAAATAGCATTATGGTCCATTTTTGCTAAGGCACCCGGGCTATAGAAAATGGAAGATTCATCTAAAAAGTAAGCAGAGCCTGCTCCTCCCATTCCCACTGCCTTGGGACTTTGTAGATTCACTTGTGATCCTTGTGCAAACAAGAGTGACGGACTTGCACAAAGTATTGAGAATAGTAGTTTCTTCATACTAGTGTTTATTGTTTGGTTAACATTCCTCTATCAAATACAATGCTAACATAATAAATGTTTGACTAAAATTAATAAATGTTGTGTAATATTTTTTTTGCTCGTACCTTTAAGTGCAAGGTTACTAAAAATTAAACGATCATATTATATGGCTACAATCACTTTTAAAGGCAATCCAGTAAACACGAAAGGCAGTTTACCACAGGTTGGCGAGCAAGCTCCTGATTTTAAATTAACTGCAGGCGATCTTTCCGATAAGTCTCTAGTAGACTTCAAGGGAAAAAAAATTGTATTAAATATTTTTCCTAGTGTAGATACCGGAACTTGTGCCGCTTCCGTACGTGCATTTAATAAAGAAGCATCGCAGTTGGATAATACTGTAGTGTTATGTATATCGAAAGACCTACCTTTTGCACAAGGTCGTTTTTGTGCAGCAGAAGGTCTAAATAATGTAGTGACATTATCAGAGTATAAAGATTCAAACTTTTCAGATGCTTATCAATTGGCTATTGCGGACGGACCTTTGGCGGGTTTGTTGAGCCGTGTTGTCATTACATTGGATGAAACTGGAAAAGTGTTGTATGAAGAGCAAGTTGCAGAAATTGCTGACGAGCCAAACTATGCCGCAGCGATCGCATCGTTGAATTAAGAAGGATGTGAGCGAATAAAAAAGCCTTTGTTTTATGCAAAGGCTTTTTTATTTAATATGTCTTCTTGTTGTTATTTTGTTTTCTCCAGAGCCTGCAAGATGTCGTTGATGATATCTTGTTGATCTTCCAAACCCACCGACAGACGGATGCTGCCTGGTCTGATACCTAAGTTCAGGCGTTCATCTTCCGATAACTTTGAGTGTGTGGTGGAGGCTGGATGCGTTGCGATTGATCTTGAATCTCCTAAGTTAGAGGTATATAAAATCATTTCCAAATGATCCACAAAGGCTTTTGCTCGCTCAAAACCACCTTTGACAACAAAGGTTACAATACCGCCACCAGCTTTCATTTGTTTCTTGGCCAGCTCATATTGTGGATGGCTTGGTAAAAATGGATATTTTACATCCTCAATTTCCGCATGATTTTCCAATGCCTCGGCCAAAGCCAATGCGTTAGAACAATGGCGGTCCATACGGATGCCCAACGTGTCTAAACTTTTTGATATGATCCAGGCATTGAATGGGGATAGCGCCGGGCCTGTATGACGGATAAAGAACATCAATTTATCGATAAGTTCTTGTTTTCCGACAACAATTCCACCCAAAACACGGCCCTGTCCATCCATATATTTGGTCGCCGAATGGATGACCAGGTCAAATCCATATTGAATCGGTTTCTGAAGATAAGGTGTGGCAAAGCAGTTGTCGATCGACAGAATGATATGAGGATATTTCTCCTTGAATTTACCCAACCATTCCAAATCAACCAATTCCAGACCTGGGTTGGATGGTGATTCTAAAAAGATGATTTTCGTATTCGGCTGGATTGCTTTTTCCCATTCTTCCGGATTAGCTGCGTCTACGTAAGTTGTTGTAACACCCCAACGTGGGAAAAGTTCCGTAAATAACTGATGTGTAGAGCCGAATATTGCACGTGAAGAAACGATATGGTCTCCACTTTCGATAATTCCTGCAAAGGAGGCAAATACTGCTGCCATACCTGATGCAAAAGACAATCCTGCTTCTGCACCTTCAAGAATACAAACTTTGTTGATGAATTCTGAAGTATTTGGATTAGCATAGCGGGAATAAATCATTGCATCCTCTTCGCCAGCAAAGACCGCCCGACCTTGTTCAGCGCTGTCGAAGATAAAACTTGATGTAAGGTATAAAGGAGTCGAATGTTCGCGAAGTGCTGAACGATCGACCTGTTCACGTATGATTTTAGATTGATCTTGTTTCATGATGTGTAAAGGTACGAGATGAAAATTTTATATTTGTATAATTAGCAATGAAATAACCCATTTTATGAAAAAAATATGGCTTTTGCCTTGTACTATAATCCTAGTGCTTTGCTTTTCCTGTTCAAAGGAAGGAGAAATGGACTTAGGGCAAAGGCCAAAGGAAATTCCGATCCTTTATTTGCAGTCATCTACCGCTGAATCATTTATGTCTAATGTGAACGAAATGAAACTGAGTTATCGCGGAAAACAATTGGATCGCATTATAGGGGGATTTTTAGAGATACCTACCGCGAACGGATTTGTCCCCTTTTTTACGGATAAGGTGTACTGGGACGTTCGTGTAAACGGAAATCGGATGATACTTGAAAAAAAGAGTTTTAATAAAGAACTTATATTTTCAGACAGGCAGGAGTTATTATTTGAGGGAGGCAAAATTGTCGAACGTAAAATTTTTGAAGAAGGTACCCATACCCGAGTATATTCTTATCAATACATAGGTGATTTGCTAAAAGGGGAGTACAGCTACGTCGACGAGCAGCTCAGGTCCCAAAAAACATTCTATTTTAATTCAGCGAAGAACCTAGATAGCCTCGTTGTAAGTTATCCTAATTCAGCTTTTAAATCTGTTCAGATATTTCGTGACTATGATACCAAGCCTAATAAGATCAAAGGATTTATGGTGTTGGAAGAGTTTCTTCCCCGCGCCTTGTCGACAAACAATTATCGAAGGAAAACTACAATATCTGTTTCTGTAATTGGCGAGCGTAGTTTTTTTGACGAGAAGAGCTGGGATGAGAAGCTTTTCAATTAGTGTTCCATCATCGTATAAAATTTTTAAACTTTCGTAAAACAAAAAAACTGTAAATACAAAGAGGATAGAAGATAATAATTTCTTAAAGAAGAGAGGCCGGTACATGTACCGGCCTCTCTTTTATCATAAGATTAACTTATTTTTTGACGAATTGCATCACGACGATATCTCCAGAAATAAATGTCAATTCATTATCTCGTACATCAAAGTTTGTCGTTGACTTTAGACCATTCATAAATTCGTTGTAAGCTGCGTTCTCACAGTGCATCATGGTTGAAATCAATTTATCTCCGATTTTGATCGAATTGCCTTTTTCGCTTTCGTAGGTTCCACCAATACCATTACAACCGTTGTTACCATCTACTTTGTGGTCTTTTGTGTTGAAAGTCAGTGTTGGAATTTTGTCCTTAAATAAATCCTTAAGTTGTTTTCCTGCAGTTTCTGGTGTGGTCAGGGATTTAAGTTCCCAGGTGCCTTCCAAAGACGAATTGTCCACTGTGCTTGGTTTTTGAACCGTAGTCGCAGTGTCGCCGCTACCTGTTGCCTCAGTTTTTTTTCCCGTTGTGTTACATGCGATTGTTGAAAACGCCAATGCAACCGCTAAAATCATTAAATTTCCTCTCATAATCATTTTTAATAATATAAAACTTTCATTATTTCTTCAGCATCAAAAACCATGAAAACAACCTGAAGGTTCTTTTTGGTCAATAAAGACAGACACTTTCAGAAAAAACATTCCTTTTTCTGCCCTATACTTATAATTATCATGCCAATCTCAAGTATAGACCAATGGAGCATCTAGTCGAATGCTGTTAACTACTTTATCCTCTATTAATAACGGATGGATGATTTTTGTTTGAACGACAAGCGAAAGAATCAGATTTTTGGGGAAATTAGGGTGAAAAAAGAACAGTTTTGTGTTGATATAGCATATCAATCGAGGTACAGCATGTTTTTCTTTGGTGTTGAAGATAAAAAATCGCTTATGCCGGTATACGAAAAGTTAAATAATTGGCTGTAAATAGTACCATTGATAAATTGGAATTCTTGTTTTAATCAATCGATTGATTTGAACAAAGAATACGATTTGACCTAGGGATAAATCCTATTGGAGCTGAGCATCGGTCGGTTTTGTACGCAAATGTTACATACAGCATTTTGCAAAACTTCTTATCTTAGAGCTTTACAACCTAATTTTCTAGCACATAAATATAGACTATGTTGACAATCTTGTTATCCTCCATTTTACTTTCCAGCGGGCCTGTAGCCAAATCAGATACTTTAAAAGCTTACGGGGCTCTGCCAACCGAGCGTCAATTAAAGTGGCAAGAGATGGAAACGTATTGTTTGATTCATTATACGCCGACAACTTTCCAAAATAAGGAGTGGGGTTATGGTGATGCACAGCCCTCGTTGTTTAATCCTTCGGCTTTTGATGCAAATCAAATTGCTAAGGCAGCTGCAGCAGGAGGTTTCAGGGGCCTAATTAGTGTAGCGAAGCACCATGACGGATTTTGTTTGTGGCCAACCAAGACAACATCCTATAGTATCGCTTCTTCACCATGGGAAAATGGAAAAGGTGATATGGTTAAAGATTTTATGCAAGCGACCCATCGAAATGGGATGAAATTTGGTGTATATCTTTCTGCTTGGGATCGTCACGATGAACGTTATGGTACTCCGGCCTATGCTGAAGCCTACAGACAGCAGCTGACTGAATTGATGAGCAATTATGGCCCTTTGTTTACATCCTGGCATGACGGAGCAAATGGAGGTGATGGCTTTTATGGTGGCCATGAAGGGAAGCGTATTATTGATCGAACAACTTACTATGAGTGGCATGAAAAAACCTGGCCTATCGTGCGTAAATTACAGCCTGAAGCCGTTATTTTCTCAGATATCGGTCCCGATATGCGTTGGGTGGGTAATGAAAAAGGATTTGCTGCCGAAACATCATGGGCAACATTTACGCCGATTGGCTTAAATGGAAAAGTCGCTGTACCTGGAGCAACAGAATCACATAATGCCGAAACAGGCGACCGTAATGGTAAATATTGGATACCTGCTGAATGTGACGTGCCGCAACGTCCGGGATGGTTTTATCATGAAGAACAAGATAGTCGTGTAAAAACACCAAATCAGCTTTTTGAGATCTATTTAAAATCCGTTGGAAGAGGAGCATGCATGAATCTTGGCTTAGCACCGATGCCTTCTGGTACATTACATGAGAATGATGTGACGTCGCTGCAGGCTTTTGGAAAAAAAGTGAAGGAAACTTTCCGTACAAATCTGGCTAAGGGAGCAACCATCACGGCATCCAATGTCCGTAATGGTGATTCAAAATCCTATGGGACTTCATTTATTACCGATAATGATCGCTATAGCTATTGGGCAACAGACGATTCCAAAACATCGGCAACATTGGAAATAAAATTAAAATCCCCAGCGAAGTTCGATCTTATTCAGTTGAGAGAGAATATTAAGTTGGGACAACGTATCGATAGTGTTTCGATTGAACGTTGGGAAAATAACAGCTGGAAGCCTTTGGCCAAAGCAACAAGTATCGGCGCAAACCGACTCATCAAACTCGAGCAACCTCAAACTGCAAGTAAATTACGTCTTCATGTTTATGCTCCTGTAGCGATTACGCTCAGTGATTTTGGATTGTTCAAGGAGTATAACGAGCCCTTTGCATTTAATACCAAAGAGGTGAAAAAGCTGACCGGATTTAAGATTTCGACAGGTAGATCTAATAATAATGCTTATATATCTGACGGAAAACCAAGTACTTTTGCGACTGTTGCCGATCAAGGTGTAATCGTTGTCGCTACAGAAAAACCTGTTTCTGGTATCGGCTTCCTTCCTCGTCAGGATGGAAAGAACATAGGGACACCAACACATTATAAAATCTCAACCAGTACCGACGGGAAAACATGGACCCTTGTTAAAGAGGGCGAGTTTTCCAATATTAAGGCAAATCCAATTTTGCAACAGGTGTTTTTTGATACAAACAACGCAACCAAGTTTATCAAATTTGAACCAAAACAATTTATCGACGGCAATGAATTAGCCATAGCGGAACTTGAATTGTATGGCAAATAAATTTTTAATGTTTATCGTGGTATGTATATGTCATACCACGTTGCTTTTTGCCCAACAAAATCCACTCGTACTTTGGTATAATAAGCCCGCTAAGGTTTGGGAAGAAACTCTGCCATTAGGAAACGGACTCATCGGCATGATGCCAGATGGAAATCCTAGTCAGGAAAAGATCGTGCTCAACGAGATCAGTATGTGGTCGGGCAGTCCAGAAGATCCCAATAATTATGAAGCCTACAAAAATGTTGAAGCTATTCAGGCACTGCTTAAAGCAGGTAAAAATGATGAAGCCGAAAAACTGGTCAATGAAACTTTTGTGACCAAAGGCAAGGGGTCCGGTTTTGGTAATGGTGCAAAGGTTCCCTATGGCTGTTATCAGCTATTCGGCGACCTTTTGCTGGATTATAAATTGCCCGCTGGAACGATCCAAGATTACAAGCGTTCCTTGGACTTAGCGACGGCCTCGGCACAAACTTCATTCAAGATCAACGGACAACAGGTCCAACGTCGTTATTATACTTCTTTTGACAATAATGTAGGTGTTATCCAATTGAGTCAACATAAAGATGAGGTACAGCAGTTAGGTATATCATTTCAGCGCCAGGAAAATATTGACCGTTATACCTTGTTGGACGATGGGATTCTGATCGAGGGGTCTTTGCCTGATGGAAAGGGAGGTAAAAATCTGAAATTCGTTGGATTAATTCAGGTTAAAGGTAAAAATCTGCAGATCAGCAAAAAGGATAAAACCTTAGAGCTGTCTGCAAAAGGCGGTCTCACGGTCTATTTCTCAGCAAGTACTTCCTATTATGGGAAGGATCCTTTACCTGTTGTCAAAGCGGCTGTTGCAGCAGCAAAAACTGCTGACGAACAGAAAATATATAAAAACCATCTTGCTGCCTATCAAAAAATCTTTAATCGGGTAAATCTTAATTTGTTTGGAAATACGGCGAATAACGCTATCCCTACTAATGAACGGATTGCCAATTTCTATAAAAATCCAGTTCAGGACCCTGATCTGGCCACGATTTATTATCAGTATGGAAGGTATTTGAATATTTCAAGTGCTGCTCCTAAAAATACAAATTCTCTGCCGCCAAATCTGCAGGGACTATGGGCTAATCAGATCAATACACCTTGGAATGGTGACTATCATCTCAATATCAATGCACAGATGAATCATTGGGGCGTGGAGGTCAATAACCTGAGCGAATATCATAAGCCTTTTATTGAAATGATAAAGCGGATTGCAAAAACTGGCGAGCAGACAGCAAAGGCTTACTATAACGCACCGGGTTGGGTGGTCTATATGATGACGAATATCTGGGGCTATTCCGCTCCGGGTGAGCAGGCTTCCTGGGGAGCCAGTACGGCATCGGGCTGGCTATGTAACCATCTCTGGGAACATTATCTGTTCACGGAGGATAAAGATTACCTCAAAGAGATTTATCCGATACTCAAAGGAGCGGCTGAGTTTTACGATCATACATTGGTTCAGGACCCTAAAACAGGATGGTGGGTCACTTCACCGTCGGTGTCGCCGGAAAATGCTTTCCGAATGGCCAATGGAAAAGTTGCTGCGGTTGTAATGGGACCTACTATTGATAACCAGATCGTACGGGAGTTATACCAGGCGGTGATCAAAGCTGATTCTATCCTTGCGACGAACGATAGTTTTGCCGGCGCCTTGAAAGCGAAGCTGAAGGATATCCCTCCGCCGGTAGTCGTTAGCCCATCGGGGCGCGTGATGGAATGGCTAGAGGACTATCAGGAAGTTGAACCTAAACATCGACATGTATCACATTTATATGGTCTGTATCCCGCGGCATTTATCTCGCCACAGACAACACCTGAATGGGCTGACGCAGCACGTAAGACTTTAGCTGTACGTGGCGATGAAGGAACCGGCTGGTCTAGAGCCTGGAAAATATTGTTTTGGGCGAGATTACAGGATGGTGATCATGCACTCGAAATTCTAAGGCAGTTGCTTAAACCCGCTTTTACCAATGAAACAACCTATCAGGGAGTCGGGGCAGGTACCTACCCTAATTTGTTCTGTGCGCATCCGCCTTTTCAGATAGACGGAAACTTCGGCGGCGCAGCCGGCATTGCCGAGATGTTGATACAGAGTCACAATGGTTATATCCATCTATTACCTGCTCTACCCAAAGCCTGGTCAAAGGGTGAAGTTAAGGGACTTAAAACCCGTGGAAACTATACCGTAGACATCAAATGGGAAAATGGAAAGGTTTCCGCCTTGCAGATTAAAGGTAAAAAAGGAAAGCTTCGTCTATTTGAAAACGGAAACTATAAAGATTATGAAGTTCGTTAAATATTTTTGCTTGATTTCTGTGCTGGCCTTGGGGACGACAGCCTGTACCCAAAAGTCCGAATCGGCGAAGACAGCCGCCTTGTTGAATAGCTTTAGCTATAAGATAACTGGAAAAACCACTGCCGCGGACGGGACTCAGGTGAGCCTCGTCGATCACGATAATAAACTGCAGCAATTTGTAAAAACGCCGGTTGCCAATGGGCAATTTGTTTTGGAAGGCGAACTAGCCATGGCCGGATTTTATGATATTCAGATAAAGGGTATGGAGGCCTATACATTATTTGTCGAAGGCGGGAGTGACTATGATTTGAGTGAAAATCAGGGCAAGTTTACCTTGACAACCTCTTCGCAGAATGCCAAGGATTTCATACAGTTCAATGCGAACTACAAACAGCGTGAGGAGGAGGAAAAAAATAGAACGGCAAATAAAAGCCAACGGGTAAGGCAGTTGGAGAGCCAGTTGCCTTCGATGGCTGCAAGAAATGATGGTTCCTATGAAAAAGCAGTGGATGAAATACAGCGCTTAAGCGGCAATGCCGCATTTAATCCACGCATACTATACGCCGATTTTATTCTCGATAGTACCCACCGTTCATCCTTAGTATTGCCTTATTTTTTTAAATACATCTCCTTGGATCAGACGAATTATAAAAAATTCGATGCGGCATTGCTGAGTTTTAATACGGATTTGCAGAAGCATCCTTATTTTAAATTTGCCCGCGAAAAGGTCGATAGGGTGAAAGACTTCTATGAAAATATGCCTGTATTTCCTGCTATTAGCCCGATGAATGTAGAGCGGGATAGTTTGAATTTAAAGGATATTTCAAAAGCTAAAATGCTGATTGCCGCGTTTTGGAGAACTTCCAATACAAATAGCAAGGCAGATATAGTGATGTTACGGAAAAAAGAATCTCAGTTGAACGCTATGGGGGTAAGGGTTATCTATTTTTCGCTGGATAAGGATTTGGATAAATGGATCAAATCAAGTAAAGAGCTCGCCCTAGGCAAGCAGAGCTATTTTTTGAATTATAACGACCAAGCAACGATGGAAAATGATTTTGGTATAGATCGTACGCCAAGTTATCTATGGATAAATCCGCAGACCTTCCAAATTTTATCCTTGAGTGGTGAGGATCCAGCAATGCCTCAGTTTTTAGGGAAGGTAAAGGAATTTCTTACTAAAAATTAACGATTATTGTCTTAAAAAATCTTACATTTGAATTAACTGTTTAATATTTGTTATTTCAATACGTAATGAAAGTCGTTCAATTTACAGTTCCGGTTGTTTACCAAGGATCTATTTGTGTGCAGGAAGACATTCTGCCGTCATTCTATAGCAACTATCACCGACACAAGGAAATTCAGTTGACCTACATCCTGAAAGGGCGGGGAACCTTTATGATTGGCAACTTTACACATAGTTTTGAAGAGGACGAAATCTATATCGTTGATGCGGATGAACCGCATATGTTCAAAACGGGGGAAGATATAGGGGATGGCATTCATGCCATCCATATTTTTTTCGACTACGAACATTTTAAACCCTTTCTGGATTTTCCTGAATTCGATGATGTCAAGTATTTCCTGGAACATATCAACGTCAGTAAAAAATTGGATGCGGAGCACTCTGTCGCGTTGAAAGAAAAATTTGTACAGATTAACGTGAGTGCGGGCATAGATCGTCTCCTCTCGTTTGTGAAGCTGATTAATTTTTTAAGTAAAAAAGTAGATCAATGGACTTCGCTGTATACAGGTATTCCACAAAAGAAGTTCTCAGATGCCGAAGGATTGCGAATCAATGAAATATTCCAATATACTTTCCAGCATTTTGGAGACAAAATTTCCTTGGAAGATATAGCTGCGGTAGCACACATGACGCCACACGCATTTTGCAAGTATTTTAAGAAACATACCCGGAAAACCTATGTTACCTTCCTCAATGAAATCCGGATTGAACGTGCCTGTAAAATGTTGATTGACGAATCTTCGGAAAGTGTTTCTAATATCGCTTTTAAAACAGGGTTTAACAATGTTGTCAATTTCAATCGGGTGTTCAAGAAAATAACCAAACTTTCGCCGAGTGAATATGTGCAGGAACATCGTATGCGCGACTAGGCTGTTTGGCGGATGTTACTATGCCGTTTAATGGAATAGTCTATGGAGATTTCCGAGCTATGGCAGGATCGTCATCCCGTTGATTTTTGGTAGGCTCCCCTCCGCGGAAATCGGAAGAATGGTTTTGTTGACAATATCGGAGAAAGACTCGTCAATAAAATTTAAAAATAGCAGGTGCTAAAATGGTATTTTTGAGTTCTAACGATAACCATTCGATGAATAAAAATCTATTTATTGCACTCATAGTTTTATGTATATCTGCGCTGCAGCTCCGGGCCCAATCTTCTCTTTTTAAGATTGATACATTGCAATACCAAGGAACGGATAAGCATATTGTCAATCTGGTCATTTTGGGGGACGGTTACACCAAAGCACAGCTGGATGATTACGCTGCCGATGCCAAGCAGTTTACCAACTATTTTTTCTCGATCGAACCCTTCAAGCAATACAGCAGTTTTTTTAATGTGTTTGCTATTCGTACGATCTCCGAGGAATCTGGTGCAGTGCACGACTGCAAAGCGGGTGACTGTGTACATGGTGAAACCGATCTGAGTAAATATCCCCCACGTTACAATAAGTTTACACGGGATCATGCTGTTCCGATTGCTCATCCGAACACGATTTTTGGAAGCAGCTTTGACAATGGTGGTTTACATCGTTTGGTTGTACCTCAGAAAAATGATCGTATTGAAGAGGTATTGAAAATGCATACCCCAAATTATACACAGGTCGTTGTGTTGGTCAATTCCCCATTTTATGGTGGTTCAGGAGGAAAATGGGCAACTTCTACTGTTAATTTTAAGAGCAATGACATCGCGGTGCACGAAATTGGACATTCCTTTGCCCAGCTTGCGGATGAGTATTGGGCTGGGAATCAATATGCTATTGAGTCTGCAAACCGCTCACAATCGGCAGATGCAAAGCAGGTCCCCTGGAAATACTGGCTTGGAAAAGACGGAGTTGGTATTTATTCTTATGGTGGTAAAGGTTCGCCCTCTAACTGGTTTAGACCACATGAATATTGTAAAATGCAATACCTGGTAGCTCCATTTTGTCCCGTTTGTCAAGAGCAATTTGTTGCTTCCATCAAGAAAAAGTCAAGTCCATTTATTCAGGTAAAACCTGCCCTCGATAAGCCGATTACCTTAGATAGTGTTCAGAAGTTTTCGCTACGTCTGGCAAAACCTTCCCCGAACACCTTTAAAATGTCCTGGTTGTTGAATGATCAAACAATTGCGACCGACATTGATTCGATTTACCTCGATCCGGGAATGCTAAGCGTTGGAGCGAATACGTTGAAGGTGATGATTCAGGATACGACAAATCTATTACGTAATCCATCCTATGTCAACCATCGAGACTCGGTTGTGTGGACATTTAATCAGGTAAAATTGCTTGAATTAGCGAAGCCATCGACCACATGGGGCGATACATTGGAAACCTGTTATGGTGGTGCTCAGGTGCTTACAGTGAAGCATCCTATTGCCGGACTTGAATATCGCTGGTATGATGCCGCCACAGGATTTTGGGAAGAGACGGGCAGTAATATTTTTTTACAAAATATTGTGGAATCAAAAGTATACCTCGTCCGTGGTATTTGGGATGACCGGGTTTCCGAGAAAACAAAAGTTTACATCAACATATTGGACAAAATTGATAAGCCAAAGAATATTCATGTTAAAATAGACAAGAAGAAAAACACAGTGCAATTGACAGTAAAGGATAAAGTCGATGCGCGTTATAACTATATCTGGTTGAATGAAGAAGGTAATCCGATCTATGAATGGGACGAATTTAATGGCGAGTATGTACGTCCAACAGGGGTAAATAATGTGCTCACAATGAAGTTAACAACCTCTTCTGGAAAGATATACGTTCAAAAAATAGATAAAGAGACAACTTGCAAAAGCGAGAAAACGATTGTAATTTTTTAGTTACACTATTGGAGTGAAATGATTTATAAGTTAATTTTAATCTGCCGGTTAATTAACTTATAAATCATTTATATTTATGAAAAGAAAATCCAAGTCAACTTGGGGAATTCTTTCATGTGTATTCATCCTGGTTTTAGCCGCAATGCCTTCGTGCAAAAAGCATGCAAAACTTCCCGATGAAAACGATGAAACAATTCATGCGGTAAAATTCAAAGTCAAGGATTTTGAAGCGATTGTTACTCCTCTAAAAAAACAATCAACCACGGCAAAACGAGCTGCGTTAGGCGGAGCTGCTTCCGAAAACGAATTGCTGTACCACTGGACGTTTGATAATAGCAACACTGTTCCAGAAGTTGCACTCGATGCCGCTGTTTTGATCGATTACAACAATGCAAAGACAGACTATGATTTTTTGGGCGGTTGGCCTGCAACGGGAAAAGCCATAAGTTTTAAGGGCGGGAAAGAGATCCTAATTAAAATCCCTACCAAAGGTATTCAATCCTTAGGCAGCTGGACGTTTGATGGCAATAGTTCGAGTACAGGACCAAGAGCGCTCATGTTGAGCTATTCCCTGGATATGGGAAATAGTTTTTCAGTGCTCTCGGACACAATCAGGTATCCCCCGAATGTGCAACTTTCAGCTAAAATTCCAATAAGTACATCGTTGGCAAATATTTCGCTTGGCAGCAGCAAAGAGCTTTGGTTGAAAATCTCATTATTTGCCGGGAGCAGAGACGGTGGAGTGGGCTACAGTCCAACGACGGGTACCTTTAAGATGGATAACTTGATGATTTATGGGCAAGTAAAGCCGCAGGCTTTACCAAGCAAATTTTACTACCATGTGTTCGATGCAAAATCGAAGGCCATGATCAAATCGGGCGTACTTAATTCGCAGGAAACTTTCGATGTTGAATTGCCGAATGGAACCTATTACCTGAGTCTGATTGCTAAAAATTCAACATTGCCGCTGATTATGGCAGAGGCTGTGGATTTTGAACACTTTTATGCTACGAATGCTTTTTCTGAACAATCTGCGGAGTTGTTTGCAGGTCGGGATACCTTTGAGGTTAAGGGGGCGCTAGAGCGGGTACTGAAGTTAAACCGGATCTACAGTGAGGTCAAGTTGACCTTTACAGACAGCGAAGATCTGAGCGCAATTGATAGTATTCAGGTGGAGCAACTTCATCCTGTATTTCATTATTATCCTTTTATGACGCGAAGTAGTGATCAGTTCGATAAAAGTGTATTGACGGTTGTCCCACATTTTACGGTAGCTGATCAAAGTTTTTCGTTCAACCAATTTATGGGCTATTATCTCGATAACAAGGCTATTCGGTATCAGTTTCGAGTTTTCAAAGACGGCCAACTACTGCGTACATTTGAACTGGGAAGCGAAATCCGAAATAATGTTCAAATACAGTTTAAGGGCAAATTGCTGGAGACTGCCAATGGGAATTTGGGTTTTCAGATCGTGAAGAATGAACATTGGGACGATCATATTGTGATAGAATACTAGCACAGTTATTGTACTTAGCATCTAGCCGCCCTACATCTATTAAAACAAAAAGGTGTCCAGCAATGGACACCTTTTCTGTGATAGCGGATTGGCTATATCAATTTTTTTAGCAAGGTATTCCAACCAGCCAAGTCATTCAATATTTTTTCAAGATCGGCAATGGCAACACGTTCCTGTGCCATCGTATCACGGTGACGGATAGTTACGGTGTTGTCTTCCAATGAATCGTAATCGATTGTGATACAGATTGGTGTTCCGATTGCGTCTTGACGACGGTAACGTTTTCCAATGGCATCTTTTTCATCATACTGAACGTTGTAATCCAATTTTAACGTATTTAGGATCTCACGTGCTTTTTCTGGTAAACCATCTTTTTTGGTCAATGGTAAAATTGCAGCTTTTACCGGTGCCAATGCTGGTGGAAATTTCAATACAACACGAGAATCTTGTTTTTCTGCCGTAGAAAGATCTTCTGTTACCAAAGAGTTACATAATACAGTTAAGAAAAGGCGATCCAATCCAATTGAAGTTTCAATTACATATGGAATGTAGTTTTGATTGATTTCAGGATCAAAATATTGCATTTTCTTTTTAGAAAATTCCTGATGTTGTTTCAAGTCAAAATCTGTACGCGAGTGGATACCTTCAACTTCTTTGAATCCGAATGGGAAGTTGAATTCAATATCAACTGCAGCATTTGCGTAATGCGCTAATTTATCGTGATCGTGGTAACGGTAGTTTGAAGGATCGAAGCCCAATGCCAAGTGCCATTTCAAGCGTGTCTCTTTCCATTTGTTATACCATTCCAATTCAGTACCCGGGCGGCAGAAAAATTGCATTTCCATTTGCTCGAATTCACGCATACGCATGATAAACTGACGTGCAATTACTTCGTTACGGAAAGCTTTACCAATTTGTGCAATACCAAAAGGAATTTTCATACGTCCTGTCTTTTGAACGTTCAGGAAGTTGACGAAAATACCTTGTGCAGTTTCAGGGCGAAGATAAACTTGATCTGCTCCATCTGCCATAGCACCCATCTGAGTTGCAAACATCAAATTAAATTGACGTACTTCAGTCCAATTTTTGGTACCTGAAACCGGACATACGATATTATGTTCTTCAATGATGGTTTTTAGTCCAGCTAAATCGTCTGCATTCAATGCGGTATTCAAAGCGTCTAATAATACAGCAGCTTCTGCTGTCTTGCCATCTGCCTCATAACGTGCAATCTTATCTTCGATCAATTGATCAGCACGGTAACGTTTTTTTGAATCCTTATTGTCGATCATCGGGTCGTTAAAGCCATCAACGTGACCAGAGGCTTTCCATGTCGTAGGGTGCATGAAAATTGCGGCATCAATACCAACAATGTTTTCGTGCAATTGCACCATGGATTTCCACCAATAAGTCTTTAGGTTGTTTTTTAATTCCGAACCTAATTGCCCGTAATCGTAGACGGCACTTAATCCGTCATATATTTCGCTCGATTGAAATACAAAACCGTATTCCTTCGCGTGTGATACTACACTTTTGAAAAAGTCGTCTGTCTGTTTGCTCATAAGTGGCAAATATAGATATTAGTTTTAGATTTTAGATATAAGATTCTTGATAAGAGGTATTCTTTAAATGCCTAAATCACGGATCTGCTGAGACGCATTTTTGTTATCTACTTTTTTGATGATATGCTCGATAATGCCATCTGCATCAATCACAAAAGTGGTACGTGCTGTGCCCATATACTTTTTGCCATACATGTTCTTTTCGACCCATACACCATAGGCCTCTACAAGGCTCTTGTCTTCATCTACAAGCAGCTGAAAAGGAAGCTCATGTTTGCTGATGAATTTTTGGTGCGATGCCTCGCCGTCCACACTTACGCCTATGATTTCAAAACCATCTTTTTTCAAAGACTGATAATTGTCTCTGAAATTGCAGGCCTCCGTGGTGCAGCCTGGTGTATTGTCTTTTGGATAAAAATATAAAATAACTTTTTTCCCTTTAAAATCTGAAAGATGGACTGTTTCACCATTTTGATTTTTTGCACTGAAATCCGGTGCTTTCTGTCCTATTTCTAGTGTTGCCATATTACATTGTATTTAGTCGATTAAGATACGATTAATCTCTTGAACCCCCTGATTTATTGCCAAAAATTAGGGGGCTACCTCATAAAAGAAGCTTCGTATGTCTTTAAATTTCCTTTATTGTCTTTCACTTCGAGTTTAAACTCATGTCGGCCACTGCTTAAGTCGGGTTCGAAGTCGTGCCAGATATGTCTCGTTTTAGGATCATATTTCATCAAGGCCCATTTTCCATCAATATAAGCGTCAAAAGTATCTATTCCAGAGAGATTGTCGCTGATTGTAAAGTCAATGGATTGCTGTCCACTCACATTCTTTCCGTCGGTCAGGTTACGTGTGACAATATTCGGTGCAATGGTGTCAACAGCAACATAAAAACCGCCAAACTCGCGAACATTGGCCACGACCCAACCGTTCTCATATTTACCTCCCTGTGCTCCGCCGTCGGAAGAAACAATCAAAGCTTTGTCATAAAGATTTTCAGACAAGCTGTAGTCTGGTTTGATCATGAGTTTGTAGTATCCGAATACCGGTGTATAAGCGTTGTGGATATAGTGCATTGCCGAGTAGCCTTTTGCAGGTTTTGCTCCCTGCGAATAGTTGAAGTAAAGGTCGTCATACAATATATTTTTGCTCATATAAACCCGAGCATTCTCCGCTTCATATTTATTCTCGTCAGCATAGTGGAACATTTTGAGGCCTGTTGCACCTGTACGGCTGATGGAAAGTGAAGGGTTGTTGTGCACCTTAAAATTCAATTCGCTCATATTCCCTTGAACATCCTTGACAACATATTTGACATCATGGACCTCATTATCTTTCAATTCGATTTTTCCCAGGTTGTCCAGATGTTTATAGATGTTGATCGGATTGTTTGGATCTTTAAAACTTTTTTGAACGCGTACACCGGACTTTTTTAAGTAAGGGTAGTCGACGTAAGACTGGATCGCACGTGTCTGGTCAAAAGGGATTGATTCAAACAGCACCGTACTGATGTTTTTGTTGTCCAAAAAAAGTTCAATCGAGTAGACGCCATACGTAAATGAGATACCACTGCGTTTATCAACCGTGTTAATGCCTAGCCCAAAGGTGCCATTCACAGAGATGGGGGCGTTTGTTGCTAAACTATAATTGCCGCTACCAACGGATTTGATCGTTTGATGTCTGCGGGGCGTATTTTCATCAAACAGTTCGGAGCCTAAATCATAGACCGTCATGCCGCGGATGATCGGTTTTACACCATCCGGAAAGAGCAGTCCGAACAATTGTGGATTGAGTGGTAGCTGCGCTTTTGTATCACGGATTTCAAAATGAAGATGCGGACCGGCAGAGCCACCTGTATTGCCCGAATTTGCAATAAACTCGCCTTTTTTCACCGGGACCTGATTTGGTTTGAGGAATACATCGACATCAAAACGTTTCTGCTTGTACTGCTCATCTTTGATGATTTTAGCAAGATCCGAATTGAAACTCTCTAGGTGCATGTATACCGAGGTGTAACCATTTGGGTGATCAATATAAACATAATTACCACCACCACCTATCTGTACCCTGACGCGGGATACAAAACCTTCCGCCGCTGCATGCACAGGAATATTGATGCGTTGTTGTGTCCGATAATCGTCCCCGCCATGGAAATGCGTTGCGCGCAATTCGCCGAATGATCCTGAAGCCTGCGGCGCAATGTCCATGGGCCGTACAAAATAATTTTGTGGATAATTGCGGCTTTTGATAATATCTTGTCCCTGGCTCAAACCTGTCATACAAGTGAGGAGGGCCAGTAATGCTATTCTTTTTTTTGTCATAGGATGTCCCAACTTATTTAATTTTACAGCTAAACATCTTCTGTTCGCCGATGAAACCTTCCAATAAATCGCCGATGGCAACGGAACCGACACCAACAGGCGTACCTGTGTAAATGAGATCCCCTTTGCGGAGGGTAATAAATTTGGAGGTATACACAATCAGATCCTCGTAGGAGAAAATCATGTCCTTGGTATTTCCCTGCTGAACTGTTTGCCCATTTTGCTGCAGGGAGAAATCAATCGAATTCACATCCACAAGCTCCTCTTTAGGAATCAAGTTGCTGATCACTGCAGAATGGTCAAATGCTTTTGCCAATTCCCAGGGAAGGCTTTTTGCTTTTAGTTCTTGCTGTACATCCCTTGCGGTGAAGTCAATCCCCAGACCGACTGCATCGAAGTATGTTGATGCAAATTTTGGTGTCACATGTTTTCCTTCTTTACAGACCCGGAGGACAACTTCGGTTTCGAACTGAATATTTTTGGAGAATTCCGGGTAATAGAAATCTTTGTTATCCTTTAATACCGCAGTATCAGGTTTTAAAAATATAATGGGATTCTCGGGGACTGGATTATTGAGCTCTTTCGCGTGGTCGATGTAATTGCGACCGATTGCAATTATTTTCATTATATAAATTTTTAAGGCAATGAAGCTTTCAGATTTCTTGCGAACTCATGAGCTCGGTTTTCATCGCGTGTACGTTTGAGGCGGTATTAGAAAGTACTATATGCTATTTGTGAACTACCTACACTTGGCCGGAATGCGCTATGCTAACGAACGTAATGGCTATCTTCTAAAAGCTTGTCGTGCATTCATACTCGGTATACATTAGTTTTCGTTTACCACAACAAACTTAATAAATGTCCAAAGCTTATCCAAAAATGAAGGAAAACAACTGCTTTTATACATACTATCAAAGTAACTATTTACATAGGTTTTAGTTAGGTTTTGTTTAGGTTTTATTTAGGTATAGTATAGGTTATAGCTAAATAAAACCTATGCTATACCTAATCTAATACTAGTTTATACCTAACTTAATTCAAACATTAATATAGATCGATTGTTAAGAGGTCATTGTTAAGATGATAATTAAACAAAAAACTTAAAATATGGCTATAGTAGAAGATGGACCCAATGGTGGTTTTCGAGGTAAAGTTGGTTCGATATATGGATACAATCGTATGGGGCAATGGATTATTCGGGGAGCAAGGAGAAAAAGCAGTAAACCTCCGACTGAAGCTCAGCGATTACATCGTCAAAAAATGAAAGCTATCGGAAAATTTTGTTCGGAGAACAAAGCAGTTTTTGATTTTGGCTATGGGCTAAAAAAAGAAAATGGATCTAAATATGGTGCATTTCAGCTCGCGCAAAAACATGTTTTTAATGATGTACTGGCTTTTGATGCCGATCATAATCCTGTTGTGAATTTTGAAAATTTGAATGTGTTTGTGGGGGATCTAATACCGCCCGCGGGTACTAAGGTAAGTGTGAATGAAGGTCGTATATTTTTGGAATGGATACCAAACCCGGTGTATGATGATGAAATTTATAAGTTAAATCTAGCATGCGTTAGCTTAAAAGATTTCTGCTCGTTAAAATTAGCAGTTGCATCTGCTAGGGATGGCCAATGTTTTGTGGACGTACCGGTTGAATTAAACCAAAAAGCTGATTATCATGTCTACATCGGTTTTTGGGATACCTATCATGGTGCATTCTCAAATTCTACCTATTGTGGTGTCATTTAATAGGATTTTTCCACCTACTTGTGTATCTTTAACACTATGAATAAAATACAGGCGGTATTGTTCGATCTGGACGGTACGTTAATTGATTCGGAATATTTCTATTTCAAAAACTGGGCACCTATATTAAAACAGGAATTTAACCTTCAGATCAACTATGAAGATTGGATTCGCGATTTTGCTGGACATACTTTAGCACATAATGTCAAGCGTCTTACCGAGGACTATGGCTACGACGTGACGGAAGAACATATGTGGAAGCGTACTCGTGCGGCTTATGCCGATTCTAATATGAGCGATATAGAATTGATGCCTGGAGCGCGAGAAATTTTAGCTTTTTTGAAAGCAGAAGATATCCGTATTGGGCTTGTGACCTCGAGTTATAGAAGCACAGTCGATACTGTTTTGGGAAAGCATGAGCTTTTGGATTATTTTGAGTTTTTTGTCACGCGTGAGTGTGTGGAGTTGCCAAAACCCAATCCGGAACCCTATCGTTTGGCATTAACAAATCTGGGTCTACCAGCTGACCGCTGTGTGGCTATCGAGGATACATCGACCGGAAGTACATCGGCGTTGGGAGCAGGGACGCAGTTGATTGCAGTTACGAAACAGGAGGTAGAACGTGCTAGACTAACAGCTGTTGATAACATTGTGGAAAACTTATCTGAGGCAAAAGACCTGTTGGCGCAATGGATTTGAGGGTTGTAAAATAATTTAATCGTTTTAGCATTTGTATTTTTATTCGGATATATGTAATATTACCGAATTGTAAAGGGAACTCTGATTATGAACCGTAGAACCGCAATAAAGCAATTTTTCATTATAGCTGGCGGACTGACAATTTTGTCGTCCTGTCTGAATGATGGAGGTGCATCAATTGTATTAAATAAGCTGAAGATTTCGGCGGAAGATGAGCAATTTTTGGGCGATCTGGCTAACATCCTGATTCCGAAATCGGATACACCGGGAGGAAAGGATCTGAACTTACATCTTTTCGTTATTAAAATGGTGGATGACTGTGAGTCGCCAGAAAATCAGGCTAAATTTGTCGCTGGTTTCAACAAATTGAGAAAACAGTTGAATTTAAAAAATAGCAAAGAGACTGAGACCACTTTGGCGGGGTTAAAAGACCAAACCGACGAGAGGGCTTTTTTTGAGACCTTCAAATCGCGTGCAATTCAGGGGTATATGAACTCAGAATACGTGATGAAGAATAAGGTGATATATAAACTTATTCCGGGTCCGTACAATGGTGCGGTAAAAGTTAAGGCATAAATAGCAGATGGCAAATCTAAATATTGACAGTGAAAAAAATAGAACCTACGATGCGATCGTGATCGGTTCGGGAATTAGTGGCGGTTGGTCCGCAAAAGAGTTGTGCGAGAAGGGCTTGAAAACATTGGTTTTGGAACGTGGACGTGATGTACAACATATCAAGGATTACCCAACCACCAATATGATGCCTTGGGAGTTTGAACATCGGAATGAAATGCCTTTCAAAGTAAAAGAAGAAAATCCGATTGTCAGCAAATGTTACGCATTCCATGAAGATGCGGCCCATTTTTTTGTAAAAGACAAGGAACACCCTTATATTCAAGAGAAACCTTTTGATTGGATCAGAGGCTATCAAGTTGGTGGCAAGTCGTTATTATGGGCGAGACAGACGCAACGTTGGTCTGACTTTGATTTCGAAGGTCCAGCGAGAGATGGTTTTGCCGTAGATTGGCCGATACGTTATGCTGATTTAGCACCTTGGTACGCTTATGTCGAAAAATTTGCCGGTATTGCCGGTAATCACGATGGACTTCCTGAATTGCCAGACGGCGAGTTTTTGCCAGGGTACCCATTAAATATTGTCGAGAAGTATTTTAAAGAAAGCGTCCAAAAGAAATTTCCGGAACGCAAAGTTATTTCAGCACGTTGTGCACACTTATCTAAACCAAATCAGATTCACATCGAACAAGGACGTGTACAGTGTCAGAATCGCGTACTTTGTCAGCGAGGATGTCCTTTTGGTGGATATTTCAGTTCCAATGCAACGACAATCCCTTGGGCCGCCAAGACCGGGAATATGACCTTACGCCCATTTTCGGTTGTTCATTCGATTCTCTATGATGAACAAAAAGGAAAAGCAGTCGGTGTACGTGTTATAGATACCAATACAAAAGAGGAAATTGATTTTTATGCCAAATTGATTTTTGTCAATGCGGCTGCAATCAATACCAATTTGATCTTATTGAATTCTAAATCGAACCGTTTTCCAAATGGTTTGGGTAATGATAGTGGTGTGCTCGGAAAATATGTTGCCTTTCACAACTATAGTGCACGCATTTATGCAGAGTATGAAGGGATGTTGGATTTTACGGCCGAAGGGCGGAATCCCGCAGGTGGAGGGTATATTCCACGTTTCAGAAACTTGCACAAACAGGAAACAGACTTTTTAAGGGGCTATGCCGCCGGTTTCGGAGCTTCACGTAGTAAAGAGTCAGATCGTTCAGGTTTAGGGCTAGATCTGAAGAACAATTTGTTGAATCCTAAATTAGGTGTTTGGCAGGTTGGATCTCACATGATGGGTGAAACAATACCAAAAGAATCAGGAATGGTTTCATTGGATAGCAGTAAGAAAGATGACTGGGGTATTCCTTTGTTAAAAATTGCTGTCGATTATGATGAGAATGATGAAAAAATGAAAAAAGATTACATTGCTGTCATGACGGAGATGTTTACGGATGCTGGCTTCACAAACATTCGCCCGGATACACACTGGCAGGCTCCAGGTTTAGATATCCATGAAATGGGCGGAGCACGTATGGGGCACGATCCGAAAACTTCGGTACTGAATAAATGGAATCAGATGCATGCTGTGAAAAACGTTTTTGTCACAGATGGTGCAAGTATGACCTCAACATCAACACAAAATCCTTCATTGACCTATATGGCATTTTCGGCACGATCTGTCGATTATGCGATCAGCGAGATGAAGAAAGGAAATATTTAGTTTATTGGGGAAAGGTTTTGAAAATAAATCTTTCCCCAGTAAAATTAAAGTGCTATCTTTCCAACTTAATAGCACGTTAAAACCAAGAAATAATAACCAAAAGGGAAAACAATAACGAATAAACAATTAAAGAACCAATAAGTAATAAAAAAGACAATTAAAGAACCAAAATAGGGAAACCAAAAAATTTTACAACAAAAGCAAAAGCGATTTAGCTTAATTTATTACAGATGCTATGCGGCAATAATCCCATAGACATTTTGAAACCTTATGTTTTCTGTTAAATGAAAGCAAGGGGAGTATCATATGCAATTTTAAGAAAGCAGATCGATTTTAAAACCATCAATTAAGGGAAACTAAATTAAACTAGACGTTCTAAGCATCTTTTTGCTAAAACGTTTTTATAAACCAAATCACTATTAATATGAGCAAAGTTGACGTAAAATCACTTGCGCAGCTTGGGAAAAAATCAAAGTTATTTTTCTCATTGGCTGTCATTGCTGGTACTTTCCAACAAGTCAATGCCGCAGTCGGAACTTCTGCCAATTACGATGGCAAATCCTTCGTAAAAGAAGTAAACCATGCGCAGCAACAAGTTAAAGGAAAAGTATTGGATGCTACTGGAAAACCAATTTCAGGAGTTAACATCGCCGTTAAAGGTACTTCAAAGGGCACACAATCTGATGCCTTGGGTAATTTTACATTGGATGCTAAATCGGGGGATGTATTGGTCGTCTCTTCCATTGGTTACAAAGCCAAAGAAGTTACTGTTTCCGGTGCAACTGTTTCTGTACAATTGGACGATGATCAAAGCCAATTGGACGAGGTTGTCGTTGTTGGTTACGGTACAATGCGTAAATCTGATGTGACAGGTTCTATCGCCATGGTCAAAGGGGCAGACATGATCAAAGATCAGAGTTTTAGCCCTTTAGATGCCTTGAGGGGAAAAGCTTCTGGGGTGAATATCTTTTCTAATTCCAGTCAACCTGGAGCATATGGAAATAGAGTCGTTATCCGTGGTGTGGCTACGATCAACTCGTCTTCCAATCCTCTTTACGTTGTCGACGGAGTCGTGATGGAAGATTTCAATTTGTTGAATCCGAATGATATCGAAAATATTGAGGTCTTAAAAGATGCTTCTTCTGCAGCTATTTATGGTGCACGTGGTGCAAATGGCGTTATCTTGGTAACAACAAAACGTGGAAATAAAGACGGATCTAGAACAATTAGTTATCAAGGATCAGCTGGAGTGAGCTCTGCTCAACGCTACATGGATGTGCTGAATGCACAGGAATGGGTGGATGCCTTTATGATCGGATTGGAGAATGAAAACAAATACCAAGGAAAATCTTGGTCTTTGGATAAAAAGACCTGGTTTAATGATGCAAACTATTTTGATGGAAATGGTAATCCACTGTATGATACGGATTGGCAGAAAGAGGCAACACGTACAGCTATCTCACATAATCATCAACTAAATGTACAACAAGGTGATGAAAAATCTTCTGTTGGTGCATTTTTGAATTATACCGACCAACAAGGGATCATGAATAATACCTGGAACAAGCGGATAAATGCAAAAATGGCTTATGATGCAAAACCTACATCCTGGTTATCTACAGCAATTAATTTAACCGTTAATCACACTTGGGGACGTTATACTCCAGAAGATGGTGGTGGACAGGAAGCTCGTCGTACCATGATTGAGATGATTCCTTGGTATCCAGTTTATGATAAGGACGGTCTCTATACGAATTCGTCGTCATCGACTGTAGCAGAACAATTGGGTTTTGAAGGTATGTCCAATCCCGTCGCCATTCTAGATTTGCAAAAACGAATGCGCTACAATACACAAATTTTTGGAAATGCGGCATTAACATTTCATCTAGCTGATGGTTTGGATTTGAAAACACAACTAGGGATTGACCACCATAGAAAAGATTATAAGGGATATTCTTCAAAGCTGTTAAATAATATTTCTAGGCCGAATGGCTGGGCAGAACGTACCCATACAAATACATTGTATTGGCAGGAAGAAACTTATCTAACCTATAATAAGCAATTCGATAAACATCGGATCAATGCAATGGCAGGTCTCTCTTGGCAAAAGAAAACGTATGATTACGATAAAATGAGATCAGAGGGATTTCCGGATGATTTTTACGAGTATAATAACATGGGATTGGGCATCACTCCTTCTGGACTCGAGTCTAATGTCAATGAATGGGCGATGAATTCATATTTCTTAAGAGCTGCTTACTCGTATGATAATCGCTATTCAGCAACGGTAACCAGCCGTTATGATGGTTCATCTAAATTTGGTAAGAACAATAAATATGCATTTTTCCCTTCACTAGGTTTGGCATGGAATGTGTCCAATGAGGAATTTTTACAAGGCAACGAAACAATCAGTAATTTGAAATTACATACAAGTTACGGTTTGACAGGTAACTCCGAAATCGACCCCTATAAGTCGTTGTCAATCGTCGACGCTGGAACAATCTTGCTGAATAATGCTAGGGCTCCATATTCATTTGTGAACACGATTTCGAACCCGGATTTAAAATGGGAAAAAACGGCCCAGTTTGATTTTGGGGTGGAACTGGGATTACTAAAAAATCGATTAAACTTTGATATTTCTTATTATCGTCGGAAAACGACAGATCTTTTGTTGGAAGCGCCTCTACCAAGGGCAACCGGCTTTAATTCGGTTTATAAGAATATAGGATCTGTTCAGAATCAAGGTTTAGACATGATGATTACAGGTACAATTGTGACCAATGAGAATTTTGAGTGGAAGGCATCGTTGAACGGAAACTATAACAAAAATAAAGTCTTGAAATTAGGCGAGAACAACGCTGATATCTTACAAAATGATTGGGTCGGCGGGGCCAATAGCATTATTCGTGTCGGTGAAAACCTAAATAGTTTCTATGGCTATAGAAGATTAGGCGTATATACACAGGCGGATGTTGACGCAGGAAATGCAGAAATAAAAGATATAGGACGTGCAAAACGTTCAAAAGAAAAGGAAATCATAGGAAAAGGACTACCTGATTGGACAGGTAGTTTTATTAACAACCTCCGTTACAAGAACTTCGATTTCACCCTAGATCTGCAATTTGTCAAAGGAGTGGATGTCATGCAACAATTTTTCCATTCTACTTATGATCGTTTTGGAATTACCAATGGTCTGAAGGAAATTTTGACAGATGCATACAATGGTTCCAATCCGAATACCATGCAGCAGGCCATCTATCTGACCAATGGTGGGCATGCGGGACAGGATACCAATGTGGATGATGCTTGGGTTGCGGACGGATCCTATCTTCGTGTAAACTTGATGCAATTGGGATATACATTCAAAGCTGATGCGTTGAAGCGAATAGGATTATCCAGGTTACGTGTTTATGCGAATGCAAATAATCCATTTTTGTTCACATCAAAAGATTTTAAAGGTTATGATCCAGAAAGTACCTCACAAGGGGAGAGTAAATTTGGACAAAATATGACCTTTTTCTCTTATCCTAGAGCGAAGACTTTCTCTTTAGGTGTTAATGTTACATTTTAATTCATAGAATTTAAAAAGATGAAGACTAAATTAATCATGTTGTTATTAGCCGGAATGGCATTGACAACATCCTGTAATAAATTTTTGGAAGAAAATCCGGGCTCAAACTTATCGTTAATAAGTTATTATCAGAATGAAGGACAGGCCGAAGCAACTGTAAATTCACTTTATCGTCGCGGGGCGCCAATACGTTATTCTTCTACCGGTTCTTACCTTGGATCTACAGCCTCGATCAATACTATTTTGACTGGATATTTTACAAATAGCTACGAAGGACAAGAACGTGTTAGTTTATTCGCCCGTGAATTGACGCGACAACAAAATACAAATATCATCTCGCCAACGATGAATACGATCTGGGATGAAGGTTTTAAAGCGATTAATATTGCCAATGCAGGTATAAAGTACATTCCAGAAATAAGTATGCCAAATGAGGCAAAGAAAAATACGTTGTTGGCAGAGGCAAAATTCTTTAGAGCTTATAACTACTTTTATCTTGTCAAAACATTCGGTGCACTCCCGTTGTATACGCTCCCTAACGAAAACTTGACTGATCCACTTTACATAGAGCGTACAGATGCTGCGAAAATATATGAGTTGATCGAGCAAGATTTAAAGAGTGCGGTTGAAGTATTGCCTGCAAAAAAATTCGCAGAGAATGGGCATCGCATTACTAAATATGCAGCAGCAATGCTCTTAGCTGATGTTTATTTGCAAGAGGGAAAATACGCAGATGCGGCAACAGCAGCTAAAATTGTGGTGAATTCTCCGCATAAGATGACTGAAAATATTGATCTTGAGCAGAGTAGTGCATATAACTTACTGCGTAAGACTGATGACTTAGATGAGGTTATATATGCACAGGAGTTTGATGAAACTATTAATAATAGTGGTGCGCGAACAGCGACTGCTTTTAGTTCTTCGGCAGTTTCTGTATTTACTACTTATTCGATATTTGAGCGTGTTTTTGGCCCTACTAAGCAGTTTTTGAATGTTTATGATAAAAAAGATTTGAGGATTAAACCAAATCAGTTCTACCATTGGTCATATACAAATCCGATTAACGGTAAAACATGGACATCTACAGATGCAGGAATATGGTATTATGTGGATGAACAGGCATTGCTGACAACAGGGAGGGGTACAAAAGACTGGAATTTTTACCGCTATCCTGAGGCATTATTGACTGCCGCTGAGAGTATTGCTAAATCAACGGGTGTAAGTGCGGAAGCAGCGGGTTATTTAGCGAAGGTCAAAGCTCGTGCTAATACAGAAGGAAAATCAGTTTCTGCTTATACGGCCGAATTGCAAACATTATCAGCAGAAAATTTTGTGAAAGAATGCTGGAAAGAGCGTCTCCGCGAGTTCCCATTGGAATTTAAAATGTGGGACGATATTGTTAGAACTAAAATGTTCCCTGTTATTTCTACAACAGAAGCTGGAAAAGTAGATTTTGTTCCATTGATTGGTGCAAAGAATGGCTCTGGAGCAACATTTAAAGAATCCGACTTATTATGGCCTATTTCTCCTGATGAGATACAGCGTAATAATAAACTGACTCAGAATCCAGGATACCAATAGACATAACTAATATAAGATAAAGGGTATTCAATCTACCCTTTATCTTATCAATGTATAAAAATAGGGCTTGTGAATATTCATGAGTTCTTTTTTATGGGATATAAGTTGCTTTTTAACTGAATTTCATAAAAACAATAATTCTAAATTATTTTTGATTTAAAATTAAAAATACCTATCTTAACGATCGAATCATACACTTGAACTAAATAATAAACCAAAGAAGGAAATCCAACGTATATTTCTAAAAAAGCTTCCATTTTTTTTACTTTCTTAGCAAAACCGATTTTGCTGATATAGGATGGCGATTTTGAATCACGTGCCGATACTCAATTAATATTTAATACTAAATGTTTCCGATATAATGATGTGTATTGAATAACACAATAATCACTGTTTTCGGCAACTATTATAAATAATAATAAATAAAAATGCCTTTGCCAATAAGCTAAATCGTTTTATATACTAATCACCATAATAAAAATATGAGCAAAATTGATTTAAAAACAGTTGTGCGATTAAAAGGAGAATCTAAGCTATTCTTATCTTTGATTTTTATCGCAGGAGCAATGCAGCATGCGCAGGCTACTGTCTCTTCTCAAAGGATGTTAAGCAACTCTTTTCTAACGGAATCGAAAAAGCCCCAACAACAAATTAAGGGAAAAGTCTTGAATGCTGATGGAAAGCCAATTTCAAGTGTAAACATCACTGTTAAAGGAACATCGAAGGGGACACAGTCAGATGTGTCAGGTAATTTTTCTTTGGATGCTAAACAGGGAGACGTGTTGGTTGTCTCTTCTATTGGTTACAAAGCGAAAGAAGTTACAGTTTCTGGCGATACCATTTCTGTTCAATTGGAAGAAGACCAAAGTCAGTTGGAAGAGGTTGTAGTTGTCGGTTATGGTACGCAAAAAATAAGGGAAGTTACTTCTTCAGTAGCCCATGTAAGTGCAGACCAATTTCGTCAAAGCGGCGCGAGAAACCCGTTGGATCTCATTCAAGGAAAGGTCGCGGGATTGCAGGTGTCTAGAAGTGGGTCAAATCCTAATTCAGGTGTAGCGACTCAATTGCGGGGCGCGATTTCTGTCACTGGTAGTGCCAGTCCATTGTTTGTTATTGATGGGATACCTGGAGGTAATCCGGATCTACTACAACAAGATGATATTGAGTCTATAGATGTGCTGAAAGATGGATCCGGAGCTGCGATTTATGGAACAAGCGCCAATGCCGGTGTCATTCTGATTACGACAAAAAGGGGAAAACCTGGTAAATCGGTATTCAACTATTCCAGTTATTTTCGCAAAGATTTTGTCTATAATAGACCTGATTTTTTAACTCCACAAGAGTTTAGGGATAAGATTGCATCTGGTGAGCTAAAACAAACTGATTTTGGCCATTCTACCGATTTTTTTGATGAATTGATTAATAAAGATAATTTTTCACAAAATCATAACCTTTCACTGTCTGGAGGTAATGAATCAACTACCTATCGTGGAAGTGTCAATTTCCGAAATTTGGAAGGTATTGCAAAGGAAAATTCAAGAAAGGAATATACAGTGAGAACGAGTATAAACCAGAAGGGCTTTAACGATCGTTTGAATTTTCTCCTCAATATCGCTACCAATACGAACAATGCGAACTTGTTAGGCGGTGGTGGCTGGGAAAGTGAAGCTACGAAAAATCCGACGCTCTCAAATTATAACGATGATGGATCTTTTCGTTATGACCGAACGAGTACAAATGAATTTGCTCGATTGTTTACTGAAACAAGTTATCGGAAACAACAGACATCTTCTTTAGACGGAAAAGCAGATTTAAATATAATTGAGGGATTAAAGGCCAGTGTTTTTGGGTCGGTACAACGTAATTCCTATACAGATGGTGCTTATAGAGCGCTCAATAGTGAAGCATCTTTAGAAGATCAAGACTATCCGGGTGGGGGATATGCTTCCAAATCCAATCTATTGAATGAAAAATATGCATTTGAACCGACACTTCAATATAACACTACCGTTGCCGAAAAACATGCAATCACAGCGTTAGCAGGATATAGTTATCGTTATGAGAAAGATGAGGGACAAAGTGCAGACAATAGGGGATTTATAAATAATAATTTCCATGAAGATAATTTGTCGGAAGGACAAGCGCTTCGGGATGGACGTGCTAATATGGACAGCTATAAGAATGACAATACTTTGATCGCCTTTTTTGGCCGGGTAAATTATACCTACGCGGATAAGTACATGGCTCAGTTTATTCTAAGGCGTGAAGGTTCGTCTAAATTTGGAGCAAATAACAAATGGGGGAGCTTTCCGGCAGTATCAGTGGGGTGGAACATCAGCAATGAAGATTTTATGAAAGATATCGGTTTTATAAATAATTTAAAATTACGTGCAGGTTATGGCGAAACGGGAAATACGGGCTTTGCTAATAATGCCTCTCGATTAACTTTGGGGGGAGGAGGAAAATATCTGTTCCCTGATGAGTCCTACCGAGAAACCTACGGACCCGACCGTAATCCGAATCCAAACTTGCGGTGGGAGACGAAGAAGGAAACAAATAT
This sequence comes from Sphingobacterium paramultivorum, assembly GCF_014109745.1. NCBI lineage: Bacteria > Pseudomonadati > Bacteroidota > Sphingobacteriia > Sphingobacteriales > Sphingobacteriaceae > Sphingobacterium > Sphingobacterium paramultivorum. Next base: position 5,475,677 of record NZ_CP058555.1, read on the forward strand.
CGGTGTTGATTTCACAATGTTGAGCAATAAGCTTTCAGGTTCAATTGATGTTTTTCAACGAAAAACTGTTGATCTTTTGGATACATATACTACCCCACAGCCTCCTTATATAAGAAATAATATATATTCCAATGTAGGTACACTTTCTTCAAAGGGTATTGAGCTAGCGCTTAGCTATCGTGCTATAGATCGTGAGAATTTTAAGTGGAACATGGATTTTACAGCTAGTACGCTAAAAAATGTTTTAGATAGTTATTCGAATGATATATTTAAAGTAAAATATAAAACATTTGGTGAAATCGGCGGAGCAGGAGCATTGGGCGATGCATTCACAACGTACGAAGGGCACAAGATCGGTGAATTTTTTGGTAAACGATTTGCCGGATTTGATGATGAAGGAAAATGGCTTTTTTATAACCGAAATGGCGAAGCTGTGCACAATGATGCAATTAATAATTCAAGAGATGATTTGAATTCTTCTGATTTAGCGGTAATAGGAAATGCAGTCCCCAAATATTATATTTCCTGGACGAATAATTTTTCCTATAAGAATTTTGATCTGAGAATTTTTATGCGGGGTAAATTCGATTATGATATCTTAAATACAACGGCACTTTCTTATGGCAATAAGGTCTGGTCAGAGAATCTTTTGAGAGATGCTTTCACCAAATATAAAGATATTAATGATACCTATATGTATTCTGATTACTATTTGGAAAGTGGTAGTCACTTAAAAATTGATGAAGTTACATTGGGATATCGATTTAAATTGAAAAGTAACACTTGGGTGAATAATGTGCGCATATATTTGACGGCTCAAAATCTGGCAACAATAACAGGGTATTCAGGGAATGATCCTGATTTTGTATTGGATACGGGGCTGGGTAATGAAGTAAATGGACAACGTTTAGGTATTGATAGTAGAGGACCTTATCCCAATACGAGATCGTTTTTGTTTGGTGTAAATTTTGGTTTTTAATAGATAGTATTATGAAAAATATTGTTAAGATTTTATTTTTAGCTTGCGTAATTAATGCATCAAGTTGTACAAATTTAGATGAAAACGCTTATGATATCATTGTAGCGGACGATTTTTATAAAAATAAGAATGAGGTTATATCAGCTGTATTGCGTCCATACACGCATGCAAATGCGTGGATATCACCATCAGGGCAGGATGGATGGTGGCGGCCAGCAGAATTATCCGCAGATCAATTAGCCTGGCCGACCAAAGGGCGGCATGGAGAAGATGGAGGCAAATGGAAAAGGCTGCATTATCATACTTGGACAGTAGATGAAGGTGGGTTAAACAACGCATGGGTATTGATGTATTGGGGAGTAGGTTTGTGTAATAGCCCCATTGATATTCTCGAAAAATCTGACGTGGCTCGCATGGGGATAACAGATGCTGAAAAGAATGAGTTTATTGCTGAACTAAAGCTTTTACGGGCATTACATTATCTAAAGCTAATGGATTTATTCGGCAATATTCCAATAACTACCAAAGCCCCGAGTTCAGCAGAGGAGCCCTTGCCTCTACCTTCTTCTACAAAAGAGGTTTTTGAATTTATTGAAAAGGAAATTTTAGATAACATTGGTTCAGCCCCTAAATTAACAAAAAGTATGCTGGGAAGAGTCTCTCAGGCTTCAGGCTATGCAATGCTCGTTGAACTATATTTGAATGCTGAAAGATGGTCTGGTCAACCGCGATGGGACGATTGTATTGCGGCTGCTGATAAATTGATATCGGGCGCTGGAGGAGGTTTGAATGGTGCCATGGCATTAGATCCAAATTTAACAGATTCCTATGTGCCGACCAATGACATGTCTAAGGAAACTATTTTTTCAATTGCCTACGATTATCAGACAGCAGACTTTGAACCTGGATTTCCAGGGGAATTTTATCATTTTGTACAAAGCGAGATCTATGGTGGGGGAAGAACTGGCAATAACGGTATTGTGTTAATTCCGGGTGTTTTCGATCAATATAACGAAAAAGATTTGCGAAAAAAAGAATGGTTTTTAAGCGGACCTATGGTTAAGTTTGTGGACGGTAAAATTGTGCAAGGTTCGGAGGAATACAAAGGAGAACAGCTTGTTTTTGTTGATTATATTCGAAGGGCTAAGACTGGAGGTACGTCTTCTACAATGAGCGATGGAGAAGAGAATAGTGGTATCAGATTTAATAAATATAAGCTTGGTAACTCTGTAGAGGGTACTGTCAACGGTGTTAAAATACCTGCGAATGCAAATTACAACAATACGGATTGGAACGTCTATCGTCTAAGCTGGATTTATTTTGCGAAAGCCGAAGCATTGATGCGAAAAAATGGAGGACGCCCTTCACAAGAAGCTGTCGATTTGATTAATAGTTGTAAAAAGAGAGCCTTTTCTGATACAGACTGGAGTGAAGCAAAGTATACCACCAGCACACTGACACTTGACGAGCTCTTGGCAGAGCGAGGACGTGAATTTATTTTTGAAGGATTTAGAAGGGAGGATTTAATCCGCTTCGGCAAATTTCATACAGCAACTTGGTGGGATCATAAACCTTCTTCTGACAGCAAAACAGTGTATCCAATACCTCAGCAACAGATATCGATGAATCCCAATTTAAAACAAAACCCTGGTTATTAATGTTCAGGAATAGTAGATGCCGACAGGGGTGTCTACTATTCTTTTACCTAAAACACATGAAAAGATATTTTACGTTGTTTCTCTTGAACTTTATTGGTGCAACCTTATTTGCACAAAAAAATAATTTTCAAAACTATGCTATCCAAACTTTAGATAGCATCTATAGCAAGTTTGGAAATACCAAGAATCAGCTCTTGGCTGAAAAATATCCATTTGACGAAAACTTTAAAGCCGATTATCTGGATAATAATCAACAGGCAGCGCAGCATAAGAAATATGCTTACCTCTGGCCTTTCTCGGGTAGTTTCTCGGCTGTAAATGCCTTGATGGAATTGCCAAAAACAAAAAAGGCATTTCAGTTCATACTCGACAAAAAAGTCCTGATGGGGTTACAGGAATATAGGGATGAAAGTAGGTCGCCTATTGGCTATGCTTCTTATTTAAATACAGCTCCTCCCTCGGATCGTTTTTATGACGATAATATCTGGTTGGGTATCGATTTTACAGATAGCTATATCCATACAAAAAAAACAAATTACCTGACTTCGGCCAAAGAGATCTGGAATTTTGTAAAGAGTGGGGAGGATGATAAATTAGGCGGTGGCGTTTATTGGTGTGAACAGAAAAAGGAATCTAAAAATACGTGTTCGAATGCACCAGCAAGTGTATTTGCACTTAAGTTATTTATGGCAACCAATGATAGGTACTATCTGCAAGAAGGGGAGCGTCTTTATGAATGGACAAAAAGAAATCTTCAGGATCCCGAAGATAAGTTATATTGGGACAATATGCAGCTCAATGGAAACATTGGAAAAGCTAAGTTTTCGTACAACGCCGGACAAATGTTACAGGCGGCTACATTGCTTTATAAGTTAACGAAAAATAAACGGTACCTCGAGGATGCACAACAGCTGGCTGAGGCATGTTTAGGCTATTTTTTCGAAACGAAGGAGAAATTGGATTTTCCAAAATTGAAAAATAGCAATTTGTGGTTTCATGCTGTTATGATGCGTGGTTACATAGAGCTCGCTGTAGTGAATGGCGACCAAAAGTACCTCACAGTGTTTGTGAAGAATCTTGAATTTGCCTGGCAGCATATGCGCGATAAAGAAGGATTATTTAGTGCAGACTGGACCCTGAAAGATCAACATAAATCGAAATGGCTGCTCGATCAATGTGCTTTTGTCGAAATGTATGCACGGTTGGCAAAAGCTGGGTATTAAAATCGATGTAAAACGGTATAAGGTTAAGACGCTGAAAATAACTTTTCGGCGTCTTTTTTTGTTCTGTAACATATTGGTTAGAGAGATTAAATAATGTTTACTTAACATAATAGACGCTGTAAAATTTCTATTTTTGAGGTAGGTCAACTTATTACCAGCGTGACTTGTAAAATATGATCGATAAACCTTGATCTAGCATGTGAACGATTCATTGGATAGGCGGGAACATCAGGTTATTTATTCTGGATACAAGAAAGCTTGAGGAGGTTGCGTACTGATTGAATACCAAGTTATTTTATTATGAAACCATCATGATTTATTCAATCACATTAGGGAATGAATAAATCTGATAGCTTCATCGCAATTGAAAAAAAAAATTATACAGATGAAAATTAAAAATCTATTATTACCATTGATCGTACTGGGGCTATCCACAAGTGCGGTATCGGCACAGAGCAAAAAGATCAAACACGTTGTTTTAGTTGGTTTTGACGGTTTTGGAGCTTATGCTTTACCAAAAGCGGAAATGCCAAATCTTAAAAAGATGATGCAGGAGGGGACATATAGTACACATGTACGTACCGTATTACCTTCCTCTAGTGCTGTAAACTGGGCTTCCATGATTATGGGCGCTGGTCCTACCGCGCATGGATATACAGAATGGGATAGCAAGACACCCGAAATCCCTTCTACAACCAAAACAGCAAACGGAATGTTTCCTTCCTTATTTAATGCTGTTGCCAGCAAAAATCCCAAGGCACAGTTTGCTGTGGTACATAGCTGGCCGGGTATAGGCTATTTGATCGACAACAAAGTCGTGCAAAAGGTCATTAACACCAAGGATGATGATGAAGCGGCTTTGAATACCACCGTGGATATCATAAAAAAGGAGAAACCGACGATTACTTTTGTGCATTTCGACCAACCTGATGGTGTAGGCCATAATATCGGGCACAATACACCGGAATACTATGCTGAACTAAAACAGGTCGACAGACGTATTGGTACCTTACAGCAAGCTGTAAAAGATGCAGGAATTGCAGACGAAACAATTTTTGTTATTGCTGCGGATCACGGCGGTACCGGAAAAGGACACGGTGGTAAATCGCTGGCCGAGGTGGAGATTCCCTGGGTAATGACCGGACCTGGTGTGCCAAAAGGGAAAGAAATCAAGGAAACTTTGATGATTTATGATATCGCGCCTACGTTAACATGGTTGCTTGGTGCACCGCTTGATGCCGCTTGGCGCGGACAGGCGATCAAAGCATTCCAACAATAGTCGTTGCCCGTCAAACAAAAAGCCCCAAAGAATTTTCTTTGGGGCTTTTTGTTTGACGAACCGTCAATATTATATATCTACGACCACATCCATTTTGAAGTCATCATCTTTTAGATGGACAATTTCCGTTGCTTTTTCGTAGTTAGTTGATTTCTTAGAGAAGAAGTCATGTTGTGTCGTTTCAGTATTCAAACCATTCAATACGATTGGGTTGACTTGTTTTACTTCGAAGATCGGATCAAAGCCCAAATTCATCAATGCTTTGTTGGCATTGTAACGAACATATTCTTTTACCTCTGCAGTTAAGCCAACTTCAGTATAGATCTCTTCTGTATATTTCAGCTCATTTTCATACAAATTGTAAAGCAAGGCCAAGAAACGAGCTTTTACCTGATCTTGATTTTTTAATTTTTTGAATTGATCTTGGGCTATTAATCCAACGAATACACCATGAATTGATTCGTCTGCGATAATTTTCTTAATGATATCGGCAGAAGCAACCATTTCACCTTGGCCACATAACCATAACGGCAAGAAGAATCCAGAATAGAATAAGAATGACTCCAATAATACGGATGCAGCCATCGCCATATAAATCTCTTCGTCCGAAGCATCTTCTTTATCGATCGCACGGTAGTAGCCATCAATCGTTTCTGCTTTGTATTGAAGATATTTATTTTGTTGAACCCATTCGAAAATGTCGTTTATTTCGGCGGTTGTAGAAACTGTCGTGAAAATAGTGGAATACGATTTTGCGTGGATAGCTTCCATCATACACATATACGACAATACAGCTTTATTCTGTAATGTATCGATATGATCGATGATTTTAGGCATACCAGTATGGCTTTGAAGGGTATCCAATAGGGTTAATCCTCCTAAAGCTTTTTTATACGCATCTTTCATTTCTGGACTGATACGTTTCCAGCTATCGATATCTTTTGAAGGAATGTATTCCGTATCGATCCAGAATTGACGGATATTTTGTTCCCAGAACATCAATACATAATCGTTCTCAGGGGTATTCCAGTTGACAGCTTTATATGTTTTACTCATTTTTAGTTTAAAGTATTAGGCATTTATTATCACGTATTTGGATTGTTGATTTTAGATAAGCCAAAAGCCGCCAATGGCGTAGGCAACTTTTGACTTTCTCCCATTATATATCCAAATACTAAAATCTCAAAATTAAGCTGAACAAGAGACACATTCGTCGATGGTCGATTTTCTTGTCCGTGTATAATAAAGGGATTTCAATCCCAATTTATGTGCATAGATATAATATCTAGACAAATCTCTTGTCGAATCCTTTGAGTTTGTATGCAAAATTGTAGACACACCCTGATCAATATGGCGTTGGATAACCGAGATCAATTTTAAGACCTTGAATTGATCCATATCATAAGCCGATTTGAAATAGAAATAATTATCGTTTGTCAAGTATGGCATTGGATAGTAAGTTGTACTATCTCCATACTCACGTACCTCAATGATATCTACGATTGGCATAACTGATGCGGTTGCATTCATGATATACGAAGTCGATTGATTTGGAGCAATAGCCAAACGGTAAGCATGGTAAATACCATGTTCTTTGATTTTTGCTTTTAATTCCAACCAATCTTCTACTGTTGGAATATGTATTCCTTCAAATAACTCCGTTACCTTAGCTGTTTTAGGTATGTAATCGCGGTTTATGTAATTGTTGAAATACGTGCCATCGGCATAGGCTGATTTTTCAAATCCAACAAATGTTTTACCACGTTCTTTGGCAATTTCCATCGATGCTTCCAATGAATAATAGTTCATCATCATAAAGAAGGTATTGGCAAAATCCAGCGCCTCGTTAGATTCATACATGATGAAGCTTTTTGCAAGGTAACCATGGAGGTTCATTGCACCAAGCCCTACAGAATGTAACTCACGGTTTGCTTTTGCAATAGATGGAACCATATCGATATTGGTCACGTCTGTAACGACAGTCAAAGCACGCATAGCCGTTTTTACGGTCTCTTTGATACGTTTGTTGTCCATTACAGTCGCAATATTTAAGGAGCCTAAGTTACAGGAGATACCATAACGGATCGTATCCTGTTTGCCATAGATCTCAATATCGGATACTTGAGATACTTGCATGATTTCAGTACACAAGTTCGAGAATTTCACTTGACCGATTTCATTCAATGCATGGGCACGGTTGGTGTTCTCTTTGAAGAAAATATAAGGATATCCTGATTCTTTTTGTGTCTGTGCAATTTTAACTAAAAGGTGACGGGCATTGATTTTTTTCTTTTTCACGTTTGGATTCGTGATCAATTCGTCGTACATCTTGTCCATATCCATCTCATCCAAGAATTGTCCATACTCTTGCATCACCGTATGTGGGTAGATCAAATAGCAAGGTTCATCTTTTTCTGCCAATTCCATGAATTTATCAGGAACGATGATACCGATCGACAATGATTTGATACGTACTTTTTCGTCAACGTTGATTTTTTTACAATCTAAAAATTCTTCGATGTCAGAGTGGAAAATATTGAGGTATACTGCACCAGCACCCGGACGTTGTCCCAACTGGTTAGCATATGAAAATGTATCTTCCATAATCTTCATGATTGGAAGTACACCGCCGGCACGGCCTTCAACACCTTTGATAGCTTCTCCGCGAGCACGGATTTTAGAGATATTGAACGATACACCACCACCGATAGAAGACAATTTCATTGCGGAATCAACAGCATAACCGATACCATTTAAGTTGTCGCCGATTTCATCCAAGAAACAAGATACCAATTCACCCGAGCGTTTCTTTCCTGCATTTAAGAATGTAGGTGTCGCTGGCTGATATTCTTGATTGATCATGATTTCTGCGTACTCAATTGCTTTTTGAACACCCTCTTCTCTTGCCAAGAATAAGGAAACAGCAACTACACGGTCTTCATAACGCTCTAAAAACTTCTCGCCAGAGTCATCACGTAAAGCGTAGCTCTGGAAGAATTTGAATGCCGCCATAAAAGATTCGAAACGGAATTTCTTCGCATACACATAGTTGAATACCGTTTCCATTTCTTCAAATGTAAACCATTGGTAAAAGTCAATATAATAGTTGTTTTCTACCAAATAGTCTATTTTTTCTTTTAATGTATAAAAGAACACTGTGTTCTTATTTACATATTCCAAGAAATATGCACGAACCGCTTCCTTATCTTTATGTAAGCTGAATTCGTCATCATGCTTAATCATGATTTCATTATTAAGCAATATCCAGTTTTTTGCTACTTCGTTTGCTACCATCGCAAAAGTTCTTTAAGATGTCAATAAATTGATTAATATCTTCCATTGTTCCGGACAGTTCAAATTTGAACGCCAGTGGAATGTCGAAATCCTGTGAAATGCGATCAGCTGCTAGACCAAAATTCGGTCCCCAGTTGCGGTTGCCGCTGGAAGTAACAGAATAGATATTTTTAGCTTCGCGTTTCATGAATTCTTTTGTGTTTTCGGGCACCTGTCCAAAATTTGTGGTGAAAGTGACCAAATGACCAGGGTCTTTTACCGTTAAATCGGCGGTGATCTTATGAATTTGCCAACCCGTTATCTGAGCTACTTTATCCATAAAACGTTGTACGTTCCCCGTTCTAGAATCATAATAAATGTGTATCATGTCACTGTTTCATTTTAATGATACGCTGAATTTATTAAAGTGCAATGGCAGCCAATTCCTCTGGTTTAAAGCCAATGATACGGTGTTGAATCTCTTCATTTTCCAACACAATTACCGTAGGAACTGTGCGGATTTTGAATCTTGCGGCCAAGTCTGGTTCATCAAAAGGATTAACCGTTTCATATTGGATACCTTTTTGATCCAAATAAGCCGATACTTGTGCACAAGGAGCACAATCGTTTTTCTCAAATTTGATAATTCTTGCCATGTTTACTTGTTTATTTTTTTATTCCAATCTTTATAGAAAAACTCGGTACGGAGTTAATGGTATCAATTTTAATTGGGGAGACCAGATTTAAGGTGCATCTGGCCATTTAAAATAGACAATTCATCAAAAAGAAAAGTCTGTGTTTCGATACTTAAAAACTTCGTTGAGTTGCCAATTCTTTCATTAGCTTAACAAATATCTTATATTTTCTTTCGATGCGGTAGTTTGACTTTTCCACATTTTGGGTAAAAGTTTGTCAGAGAATGCGTTTGCTGCAGATTAGTGTTTGTAAGTTGTTGATTATCTTAGTTTTGAAAATGTGGATAACTTTAAATTAGTAAATTTTACCACTATTTTACAAATGATTTAAGTTTAATTTTAGTGTCATAAAAAAGCTACAAAGCTTGCTTTTTTATGAAAATTTTATTACTTTATTTTGCCCTAATTTGAAAAATAAATTTATGAAGAAACTATTCTATGGTCTCTTGCTTCTAGCGTCGCTACAGACGCAAGCGCAGGAAAACATTACCTTTCAAAAACCCTCTACAGAAATTTTGGCCTTAGCCGATTATGTGCGCCCCCCTCAAATAAAGATTTCAAGCGATAGAAATTGGATGTTATTTACGTTCCGGCCTACATATAAAAGCCTGGCAGACTTAGGCCAGGAAGAAATGAAACTGGCTGGATTGCGGATTAATCCTAAAACGAACATGGAAAGCTCGACAATCTTTTTCGATAAGATTGCCTTGAAAAAAATAGGACAAAATATGGAATTTTCCGACTTCACGGGGATGCCCGAAAAAGCGGCGATGGCCAATTTTGTGTTCTCTCCAGACAATAAGCGTTTGGCATTTAGCAATACAAATGAAAGTGGAACGGCCTTATTTGTCATTGATCTTGCAACGCGAAATGTCAAACAGTTGACAGCTTACAATTTGAATGGAACATTGACAGCACCATTTCAGTGGCTGAGAAATTCTTCCGGTTTACTGATTACAAGCCTGCCAAAGGATAGGGCTGCACTGTTGGATCCTTCAAAAGATTTGCCGACGGGACCTATTGTCTCAACAAGTGATGGGAAGGTGTCCCAATTGAGGACATACCAAGACCTGCTTAAAAATCCGCAGGATGAAGTGAATTTTGAAACATTGGTGCAATCCAACCTTGAACTTGTAGATCTGGACGGCAAGATTTCTTCCTTTAAAGATAAAGCCATTTATACGGGGATCAGTTTCTCGCCGGATGGTGAGTATGTGATGATCACGACGATCGCAAAACCTTATTCCTACGTAGTTCCGGTCTCGTCTTTTCCACAGCAGGTTCGTATATATGATCGATCGGGCAAGGAAATAGCGCTGGTGAATGAGACAGCCTTGACAGAGGTAATGCCCAAAGGTTTTTCGTCGACACGATCGGGAAAACGTGCCTGGCATTGGCGGAGTGATCAGCCAGCTACGTTGGCTTATGTAGAAGCCTTGGATGGCGGGGATGCGAACAAACCTGCGGAGTTTCGTGATGCCTTATATACTTTATCTTACCCTTACAATGGTGCGGGAAAGCTTATTTTTAAAATCAAAGACCGTTATGCTGGTGTAACATGGGGGAATGATAAATATGCATTGATCAATTCGCAGTGGTATGATACGAGAAATGCAAAAACTTTTGTGGTGAATCCTTCCTCGGGAGAATCTAAACTATTGCATGACCGGAACAGTCAGGACGTCTATAATGATCCGGGAGATGTGTATATGGAAAAAAATAGTTTAGGCACTTATTCGATGTATATAGATAAGGATAAAGCGTTGTTTGTAGGTAAGGGTTTTACTAAAAATGGTGAGTTTCCTTTTGTGGATGAGCTTGATCTGCATTCATTGAAGAAAAAACGCATCTACACTGCTCCAGCATCTGAACTGCAGGAACGTATCACCCAACTAGTGAACCCTAAAACTGGTGATCTGTTGATTTCGCTTCAGTCGGCATCGATTTATCCGAATTATTTCATGAAAAATATGAAATCGGGAAAACAGGTGACACTCACCACGTTGGAAAACCCGTTTAAGTCTTTGGAAAAAGTTCATAAAGAGATTTTAAAGTACAAGCGCAATGATGGAGTCGAACTTTCCGGAACATTATATTTACCTGCCGGTTATGATTTTACGAAGAAAGAGAAGTTGCCTCTGCTAATGTGGGCTTATCCACGGGAATATAAGGACAAGAATACAGCCGGACAAAGTACGGCGAATCCGAAGGAGTTTACCTTCCCAAGTTATGGATCTTTTATCTACTGGGTATCGAAGGGGTATGCTGTATTGGATAATGCGGCCTTCCCTATTGTTGGAGAGAGAACAAAAGAACCTAATGATACCTTTATTGAACAACTTGTGGCAAATGCCGAAGCTGCAATTGATGCGGTAGATCATTTGGGTTATATCGATCGGAAAAAAGTTGCTGTGGGTGGGCATTCCTATGGTGCGTTTATGACAGCACATCTGTTGTCCAATTCAAAATTGTTTGCCGCAGGAATAGCGCGTTCTGGAGCATACAATCGGACCTTAACACCATTTGGTTTTCAGAGTGAACAACGTAACTTCTGGGATGATCCAGCATTGTATATGACGATGTCTCCATTTGTGAGTGCTGATCGGATGAAAACCCCACTTTTGTTGATTCATGGCGGAGCCGATAATAATCCCGGAACATTCACCCTGCAGACAGAACGCTATTTCCAGGCCCTGAAAAACTTGGGGGCACCTGTGCGAATGGTTATTTTACCACGTGAAGCGCATGGTTATGTTGCCAAGGAAAATATCTTCCACTTACTTTGGGAACAGGATCAATTTTTGGAAAAATACCTTAAAAAATAAGGTGAAAATCAAAACGAATATAAAAGGTTGCCGTAAAAGGCAACCTTTTTTGTTGCTCAAGTTTCGCTTAGATGGATCGATATGCTTCACTTGATCTGCGTTAACCTGATTTGGATACCCCGAAGTTAGGGCTCAACTTTGGCAGGCTCCTGTTGGCCGGCCGGCAAATGTGCTGAAGTACCAATGGATTATACATATTATTTTTTTAAGTTTGGGTAATTTACTGGAGGGGAAAATCCAATTATGAGACCTGATATATTTAGAGAGAAATCGCCATTATCTTCCGATGACTGCTTTGTGGTCTTCGATCGGAGAAAATCTTCTTTTACGTTTCCTGTACATATTCACCCAGAATATGAGCTCAATTATGTTGAGGGGGCAGTGGGGGCACAACGTATCATTGGCAACTCGATAGAGTCTATTGGCGAGCGGGATCTGGTACTCATTGCAAGTCCTGAGCTTGAACACGCTTGGAAAGATGGCGATTGCCAATCGAATGATATTCATGAGATCACGATTCAGTTTCACCCTTCGTTAATTGAACAGTATCTGGATAAAAAGCAGTTTGCAAGTATACAGCAGTTATTATCCAAAGCTTCACGTGGTGTAGTTTTTGGTAAAGAAACAGTAGATCGGGTATTACCGCTGTTACGCATACTGACTTTGGAAAGGGATGGATTCTATTCGGTTATGAAACTTTTGGTGTTGCTGTACGAATTGTCCAAGGGTGAAGATATCCGTGTATTATCTACTGCGACCAATACAGTGCTGAGCAATAGCGAATTGATGATGGGACGATTGCAGGAATATATCGTTACCCATGTAAATAGAGAATTGAGCCTTCCTATGGTTGCCGCGGTGATGAACATGAGCAAATCAACATTTTCCCGTTTTCTGAAATCGACTACAGGGATGAATTTTACCGATTATCTGCTCGATTTTCGGATCAATATGGCTGTGCGACTACTAAAAGAAGAGACCTTGATTGCCGATATTGTCGAACAATGTGGCTTTAACAGCGTTTCGTATTTCTATCGTGTATTTAAAAAGAAAAAGGACCTCACTCCCGTCGAGTATAGAAATAGTCTCCGCAAGCAACAGATGATCATCTAATTTTTTCTTTTTCCATTTCTCTTTTTTAGATAAACGAAAGATCTATATACGTCTATCTAAATAAAGTCAACTATTCTGTGAATATGGGGGCGTTTCAACGCTATTTAATTATTGATTACCCCTGTTCCTCTTGCTAGATAATTCAATACAAGTGAGTCTAAAGTTCAATAAAGCGACCTTTCTTTGTTTTTAATGTACTGTTTTTTAATTATTTACGGTATTGTTCTGTTGCCTCATTTTTTTTCCTATTTTATTGTCATTTCTATTTTGCGCAATCGTTTGTGTTGACATTTTTGTGTTTTTCCCAGGAGAAATATGAATGAAAAGTACAATACAAATGAGTTGATCTTGCTATTTACGGCTTCTCCTTTTCTCTAATTTCGTCAAACAAACCGATATAAGAATACCAATTAAGTATAGACATATTATACAAACCATCTATTTATTGTAAACCTTAAATACACACAATATGAGAAAAACAGCTTTACTACTCTTACTTTCCACTTATGGGAGCTTAGCCTTTGCACAGCAATCCCAAAAGGTGAGGGGCAAAGTCCTCGATGCGGATAATAAGCCAGTGGCAGGAGCTACGGTCAATATCAAGGGCAGCGCCAGCGGAACGAAAACAGATGCCGATGGTTCTTTTACACTTGATGTTGCGAAAGGCAAAACCTTAAAAATTACCTACGTGGGGATGAAGGAGCAAGAGGTGCTTGTCAATGATGAATCAATCTATAGTGTTGTACTTCAGTCGGGTACGGAATTAGATGAAGTTGTGGTGATCGGCTATGGTACGGTGAAAAAAAGTGATTTGACTGGTGCAGTGGCATCCGTGACGGGCAAGGATCTACAATCTAATTTAGCTAAAAGTGCTTCAGGAGCATTGCAAGGTCGTATTGCTGGTGTGAGTGTGTCAAACGCAGGTGGAAGTCCAGGTTCTGGTATGAGTATTAATATTCGTGGGCTAAGTTCGCTAGGTAATAATGCGCCGCTTTATGTAATAGATGGTGTATTCGGGGATATCAATATAGTTGATCCAAATGATATTGCCTCATTGGAAGTATTGAAAGATGCGTCAGCAGCTGCGATCTATGGGTCAAGGGCAGCAAATGGTGTCGTTATCATTACGACTAAAGGTGGTAAAAGGTCCTCTCCGGCAACTCTTGGGATAAATGCTTATACAGGTATTCAGAGTCTTCCAAAAAAAATGGATTTGATGGATGGACCACAATGGAAAAAATTCCAAAAAGATAATGGCTATTTACCTACTCAAGCAGAAAGCTTCAATGCGAATACAGATTGGCAGGATGAGGTATTTGACACTGCTCCAGTGAATAAGGTGAATTTGGATATTGCTGGTGGAGGAGAGCGGTCTACCTATAATGTGTCTGCAGGTTATTTGGATCAGCGAGGGATTTTGAAGACAACCGGGTATAAAGCTTTCAATATACGGACAAAGAATACGTTTAGTTTTTTCAATGACCATGTTCGTGTGGGGAACACATTTTTGATGAAATCAGGCGACCGTAAATTTTCTGATCTAACAATTACAGATATTTTACGTCAAAATGCGCTGCTTCCCGTATATGATTCAAGTGTTAGAGGAGGATATGCTACTTATGCTCCTTGGATGAAGAATCTCGAAAACCCAGTTGGTTATTTAAATCTATACAATAAACATGTCTATCAAACGGATTTCATGTTGAATGGTTACGCCGAGGTAGACTTGTTCCTGAAAGGTTTAAAATATAAATTAAATATGGGGGTGAATAGGACAACCGGAAGAAATTATAATAAAAATGATGCTTATACCTATGGCGCAGATTTACGTAAATCTTCTTTAAGTGAAAGTGCCTTTTTTAATAACCAATGGCTTGTTGAAAATACCTTACATTATGATAATACTTTCGACAAACATACTATTTCAGTTTTGGCAGGATATTCAGCACAAGAGAATACCAATAGAGGATTTGGAGCCAGTCGAAACAGCCTTCCTTTAGGAACGGATGCGATTGATGCAGCTTCTCCGGCAGAACAGACAACTTCAGGAAGTTTAAATGAGTCCGCGTTGATATCTCAATTTGGTCGTTTCATGTACAGCTATGATAGCCGCTATTTGTTGACGGCTTCATTGCGTCGTGATGGTTCTTCTAAATTCGCTGATGGTGCGAGATACGGTGTATTCCCTTCTGTTGCAGTAGGCTGGAATGTCATGAATGAAAAGTTCTTTGAATCGGCAAAAGGTACAATGAATGAACTTAAGCTGCGTGCTAGTTATGGTCGATTAGGTAATCAGGAGATTCCAAATTATACCACTCAGAGCATCACTTCATATGGTATAAACTATATCCAAGGAGGGGTTTGGTGGCAAGGTGCCAGCACTGGTATTAATTGGGTTTCTCCTCGAAATCTAACTTGGGAAGAAACAGCTACCAGCAATATTGGGGTTGATATGGCATTTATGCAAAATAAGTTGAATATCAGTGCTGATTATTATGTTCGTGAAACCAAAGATATTCTATTGGGGATCAATCAACCGCCGTCAGCTGGCTTAAAGGGAGCGCCTACATTGAATGCAGGAACGATTAGAAATAACGGATTTGAACTTTTAGCAACCTATAAAAATTCAATCGGAAATGTAAATTATAACATTGGTGTCAATGCTTCAAAGGTAAAAAATGAAGTGAAAGCCGTAACGGTTGGAAATGTACAGGAATTTGGTGGATATAACCCACAGGGCGAAGGGACAATCACCTGGGCTAAAGTTGGCTATCCAATTGGTGGTTTCTGGGTGATAAAAACCGATGGCCTTTTCCAATCTGATGCTGAAGCTCAGGCTTACAAATCTGCAAATGGAACGACAATCCAGCCAAATGCTAAAGGAGGAGATATAAAATTTGTGGATTATAACAACGATGGAAGAATAGACAACAATGACCGTCAATATGTAGGAAGTCCATTTCCAACATTAGCTTATGGGATCCGTGGTGGGTTAGATTATAAAGGCGTCGATTTTGCGTTTTTCTTTGATGGAATGTATGGCAACAAAATTTACAACTATACCAGAGCCCGTATGGAACAGACTAATGAAGTGAACAATCACTCGAGTAGTCTATTGGATTCGTGGACACCGAGCAATACAGATACGGATATTCCACGCTACAGCAGAGAGGATCAAAATGACAATAAACGCAGAGTGAGTGACCGCTGGATGGAAAGCGGTGCATTTTTCCGTCTTAAGACGATAGAATTGGGCTACACATTGCCATCACAATGGTTGAGCAAAGCGACATTGAAAAATGGAAGGATATTTTTGGCGGCGGACAACTTGTTTACCGTCACAAAATACAAAGGTTATACTCCGGATTTAGGGCAAAATAATGGCGATAATGGAACCCCTTCGGGCGTATTGACAGCGGGTACAGACCATGGTCGTTTTCCATTAGCAAGAACTATTATGTTTGGTATTCAGGCTAATTTTTAACGGCAAAGCCAATTTTTAGATCATAAATTTTATTTCTTAAATACGATATAGATGAAATCTTCAATAAAAAAATATACGACTGCAGCGACATTTCTTCTGTTATTGGGAAGTTGTAAGTCAGACTTTTTAGATCGAGTTAATCCTAATCTTCCTGTAGAGGAAACTTATTGGGCTCTTGAATCTGATGCTCAGGCGGCAATGCCTACAATTTATTCGCCGATACGTTCCCAAATGTCAGGATACTATGGTGCGTATGGCGGTTATCAAACAATGAATCGAGCGGATGATATGTGGTTCCTAACCGGAGAAGAACCTTTTACGTGGGAGTATGTTAATTTTTTAAACTCTCCAGGTACTGCAGAAAGTGATTTTGGTAGTTTATATACGGGGATTAATAGAGCCAATGTGTTTTTAAAGAATGTTCCTCGGGTTTCCATGGACGAAGGCAGAAAGAATGAGCTGATAGGTGAAGCGAGTTTCTTACGCGGTATGTATTATTTTCTATTAGCAGCTAATTATGGTGATGTACCATTGCGTTTGCTCCCTGCAGGAGATGATCCAGATGGTGTCAACAAAGCATCTTCTCCAGAAGCTGATGTATGGAAACAAGTTATTGCAGATTTTAAAGTCGCCAAAAATTATCTTCCTGTAACACGACCAGCTGCTGAGGCAGGGCGCGTGACTAAGGGGGCAGCGGTGGCCTATTTAGGTAAGGCTCTTGTTTATACTAAACAATATTCGGAAGCAGAGACAGAACTGAAAGCACTGTTGAGCGCCCCTTATACATACGATCTAGTTGCGGACTTTGATGATAATTTTAAAGAAACAACTAAATTAAATAAAGAGTCTGTGTGGGAATTGGTTTATGATAGTCGATTTGGTGGTGATGGAAACTGGGGCGTTGATTGTGCATCCTGTGCGATGGGATTTGTACTACCCAATTTCGCAGGGCCAGATGGTACTGGAGCTTGGTTCAAGTTAATGCCTGGGGCAGCTGTTGTTCGCGATTTTACCAGTGAAGAAAGACCGATTGGTGCAGATACAAAATTTGACAAAAGAATGTACACAAGTTTCTTTTGGAAATATTCAGACTATGAAACTGGCCTGACTGACGGAGCTTGGTTTGGTAACTTGTCATTTGACAAACTTTGGGATAATGCAAGTGCAAAAAGGCAACGTGGCGAGCCCGTTTTTCCGGCGGTTAATGGAAAACAAGGCCGTTTCTTAATCAAAAAGTATACTAATTTCTATAAAAATGTCGCTGGCGCCAATAGTATGTATGATGCATCAAATAGAAATAACAATCTTCGGGTATTTCGTTTTGCAGAAGTACTTTTGCTACATGCAGAAGCATGTGCTAAAAACGGAAATTTGGGTGGTGCAACATCTAGTTTAAAACGCATCAGAGATAGAGCAGGATTAGCCAATAAAACTTGGGCAAATGCTGATGCATTAATGAAGGAAATTATCAAGCAAAATGAACTGGAGTTTTTCTTCGAAGGACATCGTTTCTTTGACTTGAAACGTTGGTATACTCCTACAGAAATGAAGCAGGTTTTTGTGGATAATAAAAAACAAGGAGCCAATAATTTCCAACCCAAACATTATTATTTACCTATTCCTGAAGGGGAAATCAATACCAATACCAAGATTCAACAACATCCATTGTGGCGATAGGTCACTATAGTACTTCCGACAAGGTCGGAAGACAAATAAAAATTTATTCTCGATTCCACAGTTGAGTGTTAGTTTTTTCCGGTAGGGGAGTAGATGCCTCTGCCGGAATACTTTTTGAAATTTCTTTTAAACAATAATATGTATGATTGCAGTACAACGGATGGGTAGATTTTTCACTACTTTGATTTTGCCACTTATATGCTTTGTTCTGTTATTTTTTTCCTGTAAGAAAGATCGGGAAACAACGAATGAATTATCTTCCAAGCTGGCATTGACATCCAAAATTGATGCTGGAGAATTGTTGCTTGATGTCAATCAGCATACACTAGAGTATGTTTTCAACTTTGAGAAGGGAGCCGTAAATGTCCCCGTAAAAGATATTCTCAAGATAACTTCTGATCTGGCACATTGGCGTACAAAACTCTCCTTTAGCGACGGGTCGGAGGTGGAGGTACCTACCAAAGGTACTTCGCTCGATTTTATTGTTGAAAATATTAAACTCGATCCTTCGGGTTATAATCCACTGTCGGCCATGGTAAATGTATGGTTACCGACCTATGGTCGAGTACGGGTGACTGTGCATGGTAAGCATGGCAAATTGGGTGCCATTACGCATTTATGTAACGATGATACACCACGTCAAAACGTACCGATATTAGGCTTATATGCCGATTATGATAATGTGGTCGATCTTGCTTTTACTGACCGGGAAGGCAACGAGCGCGGTAGCACAACGATACATATTGTCACACAAGCTATAACAGTACAAGACTTTCCCCAATGGAAGATTGTCAAGGGGCAAACCGAGAAAATGGAGCCTGGGATCAATTTGGTGAGTTATCCTGGTCAGAGTGAATTAGATACTTCTTTACCTTATATGATTGATAACGAGGGGGAATTGCGTTGGTTGTTGCTGTTGAAAAAATCGCCTGATTTACAGAAGTTTTCCGGATCGATAGGCCTTAAGCGGACCAAAAAAGGGACCTTTATTTCCGGTGATCAGTCGCAACAACGTGTTGTTGAAATTGATCTCTTTGGAAACTTGGTCAATCAATGGGATCTAGCAAAACTTGGCTATGGATTTCACCATGAGGTTAGTGAAGCTGCCAATGGTAATTTCTTGATCAATGTAACCAAAGTTGCGGCACGTTTAAATAATGGCGAACCGCGTATTAACGACTTTATCATCGAATTGAATCCACAAACAGGTGTCTTAGTTAATGAATGGGATCTTGCCAAGCAACTGGATACAACGCGTTATATCAAGCCCGATGGTATTACGCCACCGGCCTTCTCGCAGAGTCCAAATAATTGGGCACATAATAATTCAATTACAGAAATTGGCGAAGATTTATTGGCCACGGCACGTTATCAGGGGATTTTCAGTTTTAATCATTCGGGAGTGACGCAATGGATTATATCGCCCCATAAAAATTGGGGAGCCAAATATCAGACCTTGTTGCTTAAGCCAATTGCCGAAGATGGCACTGCAATTACAGACCCAGCAGTGATCAATGGAGATGCTGCGGTTGCAGGTTTTGATTGGCCTTGGGGGCCACATACACCTGTCGCGTTGAGTAAGGATCGTATTTTGGTTTTTGACAATGGGTATAACCGGCAATGGAAATCAAATTTTGCTCCCGGGGTGAAAAGCTTTAGCAGGGTAGTGGAATATAAGGTTGACCTGACCAATAGAACGGTACAGCAAGTATGGTCTTATGGAAAAGATCGTGGCACGCAAGGCTTTTCACAGGCCATATCGGGCGTACAATATTTGGGGCAAACTGGACATGTTTTATTTTGTCCGGGTATGGGGGTAGCAACTTCTATTGGTTTGGGCGGACGTGTTGTGGAGATTGATCCGAAAACAAAAGAAGTGATATTTGATCTTGAGGTCGCTACTGGTAGCGGTACGGCATTCCATCGTGTGACCCGTATGCCGCTTTATCCCGAAAACTTGTAAAGTAACTATTTTTTTGAACTGAACTAAATTTATGGCCGAATCATTTGAACGTCAGCAAGCTTATATTATCGAATCACAACGCTTATTATTGGAGAGAACTAATGTTGAACTGTCTAATCCAGGAAAAATTGTTAAGCGTTATTTATATCCTGTTGTTACCAAAGAACATATCCCGTTGACCTGGCGTTACGATTTTAATCCCTTGACAAACCCGCTTTTTCTAGAGCGAATCACCTTCAATTCAACAATGAATGCGGGGGCACTCTATTGGCAAGGAAAGTATCTGTTGTTTGTTCGGGTTGAAGGGGCTGACCGGAAATCATTTTTTGCGATAGCAGAAAGTGAAAATGGGGTGGATAATTTTCGTTTTTGGGATCAGCCATTGGTACTTCCAGATTTGGATAAAGAGGAAACAAATGTATATGATATCCGGCTGACTGCTCATGAAGACGGTTGGGTGTATGGTATTTTTTGCAGTGAAAAACGCGATGCAGCAGCTGCTCCGGGGGATCTCTCCAGTGCCGTTGCTTCTGCAGGGATCATTCGATCAAAAGATTTGAAGCACTGGGAGCGTTTACCCAATCTGAAAGCGAGCAGTCAACAGCGAAATGTCGTATTGCACCCCGAATTTGTACAGGGGAAATATGCCCTCTATACACGGCCACAAGATGATTTTATCCTAGCAAAACGTGGTGGCGGAATTGGATGGTCATTGATTGATGATATTAAAAATGCCATTGTTGTTGAAGAACAAATTATCAACAAACGTTTTTATCATACGATTAAAGAGCTGAAAAATGGTGAGGGCCCTGCGCCTTTAAAAACGGAGAAAGGCTGGCTACACCTTGCCCATGGCGTAAGGGGGACGGCAGCAGGGTTACGTTATGTGCTCTACCTTTATCTCACCAGTCTGGATGATCCAAGCCAATTGATCGCCGAGCCTGCGGGTTATCTGATGGCTCCGGAGGGAGAAGAACGGATCGGTGATGTTTCCAATGTGTTGTTTTCTAACGGTTGGATCATGAATCCCAATGGCATGGTTTATATCTACTATGCATCGAGTGATACACGAATGCATGTTGCCGTATCCTCGGTTGACCGGCTTTTGGATTATTGTCTAAATACAGCATCCGACGGTTTGCGCTCGGCAACCTCGGTTGACAATGTCCTCCAGCTTATTGGTCGCAATGCGCTATATGTTATGGAATCTGGAATTTGTTCCCGAAACGGTGTGAAACGGGCCTGATAATAGGATGTGAAAATTGAAAGCCGGTCTCCTATTCTAGATCGGATAGCCCGGCTTGTTGTTAGTTATAAAGGCTTATTGTTAGTTATAAAATCGATATTTAGGAGTATATAAATGAAAGATCTGATCAAGTTTTATGGAGTGATTGCTTTACTCTTGCTGTGTTTGACAGTGAAATCTCAGGCCGATCAACCGCTAAAGATAATATCTTATAATATCTGGAATGGATTTGAGCATACGAAAGCAAGATCGGATAAATTTGTCCATTGGATGGAACGACAGCAACCGGATATTGTTGCTTTGGAAGAACTGGTCGATTTCAAACAGGCCGATCTTCAACAGCTGGCCGAATCCTACGGACACCACTACAGCGTCTTACTCAAGGAGAAGGGCTATCCAGTAGGGATTACATCTCGCTACCCGATTACCCTGATCAAAGCCCAGGTGGATGAGTTTTGGCATGGTATGTTGCATGTTAAAATTAAAGATATTGACATTATAGTCACACATCTCAGCCCTTTTTCCTGGAAGTATCGATTAAAAGAAGCACAGCAGATTGTGGATTATATCAAAAGTAATTCCTTGAATAACTGTATGATCATGGGGGACCTCAATGCTTATTCTCCATTGGATGCAATTTGGCTGGAACACAAAGCACAACTGAGAAAGAATTTATCGAATTGGGATCAAGCGCATCCAGAATATGGCAATATGCGTGGCCAGCGTTTTGACTATAGTGTGCTGTCGACTTTTATTGCTGCAGGTTTTGATGATTGTATCGGACGTACTGTATTTCCAGAAAATAAGCGGGTCAGTTTTCCTACAGCAACACTATATGGCTGGAATTGGGGCGACAGCCGATTAGCTGAAGTGTCGGAAAGGCTAGATTATATCTTATTGTCGGAGCGATTGTCGCCTTTGGTTCAGAAGGTCGAAGTGCACAATGGTCCTGATCTCGAAGGAATATCAGATCATTACCCAGTTTCGGTCGTGATTGGCCAATTGGAGAAGTAGAAATATAATTGTAGATTGCGGTTGACCACGAGAAGAATATTCATGGAACTTTCCGTAATAGATATAGTGATCATTGTCTGTTATTTGCTGACGATGATTGTCATTGGCCTGATTCTTAAAAAGCGAGCTTCTAAGGATCTCGACTCTTATTTCTTGGGAGGGAAGTCACTTCCTTACTATATGCTTGGTATTTCTGATGCATCGGGGATGTTCGATATTTCGGGCACAATGTGGATGGTTTATCTTGCCTTTGTCTATGGCCTCAAGAGTATGTGGATTCCTTGGTTATGGCCTGTCTTTAATCAGATTTTCCTGATGGTTTACCTTTCGATATGGCTGCGGCGTTCAAATGTTTTGACGGGAGCTGAATGGATCCGAACCCGTTTTGGGCATGGTAAGGGTGCAGATGGAGCTTACACCATTGTCATTCTATACGCTATTGTAGCAGTATTGGGTTTTCTATGTTACGGCTTTATCGGAATCGGTAAATTTATGGAGGTATTCTTCCCCTGGGAACAGCTTTCGCGGTTCATTCCCTTAACTATTGACCCGATGTATGTTCCCCAATTATACGGCATGTTTTTTACTGCTATCACGACATTTTATGTCATGCTTGGCGGCATGCATAGTATCGTTTGGGCAGATATGGTGAAGTTCGCTATCATGATTGTATCCGGCATTGCAATCGCAGTGATTGCAATGCAGCAGGTAAGTCCTGAATTGTTGGCCGCCAATACACCTGAGGGATGGGACTCTCCCTTCTTTGGCTGGCATTTGGATATGGACTGGAGTAACGTACTCCCTTCTATTATGGATAGAATAGCCGATGATCAATACAACCTGTTTACCATATTTGTGATGATGATGCTTTTCAAAGGTATTTTCATGAGTATGGCTGGGCCCGCGGCAAACTATGATATGCAAAAGATTCTTGCTTGTAGGTCACCAAAAGAGGCCGCATTAATGAGCGGTTCGGTATCTGTTATCTTGCTGATCCCGCGTTATCTGATGATCATGGGTTTTACGGTGTTAGCGCTTGTGTTCTTTCGGGATGAGTTTACAGCAATGGGAAGCCATATGGATTTCGAGATCATCTTACCCAAAGCAATTAGTCGTTTTGGGAAGGTTGGATTGACAGGTTTACTATTGGCGGGACTTCTGGCTGCTTTTATGTCTTCTTTTGCTTCAACGATAAATGCGGCGCAAGCGTATTTGGTCAATGATGTCTTGCTGAAATTTTTTTATCGTTCGGCTTCGCCTAAAAAACAGATTCGTTTGAGTTATATTGTTTCTGTTTCTGTGGTTGTCTGTAGCACGATCATCGGATTATATGTCCAAAACATCAATTCGGTGCTGCAGTGGATCGTTTCGGCACTCTATGGTGGATATATCGCCGCGAATGTGCTTAAGTGGCATTGGTGGCGATTTAATGGGACGGGATTTTTTTGGGGAATGTTGACCGGTATATTCGGCGCAATTATTCTGCCTCAGTTTTTCCCACATACTTTGCCGCTTTATTATTTCCCCTTTTTGTTTGTCCTATCGTTATTAGGTTGCTTACTTGGAACTTGGTTATCTAAGCCAACTGAGGAATCTGTGTTGGTTGATTTTTATGTTCGTGTTCGCCCATGGGGCTTTTGGGGGCCAATTCACCAAAAAGCATTGCAGAAATACCCTGATCTTAAAAGAAACGATCACTTTAAGCGTGATTTATTTAATGTTGGGGTGGGGATTGTATGGCAATGTTGTTTGACATTGATCCCGATGTATATTGTTATTCAACAGGGAAAGGGCTTATTGACCAGTGTACTGATATTGGGTATTACCACACTGATTCTTAAAAAGAACTGGTATGACAAGATGTGCCGCGATGAGGCTGAATACGATGCTTTTATGATAAAATACGGAATGAATAAAGCGGATTGATAAGTAATTAAGTTCTTAAAATGGGGCTGAAAGAAGCGAAGAATCATGTAATCGGACGGCCCGTTGTTTGATTAAAAAATCGTTCACTCGTACCGTACCGATTACATTGATAATGCGTTTTTAATTTAGTTGCTCGCTTTCACCGTAAATGGAACGACATACTGTCCCCACTCCAAAGAAATAGTTCCTTGTGGAGTCGCATTGATCTTAAATTGTTCCTGTGAATTGCTTGCTGTGGCATTGCTAACAGAAACACGTAGGGCATCTTCGTTGGCATCATATTTTGTTCCCCACTGATTCCACACTTTATTAAACATAATTGTTGTTTCGTGTTCTCCAGGGATACTGTAAAGACCATATTTTCCAGCGGTTAATTTCTTGCCTTCAACCAATACATCTTTATTAAATTCGATGGTGGTCGCTTCATTCGCTCCAGTACGCCATACAATGCCGATAGGGGCGATATCAACACCAAGCTGACGGCCTTTCAAAGAAGGGCGGCTATAATTAATGTCGATCGTGACACCATCGGTGGTGGTTACTTTGGTGTTGTCTGGAGGACTCGGGCGTTTACTTTTGTCGGTCTGGGCAAAGGTAAGTTGACCTATTAAGGTCAGGATTGTTAAAATTAGTACTCTCATTTTTCGTATATTATTGATTAAACAATTAAACTTAGATAAATTACTTTTTATATGCAATATGCCTTCGGCCAAATAAGATAATTTATCGATCTCTCCTCAGCTATTGAATATCTTTTAATAAAGGAAATATAAGATTTTTTAAGTTATGGAATTATTAGTTTTTTTTGAAGACTTGGGGTGAGGTATTTTGGTTATATAAACGAGAAAAGCCAGGATATGAATCACTGGCTTTTTCCGTTTATACCTATTATTTAAACAAGATATTCAAATAGTGTCTGGTCTTTGTTGATTTCAATGACATCAAACTTATATTCTTTCATGCGTTCAATCAATGTTTCGTAATCCTCAGGCTTGTTGAGCTCAATGCCGACTAGCGCTGGACCTCTTTCGCGTTCTGTTTTTTTGATAAACTCAAAACGGGTAATATCATCCTTAGGCCCCAATACTTCAGAAACGAAGAGTTTTAATGCACCTGGGCGTTGTGGGAAACGAACGATAAAATAATGTTTGTATCCTTCGTAAAGCAGAGACAATTCTTTGATTTCACTCATGCGGTCTATATCGTTGTTTCCACCGGATATGATGCAGACGACTTTCTTGCCTTTAATTTCATCTTTGTGAAATTCAAGAGCAGCTACCGATAAAGCACCCGCGGGCTCAACGACAATTGCATCCTTATTATACAGCTCTAGGATACATGTACAGATCTTTCCTTCAGGAATAGAGCGTGTATCATCCAACAATTGTTTCGCAATTTCAAATGTCGTTGCACCGATTTTTTTAACGGCGGCTCCATCAACAAATTTGTTGATATGCTCGAGCTCGATCGGTGCGCCATGTGTCAAGGCCGCTTGCATAGAAGGAGCTCCTTCGGGTTCAACACCATAACATTTGATCGCTTTGTTTTTACTCTTCAGGTAATAGCTCGCTCCCGCGGCAAGTCCACCCCCACCAATTGGGATAAATATGGCATCCATATCGGGAAGATCTTGTAAAGCCTCAACGGCTACAGTACCCTGTCCTTCCACAACTTTGAGATCATCAAATGGCGGGATGAAAGTCATACCATGCTCTTCTGTGTAAGCCAGCGCCGCTTTTTGACAGTCATCAAAAGTGTCTCCTGTCAAGATAATCTCTACATTACCGTTACCCCACATTTCCGTTTGTGAGATCTTTTGGCGTGGTGTAGGACCCGGCATAAATATCACGCCTTGGATGTCGAGTTTATTGCAGGAGAAAGCAACGCCCTGGGCATGGTTGCCCGCACTCGCACATACAACGCCGCGTTGTCGCTCTTCCGCTGTTAAGGAAATAATTTTATTGTAGGCACCGCGTAATTTATAGGAACGTACGACTTGTAAATCTTCCCGTTTTAGATAGACTTCGGCACCATATTTTTCGGATAGATGCCGATTATATTGAAGCGGTGTTCTGTTGACCACAGACTTGATGCGGTCAAGTGTAGCTTCTGAATTGATGTTTAAGGTTGATAGATTCATTGTTAGATGATTGCCTAGTTAAGGTAGCAAATAAAACGCAGATATTCGCTGTTATATGAGAGATTCTACCTATACAGTGTTTAAATTTAGTTGATTTTGAATGGAAGATCGTCTGAATACATGCTAAAATAATAATCAGCTATGTGTCATTTGTATCCTTTAAAAAAAATGTATTTATGATAAAAAAAGGCTGCATCTGCAGCCTTCCTTTTTTATATTTTTTCCTGGATGAGGCTTTTTAGGTCATCATCACAAATATTTTTCTTTTCGTCGGCTAAAACCAAGAAGCGTTGATAGCAATCTGCTAAATCATCTTTTTCAAGATGGAAGCCTAAACGCTCCAAATGGTGTTTAAGGGCGTGTCTTCCTGAACGTGCAGTTAAGATAATATCAGCTTCAATCAAACCAACATCTTCTGGTCTGATGATCTCATAGTTTTCGCGGTGTTTTAGGAAACCATCTTGGTGAATACCCGAACTATGCGCGAAGGCATTACGGCCAACGATCGCTTTATTCGGTTGGACAGGCATGTTCATCATTTCACTTACCTTGCGCGATAAGTACGTAAACATGCGGCTATCGATGTTTGATGTTAAGCTTCCAAACGACTGGTTGTGCACCTTAAGGATCATGGCTACTTCTTCAAGCGACGTGTTTCCGGCACGTTCGCCGATACCGTTGATCGTACATTCTACCTGGCGGGCTCCATTTTGTATGGCAGCGATAGAATTTGCTGTTGCAAGTCCTAGGTCATTGTGACAATGTGCCGAAATAATTGCCTGATCGATATTGCGTACATTTTCCTTTAGGTAGTTGATTTTTGAACCATATTGGTCCGGTAAACAATAACCGTTTGTATCAGGGATGTTGACCACCGTAGCACCAGCCGCAATCACCGACTCAACCATTTTAGCTAGAAATTCCAAGTCTGCGCGACCAGCATCTTCTGCATAAAACTCGACATCTTCTACATAGGATTTGGCATGTTTTACAGCCGCAACAGCACGTTCTAAAATTTCTTCTCTTGTGCTGTTGAATTTATATTTGATATGCATGTCCGAAGAACCAATACCGGTATGGATACGTGGGCGTTTGGCATATTTTAATGCTTCGGCAGCTACGTCAATATCGTTTTGATTGGCACGGGTCAATGCACATATAATAACATCGTTCACCGCTTTAGATAATTCTACCACCGATTGAAAATCACCAGGGCTAGACACTGGGAAACCGGCTTCGATAATATCTACCCCTAGTTTTTCCAAGTCTTTAGCAATCTCAATTTTCTCTGGAGTAGTTAATTGGCAGCCTGGTACCTGTTCGCCATCACGTAAGGTGGTGTCGAAAATGTAAAGATGATTAGGATCGT
This sequence comes from Sphingobacterium paramultivorum, assembly GCF_014109745.1. Taxonomy (NCBI): domain Bacteria; kingdom Pseudomonadati; phylum Bacteroidota; class Sphingobacteriia; order Sphingobacteriales; family Sphingobacteriaceae; genus Sphingobacterium; species Sphingobacterium paramultivorum. The sequence continues at coordinate 5,503,541 of NZ_CP058555.1, forward strand.
GTAACATAATTTCTTAATTCAAAAGATTTACAAATTAAAAAGGGTATACTATTTAATAAACTCCAATACTTTTTCACCCATTTCCTGAGTACCTAAGATTTTTGAAGCTTCAGTGCTGCTGTTGGCAATATCACCGGTTCTCCAACCAGCTTTTAATGTTTCAGCAACAGCATTGGTAACAGCTTTAGCTTCATCCTGTAGACCAAAGCTAATATCAAGCATCAAGGCTGCAGATAAAATTGAAGCAAGTGGATTTGCTTTATTTTGACCAGCAATATCGTGTGCTGAGCCGTGGATAGGTTCGAAGAAGCCTGTGCCATCACCTACGGAAGCAGAAGCCAACATACCCATTGAGCCTGCGATCTGTGACGCTTCGTCTGTCAAGATATCACCAAAAAGATTAGCTGTCAATACCACATCGAATTTCTTCGGATTTTTAACCAATTGCATGGCTGCATTATCGATAAACATATGCTCGGTTTCAACATCCGGATATTCTTTTGCGATTTCCTGTACAACTTCCCTCCACAGGCGGGATGTTTCTAATACATTGGCTTTATCAACAGAGCATAATCTTTTGTTACGTGTGCGTGCTGCATCATAAGCTTTACGTGCGATACGTTCAACCTCGTAACGATGGTAGTTCATCAGATCTGACGCAAAGGTGTTGTCCTCATTGCGGTTTTTTTCACCAAAATACACATCACCTGTCAATTCACGGAAGAAAAGGATATCTGTACCTTGAAGAATTTCAGGCTTTAAACTCGAAGCATCCAATAACTCGTCGAATAAAAGGATTGGACGAAGATTTGCATAAAGACCTAGTTCTTTACGGATTTTCAACAAGCCTTGTTCAGGTCTTACTTTAGCAGAAGGATCATTATCATACTTGATATGGCCAATGGCGCCGAAAAGGATCGCATCAGAAGCTTTTGCTTTCGCTAATGTTTCATCAGGAAGAGGGTTGCCCGTAGCTTCAATTGCAGTATGGCCCATGATAGCTTCATCAAAGCTGAATTCATGACCATAATTTTCACCGATTTTTTCTAAAACTTTTTTACCCCAAGTTGTTACTTCTTGGCCGATGCCATCTCCAGGTATGATTAAAATATTTTTCTTCATTGTATTTTTAGTATTGAGCTATCAGAGATATGTATATTGAAACTTTGGAAGATAGGCCTAAGACCTATTGAATTGTCTTTATTTTTGACTTTTGATTTCCGGTGTTTTGCCGATATCTTGATTCTCTTTTTATTTTTTTGTTCTTGTTTTCGAATTAATTGAAGTTTTCCACATTTTTTATGTTGATAAAGCTTCTTTTTTGTGGATAACTTCGAATACAGCCTTTACTTCTCCTTTTTCCAACACGATTTTATTGTCAATGCACGTTGGTAGTTGTGTCTGGAAGTGCCCTACATAAATGAGCGTCTGGCCACTTTTACTGAGGTCATCAATGACATCGTTGAAATACTGGGTCTGCTCTTTGTCTAAACCTTGACAAGGTTCGTCCAAAATCAGCAATTCTGGATGCTTCACGATCGTGCGAGCCAATAGGACCAAACGTTGTTGGCCTAATGGTAACGACCCCAAGGTTTTGTGTTTAACCTCTTTAAGGTCAAAAAAATGGAGAATTTGCTCGAGCTTTTGCTGTTGTTCAAATCCTAATCGTTGGTATAGGCTCATGGAATCAAAAAATCCAGAAGCAATAGTCTGCCCAACGTTGGCATTCATATCATAATACCAATGCAATTCTGGCGATATAATACCCAAATGTTCTTTGATATCCCAAATGCTTTCTCCAGATCCTCTTTTTTTGCCAAAAAGATGGATGTCGTTGGCATAGGCCTGTGGATGATCGCCGTTGATTAAACTGAGCAACGTGGATTTTCCTGAACCATTATGCCCTTGTAGCAACCATTTTTCGCCGGCTTTTACTTCCCAGTCAATATTCTTTAAGACCTGTTTTTCGCCGTATGAAATATTGATCTTGTTCATTTTTACCATGATCGGAGAAGTTACTTCAGGGGCTCGTTGCAGAAAATAGGGGAGTGCCTTTCTTGTGCGGGGCAATCCTCTGGATAGCTCATTGCTATTTTGGCGAATAACAATCTTACCATGCTGAATCTCCGCAAAACGATTGATACAGTCTGGTTGTTCGTCATCATTACTTATCAACAAAAAGGTGACACCCTTATCCGCTAGCTGATCGAAAATCTGATTGAGATCTTCCCGAGACTGTGCATCTAGTCCTGTATAAGGCTGGTCGATAATGAGCACCTGCGGTTGAAGCCACAAGGCCTTGATCAATTGCAGTCTTTTGTGTTCGCCACTCGAAAGTTCAATCAACTGCTGATCTTTGAAATTTTCGAATCCAAAAATGTTCAGGTAAGAACGCACGTTTTCAAAAGAAAGCTGTTCTTCTTGCGCAAAATGTTTCAACTCAGCAAAAACCGTTAATGTATCGTTTTTTGCAAATTTGTTGTAGCGCTGTTGGTAATAGAAATTGCGATCGCCTTCAAGATTGGTAAACTGAAACCAATTGGAAACGTAGTGAATTTTTGCCGGCAGTGGGCTCGTTGGATCAAGGTGGAATGTGATCTCGCCTTCATACTTCAATTGCCCGGAAATCGCTTTTGCAAGTGTGGTTTTTCCTGTACCGCTCGGACCGCCTAAGATCCATTGCTCGCCAGGAAAAATTTGCCAATTTAAGTCTTGCAGTACGGTATCTTTACCGTACTGAATGGTTAAATTGGCAATATGGACGACAGGATCTACCATTGTCTGTTCGCTTCAAATGCTTCGATTGAATCTTTCTTGTTAAGGATAAAATCAATGTCATCATATCCATTGATCAAACATGATTTTTTGTATGGATTGATTTCAAACTCAAATTGATCACCTGTCTCTGTCAACATGACTGTTTGTTTTTCAAGATCAACGATAATCGCTGTTGTCGGATTTTGGTGCACCAATTCGAAAATTTTTGCCAAAAATTCTTCGGATACCTGAATCGGTAATACACCATTGTTAAGGGCATTTCCTTTGAATATATCGGCAAAGAATGAGCTGATGACCACATCAAAACCATAGTCTTGAATAGCCCATGCGGCATGTTCGCGGCTTGAACCACAACCAAAGTTCTTACCGGCAACCAATATTTTCCCTGTATAGGTCGGGTTGTTCAATACAAAGTCAGTTTTGGGCTGATTGTCTGTATCAAAACGCCAGTCGCGGAATAAATTATCACCAAAACCTTCGCGCGTAGTTGCTTTTAGAAAGCGTGCGGGAATAATTTGATCGGTATCAATATTTTCGATAGGTAGAGGGACTACCTGTGACGTTAAAGTTTCAAATTTTTTCATTTTTTTCTGCTTAGATCAACTCTCTTACATCTGTTACTTTACCTGTTACTGCCGCAGCTGCTGCTGTCAAAGGAGATACCAGCATGGTGCGGGCATTCGGTCCCTGACGCCCTTCGAAATTTCTATTTGAAGTCGAAACACAATATTTACCAGCAGGGATTTTATCTTCGTTCATACCTAAACATGCCGAACATCCTGGTTCACGTAACTGGAATCCTGCCGCTTCAAATATTTTATCCAAGCCTTCTTCTTTAGCCTGTTTTTCTACTTGTTTTGAGCCCGGTACAATCCATACTTCAACGTCTTGTGCTTTTTGCTTGCCTTTAACGAACGAAGCTACTTCACGTAAATCTTCAATACGGGAATTGGTACAACTTCCGATGAAAACATAATCAACACGGTTGCCTAAGACCGTTGAATCATCTTTAAAACCCATGTAATCCAATGCTTTTTGGTACGATGGTCTTTCTGATTCCGGTTGTGCGATAGTTGCTGGGATATGCTCCGCGATACCCATACCCATGCCAGGGTTGGTGCCATAAGTAATCATTGGCGCAATGTCTGCAGCATCAAAAGTCAACACTTTATCAAAGATGGCATCTTCGTCAGAATATAATGTTTTCCAGTACGCTAAGGCTTGATCCCATTCCTCACCTTTTGGTGCGAATTCACGGCCTTCTACATAGTCGAAAGTGATCTGATCCGGAGCAATTAAGCCTCCGCGTGCACCCATTTCAATACTCATGTTACAAATGGTCATACGTGCTTCCATGCTTAATGAACGGATTGCTGAACCAGCATATTCAATAAAGTAACCTGTACCGCCCGCGGCAGAGATTTTGGAGATGATATATAGGATGATATCTTTTGCCCCAACACCTTTTTGAAGGGTACCGTTAACTTCAATTTTCATTGTTTTTGGCTTCGACTGCAATAAACATTGTGTTGCGAAGACCTGTTCAACCTGAGAGGTCCCAATACCAAAAGCAATAGCTCCAAAAGCACCATGTGTTGAGGTATGACTATCGCCACAGACCATCGTTTTACCTGGTAGGGTGATACCCAGCTCCGGACCAATAACGTGTACAATCCCTTGGTATGGATGCCCCAAGCCATATAATTCAATACCAAATTCAGCACAATTTTTGGTGAGCATATCAACTTGATAACGGGATAGCTCTTCTTTGATCGGTAAATGTTGATTGAGTGTCGGTACGTTGTGGTCGGCAGTAGCTACCGTTTGCTTTGGACGAAAAACTGGGATTCCTCTTTTACGCAAGCCATCGAAAGCTTGAGGTGAAGTAACTTCATGAATCAAGTGGGTGTCGATATAAATAATATCCGGAAACCCTTCTTCACGCTTGACGACGTGAGCATCCCAAATCTTTTCTACTAATGTTTTTGACATTTTTTAATCTCTCTTATGTTATTTTTATATGAACCAAGGTGATATTGTAAATGTCTCAATATCACCTTGATTTCAATATACTAAATTACGAAATATTCATGATTTTTGGAGCATGTATAATTTCGTATGGACTTTTAAACAGTTTTGATCGCTTTCATTGCAGTCATCGCTTTACGCAATTTGCGACCAACGATTTCTACAGGGTGATCGCGTAGAATTTCATTGATGACAACCAATTGTGCGTTATCAACTGCAGCATCTTTGTTGTCGTTAAAGTTTTTACCGACTAAATCCGTATCAACAGTTTTCATGAAGTCTGCCAACAAAGGTTTACAAGCTTGGTCGAATAGGTAACAACCGTATTCTGCTGTATCAGAGATAACACGGTTCATTTCGAACAACTTCTTACGAGCGATTGTGTTAGCGATCAATGGTGTTTCGTGCAATGATTCGTAGTATGCTGATTCTGGTTTGATACCTGCTTCAACCATTGTTTCGAATGCCAACTCAACACCTGCGCGGATGAAAGCAACCATCAGTGTATAGTTGTCGAAGTACTCTTGTTCGTTGATTTTAACATCACCAGCAGGTGTTTTTTCGAATGCAGTTTCACCTGTTTCGGCTCTCCATTTCAATAAATTTGCATCACCATTTGCCCAATCTTCCATCATGGTCTTGCTAAAGTGACCTGACATGATATCATCTTGGTGTTTTTGGAATAAAGGACGCATAATATCCTTCAATTCTTCTGAGATCTCAAATGCTTTTACTTTTGCGGGATTGCTCAAACGGTCCATCATTCCGCTCACACCACCATGTTTCAAGGCTTCCGTAATCACTTCTACACCGTATTGTACCAATTTGGATGCGTAACCAGCTTCGATGCCTTTCTCGATCATTTTGTCGAAAGACAAGATCGATCCTGTTTGCAACAATCCACAAAGAATCGTTTGCTCACCCATCAAATCTGATTTTACCTCAGCTACGAATGAAGATTTCAATACACCAGCCTTGTGTCCACCTGTTCCTACACAGTACGCTTTTGCTTCAGCCCAGCCTTTTCCTTGTGGATCATTTTCCGGGTGAACAGCGATCAAGGTAGGAACACCAAAACCACGAAGGTATTCTGCACGAACCTCAGAACCTGGACATTTTGGAGCAACCATGATGACAGTAATATCTTTACGGATCTGCATACCTTCTTCAACGATGTTGAAACCGTGTGAATACGATAACGTAGCGCCTTCTTTCATCAACGGCATTACAGCGTTGATTACTGAAGTATGTTGTTTATCTGGAGTCAAGTTGATAACTAAATCCGCAGATGGGATCAATTCTTCGTAAGTGCCTACGTTAAAGTTGTTGTCCGTAGCGTTTTTCCAAGAATCTCTTTTTTGTTCAATAGCTTCTTTACGCAAAGCATAAGAAACGTCCAGTCCGCTATCTCTTAAGTTTAAACCTTGGTTCAAGCCTTGCGCACCACATCCTACGATTACGATTTTTTTACCTTTTAAAGCATTTACACCATCCGTGAATTCGGTGTTGTCCATGAATTCAGCGTGACTTAATTGTTCTAACTGCTCTCTAAGCGGTAAGGTGTTGAAATAATTTGCCATTGTTTTACTTTCTTTCTGTTATGGGTTGTTGATTATTTATTTTAATTATTGTACTAATCTGCGTTGAGCCATTGCGTAACCGAAATGAACGTTATCGTGTCCTGATGTCAGGGCTATAACTTCTTCAATGGTATCCATTGGATAGCCATAGGTTGCTGTTGAAAACGAGGTGATTTCTCCGAAAACACCGTTTTCATAGTCAGCAGCAATTTGCTCAATACTGCGGATTGCAATTTCTTTCAATTCATCAACCTCTGCTTGTTCAACAAAGCGGGTTGGCTTGGTATCTTTTTTATAATCTTCGTTATAGTTCACCCAAGTCGTATCGGCCTTGATTCCTGTACGGACATAAACCAAGGTCTGTGTACTGACGACAATGTGGGCAAAATTCCAGATAATATTGTTGTTAAATCCCGCGGGAATTTTGTTAAGCTGTTCAATGGAAAGACCGTCAAGTAATTCAATGAATTTTTGACGTGACTTTAAGATAAATTTAAATGTCTCTTGCATAATACTATTAAAGCTTACATCGTAAATACGTCATCTCTTTTGTCGAGATACTCGTTTTCTACAATTTCTATCGATGGTTCCTTGGCTTCAAACTGAACCAATTTGGAATGGAAACCTGCACTATCTTTAATGATGGCGATACGTGCGCCACGGACAAATTCGATCAAACCATATTTGGTCAATTCTTCTGTCAACTTATCGATCTCCTCGCGGTGACCTGCAGTTTCAAAGACGATATAGTCGTTGCGGATCACAACAACATTGGCGCCATATTGACGTAATAAGCGTTCTACATATACCTTTTCATTGACAACATCCGCAGGCACTTTATACAGCGCCTGTTCTTGCCAGATCACTTCATCATTAGTGTTGTAATAGGCCTTGAGGATATCAATCTGTTTTTCCAGTTGACGACAAAGCTTACGCAGAACATCTTCAGCCTCCGTGATTACGATGGTAAAACGATGTATTCCTTCTACTTCAGAAGGAGAAGTATTCAAGCTTTCAATATTGATTTTTCTTCTTGAAAAAATTGTTGAGATCCGACCGATAAGACCGATAGAATTCTCTGTATATAGGGTGATGGTATATTCTTGTTTTTCCATGTTAAATTCTACTTTAAACGTATCTCAGATACCGATGTTCCTTGTGCAACCATTGGAAATACATTGTTTTCCTTACCTACCATCACTTCCAATAGATATGCTCCGTCGTGATCAATCATGGTTTTCAGGGCATTACGCAGGTCTTTACGTTCCGAAATTTTCTGACCGTCGATGTAATAGCCTTTCGCTACTGCAACAAAGTCAGGACTCGTGATATTCACGAATGAATAACGTCTGTCGTGGAACAATTGCTGCCACTGGCGTACCATGCCCAAGAATTCATTATTGAGGATCATGATTTTGACTTTTGCGCCAAATTGCATAATCGTTCCGAGCTCCTGGATCGTCATTTGTATACCACCATCACCGATGATTGCTACGACAGTTTTCTCTGGAGCGCCGTACCAGGCACCGATTGCTGCCGGAAGACCAAAGCCCATCGTTCCTAAGCCCCCTGAGGTTACATTCGATTTGCTGTTGTTGAATTTAGCATAGCGACAAGTTACCATTTGGTGTTGACCGACGTCCGTTGTAATGATTGCATCACCACCTGTCAATTCATTCAATACGTTGATCACTTCACCCATGGTCATGATATCAGTTTGAGGATGAAGCTCATTTTGGATGACTTCTTTGATTTCTTCTTTTTCAAGTTCACGGAATTGTGCAAGCCAAGCGGAGTGATCCACGGCCGTTACCAATTCTGTAAGCATCGGAAGAGTTTCTTTACAGTCGCCCCATACAGGTACGGTTGTCTGTACGTTTTTGTCAATCTCTGCCGGGTCTATATCCAAATGGATTACTTTTGCCTGTTTGGCATATTTGTCCAAACGACCTGTTACACGGTCATCGAAACGCATACCGATAGCAATTAAAACATCACATTCGTTTGTCATCACGTTTGGCGCATAGTTACCATGCATTCCGAGCATTCCTACATGGAGTTTGTGATCCGTTGGAAGTGCACTTAACCCCATTACGGTCGCTGCCGATGGAATTCCTGTCTTCTCGATAAAAGCTTTGAACTCTTCTTCTGCTTTCCCCAAGATGATGCCTTGTCCAAAAAGGACAAACGGTTTTTTTGCATTGTTGATTAACTCGGCTGCCTGCTCAACATATTCTTTACGAACTTGTGGTGCAGGTCTATAGCTACGAACGTGGTTGCATTTTTCGTAACCGAAGTAATCGAACAATTGTAGCTGTGCATTTTTAGTGATATCGATCAATACCGGTCCTGGACGACCTGTGCTGGCAATATAAAATGCTTTTGCGAGTGCAGCTGGAATTTCAGTTGCGTCGGTGACTTGGTAGTTCCATTTTGTGACTGGTGCCGTGATATTGATGACATCTGTTTCCTGAAAAGCATCTGTTCCCAATAGTGAAGCAAAGACCTGACCTGTGACACAGACGATAGGGTTACTATCGATCATGGCATCAGCCAGTCCAGTAACTAGGTTTGTTGCTCCAGGACCACTTGTCGCAAAGACGACGCCTGTACGACCTGAAGTTCTTGCATAACCTTGCGCCGCGTGGATTCCACCTTGTTCATGGCGCACTAAAATATGCTTCAGACGATCCGTATAATCATAAAGGGCATCATAGATCGGCATAATTGCGCCTCCAGGATAACCAAATACGGTATCAACTCCTTCGCTCAATAAGGCCTCCAATACAGCTTTCGATCCCGAAATTTGTGTCGGAGTTTGCTGCGCTGTAGCGGCCTTATTTTCTGTTATTTCCAGTGTACTCATTACGTTGATTTTTTTTATTGTTGATTATTCAGTCTTTTTAGTATTTAGATATTAGATCTGAGACATTAAGCGTCGATTGTTTAGGTCTCTATTTGCTTAATGTCTCTGTTTTTTATTTTCTACTGATCCGTTACACAGCCTTCTGAGGCATCGGCAACAGTTTTAGCGTATTTGTATAAAACTCCTTTGTTAACTTTTAACGCTGGTTGTACCCAAGCGGCACGGCGTTGCGCGATCTCTTCATCGGAAAGCAGTACATTGATACTGTTATTCACCGCATCGATCTCGATAATGTCATCATCATTGACAAGACCGATCAATCCGCCTTTGTAAGATTCTGGTGTGATATGTCCTACGACAAAACCATGTGTTCCACCTGAGAAACGGCCATCGGTGATTAAAGCAACAGATTTACCTAGACCCGCGCCGATTATCAGTGACGTAGGTTTAAGCATTTCAGGCATGCCGGGTGCTCCAACAGGACCTTCATTTTTGATCACGACAACATCTCCTTTTTTGATTCTGCCAGATGCAATACCGGCCACTAAATCGTGCTCTCCGTCGAATACACGTGCAGGGCCAGTGAATTTTTCACCTTCTTTGCCGGAGATCTTGGCAACAGAACCTTTCTCTGCTAAGTTCCCGTAAAGAATCTGTAAGTGTCCTGTAGCCTTGATTGGATCGCTCAATGGTTTGATGATCGGTTGATCATATTCCATGATTGATTTAACATCAGCCAAGTTCTCAGCGACCGTTTTTCCTGTTACCGTGATACAGTCGCCATGAAGTAAACCCTCATTTAAAAGATATTTCATAACAGCAGGAGTTCCACCAAATTGCTGAAGATCTTGCATTAAGTATTTACCGGACGGTTTAAAGTCCGCTAATACAGGGGTTTCGTCACTCATGCGTTGGAAGTCGTCTTGCGTGATGTCTACGCCTACGGCTTTGCCTATTGCAATAAAGTGAAGTACAGCATTGGTACTGCCACCCAAGATAACAATGGTACGTAGCGCGTTCTCAAATGCTTTACGTGTCATGATATCAGAGGGCTTGATATCTTTCTCAAGTAGCGTGCGGATATGTTGACCTGCCTCTAAACATTCATTTTTCTTTTCTTCCGAGATCGCTGGATTGGAAGATGAGTATGGTAAGCTCATTCCCAAGGCTTCAATTGCCGAAGCCATGGTATTTGCAGTATACATTCCGCCACAAGCACCAGCACCAGGGCAGGTATGTTTGATAATGCCTTCATAGTCTTCATCGGAAAGATTTCCGCAGATGCGTTGTCCCAATGCTTCAAATGCAGACACAATGTTTAATTCTTCACCTTTATAGTGGCCTGGAGCGATAGTACCGCCATATACCATTAAAGAAGGACGGTCCAAGCGAGCCATTGCCATAATTGCACCAGGCATGTTTTTGTCACAGCCAGGAATAGAGATCAAGCCATCATAATATTGTCCACCACAGATCGTTTCGATACTATCAGCGATCACATCACGACTTACCAACGAATAACGCATCCCATCGGTACCGTTGCTCATACCGTCACTGACGCCAATGGTTCCAAAGGTCAAACCCACTAAATCATTGTTCCAAACGCCCTTCTTGACGATTTGTGCCAAATCATTTAAGTGCATATTACACGTATTACCATCATATCCCATGCTGGCAATACCGACCTGTGCTTTGTCCATGTCGGCATCCGTAAGACCGATACCATAAAGCATTGCTTTTGCAGCAGGTTGCGTTTCGTCTTGTGTAAATGTACGGCTGTATTTGTTCATTCCGTTTTCGCCGTTAGATGATGACTTCATAATTTTCGTTCTCTAATACTAAATTTTTATATCTTCTTTGGATTGATGCACCTATGCTGTGTTCCCAGGCTTCTTTGTAGATGACATCATCGACTTGTTTGATTCCGATAATTTCTGCCGCAGTCCCACATAAGAAAGCGCTGTCAGCAGTGTAAATGTCTTCTATCGTCAATTGCTTTTCAATGACTTCGAAGTTTAATTTTTTACAAATGTTTTTTACAGTCTGGCGTGTAATGCCCGGGAAGATATTCTTCGCTGGCGGCGTATAGATTTTGAAATCCTTTTCGATGAAAATATTTTCACTGGATGCTTGGGCAACGTAGCCTTCGTGGTCGAGCATTAACGCTTCGTCGTAACCCTTCCTGATGGCTTCTGTTGTCGCAAGGATGGAGTTTACATATTGCCCAGAGATCTTCGAGTCAATTTTAAACGACTTTGGATTAGGTCTTTTGATATCAGAGATACATACCTTTAATAGGTTTTGACCAAGATATGGCCCCCATTCCCATGCTGCCATCATGATGGTTGCTTCGGTTGATGAGGTTAGGTGCATATTTGAACCGGTCAATACCAATGGACGTATATAAGCTTCTCTTAGGTTGTTGTTGGCCAGGAGCTCATAACAGATGTCTATCAGCTCTCTGTTGCTCCAGCGATGGGGAATATTAACTGCTTCACACGATCTCTTTAAGCGATCGAAATGCATGTCAGCTTTAAAGATACGTGGTCCATTGTGGGTATTATACGCACGTAAACCATCGAACACTGCATACCCATAATGCAGTGACTGTGCAAAGGGATCCAATGCAGCTTCGGAAGCTTTTACAAAAGCTCCATCTAAATAGATCAACGTGTTTTTATCGTAATATTTCATAACCCAAAATTTACCTAAGTATAATAGTTCCCTTTGTTGTAATATTGGTGGTAAATCATGCTATCTCAAGCTTCTATAAAAACTTTCGAATTTCATTTCCTCAAGGTAGCAGGAATTACAATAATTGGCAATAGGTAAAGTGCTAATTTTGTATTTAGAATAAAATTTTATTAAATCTGTTTTTGTAAAATTTTATTTTTCAGTAACTCGTTTTATTCGGTTTTATATTTTGTTAGTCGTATACCATATTTAAAATTGGTCTACAGGGTCAAAAAATTATTTTTTGTTACAATGGCCAATTTTCTTCCTAAAATGAAGAAAATGTCAAAAAAACTTTAAAAAAAAAGCTTCCGATATTTCTATCGGAAGCTTTTTAGATTTTATAAAATCGATTTGATTTAATCTCCGATAATTCCTTCAGCAAGCACGGTAATGACATTGTCTTTTGCTTCCACAACACCACCTTTAATGAACACTTCTTGTCCACCTTTACCTTGTTGAATAATTACTTTTCCATCTTCCAAAGTAGAAACAATGGCAGCGTGGTCTTTCAAAATTTGAAAAGAACCCGCAGTGCCCGGTACAGTAACTGAAGTTACTTCGCCTTCGAATGCTAATTTGTCTGGAGTGATAATTGTTAATTTCATTATTCTTAGATATAATCTAGATTAAACTGCTTCTGCTAATAATTTTTTACCTTTTTCGATAGCATCATCGATGTTACCTACTAAGTTGAAGGCAGCTTCAGGGTACTCATCTACTTCACCGTCAATGATCATATTGAAACCTTTGATGGTATCTTTGATGTCTACCAATACACCTTTCAAACCTGTAAATTGTTCTGCAACGTGGAAAGGTTGGGATAAGAAACGTTGTACACGACGTGCGCGGTGTACAGTTTGTTTATCTTCTTCTGATAATTCGTCCATACCTAAGATGGCGATGATATCTTGTAATTCTTTATAACGTTGAAGAATTTCTTTTACACGTTGTGCAGTATTATAGTGTTCGTTACCTAAAACGGCAGGAGAAAGGATACGTGATGTAGAATCCAAAGGATCCACAGCAGGGTAGATACCTAGCTCAGCGATTTTACGAGACAATACTGTAGTTGCATCCAAGTGAGCGAAAGTTGTCGCTGGAGCAGGGTCAGTTAAGTCATCGGCAGGTACATATACGGCTTGAACCGAAGTGATTGATCCGTTTTTAGTTGAAGTGATACGCTCTTGCATTAAACCCATTTCAGTTGCCAATGTTGGTTGGTAACCTACAGCTGAAGGCATACGACCCAATAGGGCAGATACTTCAGAACCTGCTTGTGTAAAACGGAAGATATTATCGATGAAGAATAATACGTCACGGCCTTGACCTTCGCCATCACCGTCACGGAAGTATTCCGCAACTGTCAAACCTGATAAAGCAACACGTGCACGTGCACCAGGAGGCTCGTTCATTTGACCGAATACGAAAGTACATTTAGAATCTTTCATCAATTCGTGGTCAACAGTATCCAAAGGCCATTCGCCTTTTTCCATGCCTTCCATAAAGTGCTCACCATATTTGATGATACCAGACTCCAACATCTCGCGCAATAAGTCATTACCTTCACGTGTACGTTCACCTACGCCAGCGAATACAGAAAGACCACCGTGACCTTTTGCGATATTATTGATTAATTCTTGGATTAATACAGTTTTACCTACACCGGCACCACCGAATAAACCAATTTTACCACCTTTAGCATATGGCTCTAAAAGGTCAATAACTTTGATACCAGTAAAAAGTACTTCGGATTCAGTTGACAAATCTTCGAATTTAGGAGGTACGTTGTGGATAGGACGACCATTCTCCTTATTCAAATTTTGGATCCCGTCTATGGCATCACCAACTACATTGAATACACGACCTTTGATTTCTTCACCAACAGGCATTTTGATAGGAGCACCAGTATCGACAACTTCCATTCCGCGAACTAAACCTTCAGTTGCGTCCATGGCAATTGTACGTACACGATCCTGACCTAAGTGTTGTTGAACTTCTAATACAACACGTTGTCCATTTTCTTTTTGAATGTACAATGCATCGTAAATTTTAGGTAGATTTTCACTGTCGGCGAAGTTGACGTCAACAACTGGGCCGATAATCTGCGCTATTTTACCAATCTTGGGCATATTATAGGGACTAAATATTTATTAATCAATTTTATATAAGAGACATAAAAGGCCTCTTTTTTGGTCAGCAAAAATAAGGTTATTCGTTTTTAAAAACAAATAGAATTTGCAATTAAATTACAATTTTATTAATGTAGGTCAAAATGTTATCTATTGTAATTCTGTATGTTTCGATTTCTATACCTCCAAATATAGTTTTTCTCTTTTATCGGGCTACGTATTTTTGAAGTTTAGAGCTTTACTTCACTGAATCTTTTATTCGTTTTAGGAATGGAACCTGATTAAATAAAATCGACCTGTAACGGAGTGCCTCTAGGATTCGTTACAGGTCGATCAAAATAAATCTGCTATTTTATGAAAAGCAGGACTAGATTTTTTTGTTTAGTTCGTCCTGCAACTGGCGCTTGAGCAGTTGTTCCTTTTCCATGGACTTTTTGCGGAAAGTAGCGAATTCCTCCTGCGATTGCTCGGCCGTTTTTTGGAATTCCACCGTGTCCACTTTCGCTTTCCGATAAGAAAATAAAAAGATAAATGCTGCTACTGCCAATACGGCAATGATCGTCCAAACAACAGTATTGTAAAAAGTTTTAGATGTATTGATTCCTAAGAAAGAGAAACTTTCTGTTTTTTCCTTCTCCTGTGTCAGCTGATCCTTTAAAACCTGAATAGAATCTTGTAAAGTTTTGGTGTTGGATGTATAGTTGCTTGAAGATGATTTTAAAGAGCTGATTTCCTTGTGGAGTTTTGCTACGGTATCAATTACATTTCGTTTCACAATATCAAGATTGGTTTTTCGCACCATCTTGAAATCATAGTTGTTTTTCGAAATATAATTCAGGTGGTCAAATTGATTTGCCAAACTTCCTTTTTTTAATCCATCCGGACTGTACTTGAAGGCATTATCCTGTTGTGCTGCTGTAGTGGCGGGAGCCGCAGCAGGAGTTTGTGCCTCCAATAGCGTATGTGATGAAATAAATAAAATCGTAAAGAATATAAATGCTAATCTCAATTTGCTCATGTTGTTTATTTTATAAAATGCGTTAATCTAGCTTATCCTAATTGTAAAACTAGGATATACCTGTGATAAATATAAGGAATTATTGAAAAAACGAAAATGTTAAGTGAAATATATTCCAATTCCCATAGGTCATTTCCCGTTACTTTATCATGATTCGATAGACCAACTTGGCAAATACCGTAAAAAGGACATGATCTTTTCCTTATAGATCGCCGTATTTAATTTGAAATAGTATGCTCCTTTTTTTGAATTTTCCTTATCCTTTTCCTCCAGTTTGATTATGAGGTCTGAGGAAAGCAGTTTTCGGCTGAAATTGCGCTTATCCAACTCGATATTGTAAACTCCCTCATAGAGTGCTGCAATCTGGGGAATCGTGAATTTCTCGGGCAGCAGTTCAAATAATATCGGATACAAAGCTGCTTTCATGCGTAGACGGTGCTGTGCCGAAGCGATCATCTGATCATGATCGAAGATCAGCGTTGGGTGCTCCCGTAATGGAAACCATTGAGCTTCGTAATCGTCACTTAGGATATGTTTATATTGCTGCGTATCAATCAGCGCAAAATAACAGATACTAACAACCCGGTCGCTAGGTTCACGCTGAGGTTCACCGAATACACTACATTGCTCCATGTATACATTCTCAAGTCCTGTTAACTGTTTGAGCACTCGGCTCGCCGCCTCTTCCGGACTTTCGTCGGATTGAACGAAACCACCCATCAGACTCCATTTATTTCTTTCTGGTTCGAAATCACGTTTAATTAAAAGTACTTCAAGGGATTCGCCGTTAAATCCAAATATGATACAGTCTACTGCCAAAAGGATCCCTGAATCTTTTTTATAATATTCCATCGTCTATCGTTTTATCTTTTTATCTGACACCACCCCATTTATTCCACGAGCAAAACTATGTAAAAAAGTAAATAGCTAAAAATAAGTATAATAATTGTCTGTTACATCCCTTTAAAAGGCTTTTATACACCTATGTCAGGAATTCGGGTTAACCATAATTTGCTGCTATGAAGTTAGCTCTATTTTTTAAATATGAAAATTTTCTTTCATATTTAAAAAAATAAATGTTTATTTGACACTAATTATTTTTTCAAGACGAACTTCAAAAAGGGGGATATTGAAAAATAAGGCGTTAGAGACAATTATAAGTTATAAACCAAATTCAGCAAAAATGAATAAATCGTATGTCATTGGGGTGGACTATGGAAGTGATTCGGTCCGTTCGGTATTGGTTGATGCTAACAATGGCGAGGAAATAGCTTCTTCTGTATTTTACTACCCGCGTTGGAAAAGAGGGGAGTATTGTGATGCTGCTTTAAATCAGTTTAGGCAACACCCGTTGGATTATATCGAAGGCTTGGAAGCGACAATAAAAGATTGTTTGCTCAAATCGGAAATCGACAATATTGGCGCGGCTGTAAAAGCAATTTCCGTGGATACAACGGGATCTACTCCAGTTGCCGTAAACGCAGCCGGGGTTCCATTGGCGTTGTTGGACGAGTTTAAAGACAATCCCAATGCCATGTTTGTCTTATGGAAAGATCATACAGCTGTTGGTGAGGCCAAAGAAATTAACCTGCACAATCAAAATAGTCCGGTGGATTATTTGAAGTATGTGGGCGGAGTATACTCTTCGGAATGGTTCTGGGCCAAATTACTTCATGTTTTTAGGACTGATGAAAAGGTCCGTACCGCCACATATAGCTGGGTTGAGCATTGTGATTATATTCCTTTTCTATTGACTGGAGGAACACAGGTGTCTGCTATGAAGCGTGGGGTTTGTTCAGCAGGTCATAAATCGCTTTGGGCCAAAGAATTTGATGGCCTACCTCCAAATTCTTTCTTTTCAACACTTGATCCATTGCTGGATGGTTTGGTTGATCGTTTGTTTTCTGAAACATACACTGCTGATCAATCTGCCGGTCAGCTTTCGGAAGAATGGGCGCAACGATTAGGTCTTACAACATCAGTCGTTGTTGGTGTCGGTGCATTTGACTGTCATATGGGGGCAGTTGGAGGACAAATTGAGCCATATTATCTGAGTAAGGTGATGGGGACGTCGACCTGTGATATGCTAGTTGCCCCAAAGGAGGAGGTTCAGCATACGTTGGTCAGGGGAATCTGCGGTCAGGTAGACGGTTCGATTATACCGGGAATGATTGGTATGGAAGCTGGGCAATCGGCATTTGGAGATGCTTACGCTTGGCTGAAACAGGTGTTACTGTGGCCAACGAAAAATTTGATACAAGATATTGAAGAGATCGAAGCGCATACGCGTGAACAGTTGATGGCAACTCTGGAAGAGAAACTCTTGTTCAGTCTAAGTGAGCAGGCGGCATTACTTCCCGTAACGGCAACATCTGAATTAGCTTTGGACTGGCTCAATGGTCGTCGAACTCCGGATGCGGATCAATCCTTGAAAGGAGCGATTACAGGCTTGCACCTTGGAACAGATGCACCTCGGATCTTCAGGGCGATTGTCGAAGCGACTTGTTTTGGCGCGAAGGCTATTGTTGACCGTTTCGTGGAGCAGGGTATTCCGGTAAAAGGCTTGATCGGTTTAGGTGGAGTTGCAAAGAAATCGCCTTTTATTATGCAAATGATGGCTAATGTGATGAATATGCCTATTCGTATTCATAAAAGTGAGCAGACTTGTGCCATTGGCGCAGCAATGTTCGCCGCAACAGTTGCTGGTTTATATGACCGAGTTGAGGATGCCATGAAGGCAATGGGGCAAGGTTTTGAACGAACCTATATACCTGAGGAAAAATGGGTAACCATCTATGCCGAACGCTATGAACATTACAAGGCTCTGGGAGCTTTCATCGAAGGAAAGGAATCGCTAGCCATTACTGTTTAACCATTCAAATTTTAATCATGTATAATTCAATTAAAGAAGAAGCCTACCATTGCAATATGCAATTGCCCCAGCTGGGATTGGTGCTTTTTACATTTGGAAATGTGAGTGTTGTCGATCGTCGTCAGGAAGTTTTTGCGATTAAACCAAGTGGGGTTCCCTATGACGAGCTTTCACCGGAACATATGGTGATTGTAGACTTTGATGGTCATGTGGTTGAGGGTAATCTTCGGCCATCATCAGATACGAAAACTCATGCGCTATTGTATAAACATTGGAAGGAAATCGGTGGGATCACCCACACACACTCCACCTATGCGACAGCATGGGCACAGGCGCAACGGGATATTCCCATTTTCGGAACGACACATGCAGATCATTTGACGGTCGATATTCCCTGTGCTCCACCAATGCACGATGAGATGATCTCCGGAAACTACGAGCATGAAACGGGGTTTCAGATTATCAATCACTTTGCCGAAAATAAGCTGGATTATAAAGAGGTGGAAATGATTCTGGTTGGTAACCACGCGCCGTTTGCCTGGGGTAAAACTGGAACAAAGTCTGTTTATAACAGTGCAGTATTGGAACAGGTTGCTAAAATGGCTTGGTTGACAGAACAGATCAATCCGAGTGCGCCTCGATTAAAGCCTGCACTGATCAAAAAGCATTACGAACGGAAGCATGGAGCCAACGCCTATTATGGTCAATAATTTTCAGTAATAAAAAATCTATAGCAAAAACTACAATTTAACATGAATATCAATTTAAAAGAGCTTGAGGTCTGGTTTGTCGTGGGAAGCCAAGACCTATATGGTGAAGAAACCTTGCGACAAGTTGCCCTACATGCTGAGGAAATAGCCAATTATTTACATACCCAAGCAGCGATTCCAGTAGCGGTAAAATATAAACCGATCGTAAAAAATACGGACGAGATTTATGCAACATTGGCAGCCGCCAACAATGAAAAAAACTGTATTGGGGTTATTACCTGGATGCATACATTTTCACCTGCAAAGATGTGGATCAGAGGATTAAAAGCCTTGCAAAAGCCATTGTTGCATCTGCATACGCAGTATAATCAGGATATCCCATGGAATAGTATCGATATGGATTTTATGAATCTCAACCAAAGTGCGCATGGGGATCGCGAATTTGGACACATCGTTAGCCGCTTAAAAATAGGTCGTAAAGTCGTAACAGGGCATTGGCAAGATGCGGAAGTGCTGGAACGGATTAATGTTTGGGCGCGTGCAGCCGCGGGATGGCACGACTGGCAAGGTGCTAAATTTGCAAGATTTGGCGATAACATGCGTTATGTGGCTGTTACAGATGGCGATAAAGTGGAGGCAGAGTCACAATTTGGTTTCGCTGTAAACACCTATGCCATTGGTGATTTGGTAGAGGTTATCAATGCGAGTACGGAAGCGGAAATCGCGGCATTATTAGCGGAGTACGAAGCGACTTATGAACTTGCCGAAAATGTAAAAGTTGACGGTGAATATCATACTAACCTCATCGAAGCTGCTAAAATAGAAATTGGCCTACGGAAATTTTTGGAACAAGGAAACTTTAAAGGTTTTACGGATACCTTTGAGGATCTGCATGGGATGGTACAACTTCCGGGCTTGGCGGTACAACGTTTAATGGCTGAGGGTTATGGTTTTGCCGGCGAAGGGGATTGGAAGACTCCAGCTTTGGTGCGCGCTTGCAAAGTGATGGGAGCAGGATTAGCGGGAACGACCGCATTTATGGAGGACTACACCTACCATTTTGATCCGTATAATCCCATGGTACTTGGCTCACATATGTTAGAAGTGGACCCCGCTTTAGCAACTGGAAAACCACGTATAGAAGTACATCCGCTAGGAATTGGCGGCAAGGCGGATCCTGCCCGTTTGGTTTTCAATGGCCAGAGCGGAGATGCATTGAATGCCTCTTTGGTCGATATGGGAACGCGTTTTCGTTTGATCGTGAATAAAGTACAAGGTGTTGCTGTGGAAGAAGAGTTGCCTAAGCTTCCTGTTGCGCGGGTACTATGGAAACCGCTTCCTGATATGAAAACGGGCTGTAGTGCCTGGATTGTGGCAGGGGGGGCACATCATACCGCCTACAGCTTGAGCTTAACACCCGAATACCTGGAAGATTTTGCACGTATTGCCGGACTGGAATATGTATTGATCGACGAGGATACTACGGTAGCGAAACTCGAAGATCAATTGAAATGGAATGAACTTTATTATTTACTGAGTAAATAATAAACTAAGCCATTTATACCTGCTCTTCGGGTATAGATGGCTTATTGATAATAACCAATTTGGGAAATATGGAAAAATTTGCAACGGTAGATTACATCATCTTCGTAATTTACTTCTTTATTGTAGCCGGCTATGGCTACTGGATTTATCGTAAAAAGACGAATAGTTTAAGCAGTAGCAAGGACTACTTTCTGGCGGAAGGATCACTGACCTGGTGGGCCATAGGCTCTTCGTTGATCGCATCGAATATTTCTGCTGAGCAGTTTATTGGTATGAGCGGTAATGGATTTGAGGTCGGTATTGCTGTAGCCGCTTATGAGCTCATTGCTGCGGTAGCGCTAATTATTGTTGCGGTTTGGTTTATTCCGGTCTATCTGAAAAACAAGATTTTTACGATGCCTCAGTTTTTGAACAACCGATACAATGAAACGACGAGTCTTATTATGGCAATCTTCTGGTTGTTTTTGTACGTTTTTGTCAATCTGACTTCCATTTTGTATCTCGGGGCAATCGCCATTTCGAGTATGGCCGGAGGTGGCGACAGCTTCCACACCATTACAGTTGCTCTAGCCGTATTTGCCGTTATCATCACTTTGGGCGGAATGCGTGTTATTGGCTTTACAGATGTTATTCAGGTTGTTGTATTAATTATTGGTGGTATAGCGACGACCTATGTGGCATTGACCTTGGTCAGTGAACATTTTGGTTTGGGACAAGACGCCTTAGCTGGATTCAATAAACTGATGGAAGATTCGCCGGAGCATTTCAACCTATTTGTCGATAAACCAGGGCCGGGTGCCAGTCAGGAAGATATCAATAAATATCTGATGCTGCCTGGAATAGGGATGTACCTTGCTGGGATCTGGATTGTCAACCTAAATTACTGGGGCTGTAACCAATACATCACACAACGCGCTTTGGGAGCAGATTTAAAGACGGCACGCACAGGGATTCTTTTTGCAGGATTTCTAAAGTTGTTTATGCCGATTATCGTTATGCTTCCCGGGATAGCTGCTTATGTGCTTTATAAAAATGGTGCGTTACAACACGAAATGGCTCCTGGAGGGGTGTTTCATGCCGATAATGCGTATTCGGCGATATTGGGCTATCTGCCAAATGGAATGAAAGGACTTGCACTGGCGGCGCTTACAGCTGCTATTGTGGCCGGATTGGCCGGAAAAGCAAATAGTATCGCAACGATCTTTACACTGGATATCTTTAAAAAATACATCAATAAAGATGCGAGCGAAGCAAAAATGGTCTGGGTTGGAAAGATAACAATTGTGATCTCTATTCTACTTTCTGTTTTATTTACCTGGAATGATGCACTGGGCATCGGTGGTGCCGGAGGATTTACTTTTATCCAAAAATATACAGGCTTTATCAGTCCGGGTGTTTTTGCGATGTTTTTGCTCGGTATGTTCTGGAAAAGGACTACGGGTGCAGCCGCCATTACTGGCCTGGTTACGGGATTTGCATTGTCGGTATTTTTCAACGAGTTTGCAACAAAAGTTTTCGGACCAGAAACATGGATCTATACGGCATATCTTAACAAAGCGGGCGTTTATGAAATTCCATTTCAGATATGTATGGGACTAGCATTTGTGTTTACGATGATCGCTATGATTGCTGTCAGCTTATTTGGACCAAAAGTTAATCCAAAAGCTTTTGTGTTGGATCGATCTATGTTTAAAGTGGAACCGTCCGTATTGGCATTAATTGTTGTGACTTTATTGTTGGTGACTGCTATCTATGTGCGTTTTTGGTAGAAATGTTGCCATTTGAATAATTAAATGATTATGAACCATTCCTAATTAAAATTAGGAAGCCTCCATCGGACCGATGGGGTAAAACTTAATTGCAGATGAATAAGAAAATTATTATTGGTTTGTTGACTTGTGCTTCATTGGCTTATGGCTGCCAGTCTTCATCAACTCAAAGTAAACAAGCAGCGACCTTGGCTGACTCTACCTCCAACCAAGCTTTTGATAGCCAGATTGATGGTAAAGAAGTTAAACTATTCCAGCTCAAGAATAACAAACTCGCTATTACATTGACAAATTATGGCGCACGTCTGGTAAGTTTAAAAGTGCCAGATAAAGACGGTAAATTGACTGATGTGATTTTGGGCTATGATTCGGCCAAAGAATACAAGGATAACTATAATAATTTTTACGGCGCAATTGTAGGGCGTTATGGGAATCGGATTGGCAAAGCATCATTTAAACTGAATGGTGAGGTTTATTCTTTAGAAAAGAATGATGGCGAGAATTCACTTCATGGCGGTACCAATGGCGTTTACAATAAAGTGTGGGCTGTAGTCAGTAGCACTTCGACATCAATCACATTAGCCTATACCTCACCTGATAAAGAAGCGGGTTATCCGGGAACGGTCAAGATGGAGGTTACCTATACCCTGGAGGACAACGGTGCTTTAGCCATAGCCTATCAAGCGACAACAGATAAAG
Organism: Sphingobacterium paramultivorum; assembly: GCF_014109745.1. Taxonomy (NCBI): domain Bacteria; kingdom Pseudomonadati; phylum Bacteroidota; class Sphingobacteriia; order Sphingobacteriales; family Sphingobacteriaceae; genus Sphingobacterium; species Sphingobacterium paramultivorum. The sequence goes on from NZ_CP058555.1 coordinate 5,526,271, forward strand.
AGACGGTCTTAAATCTGACCAACCACGCTTATTTTAACCTCAATGGGGCTGGAGATTCTTCTATTTTGGATCATGAACTTCAAATTGATGCAAAGGCAATTACCGAAGTTGACAATACCTTGATTCCAACTGGAAAGAGTTTGCCTGTAGCGGGAACAGCATTCGATTTTACAAAACCGACACGTATTGGTGCTCGTATTGAAGAAGAAAATGCACAACTGAGGATCGGAAAAGGCTATGACCATAATTTTGAACTAAACAAGAAGGATGGTTTCCAGAAGGTCGCACAGGTGTATGCCGCTAAAACAGGTATTGAAATGGACATCTACACAACCGAACCCGGTTTACAGTTTTACAGTGGTAATTTTATGAAGGATTCTGACCCTAAAGGGAAAGAGGGAAAAGTGTATCCATTCCGTTCTGCTTTCTGTTTGGAGACACAACATTTTCCAGACGCACCAAATCACCCCAATTTTGCATCAACGGTATTAAAACCTGGAGAAAAATATAGTTCAAAAACAACCTACCAATTCAGTGTGAAATAATAAAATCTATATAATGAAGCTAAGATTAAAATTAGGCGTTGTTTTTACGCTAGCCACTGGATTGTTGTATGGACAGAGTAGTGTAAGATTGGAAACACCGCAGCAGGAGCAGATTATAAGTCGACATATTTATGGACATTTTGCCGAACATTTGGGACGCTGTATTTATGATGGATTTTATGTCGGGGAGAAAAATGACTCGATTCCCCATTCCGATGGCGTCCGAAAAGATGTCATCGAAGCCCTTAAGAATTTAAACATTCCCAATTTACGTTGGCCAGGAGGATGTTTTGCCGATACGTATCATTGGAAGGATGGAGTTGGGCCCAAAGCGCAGCGTCCTGCTATCGTAAACAACTGGTGGGGTGGCGTGACAGAGGATAATTCTTTTGGCACACACGATTTTCTCAATATGTGTGAATTGCTTGGTGCGGAACCTTATCTGGCGGGTAATGTGGGGAGCGGTGAGGTACAGGAGCTTGCTGACTGGGTCCAATATGTGAATTTTAAAGGAGAAAGCCCCATGTCGGATTGGCGACGAAAAAATGGTCGGCAGGAACCTTGGAAGGTAAAATTTTGGGGCGTAGGAAATGAAGCCTGGGGCTGTGGTGGAAATATGACCGCCGATTACTATACCGACATTTATCGCAAATACGCCACTTTTATGTCGGATTGGACCAATGGAAGTGGTTTGTATCGGATAGCATCAGGAGCTAATAGTGCAGATTACAATTGGACGGAGACACTCATGAAGAAAATTCCGAGTGGTTTGATGAAAGGCATGGGACTTCATCACTATGCAGTGATCAACTGGGATAACAAGGGCTCTGCGACCCAATATTCGGAGGAGGAGTATTTTAAAACCATGAAATCAGCTTGGTTTATGAATGAGCTGGTGGAGAAGAATATCGCCATTATGGACAAATACGATCCGAAAGGACTTGTGGATCTGATCGTAGACGAATGGGGAGGCTGGTATGCGGTAGAGCCTGGTACGAATCCGGGTTTTCTCTACCAACAAAATACCATGCGTGATGCCATGATTGCAGGAATGACACTCAATATCTTTAACAATCATGCTCGTCGGGTGAAGATGGCCAATCTAGCGCAGGCTGTGAATGTATTGCAGGCGGTTATTCTAACAGAAGGAAAGAATATGATTTTGACGCCGACTTATCATGTGATGGAAATGTATAAGGTACATCAGGATGCTAAGTTAATTCCTATTTCCCTTCAATCAACGGATTTTGAATTTAACCAGAAAAAAATTCCCGCCGTGTCGGTTTCAGCGTCACAAGACAAGCAGGGCCGTACACATATCTCCTTGGTAAATATTGATCCGAAAAAGAATAATAAGGTACGTGTGGATCTCGGTTCAGTGAAAGCTGCAAAAATTTCAGGCCGAATTCTTACCGCAGAGAATCTACGCGATTATAATTCCTTCAAGAAGCCGACAACAATTAAACCTGTTGTGTACAATAAGGCAAAGGTAGTGAATGGTGGTGCCATTGAAGTGGACATTCCTGCATTTTCAGTTATTGTATTGGAATTAATATAACAGCCAATTTTGATAGGATTGTCATGTTATCCTATTTATGCTGTTAGGGCTGGTGTAAAAACCTGAAATGATAAATTATTGTTGAACAAATACATATAGGGATGAAAAGAGTAGTGTCAATACTGTTACTGTTAGCGAGCTTGGGCTCTTCAGCAATGGCACAGTCACCGATAACATTAAATATTGCGTTGGATAAACCTACAGGCAAAATATCGCCACATATGTGGGGTGTCTTTTTTGAAGATATCAATCTTGGTTCCGACGGGGGAATCTATGCTGAATTGGTAAAGAATAGATCATTTGAGTTTGATCAGCCTTGGATGGGCTGGAAAAAGCTCGAAAATGGCCCTGAGGGAACCTACCTGCTGCTAAACGATAGCAAACGTAAAGGGAATAAACGTTATTTAAGGATAAACAATGCGGCTAATTTGAAATTAGGGCTACAAAATGAAGGCTTTAGAGGAATGGGGGTGAAAGCGGGGGCAGCATATGAGTTCTCTGTACAATATCAAAGTGCAGCTAAGGGGATGAAAATCCATGTTGAGCTGCTCGATCAACAGAATAAGGTTATTGGTGCAGCTGAACTTCCACTTGAACCCGTCGGATCATGGTCTGAAGCTACAGTCAAATTTCCTGTCAACCAAACGACAGATAAAGCCAAGTTAAATGTTTGGTTTACAGGGGCGGGTACGTTAGACGTAGATATGCTTTCATTATTTCCAATAGACACCTGGAAAGGAAGACCGAAGGGTCTACGTAAAGATATGGTTCAGATGCTTGCCGATATGAAACCTGGCTTTATCCGCTTTCCTGGAGGCTGTATTGTTGAAGGGAAAGATTTGGCCAATCGCTTTCAATGGAAAAAAACTGTTGGACCAATAACGGAAAGGGAATTGATTATCAACCGGTGGAATACCGAATTCAGCCATCGTCTGACACCTGATTATTTTCAGACTTTTGGTTTAGGATTTTATGAATACTTTTTACTGGCAGAAGATATTGGAGCATCTCCAGTTCCCATTCTCAATTGCGGTATGGCCTGCCAATTTAATACGGCGGAACTTGTACCATTGGACGAACTTGATACCTATGTTCAAGACGCTTTGGATCTGATTGAATTTGCTAATGGTACAACAGATACAAAATGGGGGAAATTACGGGCGGATATGGGGCACCCTGAGCCTTTCCACCTCAAAATGCTGGGAGTTGGAAATGAAAATTGGGGCCCGCAATATATCGAACGGTTGGCCGTCTTCAAGAAAGCGTTAAACGAAAAGCATCCAGAGATCAAAATTATCGCCAGTTCGGGCACTGATCCCGAAGGAGATCGCTTTGATTTCTTAAATGATCAACTGCGGGCGATGAATATCAATATCATTGATGAACATTATTACCGTCCACCATCCTGGTTTCTTTCGAGCGCCAATCGCTATGATAATTACACTAGAAATGGGGTGAAAATTTTCGCAGGGGAATACGCTTCGCATACGACACGACCAAACGGTCCAGGGAAAAGTACCTGGGAGGCGGCCCTCTCGGAAGCCGCTTTCATGACGGGCCTGGAACGAAATGGTGACGTAGTGGAGATGGCATCTTATGCGCCATTATTCGGTCATGTCGATGGTTGGCAGTGGTCACCGGATTTAATTTGGGTTGATAACTTGCAGGTATATGGAACACCGAGCTACCAAGTACAAAAATTATATGCTACCAATAAAGGGACAAACATTGTTCCGATCAAACGGGATGGTGAATTCGTAGCTGGCAAAGATAGCCTATATGCTTCGGCAGTATTTGATGCAGCTGCGCAACAGCTTATCGTGAAAGTCGTCAATTACAATAGTAAGCCGATGAAAGTGAACCTTGATGTAGATTCGAAGAAAAAGCCTGCTGCGACAGCAGAGAAAATCACTTTGGCCAACGCCAATCTAAACCTGAGTAACAGTATCGAGGAACCATTGAACATCCGTCCAAAACAAAATACAGTAACTTCTAAGGGAAAGACAATTGTTGAAACATTTGAACCTTATTCCTTGACCTTGATAAAATTGACCGTGAAATAAGATGAACATCCGCACACTCCTTTTTACTATCCTGATCCTATTTGCGCATAACTTGTTTGCACAGGTAAAGGAATCAGATCTGGCTGCTTACCTGATGGTTTATTTCAAGGATGAAAGCCACGGGCTGTATTTTGCAATAAGTCAGGATGGCTATTCTTTCACCGATATCAATAAAGGAAAACCGATCATTGCCGGCGATAGCATTGCACAGCAGAAAGGTATTCGGGATCCCTATATCATGCGGGGGAAAGATGGTTATTTTTATATGGTCATGACGGATTTACATATCTACGCACAAAAGCAGGGTTATAGAAATACGGAATGGGAGCGTGACGGAGTCGCATTTGGATGGGGTAACAACCGGGGTATTGTCTTAATGAAATCGACTGATTTAATTCACTGGAACCATACGGAGCTCTACTTGGAGAAAGCCTTTCAAGGTTGGGAAAATGTAGGGTCCTTCTGGGCTCCCGAACTCATCTATGATGATCGTACTGGGAAGTTGATGATCTATTTTACGATGCGGTTTGGCAATGGACTGAATCAGCTCTATTATGCCTATTTAAATAAGGAGTTTACAGCATTTGAATCAGAACCACAACTTTTGTTTCAATACCCCAAAGCAAATAAAAATTACATCGATGGCGATATTACGAAAGTGGGCAATAAATACCATCTTTTTTATGTCGCCCACGATGGTGTTCCGGGCATTAAGCAAGCTGTTTCAGATTATCCAAATGGCCCTTATCAGTACGATGATCGCTTCTATGATCCTGAGCCAGAAGCCTGCGAAGCTCCGAATGTGTGGAAAAGGATAGGGGAAGATAAATGGGTTTTGATGTATGATATCTATGGGATATCGCCCCATAATTTTGGCTTCAGTGAAACAACAGATTTTAAAAATTTTGTTGATTTGGGACACTTTAATGCAGGTAAAATGAAATCTACTAATTTCACTTCGCCTAAACATGGCGCTGTCATCCCAATAACAAAACAAGAGCTGGAGCGATTGGCAAAGCATTGGCAGTTTGATTTGTCGATGCAAAAAAAATAGTAATGTGCTATTTACAAATGAAATAACTTTTTATGAAGAAAACTAAGTTAATGTCCATTATGGGAGCTGTAGGTTTAATGATGGCTTCGTTTTTTTTCGCATCGGCACAGGAATATAAATCTGGACCATCGGAAAAAGATTTCGTTGGTTATTTGTTTACCTATTTTAAAGGCAATTCGGTTGCCGATGAAGCCGTGTGTTTTGCGATTAGCACTGATGGTTATACTTTCAGGACACTCAACAATAATCAGCCAATATTGGATTCTAAAATCATCAGTAGTACAGGTGGTGTAAGGGATCCTCATATTTTACGAGCTGAAGACGGAAAATCGTTTTACATGGTGCTAACGGATATGACGGCATCCAAAGGATGGGATTCTAACCGGGCCATGGTTTTGTTAAAGTCTACAGATTTAATCCATTGGGATCATCATGTGATTAATATTCAACAGCGTTATCAAGGACAGAAGGACTTAAAAAGAGTTTGGGCACCACAGACTATATTTGATCCAGGAGCAGGTAAATATATGGTTTACTGGTCCATGAAATATGGAGATCAACCCGATGTGATTTATTATGCCTATGCTAATCGCGATTTTACGGATCTAGAGGGTGAACCTAAGGTGTTGTTCTTGCCTAAAAACGGTCAATCTTGTATAGATGGGGATATTATTGTTAAAAACGGCTTATTCCATTTGTTTTATAAAACTGAGGGGAAAGGGAAAGGGATAAAACAGGCGATCACAGATTCATTGACTTCGGGGAAATGGGTTGAACAACCTGGTTATAAACAGGCAACAGCAGACGATGTTGAAGGATCTGGGATTTTTAAACGCAATCAATCAGACACCTATATCTTGATGTATGATGTTTATAAAAAGGGGAAATACCAGTTTTGTGAATCTCAGGATCTAGATCATTTTAAAGCAATAGATCAACAGATTGATATGGATTTTAATCCTAGACATGGCACTATTTTACCGCTTTCAAGAAATGAGTTGAATAAATTGATACAGCACTGGGGAAAACCAGCTGATATCACCTTGAACAGTGTGAAAAATCCTATATTGGAGGGATTTTATGCGGATCCGGATGTATTGTACTCTAATAAGACAAAGAAATATTATATCTATCCAACGAGTGATGGCTTTGACGGTTGGGGCGGCTATTACTTCAAAACCTTTTCTTCTACTGATTTGAAAGAATGGAAAGATGAGGGGGTAATATTAGATTTAAAAAAAGATGTAGTATGGGGCAACCACCACGCCTGGGCACCGACGATCGCAGAAAAGAAAGTCAGGGGTGGGTATAAATATTATTATTATTTTACAGCAGCTCAGAAAATCGGTGTTGCAGTAGCAGACTCGCCAACCGGGCCTTTTAAGGATTCCGGTAAACCGCTGATAGACTTCAAACCAAATGGCGTAAAGGGAGGCCAAGAGATCGATCCTGCTGTTTTCACTGATCCTAAAACCAATAAGAGTTATCTTTATTGGGGAAATGGTCATCTTGCTGTAGCCGAACTCAATAAGGACATGATCACAATCAAGGAGAATACGATCAAATTATTGACCCCCGATAGAACATTCCGTGAAGGAACATATGTCTTTTTTCGGAACGGAATTTATTATTTCCTATGGTCGGAAAATGATACACGTAGCGAGAATTATCGGGTTCGTTATGGCACTTCGACCTCTCCTTTGGGACCTATTCAAATCCCCGAAGATAATCTTATCCTACAGAAAGATATTGCCCATGGAATTTACGGTACTGGACACAATTCTGTATTGCAGTTGCCTGGAAAAGGCGAATGGTACATTGTTTACCATCGATTTAACTATCCCAAGGGAATTACGATGGGCGACGCTGCTGGATATAACCGCGAAGTGTGTATGGACAAATTGCAGTTTGGTCCAGATGGGAAAATTCTTCCAGTCGTACCGAGCCATTAAAATGGGCTTATTACCCAAAGAGGTTACTGGTAAATTTTACTTTAATCCCCAGCTGAAAGTTATTGATCGTTTTAAATATTTCCTTAATGGTTGCCTTTTCAATATTTGTCAAGCTGTCCATCGGTACATAGTTGTTTGGACTTAGTTTGGCTATCCGAATCTGATTCGCTTGATTTTTCAGGCGAATCGACATCAGATAGTAATAAGATTGATGTAATTCTTCATATTGTTCCTGCGTGAAAATCCCCAATTCGAGTAACTGCTTGAGTCTTCCACCTGTATTTTCTTCATAAATTCGGTTTTTCAGGGCATATACACGAACCAAATCGACAATAGGTGTCATAGCTTTTTTGATGTTGAAGACTTCAGAGGATCCGATGGTTTGCGTTTTGATCGCCTTAAAAAATGTCAAGGGAGGTTCATACTGTAGGGCATTTTTTGCGATAAATGTAAAAAAGCGCTCATTAGGTTTTTGTAATTCGACATTGAGGAACTCTTTAAGCTGATGTATAATATCTTGGTCGCCATATAATCGTCGGCAGTCAAAGAATGTGGAGAACTTAATTGCATTTTCGGGGATGCTTTCCTCGATCCATTTTTTGTAGTTGTTTTTCCAATGTGACAGTGAATGTGTCCATTCGGGATTGCTGGCCATATATCCTCCTGTACAATAACTGAAACCTATTGTATTTAAATGATCAGATACACGACTTGCAAAATTCAAAAAATACGCTCGGACGAACTCGCGCTGTTCATTGGCTTTATCTTCATAAATAATCGCATTATCCTGATCTGTCATCAGCGTCTGTTCTTTTCTTCCTTCACTACCGGTCACCATGAAGACAAATTTTGCCGGCGGTTCGCCCATCTCTTCGATTACTTTTTCGATTACTTTCAGTGCAATACTGTCCGCTACAGTTGTAATCACCTGATTGGCAATTTCGGCATTTACTCCTCTGCCGAGCAGTTGATGGATAATTTCTGGGACGTTGTTCCACTTTTCACGTAATTCGTCTAAAGTTTCTGCTAGTTTGACCGATTGAATAAATACGAGTGGCGATTGCCCTTGCTCACTCAATAATCTGTTACGGCTTAGGAATCCAACGTAGTTCCCTTCTTTTTCAACGAGCAGGTATCTTGATTTCGTTCGGAACATTTTTAGTACAGCCTCATACAGGTAAGCTTGATCAGAGATGCTAACAATTGGGTTGTCCATGACTTCGATAATCGCGCGGTCGACAGCGATTTGTTGCGCCACGACATTATCCCGCAAGGTCATATCAGTAGCATAGCCGATGATACCATTTTTGTCTTTGATAAACACACAACTTACCTTTTGTTTGGCCATCATCTTTGCAACCTCAAAAATGGGGGTTTCAGCGGTACAGGCAACAATATCTTTGTAAGTGATATGTTCTATCTTTCGCGAGTACAATTGATCCGCAGCAAAGTAGCTTTCCTCAAAAGAAGCTGGGGATTTGACAAAGTGTGAAAACTCCTCATCTAACATCCTTTTTCCAAAAGAATTGGTAAAAAAATGAAAGAACTCTTCATTGGCATTACAAAGCTCAATAAAATTTTTCCGCGGTAATCGATAGATAATCGTCCCCTTTTTTGCGATGACAGATTTTAACGCTTTTGTTCGATTCAATAACACCGAAATTCCGCCAAAACAATAAGGTTGACGGTGGATCTCTACTAATCTTTTATTGTCTAAGTCATCCAGAAAAAACGTTTCATATTCCCCTTCTAGGATTAAGTCAACCCCTTCCATGTCTGTGATGTTTTGTCGATAGACAAGTGTGTCTTTGGAGAAACGATGTTCGTAGAATATATCTATAATACTGAGCTGTAGGGTTTCTGGTAATACTTGGAAAGGTTGGGTTGATTTCAGTAGGGAAAGGATACTTTCGGGATTTTTCATGGGGACTGTATTTGGAAGATTTTATCGAATTCTATTTGCTGGTCTCGAATGTCTTGATGGGACAGTTCGTTTCGTTGAATCATTTCGAAATAGCATTTCGCGGTAATCTCGGCATCTTTCTCTGCATTGTGCATATTTTCAGGGATTTCGGAGAAAAGAGATTCGTGTAATAAAGAAAGCGGAAGATGGACCATATTGGGATTTCTTACGTACCTTTTGCTATGCAATAATGTACAAAAGTAGTTTGTCCCATCGAAAGGGAAAGGTAAATTGGATCGATAGAATTCTGCCGCCAGCACCTGTAGGTCAAAGGAAAGAAAATGCCCAACAATCTGTGGCTTATATTTTTTGATGTCATGACTTAGCTTGCGTAGTACCTCTTTTTTCTTTTCGCCATGCTTCATTAAAAAAGGCGGGGTCAATCCATGTATCTGTTCCGAGGCTGGACTGATTGGAATCAGGGGCTCATAGATATATTTGTTCGTACGCTTCACCTCATTTTGTTCCTCATCAAAAATGATCCAAGCCAATTGCAGTACATGCGGCCAATTATCGTTGTCTGTGTATTTTTTGCCCCATTTTTTCGGTAAGCCAGATGTTTCTGTATCTAAGAATAATAAATATTTTTTCAATGAATTATCGATAATAACTAATTAAAAGTAATCAAAATTTACTGTAAGCTGTAGATGCCGCTTAAATAAATTATCTTGTATAGAGCAACTGTCTTGGTTATGTGGCATAACAGTGCATAACAGTTCCTCCCATCAAATCATTTAATTTAGTTTTTGTAATACCTAAAAAGATACACAATGAATGCTGTTTTCGGAGTTATATTTCATTTTATAGGCGGTTTCGCGTCTGGAAGTTTTTATGTGCCGTATAAGAAAGTGAAAGGCTGGTCTTGGGAATCTATGTGGATTTTGGGTGGCCTTTTTTCATGGATTATTGTACCACCTATAGCCGCTATTTTGACAATTCCCAATTTTTTGGAGATTATCAGAGATACGAATAACTCGATCTTAGGGTACACTTTTTTATTTGGATTACTTTGGGGAATAGGTGGACTTACTTATGGACTCGGCGTGCGTTATCTGGGAGTATCCCTTGGGAGCAGTATCATTTTAGGGCTTAGCATGGTTTTTGGATCCTTGATGCCGAGTATTTATTATTTTTTCAATAGGACAGAGGGGAAGCATGGGATAGATTATTTTTTTACAACACATTCAGGTATCTGTATCCTCATTGGGCTCTTAGTCTGCGTGCTAGGTGTATTTCTATGTGGTAAGGCGGGTGTTTCCAAGGAAAAACATTTATCTGCATTATCAGCCGAGAGCAAATCAGATTACAATTTTGGGCTAGGGATCGTCGTGGCTATTATTTCCGGAATATTAAGTGCCTGTTTCAATTTTGGAATTGAGGCTGGAAAACCAATGGCCGATGTGGCGAACACCTTATGGAAAACATCTAATCCTAATCAAGGTGAATTCCTGTATCAGAACAATGTAACGTATATCGTCATTCTTTGGGGTGGCTTTGTGACGAACTTTCTTTGGTGCCTTTACTTATTGTTTAAGAATAGAACTTTTGGGGATTATACAAAGTCCGATGTGCCAAAAGCTAAAAATTTCCTTTTATGTGCTATAGCCGGGACCACATGGTATTTGCAATTTTTCTTTTATGGTATGGGGGAAAGCCGTTTAGGAAATGGAGCCAGCTCCTGGATACTCCACATGGCCTTTATTATTCTTATTTCCAATGCATGGGGTGTTGTGCTCAAGGAGTGGAAAGGTGTTGACCGTTCAACATATCGCTCAATCATAGGCGGGATCGTGACCATTATCATCTCTATTTGCATTGTAGGGTTTGCGAAGACATTAGAAAATTAATATTTAAATATAGAAGCAGTGAAAACGTACAAACATGTCAATTATTTATGGGACGATGAAAAAGCCCGGGCACTAAGCGGTGATGAAGTCGCTTTATTGCTATATCGTTCGAATATTTTAGGTGCAGATTTAAGGATCACAAATTATGGTGGAGGTAATACCTCATGTAAGGTTTCGGAAAAAGATCCTTTGACAGGCGAAGAAGTCGAGGTGATGTGGATTAAGGGGTCTGGTGGCGATATTGGAACCTTGAAAAAATCAGGTTTGGCGGCTTTGTATCTCCAACGTCTACGTAATTTGGAAAATGTCTATCGCGGATTGGAGTACGAAGATGAAATGGTTGAATTGTTTAATCATTGTATCTATGATCTTGCTTCTAAAGCTCCATCAATCGATACACCATTGCATGGCTTTTTACCGTTTAAACATATCGACCATTTACATCCCGATGCAGCGATTGCCATAGCAGCTGCTAAGGATGGAAAAAAAATCACACAAGAACTTTTCAATGGTACCATTGGCTGGGTTGATTGGCAACGTCCTGGATTCGATCTAGGTCTGGAATTACGCGCTTGCTTAGAAGAAAATCCGGGTATCCGCGGTATTATTTTGGGCTCACATGGTTTGTTTACTTGGGGCGATACGGCCTATGAATGTTATATCAATTCCTTGGATGTAATCGAAGCTTGTGCGGAATATCTTGAGCAAAACTATGGTAAAAAAGCACCCGTCTTTGGTGGACAGAAAGTGACTAGCTTGGGCAAGGAAGAAAGAACCGCACAAGCAGCCAAACTTGCGCCTGTTTTAAGAGGTTTCTGTTCCAGTGAGCGCCATATGATCGGACATTTTACAGATGATGATCGTGTATTGGAATTTATCAATTCCAATGATTTAGGTCGTTTGGCTCCGCTAGGTACCAGTTGTCCAGACCACTTCTTAAGGACTAAAATCCAACCATTGGTATTGGATTTGGATAAATCCGAAGATTTAGACAACGTTGAGGAGCTCAAAGCGAAATTGACGCCATTATTCGAAGATTACCGTGAAATGTATGCGCAATATTATGAAAACTGCAAACATGAAAACAGTCCAGCTGTACGTGATAAAAACCCGGTAATTGTTCTGTACCCAGGTGTAGGTATGTTCGCATTTGCGAAAGACAAACAAACGGCACGTGTGGCAGCAGAATTCTATACCAATGCGATCAACGTCATGAAAGGAGCAGAAGCAGTAAGTGAATACACCGCTTTACCTCGTCAGGAAGCATTCGATATTGAGTATTGGTTATTGGAAGAAGCTAAGCTTCAACGTATGCCAAAACCAAAGGCTTTGTCGGGAAAAATTGCTTTGATCACTGGAAGCGGTGGCGGTATCGGGAAAGCAATCGCTAAAAAGATGGCTCAAGAAGGCGCCGTAATCATCTTAAATGATATCAATACCCAGCGCCTGGAGTCAAGTAAAGACGAATTTATTACCGATTTTGGGAAGGATTCCGTTATTACGACGATTTTGGATGTAACGAACGCAGAATCAATTAAAGAAGCGTTGAAAGAAGCTGCTTTAGCTTTTGGAGGTATTGATATTATCGTTAATAATGCTGGACTATCAATTTCCAAAACAATCGAAGATCATACAGAGAAAGATTGGGATTTGTTGTACAACGTATTAGTGAAGGGGCAATTTCTAGTTACGCAAGGAGCTACTTCTGTATTAAAAGCACAGGAAATCGGGGGAGATATCATTAATATTGTTAGCAAAAATGCTTTGGTTAGTGGTCCGAACAATACTGGCTATGGGAGTGCAAAAGGAGCTCAGCTACACTTAAGTCGTTTGTGTGCCGCAGAATTAGGGCCAGCGGGAGTACGTGTCAATGTTGTCAATCCCGATGCGGTTATTTCAGATAGCAATATCTGGGCTGGTGGCTGGGCAGAAGGCCGTGCTAAAGCCTATGGTATCACAGTTGCCGAATTGCCAGCCTATTATGCAAAACGGACCTTGTTGAATCAGGTCATTCTTCCTGAAGATATTGCGAACGCCTGTTTCGCTTTTGTGGGAGGACTGTTGAGCAAATCTACGGGAAATGTTTTAAACGTTGACGGAGGTGTTGCAATGGCGTTTGTACGCTAATTTTTATATCTTAGGTGTCGCGCTCAGAAAGGGAAAAATGTGCGCGACACCTTTCGAATTTTTAGACGATAACCAATAATATTATGATTCTTGATACACAAATTATAGATCAGCACAATAACCAATTAGCGGAGAAACATACACGAGCTTTTGACTATGTATCGGCAGATATTTCAAACACAGAGGAAATTTTGGACAAACTCCAGAAATTTCAAATTGCCATCCCAAGCTGGGCATTAGGGACAGGTGGTACCCGATTTGGACGGTTTTCCGGAGCAGGTGAACCTGGAACTTTGGAACAAAAGTTAGCGGATGTAGGCTTATTACACGCGCTCAACAAATCAAGCGGAGCTATTTCCTTGCATATACCTTGGGATATTCCTTCAGATGCAGAAAAAATCAAATCATTGGCATCTAAACTCGGTATTGCATTTGATGCAGTGAATTCCAATACATTTCAAGACCAGGCTGGACAAGAACATAGCTATAAATTTGGTTCGCTTCACCATGTAAATCCTAAAGTTCGTGAACAAGCCATAGCCCACAATATTGAGGTCATCAATTATGGCAAAGCGTTGGGCTCTAAATCCCTTACAGTTTGGTTAGCTGATGGTTCATCTTTTCCAGGACAGTTGAATTTTAGAGAGGCATTTCAAAATACATTGTCTAGCTTAAGTGAAATTTATAAGCACCTACCAGACGACTGGAAATTGTTTGTTGAATACAAGGCTTTTGAACCTTATTTCTACTCAACAACAATCGGAGACTGGGGGCAGTCTTTACTATTGGCCAATAAATTAGGCCCTAAAGCATATACACTCGTTGATTTGGGACACCATTTGCCAAATGCCAACATTGAACAAATTGTTTCGTTGTTACTTATGGAGGGTAAACTTGGTGGATTCCATTTTAACGATAGTAAATATGCGGATGACGATCTTACAGCGGGTAGTATAAAACCTTATCAGTTATTCTTGATATTCAACGAACTGGTTGATGGTATGGATTTGAATGGGATAGATCATGCAACAGGGCTGGGCTGGATGATCGATGCTTCTCATAATCTGAAAGATCCGTTAGTCGATCTTTTACAGTCAGTAGAAGCAATTAAGATCGCGTATGCTCAAGCATTGCTGGTCGATCGTAAAGCACTGAAACAGGCACAGCAAACTAACGATATTGTGAAGGCCCAGGAAATATTACAGGATGCTTTCCGTACAGATGTCAGACCGCTTGTGGCGGAAGCTCGGTTGAGAAGTGGTGCTGCTTTAAATCCGGTTCAATTGTTCAATGAGGAAAATTTACGCAACAAACTTATCGAAGAACGTGGAATAAATTCTGTAGCTACAGGTTTGTAATTAAGGAAAAAGAATGAAGGGGAAACCAATACCAGTAGTTGCCATATTTGATGTTGGTAAGACTAACAAGAAATTATTTCTCTTTAATGAGCAGTATCAGATTGTTTTTGAGAGGTCTGCTCGTTTTTTAGAAACTACCGATGAGGATGGGGATAGCTGTGAAAATCTAGAAAGTTTACGTTTGTCCGTTTTCGATTCCTTGCATGAAGTGTTTCGGAAAGGTGAGTTTGAAATCAAGGCGATAAATTTTACTTCGTATGGAGCGAGTTTTGTCTACATTGATAAAGATGGACGGCCTTTAACACCATTATATAATTATTTGAAAGAATACCCAAAGAAACTGTTGGAATCGTTTTATGCACAATATGGCGGAAAAGATAAATTCTCATTAGAAACTTCCTCTCCGAGTTTGGGAAGTCTCAATTCTGGACTACAGATCTATCGTTTGTTTAAACTAAAACCGGCATTATTTAAGGACGTCAAATGGGCATTACATCTTCCACAATATTTGAGTTATCTAATTTCAGGACAACCCTATGCCGATATGACAAGTATAGGTTGTCATACAGCACTGTGGGATTTTGAGAAAAATAATTATCATCAGTGGGTCTTTGATACAGGTATTCTACAAAAAATGGCACCCATTGTACAAGGTGATCGATTGTTTCGGGCGACTTTTCCTGGGAGTGGTTATTTAGTAGGTAGCGGCTTGCACGATAGTTCTTCGGCATTGATTCCCTATCTGTTGAATTTTCATGAACCTTTTGTTTTAATTTCGACAGGAACTTGGTGCATTTCCTTCAATCCATTTAATAACGAACCGTTGACAAAAGAAGAACTGAGCAAAGATTGCTTGCAGTATATGACCTATACAGGCAAACCAGTAAAAGCATCCCGGCTTTTTGCCGGTTATGAACATGAGGAGCAAGTGAAACGTATTGCGAATTTTTTCCAGGTTTCGACTGGTAAGTTTAAGCAGATCGGCCTGCAGTGGGATATTATTGAAAAATATCAGGCACTGGATATTTCCGATGAGCTATCAGCTTTCGCATCGATTGATTTGAGTCATTTTTCTAGCTATATTGAAGCATACCATGTTTTTATGATGCATTTGGTGAAAGCACAGATAAAATCGACGGAACTGATTTTACGGCCTAATGGTGCTCAACGTATATTCGTGGACGGCGGATTTAGTCGTAATTTGATCTATATGACGCTGTTGGCCCAAGCTTTTCCAAATAGTGAAGTTTTTGGTGCATCAATGGCCCAGGCGACAGCTCTTGGAGCAGCTCTGGTTATTCATGATCATTGGAATACGCAGGCTATACCAAATGATATCATTGAGTTACGCTACTTTAGAACCAAACAGCAACTACATTGATTATAAAATTGGAGTTAAGGTAAAAATTTAGTTTTTTTATTAGTTATCGTGAGAGGTCAGGCAATTCGTTGTCTGGCCTATTTTTATCCTAATAGGTACGGCAAGTAGGAGCATCTTTATCTTATCAGTAAGAGTTTCAAAAAAATAAAAGTTTTCCAGATAGAGCAGAGGAAACCTTTTATTTATTAAAAACCTAAAATTATGAATAATGATACCAATTATTATATGATGATTAAAGGTGCGGAAAATTGAGCGATTAGTTGTCCTGAACTGTTGGCGAAAGGGAGGCACAGGTAAGCGCAGGGTGGTCTGATCAATTGGAAAAATTATATTTGAGCCTCCTAAATTAATAAAACTTACAGATGAAGAGACTAATCTTAACGATCACATTTTTTATACAGATCTGTTGCCATGTTTTATTTGCCGAACAGATTGTCAGGGAATTTCGCTTTGGTGGTACTAAGAAAAACCAGACTGTAATTCCTTTAAGGGAAGCACAAGCCTATAAGGATAAGCAAGGGTATGGTTTTGAATTTTCAACAGAACAAGATGTCAGGATTGATTCAAAGAATAAAAGCCTTTTCAGCGAAAAGCCATTTTATTTTTCGGTAAGGGTTCCTGAAGGCAATTATAAAATTACGATTACCTATCAGGGTTTGAACGATAAGCCTTACCGCAGTACTGTACGGTCTGAATCCCGTAGGCTGCAGATTGAAAACCAAGAGGTATTACTTAATAAATCTTTCGATAGGACCTTTATTGTACATATCAAAGATCCAAAGATTGCTTCTGGCGAAACTGTAGCATTGAAGAAGCCAAGGGAGCTGCAAAAACTCGACTGGGATAATAAGTTGACTTTGGAGTTCCAGCAAACAAATTGTATTTCGACCATTCGAATCGAGTCAGTAAGCAATGTCCCGACTGTATTTTTAGCGGGGAACTCGACGGTAGTTAATCAAGAGGATGAGCCCTGGGCGTCTTGGGGACAAATGATTCCTCGATTTTTTGATGCAGGTGTGGCCATTGCTAATCATGCGGAATCTGGACTAGCACTAAGTTCGTTTTTGTCCTCAAAAAGATTGGAAAAAATTCTCTCTGTCGCCAAGCCCGGAGATTATTTATTTATTGAATTTGGGCACAATGATCAAAAGGAAAAAGGAGAAAATGCAGGTGCTTATAAGGGATATAGTGATCGTTTACGTTATTTTGTACGTGAATTTCGTGCAAAAGGTGGCCTGCCAGTTATCTTAACCTCCACAGCACGGCGAGCATTTGATGAACAAGGAAAACTGTTGCAGACATTAGGTGATTTTCCCGATGCGGCTCGGAAGGTCGCAGCAGAACTTCAGGTGCCTTTAATAGATCTTAATCAGAAAACGAGTTTGTTTTACGAGGCATTAGGAGTTGAGCAGTCTAAACGAGCATTTGTTCACTACCCCGCGCATACTTTTCCAAATCAAAAAAATGATCTTGCCGATAATACCCATTTCAATCCCTATGGTGCCTATGAGATCGCTAAAATGGTGCTCACAGGAATTAAAGAAAACAACTTGAAGATAGCAGACCATATCGTCGATTTTCAGGGCTTTGATCCGCAGCAACCAGATGATTTTAAAACTTGGTATTGGCCACCAAGTTTGATCAATAGTGTTATCAAACCAGATGGCAATTAATTTGTATTGATATAACGTTAAGGTCGGGCAGTATTTGTCCGACCTTTTTTATGTTCTATTTGCTCATTTAGACAGGATAGTGCAGGTTGGTACAAATGTCTTTTAGACATATATTTGTTACACCAATTATGAACCGCAAAAGAACAAACTTTAGCTTCATAAAACGTATTATTTGAAGTATCTCAACGAGCACTTGCCGTATTTATTATTAATCAAATTATTGACCTAATACATTTACTATGTTATCATCCAAATTTAACCTATTTTGGATTGCACTATTGATTACGGTAGTGTCATGTAGGAAGGAAGCCTTTGACGCCTACTATGGTAGACCCGATTGGCTGGCAAGCCCAATTTACCAGCAGCTCGATTCAATGGGCGACTTTAAGAAGTACCTGAGCTGCATTGAATTGTCTGGCTATAAAAATACACTCGGGACTGCGGGTTCTTGGACGGTATTTGCACCCACTGATCAGGCCTTTGATCAATTTATGAAGGAAAATGGTATTAGTGATGTATCAAAGATCGATGCGAAACTGGCCGAGAAGATTGTGCGTTCTTCGATGATTTATGACGGTGAGCGACTTGAAAAGCTGAACGATTATTTTTCAGCAAAAGGTTGGCAGCAAGGTTTTGCTTTTCGACGTCGATCTGTATACTATGACTTTGTTGAAAAAGAGGATTTAGGGAATGGCAAGATTAGACGGTTTGTCTCAACAAATCGCGGTCCTAATGTAGCTTATGCAACTACGGATAACAATAATAAACACATTAGCTATTTTTTTGATGCTTACATGAACCAGCGTGGTTTAGGCGCTATAGATTATCAGTCATTTTATCCTAACAGCAGCTATACGGGGTTGAACGTTGGATCAGCTGAAATTGATCCTGCAAGAAGCAATATCTCCGCGGAGAATGGCTATATCCATGTTGTGAATAAAGTTTTGATTGCGGAGAAGAGTATCGATCAATACCTCCGCGATAATATTAGTTACTCCACATTTAAATCAATTCTGGATTTTTTTGCCTCTTATACATATAATGCGGAGATAACACGGAAGAATGAGGTGCTTACCGGGGAAAAGGATTCTGTATTTGTTAAAGGATATGCAGGGATTGGTTTGGCGCTCAACAATGAAAATTATGCAAAGGAAGATCCCAACGATGCCCAAACCAATAATTTTTCGATCACGGTACCTACCAATGAGGCTGTAAGTAATTACGCTAAACGTGTATTGTTAAAGTATTACCCCCAAGGCACCACGTTAAAAGATCTTTTTTATACAAATCCTGCTGTCTTAACAGAATTTGTAAATTCTCATCTGTATAATACACAGGTGTGGCCATCCCAGTTCTCCCAAGCGCAAAACTTTGTCGGTGAGCTGCCTAAGGTGACAAAGGCCAATATCAAAGAGACAAAATTGTTGAGCAATGGTGCATTTTATGGTATCGACGCGTGTCAACAGGCCAATGTCTTCCACTCCGTCTATGGCAATGTTTTATTGGATCCTAAATATAGCTTCATGCGTCGCGCATTGGAACGCATGAGCATGAATTTGACCTTAAAGATTCCAACCATTCGTTATATGTTGATCCTCGTATCGGATCAGAAGTTATATGAAATGGGCTTTGACTATGATGCCTATAATACCTCAGACCCGATCCGTTTTAATGGCGGAAATGGCACCCCGGAAATGCGAGAGGTGCTGATGGCTCATATTATTCCATTAGGAAACGATCCCTTGCCTGATTTAACGGGAAAGGGAATATTGGAAAGCTATGCAGGTGAGTATGTAAAGTTTAACCAGATGAAAATGTCTTCTAGCGGAACTTTGGATGGCCCAACGGAAACACAGCAAATCCGTATTGATTCAATCAGCATTGGAAATAACCTTTCGGGGCCATTAAATGGAGTTGCGGTCTATCTTAACGGAGGATTGACTTCATCGAATACCAATATTGGATTTTTTCTTAAAAATATTGGAGCGGATCAGACCACCTCTCCATTCAATTCATTTTATAAATATCTTATTGCAAGCACACTTTATTCGGCTACAGATGGAGTTGTCAAAGGAATAGAACTCGGATTGAATTATACGCTGCTTATTCCGAACAATGACGCTATAGCTAATGCGGTTGCAAACAACGATTTGCCAGCATCATCCGCTCCAGCAGATCAAGCGTCTATAGATAAAATAACCCGGTTTATTCAATATCATATTGCGCGAAATTCATTTGCAATCGATGGAAAGAAGACGGGATTCTTTCAGTCGCTTTGTAAAAATGTAGACGGGGATGCCCAATCAATACAGGTTGCTGTCAACCTGGTTAATAAGTTGCAGGTGATGGATAATCTTAACCGAACCGTTGAAGCTGATGTTGTGCAGAGTAATCAACTTGGACAGCGCGTATTGATACATTCTCTCAAAGGATATTTAAAGCATGGCCTGTAATCTAACCGAAAACATGATGAAACAGATAAACTATTTGATTTTAATAGGGTGCATCGTATGGATGACTTTCTGGGGAGGAGGAGTTTACGCGCAAAATAATGCGACTTTGCTCACCGGAAAGGTAACCGAAAAGGGAACAAAACAACCCATCGCCGGAGCAACAGTTGTCTTAAAAGATAATGATAACCGCACAATTGTCGGAACGACTACAGATGTTGAGGGGAACTATAGTCTTAGAGCTCGAATGCAAGGCTTGAAACTGGCGGTCTCCTACACGGGCTATAAATCTTCAGGTGCGATTGCTGTAGGGGATAGGAAAACGATCAATGTGCAGATTGAATCGACAAATAATGTGATTGATGAGGTTGTTATCTCAAAGTCAAAACCTGTCAATGACGGCACGGGTATGGGGATTTCGAAAGAACGCAATACAGCAGCAATTTCAACGATTAGCATGGATGAGCTGTCCGAAATGCAATCAGTGTCTGTCGATCAAGCGTTGCAGGGAAGGTTGCCAGGAGTTGATATCACGACGGTATCAGGCGATCCGGGGGCTGGGATGCAGATCCGGATTCGCGGTACATCTTCTTTAAATGGGGCAACAGACCCGCTTATTGTGGTTGATGGTATGCCTTATGATATTACCATTCCGGACGATTTCAACTTTGCAACTTCTGATGATAATGCATATGGGCAGCTTTTAAATATTGCACCATCTGATATTCAGGACATCTCGGTATTAAAAGATGCTGCTGCAACTGCTGTTTGGGGATCGCGTGGAGCAAATGGGGTATTGGTTATCACAACCAAACGCGGAACTGTTAGTGCTCCCACCTTGGGATATACTTTCAAAGGATCTATTTCAAAGCAACCTGAATCTATTCCACTATTGAATGGCGATCAGTACTCGACCTTGTTGTCTGAAGAATTCTATAATGCGGGTAGGGTCTTTTCAACGACAGACAATGCGCAGCAGTTCCAGTACGACCCGAATAATACCTATATATATCACAACTATAGTAACAATTCCAACTGGGTAGATGCCATTACACAGTTGGGGTATTTTCAAGATCATAATCTCCAGGTACGTGGTGGCGGTGAAAAAGCACGCTATCTGGCCTCAATAGGTTATTTTAATCAAGAAGGAACAACTATTGGAACAGGGCTAAATCGCCTATCTGCTCGTATCAATCTAGATTATGTGGTTTCAGAGCGTATTGGTTTTCAGTCTGATGTCTCCTATACCCACGTTGACAACGATAATCTTTATCATGCTAATGTACGGGATATCGCTTATCGTAAGATGCCAAATCAGGCCATTTGGGAATATGATGAATATGGGAACCTAACAGGTAATCTATTTAATCCTTCTTCTTCGGCGCAAGGATTTTATCCAGGGACATATAATCCACTTTCTATGGTCCAAAATGCTATTGGTAAACAGTTGGGCGATATTTTGGGAACCCGTTTTAATGTGGATTATAGATTGATTCCTAATACCTTGCGATTTGTAAGTACACTAGCGCTAAATATTAGAAACAACAAAACCAAGCTCTTTTTACCCCAGTTGGCAACAGGCCGACCTTTTACGGAAAATACAGTGAATAGGGCTTCGGACTCAGATTTAGATGAGTTTTCACTGAGTACCAATACCCGGCTTTTGTTTACGCCTGCATTGGGTGAAAACCATCTGCTTACAGCCAATCTATCTTTTTTAACATCAGACTATCGGTATACGATCCAAGGGCTCAGTTCAACAAATACGGCATCGTCTTATCTGCAGGACCCCAGTGTACCGTCGCGCACATTGACCGGCGACGCTAAATCGGTAACGACACAATCGCGCTCAATTGGAGCGTTAATCCAGGCAAATTATATGCTCAACAAAAAGTATGTTTTTGCCGCAAGTCTGCGTGGTGATGGCAACTCAAAATTTGGTCCTGATAATCGTTATGGATTATTTCCTGCTTTCTCTGCCGCTTGGCAGATCGGAAGGGAAAATTTCTTGAAAGATATTAACGCCATAAAAGATATTAAGCTAAGAGCAAGCTGGGGACGCAGTGGTAATGCTCCTCGACGTGATTATACTTATATCAATGTATATAGCACCAATGATTATGCTTATTTGGATGAAAACGGTGTCTATTCAAAAAATATAGAGTTGTCCGACTTAAAATGGGAAACGGTGACACAGCAAAATTTGGGTATGGATGTAGAGATGTTCGACTACCGTTTGATGTTTGGTGGAGAGATTTATAAAAATAGAACAACGGATTTAATGATGGACAATATTCAGATTCCGACCTATACTGGATATAGTGGACTGGCTATGAATGTTGGTACAATGGATAATGATGGCTGGGAAGCAAATTTTACCGTGGTGCCCATTCGTAATAAAAAATGGGATGTCAGTTTTACGTTCAATATTGCACACAATCAAAATGTGATCCGCGAGATATCACCGCTTTATCCGCGCGAAAATGCTAGATCATCATTAAAAAACAAAACATTTTTCACCTATTTCCAGGAGAATAATCCGTATGGATCTTTCTATGGATTTCGCTATTTGGGCGTCTACAAAGATCAGGAAGCTACCATAGCAAAAGATGCACAAGGAAATGCCATCGTGAGCCCAGACGGCGAGACGATTTATATGCGTTTTAATTATCCTACAGTCGATTATGTATTCCAGGCGGGCGATGCGATGTATGAAGATATCAACCATGACGGTGTGATTGATCAAAAGGATATTGTGTATTTGGGCAATAGTAATCCGAAGCTTACGGGTGGGTTTGGATTTAATGTGGGATATAATAAACGTTTGAAATTAAGCGCCTTCTTTAACTACAGACAAGGATCTCAAATTATTAATGGAACCAAAATGAATACGACTGATATGCTTGGGTATAACAATCAAAGCACGGCCGTGTTGCGCAGATGGCGTAAGGATGGTGACATAACAGATATCCCGCGAGCATTGTTTGGAACTGGATATAATTCTTTGGGATCAAGCCGATATGTCGAGGATGCTTCATTTTTACGTTTGCGTACAGTCACCTTAAAGTATGACTTTGCGAAAGAGTTCTTGCAGCGATTTCACATCGAGGGGCTTGGCGCTTATTTGACCGTAGAAAACATATTTACGCTGACGAAGTATACCGGTCAAGACCCTGATGTTGCCGTAAAGTTAAAGGATGCATTTACTGTGTTAATGGATAATTCAATGACACCGCCATTAAAAACAGTTACACTAGGTATTACAGCACGTTTTTAAAACAAGGTTATGAAAAGAACAATTTTATGGAGTTTAGTTGCTGCGGGAAGCATTTTACTCAATTCTTGTAATAAATGGCTGGATTTACAGCCGCAGGATGGAATAACCCGTGCAGAATTTTGGAAAACAAAGGAGGATGTCCATGCCGCCTTAATCGGTATCTATTCTTCCCTTAATTCAGGACCTGTTGAACAGCAATTGTTCACTTGGGGCGAACTTAGGGCCGATCTAGTTGGGTTGACAAGTTATGCAACAGACGACAATCGCCTGGTAAAAAATTACAATATTTTAAGTACAAATGTAATCGCGGACTGGAGTGCTATTTATACCGCGATAAATAATTGTAATCTGCTGATTGATTATGCAGGTCAGGCAAAGCTGGCAGATCCTACTTTTACAGAGGCAGAATACAATACAGATTTGGGGGAAGCTTTAGCTGTCCGCAGCTTTTTGTACTTCTATTTAGTACGGACTTTTCGGGATATCCCTTTAAAATTAAAAGGCACCTCAAAAGACACCGATATTGTTTCTGTAGGGCAGTCCACTGGCGATGAAGTGCTCAAGCAAATCGAGAAAGATCTCTTGCAGGCTTTGGACTGGATACCCGAATACCATGTCAATACTTCGGGTTACAATGCGACAAACGCCGGTCGGGTGACAAGACCCGCGGTTCGAGCGATGTTGGCTGACGTATATCTATGGCTGGAACAATACGATAAAGTAGAAGAGCAGACCGCAAAAATTTTAGAAACTGGACGATATAGTTTAATTGGCGCAGCACTGCCCGAAATTTTTGATGGTGGCACGATGGAAACGATTTGGGAGTTGAGCCATAAAAACTCCAGTGAAAATCCGATGTATAATATTGGCGTGACTGCACGTAGACCATTCACAGCCAATGTGGATATCTTGAATAATGAGATTTTTCCTTCCAATGAAGGGACAGATATAGATTTATTCGACAGTCGTGGAGAAGGAATCCTGTATGGTATGTCGGGAGATCTGAGAAAATTCGGTACGGAATCACCCGACTACTACAATTTCCAACTCTACCGCTTCTCTGACGTCATGTTGATGCGTGCTGAAGCTTTGGCAGAGCTCGGGCGAGGGACGGAAGCATTGGCACTTCTGGAGGATTTGCGAACCAAACGTAAAGCCATAAGAGCTACGGATCCGAATATTGAAGCGACAGATTTAGAAGGAATCATCCTATTCGTCTTCGCCGAGCGTGCACGTGAACTTACTTTTGAAGGTAAACGTTGGTTTGACCTTTTGCGCTTGGCAAAGAAAGATAATTATGCGAACATCAATGTGCTAGTAGATCTTGTAACGAAAGTTGTAGACGCTAATGTACGCCAATCCGCAATTAATAAAGTGCGCGATGTGGATAGCCATTATCTTCCCATTTTGGAAACTGAACTCTTCAAAGACAAACAGTTGAAGCAAAACCCATTTTACCTAAAATAGATCGTTATGAAAAGAAATTTTAGAAAACAATATTGGCTGATAGGGACATGGTTTGTCCTATCTGTTGCGCTTATATTTTCCTGTCAAAAAGAGAAATATCGAATTTCAACTTCAGATGAAGTGAATATTACAGGTTATTTGGAAGCACATGAAACTGATTATTCCTTATTGACCGAAATCTTATACCGCTCGAAAACGGCGGGCTATCTAGGTGCGTATGGTACCTACACACTGTTTGCTCCCAATAATGAGAGCATTAATGCCTGGATCAAAGATAATGGAAAAACAGGATTGAGTGATTTTACAGATGCGCAGCTATTGGATTTTGTCAAATACCACGTGGTTAGGGATACGGTAGGCAGCACACGTTTTACTGATGGGAAAATCAAAACAGCGAGCTTATTAGGTGAATATTTATACACAGATGTGCAAAATGGGATTTACCGAATTAATAAATCTGCCAAAATTATTAGATCCAATATTAGCTGTGGTAACGGCATTATTCACTCCATAAATAAAGTATTGGTTCCACCAGCACAGAGTCTTGCTGAATTGATAGGCAATAATCCTCGTTATTCCATTTTTGCCGAGGCTTTAAAAGAGACTGGGTTTTATGATACTTTATATTATCAACGCGGTGTAGCTGTGGCGGATGCTAAACGTTTTCAGACCGCTATTGTTGAGTCAGACTCCGTTTTGCAGCTACAGGGAATCAAAAGTTATGCGGATATGAAAGCAGCCTATTCACAGACTGGTAATGTAAAAAGCCATAAAGATAGTTTGTGGTTATATATGGCCTACCATTTAAGCAACGATATCAAATTCTTGGAAGACATCGTTGCCGCAAATACGATCTATACTTTGGCTCCAAAAGAGATTATTTCGACCAAATTATTAGGTGCGCAGATCTTATTGAATGATGACGTGTTTAATGGGGTTCATGAAGCGGGTGCTGAAATCAACAGATCACAAAGCGATGTCTTGGCGTCCAATGGGGTGCTGCATGAAGCGAAACAGCCATTTAAGATTAAGGTCCGCCAGCAGGTGCCCGTGTATTTTGATATAGCGACCTCTCCCGAATTAGTCAACGCACTGGGAAGCGCCTATTTTAATAGTTCGAAGGCATTGGTGGCGAATGGTGCAACCATTGCAAATTCTTTTGCCTTTAATAGTTTGACGGTTTCGACCATTGGTACGAACGGATATTACTATTATAAAGCCTTAGAAACGAAGCGCCCTTATGCAAATGGAGACCTCTTAAGTCTGTCGCTTTGCGCGAACAATAGTGCGCGAGCAAAATGGATTGAATTTAAGACTCCATATCTCGTAAAAGGACGGTATAAAGTCTGGATCTGTTATGCCCAGCATGGCGATGCCCCAGAGATTCAAGCGACGTTTAATCCTGGAAAAGGGGATGAACAAATCCTGCCCAATACGATCATATTGAATCAAAGTCTGACCGCTTCGGGCGTTAGCGACCTCGCGAATGCAAATGCGGATAATCTGATGCTGGCACAGGGTTACAAACGTTACATGGCAACGGTAGGCGATTACAATGTAAATAATATTACCGGTGGACTCAAGGCAAAATCGGGTAGTGAAGCTCCATTGAATGTTGGCCGTTTGGCCGGTATTATCAATGTCGAGACGACTGATCGACATGTCATCCGTTTTGAAGCGATCAAAGATAAGAAGTGTGGTAGCAATACCGTCTATCTGGATATGATCCAATTTATCCCCGCAGATGATCTTGAACAGAACTACCCTAGATTTCATCAGATTTCAGGTGAACTTTTTTATAGACCAAAATAACAGGATACACAATTATGAAAGCTATAATTTATAAAATTTACCTAGTCGTATTGGGCATGTGTTTATTGTCTGCTTGTTCCAAAAATTGGGAGGATCATTTTGGAGGAGGTGATGCCGATGCTCAAAAAAACTTGTACACCATTATTTCCGAGCATGCTGAGTTTTCAACTTTTATGGACCTGCTCAATAAATCGGGCTATGGTGAATCGTTGAAAGAATCGAAAAATTATACCTTGATTGTACCAACTAATGACGCCATTGCTGCTGTACAGGATCAATATAATTTTTCCGATACTGCGGTGATCAAGAGTTTTGTAGGCTACCATATTATCAATTCGGTCTATAATGTGAATTCAGGAGCTGATACCGTAAAGGCATTAAACTTTCGCAATAAATATGTGGAGTTTACGCATGGCGCATTTGACGGTGTTGAACCTCTTCAGGGGAATCTGGTGGCGAGCAATGGACTGTACCATGTGGTAGGTCGTCCCCTAAAGCCTCTTCAGAATATATTTAATCTAGTACGCACCTTTTTTGCCGACACCAAGCAAATTGAGGCTGTAAATTCCTTTGATACAGTGTCCACAGAGGGTGATATCATATATTACAGGTATAGTCCGGTATGGTATACGGAAGTACGTCGCAATATGACGACTGAAAATAAGAAACACACCTATTTCGTCGTAGACGACGAAAATTTTGAGACCGAGTATGCTAAGTTAAGACCTTTCTATGCGACAGCCTATGAGGAAGGGAATACGCTCCGTCCCGACAGTACGACTACGTTTTTTGCTAAAAAGGCTTTGTTGCGCGATTTTATTGTAGAGGGGGAATTGGCAACGGATCAACTTACAAATAATCTGATTTCAATAGCGGGAACCAAATTTAGTCTTGACCCCTCAAATATTATCTCGCGGACAAAGGCCAGTAATGGAGTTGTTTATCGTGTGAAGCGACTTGAGTTTGCACTAGCGGATCAGATCAAGGAAATCAAGGTATTGGGGGCAAGGCCCATCGGTTACAAGCAAACGGATAAGCGATCAAATACCTTTTTCAGGGAAAAGCGAGATAATGAAGGAAATTTATACAATGACATTGAAGTATATGATCATAAAGTTACTTCCTTTTATGTAAAGTATCGCGCTACAGGTATGAACGTCGCTAAATATAAAGTATACGGACGAGCAATTATGGGATTGGCTGGTGATCCGCAAACAGCAGCGTTTATCCAATATGTCTACTTTTTTGATCCGAAACTTATCTCGGTGAATGAGGTGGATTTATACAAACGTTCAGTCGTCAATAACTTGGGTGCAAACGATACGCGAATGACATTTGATGTACAGCCGCTCAATCACGGAGAAGTTTATTTAGGTGAGGTGACGCAAGACCAATATGGGAATCTGCCTTTGCTTGTTATGAGCAATGGTACTGGTCCTATTATTTTAGAATATCTCCGATTCGTCCCGATTATTCAATAACTAAGCAAAACGAAATGAGTTCGATCAACATAAATTATAAATTGGGTATTATCTTGTTTATTTCCACTTTGGGAGCGCACAGCAGTTGGGCGCAACAAGATACTGCCGCCCGCAATATACAACAACAAGGACAAGTTACTTCTGCTTATTCGGTTAAAGGTACTGTCTATGACAGCCAAACCAATAAACCCATCGCAGGTGCTCGTATAACTTACGGCAGTAACGTTGCAAAATTGACGGATAGTAAAGGAAATTTCCGCTTGGAGCTACCGGTTTCCAATGCAATTGTTGAAGTTTCTTTGGATGGATATATAGCTAAGCAGGTACCGGTACTGCTGGATAAATCAATGAAAGTGGTCCTGTACCCTGACGGGTATCGTTCTTTCTATAAAAAAACAGAGACAGTATTTGGTGATAATGGAGTTTTAAATAATACTGGCGCAGTCGATAAATTGGAACTCAATGCCTGGGAACAGAATTCTGAGACGGTCGTTAGCTATCTACAGGGCAAGCTAGCCGGAGTACAAGTAACCCGCCATTCAGGAACACCTTCTATTGGCGGAAATCTCAATATTCGCGGCTTGCAATCGCTGTATTCCAATAATCAGCCCTTATATATTTTAGACGGTATTGTGTATAATGCGGAGCATTTGAGTCCTTCTATAACGACAGGACATCTCAATAATGCATTGCAGCATATTGATGTGCGCGACATTCAAGATATTACGGTATTGAAAGACGCTGTATCCGCTAATATTTATGGAGCCAAATCCTCCAATGGAGTCGTGGTCATTAATACAAACCATTCAAAAGAGTTGGCTACACAGATCGATTTGCAGGCAACAACAGGATATAATTTCCGTCCGAAACGTATTCCCGTCATGAAGTCTTATGCTTACCGAAGTTATTTGAATGACTTGTTAGCAACGAGTACGTACAGTGGTGAGGAAATTGCGAATATGCCTTTCAATAATGATAATCCAAAATTCGAAGAATATGCGAAATATCATAATGAAACGGATTGGCAGAAAGATGTGCTTAATAATACGGTCGACCAGAATTATTTTCTTCGGGTTACAGGGGGAGATAATATAGCACGGTATGCCTTGTCGGTAGGTTATAACAATGAACAGGGTGTTTTGGATAACACGAAGCAAAATCGCTATACGGCACGTTTTAACGGCGACATGAACCTGACCAAAAAATTAACTGCTCAGACCAATATCTCCATGGGTTATGGACAGCAAAGCTTGAAGGATCAGGGATTATCACCAAAGACCAATCCTTTGTTTCTTTCGTTGATTAAGTCTCCATTTTTAAATACGCATGATATTGCTCCAGACGGCAGCATTTCACCGAATTATGCAGAAGCTGATTATTTCGGCTATTCCAACCCGATGCAAATCACACAAAATGGGATTAATAATAAAAAGGCCTATCGGTTTTTAGGTTCTTTGGTGTTCAACTATGCATTCAATACAAATTTTAAGTTAAGTAACCTGTCTACCGTGACCTATGATAAAGCGCAAGAGGATTTCTTTATTCCTAAAAAAGGAGTCGCAAAGGACACGGTAAATAATATGGAAGTTTATAGTCGTCTCGGTACGCAGGTGGCTCGTTATTATTCGATTTCAAATGATTTGCGTCTGCAATATAATCAGGATCTAGGAACTCAGGGCCGAGTGGAAGCTATTGGTGGAGTCCGGTACCACAAGCATGATTCGGAACAAGACTATGCACTAGGCTATAATTCGGCGACCGATCAGCTGGTCAGTATTGGTAACTCAACACCGGCATCTCGGGTTTATGGAGGGCATATCGGTAAATGGGCAAATATGACGGCCTATGCTATGGGTAATTTTAGCTGGAAGAATACTTATATCTTAAATGCATCCATATCGATGGATGGATCTTCCCGCTTTGGAGAAAAAGCAAAAGGAGGCTTAAAGCTTGCAGATAAGGTATATGCAGTATTCCCGGCAGTTGGAGCTGCATGGTTATTGTCCAATGAGGATTTTTTAAAAGGAAATAGTACGATCTCATTATGGAAACTTCGGGCGAGTTATGGAATTACAGGCAATGATGATATTGGAAATTATGATGCGCGGCAGAATTATATCTCCCAGAACTTTTTAGGTGTCCAGGGACTTGTGCGCGATGGTGTTGCCAATCCTTATCTAAAATGGGAGAAAGTAGAAAAAATAAACGTTGGGACGGATCTTTCGTTGTTGAATGAACGCATCAATTTAGGCGTTGATATCTATCAAAATAGGACAAGTGATATGCTGGCCTATAATTCGGGGAATACTGTTTCGGGAATTAGTTACTACCTCTATAATAATGGTTCAATGCGTACACGCGGTATTGACTTCTCCTTGTTTGGACGTATTCTGACCGGTCCGGTCAAATGGGATGCCTCATTGACACTAAGTCACTATAAAAGTACGATCACAGATCTCCCCGAAACATCCTATACACAATATGCCGGTGGAACTTTTGTGAGCGAGAAAGGTGGCGCACCCAATGCCTTTTATGGGTACCAGTTCAACGGTGTCTATCTTACCAGTGCCGAAGCTGCCGCTTCTGGACTAGCAATTTTAGATGCAACAGGTAATAAAATACCTTTCCAGGCAGGAGATGGGAAGTTTACAGACCGTAACGGCGACAAGATCATTGATGATCGTGATCGAATGATCATAGGTGATCCCAATCCAGATTTAGTGGGCGGATTGAATAACAGCCTGACCTATAAAAATTGGAAATTCGGTGCATTGGTGACATTCAGCGTAGGCAATGATATTTATAACTATACACGGGCACAACTAGAGTCGGGAAGTACATTTTATAACCAGACAGAACTATTGCAAAATAGATGGCGGGCGGAAGGCCAGGAAACTGATGTGCCTCGCGTTGCGCTCAACGATCCAATGGGAAATAGTCGATTTTCAAATCGATGGATAGAAGACGGTTCATATGTTCGGCTTCGTCAGCTTTCCGTTGAGTACGGTATTCCAGTAAATAAACGTATCATCAAATATGTCCGTCTATATGGTACTGCCAATAACGTATTGACTTTTAGTAAGTATTTAGGTTATGATCCTGAATTTGCACAGTCTGCTGATGTTTTTCATCAGGGGGTTGATGTGACGTTGGAACCCATTGTTCGCTCTGTGCAGCTGGGATTGAGGATCGGTTTATAAAAATTTAATATACTATGTTTATCACATACAGAAAATATTCGAAATATTCACTCTGGGCCTTATTGGCCTGTAGCCTATCTTTTACATCTTGTAAGAAAGCGTTGGATTTCTCGCCCGAGGATAAATTGGACAGTTCAAAAATGTACAATACGCTTGCCGATGCTGATGCGGTAGTGCTTGGGATTTATGGGCAAGTAGCTGGGTTAGGGGAACGTTATATTGTCCTGAACGAATTAAGGGCCGATCTCATGGACGTCACAC
The DNA here is from genome assembly GCF_014109745.1 of Sphingobacterium paramultivorum. Taxonomy (NCBI): domain Bacteria; kingdom Pseudomonadati; phylum Bacteroidota; class Sphingobacteriia; order Sphingobacteriales; family Sphingobacteriaceae; genus Sphingobacterium; species Sphingobacterium paramultivorum. Next base: position 5,557,740 of record NZ_CP058555.1, read on the forward strand.
AAAATGCAAATCCCTATTTGCAACAAGTTTCCAATCATGAAGTAGCAGAAGATAATCCTTATGCAGATCCATCTGCTTTTTATAAAATTATCTTCAATTGCAATGATGCCTTGAAGAACTTCAAGGTGATGGAGCGACAGGGTAAGTTGAGCAATACCGAATTCAATCAGCGGTATTCTGACCTCGCTATGCTACGTGCATGGTTGTATTTACAATTAGGGATTCACTTTGGAAATGTCCCCTATATCAAAAATACCATTGAAAGTGTTGATGAGATTAAAAGTTTGGAGAACTATCCGAAAACAATTTTCGATAATTTGGTTGATTCTCTCATTAGTGACACAAAAGACCTGCCTTATCAGGATCCGTATGCCTACCCAACAGGTAGCACATTGGTTTTTACGACAGATGGCGCGAGCACACAGAAAGTGTTCATCAGCAAGGCTCATGTCCTGGGCGAACTCTATCTTTGGAAAGGAAACTATTATGAAGCGGCAAAGACTTATAAGCGATTGCTGTCTGCTGAAGACAATAACAGTAATATTGATTATCTGTTCAATTTCAACCGTATTGGCTGGAGCTACTTTAATGTAAGTTTTGCGAGAGCCCAGGAGGGGTCATCTTTGGTAAATTCCTTAACAGCAGGCTGGCGAAGTATGTTTGCGCTATCGAACACGGTGCGGGAATGGAATTCCGAATGGAACTGGTCAATTCCATATCACAACTCTTTTGCCCCTGGAAATCCTTTTATAGAGCTATTTTCTAAGTCAGGTAACTATGCACTTAAGCCCTCCCAAAAGGTGATTGATTTATGGAATTCACAGACCAATAATGCGGGTATTCCCTGGGATCCCCGGAGTAAGCTATCTTATGAAGTTGCTGCGAATGGTGATCCAGTGATTACAAAATTCACGGATAATTCAGGGGATTTATTAAGCTTGTTAAATAAAAGCGGTCGTTGGAACATCAATCGAGCGGCAGGGGCGCACTTGCGCTTTGCTGAGGCTGCCAATCGGGATGGTCAGGGACGTTTGGCCTATGCATTAGCGAATTGGGGCCTGATTAGTACCTTTTATTATGGTGCGTTTACGAGTGCAGGAACAATTGCCCCGGGTAATTTTTTCGAATTGGAATCCGAAATAACTTATGAAGGATTTGGGACAAATCGGACCACTTATGCTGAGTCTTCGCCCTATTATTTTGACGCACGCGACAATGCGAGTATTGTGCGCGGAGTTTGGTATCGGAATTCGGGAATCCGTGGACGGGCTACCATGCCGCGTTGGCAATTCTCAGGCATTGAATATGGTCCGGGTACAGTCGGTGGTTACGGAAGTATGATGACAGCCTTCGACGTGCCGAAATCAGATCTGGAGGATAAGATTATCGAAGAATCAGCTTATGAATTAGCGTTTGAGGGTGAACGCTGGTCTGACCTGATGCGTATAGCAAAACGCCGTAACGATCCAGCTTTCCTAGCCGATAAAGTCTATGAGAAATTGCTGAAAGCAAATAACCCGAAAGCTGGAGCAGTACGTAGCAAGTTGATGGATATGAAAAATTGGTTTTTACCTTTTAAATTGCGGTAAACCTGATATACGTTTGGATTATTGATTTAATGGTTAAAGGTCTGCTTTGTGCAGGCCTTTTTCTTTGTCTTAGATGTTGACCATGAGACAGCAGGATAGTGAATTCGAAATTGTTTAATATCATTGTGTAGAGATACCATACCACTTGTTAGCGGTAATCGATACTTCTAGGCTCTATCAACAGCTCATTCAAATCGAGTAATTATCGTGAGACGAGTATGTAATCGTAACATGTCAATGACAGTGTAATCTTTTGATAATGCCATTTGCGTTTTATAAATGTAATTTTTACATTTATAAGTATTTCTGATTAATTATAACCAATGGAACGAGTTTCTTTAAAATTTAGAATCTACTATTTTTTTCTGGCAAAAGCGATCTGCTTTTTTTGTCTATTTTGGATTTTCACTACCCCTGCATATGCCTATAGCAGCGGGACTTCTGAACCGGATTCGGCTTATTTCTTTGCTTATGCAAAAGAAAAGAATGCTGGCAGAGAAGGGCTATTATATGCCTGGAGTTTGGATGGTAAGCAATGGAACTCCATCGGGACAGAACTTGCCTTTGTAAAGTCAGATTATGGACGCTGGGGATCAGAAAAACGGATGATAAATCCTGTATTGTTTCCACGAACTGGAGGCGGCTGGTCCTGTGCGTGGCAATTAAGTACTGAAAGTGACGGTCCTTATGCATATACTTTTACATCCGATTTTTTCAATTGGGGCAGACAAGATTATTTTATTGCATTAAATGATTTGGATAAATCAGTGGTATCTTTTGTGAAAAACAGTTTATTGACTCGTGATAATATCTCCATGAATGGCGAAAGTTTACGTGGAACCAAGTTGAAAGTTTCATGGTCTGTTATTAAAGAATTAATCAAGCATTATGATCTCGCGCTGCTTAAGCAAAAACAATGGTCCGAACGAAGCGTTGACGATGACGCCCGCTTCCCTGGCCTAAAGCCATTGGATGTCAAATTAACGCCGAAGGTAGGGCAAACGAAGTCCATCAGTGATATGTTGGTGGGTGTTTTTTTTGAAGATATTAATTATGCCGCAGACGGAGGTCTTTATGCAGAATTGATTCAAAATAGAGACTTTGAATATAAATTGAGTGATAAACAAGGCCGTGATAAAAATTGGAACGCGAAAACTGCTTGGCGTATGGATGGCTCGGGACAATTTCATATTGACAGCATCAATCCAATTCATCCTAATAATAAACATTATGCGAGATTGCAAGGTGAAGGTATCCTCAGAAATATAGGCTACGATGGCATTGCCTTAAATAAGAACGAACGCTATGATCTTTCGTTTTTCGGAAGGGGCACTGTTGGTAAAGTACCTAAACTAAAGATCCGGATAAGTACAAAAGACGGAAAAATCCTCGATGAGAAATCCGTAATTGTTGACAGTAAAAACTGGAAAAAATATCAATTGGTATTGACATCCAATGAAACCTGTAAGGATGCCGTATTGGAATTTGTATTTACAGACCGACAACAATTGGATTTGGATCTGATTTCTTTATTCCCTCAGCGTACATTTAAAGGGAGAAAAAATGGATTACGGAAGGATCTGGCCGAGGCTATAGCTGCATTGAATCCCCGTTTTGTCCGTTTTCCGGGTGGCTGTTTAGCACATGGGGATGGAATTGAAAATATCTACCATTGGTCTAATACTGTAGGGCCGCTGGAAAGCCGTATGCCACAGCGTAACATGTGGGGATATCATCAAACCGTGGGCTTGGGGTATTACGAGTATTTTCAATTTTGTGAAGACATCGGTGCCTATGCTGTTCCTGTAGTGGCGGCTGGTGTACCCTGCCAAAATTCGGGTGCTCATGGTCACCCATTGGGTGGACAACAATGTGGTATCCCAATGGAAGATATGGATGACTACATCCAGGAAGTACTGAATCTGATTGAATGGGCCAATGGCGATAAAAATAGTACCTGGGGAAAGGTACGAGCTGCCGCGGGGCACCCCGAGCCATTTCATCTAAAATACATTGGTGTTGGTAACGAAGATTTAATATCGAATGTTTTTGAGGAGCGTTTTACCATGATCTATAACGCTATCCGTGCAAAATATCCCGAAATACAGGTTATTGGAACGGCAGGGCCATTTTTTGAAGGAACCGACTATGTAGAGGGCTGGAAAATCGCTAATAAATTGAATGTACCCATTATGGACGAACACTATTATCAGACACCGGGCTGGTTTATTCATAATCAAGACTTCTATGATAAATATGATCGCAGCAAATCACAGGTGTATTTGGGCGAATACGCTGCCCATATTCATGGGCGAGCGAGTACCTTGGAAGTTGCATTGGCTGAAGCGGCATATCTCACGGCATTGGAAAGAAATGGTGACGTTGTTAAGATGGCCTCTTATGCGCCATTGTTGGCCAAAGATGGCTATACGCAATGGCGCCCCGATCTTATTTATTTCTCCAATACTGATGTAAATTTAACACCATCCTATTATGTACAGCAATTATTTGGGCATAATAACGGAACCGAATATATTCCAGTAGAAACAGTTTATGCTAATGCTGACGTTGAGGTACAGAAGCGTGTGGCATTTTCTATTGTTAAAGATCCGAAAGATCAATCACTCATTGTAAAGCTGGTTAATATTTTGCCTGTTGCGGTCAATATACAATTGGAATTGGATCAACTCAATTTGAAGGGTGATACGGCTCTTGTCGCTCAGTTGACAGGGGAATTGGAAAGTAAAACGGCAAAACCCGAAGAAAAGACCATGTCCGTTGACAAGCTTAAAAACCAGCAATTACCGCCTTATTCGTTAACTGTCATCCGAATTCAGTCGGGTGCAAAATAGCCTCATTCAATTCATATGATATATCCAGCTTTGCAGAAGAAGTCTATTTTAGTTTTTATAAACCTCTGTTTGACAATTGTGCCCTTGTTTGCCGGCTCAGGCTTCAATCTGATCAAAAATAATCGGGCTGCGGATATTTATTATGGTGGAAGAAATCCTATCATTGAAACCGCTTTGGAACTTTTGGATGCAGATGCACAACAAGTTGGTCAATCTGCTTTTAAACGAATCGACAATGCTGATCCTGGGGGGATTATCGTTGGAGAATTGCATGATCCAATAATTGGCAAATTGATAAAAGATTATCATATCCGTCTTCCTGAAATGGAAGGTCAATGGGAAATGTTTTGTTTGAAGGTGCTTCCGATAGAAAAAGTACCGACACTTTTAGTGATAGGATCTGATGCTAGAGGTACGGCATATGGAGTGATGGAAATTTCTAGAAAATTGGGCGTTTCTCCATGGAGTTGGTGGGCAGATGTGGTTCCCCTTAAAAAATCAACAATTTCTCTGCCCGTCGATTTTGAAGACAAGCAATTTCCTAAAGTGCAATTCCGGGGAATTTTTTTAAATGATGAGGACTGGGGATTGACACCTTGGAGCAGCAAAACCTATGAACCCGAAGCAAAGTTAGATGGAGGAATTGATCCAGCCAAAACAAAAAAAATGGCGACGATAGGGCCTAAGACCTATGCACGTATTTTTGAGCTGTTATTAAGGCTGCGGGCTAATTCAATTTGGCCAGCAATGCATGAAGTAACTGTTCCTTTCTATTTTGTCCAGGGAAATCGCGAAATGGCCGAAAAATATGGAATATATATCGGCTCATCGCATTGTGAACCCCTCGCTCGAAACAGTGCGACGGAATGGGATATCGTAGGTCGGGGGCCCTATAATTATTTGACAAATAAAAATGAGATTGTTGATTATTGGTCCAATCGACTCAAAACACTGGGGCAATCCCATAACATATTTACACTGGGTATGCGCGGGAAACACGATGGAGCAATGGAAGGCGTCAAAACAACTGAAGCCTATAAAGATGCGATCAATAAGGTCATTAAAGATCAAACGGGTCTGTTGAAAAAATATGTCAATGCAGACCCAGCGCAGATTCCTCAGGTTGTTATACCTTATAAAGAGGTATTAGACGTGTATAGGGCCGGTATGGATCTTCCTGACTATACAACACTGATGTGGTGTGACGATAATTATGGTTATATCACCCACTTCCCAAATCCGATAGAAAGAAAAAGATCGGGTGGTAATGGACTGTATTATCATGTTTCCTATTGGGGACGACCACATGATTATCTTTGGTTGTCGACCATGAGTCCGGCGCTGATTTATCAGCAGCTTAATACAGCTTATCAACATGATGTTAAAAAAATGTGGATTGTCAATGTTGGGGATATTAAGCCTGCTGAATATCAGATTGAACTCCTGATGGACATGGCCTGGGATATGGACCAGGTAAAAAAAATAGGCATCTACCAGCATCTGAATCAATTTTTGCAACGGGAATTTGGACGTCGTTTGGCGAAGAAGATCGTGCCGATTATGCAGGAACATTATCGGTTGGCTCATATTCGAAAACCTGAGTTTATGGGAAATACACGTACGGAAGAAAAAGATCCAGCCTATAAAATTGTGAAAGACCTACCTTGGTCCGAACAGCAGATTAAAAAGCGATTGGTGCAGTATAAACATATTCAAGATGCAGCCACCTCAATTGAGGCATCAGTCCCCTTGGATCGCAAGGATGCATATTTTGAATTAGTGCTGTATCCGGTTGTTGCAGCGGCAAAGATGAATGAAAAACACCTTTATGCGCAGTTGGCACGTCATGGCAAAGCTGAATGGCAAAAAAGCCACGATGCGTATGATAAAATCGTTTCCTTAACTGCGCAATACAATGCCTTGAATAAAGGAAAGTGGAAGGGGATAATGGATTATAAACCCAGAAACCTTGCTGTTTTCGATAAGATTATAGAAGGGAAAGCAGTTGCTCCACTGGCCAATAATGATCAGCCCGTCAAGCGGATTCCTGGTAGAGATCTAAAAGGCTCAATAGGATATGAAGGTTTGGGGTATGAAGGGCAGGCCGGAGCTATCCCATTGGATGTAGAAGCCAGTTATCCGCTCAAAGGGCTCAAGGGCGATTCTGTTACCATTGTCGTCCACTTGCTGCCTACACACCCGGTCTCTTCAGATGATTTGCGTTTTGAAGTTTCCTTGGGGCAACAGCATTCGCCTGCCATTTCTTATAAAACAATTGGACGAAGTGAGGAGTGGAAAGAGAATGTCTTGCGCAACCAGGCCATTCGAACGATTAAATTTAAGGTTGCTTCATTGCAACAGGACATATTGCGTATCAAAGCGCTTGATGAGGGCGTAGTGGTCGATGAAGTAACACTATATTTGGATTAAAGTATTCGTTTCCTGCTCTATAATGGAAATTCGTTATAGACTTATTCATAAGATTATAAAAATGAAAAAACAATTTCTAGTCACGCTCCTCGTTATTTTAACTTGCCTCGTTAAGGCACAATCTTCTGTCTACCTTTTCTCTTATTTTATAGGTAATGGTGCTGACGGACTGCATCTTGCTTATAGTTTGGATGGACTGAAATGGGAACCCTTGAATCAGGGAAAAGCTTTCTTAGTACCAACGGTAGGAAAAGATAGGCTGATGCGTGATCCCAGTATTTGCCAAGGGCCGGATGGAACCTTTTACCTTGTATGGACAACGGGTTGGTGGGATAAAATTATCGGATATTCTTCTTCCAAAGATCTTGTACATTGGACCGAACAAAAAGAAATTCCAGTCATGGTAGATGAACCTGATGCGAAAAATGCATGGGCTCCGGAGCTTTTTTACGACAAGGCGACGAAGGAATATTATATCATTTGGGCCACGACGATCCCTGGTCGACATAAAGAGGTACAGACCAGCGACAGTGAGAAAGGCTTAAACCATCGGATGTATAACGTCACGACAAAGGATTTTAAACGTTTTTCAAAAACCAAGTTATATTTTGATCCCGAATTTAGTGTCATCGATGCGGCCATTATACAAAAAGGCAATAAGGAATACATGATGGTGTTGAAAAATGAAAATTCTAACCCACCTGAGAAAAATATTCGGATCACAACAACAAAGCGTTTAGCGAAAGGATTTCCGACGACTGTCTCTAAGCCGATTACAGGAAATTATTGGGCGGAGGGGCCTGCTCCGCTGCAGGTTGGGGAGTATATATATGTATATTTTGATAAATACCGCGACCACAAATATGGAGCTGTACGAAGCAAAGACGGCGTCAACTGGGAAGATGTCTCCGATCTGGTGAGCTTTCCGAAGGGAGTACGTCATGGAACAGCTTTTACGATAAATCAAACGGTTTTATCAAATCTGTTAAAAGCAAACTGATAATCCTATGTATAGTCCCTGAAACTTTATTTTAGTGTGTTTTATTTGGAAAACGTGCGCTAATTTTTTTAATAAGGAAGGCTTGCCTACTTTACCTTTTAGAACGGAGTAGTGTATTTCTGAGATCTTTCTTTCGAAATATTCACGCTTTTGTAATGATCAAATTATAATACTGTTGCCATCTTAATAGAAGTGATTGTTATAAAAAAAGGTTTTCAAACGGGGAGAATGAAAACCTTTAAAATAACCAATTAATCCTAAATTTATGATAAAAAATATGATACTATTTTGTTGGCGTTCCTTTGATAAAACTCATTTGGTTTCATCTAAATTATAATTTACGTACTTACCACCTAAATTTGGGAATAGCCAATTTAGTAAGGCAAGTTTAAGTATATTGAAGTGATTTGTCATCCTGTGCTGTTCTGTCTGAACAGTATGGTATGCCTAAATAAAATGTTGGTGAATAAAACCATTCAGGTAAGTTCAGGATGCTTAAGTGTCCTGAACTTTTTATTTTAGAGGTTTGCTAATTCAATGAATAAACCTATGCTTAAAATTCGAATTGCCTTCTTTACTTTGATATACGTTATAATGGCAAATATTGCCTCAGCACAAACGATGAAGGAAATACACTATCTCTCAGGAACGGACAACGTTCATACGGTCAATTGGGACTTCTGGGTAACTGGGGGACGTAAGGCTGGAAAATGGGATAAGATTGCAGTTCCCAGTCATTGGGAACAACAGGGATTTGGGGCTTATAACTATGGTCGGGACTATGTGACCTATGGCAAGAATTTCATCTTTTACGATGAGAAAGGTTTGTATCGGCATCAATTTACTGTTCCAAAAAACTGGAAAGGTAAAAAAATAAGCCTTGTGTTTGAAGGTTCGATGACAGATACTGAAGTTAAGATCAACGGTAAACTAGCTGGAGATATCCACCAAGGTGCATTCTATCAGTTTAAGTACGATGTCACCGACAAGATCAGCTTTGACAAGGCCAATATATTGGAAGCGACTGTATCAAAAATGTCTTCTGATAAATCTGTTAACAATGCCGAGCGCCTTGCAGATTATTGGATTTTAGGCGGTATTTATAGACCCGTATACCTCGAGGCGACACCACAAGAGCATATCAGCTGGACAGCTATCGACGCAAAAGCAGATGGAACTTTTCGAAGCAACGTGCATTTAGAAAGCTTATCTAAAGCCACTAATCTACAGGTGGAGATCAAAGATTTGAAGGGCAACGTGATCGCAACTCAGAAGTTCCCGATTATGGCGAAAGATTCGGTAAAATTGATCGAAATGAAAGTGGAAAAACCGTTATTGTGGACAGCGGAGACGCCAAACTTGTATCAGGTCACGTACACCCTATGGGATGGGAAGAATAAAGGATATCAATCTCAAGATCGTTTTGGTTTCAGGACGATCGAAGTTCGAGAAGGAGATGGTATCTATGTCAATGGTGTAAAAGTGAAGATGAAAGGTGTCAACCGTCATGTATGGTGGCCCGAAACTGGACGATCTGTGAACGCACAATTGGATCTGAATGATGTTAAACTGATCAAAGAAATGAACATGAATGCGGTACGCTGTTCACATTATCCGCCAGATAGATCGTTTTTGGCCTATTGCGATTCATTGGGCTTATATGTTTTGGATGAATTGGCCGGATGGCAGAAGGCATATAGCACCGTTGTGGGTAAAAAGCTAGTGCGAGAAATGGTTATTCGAGATGCCAATCATCCGTCCATTATACTTTGGAGCAATGGCAATGAAGGCGGGCATAATAAAGAACTTGTTGATGAGTATAAAAAATATGATCTTTCGGCAAGAACGGTAATCCATGCACATCATAGACCTGGGAACGCCATCAATGGAATCGATTGCAACCATTATGAAGACTTTTATTCAACAAAAAAAATTCTGGAAGGGCCAAACATTTACATGCCGACTGAATTTCTCCATGCACAGGACGATGGCGGCGCCGCAGCAGGATTAGCAGATATATGGGAGTTGCACTGGAATGCCAAATTAGGTGCAGGCGGATTTATTTGGGATTTTGCAGATGAAGGTATCGTACGTACAGATTTCAACAATGTGATTGATGTCAACCGCGTAAATGCCCCCGATGGAATCCTTGGGCCACATCGCGAAAAAGAGGGAAGTTTCTATGCTATTCGGGAAATCTATTCACCTGTACATATTACGATGAAGAAATTACCTTCCGACTTCAATGGAACTATTCCGGTGGAAAATCGTTATCACTTTACCGACCTAAAAGATTGCAGGTTTGAGGGTAAATTGATTACTTATAAACAGCCCTATGCCGAAGAAGCGGGGGTGGACTCAGTGTTGAATCTAAAGATAAGTAGTCCTGTATTGGCTCCGACTCAAAAAGGAAACGTGCAATTGAATTTGCCTGCAGACTGGAAACAGTATGATGCGCTAATATTGACGGCAACTGACCCACATGGGGAGGAAATTTATACTTGGACATGGCGTGTAAAATCCAATCAGGTTCTTACAGCTGAAATTCTACCTTTAAAATCTTCGACCGATGTTGAAGCGAAAGAGGACAGTGTGAATTATATCCTCAAGGCAAACGGAATAACAGCTTTTATCTCCAAAAAAACAGGATTATTGGTTGATCTGGCCAATGATTATAGCATGAAATTAGCTTTTAATAATGGCCCGGTGCTTATTGATGGACAGTCGGAGCTGAAAAGTGCTAAACGTTGGCAGGATGGAAAAAATGAAGTTGTTGAGTTTATGTTTGATGGCAATCTAAGCTTTATCCGTTGGACGATGCGGCCAGACGGCTGGTTGAAACTTGATTATGCTTACAATATGAAAAAAACGGTGCCTTATGCCGGAGTAAGCTTCAACTTTCCTGAAAACTATATTATTGGGGCCAAATGGCTCGGTAATGGGCCGTATCGCGTATGGAAGAATAGGATGCAAGGTGTCACCCTAAATACATGGGAAAAAATGTACAATGATGGAAAAGCCGGTATTGGTCCATGGGCATTTCCTGAATTTAAAGGCTACTTCTCCGATGTTAGCTGGGTACAATTCAATACAGTGCAAGGCAAGTTTTTGGTCGCAACAGATCAGGAAGATTTATTTGTGCGATTGTTCGAGTTTTACGGAATTTCCGGTCCCAAAGGCTATCCGCAATTGCCGTCTGGAGATATTTCCTTTTTAGATGCTATTCCCCCTATTGGAACAAAACTGGCATTGGGAATTAATGGAAATGCTGCCGTGAATGGACCCGCGGGTGAGCTTAATCAAATGGATAAAAGGATTAACCGGACACTCTATTTTTACTTTGGAACCCCAAAAGGCGAAAAAGAAAATACACAATTTGTGATGCCTAAGGTTAATGTGTTGACAGATTAAAAGAATAATGCATAAAAAAGGGCTTTTCTATGTTAATAGAAAAGCCCTTTTTTATGGTATAACCCTAATAGTATGTATTCTTTTCAATAATGCTTATTTAGGTTTCTTGAACCCAAAAAGGTTGTGCTTTATTCACTTTTATCGTTATTCGTGTAGGAAAAATCATTGACGTATTTATTTTGAATAGCGGTTGATGTTGTTTTTTTAAGATGTACATCCTTCAATTGTACGGTCTGAATTGGAAGTTCGGGATTGCCATTGATCTTCGAGACAAACTGCCCTACTTCAGCTTTAATGTGGGAAAGATAGACATTCGTTATTGGAGTCAGTTTTTTTACTTTGGTTGGTACCAGGTTGCGCCATTGATAGAGCACATCCGTATCTATTCCAAGTATACCTTCCTTTACGTTTTGGGCTTTGATATTTGAAAAATAAATGTTTTTAACGTAACCGCCCATACGTTCATTGGTTTTGATGAAAAGTAGATGCATGAGCTTCTCATTCGGCAGTACCGTGCAATTGTTTACGTAAATATTTTCAATCCCTCCCGAGAGTTCACTCCCAACGGCAAGGAGCTGATGACCGTCACGGATCTCGCAATTGCGGATCACAATATTCTTTGTTGGTGTTTTCAACCGCCAGCCTTCGGGATTTCTACCGGACTTCAAGGCAATAGCATCATCCCCTTGGTCAAATACACAATTTTCAATCAATACATTCTGACTCATTTCTGGGTCAATTCCATCATTGTTATGCCCATGAGCGTAGATGTCGATGCCACGGATAAGCGCATCTTTCGTTAGGTAGAGATGCAAGGTCCAAAAAGGACTGTTTCGGATCTTGATATCTTCGACCCTCACATGTTGGCAACGGTTAAATTGAATAAACTGAGGTCTAAGGTTGGATGTGTCGTTGACCATGAGGCGCTGTTCCACAGGCATCCCTTCTTGTGCCCAATTATAGAGATTTTTGATGCTTTCCATGTGCGGCTTTGGTCTCGGAAACCATTTCTCCCAAACAGTCAGATCTGCTTTTATGGTTCCCTTACCGGTAATGGCAACATTTGTCGCTTCGTATGCATAGATCAATGGCGAATAATTATAGCACTCCAGCCCTTCCCAACTACTGTGAACAGCAGGTAAATAGTCTTTCGGGTCGCCCGAAAAAAATAGTGTTGCTCCTGCACTGACATGTAAGTTTACATTGCTCTTTAGGTGTATTGCCTTTGTTGACCATTCACCTGGAGGAATAATGATATTGCCACCCGATGTTGTCGCTAGCGCAATGGCCTTCGCAATTGCTGCGGTAGTACTTTCCTTGTCACCCTGACGTGCACCAAAATCGCGGATATCGTAGTTTTTACAATGCTCGAAATTTGGGACCTTAAATACTGGGATTTCAAAAGGAGCTTTGATTTTAATATCGTCTTGGTTGATTTTGCTGATCTGCGCGACGCTCAATCGAGTAAAAGCGATCGATAGTAAAATAAGGGTGAAGATTGATTTATATTTCATGTTAATAATTATTTCGTGAGCACGCAAGCTCGGTTTGTGTTTTTTAAGGCTATATGGAATATCCAGTTTATTTTTCATCAGGAGGTTCTAAGCAATTGGTTAAAAACAATAAAGACTAAAAATAAGGAACAATCAAGGGGGAACCTAATTTTACCAAGCAGGACAGTACAAGGTGGTTTGGATATATTTTCTTAAGGATAAGGTATCACCAAATCCATATCAACTCCTGACTGCAAGCGGATTGTTAAAAAGGTGAGAGCATGGTGAATCAACCTCTAAAAGGTGGACTCAACGTGGACTCACTGTGCACTCAACGTGGTTACAGTTAGGAGTTGGTCATAAGTTGGTGTGGGGTTGGAGTTGAGAATTCTATAACAAATATATTACGAATGACGTTGAATCCTTGTTTTTAACCTTATTATACATGAAAACGAGCACTTTCTGACTGTATTGTCTGGTTTGTTCAGGATACTACAGGACGGCTCTTGTTAAAAATGTTGATACTTTTAAAACTAGCTACTTATTTAAGCATCCTTAAATACGCTAATCAATTCGAAGGCATTGTCTACACTTTTTAATTAAGCTGTAGACAAGCGGGGAAACAAGACTTAAAAAAACTAAATATGATGAAAAAATTCTTTCGATTTTTATATCTACTCACATCAATTGCGATTTTGTCCAATGCACATGCGCAAGGAAAGTTTCCGGACGGAACAGCAATCTCAAAATGGTTCGAGACTGTAAAATCGACTGAGATCGGAACGCTCGGAAAGAAATTTCTCATCACGGATTTTGGTGTGGTCGCAGATAGCACCATCGTACAAACTGCCAAAATCCAACAAGCAATTGATAAAGCATATGAAAGTGGAGGCGGTGTCGTCGTCGTACCTAAAGGGATCTATCTGAGTGGTTCATTATTTTTTAAACCAAAGACACACTTGCACTTGGAAGAAGGGGCTGTGTTAAAAGGAAGCGATGATATCGCAGATTTTGCGCTAGCGGAGACTCGAATGGAAGGTCAGACAGTGAAATATTTTTTGGCGCTTGTCAATGCGGATCAGGTGGATGGATTTACAATTTCGGGTAAAGGCACACTCGATGGAAACGGGTTGCGCTACTGGCGATCTTTTTGGCTTCGAAGACAGTTTAATCCACAATGCACAAATATGGACGAGATGCGCCCACGCTTACTTTATGTTTCCAATAGCAAGGACGTACAAATTTCGGGCATTCGTTTGATCAATTCACCGTTTTGGACCTCACATTATTATAAATGTGAAAATCTCAAATTGATCGGTTTGCACATTTCGGCGCCCAAGGAACCTGTGAAAGCGCCTAGTTCAGATGCGATCGATTTGGATGTCTGCCGTAATGTGTTGATTAAGGATTGTTACTTATCCGTTAACGATGATGCGATTGCATTAAAAGGTGGTAAAGGGCCTAAGTCCGACAAAGATCCTAATAATGGACCTAATTCAAATATTATTATTGAGAACTGTTTCTTTGGATTTTGTCATAGTGCACTGACTTGTGGTAGTGAATCTATTCATAGCTATAATGTGATTTTTAGGAACAATACCTTAGATAAAGCACGCAAGCTGTTGCAGTTAAAGATGCGGCCAGATACGCCACAAGAATATGAAAACATTTTGATCGAAAATGTAAAGGGAAATGTTAATAGCATGTTGTTTATTAAACCTTGGACCCAATTTTTTGATTTGAAGGGCGAGAAAGATATTAAAATGTCCTATGCAAGAAATATTGTCCTACGCAATATAGATCTGGATTGCGACATCGTATTCGATGTCCTCAATTCGGAACAATATGTGCTGTCGGATTTTACATTTCAAAATATGCACGTCCGTGCAGCCAAAGATCCAGCGATTCACAGGGAATATATTAAAAACTTTGTCCTAAATAATGTAACTGTTAATAATAAAAAGCAATAATAATATGTACCAGCATATTGCTGTGGCTTAGACCTTGAATTATGAAGACAAAACTTATTCTTTTGACTGGGGCACTGATCGGTTCCCTAGCCGTTTCAGGCCAACGTAAAATGGAGTTTTTGGATCGGGGGATGGTGGGTGTAAAAACGACGGACAACGCTGTTTTTTTAAGCTGGCGTTTGCTTGGCACTGACGATTTTGATACGGCCTTTGCAATTTATAGAAAGGAAGGGAATGGCAAGCAGAAAAAACTAAATACTTCACCTTTGACCAAAGGGACTAATTTTTTGGACGATCATGTCGATTTGAATCAAGATGTTACTTACATTTTGGATATAGTAACCGGAGGTAAAGAAAAAGAAGTTGCTAAATTGACCTTATCGAAAGATCAAAAAGTACAGCAATATTTAAATATTCCTTTATGTACTCCCAAAGGGTACACTCCTGGTGATATTTCTGTAGGTGATTTGGATGGCGACGGGACTTACGAACTGATTGTTCATCAGACGGGTGTTGGACATGACAACGCACACAATGGGATTACTTCGGAACCTATTTTTCAGGCATATAAACTAGATGGTACTTTTCTCTGGGAAATCAATTTGGGTAAAAATATCCGGGAAGGAGCACATTATACCCAATTTATGGTATACGACCTCGATAGTGACGGCCGTGCGGAGCTGGTCTGCAAAACGGCCGACGGTACGAAAGATGGACTGGGAAATGTCATTGGTGATGCCCAGGCCGATTGGCGTGATACCGTATTAAATTCGCGGACTGTTGGTCGCATATTGAAAGGACCTGAATATTTAACCGTATTTGATGGATTGACGGGCAAAGCCCTAAGCTCTGTAGATTATCTACCAGAACGTGGAGAGCTAAATTCATGGGGAGATACAAATGCTAATCGCAGCGATCGATTTTTAGCTTGTGTAGTCTATTTGGATGGTGTACATCCAAGTGTTGTGATGACGCGGGGATATTATGAACGGACAGCTCTGGCAGCGTGGGACTTTAAAGATAAAAAATTAGTGAACCGCTGGGTATTTGATAGCAAAGTTCGTAAAGATCCTTATTCCGGACAGGGATATCATAATCTTACGGTCGCGGATGTTGACCAGGATGGCAAAGATGAAATTGTATTTGGTTCGATGGTTATTGATGATAATGGCAAAGGTCTATACAGTACAGGACTGGGACATGGTGATGCGCTGCATGTCGGTGACTTAGATCCTGAAAGACCCGGCCTGGAGATCTTTGGAATCCATGAACTGAAAGGAGGGCGGAAAGGGACCGGCGTGGCTTTATTGGATGCCAAAACTGGTGCAATATTGTTTAAAAGTGCAATAAACCAAGATATTCCCCGCGGTGTTGCTGCAAATATAGATCCCGATCATAAAGGGGCGTATCTGTGGTGGCTGGGATCTAGAGATATGTACGATACCAAAGGTAATCGTGTAGGGCCGGCTCCGAGATCGACCAATTTTCTGATTTGGTGGGATGCTGATTTGAGCCGGGAACTTTTAAACAGTAACTATATTGAAAAATATAAAAATGGAAAAATAGAACGAATCTTTACGGGGATTGGAGCATCATCGATCAATGGAACTAAAAGTACACCTAACCTGAGCGCGGATATCTTTGGCGATTGGCGTGAAGAATTGATCCTACGTGCAGATGACAACCAAAGCCTACGTATCTATACAACAACGATCCCTACAACGCAAAGGGTATATACGTTGATGCATGATCCACAGTATCGCTTGAGCATAGCATGGCAGAATGTGGCTTACAATCAACCGCCACATACGGGGTATTATCTCGGTGCAGGTATGGATCGTCCGGTCAAGCCGAACATTCAGCTGGTTAAGTATGCCCATAAAAAATAGAAATTTGGAAGCGCGATTTGGATTTTTTGACTAAAAGAAATAGATAAGTTAGCAAATGAAGCATACAATAAAATGGATAGGGATGGCACTGACAGCCGTTCTTTTGATATCCTTTGCAAAACAGCAAGATAGACCTACGATTTATCTTATCGGTGATTCGACCGTTAAGAACAGCAATAAGGAATATTGGGGCTGGGGTACCCTGATTCCTGAATTATTGGATACGACACGAATCCGTGTAGACAATCATGCAATGGCGGGGCGTAGTACACGAACATTTGTCAAAGAAGGAAGATGGGCAAAAGTTGATTCTTTGTTCAAGCCGGGAGATTTTTTATTGATTCAGTTTGGCCATAACGAGGGCAGTAAGCCCGATACCAGCAAACAAGGCTATCGGGGTGTGCTACGGGGCATCGGCCAGGACTCCGTTGTGCTGGATTGGGGAAATGGAAAGAAGGAGACCGTGCACACTTACGGTGAAAACCTGCGTCGTTTTGTGATTGAAGCAAAGAAAAAGGGGGTAACACCAATTTTGTTATCCATGATTCCGCGCAACCAATGGGATAATCAAGGTAAGGTGAAACGAGCCGACAACGACTTTGGCTTGTGGGCTAGGCAGATTGCAGAAGAACAGGGCGTTCCCTTTTTGGATCTGAACAGTATTACCGCAGATAAATATGATCAGCTTGGTGCTGAACGGGTAAAATCCAATTATTTTCCAGGTGACCATACCCATACGAATAAAGCTGGGGCGCGAGAAAATGCATTGTCTGTTATCGAAGGATTTCGGAGAATTAAAAGCCAATTAGTACAATACATTAAATAAAAACGAAGATGAAATTGAAATTGTTGCCTTGGGCTGTGGTCCTTTTCGCTGTGATCAGTATGTCTTTTTTGGAAAAACAGCATAAACCGACCTTATTTATTATTGGTGATTCCACCGTAAAAAACGGACAGGGAAATGGGGCCAATGGACAGTGGGGCTGGGGAAGTTTGATCGGTCAGTATTTTAAATTAGATAAGATCAATGTCAAGAATCGTGCTTTGGGGGGAACAAGTACCCGGACATTTTATAACAATCCAAAGCTTTGGCAGAGGATACTGGATAGCATACAGCCGGGCGATTTTGTCCTTATGCAATTTGGACATAATGATTCAAGTCCTATTGTGGATACGTTACGTGCTCGTGGAACGATAAAAGGAAATGGCGACGATTACCAAGAAGTGTATAATCCATTGCTGAAGCAACATGAAGTTGTCTATAGTTATGGTTTTTACTTACGTCGATTTGTGAAAAATATTCAAGACAAAGGAGCCACAGCAATTATTTGTTCACCTATTCCGCGCAATGCCTGGGAAGGAAACCAAGTGCGTAAATCGGATTATGCAACATGGGCAAAAGAAGCTGCACAACAGGCTAATGCGTTTTTTATCCCCTTGCAGGATCAAGTGATAGCCCAGTATGAAACATTGGGGAAAAAGAAAGTAGAAACAGAATTTTTTGATCCTAAAGATGCGACCCACACAATTAAAGCAGGTGCTTTGCTAAATGCTAAACTCGTTGCTGAACAATTGAAAGCACAAACCAAAATCGGACTAAAGAAATTTATGTAGTATGATAAAATCTACCTTTCCGCTGACGATCTTCTTTCTGCTCACAGTATTTACAGTCCGTGCACAGCAACGGCCCAATATTGTGTTGATTCTGGCCGATGACATGGGCTATGCTGATTTAGGTTGTTTTGGTTCCGAAATTCAGACCCCACATTTGGATAAAATGGCAAAGGATGGTATTAAGATGACTAACTTTTATAATGCTTCGCGTTGTTGTCCATCACGTGCTTCTCTATTGACCGGATTGTATCCGCATCAGGCAGGTGTGGGCGATATGATGAACAAGCGTCCTTTTCCTGCCTATCAGGGCTATTTAAATAGAAACTCGGTCACATTGGCCGAACTATTGAAAAGTGCAGGTTATGGAACTTATATGGCTGGGAAATGGCATGTTGGACAGGAAAAAGAAAATTGGCCTCGGCAGCGTGGATTTCAGCGCTACTATGGGCTAATTGATGGAGCAAACAGCTACTTTGAAAACCGGCCTTATCGTCCCAAACAAACATTGACGATAGCTTTGGACAATGAGACGATCGTTCCGTCAAAAGATTACTATAGCTCGGATGCCTATACGGATTATGCGATGGCTTTCATTGGCGAGCATTTGGAAACGAAAAAAGAGGATCCTTTTTTTCTATACCTCGCTTTTCAGGCGCCCCACTGGCCTATACATGCCAAACCGCAGGATATTGCAAAGTATCGGGGTAAATATATGGAAGGCTGGGAGGCTATCCGTGAAAAGCGTTTTCAAAAACAGCAGCAGTTAGGGATAGTGCCACCAACGACCAAATTGTCTCCAACGGATACCACCTTGCGAAATTGGAATGATTGCAGCTGGGAAGAAAAAGTAAAATGGGATGAAAAGATGGCTGTCTACGCGGCGATGGTAGACGAATTGGATCAGAATGTTGGCCGACTGGTTGATTATCTCCAATCAAAAGGGCAATTGGACAACACTGTTTTTATTTTTCTCTCTGATAACGGGGCGAGCAATGAGACAATAACCAATGCGGGATTTACAGCAGAAATTAGAGCTGCGAATGAATTTCCTGCTAGTCATCCACGTTCTTTTACAGCTTATGGAATTGAAGGCGCTGCAGTGAGCAATACGCCTTTCAAAAAGTTCAAGCATTGGGAGTTTGAGGGTGGCAATGCAACCAGTTTTATCGCTTATGGGCCCAAGTTTCTGCCGCAAGGAAAACAGTTTGATAAGCCAGCCCATTTGATCGATATCATGCCAACCTTAGCACAATGGTCGGGAGCAAACTATCCTAAAAATTATGCCGGTAATACGATTAAACCGATGGAAGGGGCCTCCTTGCTTCCGCTATGGAATGAGCAACAGAAGGATATGGATAGGGAAATTTGTTTTGAGCACGAGGGTAACAAAGCTGTGCGCAAAGGAAAATGGAAATTGGTCTCTTCCTATCCTGAAAATAGGTGGTATTTATATGATATAGAAAAAGATAGAAGTGAAACAGTAGACTTATCAGCCTCTTTTCCGAAAATATACCGAGAAATGGTTCAGATCTATGAAAACTGGGCGAAAAGGGTTGGTGTGATACCCTACGAGCAGCTCGCTCAAAAACCTTCATGATTTCGCAGACACCAACAGCAATGAAAGCAAAAGAAGGTTCTCTCTGGCCAATAAGATCAGACACTTTCAGAAAAAAAAGGAATTCCCGTTATGAATAATTATATAAAGAAAAACATGAAAATATTTAATACTTATACGACCACTTTATTGATTGCATTTTTCCTTTCAGCATGTTCATCGACGAAGAAAGTTGTCGAACAGAAGCTGGAATTATCTGCTGTAGATGTACTTCAATCGTTGCAGTTGACCAATCGTTATTTCATGAACAAATGGACAGATACAGGGAAACCGATCTACACCAACCGTTGGCGGCCGAGTAATATCTGGACCCGGGCCGTTTATTACGAAGGGCTCATGGCACTTTATCAGATTGATAGAAACAATGAATACTACAATTATGCAGTGGATTGGGGAAATAAACATGATTGGGGGATGCGCAACGGTTTAGAAACTCGAAATGCCGATGACCAGGCTTGTGGGCAAACCTACCTGGATCTCTATGAGATTGAAGCAAAGCCTGAGCGTATCCAAAAGATTAAAGCCAATATAGATTATATTATCAAATCTGGAAAAGTAGACGATTGGACTTGGATTGATGCCATACAAATGGCCATGCCAATTTATGCCAAACTGGGTGTAATGACGAAGGATCAAACTTACTTTGATTACATGTATAAAATGTATCATCATTCAAAAACACAGGAAGGTGGAGGCCTGTATAACAAGGCCGATAAACTTTGGTGGCGCGATAAAGATTTTGTTCCTCCCTACAAGGAGCCGAATGGTGAGGATTGCTATTGGTCACGTGGCAATGGATGGGTTGTGGCAGCTTTGGTCAGGGTACTATCTTTAATTCCGGAAAACGAAGTACATCGAGCAGAATATGTAGCGGATTATAAGGCATTGATGGAAGCACTTGTTCCTATCCAAAGACCAGATGGATTTTGGAATGTTAGCCTGCATGATCCCAATAATTTTGGCGGACGGGAAACCTCAGGGACAGCACTATTTGTTTATGGTATGGCCTGGGGTATCAATAATGGTTTCCTGGATGCTAAAATATATCGCCCTGTTGTAGAAAAGGCATGGAAAGCAATGCTAGCAGAAGCGGTACACCCTTCTGGGTTTTTGGGCTATTTACAAGGAACAGGGAAAGAACCTAAGGATGGTCAGCCCGTCAGTTTTTCAAGTCAACCGGATTTTGAAGATTACGGTTTGGGTTGTTTTTTATTGGGGGGGACAGAGGTTTATAAAATGTTGTCAAGATAAGATGAAAAGGTTCCTGTTTATTTTTTGTTGCCTGCTGCTTTCATTCGGTACATATGCTCAAGCGGGGAGGAGGACTTTTAGTTTCAACGCTGACTGGCGTTACCATATTGGCGATGTTAGTGATGCTTCTGCTACAGGCTTCGATGATCGGGCATGGAAGCAGGTTGCCTTGCCTCAAGCATGGAATGAAGATGAAGCTTTCACAAAAGCAATACATGACCTTTCGACAACTATTGTTTGGTATCGAAAAAAGTTTAGTATTCCCAAGGGAATTACTTCCGATAAGGTCTTTTTGGAATTTGAAGGGATTCGCTTTGGCGGAGAATTTTATCTCAATGGAAAATTTATTGGTCGTCATGAAAATGGCGTTATGGCAGCAGGACTTGATATTTCGGACCTGATTGATCGCGATCACGAAAATATCTTGGCCATACGTATAGACAATAGTTGGAGCTATCGTGAAAAGGCAACAAATAGCACGTATCAATGGAACGATAAAAACTTTAATGCAAACTATGGTGGAATTCCAAAAAATGTGTGGATCCACTTTACTTCCAAAATTTATCAGACTTTACCATTGTATTCCAATTTGAAGACTACAGGTGTTTATGTGTATGCGAAAAACATAAATATCCCTGAAAAGACAATGGATCTTTTTGTTTCTTCGGAGGTAAAGAATGAAACCCTGCAATCGCGTCTGGTCAACTTTGTTGCCGAAGTACATAATGCCGAAGGAAAATTAGTGAAAACATTTTCAAAAAAGTTCAATCTTCCTGCCAATCGAACACAACAATTGACCATGAACTCAACCATGAATCAGGTTAATTTTTGGAGCTGGGGTTATGGCTACCTCTATACGGTTACGACAAAAATTGTACAGGACAACAAAACTATAGACGCTGTAGAGACGAAAACAGGATTTCGAAAAACGGCTTTTAAAGATGGCATGGTCTATCTGAATGATCAGGTTTTGATGATGAAGGGCTATGCACAGCGTACAAGTAATGAATGGCCTGCTGTTGGTTTGTCTGTAGCACCTTGGTTAAGTGATTTTAGCAATGGACTCATGGTCAAGAGCAATGCCAATTTGGTTCGTTGGATGCACGTAACACCTTGGAAACAGGATGTTGAATCCTGCGACCGCGTGGGACTGATGCAAATGCTACCCGCAGGAGATGCCGAAAAAGATGTCCAAGGTAGACGTTGGGAACATCGAACGGAGCTTATGCGTGATGCAATTATTTATTATCGGAATAACCCAAGTGTCTTGTTTTATGAATGTGGAAACGAATCGATTTCGGAGGAACATATGGCAGAGATGAAGACTATTCGTGATCAATACGATCCAGCTGGCGGACGGGCAATTGGCTCACGTGAAATGCTGGATAGTAAGCTAGCTGAGTATGGTGGTGAAATGTTGTATATCAATAAAAGTGCGCGTCATCCCATGATCGCAACCGAATATATGCGAGATGAGGCCTTACGTAAATATTGGGACGAATTGAGTTATCCTTTTCATAAGGATGGTGAAGGCCCGCTTTATAAAGGTGTAGATGCCAGTGATTATAACAGGAATCAAGATACTTATGTTGTTGAAGCGGTACACCGTTGGTGGGAATATTGGAAGATGCGTCCGGGCACTGGTGATCGCGTAAATTCGGGCGGTGTCAATATTATTTTCTCGGATTCCAATACCCATTTTAGGGGAAAAGAGAATTATAGAAGAAGTGGTGAAGTAGACGCCATGCGTATTCCCAAAGATGCTTACTTTGCCCACCAGGTGATGTGGGATGGCTGGATCGCTCCTGATCCAAAAGGCTTGTACCTGGTAGGACACTGGAACTATGCTCCCGGAACGAAAAAAGATGTATTGGTCGTTTCGGCCGCTGATCGGGTCGAATTAGCTGTGAACGGAAAAGTACAGAAAGAAGCGGAAAAGCTATACGACTTCCTATACCGATTTCCAGCCGTTGATTTTGAGGCCGGCGTATTGACGGCAAAATCATTCACAAAAGATGGAAAGTTGTTAAATAAGAAAGAACTAAAAACAACAGGTGAGCCTTACAAAATCCGTTTGACGGCGCAACATGGTAAAAATGGCTTATTTGCTGATGGTAACGATATGGTATTGGCAGAAGTCGAAGTGCTTGACAAAAACGGATTACGTTGCCCATTGGCTTCTAATACGATTGACTTTAAGTTGGATGGACCGATGGATTGGCGCGGGGGTATCGCCCAGGGGCCTGATAACTATATTTTAGCTACCTCACTTCCTGTGGAGGCTGGTGTAAATCGTGTATTACTTCGCACAAAGTACGATAAATCGGGGCGTGTGATGTTGAAGGCGACATCAAGTGGTTTACTGTCAGATTCAACCGTTTGGACGGTGCAACCGCTCAAAACCATGGCGGATTATTTCGTCAAGGAATCTAACGAAAATTTGCCGTCATTTTTAGCGCGTGGACCAAGTCCAGCAAACCCCACATTGGTGCAACTGAAAAAAAGTCTCAAAATCCGTGCAGTTGCTGCTGGTGCCAATCAAGAGAAAGCATCACAATCTTATGACGACAATGAACTGTCGGATTGGGTCAATGACGGACAACTAGGTACCGCCTGGATTACATATACTTTGCAGGAAAAATCCGATATTGATGAAGTTGACCTGAAACTGAATAATTTTAGATCAAGATCTTATCCATTGCAGATTTTTGTGGACGAAAAACTTGTTTTCGACGGCAATACAGATGTGACATTAGGCTATTGTACCTTGTCATTTCCGCGTACAAGGGGTGAAAAAATAACAATAAAACTTAAAAATGCACCTTTTACCACGAGGGAAAATAATCAGGTTGAAATGGGGGGCAAGAAACTTGATGATGGTGTGGCCCGTAATGACGCGAATGCCAAAGGCACCTTGAGCATTATCGAAGCTGACATACATCAGGTATTGGCCAATTAAGAAAATTTGTCGATCATAAAATAGTTGAAGACTTAAAAGAAATGGAGAAAATAGCATTTAAAATGAAATTGAAACCGGGAATGTCTGCGGAATATAAGCGGAGACATGACGCGATCTGGCCAGAATTAATAACCTTATTACGCGAAAATGGGGTGTCTGATTATTCCATTTTTTTGGATGAGGAGACAGACACTCTATTTGCTGTTCAATATTTAGCAGGACATTCGTCACAAGAGTTGGGTAAGGAAGCTATTGTTCAGCAATGGTGGGATTATATGTATGATATCATGGAAGTACATGCCGATCATTCTCCAGTATCGGTCAGTTTGAAAAAAGTATTTCACCTAGATTAGGCCAATTGTAACATGAAGAAAATTTATATATCATTAGTGCTTGCTTGTAATCTGTTGGCTGTCGGTCGAACGATGGCGCAGGATTTATGGCCAGCAGTTACCAAAGAAATGAGGCCTTGGACGCGTTGGTGGTGGCTCGGTTCGGCTGTGGACCGACCTAATCTCGAACGCGAATTAACCTTATTTGAAAAAAGTGGTTTTGGTGGAGTTGAGGTAACACCTATTTATGGCGTTAAGGGATTTGAATCCAGCTACCTGAACTTTCTTTCACCACAATGGATGAATATGTTGGGGGTAACAACGGATAAGGCCAATGCCTTGGGCATGGGAGTGGATATTAATTTGGGAACTGGTTGGCCATTTGGGGGACCTCAAATCAAAGAAAAGGATGCCGCTACCAAATTGATCTTAGATGAATTTGAATTAAAAAAAGGTGAAAAAGTCACCTTTCCCTTAAAGCCTAAGGATCCTAAACAACGTTATTTCTTTTTGCAGGCATTACGGGCATTTAGAGCCGACAATAGCGAGATTAATCTGGATGATCATATTTCAAAGACTGCTGGAACATGGGAAGCCCCTACCGATATTCGTTTAATAGCTGTCTTTTCTGGTAGAACAGGGCAGAAAGTCAAACGTGCCGCTCCGGGCGGAGAAGGATATACGTTGGATCACCTGGGGAAGCATTCTGTGGCATCTTATTTCAATAGATTTGCCGAAGCTTTTCAGGACAAACCATTGCATGTACGTGCTTTTTTTAACGATAGCTACGAAGTATACGGTGCGAATTGGACGGATGAGTTTTTGCAATCATTCGAACGGATAAAGGGATATAGGTTACAGGATCATCTCCTGGATTTTGCAGGTAAGGGCAAGGATGAAGCTAAAACAGCAGGCCTTAAATCCGACTATCGTGAAGTTGTAAATGCATTGCTTGCCCAGAATTTTTTGATCCCGTTTACGAATTTCGCCCATCGTTATAGCGCGATCTCAAAAAATCAAGCGCATGGGTCTCCAGGAAATCTGATTGATTTGTATGCGGATACAGATATTGCGGAGTGTGAAACCTTTGGATCCAGCAGTTTTGATATTCCCGGATTAAGACGGGATACTGCTGATATCCGTAATGTGGATCCAGACCCCATGATGGCGAAATTTGCGACGTCGGCGACAAATGTATACGGTAAAAAATATACTTCTTCGGAAACATTCACCTGGCTGACGGAACATTTTAAAACTTCTTTGTCACAAACGAAACCAGAAGTCGAACAACTATTCCTTGCTGGAGTGAATCATGTATTCTATCATGGGACAACCTATTCGCCGAAAAATGTACCTTTTCCAGGATGGTTGTTCTATGCTTCCGTTAATTTTGTTCCACAAAATTCGTTCTGGGACCACCTTACCGGTTTGAATCAATATATTACACGTGTGCAATCTATCTTGCAATCTACGCGTGCTGACAACGAACTGCTGGTATATTGGCCCATTTATGATATTTGGAATAATACCAAGGGAATGGATAAGGCATTAAAGGTTCATGATGTTGACGAGTGGTTACATCCGACGCAATTTTATAAACAAAGTGTTCAGCTGCAGAAACGGGGCTATAGCTTTGATTTTGCAACAGATAAAATTCTGGCGGGAACTACAGTAAACGACGGGAAATTACAAACCTCAAAGGATGCGATCCCTTATCGAGCAATTTATATACCTGCCTGTCATTATTTTTCTGAAGTGACACTGCAGAAAATCCTGGAAATGGCCAACCAAGGCGCAACTGTCATCTTCCAGCAATTACCGCAAGAGATTCCTGGATATAGCCAATTAGAGGAACGCCGTACACTGTTCAATAAATTAATTGCATCGCTAGGTTTCGAAAAGGATAAAGCGAATCAGTATACAGCTTTTGGAAGAGGCAAAATCTATCTTACGACAGATGTCAATTCGGCACTCGAAACAGAAGAGATCGCACCAGAACGGATTAACCAAACAGGGTTGAAGTTTTCACGCAGAGCCGCTGGTAAGGACAGGTATTATTATTTGGTCAATCATAGTGGACAGACCGTTGATCGTAATATTACACTAAATGCACAGGCTTCACATTATTCGCTGTTGGATCCTCAAACTGGGCAGACATATCAGTTGCCATCAGCTAACGGCAAAATACGGGTGCAGATTCCATCTGGCTATTCCTGGATAGTTCTTGCCTCAGCGCAACAGGCCGGAGAACCCTTTCGTTATCAGGACGAGTTAAACCAAGTGGCGCAATTGGATCGCGATTGGAAAATGAGTTTTATTGCTGGTGGACCTGTTTTACCAAAGGCTAAAAAGCTTGACCACCTCTCCTCCTGGACAGATTGGGGAGACCAAGATGCTGTCAATTTTTCCGGAACAGGGGCTTATGAAACAACAATTTCGATCAATAAGGATCAATCAAAATCCTATCTACTGAAGTTGGGACGTGTTGCGGAAAGTGCAAAGGTCTACATCAATGGAAAGGAGGCAGGTTTGTTATGGTCAATTCCGTTTCAGCTAGATATTACAACAATGCTTGTCAATGGGGAAAATAAGATTCGCGTAGAGGTCGCCAATTTAATGGCAAACCGTATCAGCTATTTAGACCGTAAAAAAGTTGCCTGGCGAAATTATCACGAAATCAATTTTGTCAATATCAATTATAAAGATTTTGAAGCAAGCGCCTGGAAGCCCATGGAAAGTGGTCTGATGGGGCCCGTGACCATTTGGAGTTATTAAAAGCAAAAAGCAGTAAGCACTATTGAAAGCCTCGTATAAAACGAGGCTTTTTTTTGACATTACTTTTTACAATTTCGATCGTTAAAATGTACAAAATGGAGTGCGTTTTGAGTTTTTAAAATTTGCAATTGTCTGGTTATCATGTAAGTTCAGGACAGTTAATCAAATGAGTTCTTTTAAATTGATTTACCAATATAAATCAGATTAATAATTAAAAAACTCAATCCATGAAAAACATAATGCGATATGGGGCCATAGTTGTGGCTCAAATGGCTTTTACGCATGTATTGTATGCACAGGGGACATTGACGGGAAAAGTTGTTGATAATAAAAATCAGCCGATCAGTGGCGTTACAATCCAGGTAAATGGCAAAAATGAAGGGGCAAGCGGTCAAAATGGTGATTTCAGTATTCATGCAAAATCTGGTGACAACATTGTATTTCGTTCTGTGGAATACCAGCAGAAAGAAGTCCGCGTATCAACATTAGCATTTCTACGTGTTGAGTTGTTGCCGAAACAAGAAGCATTGGATGAGGTTGTCGTCATTGGCTATGGATCCCAAAAACGAACTAACCTTATAGCTCCGGTTTCAAAGTTTAATGCTGAGAATCTCGATGAGCGCCCTATTGCACGGGTTGATCAAGCCCTTATCGGACAGATGTCTGGTGTACGGGTTAAGCAATCTACAGGTGTTCCCGGAAAAGGGTTAAGTGTTCAGGTCAGGGGATCGGGCTCTATTACCGCTGGGAGTGAACCCTTGTATGTCATTGACGGTTTCCCACTGTCAACGGCTTCGCAAAACGGCTCGGGAAACTATGCCTCAGGAAATCCGCTGGATAATATGAACCCCAACGATATTGAATCTGTGGAAGTCCTAAAAGATGCATCTGCAGCTGCAATTTATGGATCCCGGGCAGCAAACGGAGTTGTTTTGATCACCACAAAACGCGGGAAGAGCGGCCAGGCTAAAGTAAGTCTCAATTCATACGTAGGCATGTCCGAGGCTTATAAAAAATTGGATATGTTAAATGGTGAAGAGTGGATAGATAGAGCGGTGGAGATGATCAATGCACAATGGGAAGCCTCGGGTACCGGAAGGCTGGCAAGCCAAAGCAATGCCGAACGACGGAAAATATTGGGACTCGCCGACGGGACATATAATACATCTTATATGTATGATGACCGTTGGCTGGAACCCGGACATCCCGGGCTTTACCTTATCAATTGGCAAGACGAAGCGTATCGAAAAGGAGTGATACAAAACTACCAGGTTGCGGCTTCGGGAGCGACAGAATTTGTCAATTATTATATCTCGGGGAATTACCTCAATCAACAAGGTATTGTGAAAGGTTTGGATTATAAAAACTATACTGCCAGAGCTAACGTTGAAGTAAAACCGAATAAAAAATTCGCATTTGGTTTAAACTTAGCACCTACCTATTCTATCGGAAATGACCCCGGAGTGGAAGGAAAGGATAATATCATGCATCAGATTTATTCGATGTCACCTGTTCAGGACCATCCTGCTGGAACAGTAAACGTTTTTGACAATGAAAAATATCCTTGGAGTACTTCAACAAATGATCCCATTGCCAAATTGAATTATTATATCGGGGAAAACAAAATTTCACGTTTACTGGGGACAGTTTACGGACAGTACAATATTCTTGATAACTTCAATTTTAAGACTACAGTTAATTTGGATCAAACCGATAGCAGAAGTAATAGATTTCAGCCCTACACTGTAGGCGGAACTTTGGCTAACCGAACCAACAACCCGAATCAAGCTACCTATGGCTCCAACAGTGTGTATCGAAAGCAAACTTTTGTAAACGAGAATACGTTAAATTATCATCTCAATTTTGACAAACATGATATTACCGCTTTGCTGGGGCAAGCCTATAATTTTGATAAACTTGAAACTTCTTCCATCACCTCGCAGGGAGGTTATACCAATAGTTCTATAGCAACTTTGAACGGTGCAGTTGCTACAGTTGCCTCAACAGGCGCAACACAAAGTGTCTTGCTTTCTTATTTTGGGCGTGTCCAATATGCCTATGACGGTAAGTATTTGCTTTCTGGAAGTATTCGTCGGGACGGCTCATCGCGTTTTGGATCCAATACAAAATGGGGCTGGTTCCCATCGTTGTCCATGGGCTGGCGTCTGTCACAGGAGAGTTTTATGAAACCAGTTACCTTTATCCATGAGCTGAAATTACGCGGAAGCTATGGTGAATCAGGGAATAACAATATAGGTGATTACAGTAGCATTGCCTTGTTGGGCTTTTATAATTATTCGTCAAATGGCCTTTCCGTTTCTGGACAGGCGCCAAGCAATATCATTAATCCGGATCTAAGATGGGAAAAATCGCGGACTTATGATGTGGGATTGGATTTTGGCCTTTTGGGTTCCCGCATTACAGGATCATTTGACTGGTATACCCGGAAGAGCAGTGATTTATTGCTAAATGTTCCCTCCATGCTTTCGACAGGTTTTTCTTCCTATTTGGATAATGCAGGAGAGGTGAAAAGTAAAGGCTGGGATTTAGAGATCACGTCCCATCAGGTCAGAAAAGCAGATTTTTCATGGTCTACTTCTTTTAATATTAGTCATAATTCCAATAAAGTAACAAAACTTGATGGTGAGCAAAAGGAGATTTTAATACCGTCCTCATTTGATATCCAGCATAGTCTTTTACGGATTGGCGAGCCGATGTATAGTATTTATGTCGTTAAACAAGACGGCATATTGAGTCAAGCAGACATTGATGCTGGGGCTGCGTTGTATGGTAGCCAAAAGGCAGGTGATCCAAAATATGTGGATGCCAATGGAGATGGTGTGATTGATGCGAATGACCGTGTGATTGTGGGGCATCCAAACCCGAGCTATGTATGGGGGATAACCAACAACTTTAAGTATAAAAATTTTGATTTGAGTTTTATGTTCCAAGGCCAGAATGGTGGTCATATCTATTCCTTATTAGGACGTGCCTTGGGACGTACCGGTCAAGGATCATCAGACAATGCGCTTGGATTTTATAGGGATAGATGGCGTTCGGAAGGGGATCCTGGAGAAGGTCGTGTTGGAAAAGCTTATTCAACGTTTGGACGGATTAAAAATACAGATTGGCTGTATTCGTCGGACTATTGGCGTTTACGCAACGTCACTCTTGGTTATAATATCAAAGACCTGAAATTGGGGAGTCAGTCCAAACTTAGTTTGGTCCGTTTATTCGTGACATTGGAGAATTTTTGGGGAAAGGACAAATATGACGGGGGTGTGAATCCGGAATCTTCAAACACAAATCTAAGCGGAAGCTCTGATTACCCCGAGGCGGGTGATTATGGGGGCCTGGCAATTCCAAAGACAGTGACATTTGGTTTAAACGTAAATTTTTAGAACGATGAAAAAATTGAGCCTATTTTTTTTGATAGCAGGTCTATTGGGATCTTGCAAAATGGATCTGAACCAGCAACCAATTTCGAGTGCTACTTCAGATACCTACTTTAAGACAGCAAATGATTTTATTCAAGGATTGAACGCTATATATAACAGTACACGAGGATATCCTGATCGCCTGATGAATCTCTCGGAAACACGATCGGATAACTTGTACGCAGTGTCGGACGGCGGAGTGCGTGATTGGGAAGGGATCAACAGTTTTCATAAAACGATTGCGAGTAACCCCTATGTGATAGAAGCTTGGCAAACAAATTTTAACGGCATCTTTCGTGTAAACAATTATTTGGAACAACTTGCGGCGAATGGTTCCACGGCTATTATTGATGAAAGCCTTCGCAATAGAATGGAAGGCGAAGCCCGGTTCTTGCGTGCATTTTTTTATTTTGATTTGATCCGATACTTTGGCAAAGTGCCACGGATAGACAAGGTGGTATCCGCCAGCCAAGCTAAAAGCATTGGCCGGAGTAACGTGGAGGAGTTGTATGCGTTGATTATTGAAGATCTGAACAAAGCAATTAATGCGCTGCCTGCACCCAGTGCGTACGCTGCTGCAGATAAAGGCCGTGCCAATAAATACGCCGCAAAAATGTTGCTTGGCTTGGTCTATATGACACGGTCAGGACCCACATTGGGCGTTGAAGGTGCGGGTTTGAACAGTAACGAATGGGGGAAAGCGGTGGAGCAGTTCAACGAGGTGATCAACAGCAATGAATTTAGTTTGCTGACCAGCTATAATAGCATTTTTGATTACGGTAATGAGCGCAACAAGGAAGTGATTTTTAATATTGAATATTCAAGCGGCGCTAATCCTGTTGTTGGGGCAACATTTCCTTGGGTGCTTGTGCCTGATAATTGGTTCAATTCACTCGGGCTAGCCACGCAAGGAGGCTTAACAATCAGGCCAGTATCTGATGACCTGCTTAAGCTGTATGATACAGGTGACAGCAGAAAGACGTTCAGTATTCAGCAAGGATATATCTATGGCAATGTTGCTGAAACAAGATCATTTGTTAAGAAGTTTGTAGACCTTACCAAAGTGCCTGCAAATCGAATGGATTGGCCGATCAATTATATTGTATTCCGTTATAGTGATTTGCTATTGCTAAAGGCGGAGTGCATATTGAATGGCGCCTCTGGGAACATTCAAACGGATGTAGATGCGGTCGTCAATCAAATCAGAAAACGCGCCGGATTGACAACTGAGCTGACGAATGTCACTAAATCACAGCTGATGGACGAACGCAGAAGGGAGTTTATTGGCGAAGGGGTGCGATGGTTTGATCTTGTCCGCAGTGGTAGTGTCGAATCGGTCATGAAGGCTTGGATCAGGAAAGAGGACGTCGCAAAGCAGATGTTAGATTTTCAAGTCAATTATGTCCTATATCCGGTGCCACAGTCAGAACTAGACAATAGTCCGGGCTTGTA
The DNA here is from genome assembly GCF_014109745.1 of Sphingobacterium paramultivorum. Taxonomy (NCBI): domain Bacteria; kingdom Pseudomonadati; phylum Bacteroidota; class Sphingobacteriia; order Sphingobacteriales; family Sphingobacteriaceae; genus Sphingobacterium; species Sphingobacterium paramultivorum. The sequence continues at coordinate 5,589,809 of NZ_CP058555.1, forward strand.
TACACAGAATCCCGGATATTAATATTTTAATTGATTTAATCGCCCTTAGCATTTAAGGGCGATTTTTTTATTTTTGGCGCCAGCTAATGACAGGATTGAACAGGATGGTTATTACAAATCATCCTGTTACTTTTAACCAACATTATAAGCCTAAGGGGAAATCTGATTATTTTTTTAAGCCAGTCGTCCTATAAAGCAATAAGTAAAGATCATACAACATTTTCATTATCTCGTATAATGAAAACCGATTTTCACTACCGAAGATCAACAAGGGAAAGAATAAAATAATACCTAAATAATACTTTAATGATAAACTATTTAACAATTAGGTTTGATCATCATGTAAAGAAGTACACTTTTTTGCTGTTTATGGCGATGTTGTGTACGTTAAATTTATTTGCTCAAACTACGAGGACTGGAAAGGTAAATGATGAAAAAGGTTCACCTGTTCAAGGTGTGACAATACAGGTAAAAGGCAAAACCATGACGGTAAAGACCAATGCCGATGGGTCATTTACCATCAACGCGCTGCCATCGGATGTATTGGCCTTCAGAAGCCTTGGTTTCGAATCCCAAGAAATTTCTGTTGGTAGTCAAAATAACTTCAATATAGTTCTTGCACAAAAGGTCGATGTCATGGACGAAGTCGTGGTGGTTGGTTATGGCACGATGAAAAAGAAGGATGTGACGGGTTCAATTGCCAGTGTGGGCGAAAAAGAACTGAAGGCAATGCCCGTGAAAGATGCATTGCAGGCAATGCAGGGTAAGGTGGCTGGTGTTGATATCACTTCGAACCAACGTCCAGGAACAACTGGTAGTATAACGATAAGAGGTGTGCGATCGATCACTGCAGATCAGGGACCACTGTATGTAGTCGATGGGATGGTATTACAGGCCGGTGGCATTGACAATATTAATCCGAGTGATATAGAGACCATTGATGTCTTAAAAGATGCTTCTGCAACAGCTGTCTATGGTTCACGTGGAGCGAACGGTGTTGTTTTGGTTACGACCAAGCAGGGAAAAAAGGGGCGTTTAATGTTGAATTATGCTGGTACGGCAACGTTTGAGAAAATGTATGATGTCACAGAGTACATGGATGCTGCGGAATGGTTGGAGTACGCACGTTTAGCGAAATTCGGAACAACGACACCAGATTATGCAAAGGATTTTTCTAAATGGGGATCTGTAGCTGCCTCATGGGCAAATATTGCCAAAGGTTGGACTAGTAACAATACCGTATGGGATCCAAGCCTAGTCGGTAATTACGATTGGGCAGATCTTGGACGTAAAAATGCTTTATCTACCGAGCATACTTTAAGCGTCTCAGGTGGAGGGGAAAACTCCAAAGGTTATGGTTCTTTTGGTTATCTCAAGCAAGATGCTACACAACCCGGTCAGAAATTTAATCGCTATACCTCAAAAGTAAGTTTTGAAGCTACGCCAACAAAATGGTTTACCATGGGAGCTTCAATAAACACATTCTTCTCCGATCAAGATTATGGCTATAATTTCTCTAAATCTGTAACAGGTGCAGGTGACTATTACAGTGCTTTACGAGGTATGTTACCTTGGACAGTTCCTTATGATGACAATGGAACCTACCTGAGAAATCCTGCGGCGGGTGATATCAATATCATCAATCCAATTAATGAATTGGAATATAATACCAATCAACGTCAGACTTTTGGCGCGAATGGTAGTTTCTTTAGCCAATTGGATTTTGGACAGATTTATGAACCATTGAAAGGTTTAAAATATCGGGTGCAATTTGGACCTGAGTTTAGATATTACCGGTTGGGGTTAGCAAATGCAGCCGAGGGAATAAATGGTGATGGAAATAATGCGGTGACTTATTCAACAAACCGCAATTTAGCTTGGACTTTAGACAATTTGATCTATTACGACCGCGATTTTGGAACAGATCACCACCTTGGTGTTACTTTGCTGCAGAGTTCATCCAAGTATAATTCTGAATCAAGTAATATGAAAGCCACGGATGTGTATAGTGCTGGAGAATTATGGTATAATATTAATTCTGGAGGTTTTATCGGTAGTTGGGGAACGGGCTTATCTGAGAGACAGATGGAATCCTATATGGCTCGTGTAAATTATAGCTATAAGGATCGTTATATGTTAACTGCTTTTGTGCGTTGGGATGGATCTTCGGTATTGGCACCGGGGCATCAATGGAGCTCATTTCCTTCCGTAGCTGCATCATGGCGCATTGATCAGGAAGATTTCATGAAAGATGCACGCTTTGTCAATACACTAAAATTGCGTTTGGGAGCTGGTATTGTTGGTAATGCCGCAATTGGACCTTATCAAACGAAAGGATTATTGACGCAAAATTTTTACAACTGGAGCGCGACGAATTCAACACCAGGATATGTTGCTTCAGATCCTTCTGCTGCTAATCCGCAAAAAATGGCCAATCCCGAATTGGGCTGGGAACGTACGACCCAATATAATTTGGGTATAGATTATGGCTTTCTAAATAACCGAATCAGCGGTGCTTTAGACATGTATAAAACGAAGACGAATGATCTGTTATTGGCCATGACGCTAAACTCTGTTTTAGGCTATGGTGCCACAATGGCAAATGTTGGTAAGACTTCAGGCTGGGGGATTGACCTTCAGATCAATACTGTCAATGTTAAGAATGATAACTTTCAGTGGAATACGACTTTAACTTGGTCCAAAGACAAGAATAAAATACTCGAATTGAATAACGGACGAAAAGAAGATTTAACCAATAACTGGATTGTTGGTCAGGAGATTCAAGTCCCTTATGATGTGGTTTACGATGGTATTTGGAAAACCTCAGAAGCAGAGGAGGCTAAAAAATATGGCGCTAAACCCGGACAGATCCGTGTGAAGGATATTAGTGGTCCAGATGGTGTGCCTGATGGCAAAGTAGATCGCAATTATGATAGACAAGTGTTGGGATCCTATCGTCCAAAATGGTCTGGCGGGATTATGAATACATTCACCTACAAAAACTTTGACTTATCTTTCTTTATTTTCTCGCGTTGGGGACAGACCATAAACGCTGGAGCTGCTACGTTGGATGGTCGTTATATGCAACGCAAATTGGACTACTTTATTCCGGGCGTTCATGAAGATGCTGAATATTATCAGCCAGGCTCAAATGGTGAAGCGGCAGATCCTTGGAACTCTTCCATGAATTACCGTGACGGATCATTTATCAAGCTAAGAAATGTAAGTTTAGGTTATAATTTTCCGAAAACAAAATTACAAAAACTTGGCATCAGTAATTTTAAGGTTTATGCACAGATCATGAACCCGGCGATGTTGTATTCAAAAGTGGATTTTCTGGATCCAGACTTAGCAAGTTATAATAATAATACAACGCAAGCCGGCTCCTCCATCACCACAAGAGGAGCAGTGATCGGCGTGAACATAGGATTTTAAGCAGCAAAAGGATTTAAAAAATTGACTCTCATGAAAAATTATAAAATATTAGTTGCTTCAATGTTAGGTGCGGCAGGATTATTAGTATTGAACGCCTGTAGTAAAGACTTTTTGAAAGAGGAGCAGATTACCATACCGGATACAGACTATTTTAAAACTCAGGCAGGGCTAGATGATTTAGCAACAGGTGTTTACTCCAAATTGAAATTTAAATATAATTATACCTGGGGGATGGCCCTGTTCAATCTAGGTGTAGATGAGTTTACGGATGCAAATAATGCTTCCCCAAGCTTTAATAGTTATAGTATGGATCTTAATCCTGCTGAATCAACTTATGGTGGTGGAAATATTCAGCCGGTGTTTGATAATATGTATAGCGGTATCGAATCGGCCAATACCCTGATTCAAAACGTACCCTTATATTATGATAAATCCAATGCCAATTATAATACACGTCTTGGCGAGGGATACTTTATGCGGGGATATTTCTACTTACAGCTGATTGTACAGTTTGGTGGTGTCCCCCTGAAATTGACCCCGACCGAAAAGGTTGAATCCTATTTTACAAGAGCCTCAGAGGATGCCTGTTTTGCACAGGCCATAGCGGATCTTGAGCAGGCTTATACGTTGTTGCCGGCTTCGGCGACAGAATTTGGGCGTGTAACAAAATCAGCTGCAGCACACTACATTGCTAAAGCACGATTGACTCGATCGAGCGAGCTATATGCCTCTTGGAATTCAAAATATACCGCAGAAGACTTAGATGCTGTCATCAAATATGGAACGGAGGTCGTGGCGGCACATCCCCTGGTAGATGATTACGTAAAACTATGGGATTATCAAAAGGCCAATAGTGCTAACGAAAAAGTCTCGGAGGTTGTTCTGTCGGCACAGTTTTCGGACGATCAGGCAACCTGGGGACGTTATGGAAATCAGATCCATCTTTACTACCCTGCTGTTTATCAAGATTTAGGAGGAACAAGCCGCGATATCTCCGGCGACCGTGAATTCTCTTATGCACGTACCACAAATTATACGCTGGATGTATTTGACAGGGTGAATGATTCACGTTTCTGGAAATCCTTTATTACGATGTATGGTGCCAATAATACCGCTAATGCCCCTGTCTGGACTGCAGCTAATGCATCGCTTGGGCCTGAAGGAACTGTTGTTGGAACGAAGCGATTTAAAGGTGGAGAGCTGGGTATTAAATACATTGTGAACAACGCTGGCGATACACGCTACAAAGCAGTGGCCAGTGATGCAACAGGAGTTCTTAAAAATGGCGTGATGCAGAATCCGCATACTTTTGTACGTTACTTTCAGGGAGAACCTCAAGCTTGGGTGGGTCAACATGGAAATAACGGATACTTTGGTGTTCAATCACGTTATGTGGCGCTTTCGAAGTTCAGAGATGGCTATCGGGTTAGTATAGCGTCTGCCAATGGTACGCGAGATGTTATTATGGCGCGCTCGGCGGAAGATGTCTTAATGGTAGCCGAAGCCTATATCCGTAAGGGTGAAGGTCAGTACGCGAATGCAATCCAGTGGATCAATAAATTGCGCAGTCGTGCTGGCTATAAAAATGGTGAAGACCGAGCGAAGAATGTCGACGGCGGGCAAGCCTACAAGAATAATTCCTATGCTGTTGGAAAGGGCGGCGGCTTTTCTGCGGAAGGAGCAATCTATTGGGAAGGAAACTCATACTACGAATCCAATAATGATATTGCGAAAACTACGGCCTCTTCCGAAACACAGATGCTGATCAATTCTGTCGCTGACATTTATAATTCAGCAGTTGATGCGCCAATCTACGAGAAATTGGGTGCAACAAGCAATGCACAGAAAATGATGGCATTTTTGTTGAATGAACGCACACGTGAATTGTGCGGTGAACTTTACAGATGGGAAGATTTGGCGCGCACCAAAACATTGGAAGCGAGATGGAAAGCCTTTAATGATGGTTATGTACGCGGGAATACAGTCTTTAGTCCAAATACACATTACTATCGACCGATTCCGCAATCTTTCTTGGATGCAACAACCAATGAAAGTGGTGCCGCATTGACGCCTGCAGAAAAACAGGCTATGCAAAATCCAGGCTATTAATTTTTGATGGTAATAAACGTGAACCTGACCTACCTGTTCTGAATGGAATGGGTAGGCTTTTTTTTGTCAAAATGTAAGCGATTGCAGGATAGCGCAGGATAGGGAATATTGCTGGTTTTGGTATCTTTCGGTTTGATTCTCATTACATTGGGAATCGGAATAAACCAAATTATAGATCAACGGAAGGGAAATGTTCACATGGATAGAAGAGTCTTCTTAAAATCAAATGCATTTTTGTGGGCGATGATGGTGTTACCTTTAGATACGGCAGCTAAAAAGGGTATACTGGAGTCTCCTTATTTCAAATTGAAACCGATTGGAAGATCCTTACAATTGGTAGATTACTTTATTTGGTGCTCATCTCCGATTTGGGGCGACGATGGTAAGGTTCATCTTTTTTATTCACGTTGGCGAAAGGAAAAAGGGATGGGAGGCTGGATCAAAGGTTCCGAGATAGCGCACGCAGTTGCTGATTCTCCCTATGGAACATTCCAACATAAGGATGTTGTTCTACAACCTCGGGAAGGATTTTGGGATAGTACAACCTGTCATAATCCACTGATAAAAAAGATAGCGGATACGTATTATCTTTTTTATATGGGAAATTCCAACGGAAAGACAGATACCAAAAGGATAGGTGTAGCAACGGCGAAAAACCTGGATGGACCATGGAAACGACAGGATAATCCAATCTTATTGCCTGGCGTGGAGGGGGCATGGGATGATCATTGTACCACAAATCCAGCATTTCTAAAAGGTAACGATGGTAAATTTTGGTTGTATTATAAATCTTGGAATACTGCTGAATATCTGCGGGATAAAGGTCCTGTCAGAGGAAATCGAAAGTATGGATTGGCCAAAGCTGAACATCCCTTGGGACCATATGTTAAAGTATCAGAGCATCCGGTAATTGATTTTTCTGATCGCCCGCTTAATGCACAGCTTGAAGATGCTTTCGTATGGAAACAGGATGAACAGTATTGTTTATTAGCAAGGGATATGGGGTTTTACAATCACGAAGATGGATTGATCTTAAAATCATCAGATGGCGTTAAATGGTCTGAACCGCAAGTGGCTTATCTAGGTTTATCGACCTATATTCAGGAACCGCCCCCACCAGCCAACTTGAAGCGCTTTGGCAGGCTTGAAAGACCTATGATCCTGATGGATAAAATAACGGATAAACCGCGTTTCCTTTTTGGAGCCACCCAAGGCGGAATAGCAGAAACTTCGACAGCCTTTGTATTTGAGATCGTGTGAAGAGTCTGCGATAATCGTGTTTAATTCGAGAAAATAACTGCAAAGTTTTGCTTCTGTATGTTGAAGATCGATACAAGTGAGCGGAATTTGACAGCTGATATAACAAGTATAACCAGAAACAATTATAAGCCAATGAAACAGATTTTTAGTATGCTCCTCGCAATTTTTGCATGCGTAGCAAGTCAAGGGCAACAAATAACCTGGACCAGTGCAAAGCAACCCTTAAAGGAAATTGAACAGCTTAAAAAGATTATTGTTGCTCCTACATTTAAAAAGAAAGATTATTCCATCGCTGATTTCGGTGCTATTGGAGATGGCAAGACAAAAAATACTGTAGCCTTTAGAAAAGCAATTGAAACGTGCAATAGGCAGGGTGGAGGACGTGTGATAGTCCCAAAGGGAGTCTATCTGACCGGTGCAATCTATTTGAAAAGTAACGTTAATCTTCATGTCAGCGAAGGGGCAACTGTACTCTTTAGTCGAGATAGTGCTGATTATCCGATGGTATTCACGCGTTGGGAGGGTATGGAATGTATCAATTTTTCTCCTTTCATCTATGCGTACAAAGAAGAGAACATTGCCATCACAGGAAAAGGATTGTTGGATGGAAATGCCGATAATGATCATTGGTGGTATTGGTGTGGTGCCCGAAAATATGGATGGCACGAAGGCCGCCCTGGAGAACAAAAGCCTGCCCGGGCAATTTTGCATCAGCAGATGGCTGAAGAGATGGATCCGCATAAAAGAGTATTTGGCGACGGAAATTTTCTTCGCCCCAATTTTGTTCAGCCTTATTTATGCAAAAATGTCTGGATTGCTGAGGTCAAGCTGATTAATTCTCCGATGTGGAATCTTAATCCTGTCCTATGTGAAAATGTATTGATTGAAGGTGTGAAAGTGGTAAGTCATGGACCTAATAATGACGGCTGCGATCCTGAAGCAAGTAAAAATGTATGGATCAGAAATTGTTATTTTGATACCGGGGATGACTGTATTGCTATTAAATCGGGACGAGATGAAGATGGCCGCAATATTGGTCGACTTGCGGAGAATCATATCATCGAAAATTGTGAAATGAAAGATGGTCATGGCGGCGTCGTTATCGGTAGCGAAATTGCAGGCGGAGCCAGAAATATCTATGCGCTCAACAATGTCATGGACAGTCCAAATTTGGATCGGGCTCTACGGATAAAAACCAGTTCCAGCCGAGGTGGGATCATTGAGAACGTTTTTTTTTATAACACGGAAGTGGGGCAATATAAGGAAGCGGCTGTACGATTTAATATGTTTTATGAAAAACCCGGAAAACATATTCCGACGATTCGCAATATCTGGGTCGAAAACCTTCATGTTATAGGTGGCGGAAAGTATGCCGTGCTCTCCACGGCGTACGAATCTTCACCTATAACTGATTTTACGATGGTTAATTGTAAGATTGATGGTGTAAAAGAAACGTTTAAAGTTGATTACCTCAAGAATGTCTCGCTCAAGAATGTCATTGTCAATGGAAAAGAAATCAAATCTTTCGATTAACATAACGTATAAATCGATGGAAAGTATAAACTCCAGTGACTAAGAAGTAGCTAACGGTCATTAAAAAAAACTGCAAACAGCTAATTCATGAAATAATTATTGATATGATACGAAAGTATTTGATTTTTTGCGGTTTGCTAGTTGGGGCTGTCCTGGAGATAGCTGTTGCCCAGTCAAAACATTGGAAAGATAACGACCGTGTACTGCATTATACCGAGGATAAGGGAGATTTCTTACTGGTGAATGGGCGATATCGATTTAATCGCGCTCTTTATGGTAATAACCTGGCATCCCGTGTAGAAGCAGGCGATTTACCTGAATTTGCGCTGTACATGCCGGGGATGGCAGGGAACTTACAATTTGTCCTCAGCAATAAACAGCAGCGAAAAAAAATGATTGATGCTGATCATATTGAGACAAGATATCGACCCGGAGCGATGTATTATCGCATCAAAGATGCTTTACTTGGAAATGGTTATATCGATATCGTTGTGATGGCGCAGGCCGATGCCGAAGGGATGATCGTAAAATTACAGGCGACGAATATTAAACCCGATGCACATCTTTACGCTGTCTATGGGGGAGCTAGCGGAAAAACATTCAGTAGAAATGGCGACATAGGCGCGGATCCAGAATCGGGGTTTTATCTTCTTCCTGCATATTGTGAACACAATCAATATACACTGGAAAAAAATAGTTTTGGACTTAAGTATCAAAATAAGAAAAATGAGCCCCAATTTATTCAGGGTAGTTTTTCAGGACTCTCAGCACTACGGATGTCAGATGCTACCGTTTTGGATGATCTCGCTAATCTGACCAAAACGGAGAATAAGGGTAGTCCTATCCTTGTCGGGAAATTTATGCTGACTAAAAAATCAAGTTATATTCAAATCGCTAAAGGGAAGCGTTCTGCTGCGGAATTTTCTGAAGGCTCATTAGAAAAGATTTATGAGCTAGCGGATCAGAAAAGGGTTTCGTTGGCTAGTCGGGTTAAAATAAACACACCGGATCGATACATTAATAATTTGGGGGCAGCGCTTTCGGCAGCCGCTGATGGAATTTGGGAATCGCCTACTTTCTTGCATGGAGCTGTGGCATGGCGTATGCGTTTGAATGCCTGGCGGGGAGCTTACACCGCAGATGTATTGGGATGGCATGACAGAGCGAAAGAACATTTTTCGAGTTATGCGAATTCGCAGGTTAGAGAACCCGCTGCTGGACGGGTGGTGATGGATACAACTTTGCACTTAGCTCGACATTTGGAAAAAATGGGTACTTCTATGTTTTCAAGCGGCTACATTTCTCGGAATCCAAATAATAACACGGTACCCCATCACTACGATATGAACTTGGTATTTATCGATCAATTGTTGTCACATTTTAATTATACGGGAGATATTGCTTATATCAAAGAGATGTGGCCAACGCTGACTCGGCATCTCAACTGGGAAAAGCGAAATTTCGATCGAGACAATGATGGCTTATACGATGCGTATTGTGCAATCTGGGCAAGTGATGGTTTACAATATTCCGGTGGCGCGGTCACGCACACAACCGCCTATATGTACCGTGCCAATCAAATGATGGCCAAACTCGCAAAGGTAATAGGTGAGGATGCGACGCCCTACCAACAAGAAGCAAATAAGATTCAAAAAGCGCTAAAAGATCGACTTTGGCTGCAAAAGAAAGGTCATTTTGCCGAGTTCCAGGATGCGCTTGGCAATCAGCTTATACACGAAAATGCTGGTTTGTGGACCATTTATCATGCCGCAGACGCTGCTATTCTAGATGATTTTGAAAGCTACCAAAATCTCCAATATGTAACTAATTATTTGCCAAAGATTCCTATTCATGTCAAAGGACAGGAACAGCATGACCTGTATACATTGCCGACGACGACATGGCAGCCTTACACTTGGTCGGTCAATAATGTTGCTTTGGCAGAGAATCTACAGACAGCATTGGCCTATTGGCAATCTGGTCGGGCGGATGATGCCTATCAGCTCTGGAAAAGTAACCTCATGGAAAGTATGTATCATGGGATCAGTCCCGCCAACTTTCAGCAGCTTTCCCACTATGATGCATTTAGAGGCGAATTATACCGTGATTTTGCCGACCCAATTGGTGTAGCATCTCGTACATTAGTCGAAGGATTATTTGGCGTGCATCCACATCTACTGGACAAACAATTGTTTATTAAACCTGGTTTCCCATCGACATGGAATTTTGCACAGATTGAAATGCCGGAATGGAGTTATACGTACAAGAAAACTAAAACTGCTATTACATTTCAGATTAACACGCGTTATGCGATGCCCGTAAAACTTGCTTTGGAAGTTCCCGTAGATTTTACCCAGGTGAGTGCTGTTAAAGTCAATGGAAAAGAAGTCAAGTGGTCATTAAAATCTTCCGCTATAAATGGGGCATGTATTGTTGTTGAATCTGAAGCTGAGCGGAATTTCGACATCACGATAATGGGGGATGGTAAACTCGAAAAGATGGATACCAAAAATGTGGAGCAAGTATTCACCGATCAATGGGCTTTTCCCTTACCTGCTAACACCCAATTGTTGGAAAGCTACGATCCTCAAGGAATTATCCAAAAGAAAGCCGGTCACAAATTTTCTTTTGTCCAGCATGAGCGGGTAGGAACCTTTTTTGTGAAGCTTAAACAGGGAGCTATGGTTTGGTGGCAGGCCGTTGATATTCGGCTATTACCGCCTATAAATTCAACTATTCTGCGTAAAGAGCTAAACTATTTTTTGACGATGGAAAACCGTTCTGCTCAGCCACAACAACTGGCAATTGATCATCAGGATTTTCAAACAGCCTTCAGCTTGAGATCAGGAGAAATAAAGAAATTGGAACTTCCCATCAATATCTTTTCAAAGGGAACAAATAGCGTTAATCTGGTTGTGGGAACTTATCGCCAAACAGTAGATTATATCGATTGGAATATCGATGATAAACCTGATTTTTTAGCGGAAAATTTATCGAGTTATTACAATGCGCGTTTGACGGATATCTTCCAACAGAAATATCTTTCGCCAAGACCGGAAGGGCCAACCTTGCAGCTGCCTTGGCAGGGAATAGGCAATTGGTGTTATCCATTGACGACGGCAAATATTGACGACAGGGGAATCATGAAAAAAGGCAAGCAAGGGGATCTAATATACCTTGGTATTCCGTTTCAGCTAAAAAATGACTCCAAAAATGTGGTCTTTGTCAGTCAGTGGGATAATTATCCAAAAAGCGTCAAAATACCTTTAGCCGGCCAGGCCAGCAAAATGTATCTCTTGGTCGCCGGTTCTACAAATCCGATGCAATCCCAGCTTATCAACGCCAAGATTAAGGTCAATTATACTGATGGAACTTTTGATACGCTAGATCTCATCAATCCTATTAACTGGTGGCCTATCGAACAGGATTACCTCGATGATAATCATGCTTTTGAGCTCCCCGATGAACGGATTCCTTATCGAATCAGTCTGAAGTCTGGAGAGCTTTATAAGGGCGGAACCTGGAGTCGTTATACCGATATCAAGGGGTATAGCAATCGTGCCATTGATGGTGGAGCAGCTTCATTATTGGATTTGCCTCTAAACAATAAAAAGAAACTTCAATCAGTAGAGCTTATTGCCGTAGCAAACGATGCGGTCATCGGTCTGATAGGTCTCACTTTAATGCGATAGATAAATTGAGAATGTACTCCGAAATTTCCGGAGGAATCTTGAACACGAATATAGTATGCATAAAAATCCAATATAGATGAAAAAGAAGTTTAGTATTATTTTCACTTTCCTTGTAAGTGTCCTAGGTCCTATGTTGGTTCTAGCTCAACAAGGAACCAAAATTAATCGGGAAAATGTCGTTAAAAGGCACAATGTTTCCAATCATACCATGGATACATTAGCTTCGCTCACAGTTGGTAATGGTGCCTTTGCCTATACGGTCGATGCTACAGGAATGCAGTCTTTTCCCATTTATTATAAAAATGGGGTTTCCTTGGGAACACAGTCAGAGTGGGGATGGGATTCCTTGCCCAATACAAAGAACTATAAATTCGAAGAAACATTAAAATCCTACGACTTTAACAACGAAGGGCGGAACGCGCAATATAGTATCCAATTGAAAGAACCGGAACGCAATGCAGAAGCTGTAAACTATTTTAGGGAAAATAAACACCGTCTGCAATTGGGTAATGTGGGCTTGGAACTTTATTTGAAAAACGGGCAACGGGCAACTGCACAGCATATCCAGGCTATTCGACAGGAGCTGAACCTTTGGACGGGTATTATCACAAGTGAATTTCAAATTGAAGGAGAACCTGTTTCTGTAAAAACCACATCGTATCAAAGCAGTGACCGCGTTGCAGTACATGTCGCTTCGCCATTGATTGCACAGCAAAGGCTGAAAATATTTGTACACTATCCTTACCCAAGCGGAAAATTTTTGGATGAAGGTACCAACTATGATCAGGTGAATGATCATAAAACAACGATCGTAGCTCAATCTGCAAATGTTGCAGTGATAAATCATCAGTTGCAGGGAGCCAGTTACTTTACACAATTGGATTACTCACAGGGAACTTTAAAAAATACGGCTTCACACTATTTTGTGTACCAACCAGCTCCTGAGGTCAAAGAGTTTGATTTTTCATTTGCATTTGCGCCCACAAACAACTTTGATAAGAAGAGGATCCAGTATATTGATGCAGCAGGTGAAAGTGCAAGGTCCTGGAAGCATTTTTGGGAAAGTGGTGCTGCGGTTGACTTTGCGGGTAGCACAGATCCAAGAGCCAATGAGTTGGAACGAAGAGTTGTACTCTCTCAATATCTGACAAAAGTACAATGCGGAGGAAGTAATCCACCCCAAGAAACAGGTCTTACTTTTAATAGTTGGTATGGAAAGCCACATACGGAAATGCATTGGTGGCATGCTGTGCATTTTGCATTATGGGGACGTCCTGAAATTATGGAAAAAACATTGGATTATTATTTTAGGACCTTTGAAAAAGCGAGAGAACTCGCAAAACGACAGGGCTATCAAGGGGTTAGATGGATCAAAATGTCCGATAACGAAGGGAATGAAAGCCCCTCATCTGTAGCTGCATTTTTAGTTTGGCAACAGCCACATATTATCTATATGACCGAATTGGCCTATCGGGACAAAAAGGATTTCGCTGTCTTAAAAAAATATAAGGATCTCGTATTTGCCACAGCTGATTTCATGGCCGACTTTGCACATTATGATCAGGCAACGGGTCGTTATAATGTAGGCAAGGGAGTTATTCCTGCACAAGAAGTTTTCAAGGCTTCCGAGACGATGAACCCGACGTATGAGGTCGCCTATTGGGATTGGGCACTTCGTATAGCGCAACAATGGAAGGAGCGTCTGGGAGAACCAAGAGTGACCAAATGGGATCAAGTTATTGAAAAACTGGCCCCCTTACCAAGTAAGGACAACGTCTACTTGGCCACTGAAACTGCTCCCGATTCTTATACGTACGATCGTTGGATGACGGACCATCCCGCGGTACTCGGTGCATTAGGGATGGTTCCTGAATCACCGAAGCTAAATAAAGCGGTGATGAAAAACACACTGGATGTCGTTTGGGAGAAATGGCATTGGGAAAAGACTTGGGGGTGGGATTTTCCCATGACGGCCATGAATGCTGCTCGTCTGAATCTTCCCAATAAAGCGCTGGATGCATTATTTATGAATGTCCAAACCAATACCTATCTCAAAAATGGACATAATTATCAAGATGGACGCCTGCGGATCTATTTACCAGGCAATGGTGGGGTGCTCACGACCGTAGCGATGATGCTTGAAGGGTGGGACGCTTCCAACAGTGATTTACCAGGGTTCCCAAAAGATGGCTCATGGGTTATAAAAAAAGAAGGATTTAAAAAAATGCCCTAATATGATGAAGAAAATAATATTACTATTGCTTTTGGGTGGAAAAGGGATGGAACGCAATTTCTAAAGAATCACTGCAACCGAACGGATTTTTGGGATATGTGCAATCGACAGGAAAAGAGCCCAAAGATGGCCAGCCTGTTACTGTTGATAAAGTTTCAGATTTTGAAGATTATGGGCTTGGTTGCTTCCTCCTGGCTGGAACTGAAATATATAAACTTGTAGAAAGCTCTATGTAATGTTGGATTTGATGAGTTGATTGAAAACATGAAATAAAAACAAAGGCGCATTTCAATTTGAATTGCGCCTTTGTTATTCAGATGCTTGTTGCTGACTAATATGCAGAATTGTTCTTTAAGCAACGTAATCAGTATTTGTGCAATATTTAAATATACACCTTCATCCTACACAGAAGAGGAACATTAAATTGAACTGTCCATTGAAAAATAACATACAGTGCAGGATGATGAAATCGGACACATTTTATAGTATTGTAATAACCAATATAGCTTATTACGTTGGAGAACGAATCCGTGAAAATGATGCTAAGGCGACAGGTCCTTTTATTATGAGATGCATAGAGGCTGGGTTTTGAAAAGCGAGTTTTAAGTGTTTTTTTAAAATATTTATAAACAAATCGTTAATTTTATAATTAATAAAATCTAACAATGACCAATTCCGTAAATCAATTTTTAAAAACTTTAGAAATTAGCGATTTTTCTGCCACACCTAAGTATTTGCAATTGGCAAATACGATTATCGATGCTGTTAAAAATGAGACATTGGTCAGAGATGATATGCTCCCTTCTATTAATGAGTTGAGTGCATATTTGGAAATATCACGTGACACTGTCGAAAAAGCGTACCGTTATCTTAAGAAAAATGAAATTATAGCATCTAATCCTGGAAAGGGGTATTATGTAAACAAAACGGATGTCGAGTCCAAACTTAAGATAGCACTCTTTCTAAACAAACTAAGTGCCCATAAAAAAATAGTATACGATTCCTTTGCAAAAGAGCTGAGTGATTATGCCAACCTGGATCTATTTGTATACAATTCAGATCTATCGTATCTGAATACATTGTTGGGAAGCTTAACGAAAACATATGACCACTATGTTCTATTCCCCCATTTTAAAGAGGGAAGGGACAAAGCGCCAGATATCATCCGTAAGATTCCGGCAGAGAAACTCATGTTATTGGGTAAATTCATCGAAGATGTGCCCGGAGATTTTCCTGCAGTCTATGAAAATTACGAACATGATATTTATTCCGCATTGGAGGAAGCTAATGAAGTGTTGAGTAAGTACAAAAACTTAAAACTTGTATTTCCTGATTATAGTGATTTTCCAAAAGCCATTATCAAGGGGTTTTATAAGTTTTGCCAGCAATATGCATTTGAACACGAGCTCGTATCCGATATTGATGAAGAGAAAGTAGCGAAAGGAACATGTTACATCAATATTATCGAAGATGATCTGGTAAAATTGTTGAACAAGGTTATTCAGAAAAAACTCGTTATAGGAAAAGATGTTGGTATCATATCCTATAATGAAACTCCATTGAAAAAGTTTATCCTGAATGGTATTACAACAATATCAACTGACTTTGAAATGATGGGAAGAATGGCTGCTGAGTTGATTATCAATAAATCTAAAGATCGGGTTGAAGTGCCTTTCTACTTAAAACTAAGACCTTCTGTTTAGTCTTAATGGGTACCTCTGTCAAGGTACAAATGATCATGAAGCTGATTAGTTCTTTATGTTTCCGCAGGCGAGCGGGCGGTAGTGAATGGAAAAGACGATTCTTTTACTCGAGGAACAGGCTAATAGAAAAAGCAAAAGGCTGATCTACTTAAATAAATCAGCCTTTTGCTTGTGTATGTTGCTTTTGAAAACTTCGTTTATTTCTTTATTGTTTTTACAGGGAACAAGTCAATAACACCTTTTGCAACCTTGCTGATGTTATTAATTGCTTTTTCTGGATTGTCAACATCGCCAGAACCACGTGCCTGCCAGATCACTGCGTTTGTTTTACGATCGATGGCTTCGATAATCAAATGGCCATAACGATAGCGTTCTTTTGCAACTGGGTAATAACCGCCGCCATAGTAATATGGTGAAAACCATGGGCGGTACCAGCCCCAGGGGCCACCCCAGCCGTAATAACCGCCGCCACCATAGACCAAACGGCTTTTATTGTTGACAATGGTAATATACCGAAATAGTAAATCAGGATTATCTTTAGAATATTGTAGGCCCTTTGCCTCCAGCGCAGTATTCGCGGCATCCAGGATATTGGCTTTGGCGATATCGTTGTCAAAATAAGACTTCGAAAGCGAGTCTACCGGAGGTAACCAAGCATACGTCTTGAAAGGAGTAAAATCCATCTTTTCTACCCGAGTGGTATTGTATTGATAAGACGAACATGATGCGAGTGCAACGCAAAGCACCAAAAATAATAGAATCTTTTTCATCGTAGTAATTTATTTATCAACTGTGATGAATCTACCATGAGTATTTTGGCGCCGCATTGGACAACCGCACTCATGATGGTTCATGGCCTATATGGAACTTATATTTATTTAACTAATTTGTTCTTATTCTTTATCCGCATACCTTTCAATTGTAAAAATAGTACAGTTGACGGTCTTCATGGCAATTGTTTTTTTACCGTCCGGGATGCTACCATCCTTTTTGATTTTACAATCTATTACTTTAGACAAAAAACTATAAATATGGTTTAATCCGAATTGTAAAATTAATAGGGATATTTTGCCACCAACGGAATCTGCCTTCCTGGACCAAAAGCTTTTGGACTAATACGCAGGATAGGCGGAGCTTGAAAACGTTTGAATTCCGCATTATTGACCAATTTACATACCCTTTCTACTAACGATTTTTCAAAGCCCATTGCTACAACCTCAGATCCCGCTTTCTCATTTTCGATAAGTTCAAAGAGGATTTGATCCAATAGATCGTATTCCGGTAGAGAGTCCGAATCTTTTTGATCTGGTCGAAGTTCCGCAGAAGGCGCTTTTTCAATGGTATTGACTGGAATGATCTCCCTTTCTCGATTGATATAGCGTGCTAAATCGTAGGCTTTGGATTTATAAACATCACCGATTACAGAGATGGAACCTGCCATATCACCATAGAGTGTACCATATCCTACAGCAGCCTCACTTTTGTTGGATGTATTGAGTAAAATATTGCCGAATTTATTGGAAGCAGCCATCAGAATTACCGCACGTGCGCGCGCTTGAATATTCTCTTCAGTCGTATCTGGCTGCAGCCCTTCAAAAAGGGGAGCTAAACTATGTTCGAAGGCATTGGCGATATCTTTGATCGGAACAATATAATGTTTGCAGCCGGTATTGTTGACGAGATCCATCGCATCTTTTATCGAATGGTCGGAAGAGTAAACCGATGGCATCAGAATAGCTAATACATTATCGGCCCCCAGAGCCTCGCAGGCCAAAGCAGCAACTAAGGCCGAATCTAGCCCACCGGACAGACCTAAAACCGCCTTCTTGAAACCAGATTTTTGAAAATAATCACGTAGCCCAAGGATCAATGCATCATGTATAAGAGCCATCTCAGCTATAGACTCTTTCGAAGAAGCTGTGGTGGAGGTGATATTTTGTTGATAATAGGTGACAAATTGAAGATCTTCTTCAAAGCTTTTTAGTTCAGCAATTTTTGTTCCTTCATTATTCAGGGCGATTGAACGACCGTCAAAGATAATATCCATGTGAGCGCCAATTTGATTGACATAAATTAGCGGTCTGCCAGACTTTGTAACCTGTTGGCTGAGAACCTTGATCCGTTCATCAAAATGGGTATAGGAAAAAGGGGATGCCGCAATGTTGATGAGGAGGTCTGGATTTTCTTTTCTCAACTCTGCCATGGGGTCACCAACATATGAATTGCCCCCTTCGTCATCATCCCACAAATCTTCACATATGGTTAAGGCAATTTTTACGCCGTTCAACTCGATACAATCAAAACGTCTGCTGGGCTCAAAATAACGATATTCATCAAATACATCATAATCGGGCAAAAGGCCTTTTTTAACAATGTTTCGGACTGCCCCGTGCTCAATAAATACAGCGGTATTATAAAGCTCTTTGCCCTCAGGATCACTATTTTTGACGGGTGCTCCGATGATACAGGCGATATCCTGACAATGAGCAGCGATTTGATGAATAGCTTCATCACATTGATGTTTAAAGGCCTTACTTCGCAAAAGATCCTTGGCAGGATAACCACCGATCGCGAGTTCGGAAAAAATAATAAGATCGGCTGCTGCTTCTTTGGCCTGTTGGATCGCGCTAATTATTTTTTTAGTATTTGCTTCAAAATTACCGATATGGTAATTCAATTGTGCTAAAGCTATTTTCATATGCTATTAATCGTCTAACTAAATAAGATACCAATTGATGTCGGATCTTCTCACAAATTTATTTCTTTTTTTTGATACTCAGCCCGCACTTATGCGAATAAAAGCGCTAAATTATCTTCCGACCAATTGATGGATATCTATTACCAAGTTCGGCCTGTAAGTAGAGTGAAAGCATAGTTGGTCCATGTTGAGTCCACCTTTTGAGCTGCTATCGTTGTAGATGTATGTTTTTTACAACGCGGGACGGTATTGAATGTGCTAAATTGTTTTAACATAATTTTAACAACGTTAAATGCTGTTAAATTTCTTGACATGAAAGCAGATCTGTAGTACCTTTGATATATCAAAAGAAACGAAAGATATTTAAAAATAATATATAAAGAACTTTTCATAATTTAGGTTAATAATTGGTTAGGTAAAGCTCGGAGTTCCCCACTTCGAGCTTTTATTTTTTCTAGAAACCTGTTTCAAGTTGTGTTTCAATTTCCTTCTTTTTTTAATTTAAAGTGTTGTCTTTGGATCATACCATTGCCGCACAACAGAGATTTTTTTGTTACGTAAGTATAGCTCCTTCCCTTTTTTCTCTTTTATTTTTTTGCGGGGAATTAGGATCTGATTGTGATCAAATTAACTCTTTCGACAGTACTTGTTCAGTGATCGTTCAGTGCTTGTTCAGTGATCGCTCAGTGTAGACTGAATGACCAGTGACTGATCACTGTTTAAGAATTGATTGAAAATTGTTATTAGGTATAAGTAGATATTAAAATATATCAGTTTTAAGATCTATCTTACTTTTAAGTTTTTGGATAATTTTGCAAACATTAAAACTATCGTCCAATAAATACATTAATCGTTGAAAACCTCATTGAACTAAAAAGCTCCTAAAATGATGTCATTTTAGGAGCTTTTACGCTTTATTGCTTCAAAAGGAGCGATAATTATTTTATATCCGTTACTTCAATTACAAAATCCAATGGCGAGTTTGCCGGAATAGTTCCCACAGCCTGGTTTTGGTATCCATAAAGGGAAGGTGCCATGATGTGAATTTTACTGCCCTTTTGTAGACCTTTTTCCGTTAAGCCGCCTAATTTCATGTCACCGATTTTTTGCGGAGCAAATGCGAAGGTCCAAGCTGGAATAATAGTGCTGTAAAATGGATATTGATACCCCGTGTTTGTGATGATTTCAAATTCTTTGGCAGTATCAGTTTGATCAAATACACTTCCACTCAATAATTTTCCAACGTATTTTACAGTCGGTTTAAATTTTAAGTATTTGCCATTTAATGTGTCAACCACTTTATACTCATAGTTCCCTGTTCCTTCGGCAAGAATTTCATACCAAATTCCCGTTTCGCTGTTGTATTGTGCAGCAGGGTAATTTTGGCTGACGTAATTTTTAAGTGTTACAGAATCCGTCTTAAATTGTGCGTTCGCATCATAAACCGGAGCATCGTCGCTTTTGTTACAGCTGATAATAAGGAAAGCGATTGCTGCAATTCCCATGAATAGTGGTGATAACAGTTTTTTCATTATATTTTTTATTGGTTTTTCAAGGAAAAGCTATTTTCTTTGTGAAGTAGCTTTGCAAATGTATATTATTTTTTCTTCGTTAAAAGTTTTCGCTATAACAATTAACATTTTGATACATTAATTTACACTTCTGAACGTGTACTTATAAAAAAGCCATTCTCACTAGGAGAACGGCTTCGATGAATGCATTATTTTTATTTCTTAGTTGGAACCCGTTGAGATAGTAGTAATCTCTATTGTATATGCAACAGGTGTATTTTTCGGTACTGTTATTTTTTCGCTACCATCTTTAAATTCTTTTTCGTCAAACCCTAGGTAGGAAGGTGCTACGAAACGAATTTTTGATCCTTTAACTAACCCTGATGATGTTAATCCATTGAATTTCAATTCGCGACCATCTTGGCTAATAACTTTTGGGATAAATGCATAATACCACGCGCCACCATATTTGTTAATCGCAGGGCTCAAGTTGCTGTAATTAGACGGTGTGCCTTCTTTACTTTGGTCGAATACAGTGCCATTCAATAGTTGTCCTTTGAAATTGATTGTTACCGAAGGGGATGTTATCACATAGCCTCCATTCCCAAGTTGAGCCTTATAAGTGTAAGATGTTTTATCTCCAGGATTCAGAACTTGATAAATAATCTTCGTCGAATCGTCTACAACGTAATTAGCTTGACCAGCGTCATCCTTGAAGTTTTGTTTAGCATATTCTAATAATAAAGGTGCCTGATCTTTGTATAAAGAATCTTGTCTTGCCTTTTCCTTTTTTATGGCTTCTTGTTGTTGTCTTATTAATGCATCATAATCGATATTATCTTTATTACAAGCCGTAAAAAGAACCCCCAGACACAAAAACGCCATTAATAATTTCGTGATATTTTTCATAATTTCTTAAAGTGTGTATTAATTATAAAATCCAAAACGCAGGAATAATGGCGTTCGCTACAAGTAAATGTTAAATTATTCTAAAAAAACGGCTAACTCCTTTGAGTTCAGGTATTTTTGTCGTATACTTTTTAGACGAAATTCGCTATCAAAACGTAGTAGAGTTGGGAAGATCATTTTTCTTCCTTTTAGCAATTGCAAAGCTAAAGGATGGTATTGTCCTGTTTTCTTTCTTTTGCTTAAGGGCCTCCACATACTTTGGTCAAAAGCAATGTCTTGGATAGATTCTGCATCTAAATGAACGGCATAGTAACGCTTGTTGATTAATTGGACAATCTCCTTTTTTGTAAAGATTTCCTGTTCCATTTTCCGGCAATAGCTGCACCAATCCGTATGAATAAAGAGGAGCGTTTCGCGCGGTGAAACAGTCAGGAGTGAATCCAGTTGTGCAAAATCAATCCAATTTATCCGCTCCTGTCCATGAGAACTGAGCGGATAAAAGAATAGGATCAATAGCACATATATTTTTTGGAAATGCTTCATATCCCAAATCCATGTTAATGAAAATGACCAACACGAAGGCCAAATGTATAAGTTCGGGGGCGTGTTGGACCATAGATATAATCTGAATCACGTAGCGCTCCCTTGTCGAAGTCCTTCTGAAAAGCATTGAACATGTTTTGTACACCACCAAAAATTTCAATGCTGAAATCTTTATGTATTGGAAAGGTGTACCCTAAGCGGAGATTTAATTCCACAAAGTCCCGGGCATTTTTAAGGGTCATTACATCTTGTTGAATATGTGGAACAATCATTTTTCCAGTGTACACGCCCGTCAGATCGATCGCAAATTGTTTGGTCGCTTTCAGGTTGCTATTCATATAACCATAGATATTTGGCGTACGGACATATTTCTTGGTGAGGATGTCCTGCCCGTCTTCTTTTCCTGTATAGATGAGTTGGTCTTTCTTATAGCGAGAACGCTGGATCGTCCCACCAGTTTGGAAAGAAAACCAGGAGGATGGCGCAATATTGATTTCAATATTGGAACCATACACCCGGGCTCCTTCACCATTTTGCATTTCCTGGATAATCAATCCATCTTTTTCAGACGCCATGACGTTGACAAACTGATTGTTTAGATCCGTGTAAAATCCTTCCACGAGCAAACTTGTCTGTACATTTCCAAAATTTTTATTGTAGCTAAAAGAGCCTGTATAGGCATTGGAGTATTCTGTTTTCAGATTTTCACCGATCAATACAAATACTTGGTTTCCGCCAATGGAAGTGACGTGCATGTCCTCATTAAATGCTTGTGGTGCACGGAAACCCCGTGCATAGCCTCCTCTAAATTGAAGGTCTTTTGTGATATCGTATAATATTGTCAATCTGGGGCTGAAAGTACCAAAACGCTGATCCGAGTTTCGGTTTATACCTGCGAGACTATATTTGCCGTCAACATAGGTGTAATCGTATCGCGCTCCGATTAAGGTTTTAAAGTTGCTTAAAGGCTTCCATTCGTATTGGGCATAACTCCCTAGTCCTTTGTTCTGCTGATCAATGGTTCGTTTATACCCTGGTATTTCATCCTGGGTATTGTTGTATGAAAACTCCACTCCGGCAGTAAATACATCTCTTTCAAAGTTGTAGGTATATTGTCCCCCGGCAACTAGCGCGATATCATTCGTTTTTCCATAGGCATTTGCGGCTAATGTGCTGTCCGCAAGGGTTGTTCCACCTCCAAGACCGCCATAGTAGCTGTCGCGAACAGTTTTCTGCACAGAGCCATACAACGACATTTTTTGCTTATAATCTGTGGAATAGTGATCGTATGTGATTCCGCCAACAAGCGAACTGGTTTCCAATTGCTCGGTAATCTGCGTCAGGTGCGGTACTTTATCGAGTTGATCACCACCGCGGCGGAACTCATTCACGGTGCTAAAATCAACCGTTATCTTATCCAGGTCACTCGGTTTGTAAAATAGTTTTGTGCCGAACGTGGTGTTACGAAGTTTGGTTATTTCCGAAAAACCATCGCCATTTGCATCGTAAGCTTCCCGATTACGGTGCATACCGTAGAATGTGGCTCCTCTTTTGAGGTCTTCCGAAACGGTAGAGGTATTAAAATCCACTGTATTATCCCAGCTTTTGCCGCCAATGAGTGAATTGGTGGATTTTACCTGCCAGTCGTTTTCTACAGGATCTTTTGTAATAATATTGATTGTTCCGGCGATCGCATTGGCACCAAATAATGCCGAACCACCACTGCGCACAACCTCAATACGATCGATCATACTCGTTGGAATCTGATCCAATCCGTACACGCTATTTAATGCGGAAAATACCGCCCTACTGTTGATCAATATCTGTGAATAGGGGCCCTCGAGGCCATTCAGGCGGACTTGTGAAAAGCCGCAATTCTGGCAATTGTTTTCTACCCGTACACCCGGCTGATAATTCAATGTTTCCGACATGGCAACAGATTGTGTCGCATTAAATAATTTTGGACCGATGACATTGACAACCACGGGGGCGTCCTTACGTTTGACGCCATAGCGTGTAGCCGAAACAACAACCTCATCCAAATTGAGGTTGTCTTCTTCCAGTTGAATTTGCAAAGGCGACTTCAACGTGTCTAAAGAGATGACTTTGCTGAAGGAGCGGTAGCCCACTGCCGATATATTTAAGGTTACTTTTTGCGTTGGTATTGCAGACAGCTTAAAGTACCCATTTGGATCAGATGTAGTTGCGAGCTTGCTGTTTTTTAAAGTCAGTGTACCAGAAGGAACCGCCTCATGGTTTTTGTTAAATAAGTAGCCTTCAAGTTTTGATTGGGCGTATATAGTGGATGTACCAGCCAGTAATGTGGCCAATAAAGTGTATTGCTTTAGCATCGTAATTTTATAAAAATTTTATAAATACAGGCCTCGTATAGCATGGTCTGTTCCTGGTTATGAACCGCGTTCAAGGCATTGCGTCTTATCGGAAGCAGGGTAATAGCTTGTTTCCGACAAGGTAATGTATGCCAATGAGCTCACTGAAACCATAATGACAGTATTCAGCGAAGGTTTTCGCTATTGTAACAGGGACAATTCTCAAAGAAGAGGCAAATAAAAATGGGATCAAAGCGGTATTTCATGCTGTCGTTCTGGAGCCAAGCGATTTAGCACATGCGTAATGTCTTACTTGTTTGCGCCAAGTTCGTTTGATCGTTATGGAACTAGCGACAGGCCTTCGAAATCTTTGATTTTTGGTTTATGCTAAGCTGGGGGGACCACGTAAGTGGTAATGATCGATCGTTGTGCTGATCGCCTCCGGACAAAATGAATTATAATGTTCTTCTTTTACTTCACGCGGAAGAGGAAGTTCAAGGACGGTAAATTCAGTTTGTACGTAGGTATTGTGATAGATGACATTGAGGTATTCGATTTGGTCATCTGTTTCTTGCGGTTTCTGTTTCTTGGTAAAATCATAAGGGTGGGTGTGCATGACAATTTCACCGGTTGATTTTACCTCTTTGTGCATAAAAACAACACCCGAAATAATAATCAGCGACATTAATACCAATTGGCAAAATGCGATAAGCTGACGTGGGGATTTCGTTGTTTTTCGGTACATAAAAAAGCGCTACTTTTTAGGGTAACGCTTCAAAAATACGATTTTATTTTGTGAGTATTCGTGATCTACCCATTAAATAAATATGAAATAGCTATATACTAAGCTTACAGTGCTTCCTGATTATTTAATCAGATGATTGTTGTCGTCTGGGAATACAACGGAAGGTTTGAACTGCTTAGCTTCTTCAAAGTCCATGGTTGCGTAGGAAATGATGATAACAATATCGCCTACTTGAACCAAGCGTGCCGCAGCACCATTCAAACAGATAATACCTGATCCACGTTGACCTGGGATGACGTATGTTTCAAGACGGGCTCCATTATTGTTGTTTACGATTTGAACTTTCTCGTTAGCGATGATATTTGCGGCATCCATCAAATCTTCATCTATTGTGATACTACCCACATAATTCAATTCCGCTTGTGTGACTTTAACGCGGTGAATCTTGGATTTCATTACTTCTATTACCATGGCGCAAAGGTAGGGCTTTCTGCTGAATTTGAAAGATTTGTCAATTAATTTGACAAATTATTCAGAATCATATTATCAATCAAACGGACACCTTCGACCCAGGCCGTGACAAGTGCGACATGCTGCTTGCTGAAATCGATGTGATCGACTTCTTTTAACGTTGAACTTTCACATAGCGCAAAGTATTCAACGCTAAGCCCATCGGTGTCTGTTAAAATCTGTAAGGCTTTGTCTTTTATTTCCGCTAGCGGGATAGCGTCATGTATATGATCTTTGACATATTGCAGGGAACGGGAGAGTGCCAAAGCCGTTCTTTTTCCAGCTTCACTTAAGCGCGCGTTTCTAGAGCTCAGTGCTAGGCCGTCTTGATCCCTAATGATAGGACATATCGCCAATTGAATCGCGAGATCCTTCATGGCTATCATGCGTTTGATAACCATGACCTGCTGAAAATCTTTCTGCCCGAAACAAGCAATATCCGGTTGTACCAATGTAAATAATTTATAGACGACCTGGGTGACACCTTGGAAATGGCCAGGGCGTTTTTCACCTTCCCAAATTTGGTCCAGTTCGCCAAGATCGAGATGCCAGACCTCATTTTTATCGGGGTACATCTCATCAACGCTTGGTAAGAAAAGGATGTCGCAATCGACGGATTCCAGTAATCTGATATCGTTTTCGATGGGGCGTGGATATTTTTCGAGATCTTTCGGATCGTTAAATTGTGTGGGGTTAACAAAAATGCTGCAAACACGAATATCACTGATTGGTTTTGCATAATTTAATAAGGACAAATGTCCTTCATGTAAAGCGCCCATCGTAGGGATTAGGGCTATTTTTTGACCTGTTGATCGGGCTTCTTGCAGGTATGCTTGGAGAGATGCTTTCGTTTTGAAAATTTCCACTTTGCTATTTAGTTTTTTGTTGGCAAAGGTGCATAATATTTTGGGAATATAAAACGATGATTAATAGTAAATTGCATAGTAAGTATTTTTTTCGTACCTTTGTAGACCGATTTTACTGTTCGAAAATAATAAATAAAAATAACTGGAGATGGCAAAAACGAAGATATTGTTTATTACTCACGAGATGTCGCCTTTCCTCGAATTAACTAAAATTTCTGAAATTACACGTCAACTTCCGCAAGCGATGCAAGAAAAGGGTTTTGAGATCCGGATCTTAATGCCGCGTTTTGGGAATATCAATGAGCGTAGAAATAGATTACATGAGGTTATTCGTCTTTCAGGCTTGAACATTGTTGTGGATAATAATGATAATCCGCTAATTATTAAAGTTGCTTCATTACCTGCGGCCCGTATGCAGGTGTATTTCTTGGATAATGAAGACTACTTTCAGCGTAAAAAAGTTTTTAGTGATGAGCATGGCGAATTCTTTGCAGACAATAATGAGCGTTCAGTGTTCTTCTGTAAAGGAGCGTTGGAAACTGTGAAGAAATTAGGATGGTCCCCTGATGTAGTACACTGTCATGGATGGTTCTCTGCTTTGGTACCGGCTTACGTGAAGACAACTTATAAAGACGATCCTACATTCAAGGATGCAAAAGTGATGTACTCTTTATTCAATGAAGAATTTAAAGGTACATTAGGTACAAAGTATGCTGAAATGGCGCCAGAAGGTTCCTTTAAAGCAGCGGATGCGCAGGTGTACGGTGATGGTAGTTATGAGGCTATCTATAAAGGTGCTTTGCATTTTACCGATATGGTGGTTGTCGCTGACGAAAATGTCAACACTGAAATAGTTGATTTTGCTCGATCAAAAGATATTCAGGTTTTTGAGCCTAATGGCGATCAGGACTACGATGCTTTTGGAGAAGTGTATGATCAGTTTGCGCCCGAAGAAGTAGAAGCGTAAGCTTTACTTGTCGAAGCGTTTCGAAAAACAAACAGACAATAATATAAAAAAGGCTATTCTCAAGGATAGCCTTTTTTTATGCGTCTTTTTTTTCCTCCGGTCGAACCGTTATTTCAATGATTTTCGTTGCGCTACCTGCTAGAAACCTTTTGTCGCGGTAAATGTAGCTGCGAATTGTTATCTTCGCAGTAATCTGTCATTGTTTTTAGATATCCATACCAGGGGATCTCCGCGAAGATAAATCGGGTTTGATCTATACCTCATAGGTTAGGTTATCAAATAGCATACATTGGCTGTATTTTATTATATATAATTCGTGTAATGAAAATTAAGGTAGGATTTGGATTTGATGTCCATCAGATGAAAGAAGGTCATCCATTTATTGTAGGTGGAGTGCAATTGGAGCATCATGCTGGTGCCTTTGGGCATTCTGATGCCGATGTGTTGGTCCATGCGATATGTGATGCCATTTTGGGGGCCGCCAATTTAGAAGATATTGGCTACCACTTTCCAAATACAGATATGCGCTGGAAAGGCATTAGCAGTTTATTGTTGTTAAAAGAATGTATGGCGCTGATTGCTGCGAAGGGATATACGCTTGGCAATATTGATGCGATGCTGTGTCTGGAAGCTCCTAAGATCAAACCCTATATCCCACAAATGAAAGTTAAACTGGCTGAAGCAACGGGTTTGGATATCGACGACATCTCTATTAAAGCAACAACAAATGAAACGATGGGATTTATCGGTCGTCAGGAAGGGGTGGTTGCCTATGCGGTTTGTTTGATTGAACGCGCGTAGTTCGCCTCAATATTTTCACGTTTAAATTCTTGCTTTTGGCCCAATTAGTAATACCTTTGCCAAAGTAGGGATTCTTGGCACACTATCTGATAGAGTGAGCATTAATGTCTTAATTGAAATCTTTAAAGATCAAAATAATGCAGTATCCAAGTTTGCAAAACACAACTGTGGACGGAAAAATGGGCTATGCAATGCGGTCTTTAAAATGAATAATATTTACGTCTGAAATTTAGTAAATAGATGAAACGAGTATCAAAAAAAAATCAACTTACTGAGGCTGATGTCAAACGGTATACGTTCAATTTTTGGAAAATTATCGTCGGGATCGTTGCGATAGGTTTCCTTTTTATATTGAGTATACGTCTTGGCGTATTTGGAAAATTACCCTCCTTCAGTGATTTGGAAAACCCCAAAAGTAATTTAGCTTCCGAAGTTATCACGGAAGATCATAAGGTATTAGGAACCTATTATGTCCAAAACCGCTCCAATGTAAAGTATAGCGAATTGTCTCCTTATTTGGTCAAAGCATTGGTTTCGACAGAGGATAAACGCTTTTATGATCACTCTGGGATTGACTACTCACGTACATTTACAGTTATCTTTCACACCCTGACCGGTAACAAACAGGGAGGAAGTACAATTACACAGCAGCTGGCACTTAATCTATTTTCGGATGGACGGCAAAAGAATTTTCTAAAGCGTGTCATCCAGAAATTTCAGGAATGGATTACAGCTGTTCGCTTGGAAAGAAATTATACCAAAGATGAGATTATTACCATGTATTTTAACACGGTAGATTTTGGTGCTTACAATACATACGGAATCAAATCCGCTGCGCGGACTTATTTCAATACGACTCCGGATAAACTGACAGCTGACCAAGCAGCCCTTTTGGTGGGGATGCTAAAAGGCCCAGGAGCATATTCTCCTGTGCGGTATCCAGAAAAATCACGTACTCGCCGTAATACGGTGTTGAATAATATGGTTGCCGCAAATTTTATTTCGGCTGAGGAGGCTACAAAAGCGAAAGAAAAACCACTTGGTTTAGAACTTAAGATCGCAAATTACGGTGAGGGTTTGGCACCATATTTTAGAGCGGTATTAAAGGATGAAATCAAAAAGGAATTTGCAAAATTGTCCATCACCAAACCGGATGGCACACCTTATGACCTCGATCGTGATGGATTGAAAATCTATACGACGATCAATATGTCTATGCAGCAATATGCAGAGGATTCGCAAAAAGAGTGGATGAAGCAACTGCAGTCTAAATTTGCCGCGCAATGGAAAAATAGGGATCCTTTTAAAGGGGATAAAGCCAAGCTGCTCATTAGTGGAATGAAGCGCTCTGACCGTTACCGTATTTTGAAAGAAGAGGGCTTGAATGAAGACGAGATCAAAAAGGCCTTCAATGTAAAGGTTCCGATGAATATATTTACATGGAAGGGAAGTGTTGATACGATGATGACGCCAATGGACTCCATAAAGTACAATAAACTCATGTTGCGCAATGCGATGATGTCTATGGAACCGAAGACCGGACATATCAAAGCTTGGGTTGGAGGTATTGACTTTGACCACTTCAAATATGATCAGGTAAAAATGGGTACGCGTCAAGTCGGATCAACGGCGAAACCATTTACGTACGCTGTGGCGATTGACAATGGTTATTCACCATGTTACAGTATTCCCAATTACCAACAAACTTATAACGGATGGACACCAAGAGGAAATGCACAAGGTGGAAACCCGATTACCTTAGCGAAAGCATTGGCTTATTCGCAAAACTATGCGACGGCCTATCTGGTGCACGAAGTTGGTGCTGCGGAAGTAGCTGCATTGACAAAACGGATGGGTATAACAAGTGATGTGCCCAATTATCCTTCGATCTCATTAGGGGCTTATGAAGCGTCCGTCTTTGATATGGTAGGTGCTTATTCGGCATTTGTGAATCAAGGAACTTGGATTGAGCCAACAGCGATCCTACGTATTGAAGATAAAAATGGTACTCCAATCTATGATAAAGCACCAAAGGTCGTAAAAGCCTTAAATAGTGAATCGGCTTATATTATTGTTGATATGTTGAAAAAGGTGGTATCCCAAGGTACGGCAAGACGTATTCAATGGATGTATAAGCTAACAAATCCAATTGGCGGTAAAACAGGTACAACCAACGATAACTCAGATGCCTGGTTTATTGGTATTACACCGGAACTGGTTACGGGTGTTTGGACTGGTGCAGAAGATCGAGGCATTAGTTTCGACAGGATGGAGTACGGACAAGGGGCAGCAGCAGCAATGCCAGTATTCGCTTACTACATGCAGAAAGTGTATAAAGATTCAAATTTGAAGTATACCAAAGGTGATTTTGAGCAACCTCAGGGTGGGCTTACCCGTGTCATTGACTGTAATCAGTATTGGGGCGGTGGTGGCTCTGATGTCGAAGATGGGTCTACGGATTCAAGCGGCAAAGATGCGACTAAACTAAAAGATGATCGCTTAGGTTTCTAAGTTATTTTAACGAATACCATTGGGCCAGACAATAAATTTTTTCGAGATTTGTTGTCTGGCTTTTTTGCTGACGGTGTTTGATATTGGAATATAATGGACGTATTTGACTATAGAGAAGAATTAAAGAAGATACCGCATCGACCGGGAGTCTATCAGTATTTTGATAAAAATAACGAACTGATCTATATCGGTAAAGCGAAGGATTTGCGTAATCGGGTCGGCTCGTATTTCGTTAATGAAAATCAGCTGAATGGCAAAACCCGTGTTTTGGTTCGGAAGATCAACCGTATATCTTTTACTATCGTTGACACGGAAATTGATGCTTGGTTGCTTGAGAATTCATTGATCAAAAAGCACAAACCCAAGTATAATGTTCTGTTGAAGGATGATAAAACCTATCCCTGGATTGTCATCAAGAACGAACCTTTTCCGCGGGTTTTTTGGACCAGGCAATATATTAAGGATGGGTCCCGTTATTATGGCCCCTATCCTTCCGTGGGGATGATGCATATTGTATTGGATCTGATCCGTGAATTGTTTCCCCTCCGGACCTGCAATTTGGCCCTAACACAGGAAAATATACGGAAAGGGAAGTTTAAGATCTGTCTCGAATATCAAATTGGAAATTGTAAGGGTCCCTGTGAAGGGTATCAGTCCGAAGACGATTACGATCAGAACCTGAGTGATATCAAGGATATTCTGAACGGAAAGATTGCTGTGGTGACCAATCGCTTAAAGGAGAGTATTGCTACCGCAGCTGCAGCTTTGGATTTTGAAAGAGCGCAGTTAATTAAGGCGAAGCTGGATAAGCTGGACAATTACCAGAGCAAGTCTACAGTGGTCAACTCATCTATTACAAATGTGGATGTATTTAGTATTGCTTCAGATGAGGGCTACGCTTTTGTCAATTACCTGAAAGTCATGAATGGTGTTATTATTCAGACACAGACGCTCGAAATGAAGCGGCGTTTGGATGAGAGTGAGCAGGAGCTTTTAGCCTTGGCCATACCGGAGATTCGGGAACGCTTCAAAAGCCTTTCGCGGGAAATTATTGTACCTTTTGAATTAGATATTGAAGAGAACGAACGGATTCGGTTTACGATTCCGAAGCTGGGCGAAAAGAAAAAATTGCTGGAGCTTTCCCAAAAGAACGTGGCATTTTTTAGAAAAGAGCGCCTGTTGCAATATGAAAAGCTTAATCCTGATATTCGGACCGAGCGCATCTTAAAGCAGATGCAAAAAGATCTTCGCATGAATGTGCTGCCACAGCATATTGAATGTTTTGATAACTCGAATATTCAGGGGAATTATCCCGTATCGGCTATTGTTGTCTTTAAGGATGCAAAACCTTCGAAGAAAGATTACCGCCACTTTAATGTGAAAACAGTTGAGGGGCCCAACGATTTTGCTACGATGGAGGAAGCTGTTTTTAGACGCTATAGGCGATTATTGGATGAAGACCAGCCTTTGCCGCAATTGATTATTATCGATGGCGGAAAAGGGCAGCTAGGCGCAGCCTTAAAGAGTTTGCGCTTGTTGGGGATAGAGCGAAAAGTAACCGTCATCGGTATTGCCAAAAGACTGGAGGAGCTTTTCTATCCAGGTGATCAATATCCACTTTATTTAGATAAGAAATCTGAAACCCTCAAGATCATTCAACATCTTCGGGATGAGGCACACCGCTTCGGGATCACCTTCCACAGGAATCAACGGAGCCGGAAAACCTTCGTTTCAGAGCTGGAAAATGTTCCGGGTATAGGTAAAACAACAGTTGAAAAAGTGTTAACTGAATTTAAATCGGTGAAAAAAGCGAAGGAAGCCTCAGATGAAGAGCTAAAAAAAGTGCTTAATCTGAAACAGATTAAAGCACTTCGTGAATATTTTGCAAAGTAAAAATTTACAAGAAAAACAGTTCGTGCAGGGGAGGTCGGTATAAAAAGATCTCCCCTGTACGAATGTTCAATGCGAATTAATCGTCGTAACCGAAACGTTTAAGGTAGTTCTTTTTACTTCTCCAGTCAGGAATTACCTTAACAAAAAGCTCGAGGAATACTTTTCCGTCGATAAACTCTTCAATATCCTGGCGCGCATAGGTGCCGACTTTTTTGATCATGGCTCCCGCTTTTCCAATGATAATATTTTTTTGAGAGTCGCGCTCAACAATAATTTCGGCAGCAATACGTGTGATATTTGCTTCTTCTTTGTAAGATGTAACAATTACTTCTGTACTGTAAGGAATCTCTTTATCGTATAGTTTGAATACTTTTTCACGAATCATCTCAGAGACAAAAAAACGCATGGATTTATCCGTTAACTCATCCTTTTCATAATAGGCTTCGTGAATCGGTAACTTGTCCTTAATGTAGTGCATCACGGCAGCAACATTATGATTTAATTTTGCTGAAATCGCAAAAACGGTATCTGGATTTAATTTTTCCTGCCAAAATTCAATCTTAGCCTTGACCTCCTCTTCCGAAGATTTATCAATTTTGTTGATAAGCACAGCAACAGGGGAATTTGTTTTACGCAATTTCTCCAGGACATCGTTCTCATCGTATTTTTCGTGGATATCTGTCACAAATAAAATAATGTCTGCATCGATCAACGATCCTTGGACAAAATTCATCATCGATTCTTGCAAAGAATAGTTTGGTTTGATAACACCAGGAGTGTCCGAAAACACAATTTGATGGTCTTCATCGTTTACAATACCGATAATGCGGTGTCTTGTCGTTTGCGCTTTGGGTGTAATGATAGACATTTTTTCACCCACTAAAGCGTTCATTAGGGTGGACTTACCAGCATTTGGCTTTCCGATGATACTTACGAATCCTGCTTTATGTGACATTTTTCTAAATTTTATTAGGATTACAAAGAAACAAAATATATCTTTGTACTCCAATTCGGAAGGATCATAATCTTGTTTTTTTAAAAGAAAAAGCAATTTTGTTCAAAAATATATTGCGGGGTGGAGCAGTTGGTAGCTCGTCGGGCTCATAACCCGAAGGTCACTAGTTCGAGTCTGGTCCCCGCTACTAAAAGAAAGAGCCGATTGCAATGATCGGTTCTTTTAAAGAAACTTAAAATACATTGCGGGGTGGAGCAGTTGGTAGCTCGTCGGGCTCATAACCCGAAGGTCACTAGTTCGAGTCTGGTCCCCGCTACTAAAGAAAGAGCCGGTTGCAATGATCGGTTCTTTTAAAGAAACTTAAAATACATTGCGGGGTGGAGCAGTTGGTAGCTCGTCGGGCTCATAACCCGAAGGTCACTAGTTCGAGTCTGGTCCCCGCTACTAAAAGAAAGAGCCGATTGCAATGATCGGTTCTTTTAAAGAAACTTAAAATACATTGCGGGGTGGAGCAGTTGGTAGCTCGTCGGGCTCATAACCCGAAGGTCACTAGTTCGAGTCTGGTCCCCGCTACTAAAGAAAGAGCCGATTGCAATGATCGGTTCTTTTAAAGAAACTTAAAATACATTGCGGGGTGGAGCAGTTGGTAGCTCGTCGGGCTCATAACCCGAAGGTCACTAGTTCGAGTCTGGTCCCCGCTACTAAAAGAAAAAAGCCGAGGTGAATATCTTGGCTTTTTTTGTGTCCTAATTTACGCTATAATACCGCCTGTTTTTCAGGATCATCTTTTTTCCTACTCTTCTAAATTTCTCTTTATCGATTGTCGTGAGCTTGTTAAAAAATTGTCTTTTGCTGTTATTTAATCGTTCTACTTTTTTGATATTGGATTGCTCTGTAAAATGTGTGTTTATGCAATCGTTTGTTTAATTGGCGCAATCGATTTCGTTGCTGCTAAATTTTGATATGCTGTCATCATCCTTTAGTTTTAGCATTCATGTACCTAAATTTTGATTAGCAAGCTAATCAATTTTTAAACTAACTATTAAATATTATGATTTCAAAGATTCTCGACAATCACAAGTTGAGTCTGTTATCATTAGCTTTACTCATTACAAGTACACACAACTCGGCTAATGCTAATGGTCTTACGTTTCCAAACAACAATATTTTGTTGAATGACGCGGTTTATCAACAAAAAGTGAATGGAAAAGTGCAGTCTACAGACGGCCCATTGGCTGGAGCAACCATTAGCGTTAAGGGGAGCGGTAAATCGACATCCGCAGGAGCAGATGGACGTTTTACAATAGATGCTAAAAATGGTGATGTACTGGTCGTTACAAGTGTTGGTTATAAAGCACAAGAAGTGACCGTGACAGGACCGGTTGTTAACATCAATCTGGAGTCCAATAGTGAGGCACTCCAGGAAGTTGTCATTGTCGGTTATGGCACGCAACAGAAAAAAGAGAGTTTGACTGGAGCTCTTCAGGCGGTTAAAGGAAACAAATTACGTGATGTCACTACGCCATCGGTTGAAAACATGCTTAATGGTAAAGCTGCCGGGGTATATGTTGCACCAGGAGCAGGTAAACCAGGGTCAAATGGCGGTGTTGTGATTCGTGGTCAGGCAACATTAAGTGGTACGACGAGCCCATTGTGGGTCATTGACGGTGTTATTGTTGGCTCAAGCCCAGGTGATATCAATCCGGACGACATTGAGTCATTAACCATCCTAAAAGATGCTGCTTCAACGTCAATTTATGGTTCTCAAGGCGCGAATGGTGTTGTTGTCGTTACAACAAAAAATCCTTCGGCATCCAAAACAAGCATTAGCTTCTCTACAAAAATGGGTATCAACCAACTTTCCAATGGGCACATGGAAATGATGGATGGTGCTGAACTGTATGATTATTTTGCCTCTTTTTCTAACCCAGGTGACATCAAATTTCCACGCTGGAATTCTGAATTACGTAATAGCAATTTTGACTGGTGGAAGCTGGCCACAAAAACCGGATTTGTTCAAAACCACAATCTATCCATTCAGGGTGGTAATGAAAAATTACAATCTTACTTGTCTTTAGGTTATTACAACGAAGCCGGTGCTGTAAAGGGATATGATTACGACCGTTATAATTTTAGATTACGTACTAACTACAAACCTTTTGACTGGTTGACAATCAAACCGTCTATTGCTGGATCGAGACGTGCAGTAGATGATCGCCAATATGATGTCAATGCCATGTATGGAAACCTGCCTTGGGATAGTCCTTACGATGCAAATGGAAGTTTAGTGCCACATCGTTACAGCGGCTGGGTCAACAATGCAAGTACAAATTACTTATATGATCTGCAATGGAATCATAGTGCCAATACCAATTATGAATTTATGGGTAATTTGGATTTTGATATCAAATTAACGGATTGGTTGACTTTCTCTTCTGTGAATAATTATCGTTACAATAGTTATTCCGATAGCGGGTATCAAGATCCACGATCAAACAGTGGCGAAAGTGTAATTGGACGTGTGACAGATTATCGTATGGAATTTGCCCGTCGATATACCAACCAGATTTTACGTTTTAACAAGACTTGGGATAAACATAGCCTGAATGGATTGGCTGCATACGAATTTAACGACTATTGGACAAAAACCTTAGATGCTTATGGGACGGGGATTGTAAATGGTTTCGAGGTATTGGATGTTGTTGCAAAACCAGAGCGAACCAGAGGCGGAATTTCCGAATGGGCAGTACAGTCATTGTTGTCTAATGTAAACTATGCATACGATAATAAATATTTGGCACAGGTATCGTTCCGTCGTGATGGAGCATCCAATTTTGGTACCAATGCAAAATATGGAAACTTCTTTTCAGTTAGTGGTGGTTGGAATATCAATAAGGAAGAGTGGTTCAAGGCTGATTGGGTAGATAATTTAAAACTGAGAGCGGCTTACGGATCGGTAGGTAATAGACCAAGTTCATTATATCCACAATATAGTCTTTACTCTGTGTCTGCATCATCAAGTTATAATGGTATACCAGGGGCATTAATTAGCCAAATCGGTAATAAAGATCTGACTTGGGAAAAAACCTATACAACCGGTTTTGGGGTGGATGCAGCCTTGTTTAAGAATAGATTGCGATTCAATGTTGATTATTATGACAAGAAGACCGATAATGTACTTTATCAAGTGCCGATCAGCGGTCTGACCGGTGTCACTTCTATCTGGAAAAATATTGGCAAGATGCAAAACCGGGGGATTGAATTGACCATCGGTGGTGACATCGTTCGAAATGACAATGTACATTGGAGCTTGGATGTTAATTTGAGTCACAATGTGAATAAATTGACCGAGCTATTTGCGACAAAAGATGCCAATGGTAATCTTGTTTCAAAACCAATTATCGCAGGGGACGGATCAGGGATCGCTGGATCGGCGCAACGTTTGCTTCAGCCTGGTTTTCCGGTAGATACCTATTACTTAAAAGAATGGGCTGGTGTCAACGTAGATAATGGTCTGCCAATGTGGTATCGATACGAAACAGATGCCAATGGCAATGAAACGAGGACAACGACGTCGAACTATTCCAATGCAACTTTCCGTAATGCAGGAAAAGGAAATGCTGATCTGTTTGGAGGTTTCAGTACAGCTTTAAGTTATAAGCAGTTTGACCTGAATGCGGTGTTCGGTTTCTCCTTGGGTGGTAAATTATATAATTATTCGCGTCAGGAATTTGATTCGGATGGAACCTATACCGATCGTAACCAGATGAAGTTACAGGATGGTTGGAGCCGTTGGGAAAAACCTGGTGATGTTGCCACTCACCCGATTGCAAGATACGACAACCAAGATAAAGGTAATTCACCTTCAACACGCTTTTTAGAGAGCAACAATTTCTTGAAAATGAGATCGCTGACCTTAGGGTACAACTTTGATCTAAAGAAATACAATATCAAAAATTTACGTGTATTCTTAGCTGGAGAGAATTTGTTTACGATTACAAACTACTCGGGTGTTGATCCGGAACTTCCATTGACTGAGCCAGATGGCAAAGGCGGGGGCGGTCAAATGATTCGATCTACCGGAGTTTCTGTCTATCCTATGGTTCGCAAATACATGTTCGGCGCAAGCGTA
The DNA here is from genome assembly GCF_014109745.1 of Sphingobacterium paramultivorum. NCBI lineage: Bacteria > Pseudomonadati > Bacteroidota > Sphingobacteriia > Sphingobacteriales > Sphingobacteriaceae > Sphingobacterium > Sphingobacterium paramultivorum. The sequence continues at coordinate 5,627,145 of NZ_CP058555.1, forward strand.
ACATTTTAATTTTAACGTTTAGAAAATCAACAATGAAAAAGATATTAATAGGACTTTTGATCGCAACGGCAGTATCCTCCTGCGATATAGATCGTCTTCCTTATACTTCAATGGACGAAGAAAATATTGCAAGTAATCCTGATGCAATGGTAACAGGTACTTATGCGCAGTTAAAAGCTTGGTCTGATCCGATGCACCGTCTTGGTGAATACGCTGGTGATAATATGATGATCCGTGGGTCATCGACAGATGCGTTTTACGAATTTATCTCCTATGCGAGAACGCCTAATAATTACCGTTTGCAGAACTTTTGGGACTATGGCTATAAGGCTATTGCACAGTCTTCGAACGTTATCAAGATGTTTGCGGAAGGTCAGAGTACAGAAATGGATAATAAATTGGGTGAATGTTATTACATCCGTGGAATGATGTATTTTTACCTTTGCCGTGCATTTGGGAAGCCATATTATCAAAGTCCAGAGACAAATCTTGGTGTTCCGATCGTTAATGGTACTCCTGACGATGTCTTCAATGATTTGAACTTGCCCGATCGTTCGTCTGTCAAAGATACATATGCTCAAGCGATCAGTGATCTGAAAAAAGCAGAAGCTTTAATCACACTTGATAAAGGGGCAGCATACGCCTCCAAAGGTGCAGCGCAGGCAATGCTTTCCCGCATTTATCTATACATGAGCGGGACATATAAGAATCCGAACGCGGAATATGCACGTCTTTCTTTAGAGTATGCCAATAAAGTGATTAATTCAGGTAAATATGTCTTGTTGGCCCGTGAGCAGTTCATGAAATATAATACCTTTAGACCTGAAGATAACAAGGAGACCATCTTTGCGGTGAAACGTGTTGCGTCTGAGTTCTCGGGCGATGATCATTATTATGGTATCGGTGGTATGTATTCCAATATTGGTGGTATGGGCTGGGGTGAGATGTATTCCAGTGCCAAATATATTGATCTTTTAAATGAAACTGGTCGTAATGACTGGCGACCAGATCATTATACGATTGTCGACGCACGCGCAGCATTTATAGAGCCGACTTATTCCAAAGACGATAAAGGCAATTACTCAACAGTTTTTCGATTTATCAAACAGAACTCACCTGCAAAAGTCGGTGACCCTAAAACATTAAGTTATGTGCAAATTCCGGCCATTATTAATGGGAATACAGTAATTGCTCGAGAAGTAAAAAAGGTGGGTGATCAAGAAGTTGTTAAAGAATATACTTTAGCGACAATTAATGCTGGTCAGCAGACTTATTCCATTACCTATGAAGACGGTAATACCTATTCGGGTATGATTGATTACTATATTTCCTTAAACCGTGCTTATCCACAGTTTTATATTGTGAAATGCTCACGTGAAGGCGAGGAGTCTCAACTGCACTCGCCTGTAATCAGCCGTTTGGGTGAAATTTATTTAAACCGGGCAGAGGCTAACGCAAAATTAGGTAACTATGGCGCTGCTTTAAATGATTTAAATACCATCAGAAATCGTTCTATTGTCAATGGCGGATATACTTCAATTGATGCGGCCAGTGCAAGCAAACTGATTGACAAAGAGCGTCAGTTGGAATTGGCCTATCAGGCTGAACGCAGCTATGATGTGTTCCGTAACGGAGATCCATTAAACCGGACGTATCCGGGGCCACAGAAACAATTTGAGGATATTGTACCGACAGATTTTAGAGTGACTTATTTTATTCCTCAGGATGCGATCAATTCATATCCGGGTAAATTGACTCAGAATCCAACGTCTAACTAGACGAATATTTATAATTTAAACCCTATAAATGGCTTTACTTCACGGTAAAGCCATTTTTGTTTTTGAGTCGCGATAATCCCTTTTGAATCCGTATCTTTGTTCCCTTAAGTATATTTTTAGCATAAAAGTGCCATCTGCTGTGAGAGCGGGTGGATCAAATAAAATAAATATGGCAAATATTGTTGCAATTGTTGGTCGTCCAAATGTTGGTAAATCTACCTTATTCAATCGTCTTACAGAAAGTAGAAAAGCGATTGTTGATGACTTTAGCGGGGTGACGCGCGACCGTCATTATGAAACAGCCGAGTGGATCGGAAAGAAATTTACAGTAATTGATACAGGTGGTTTTGTACATGGTTCGGATGATGTCTTTGAAGAGGCTATCCGCGATCAGGTCTATATCGCTATTGAAGAAGCTTCGGTCGTTATATTCATGGTGGATGTCACCACTGGCATTACCGACTTGGATGACGAAATCGCTGATATTCTGAGAAGAAGCTCCAAACCTGTGTATGTAGTGGCCAATAAAGTCGATCACGCGAAATTGCATCATGAATCGGCAGAGTTTTATGCCTTTGGTTTAGGAGAGGTCTTCAATATCTCGTCGGCTACAGGATCGGGTACAGGTGAATTGTTGGATGCTGTGGTTTCTCATTTCGAAGTGGAGGAGGAAGAAGAAGAATCCTTACCTAAATATACCATCGTAGGCCGCCCGAATGTGGGTAAATCTTCTTTGACAAACGCTTTGATCGGAAAAGATCGCAATATTGTAACGCCAATGGCGGGGACAACACGTGATTCAATCCGTATACATTACAATCAATATGGACATAACTTTTTATTGATCGATACTGCAGGTCTTCGTCGTAAGTCCAAAGTAAATGAAGATATTGAGTTTTATTCGGTGATGCGTACCATCAAAGCCTTGGAAGATTCTGATGTGACGATTTTAATGTTGGATGCACAGGATGGATTAGAAGCGCAGGACGTTAATATTTTCAACCTGGCGGAGAAGAACCGTAAAGGTATCGTAATTGTTGTCAATAAGTGGGATTTGATTGAAAAAGACAACAAAACAATGAAGGCTTTTGAAGATCGCATCAAAGAGAAAATAGCACCATTTACAGATGTGCCTATTATCTTTACTTCCGTAACCGAAAAACAACGTGTTCTTAAGGTGTTGGAAGTTGCCGACAAGGTATATGCCAACAGGACCAAAAAGATCCCTACTTCCAAATTGAATGAAGTGATGTTGGATATTATCGAGAATTATCCACCGCCATCCTTAAAGGGTAAATATATTAAAATTAAATATGCAACACAGTTGCCAGGACGGACACCGATGTTTGCATTCTTCTGTAATCTGCCACAATACATCAAAGATCCGTACAAACGTTTTATTGAAAACAAATTGCGTGAGCACTTTGACTTTACAGGTGTGCCAATTCAAATATATTTCAGACAAAAATAGATTTCCAAGCAGCGATTAAACATGGACCATAATCTCTTTTTATATAATACGCTTTCGCGAACAAAAGAAAAATTCGAACCTATTCATCCCAATCTCGTTGGTATGTACGTATGTGGCCCCACAGTGTACAGTGATGTGCATTTGGGAAACTGTCGGACGTTTGTGTCTTTTGATTTGATTTTTAGATACTTGCGTCATCTTGGTTATAAAGTGCGTTATGTGCGCAATATTACCGATGCAGGGCACTTGGAAGGCGATCGTGATGAAGGGGATGACAAATTTGCAAAAAAAGCAAAATTGGAACAATTGGAACCGATGGAAATCGTTCAAAAGTATACGATAGGTTTTCATGACGTATTGCGTCTTTTCAATACGTTGCCGCCCAGTATTGAGCCTACTGCAACAGGACATATTTCCGAGCAGATCGAAATGATCGAACAGATTATAGAGAATGGCTATGCCTATGAGCGGGACGGTACGGTTTATTTTGATGTTGAAAAATATGTTGAAACATACGATTATACGATATTGACCAATCGTAAATTAGAAGATATGCTCAATAATACCCGTGAATTGAGTGGTCAGGATGAGAAAAAGGGGCGTTTGGATTTTGCTTTGTGGATCAAAGCAAAACCTGAAACGATTATGCGTTGGCCTGCACCTTGGAGTGTTGGCTTTCCAGGTTGGCATATTGAATGTTCGGCCATGAGCAGAAAGTACTTAGGTGATCAGTTTGATATTCACGGCGGTGGAATGGATTTGGCAGCTACACATCATACCAATGAAATTGCACAGTCTGAAGCATGTAACCATACGAGCCCTGCCAAATATTGGATGCACACGAATATGTTGACTGTAAATGGTGCTCGTATGTCCAAATCTGCAGGAAATGGATTTTTACCGGGAGAGCTATTTACTGGAAATCACCCCTTATTGAATAGAGGTTATTCGCCGATGGCCGTACGATTCTTTATGTTACAGGCACATTATAGAAGTACGTTGGATTTCTCCAATGAGGCATTGGATGCGGCCGACAAGGGGTATAAAAGACTTATGACTGCGATCAGTCTTTTAGACAAATTGAAGGTGTCGAAGGGTGCTGATTCATTCAATTTAGCTGAAATCCACCGCAAGTGTTACGCAGCTATGGATGACGATTTTAATAGCCCTGTACTCATTGCCGAATTGTTTGAAATTGTACGTGTCATCAACTCGATTTATGATGGTAAAGCGAAAGTAACAGCTGAAGGATTGGAAGGTCTTAAAGTATTCATGAAAGAATTTGTTGAGGATATTCTAGGGCTTAGAAACGATCAGACCTCAGCATCCGATCATATCGATGACGTCATGAATCTGGTCATTAAACTACGTAATGAAGCCAAAGCAAATAAAGACTTCGTCACCTCAGATCGTATTCGTGATGAGCTTAATTCTATTGGAATTCAATTGAAAGATAGCAAAGAAGGAACACTTTGGAATAAGATTTGATAGATAAGAAATCGAATTTATAAAAGAGGAATAAAATGGAATATTCCTATTGGGAAAACACATTATCGTGGAAACCAATGGATATTCCATATAACCTTTAAAAGAAAGATCAATTTGCATATGAATTTTTGGAATAGGCTATCCGTCGTCGCATTCATGAGTGTTGCTGGTACAACACTTTATGCGCAGATACCTGAGAAAGTTGGAAGCCTATTGCAGGCCGATAAGGATGCTGCTGCATTGGCTAAAGCGTCTACGCCGCATCAGGCATTTCTTTCGATCATTGATAAGGAATCTACGTTTTATGTCCCGTCAGCAGTAAATGCTTATAACTATCTTAATAATAGACCAAATATTCCCGATGTTTTAAATTGGCAGCCTACGTTTGCGTTGATTGCTAAAAGTCAGGAGTTTGGTGTGACTTCGGGGTCTATGGACTTTCAGAAAGTAGGTGCAAGACTGCGTCATGGAGAATACCTGACTGTGTGGAAACGCAATAAGAAGGGCAAGTGGCTGGTCGATATTCGTGCCGAAGTTGAAAATAACGGGAAGGATGGGGAATTTGATCTTGAATATATCGAACCTACCGATTCGTGGTATCTGAAGCATCGCTCTAAAGTGCGATTGGATCAGCGTGAAGATATTGTCCTGGAGACGGACAAATTGATGTCAACAGTTTTGAAGGCCGACAACCCAACCGCATATAAGGAGTTCTTAAGCGAGGATGTCCGCTTTTTGTTCCCTTGGACCAGTCCGATGGAAGGAAAGGCAACAATGATGGCTTATCTCAAAAAACAACGGATGACGATAGAAACAGTACCCGAAGAAGTAAAACGTTCTTATAGTGGCGATTTTGCCTATACCAAGGGAACTGCAACGGTGCGACAAAAGGATAAAGTTGTGAAGTATAATTATATTCGTATCTGGCAACTGAGCGAATTGGCGAAGGATGATGTGAAGAAAGCGAACTGGAATATTCTGATCGAGATGATGTTTGAGAAATAGCATGACGATTGCAAAATAAAAAAGGGCTTGAATATATACTATTCAAGCCCTTTTTTTATAGGATAAGTGTATTGTACACTTATTGTTTTTTCCATTTTTTCAATCCTTCACTCTGACCGAAGTCATCACTGATATTGATGTAAGTGGTCTTCAATTTATCATCGAACCATTTGCTCAGATTACGATTGGTTTTATCCTGAACGGCGGCCTCTTTGATCTTTGTGAAATCCTCATCCAAATTTGCTTTGTGCGGCGGGATACGTGTTTTTAAGTAATTGAAACGGTAGCCTACATCGCCCATTTTGTCTGTAAATTGCTCTGGTTTGGAGTATTCTCCTGGTTTTAGTGGATCAATTGCTGTAAATACTGATTTCTCCAAGCCATCCATAGGAATTACGGTTGTGCGGCTTGAGCCTTCTTGATTTAAGATCATACCACCATTGAATTTACTTTCCTCTGCATCTGAATAATTTGTAGCGGCATGGTAGAAATCCATTTTTTTGTCAACAACCAATTTATAGATACTGTCCAATTTGTTTTTTGTTCGTTCCAACGCTGCAGCACCAGGATTGATCTTCATCAGGATATGGCGTGTGTGTACCTCTTCGCCACGTCTTTCCAGCACCTGAATAATATGAAAGCCATATTTGGATTCTACAATAGGTGATATTTCTCCAGGTTTTGATTTAAAAGCCATCGCAGAGAATTCCTTTACGTAGTTGTCACGTGTACCAAAACCTAAATCACCACCATAAGGGGCAGATCCAGGATCTTGCGAGTATATACGGGCCATTGTACCAAAGTCCGAGCCATCTACAATCTGTTTGCGTATACCTTCAATCTTCTCTCGCTGTTCTTTTTTCTCTGCATCGGTCAATTTGGGCATCATGACAATTTCACCGATTTCTACCTCGGTATTGAAGTAAGGCAGACTGTCTTTATTCAAGCCTTCAAAATAACGCTTTACTTCCAACGGAGTTACATCTATCTTAGAAACGATGTTTTGTCTCATTTTCTGCGCTTTTAATTGTTCGAAAACACTAGGACGCATTTCTTCTTTGTATTGCAATAAAGAGCGGTTAAGGAATTTTTCAAGACGTTCTTGCCCCCCTGCCTGTTGGGACATATGGCGCAGACGTGCATTGAGGTTGTCATCAACTTCGGTCTCGGTTACATCGATGGAGTCAATTACGGCTTGTTGAGATAATAATTTTTGGACAATTAACTGTTCCAATATACCATCTTTATAGTTTTCATCTGGTTTATTCCCTTGCGCCAACCATTGAGAATATTGCATATCCACGTCGGACTGTAAGATAATGCCCGATCCAACCGTTGCTACAACGCGATCAATAACTTGACGTTGCGCAAGACTGGCCTGAATTGATGCAAACAGCAATAAAAACAATATATAAATGTTTTTTTTCATCCGTATAAATTATTTATGATATTTATGAGTGATCTTCATTTGTATAAATGAATTCGTTTCACTCGGTTATTTGTTCATCATTTATTTTTTTGTCACAAGCATTCACGCTGCCTTCGGCGGTATGCGTAGTAATTGTGTTCAATATATACTTTTTTGAACAACAGCACAAAATTATCAGATTATATGAATTATTCGTACTTTTATTTAACAATATTTTTGTATTCCCAATATTTTAAATGGGCGATTTTAGAATTGTTAAAATTGATGTGCTAAAATACGCATTTGCCTATTAGAAAGGACGGTTTTAACCAAATTTAACAAGTCTATTGACGATATTTACGCCTATAAAATAGCGGGGTTTTTAGATCCTCACACGAAGGAATGAATGGGTGAATTTAAGTAGGGTCCCGTATAATTTAGAAACAAACTTGATGTAACGGTCTCATTCAACAAATGAGTATCTACATTTATAAAATAATTTCAATGAAAAAAGCATTTATTTATTTGATGACAATTTTACCTCTTGCTAGTTTTGCGCAACAGATTCCCATGTTTGTGGGCACATATACAAGCAAAACCGCGAGTAAGGGCATCTATATTTATAATTTTGATGTTAAAACTGGTGAAACAACTTTGTCGAGCACGCAAGAAAGTAAAGATCCATCCTTTTTAGCGCGAAATAATAACTTTATTTATGCCGTTAATGAGGTTCCAAATCAAGAGGGAACTGTTTCTGCCTATTCTTTTAAGGACGGTCATTTAACTTTTCTAAACTCACTTCCTTCCGGGGGGGAGTCGCCTTGTTTTGTTGAAGTACATCCTAAGGGTAGCTTGCTCGCTGTGGCAAATTATACAGGTGGCTCTGCGGCGCTGTTTGATTTAGAAAGTAATGGTGTTTTAAGCAAAAGAGCACGATTAATACAACACGAGGGTAAGGGGGTGGATCCCGTACGCCAAGAAAAGCCACACGTACATTCTACTTTTTTCTCCAATAAAGGGGATAAGTTGTACGTCCAAGATCTTGGTTTAGATGAGATTTCTATTTATCCGGTGAATAAAACGGGAAATGCTTATAGCCTTGCTGATGAATCAGAAGATATCTTTACGCCTGCTGGTGGCGGTCCTAGACATATTGTATTTGATAAGAAAGAGAAATTCCTGTATGTCGTATTGGAAATGACTGGTCAAATTGCATCGTATAAGAAAGATGGCGACGCATGGATGTACCAAAGTACTTTCGATATCAACCCCGAAGGTTTTAAAGGAAGTAACGGCGGTGCTGATATGAAGATCTCTGCTGATGGAAAATTTCTGTATGCGACCAACCGTGGCGATGCCAATACGATAGCTACTTTTTCGGTAGAGAAGGATGGGGAATTGAAGAAAATAGCGAATCTTTCAGTAAAAGGTAAAGGTCCGCGTAATTTCAACCTTTCTCCGGATGGGAAATATCTTTTGGTCGCCAATCAATATACCAACAACATTGTTTTGTTTAGCCGGGATGCTAAAACGGGTTTGTTGACAGATACTGGAAAAGAAATTGCTGTACCAGCACCTGTTTGCATTATCTTCTAATCCAGAAAAGAAGTTCGAATAAGACAAGAAGATTTTTAGAAAAAACCGTGTGCGCTTTTCTTAAAAATCTTCTTTTCTACAATCTAATTTACCTTCCTTTTCAAGGTCATTTAAGGTGGTTCCCTTCCATGTTTTTACCCGCTGTATATAAGCAGCTCTGCCAATCATGTGTGCTGCAACCGGAGCCGTTAAGATCAGAAAAAATCCAATAGCTATAGCCTTGGTCGTTACGGATACATCCGGGAAGGTCATTGCCGCGCAGATGAGTAAAAGTCCCACACCCAGCGTTGCCGCCTTTACCGTAACCGAAAGACGTAAATAAAAATCGGGCATCCGCAAGATGCCAATAGACGCAAATAGTATGGCCAAGGCCCCGATGGTACTGAGTATGGCTAAAGTAATATCAATCATCTTTGCTTTGTTTTTCTAAATAAAATGAAAATGCGATGGTACCAAGAAATGCGATAAGCGCCAAGATCATGGCAATGTCTAAAAACACTTCCTGCGAAGTTCGTATACTATAAACGGTAATAATGCCAATTCCGATGGTGATAATGAGATCTAGGGCAATAACACGATCAAATATCTGGGGACCTTTATACAGACGAATAAAAGCCAGTATGACTGAGATAGTCAAGATCGGAAGGATCACATAATCAAAATAGCTATTTAAAGTCATCTTAAGAGTTCTAAAAGTCTTCGTTCAACATTATTTTTAAGGGTAGAAACAAACTGTTCCTTGCTTTTCATGTACATGACGTGAATAAAGAGCGTTTTTTTATCTTCACTTACGTCGAGGATAAGTGTGCCGGGTGTCAACGAGATAAAGGTTGAAAGCAGGTTAATTTCCAAATCGGTTTTTGCATCCATGGGATACTTGACAATCGCAGGTTTGATAAAAAACTTGGGGGTTATCACGTCGTAGGCAACCTGCACATTGGCAACAATCATTTCCCACAGGAAAAAAAGAATAAAACTCAATGTTTTGGGGACCCGATAAAAGTAGCGTTGATCCACCTCATTCCTGTTCATAAGCCAGAGGATACCAAATCCCAACATAAAGCCGAATAAGAAGTTGGTGTAATACATCGATCCCGTCAATGCGACCCAGATAAAGGATAACATGAGGTTCATTAAAAACTGTTTTATCATATCATTTCTGCCCTCCTAGTACAGCGTTTATGTAAGGTGATGTGTCCAATAATTGTGTAGCGATCTGATCCGCCACATGGATAATCGCTTCGGCGTTGAGTCCGATATACAGAGACGCAGATGCCAAAATAACGATAGGGAGTATGAGCATTGTTTTTTTATAACCGATCATACCCGCAAATTTATCGTCAATGACTTCCGGATCAGGGACATCTTTCCAGAATACCTGTGCCCACATTTTGGCGATGACAAACAAGGTGATAAAACTGCCAATGATCAGGGCTCCCGCGAAAGCATATTTTTCTAACTGGAAAGCGTCTTTGAAAAGATATATTTTTGGCCAGAACCCTGAGAGAGGCGGGATGCCCACCAGTGAAAAAAGGACAATGGCAAAAAGTAATGAAATCTTTGGGTATTGGGCATAAAGTCCGCCCAGTTTAGTCATATCCATGGTGCCGCGGAGTTGTCGTATAACACCGGCTATGAGGAATAAATTCGTTTTGACCATGATATCATGAATCAGATAGAATACTGCCCCCAATAAAGCCCATTTGCTATACAGGCCCAATCCGCCAATCATAAAACCAATATGACAAACGATCAAATAGGAAAACAACCTCCGGATATTGGTTTTGATCAATGCACCAAAAGCGCCCGTCAGAATTGTCAATATGGCTAGTACGATAAGGAGTTCCTTGGTAAAATGATTGGGAATAAATAGTAGGGAAAATACCCTGAACAAGGCGTAAATCCCAACCTTGGTCAATAAGCCCCCAAATGTCGCCGCTACGGCCGAAGGTGGCGTATGGTAAGAGGACGGTAACCAGAAATAGAGTGGAAATACGGCGGATTTAATACCGAAACCGATCAGGAAAAATGTTGCTGTAATTTCTACTAATGCCTGATTTTGTATTTTAGGAATACGCAGGGCTAGGTCGGCCATGTTTAATGAACCTGAAATGCCATAAAGTATGCCTATTCCGGTTAGGAAAAATGCGGAGGCCAGGATATTCATGGCCATATATTTTACAGCTCCCTCCAACTGGGATTTTCTACCCCCCAAGGTCATGAGTACAAAAGAGGAAATAATAATGACTTCAAACCATACGTACAGGTTGAAGATGTCACCTGTCAGAAAGGCGCCGTTAAGTCCCATCATCAAAAAGTGAAAGATCGGGAAATAACCATAGAGGATGCGCTGGCGTCCCACACCGACACAGGAAAAGATGGAGACTGCCAGACCTGCGATAGAAGTCAGGAGAACAAGGGTACTACTGAATAGATCGGCAACAAAAACGATCCCAAAAGGAGCTTTCCAATTGGCGGCATTCATGGTCAAAATACCATCATCATAAACCTTGAAGAATAGTTTAAAGGCAAGAATAAGTGCGAGCAAGCTTCCGCCAACGCTCAGAAAACGTTGTGCAGTGGATTTGCGCCACAACATCAGTTGGACAATAGCAATAAATAAATGCACGATTATCGTGGCAATAATGTGGTTGTCTATCATATATCTTCTTCCTCAGGCGTGTTCAAATCATCCAGATCATCTGTACCCAGCAGTGCATATACACGCTTGAGTAAAACGATGGCAAAGGAGGTTAGGCCAAAGCTGATCACGATGGCCGTTAAAATAAGTGCTTGTGGAATCGGGTCCGCATAAATATCGGTGAATACCTTCAGATCGGGTCCAATGATGGGTGGTTTACCTTTAATAATATTTCCCAATAAGAAGATCAATATATTGGTACCATTGCCCAGTAACATAATCCCTAACAACAATTTCACCATGCTTCGACGCAAGATGAGGTATATTCCGGCAGCATAAAGGATGCCGATCAATAACACGAGTATCAGTTCCATTATTCTTCTTCTTCAGTAGTTAAAGCAATTGTAAATAAAATTGTCAGGACGACACCTATGACAACAAAGTACACACCAAGGTCAAAAAATAAGGCGGTTCCTATCATCCCGATAACAGGAATTTTCTCTTCCAGCCAAAGTCCGGTCATGACAGGGTAGCCAAAAAATGCAGGTAAGAACATGCTTATGGCCGAAATCCCCAATCCTATGGGAATAAGTGACAAGGGTTTGTACTGAATCAATTTCATGGTATTTTGAGGGCCAAAGGCAAAACTATGCAGCACAAAGGCAATCGAAGCAACCAAGCCGCCAACGAAACCTCCGCCGGGGTAATAATGCCCCCTGAGTAGAAGGAACACCGAGAAAAGTAAGAGTATCGGTAATAAATACCGCGTAGCGGTCTGTAATATTGTACTGTTCATTTGTTACTATTTAGCAATGAGTTATCAGCTCATTTGTGCATAACCTTTATCTATCATTATTCTTTATCAGAGGATTTTAAACGTAATTTTAATAAGCTATATACCCCTAATGCAGCAATACTCAATACCACAATTTCAAACATGGTGTCAAAACCTCTGAAATCCACAAGTATTACATTGACGACATTTTTTCCTTTAGCAAGCACATAAGCATAATCGCCATAGAAATCACTGATATTGGTTGTCGTTGGTTCATGGAGTACACGGAGTGCGACCATGGATAGCAAGATTCCAAAAACGATAGCGACCACGGCGTCGCGAATGATGGTGCGTCGGTTGGCCAAATTCAGAAAAGAAGGGAGCTTAAAGAGTACCAATACGAAGAGTACCACCGTGAGTGTATCAATGGTGAATTGCGTCATCGCTAGATCTGGGGCACTGTAAAACACGAAAATAAGACATATGGCATAACCTACAACACTGGTGGCTACTACGGCTGTTAAACGGGATGAGGTGCGGATGGTGAGTACAATGGCGCCGATCAAAATGCAGACTGTGGTGACTTCGTAGAAACTCACAGGAGATAAGGTTTCCCATTTGATATGGAGTGGCCCGCCCAGGTATAACTGGTAGGCGATCAATAATTCGGCAAATAAGATAATTTTCAACAGATACGAACGCAAATAGCCGTTGTGCATTTTGTTTGTGAAGAAGGTAGAGAACAAAACAATTTCCTGCGCACATAATCGGATGATATATTCAGGAGAAATCTTATTGAAATTTGCAATCCAAGCCAATTTTTTCTCGCTGGGCCTGTTTGTGAAATAAAGTAACGTACCAGCGGCAATTGTAATAGCGCTTAATAGCAGGATTAAATTAAAGCCATGCCAGATTTTCAGTTGAAAAGTTTCGGGTTTTGCGAGTATGCTTGTTGCAGTAGGTCCGGCGATCCATTCGCCGATAAGTCCGGGGATACAGCCAAAAACAACACCGAGAACGGCTAAAAGTAGAGGTGGGATCCACATGGCTTTATAGGGCAGGTGGATTGTATTAAATTGCTCGGGTAGCTTACCCATAAAAGGTTTGATACCGGCCATAAATCCAGCAGAGACCAAGAGTATATTTGTTACTACTGCAGCGATGGTCAAATAGAGAAATAAATCGGGTGTGGCATGTAGTGTTGCCTCATAAATCAGATCCTTTCCAATAAATCCAAATGTAAGTGGAATACCTGCACTGGAAAGTGCCGCTAGGAAACCTGCTATAGCGACAGGCATTAATACCCTGCGTAGCCCCCGCAATATTGTAAGATCCCGCGTTCCCGTTTCATGGTCTATAATTCCCGTAATCAAGAATAAGGCAGCTTTATATAAGGCATGTACGAGTATAAAGACACTTGCTGCGATAATGGCATCCTTGGTACCGAGTCCCAATAAGAAAACCAAAATACCGAGGGCGGATATGGTTGAATAAGCGAGTACTCCCTTGAGGTCTGTTCTGAAAAGCGAATGGAATGCGGCATAAAGCATCGTGAGGCCACCAATGGCCATGAGGGAATACATCCAGATCGGGTTGCCCCCAAGTATCGGTGAAAAACGGGCCAAAAGGTAGATTCCTGCCTTTACCATGGTCGCCGAATGTAAGTAGGCCGACACAGGTGTTGGCGCCTTCATGGCACCGGGTAACCAAAAATGGAAAGGGAATTGTGCTGATTTCGTAATCGCTCCAAGTGCTACGAGGCCAAAGACCAGGGGAAAAAGTGGATGTTGCTGAATGATCGATACTTTGCCGATGAGTGCTGTAATATGGTAAGTACCGGCAATATTACCCAGCAAAATAAAACCTGCCAGTAGAAAAAATCCACCCAACCCAGTAATGGATAGTGCGGTCAGTGCGCTTTTGCGCGAATCATTTTTGTCATTGTTAAATCCAATGAGAAAAAATGAGCTGATCGAGGTCAGTTCCCAGAAGATAAACAATAGTAACATGTTGTCCGACAGGACAAGCCCCAGCATAGCCGACATAAAAAGGCAGAGGTAGCCAAAGAATCTATCGATATACCGATGACCTTTGAGATAGGCATTCGCGTAAAAGAATATACAGGAGCCGATCCCAGTAATCAATAAGGCAAAAAGTAGTGACAGTCCATCTAATTTAAAATCCAGATTGATGCCTAAGGAGGGCACCCACGACGTTGATTGTACGAAATAGGAGCCTTGACCAATAGGTACAATATATTGAGCAAAGTATAAAAATAGAAGTACCGGTAAGAATGCGAGAATAAAACCCCATTTGGTTTTTAGGAATCGACCAAATGGAACAATAAGGCTCGATGATATTAGTCCTGACAGAACAGTAAATAGCATTTAGTCTTTGTTTTAATTTTTTATTGAAGTGTTTGTTTTATTTGTCAATAAGAACCTTCTATATTTCATCGTTGCCAACGCTTATATGGCGATGAAGGTTTTTTGAAAGTCTACAATATAGTAAAAAAAAGCGAAAAAATGTTATTTTTTGACCGTTTTTCCTCTATATAAATGATAAAAGCAGGGATTTTGTTTTGAATTCGGAAAAAAATCAAGGTTAAAAATTCTTAAAAAAAATGCATGAAAAAACACTAATTTATTGAGAAATATGATTTTTACGCGATGATATTCATATTTTATGTAATAAAAATGTTAAATCTTGTTAAACAAAATTTAAAAATTCTATCTTTAGAGTAGTTAATCAGCCGCCAAGGACTGTTTCTAATCAATTTTGTTATACCCGTTGGAATTATGGGCCCTGAAGAGAAGTTATTTAGAACGCATTATAAAAGCTTGTGTCATTTTGCATGGAAATTTGTAGGAGAGTCTGCTATTGCAGAGGATTTGGTGCAAGAGGCATTTATTACATTCTTTAGAGAGCAGCAACGAATGGATGAATCCGAAACTTTTGTACGGAACTATTTATATACTGCGGTGCGGTTTTCTTGTCTGAAGCATTTAAGGCATGAAAAAGTAAAGGAAAAGTATTGGACCCGAGTAAAGTTCATTGAGGAAGATGCGCATTCAGTTGAGCTTTCTATGATTCATACCGAAGTGATCAATGAAGTCTATCGGATTATTGCTGAAATGCCGGCTGCTTGTCAGAAAATTTTTAAGATGGGCTATTTGGAAGGGTTGTCGAATCTTGAAATTACAGAAAGACTTCAGATCAGCGTAAATACAGTGAAAACGCAAAAACAGCGTGGTATGAAGATTTTATTAGATAAGCTACACCCCGAATTTTTACCCTTTATTATTTTTTTATTAAAATAATTTTAATTTCCTGTCACCCTTGACGAATCTATAGGGTTTCTAACCTATAGATATGAAAGCTAATACCAATTACATAGCCAAACTCATCAATAAGTTACTTCGTGGTCAAGAAACCATGACGGATCGGGATGCTATTGAGCAATGGCGGAAATCTGACAAAAGTAATGATGATTTGCTTGAGAGCTTTCGGGACGCAAAAAATATTGAGGAGGATCTTATCTTTTTGGACAATTTGGATGAAGATGGTGCTTGGCATAAAATTCAACATGTTTCCGCTAAAGCAAAGAGAAATTATAGACCACTTCTTCGTGCGGCAGCCATTCTCGTAATATTGCTGGGAACATCGCTCTTTTATATCCTTCAGCAGAAAGGTAAAGTTTTAGAGAAAGTAGCAATTGTACATCCTGTAAAAGGGGATATTTCACCGGCGAAATCTGGAGCTTTACTCGTCCTGGCGGATGGATCGATTATGCCTTTGGAGAAATCTAACAAAGCTGTTGATCCGAAAATAGTTGCCTTAACGAATAAAGATAGTGTTGATCAACTGAATAATCCGAAAGCAGAGACTCGAATACAATTTAATACGCTGGTTGTTCCTAAGGGTAATTTTTATAAATTAAATTTAGAAGATGGTACTCAGGTTTGGGTAAATGCCAACTCTCAGCTTAAATTTCCTGTAAAGTTCAAAGAAAATGAGCGTCGCGTCATCTTGGAGGGGGAGGCTTACTTCGAGGTTGCTCATGAAGCTGAGCGTCCTTTTGTTGTGGAATCTAGAGGAAGCGAAGTGAAGGTGTTGGGGACACATTTCAATGTTAACGCTTATAGTAGTAATGTCCGTACGACATTATCCTCGGGAAGAGTTCAAGTTAGCCATTCAGGCAATGTTATCGTTCTTGAGCCCGGAGAGTATGCGAATCTCAAAGGTGAACTTCTCAGCAAAGGGAAGGCAGACTTAGATCACGATCTTTCCTGGCATAATAATCAGTTTTATTTTAAGAAAGAAACGATTGTAGAGATTGCCTCTACACTATCTAAATGGTACGATGTTCAGGTTCGATTTAAGAAAGATGTGGCGCTGGATAAGGTGTATAACGGTAATTTTAAACGCGATGTTAAGCTGTCCGAAGTTTTGGAAATGTTGACTTACGTCTGCGATTTGAAATTTGAGCTTCAAGGAAAAGAATTAATTGTCGAAAACAAATAAAAAGGAGTGCTTATGTAAGAGAAATAATACCTAACCTAAAGGTCTTACATGTAAAGTAGAACAGGAATGTTGCAGCATCCCTGTTCCGAAATGATCAAAAGGCCTAGAAATTTTTAAAGCGAATTAAGTAAACCCAATTAACCACAAAGAGTAAATGTATGAATAACTTACCATTTGGCAAAACGTGGCGACTGATACCTCATGACCCACGGTTTTGTAAACCTTTACGTATTATGAAAATTAGTACCTGCCTTCTTTTCGCCTTTGTGACCGGAGTTCAAGCCAACGGCCTTGCACAGAAAGTTACTTTAAAGATGAAAAACGCAAGGATTGAGGAAGCGTTGAATGCGATTTCCAAACAATCCAATTTGCAATTATTTTATGGGGAAAATGTTGATTCTAAGTTGAGGGTCAATGTGAACTTGAAAAATGCTTCGGTAGAAGAAGCGTTGAATTCTGTCCTACGTAATAATCATATAGACTATAAGATTATTGCCAATACGATTTCAGTGAATGGTGAGGAAGGTAATCGTTCGGATCGAATTGCGCTGCAACAGGGTGTCTCTGGAACTGTTAAGAGTCAGGATGGAAAAGGGTTGAGCGGTGCGACAGTAACCGTAAAGGGAACCTCTATTTCAACACAGACTGATGACTTGGGCCATTTTAAAATCAATGCTTCTTCATCGGCTGTTTTGGTTGTACGATATGTAGGATTTGGCACTCGAGAAGTCTCTATGGACGGTAAGTCAACCGTAAATATTACACTTACAGCTAATGATTTAAAATTAGACGAAGTCAACGTGGTTGCGACCGGATATCAAAATCTTGATCGTAAGTTTTTCACGGGAGCATCTACAAGAATTGATGCGAAAGAAGCCGAACGAGCTGGGGTTCCTGATGTTTCCCGAATGTTAGAAGGCCAAGCAGCGGGCGTCTCTGTTCAAAACGTATCCGGCACATTTGGTGCAGCACCAAAAATTCGGGTACGGGGTGCAACCTCATTAACTGGGGATAATAAACCCTTATGGGTAATTGATGGTGTCATCCTGGATGAGGCGGTCAATATCTCCAACGAAGCATTATCTACAGGAGATGCTAATACATTATTAGGGTCTTCTGTAGCAGGGCTAAACCCCGACGACATCGAATCGATTACTGTGTTGAAAGATGCTGCCGCAACTGCGATGTATGGTGCTGCTGCGATGAATGGCGTGGTCGTTGTGAATACAAAAAAAGGTAAAAATACAGATGGGCAGGTACATTTTAATTATTCTGGAAACTTTACGACCTATATTAAACCCAACTATAATCAATTCGATATCATGAATTCTGCTGAGCAGATGCAGTTGGTAATTGATATGGAAAACAAAGGTTATCTCAATCACTCTCAGGTTTCGAGAGCTGGAACAGGAGGGGTGTTTACCAAAATGTACAACCTTATGTATGAGTATGACCCTAGTACTGATTCTTTCAAACTCAGAAATGATGCACCTTCTCGTTATAATTTCTTACAACGTTATGCAAATGTAAATACAGATTGGTTTGACCTATTGTTTAGAAACAGTTTTGTACATGACCACTCGTTAAGTATGAGTACCGGAACTGCAAAAGCGCAGACCTATGCTTCAACCAGTTTTATGAATGATCCTGGCTATACGCTTGGCAATCAGGCAAAACGTTTTACGGCGAATATTCGTAACAACTATAAGATCAATGATAAATTGAGTACAGAGTTTATTTTTCAGGGAAATATCCGTGATCAACGTACGCCCGGAACTCTAAATCGTAACTCCGATGCCGTTTATGGTAGTTATTCCCGGGACTTTGACATTAACCCATACTCCTATGCGCTCAATACCAGTCGTATTATTACACCGTACGATGAAAATGGTGACCTAGAGTATTTTACGCGAGATTATGCGCCATTTAATATCTTCAATGAACTTGATAATAATTACATCAAACTAAAATTGATGGATATTAAAGTTCAGGCGGGTTTAACGTATAAGATTTTGCCCTCCTTGACCTATTCAGCAACCGGAATGTATCGTTATTATAATTCCGAAAGGCAACATATGATCACGGAGAATGCCAACCTTTCTAAAGCCTATCGGGCAAATCAAGACCAAACCGTCAATAGCGGAAATCGCTTTCTCTACGCTGATCCCGATTTTCCGAATACCGATAAATATGTTATTCTTCCCAATGGAGGATTTTTTAATGTCGCCAATAACAATATGATCAGTTATTATATGCGGCACAATTTGGAATTCAACAAAAAGTGGAATGACCATACCATGAACTTGTTTGGAACCTATGAACTCCAATATGCGGATAAGCAGAGCCACGATTTTAATGGACCGGGAATCGAATATGGAAATGGCAATCTGGTTTTACCTGCCTATAGGTATTATAAAAAGCAGATTGAATCTGGCGATTCACCATTTGCGATGAATTATACCTACGATCGTAAACTCGCTTATGCATTGCGCGGTGCTTATAATTATAAAGATAAATACTCATTTAACTTTACAACACGTTATGACGGGGCCAATAAAATGGGCCGTACGAATGTCGCAAGGTGGTTACCTACATGGAACGTATCTGGAGCATGGGATATCGATCAAGAGAATTTCTTTAATAGAGATAATAAGATCTTGTCACGCGCTAGGTTAAGGGGAACTTATGGTCTGGTTGCTAATATGGGGAATGCTTCTAATTCTTCGGCCGTTTTCTATAATGCTATTACTTATAGACCTTACGACGGAGAAAAAGAAGGCAAGATTAGTATAAATGGCCTGGAAAATTCCGAGCTAACCTGGGAGAAAATGTACGAACTTAATATTGGTACAGATTTAGGATTTTTGAACGATCGAATCGATCTGAATTTTGATTATTACAGGCGTAATATATTTGATTTAATTGGGCCAATTCGTACTTCAGGGATTGGTGGACAATTTGAGAAATTAGCAAACTACGCTGATATGAAAGGTCATGGGGTTGATATTCAGGTTGGCGGATATCCATTTAAAGACCCGAATGGTTTTACCTGGCGTACACAGCTTACACTTGGTTTTAACAAAACGAAAATTACCAAATTAAATGTAACCCGCAATATCTGGGATCTGATTTCAGGCGAAGGTGGAGCAATGGTTGGCAAACCCCATAGAGGTTTGTATTCTCTGGACTTTGATAAGTTGGCAGCCAATGGAGGTTATCCGACCTATATCGGTACGGATGGTACTCCAGGTGAAACTTATTTCTGGTTTCAGGACAATCAAACGGAATTTCTTAAATATGAAGGACCGGTGGATCCGACGCTTGCCGGAGGTTACTACAACCGATTGGAATATAAAAATTTTAGTTTTTCCTTTTTGTTGAAGTTTGGTTTGGGCAATATGGTTCGTCTACAGCCTAATTATTCTCCTGTGTATCTAGATATGTATAATGTATCAAGGGAACTGATCAATCGTTTTATTTACAAAGGCGACGAATATTTAACAGTAATTCCTTCTACACTCGATGGGTTAACTGCAGAATTTGATGTCCAGAATGCTGCTGGTAACCGTACGGCATCTGTTTATTCTTATAATGCTTACAATTATTCATCAGAACGTGTAGCAAAAGGTGATTATCTACGTTTATCGCAAATTTCAGTTGGATATAATATTCCTCAATCTGTTGTCAGTAAAATTAAATTTAGAACTGCGCAAGTAAATTTGGTGGGTAATAACCTCTGGTTGATTTATTCCGATAAAAAATTAAATGGAGTCGATCCTGAGTTCTATAACAATGGAGGGGTAGCCTTACCCGTTCCGAAGCAAGTAACTCTATCTGTAAAATTGGGATTTTAAACGACTAAATTATGAAACTTACAAATCTTAAATATTTATTCATTTCTTCTACGCTGCTACTCAGCAGTTGTAACAAATATCTGGATCAGCAACCGGATATGCGCGCCGAGATCAATACGGTTGATAAAGTCAAAAGACTGATTACGTCAGCTTACCCTTTTGGTAATTATCTTGCTATGGCCGAAACCTATTCAGATAATGTGGAAGATAAAGGTGTCGGCGATCTATACCAGCCAGTTCCTTTCTTATATTTTTGGCAAGACATCAACAATAATGATACAGACAGCCCCAATAGCTACTGGAATAATTGTTACGCAGCGATTGCAGCTGCAAACCATGCTTTGGCAGCAATTGAAACGAATAACTTCGGGAAAGAGATTGCAGCGTTCAAAGGTGAGGCTCTAGTTGCAAGGGCGTATGCGCATTTTATGCTCGTAAATTTCTTTGCAAAAGTCTACGACTATAAAAATCCGGAGGCTAATACTTCACCTGGGATCCCATATGTTACTGAACCGGAGACCGTGGTGATCAAAAAATATGATCGTGGAACGGTGAAATCTGTTTATGATAATATTCGGAAGGATCTGGAAGAAGGATTAGCACTTTTAGACGGGAATCCAGCAGAATGGAATGTACCAAAATACCATTTTACACCAGCTGCTGCACATGCCTTTGCAACACGATTTTATCTGTTTACCGGCGAGTGGCAAAAAGTGGTTGACAATGCTAACAAAATTTTTGCAGGAGGAAATTTTGCAGGAAAATTAATCCCCTATAATTCCACATTCAAGAAAATGACCTTCGAGGAGGTGCATACGGTCTTTTCCAAAGCCGATCAACCTTATAGTTTGCTGATTAACGAAACTTACAGTGGTTATCAACGCTGGTGGAATAATCGTTATGCTATGGGTATCAATGTGTTTCAAAAGATTTATAATGGTAATACTGCTGCAGGAGCGAAGTTCTATAATTTCGGTGTCTCCTATGGTGCTCCACACTATACTACCTATATCTGGAAGGAATTTTGGTACGTAACAAATGCAACCGCAAATACAGGATTTCCTATGCTTATGGTCCCGGTATTAATCACAGATGAGGCACTAATGAATCGAGCAGAGGCTTATTTGGAATTGGGAAATAATGCAGCTGGTATTGCCGATATGAATTTAATGGCAAGCAATCGAATAGATGGTTACAATCCTACAAACCATGCTGTAACGGCTGCAAAATCCAAAGCATTTTTTGGTGTTCAAGATGATAAGGAAGCACTTATTCAGACGGTTCTACAATTTAAACAAGTTGGATTTATGTCGATGGGTTTACGTTGGTTCGATATTATTCGTAAAGGCATAACAGTAAGACATCTTGTTATTGCCAACGATGAGAGTGAGTCTTATATCGAATTAAAACCTGAGGATCCACGACGTGTTTTCCAGATCCCACAAGAAGCGAAGTTGTCAGGTGTTGAACAAAATCCAAGGTAATTTTATGAAAACGATAACAAAAACATGTATAATAGTCGGTCTGTTTGCCGGTTTATATTCCTGTGTAAAAGAGGAGAAGCTGAATACTAAAATTGAAAATTACGACACCTTTGTTCCAGGAGCTATCGACGAATGGATTACAAAGAATCTGACCGATCCCTATAATATTGAAGTAGTCTATCGGTATCAGCGAAATATGCATGATATCAATAAAAATATAGCACCGGCAGACGAATCCAAGGTTATTCCGCAAATGGATGTGGTAATTAATGGATTTTTGGATGTTTATAAGAAAATCGGGGGAGTACCCTTTATAAAAACATACACACCCAAACAGTTTGCTTTATTTGGATCAGGTGACTACGATGTGGATGGTTCAGTAAAAGGTGGAACTGCAGACGGAGGTAGAAGGATCACTTTGTATGGGGTTAATAATTTTGACATTGCGAATTCAAATTCTGTAACCGGTAACCTTCAGGTTATTCACCATGAATTTACCCATATCCTTAATCAGATGAGATTTATCCCTGCTGAGTTCGGAAAAATCTGTGCAGGTGATTATTACTCGAATTGGACTGCACAGGAGAATGACCAGGCAAAAGCAAGATCATTGGGCTTCATTACACCTTATTCGAGAAAGTCGATTGGAGAAGATTTTGCTGAAGTCTTATCACATTTAATCGTCGCTGGTCAATTATATTATGACGATTTTGCTTACGATAGTGGAAAGGATGCTTACCCCAAGTTTAAACAAAAAGAAGCGATTGTACGGGATTATATGATGCAAAATTTTAACATCGATGTAACGCAATTGCAGATTGAATTTCAGCGCGTCATGGCGGAAAAATATAAATCTAGCCGGTATTCCGCCACAACAGCATTAAGCAATGACTATGTTGGTTCGTTGGACTGGGATATCCGAAACACCTGGGGATTAGAAAACACGATTTCCAGCAAGCAACGATCACTATTTATGGCAATTTTGGATGAGCTCGGAGGCTGGACCACCAAATCAATGACCTTCCAGTTTGTCTCCGCCACAAAGGCGACATTAAACATCGGTTTTGGCGATAATAGTGTAACCTACACGGCATCCTATGACTTTGATATTGTAAAAAATGCAGACAATACATTTAAAATCGCTAAGTCGGCGACCCAAGGGACAGGCAATAATTATGGTAATGGTAACATCGACTGGGTATTAAAAGATACGAAACCCCTGATCGATTATTTGGGCAGTACTAGTTTTTCGGCCGACTGGAAACAAGTTGATTTGTCGGTTAATCCGAGCGATTATCTGCAATTTTTGATCTTAAAAGATACAAAGGATCCAAATGCAACATTTATGGGCAAAGTAAATTTAAGGAAGTATTAAATTATGAAAAAGATATTTTATTTAATGTTTTTGGTCCTATTGGCTTTCAGTTGTAGCAAACCAAAAGAAATGGATCCCATATTCGGTAATCCCGACGATAGGATTTCCGATACATTATTGTATGTTAAAAAGACATTGGTAGATGCACCATACGGATGGAAAGCTTATACAACCACGGAGATATCCAAAGGGGGATATGGCTTCTATATGCAGTTTGGTGAAAATGATCGATTAAAGATGGTTGCGGATTTGAACGAGACTACAGCTTCTGTGATAAAAGAGTCCACCTATCGCATACGTCAGATAATGTATGCTACGCTTTCTTTTGACACGTATAACTATATTACTATGTT
This sequence comes from Sphingobacterium paramultivorum, assembly GCF_014109745.1. NCBI lineage: Bacteria > Pseudomonadati > Bacteroidota > Sphingobacteriia > Sphingobacteriales > Sphingobacteriaceae > Sphingobacterium > Sphingobacterium paramultivorum. The sequence continues at coordinate 5,650,897 of NZ_CP058555.1, forward strand.
GCAAGACCCAGATCCTAGTGTGTATGGTGGAACAGCTGGAAAAGGGCATGGTAGTGATAATGAATACGATTACGTGAAGACCCATGGCGATACCTTGTTTTTTCAGGGACGGAAGTTTATTAAACCGCTTATTTTGGTTAAAGCAAAAGAAGATGAAGCCAAAAAATATACTTCGAAGGGCTATCTTGATGTAATTAATAAAAACAAAGCATTTTTTAAGAAAAACCCCTTGACCTCTATTGTTGTGGGCAATGTGGAAGCAGAATTGGCATTTGGTTTTCGAACCAAAAGAATGTCTATTATTACAGCCAATTCAGATGGAAGCTTTTCTTCTTCTTTTGTTGAATTCTGTAATACAATTGACGGTATTGAAATCGTTGGCGGAGTGGTGATAAATAATGTTCAACTAAAACGTTTCATATGGAAGGATGAGAATTCTCTTGTTGGTCTTGACAAAGATGGTAAGGAATATCCGTTGAAAATTAATTCTTCTTCTGTGGTTCCGTATCTTACAGCGTTAGGGGCAAGTTTCTCTGTGATTACAATTCCAGATGCGACCACGTATAATGGCTGGAGTACAAATTTTGCAACACGTAAAGCGCAAGCAAAAGCAGGAATTAATAGATGGGCATTCGACGGGGTTAATTTCTTTATTTTAAGGACCATAGATTTTAAGTTCCAATCGGTTAATAAAAGAATGTCTATTGTGTTTAATACGACATACGAAGGTTCGAAGACATTCAACCTAACCTATAACTATACCTATACAGTTGAAAATGGTAAATTTAAGTTTACGTTAAGTGGAACACCTTCGGGGAATGATGGAGCTCTTTATAACGATGTACGCTATTTACTGCAGGAGCGGATCAATGTAGATACATTTGAACTCGGGTATTTCGTGAATTCTGAAACTGGGGAAGTTATGTCTCAATTTAAGAGCGTTGAGCATCCTGATTTTTATTTTACAGGCCAAAATAATTAATGTTTTATTTCAGTATCGATCGGGCGATGTTCGGGTCGATACTGATATTTTTATGTATAATAATATGGCTTGGCCATGTGAGCTGGATTATGATGAATATTCGTTACCTACTTATCTATTTTTCAGTTCTTATTTTTTGTGCTTGTTATAGGCAGACTCATGTGATAAAGACTGAAATTATAGGAAAGCTTCCCCTATCAGCGCCCTTCTATATCGATTTATATAGTTTCGAGACAGGTGAAAAGATGATGTCTGATACATTAGATCAAGAAGATTTTGATTTAACTAGTAAATCGCTTCCAAAGGGGATTTATCAATTGGTTTTTTCGTGGGAGCGGGATGTTGTGAAGTCGCAGGAGATTGAGCGATTTGCCCGTCAGCCTGAACTTGGTACACCAAAGTATTATATTTCAACTACATTTTGGCTCGATCCCAATGAGTCCGGAAAATATAAGTTCTTGCTTGAAAGTCCTGGTAAACAAGCGGAGTTAGAAGAACTACTGTTGGCTAAAAATGGAAGCAAATCTATTAAAATGGCGGTTGTATCAGGTGGGAAAAACAACAAGTTATATAATGAATACTTAACACTAGTGGATCGTTATAAGGATAAAAACAGACATCAAAAAGATAGTCTTCAGCAAGTAGCAGTACGTTATAGTGATCATAAATTCTTGCAAGAAGTAGGTCGGATACAAAAGCTCTTATCAAAAGACTGGTTGGATAATGTGAAGAATGAATTATTAGCAGATGAAATCGATTTTATGAAAAGGAATATTGACAATGAGGTCATTCATCGTATTTATCAAATTCAGTTAAACAATAGAGAAGATGTCGAACGGTATCGTGAAATATATAACTTGTTTCCATTTAACGTGAGACAGAATTTGGCCGCTAGTAATTAAAATAATAGACCTATTAAAAATCATTAGTTATGAGAGAAGTCTTTAAAACACAGATAAACTTCGGTAGTTATATCTGGGGAGTTGCGATGATTATATTTATCGTGATGCTATCTTATGAAGGTCTTGAAAAAGGACTGTATCTAGGCACACTATTGTTATTTGGCGTATTCGCGATAACTTGGTATTTTACATTCTTTTACAAAAGGTATTGGATTGAAGGCGATAAGCTTTTTATTAAGACAGTCTCGGGTACAAAGTCTGTAGATGTTACTTCTATACGTAAATTAGAAACTGATAAGGTAGACTGGTTTGGTACGATGAGACTTACAATTTTAAGGCCTTATAGAAAAGGAATGGTACTGCACTATAATAAGATTGACGATATATTCGTTGATCCAGAAAATCCTGCCGAATTTATTGATAAATTAAAACAGATTGCACCGAATATCGATGTCATAGCAGGTAAATAGTTTACCGTTTTGAGTCACTTATATCGAACCAAATCTGTTGTTAGATCCTAAAGTTACTTATGCTAAACGACTCTGGCTTCCTGCTAATTGGAGATTCAGTGATATAGTCGATAAATCGCCATAAATAGAGCGTCCTGTATAGTAAATTGTAGCTATTCCTTAGGAGTATGAGCTGAAAAAGATAAGCATTACAAATCTTTGTTACAATAAAAATTGGCTTTTGGGGAACAATCCCATTTTGTGTGTTATTCTTCGTTTTTACTTTCTTTAAAGCAATTCCCATTTATTTTTCATTGCCGATTTTCTAAGTTTATAAGGACAAAAGAGCATATGAAGTTCTGCTTGGTAACTTTTTTGTGTGAATAATAAAAAATATTTAGCACTTTTACCACACAATTATTAAGCACTTACATGTAAGTGCACATATATGTCCTAAAACATCCGCTACGAAGTACAATTTGTAGTCACGGAATCTTAACAATGCAGAAGGAAGAAGTATTATTTAAAACACACTATAACGGATTGTGCCACTTTGCTTGGAAAATTGTTGGTGATTTAGCTGTGGCTGAAGACCTGGTTCAAGACTCATTTGTCGCTTATTTTAAAAACACTGAGCAAGTCAGTGACAATGAGATTGCGGTTAAAAATTACTTGTATAGTTCGGTTCGTTTCGCCTGTTACAATCATATTCGCCACGAAAAAGTACAACAAAGATATTGGAATGTCGTGGGTTTTACAGAAGAGGATAATATAGCCCTTGAATTAAACATGATTCATAGCGAGGCCATTCAGGAAATTTACAGAATTATCGAACAGATGCCAACCTCTTGTCAACAGGTCTTTCGCCTTGGCTATTTAGATGGCTTGTCTAATCTTGAAATAACCCGGGAATTGAAAATTAGCATCAATACCGTAAAAACCCAAAAACAACGCGGTATGAAAATGTTGTTAAAACGGCTAAATCCTGAGTTTTTACCCGTTATTATATTTTTGTTAAAAAATATTTAAATTCTTGTCACCCCTTTTCTAGCCTTAAGTTTCTTTACTATACAATATGGAAGAAAACTCAGGGCATATCTCCCAGCTGCTTCAAAAATTTTTATTCGGTCAATTGACTGAGGTAGAAAAAGTACAATTTGAAGAATGGCTACAGGCTAGTGACCAAAATAGACGGCTTCTAGAATCATTTCGAAAAGCAAAGAGTATTGAACAAGATTTGGCCATCGTTAAGCAATTAGATGCAAATAGAGCTTGGGAAAAACTTAATACCAAGAAAAATAAAACTAATCATAAGTGGTTTATCGGCATTGCAGCTTCGTTACTTCTATTGACCAGTTTTTTCTATCTATGGCAGAGCAGTTATTGGGCGACAGATGACGATGCTGTACATAATCTAACTTTGAATTTGGGGCAGGATGTCGAACCGGCACAGAGTGGGGCCATTTTACAGCTGTCCAATGGTGAAAAGGTTGTATTTAATGACAAGACTTCCAAGACCTACGATAAAAACAAAACATTTGTCGGAAATGCCTCGGAATTAATCGTTAAAAACGATAGAAGTGAGCATGTATCTCATTTGAATGCGCTCATAGTACCGCGTGCAAGTTTTTACAAAATTACATTGAGTGATGGTACCAAAGTCTGGGTCAATGCACAGTCTAAATTAAAATTTCCAGCACAATTTTCAGAAAATGAAAGAAGAGTGAGTTTAGAGGGGGAGGCTTATTTTGAAGTGGCACACGATGCTAAAAAGCCTTTTTTCGTTGATTCAAAAGCTGGTGAAATCAAAGTTTTGGGCACGCATTTCAATGTATTTGCTTATCACGATGATATCCGTACAACTTTAGTCGAGGGAAAGGTCGAAGTAAGACAGAAGGACAAAAAACTAGAACTGAGTCCAGGAGAATTTGCATCCCTTTCAAAAGATTACGTAATAAAAGGGAAAGCTGATATTCAGCAAGATTTAGCTTGGCATAACAATGAATTTTACTTTAAAAAGGAAACGATTGTAAATATTGCCCATCAATTGTCACGATGGTACGATTTAGAGGTAAAATTTAGAGGTAATGTACAACTCAACAAAGAATATAGTGGCAGTATACAGCGCGATGTAAAACTTTCTCAAGTGTTGGAGATGCTATCTTATGTTAGTGACCTTCGATTTGAAGTTCACGGCAAAGAATTGATTATTGAGAACAAAGACTAACTTATTTTAAAACATAAAACTAATTCAGCGAGGCTTATGATATAATACTACTATCCAATCATTATAGCGCCCCCAAAAAGAGAACAGGAATGTTGGCGCATCCCTGTTCAGAAATGTGATCAAAGGGCTCATAACTTAAAAGTGAACTATTAATTACCTAATTAACCACAAAATGTAAATGTATGAATAACTTACCATTTAGCAAAGCCTGGTCCTTGTTACCCCAAGATCATAGGTTTTGCAAACCCTTACGTATTATGAAAATTAGTACATGCCTTTTATTCGCATTTGTAACCGGTGTTCATGCAAAAGGAACAGCACAAAAAGTTACATTGAAAATGAGGAATGCACGGATTGAGGAAGCGCTTTCAGCAATATCCAAGCAATCTAATCTACGTGTTCTTTATAGTGAAAATTTAAACGCTAAATCTCGCGTTACAATCAATCTGAAAAATGCTTCAGTAGAAGAAGCATTAAAATCGATTCTAAGCGATAAAAATATTGAGTATAAGATTATTGCAAATACAATTTCTGTCAATAGCAATGTAAAGAACGAAGTAGTTTTCGAGAGTATCCAACAGTCGATCAGCGGAACTGTTAAAAATGCTGATGGAAATCCGTTGGCTGGTGCTACAATCACGGTCAAAGGAACCTCTATTTCTACTCAAACTGATGCAAACGGACATTTTAAGATAAATGCTGGGGGAAATGCGGTATTGGTTGTGCGATATGTAGGATTTAACAACACTGAGGTTGCTGTCAATAATAGAAGTACAATCACTATCATATTGGATTCAAATGAAAGACAGATCGAGGAAGTTGTAGTGACAGGTCTTGGAGCTAAAATTGACAAGAGAACATTTACAGGAGCTACCGCTAAAGTCGATATGAAAGATATTGAATTGGGAGGGCTTCCTGATCCTTCTAGAGCTTTGGAAGGACGTGTAGCCGGTGTATCGGTTCAAAATACAACTGGAACATTTGGATCCGCACCGAAAATTAGAGTTCGTGGAGCAACATCAATTTATGGTAGTTCAAAACCACTTTGGGTAGTGGACGGTATTATTATAGAGGATGTGGCAAATGTTTCTTCAGATGATCTTTCTTCAGGGGATGCATTGACGCTAATCAGTTCCGCCGTAGCTGGATTAAATGCGAATGACATCGAGTCGTTTACCGTGCTAAAAGATGGTTCTGCAACATCAATTTATGGAGCTCGGGCGATGGGGGGTGTTATAGTTATTACAACTAAAAAAGGAACTGCAGGTAGAAATTCTGCAAGCTATGTAGGAGAGTTTACTTCCAGAGCTATCCCTTCTTATAATAATTTTAATATCATGAACTCCCAAGAGCAGATGGCGTTTTATCAAACTCTTGAACAAAGAGGGTGGCTAACAATGGCTGATGTTGCTAATAGGTCCGAATCGGGAGTTTACGGAAAAATGTATCAGTTGATCAAAGCGGGACAATTAGAAAATACACAGGAGGCAAGAAATGCTTATTTAAGGCAAGCTGAATACCGTAATACAGACTGGTTCAAACAATTGTTCAGCCGAACGATTATGCAAAATCATTCGGTCAGTCTTTCTTCAGGTACAGACCGAGCACAGTATTATACATCCATCAGTGGAGTTTTTGATAACGGATGGACGCGTAAATCTGATGTGAAGCGTTACACCGGTATGTTTAATGCGTCCTATAATTTGTTTGATAATCTAAAATTAGATCTAAGAACAAATGGTTCCTATAGGGATCAACGAGCTCCAGGTACAATAGGTTCATCTGTGGATCGAGTCTCCATGGAAATTAAGCGAGACTTTGATATCAATCCATATACATATGCGTTAAGAAATTCCAGGACACTCGATCCTAACGAGTTCTATACCCGGAATTATGCTCCTTTTAATATCCTGCATGAGTTGGATAACAATTACATGGATATCAATGCTGCTGATATAAAATTCCAGGGTGAACTAAAGTGGAAGCCTATTAAAGCCCTTGAATTGGGTGTATTAGCTGCTACACGCTATCAGCAAACTTCGCAACAGCATTATATCAAAGATCAGTCGAATCAGGCATTAGCCTACCGTTGGATGCCAACAACATTTATCCGTGACGCGAATCCTTTCTTATATACTGATCCGAGTGATCCTTATGCTGTTCCTGTTTCTGTCTTACCTGCTGGTGGTATATACAATCGTACCGACAACAAGATGTTTACGCGAGATTTACGTTTTACCGCAGCTTTTGATAAGACATTCAATGACATCCATAAATTATATGTATTTACTGGAGCCGAATCCAATTCCGTGAATCGTAATCAAAATTGGTTTAGAGGTTGGGGCTTACAATACGATCTAGGAGAGATCCCATATATTGATTACACCTTATTTAAAAAAAATCAAGAGGAAAATGCTGATTACTATTCTATAGATCGCAAAAAAAACGGTGATGTTGCTCCTGCGCGCAATAGACAAGTTGCTTTTTATGGTACCGCAAACTATACATTTGATAATAGGTATACGATCAATGGAACATTGCGTTATGAAGGTACAAATCGTTTAGGACGTACAACCTCTGCACGTTGGATGCCGACATGGAACGTTTCAGGAATGTGGAATGTAATGGAAGAGGATTTTTTCAAGAAATTGGAGACACCTTTTTCAAACCTGAGTTTTAAGGGTTCTTATAGTTTGACTGCTGATAGAGGTCCCGACTTTGTAACCAATTCGAAGATTATCATTCAAAGTTACAATCCATGGAGACCAAGTACAGCTGATAAAGAAACCGGTCTTTCTATTTCGGATCTGGAAAACTCTGAGCTGACCTATGAGAAAAAACACGAACTCAATATTGGTACCTCAATCGGTTTGTTCCGAAACCGTATTGCATTAGATGTCGATTATTATAAACGTAATAACTACGATCTTATAGGTATTGTCAATACACAGGGGCTAGGAGGAGAAATCTCGAAGTACGGTAACGTTGCGGATATGGAATCGCATGGTATAGAGCTTAGTTTATCTGCAACGATTTTGAAAAAAGAGAATTTCTCTTGGGTATCTAATTTTATCTATTCAAAAGCGAAGAATAAAATTACTGCCTTGGAAAACAACAGTAGAATTTCTGATCTAATTGCGGCAGGCGGCTACGGTGTAGAAGGTTATCCTGTGCGCCCCTTGTTCTCTATTCCGTTCAACCGTATTATTGAAAATGGATTGCCACTTTATAATTATATAGATGGCACGCAGACAACTACTGGTGTTTATTTTCAGGAGCGAAATAATATAGCTTTCTTGAAATATGAAGGTCCTACTGAGCCAACAGATATGGGAAGCTTTGGCAACATATTTTCTTATAAGAATTTTAAACTCAATGTATTTATTACCTATTCTTTTGGAAATGTGGTGCGATTAGATCCTGCTTACACAACAGGCTATACAGATTTAGATGCCATGCCGAAAGAGTTCGCAGATGCTTGGACAGTTCCAGGTGAAGAAGCATTCACAAATATACCTGTCATTTTGGATTCCCGTTTTATTCGGAACAATAGTCAGTATAGGTATGCATACAATGCCTACAACTATTCTACGGAAACTGTTGCAAAAGGTGATTTTATTCGCTTGAAAGATATCTCATTAGCGTATGAATTGCCAAAGAGTGTTGTTAAGTCCTTAAAGATGTCTAATCTAGGTGTACGTTTCAATATGGTGAATCCATGGTTGATTTATGCCGATAAGCGTCTAAATGGGCAAGATCCAGAATTTGTTAATTCAGGAGGTGTAGCTCTACCAATTGCAAAGCAATATACATTAACCTTAAAAATGGGATTTTAGCATATGAAAAATAGACTATCATACATATTGATTTTGGCCGGCTTATCGGCAATGGGCTTATCGTCCTGTAAAAAGTATCTTGATGAATTGCCAGACAACAGGGCCGAGTTGAATACTACCGACAAAATAGGTAAAATGCTAGTTGGGGCATATCCTAGCAGCGCTTATGTTGTGGTTACAGAATTGTCTTCAGACAATGTAGATGATGTAGGTCCGGTATATTTAAACTATCCAAGATTTATAGAAGAAATCTACAAATGGCAAGATATATCGGAGACGAATAACGATGGTATTGAACGTATTTGGGGAGCATGCTATAGTGCAATAGCCAGCGCCAATGCGGCGTTACAAGCAATTGAAGAGCAAGGAAATCCTACGAGTCTCAGTGCTCAAAAAGGAGAGGCATTGTTGGCTAGAGCCTATAATCATTGGATACTCGTCAATGTTTTTGCACAGAATTATTCAAAAACATATGGCACAACTGACCTTGGTATAACCTACATGACAAAGGGAGAAACTACTCTAAATCCCAAGTATGAGCGCAATACTGTTGCTGAGGTTTACGATTATATTAAGAAAGATGTTGAAGAAGGATTACCATTAATTAATGATGCTTCTTATGCGAATTCTAGTGTTGCAAAATATCATTTTAATCGTGCAGCGGCTTATACTTTTGCTTCCCGTGTTGCATTGTTTATGGAGGATTGGGCGAAGGTAGTTGATTATGCTACATTGGCCCTAGGTGAAAATCCGAGTACCACGTTGAGAGATTATAAGACTATCGCCCCCTTTTCAGCTACTTATGCAAACTTTACGCGCGAGTACAATGCAAGTTCTGTTAAAGCAAATTTTCTGATAGCGACCGCATCTTCTTCTATGGGGCAGACGTTTGGCAATTACTCAACCAATAATAGGCTTGCCCACGGAGGTAGTATTGCAATGACAGAAACCATTTTTGCCAAACAACCTTTTGGACAGGCCAAGGCGAGTACAGATTACAGAATTAAGGCAACGGTTTACTCCAGTACTACAACAAATAAGGTTATTTTTCCACACGTGGCGCGCATGTTTGAATACACCGATCAAGTAGCGGGTATAGGGTACACAAAAGGTGTATTTGCGCCAATTGTATCGGAGGAGGCTCTACTTAATCGAGCAGAAGCAAATATTCATTTAAAAAATTATAGTGCAGCTCTTTCCGATATGCAGATCCACATTGACAATAATACGATCAATGTTCCTGCTACAGTTAGTGAAGCTTCTATTAATACATGGGCAAATTCATTTGATTATTTTACGCCAACAGCACCTACACCAAAGAAAAAGTTGAATCCAGAATTTTCAATTGAGTCTGGTACCCAAGAGAATATGCTTCACGCTGTATTGTCTTTAAAACGACTGAAATTTTTGCAAACCGGTATGCGATGGTTTGATGTTAAGCGCTATGGAATAGAAATTACGAGAAGGGAGGCACCAGCGGTGTTTAATGGTACTGTGACATATACTGTTACAGATAATACACTTACCAAGCGCGATAAAAGACGTGCGATTCAGTTGCCGCAAGATGTTATTAATGCGGGCTTAACTCCTAATCCTAGATAATATGAAAAACAATAATCTATTAATATCAATATTAGTGTCCTGTGGAGTGATGTTCTCTGCCTGTAATAAAGAGGATAAACTTGATTCTAAAAGTGTTTTTGTGGATTCAGAAATTCCCAAAAATGCATTAGATAACTATTTGTACAACAACTATACAAAGCCATATAACGTAGAAATACTTTATAAATATGTTGACAAGGAATCCAATATGACCTATCGATTGGTACCAGCTCCATATGACGCTTCGATTCGTTTGTCGAAACTGATGTTGTTTTTGGTGATGGATCCGTATAGTGAAGTAACTGGAAGTACACAGTTTTTAAGAAATAATTTTCCAAAGATCATTACTTACACAGGTTCTGTACCAGTACAGACAAATGGTGTTATTATTCTTGGTACAGCTGAATCTGGTACAAAAGTTTCTTTATACAATTTACTGGAGCTCAATGAAGCTAATGGTAAAAATCCTCAATTCTTGACCAACGGATTCTTCAAGACGGTACACCATGAATTTCAGCATATCTTAAATCAAAATAAACCCTATCCGAGCAATTTTAGAGAAATTTCGGGTAGTAACTATATTGAAGATGAATGGAATACGAAGTATCCAAACACCCCAGTTGGAATTGGGACCGCTATAGCAGCCGGCTTCATATCGCCATATGCTTCTAAGGCTGATACTGAAGATTTTGCTGAACTGTATTCGTTCTATGTTACGCGAAGTCAAGCTGATTTTGATGCCATGTTGAATGTAGAAAATTCGACAGCAGCGGGAAGGGCATTGATACTATCAAAATTGGCTATTGTAAAAAGCTATATGAAGTCCGAATGGGGAATCGATATGGACATTTTACGTGCTAATATTATTGCCCGTTATCCTCGACTCAGTACATTTGATCAAACAACTTTAAATTAAGAAAAATGAAAATAAAACTATTTATACTCGCAATAGCCATTTTATCTTTGAGCGTAAGTTGTGAAAAGAAAATGGATCGGATCTTTGATGAGAGCCCGACTGATCGTTTGAATGCAAGTGTGTCCAATGTATATTCAACATTGCAGTCTAATAAAGATGGGTGGCTGATAAAATACTATCCAAGTAGCGCATTAGAGTTTGGTGGTTATACCTTATTTACAAAATTTACCAACGGGGTTGATGTTACTGTAGAAGGGGATATGACGACATTGGTAGCACAGACTAGTACCTATACAATCGTGCCAGGAGCAGGGCCTATTTTAACATTTGACACTTATAATCGCCTTTTTCATTATTTTGCATTGCCAGGGTATTTCAATAAAACAAGTGCGTATCAATTACCTGGTTTTCTAACGGCGCAAATCGGTTCCGTTAACGAGGGAATGAAAGGTGAAAATGATTTCCTGGTAACAAAAGCATCAGCAGATTCGATTGTTATGGAAGGTAGAAAGTCCTACAATAAGTTGGTGATGGTGCCGATTAAATCTGCAGACGCAGCTACAATTGTGGCAGCATATCGTGCAGCTGTTACAAAGTTTAATGCTTTTTCAAATTACAAATTCGAGGTCGGGACAGAATCTTTTCCTGCAACATTTGCTACAGCGGCAACGAAGAGAGCATTGCTTATCGCAGGAAATTCTAAACCTTATGCCTATCGTTATACGCCTACTGGACTTGAATTTTACACGGAATATGATGTTAATGGAGTGAAGTTTAGAGAATTGAAGTATGTAGAACCAACAGGTGTGTATACCAAAGGGTATTTTACCAACGATGCAGGTACGATCAAGTTAGTTCCACAAAGTTAAAAGCAATTTTCTCCCTGCGAAATCAGGGAGAAAGTTTCATATGTTTATTTAGTAGCCCCCTCAGAATATTTTTTGGAGGGGCTTTTTTGTAAATATTTTTTTCCATGTAATGAATCTATTGATTTAGTTGTCATAATTAAAGGATATAGGCCTTACCTTAATTAGTTTAATTCATATAAACCAAAGTGTAAATTTTATGAAGTATTTTTTTAGTGCCCTTTTACTTGTTTTTGCAGCTCAGTTATTTGCGCAACAAAAAACCAATCAGACTAAACATCTGCCATTTGAGACGATCTATTTTGCCGGTGTTCAATTTAACAATGCAAGCAATTTGAATAGGATTTTGAAAGATTATGATTCCGGAAAGGTACCTGGGTTTGGCTGGAATGCTGGAGCTGGACTTGCATACAGGATCAAACAAACCCTCATTGGCGTGAATTTTAGCCTGTCGACAAGCAGTAAAAACGACAATACGATGAACACAGGAGATTTTACGGTTTATGTATCTACCAATGCGATACATACAGGCAGATTGATCTTTAGTCCGCAGCTGGGAGTCGGTACGCAGTCTGCTACTTTTACCGTTCAAAAGAAAAATCTGAATGGGAAATTTGAAGATTTTTTGACAACGCAGTCCAACCAGACAAAATTGGAACATGATGCTGCTATTGTCGATTTAAGTGTTACGTTGAAAACATCTAATTCCGAACGAACTAGCTTTCGTCCGGAATGTAGAATAGGTTATAAATCGTCTATTGCACAGAATGAATGGAAAGTAGTGAATGCTGCAGTTTCAAATGTTACGAAGGATAGACTGGGCCATTTCTATGTACAGTTAGCTTGGGGTATTGGACGATAACAGCAAAACAAGGAATAGCGGATGCAGTTTATAAATTTAATCTAATGTTCGGACTTTTTAGTTAGCACCATTACCGCATAAGTTAACTTATCGTTATACTTTTGTGAATGCCCTACTTGAACTTGCTGTAAAACATATAGATAGTGAATAGGAAGGAAAGTGTATGATCCATAAAGAAGTATAGGTGTTGCAGAAAAGCAAATAATGCAATAACTTAGCGTAACCTATTTTCTGAAATTTACTTACCATGAAACGTATTATTTTCCTCCTATTCATTATTCTTATAAATTCAGTTGCAGTGCAAGCGCAACAAAAGACCAGAGCATTTCAATTTAAGAAACCTGTTAAGGTCGTTGAACATGCTAAGTATAGCAAGATAAACCTATACGACGCAAGAGAGATAAAAGATAATCTCGGCGTCATACAGGTCGGTATGATGAATGCAAACCGGTTGTTGGTGGCGGAGCCATCATTGGAAAAACAGTTGCAGAGCCAATTGGAACAAATAACCGGTCGTAAGGGAAATGGTGAATTGCTGATGCGATTGGAAAAATTCTGCATAGCGGAATTGACGGGAGCTTTTTCTGAAAAGGGATTTTTGGACTTTAGAGCAATCTTATTCTCAAAAGAGGCTAATGGAGAATATTTACAGCTAGCCCGAGTTGATACAGCTATTGTCGTTAAAGGGATGGATGTAACCAAAGCGACTTTGGCACGCGCCAGCGAGGTTGTCAATAACCTGATCTTTGATGCATTAACCAAAAACGGCGATACCACAAAAAGCTATAGTCTCAGTGAAATCGAACATTACGACGATATTCAAAAGAAACAATTAGCGTTATATAATACTTCAACCTATAAAGATGGACTTTATCGGAGCTACGAGGAATTTGCCCTTCAAACACCATCAGGTGGGCAGGCCCAATTAAGAGAGGGTGATTTAAACTTAGGCTTCTTTAAAGAGAATGAAAAAGGGAAACTTAAAAAGGTAAACCCGAAAGATTATTATGCAGTAGTGCATGCTGGTAATCCTTTTATTTCAAGTCAGGATCAGTTTTATGCTTTAATCAAGGAAGATGATGATTTTATTTTTGTTGGCCCCGTTATGGAAACTGCATCTGCAACCAATGTTGTTGTAGCTTCCGTGTTGCTAGGTGCGATAGGAGGTGCGTTGGTTGCAGGCCCTGAAACAAACTACTATACACAGAAACTCGATTATGCAAATGGTAGCTTTATTCGAATGCTGAATAAACAATAATATGTATCTCTTATTTACATCGTAAAAAACTTTTGGTCGAATCTAGTATATCGTCTTATATTTCGTCTAAATTTGATGTGTTCGGGGTTTTCCACAGAATGTTAATAACATTGTGGAAAACGTTATCAATCCAGAGTTGTTAAATAGGTTTCTTGTTATCGAAATGGATTAATTATATAAATTAAATAAATTTCTCTTTGGGTGTTAAATGTTTTTTGTATATTAAGTTGTACTATATTAACCCTTGACTAATGAAAACCAAATTTATACTTGTTTTAATATTGTCCTTCATCGTCTGTTTTTCAATAGCAGCTGCTATATACTATTTCTTGGATGAGAAATCGTCCATTCCAGATTCCTTGTTCGTGGGGGCTATATCAAGCTCTATCGTGATTACATTATTCTCAAAGTTCAACACAGCCACTCGGCGCAAATAATTATATTTTCTTGGCACCAACTCTACACCAACTTACGATCAACTCCGTACTGTAACCACCTTGTGTGCACAGTGAGTCCACGTTGAGTCCACCTTTTAAAGGTGCTTTCACTGTACAGACATCCTGTCTGCACCTTGCTTGCAGTCAGAAGGTGGTTAGGAATTGGTTATAACTAATCCCAAAAAAGGTATCACTAAATTTTCAAATTTACAATTGCTGTTTGCTGCAGCTTCCGAAATCCTTAAAAATGAACAAGATACTTGACATAGGGTCGTTTTGGTAGTATATTTATTGTATGGGAATAAATGATAATGGCTATATCCGTGGACTGGTTGGCCCACTGGTAAGCAGAAAGGTAGGAACAAAGAACTACATTCAAGGTAAACCACATCGTGTAAAACAAAACGTCGACACGAAGAAAGCTGGTAAAGATTTTGGACAGGCAAGTCGCGCGGGCGCTGCAATTAGGCAGGCTTTTGGGTTAGTGCATCAGGAACTGCATGATGGACAGATGGGCAATCGCTTGAATAGACAGATTTATAGGGCAATGAAGACAAGTATCAATGACGATAGGGGAACACTGTGCCTAAACAACTGTAGGCTCGACAGATTGGTGAATTTCCAATTCAACGAAAATTTCCATATGCAGGATGCGCTGAATATCGATCCAACGGTTAACCTAACCGAGGAGAATCAGATCGAAATATCATTTCCAATATTTGACATTAACCGAGCATTGCTGCTACCCAAAGATTGTAATGCTATCGCCTTTAAATTCCATACCTTTTCTTTCAATTTCAAAGAAAGGGAGTTCACTGAGGTAAAAGATGAAGAATGGGAAATCGATATCGTCTATGGACAGGATCCAATTCCGGCCAAGACGATCAGCATTCCATGCAACGAATTTGTTGGTACACCCATCCTGGTTGGATTTACGATCATATATCTTTATAAAAATGGCCGACGGTGCAATGTGCTCAATGAAGTTGATTGTACGCCAGCAACTATTCTAGCTGCTTTCCAGTTATAAAAGTGATATTAATCTTTACGTATATTTTTTCCTACCGGAGCGGATATCCATTTACCGCTCCTTTACCACCATTTACCGACTTTTTTATTCCGTTGATCTAAATGTAATAAAATAGGATGCTGCGTTGTCTTACTTTTGAATCAGAATCTTAAAGGAAATGATGCAACAAAATCAATATCCTTGCGACAATAAGAAAAGAGACAAAAAAACTAACAATATAAAGTATAGCAATTATGAAAACTTTAGTAAAGACATTCGCAGCAGCAGCATTGATTACACTATCAACTTTCGCAATGGCAGCAGCTGACCCTGGTAAAGCATTGAACCTTTCCACAGCCGATTTGGCCATCGATAGCTATGTGTCGGTAATGACAGAAGGCGCATCTCAGGGCGTAGAAAAATTGTTTGCATCCGAATTCAATCAAAAAGTTCAGGGAAAAGCTGCACGCACCAATAGCCGTTCGGAAGTCATTTCGTTCCTGAAAAAGCAAAAAGGTGAAAAATTGAACTGCAGCACAAGTACCGAAGTACTCGAGGAATCTGAAAACTATATGGTGGCACGTATCACCATGAAGTTTGAGGATTTCACGAAAACAGATTTGGTGACATTAATCAATGAATCGGGAACCTGGAAGGTTGCAAGCTCCGTAAACTCGTATAAATAGAAACTGTTTAATTAAATTCATATGTTTATTTTAGCCACGTCGGGATGATGTGGCTTTTTTTGTTGTATCTTTGTTAATGGATCTGTTTAACTAAGTATAACTGAAATGGATGGTCACAAAGAACATACTTCACAATGTCTTAGCGAATCTGAAATTGCTTTATTGAGGGCCGGACTTAATCGTACTTATAAGGAGCGATTTGAAATGACTACCCGTCTTTACAAAATTCAACAAACGCTTAAAAAGGCAAAAATTATTCATAAACCCTTTTATCAGAAATAGTGTATGGATATTTTTGATCAGGAAATTTTAGAGTTTTGGCAGAATTTAGAGCAATCAAATGTAGCGTACATTATGATTGGAGGTTATGCAACCAATTTGCATGGCTTTCAAAGGTTTACTGGTGATTTAGATATTTGGATAAAAGACTCATTGGATAATAGAAAACGGTTAAGGGAAGCATTCAGGCTATCTGACCTTGGTGATATTCCACAGCTGGAAACTATTCCTTTCGTAGCTGGCTGGACAGATTTTCACTTGAATAATGGGCTTCGCTTGGACATTTTGACAGATATGAAAGGGCTTGAAGGTTTTTCATTTGATGATTGTCTCGAATTGGCATCCATCGCGGAAATTGATAACGTAAAAATCCCTTTTTTACATATAAACCAGCTCATCGCTAATAAAAAGGCAATCAATAGACCAAAGGATCAGATCGATGTTCAGGCATTGGAAGAAATTGTCAGACTTCGAGAGGATGAAGGTGAGTAGGTTTTCTGAGTTATCCACAATTTTATTAACATAATGTGGATAACATAAAAAAGGTGTTTTGAAATCCCAATGCGATAAAATTAAATTTTATTTGGCCGGCTAATTTTTTTACTATCCGGGATATTTGTTATTATTACCCTGTATTAACAATTATTATGAAGTATTATTTACATTTTTTGACAAGATCTATCTGCTTTTTATTATTCACCCTTTGTGTATCACATCTTCTCGCTCAGAACAAGATTTCCTACTATAAAAAAAATGGAGAAGAAACTAGGCTGAAGGACTCTGCTTATTACCTTAGGATAGTTCGTCCCGAAGGAAATGGAAATGATACATTTTATCGCGTGGAGGAATTCTATTTTCACAATGATTCAGTTAAGCTTAACGCTATAAGTAAAACTGCCCAATCACCTTTAAAATATCATGGGAGAAAATATGAGTTTTATGAAAATGGTCATTTAAAGGACTTAGAAAATTTTTTTAATGGAACCAAAATAGATTCTGCCTTTTATTTTTATCCAAATAATCAATTGAAGAAAATTTTGTTTTATCCAAATAGGGTGGACGCAAAGGGGGAAGTACAGGTAGAAAAGCCCATTTATGTAGCATATTATGACTCTCTCCGGAATAGAACATTGGAAAATGGTAATGGTTTAATTCGTTTTTCAGGGTACAGGAATAACTATGAAGAAGGAACTATGTTAAATAGTTTACGCGAGGGCGAATGGCACGGCAAATTGGGAAAAGATAGCTACGTTGAAATCTATAGCAAGGATAAATTGATTTCGGGCATCACAACTAAAGAAAATGGGGTTTTAATAAATTATGATTCAACAAATTATATGATTCCACCTCAATTTCCCGGTGGAATATCCAGATTAATGGGCTATATCGGCAGTCATTATATTTACCCCAAAGAAGCTATTCAAAATAATGTAAGCGGTGTGTTGTTGATTATGTTCATGATCGACCATGAAGGGAATGTAAGAGATGCTGTAGTGAAAGAGGATTTGGGGTTTGGTACAGGGGATGAAGGTATTCGCGTGCTAAAAAAGGCTGGGAAATGGAAGCCTGGTGTTCAGCGCGGTGAAGCGGTAAATGTGGCTTACATACTACCTATCCGACTGAATGCTAAACGGTGATGTGAGAATTAGTTTCATACAACAAAAGAGCCTTCCCCAGGGAAGGCTCTTTTGTTAAAAGTATGCACTATACTATTTTTTCAAAGCCGCAGCGCCTTTGATGATTCCTTCTACAACGGCAGGATCTTGAAGTGTCGAAGTATCACCTACATTGGCGATATCGTCTTCGGCAATCTTGCGTAAGATACGACGCATGATCTTTCCTGAACGTGTTTTTGGTAGATCATCAACAAATTGGATAATGTCTGGTTTAGCAATTGGACCGATAATACGTGAAACGGTTTCCATGATATCCTTTCTGGTGGCTTCTGCATCGGTATGGTGATTCGCAATGACATAAGCATAGATACCTTGGCCTTTTACTGGGTGCGGATATCCGACAATAGCGGATTCAACAACGTCAGCGTGCATATTGATGGCATTTTCAACTTCTGCTGTACCAATGCGGTGGCCCGAAACGTTCAATACATCATCTACACGGCCTGTAATTTTATAATAGCCTTCTGGACTACGGAAACACCCGTCGCCTGTAAAATACATATCCTTATACGTCGAGAAATAGGTTTGACGACATCTGTCATGATCCCCCCATGTCGTGCGTAGCATACCTGGCCAAGGGAACTTGATACATAGGTTTCCTGTGACATCATTGCCTTCGATTTCTTTTCCATTCTCATCCATCAAAGCGGGTTGAATGCCCGGCATCGGGAACATCGCATAACTTGCTTTTTCCGGTGTTACTCCCGCCAATGACGTGATCAAGTGGCCTCCATTCTCTGTCTGCCAATAGGTATCAACAACAGGACAATTCTTTTTACCAACTTTTTCATTAAACCAGTTCCAGGCTTCTTCGTTGATTGGCTCACCTACAGATCCCAAAACACGCAAAGAGGAAAGATCGTTCTTGTCGACAAATTCGTCACCAAAAGCCATCAATGAGCGCAATGCCGTAGGGGATGTATAGATAATATTGACGTTGAACTTATCAACAATGTCCCAATAACGGCTTGCATCTGGGAAGGTTGGAATACCCTCAAACATTAAAGAAGTAGCTCCTTGTGATAACGGCCCGTAGACGATGTAACTGTGTCCTGTAATCCAGCCAATATCTGCTGTACAGAAAAATACATCGTTTGGCTTATATTGGAACGTATTCATAAAGGTATAGCCTGTATACACCATATAACCGCCACAGGTATGTACTACACCTTTAGGCTTACCTGTGGATCCCGATGTATAAAGGATGAATAAATTGTCCTCAGCATCCATCTCTTCTGCTGGACATGCTGGATTTCCTTGTGTTTCTACTTTTTTGATCTCATCTTCCCACCATACATCGCGTCCTTTGATCATCGATACCGGTGTACGTGTACGTGTTAAGACAATTACTTTTTCAACAGTGTCACATTGCATTAAAGCATCGTCCACAATGTTTTTTAAACCAATGGTTTTATTGCCACGGTAACTACCATCTGAAGTAACGATCAGTTTGCATTCCGCATCGACGATACGATCCGCAATAGAACGTGCTGAAAAACCTCCAAACACCACCGAGTGGATAGCGCCGATACGAGCACAGGCTAATACAGCGATAACCAATTCAGGAACCATTGGTAAGTAAATACATACCCGGTCTCCTTTTTTGATGTTATTATTTTTAAGTACGTTGGCAAATTGCTCTACCTTTTGTAGTAATTGCTTATAGGAAAGAATGCGGTGCGCTTCATTTGGATCGTTAGGTTCCCAGATGATGGCTGGTTTATCACCATTAGCATAAATATGGCGATCAAGACAGTTTTCTGTAATATTTAATTTAGCACCCTCAAACCATTTGACATTGGGTTCCTCAAAGTTCCAGCTCAGCACTTTATTCCATTTTCTCTTCCAGAAAAAATGATCTGCAATGCTCGCCCAAAACTCCTCAGGTTGTTCTACACTTCGCTTATATTCACTTTGATATTCTTCAAATGATTTTATTTGTAGGCTCATCGTTATTAGGATTATTATGAATTATTTTAATTTATATTGTTATCGTTGCGAAATTGTTTTTGATATTTCGATTTCGGTGTACAATTTAGCGGTTTTTGCCCATTTTATCAAAAAATTGATGTTTAATATAATGTTAAACTACTTTTATCTATAAGATTGTTATCTTGCATCAAGATTTACCAAGATGTCTTTTCTAAGAAAGCTATTCTATATTACAATCTATACAAATCTTCTGATCGCCATGGCGGCCATGGCACAATGCGCGCTGACTTATATCATATTTGAACGGTCTATCAATTGGTATATCGTTTTAGTGGAAGGGACAGCGACTTTGTTGCTTTATAATTTTAGCCTGTGGTGGTCCAAACCGAAGAACCCAAAAGAATCAAAATTCCCGCGGACACGCTGGATCTTTAATCATGAATGGGTCATGTGGTTAAATAATGGTATCGCTCTGCTTGTGCTTGGTTATTGCTTGTGGTATATTCATGTGTACTCCTTTTTGTTTTTGGGATTTATTGGAATCCTGAGTCTATTATACGGAATGCCCCTGTTTACTTTCCGTGACCGCAAAGTGGGCCTTCGACAGATACCTGGGGCCAAGATTTTTCATATTGCCCTGGTCTGGGTCTGCAGCAGTGTGGTGCTTCCCTATGTGGAACTGGCCAATGTCGGTGTCAAAATAGATCAGTGGGTTTTTATTGCGCTCTGCGGATTGAAGTTCATATTTTTGGTTATCTGTACATTGCCTTTTGATATTCGGGATATCCAACAGGATTCCTATTATCACCTGCGGACTTTGCCCAATATGCTGGGCGAACAAAAAGCTAAAAATCTAACTTATGGGTTGTTGGGCCTTCATTGTGTTTTGATCTTGACGGTACCTTACACGGTACCTATTAAATTTGGATTGATTCTGACCAACGTGCTCATATTTGCATTGCTAAAATTGGCTGTTTTCAAAACAAAAGATCATTACCACTATGCTTATCTACTTGACGGTAGCTTGGTGCTTCAGTTTCTGATTGTTGTTCTTGTCCAGACCTTTTAGCCCTTACATTATAGGCTGTAAAAGCTTAAGCCTATTACCCTTCGGCATCCTTAAGAATAGAACTGGCTACCCCAAAAACACCTTTGTTTGATCAGAGATCTTGACAAATAGCTCTTTGTAAAAATTAAGATGTCAGAAAGGCGATGATCTTATCTGCAGCCACTTCCGATAATTTATAATAACTTTCGAATGTCCATCCGGCAACATGTGGAGATAAGATCACATTGTCTCTACGGATAAGATCTGCATACCAGTTCTGCTCAGCCAGTTTTGGAAACTTTTCTACTGGCAACACATCGAATGCTGCTCCGATAATGGAACCGGAATCAAGGCCGCTAAGCACTGCGGGTACTTGTACAATACCGCCTCGTGCCCCCAGTAAAAAGAAAATAGGTTTTTTAAATTTAGCCAGATAATCCGCATCAATCATCCCCTTTGTTTCATCCGTTAAGGGGATATGGAAACTGATCACATCGGCTTCTTTGCAGATCTTTTCCATGTCTGCTGCCGATGCATATTGATCCGCGTAGTCGATTCGATATTTATCATAGGCAAGCACCTGTACATCAAAACCGGATAGTTTTTTTGCCATGGCCATACCATTGTGCCCATAGCCGATCAAGCCTACAGTACGTCCCTTAAGTTCGTATCCACGATTGGCTTCACGCAACCACTGGCCAGATCGTATTTGTTGGTCACCCCGATTCAGATTGTTCATTAGACTGAGCAACATACCGATCATATGTTCACCTACAGCATCCCGATTGCCTTCATTGGCCGGAATTAACAGCACATCTCTTTGCGCAGCAACTGTATCGTCGATATTGTCCATACCTGCACCGGCACGGGCGATAAAGCGGAGGTTTGGTGCCAGGTCAAAAAAAGCTTTATCTACCTGAAATTTGGAACGGATAACCATACCCGAGTAATTGGAGATGATTTTTTCAGCTTCTTCTCGGCTGATATCAGGTTGATAATTGTAATGTATACCTGCCTGCTCAAATTTTTTAAGCATGACCTCATGAATATCGTCGACGATCAAAATTGTAGCTTTCATTCAATTATTTTTTATGTAGGGTCTGTTCGTGCATGTCATTCCTGTGGAGTACGTTGATTTAGATCCTAGTGTCTTCATTACGGTTGATCTGCATAAAATCTACAGATAGTAATTTGTTCAGCTGTTGTTGTTTCATGCGGTTAGGCATTATTTTCATGCCAAAATTTCGCATTCCTATTAAGAATGGATTCTCCCATTGTGCAATTTTTCCTATCCTCCAGGAAGTATTACAGATATAGTTTACCCGATCCAATCTTCTTTTTTCGAATCCTTGGAAAGCCAAATTAACGGAAGCTGAGGTCTGGAGTTCATCCACGAGCACAGCAACATCTTCAATAGCCTGACAGGCTCCCTGGCCCAGGTTGGGAGTCGTCGCATGTCCGGCGTCACCCAATAATAGGATATTGTCAAAAGCGAGTTGTTGAAGTGGTTCGATGTCAATGATGTCATTTGCAATTAGTTCGCTATCCTTTGTTTCCGAAAGAATTGTTGGAATAGGGACATGATAATCTTTGAAGTTGTCGAGGAGCTCCTTTGTTTTCCAATTTTTTAAGACCGGATTTTGTGCCTCAGCATTGATGCATGCGTACCAATAAATGCGGTTATTGACAAGCGGTGTCATCCCAAAGCGTCCTTTGCTGCCCCAGGTTTCCGTTCCTTTACTGAGCTGTATACTGCTATTATCGATAGTTGCCCGCCAACAGGTATAGCCTGAATAGCGGGGTGCCGATCCCGGTATCAGTTGTTGTCGTAATGCTGAGTGTACGCCATCGGCAATCAAAAGGGCTTGACCACGTACATGGCTTCCGTCTGCGAAATAAACTTGAATATCTTCTCCCTCTCGTTCAAAGGAAACGGCTCGTTTGCCGAGATGAACCTGTCCATTCGGGATTTTGGATAAGAGAAACTGATGCAGATCTGCCCGATGGATGGCGAAATTGTCCTGTTGATATTTTTGACTGATTGACCTGGTGTCTGGTTCAACAAGAATATTTCCCTTTTGATCCAAGACATTATAAGATGCAAGGTAATGCCCTATCGGAACGATTTCATCTTTCAATCCGAGATGTTCCAAAGCTTGCATGGCGTTGGCCGCGAGCCCGAATCCAGCACCTATGCCTTTGAGTTCAATGGCGCTTTCATAGACATGTGCTTCAATACCTACTTTTGCAAGCCCTATCGCAGCACATAATCCAGCGATACCTCCGCCAACGATAATAAATGTGCTGTCCGATGAATGCATACTAAAGACTGTTTGCTATTTCGCTTGTTAAACCGACAAAATCATCTACAGTCAATCGTTCTGCGCGTAGCTCGTATAGTGGATTATCGGACATTTTATCTTTGGGAACAACACCCGAAAGTGAGTTACGGAGGGTTTTACGACGTTGATTGAAGCCCGCTTTAACAACACGCCAAAATAGTTTTTCATCACAATTCAATTGCTCACGGTCATTGCGCGTCATGCGAATAACGCCCGACAATACTTTTGGCGGTGGATTAAAAGCTCCTGCTTTTACAGTAAAAAGGTATTCTACTTTATAATAGGCCTGTAAAAAGACACTCAAGATACCATATTCCTTGCTGCCCGCCTTAGCTGTACAACGTTCGGCTACTTCTTTCTGGAACATACCCGTCATTTGAACGACACGTTGGCGTTCATCCAAAATTTTAAAGAGAATCTGGGAGGAGATGTTGTAAGGGAAATTGCCAATGACAGCCATTTTCTCACCAAAATACTGTGAAAAGTCAAGGTTCAGGAAATCACCGTGGATCAATCGCTTACCCAATTGGGGATATTTATCGTCCAAATAAGCAATGGATTCGTCATCCACATCGATCAAATAGGTTTCATATTCCTCTTTTTGCAAGAGAAAATCAGAAAGTACACCCATTCCCGGACCTACTTCAAGCACTTGGCTAAAACCCAATTTAGGATCCAATGCTTCCACAATCTTTTGTGCAGCATTTTTATCGTTCAAGAAATGCTGTCCTAAATGTTTTTTTGCTCTTACTGTGCTCATGTTGCAAAAGTAAAAAATAAATAAGTGAAAAGTTATTCTAAGAAAAAAATCCCTATTTTTGAATCAAAGCATTTAAACAGAATGAGCGATAAATTAAAAATCGGAATTACCGTAGGCGATATTAACGGCATTGGACTTGAAGTCATCATTAAATCTTTGGTAGATCAGCGTATGTGCGATTTCTTTACGCCAGTGGTTTACGGAAATACAAAGGTTGCTTCTTTTCACCGTAAAGCGATTGGTGTAAATGATTTTAGTTTTAACGTGATCAATGATGCTGAGCAGGCGCATTCCAAAAGAGCAAATATGATCAATTGCTGGCAGGAAGACGTCAAGATTTCGTTGGGTGAAGAAAACGAAATTGGCGGTAAATATGCTTTCCTTTCGTTGGAGAAAGCTGTTGAAGACCTGAAAGCCGGCAAGATTGATGCTTTAGTGACTGCCCCAATTAATAAGCATAATATTCAACAGGAGGGATTTCAATTTCCGGGCCATACCGAATATCTGCAGGCCAAAGTAGAGGCTGATGATGTATTGATGTTTATGGTTTGTGATGAATTACGTATTGGTGTGGTAACAGGTCATATTCCACTGCATGAGGTTGCGGCTAATATTACCGAAGAAGCTATTCTTAAAAAGCTAGCCCTGATGAATGACTCGTTGAAGAAAGATTTTTGGATTGAAAAGCCTAAGATCGCGGTTTTGGGCCTAAACCCACATGCTGGCGATCATGGGATTATTGGTACAGAAGATGATCAGATCATTAGACCTACCGTAGAAAAAGCAAATGAACAGGGGATCTTCTGCTTTGGTCCATACCCTGCCGATGGATTCTTCGCAAAAGGTGCTTATGAGAAATTCGATGCGGTACTCGCAATGTACCATGACCAGGGTTTAATTCCTTTTAAGCATATTGCCAAAGGTGCCGGTGTAAACTTTACAGCTGGTTTACCTATCGTACGTACTTCGCCAGATCACGGTACAGGCTATGATATTGCTGGAAAAAACTTAGCTTCTGAAAGCTCTTTTGTAGAGGCAATTTTCTCGGCTTTACATATTGTAAAACGCCGCCGTGAACAAGCCGAATTACTTAAAAATCCACTTGCTTTCCGTAAGTTATCCAAAGATAGAGACTAAATATTCCGTCTTACTTTTTTAGGGACAAGGATAAAGATTGTTGATGTTAGTCTGTAAGCTCGCCGCTTACAGTGTCAGCGTCTTTGATCCTTGTTCAATTGTCTCTAATTCCAATACAAAAAAAATTGTTACTTTTGCAGACTGTTTGGTTTTTTACCTGCTGTTCTAACTATGTACGATAATTTACAACATCCAATATTTTCAATCATTAAGGAACTCGCCGAGACAACAAATACAGAATGTTATGTCATTGGGGGGTATGTTCGCGACTATATTATGAAGCGGCCTTTTAAGAATGATGTGGATATTGTTGTCGTCGGCAGCGGCATTGAATTTGCGACTTTATTGGGTGATAGGCTACATACCAAAGTTGCTGTCTATAAGAATTTTGGTACAGCAATGTTGGTTTATGAAGGACTCAATGTGGAGTTTGTCGGTGCCCGAAAGGAATCTTATCGTGCCAACTCACGTAAGCCTATTGTGGAAGACGGTACCTTATCCGATGATCAAAATCGACGTGATTTTACGATCAACGCGATGGCGTTTTCATTGAATAAAGCGGATTATGGTACTTTAGTGGATCCATTTGACGGCGTGCAGGATCTTGAACAGCGTGTTATTCGAACGCCTCTGGATCCGATAGAAACGTTTTCCGATGATCCGTTGCGTATGATGCGGGCCATCCGTTTTGCGACACAACTAAATTTTAAAATCACGATTGATGCGATCAAAGCGATTAGCGATACCAAAGAGCGAATAAAGATTATCTCGAAAGAACGTATTATCGATGAAATCAATAAGATTATTCTCTCACCTAAGCCGTCAGTCGGTTTTAAATATCTTTTTGATACTGGTCTCCTGGAATTGATATTTCCAGCCATGTATAATTTACATGGGGTTGATGTCATTGATGGCAAAGGCCATAAAGATAATTTCTACCATACGTTGGAAGTGCTGGATAATGTATGTGAATTGTCTGAAGATCTCTGGTTACGTTGGGCAGCGATTATGCATGATATTGCCAAACCGGCAACAAAACGTTTTGATAAAAAGCTCGGCTGGACGTTTCATGGCCACGAAGATCGTGGTGCCCGTATGGTACCAAAGCTTTTTGCTGAATTGAAGCTGCCGCTCCATGAGAAAATGAAATTTGTTCAAAAGCTGGTACAATTGCATCTTCGGCCTATTGTCTTGGCGCAAGATATCGTAACGGATTCTGCCGTACGTCGTCTGTTGTTTGAAGCGGGAGATGATATTGAAGCCCTTATGATGCTATGTCATGCGGATGTGACCACAAAAAATGAGTTTAAAAAGAAAAAATATCGTCAGAATTTTGAACTTGTCAAACAAAAATTGAAGGATGTCGAAGAGCGAGACAAGGTTCGAAACTGGCAGCCGCCGATCAGTGGAGAGGATATCATGATCCTATTTGGCTTAGCGCCAGGGCGTACTGTAGGCCAGCTGAAAAATTTGATTCGTGAGGCTATTCTGGAGGGCGAGATTCCAAATTCCCGATTAGAGGCTTATCAATTCTTGGTGAAAAAGGCAGGGGAAATGAACCTGACGGTCAAACAAGAAATCCCATTGGAAATTTCCAATTCTTAAAATATAGTATTAATTTTAGAGGGTTAAAAGAAGAAAATAGCAGAGATGGCAATTTATAGATTTAGAGTTACTTTTGAGGATTATGAAGATGTATATCGTGAGATCGACATGCCTTCTAAAAGTACATTTATAGACCTACATGAGGAGATCCATAAATCAACAGGATATGCTCCAGATGCATCTTCCTCTTTCTATGTGAGTAATGATCAATGGAAAAAGGGAATTGAGATCGCATTTAAGCCTACACAACGTAAAAAAGATGCTGAGGTATTGTTGATGGAGAATATCCGTTTGAGTAAGTTTATCGATGATCCACATCAGAAATTTTACTACGTTTACAATTTTGATCGTCCTTATGATTTCCAGGTTGAATTGATCAAGATCTTGAAGGAAGAGGATGGGAAGGACTATCCGGCGCTGTTTAAGTCTATGGGTCAGGTTCCTAAAACCATGACTGCGGCTAATTTCCCAGTAGCGGATGCTGTTGAAGAGGACGATTATGTGGAGGAAGACGATACGCAATATGGCGTAGATGATGAAGACGAATTGGATGGCTTCGACAGTGATGGTGACGATGAGGAAGAGAGCGAAGAAGGTGAAGAGCGTGAAGAATCCAACGGCTACGAAGACGAATATTAATTAAGAAGACTTTACAGGTCCTTTTAGGCCTGTGAAGTGCTATATTATGGCAAATAGAAAAACATTGATAGCCATTGTGGGGCCAACTGCCGTTGGTAAGACTACAATGGCTATTTCATTGGCACAATATTTTAAAACAGCGATAATTTCTGCTGATTCTCGTCAGTTCTATCGGGAAATGTCTATTGGTACAGCTAAACCAGATCCAGCGGAACTTGCTGCTGCTCCCCATTATTTCATTGATTCACACTCCATCACGCAGGATTATTCTGCAGGAGATTTTGAACGTGAGGCTTTACTGAAACTAGATGAACTATTTCAATTGCATGATGTCGTAATTATGGTAGGTGGATCGGGCCTGTTTGTACGGGCCCTGTGCGAAGGATTGGATGATCTGCCCAAGGCCGGGGATGAAGTGCGCGAGCGACTTAATCATGAACTTGCAGTATTGGGATTGGAGGTCTTAAAAGATCGATTGAAAAGTATTGACCCTGCATATTTTGAAACGGCAGACATCGATAATCCGCAACGTGTCGTACGGGCTCTTGAAGTTTTTGAGGCGACAGGTAAACCGATGTCCTTTTACCATAAGAAAGATGTCGAGAAAAGACCTTTTGATATACTTACCATTGGCTTGAATATGGATCGGGCAAGATTATATGAAAGGATCAATTTACGTGTAGATTTGATGATGGCAAATGGCTTACTGGACGAAGTTAAAAACCTACTGCCCTTTAAGACGAAACCTGCACTGCTCACTGTCGGTTATGCTGAGTTGTTTGATTATCTCGATGGCAAGCAGTCTTTGGTGGAAGCGACCGAAAAAATCAAACAAAATTCGAGACGTTATGCCAAGCGACAGATTACATGGTTTAAAAAATATGGTAATACGCACTGGTTTCAATCCCAGGAAACAGCCGCTATAATTGATTTTATTCAAAAGGAGCTGACGGGAGAGCATTCCTAAGCATTTAGCAGGAGTAGAGAACTTGACGTTATCCGCGAAGATTCAAACGAAGCTTATAGACCGCGTTTCAAGGCATGTATAACGTATATAGGCAATAAAAAAAGCCTTTGTTATTATTAATAACAAAGGCTTTTCTATTTCATTTTGGAAATTACTTTACTAAATAGTTCCATCCGAATGGATCTTCTACTTTGCCATAGCGCAAGTCGTTGAGGTAATTCAAAACACGATTTGAAAACTCTCGGCCCTCTACTGGTG
The DNA here is from genome assembly GCF_014109745.1 of Sphingobacterium paramultivorum. NCBI lineage: Bacteria > Pseudomonadati > Bacteroidota > Sphingobacteriia > Sphingobacteriales > Sphingobacteriaceae > Sphingobacterium > Sphingobacterium paramultivorum. The sequence goes on from NZ_CP058555.1 coordinate 5,679,572, forward strand.
GCAAGTGATAATCTTGTCCTTCAAAACCGATACGGCTGATATCGGTAATTGTGGCTGCCGTACCAGCTGCGAAAGCTTCAGTTACTGTACCGGCTTTAATACCGTCAATTAGTTCTTGAATAGATACCTTTCTCTGCTCGGCTTTATAACCCCATTTCTCCGCCAATTCCATAATTGTACGGCGTGTTACACCGTGTAAGATTGTATCACCATGTGGTGTAATAATCGTATCTCCAATGCGGAAAATAAGGTTTGCCGTACCTGCTTCTTCAATATATTTATGTTCAGAAGCATCTGTCCACATAATTTGGTCATAACCTTCGTCATTGGCCAATTGTGTAGGGTAAAGCGATAAGGCATAGTTACCCGCATTTTTAGAAAAACCAACACCACCTTCTGCTGCACGCGTATAGTAGGTCTCAACTTTTAAGCTGATTGCTTTGCTGTAATATGCGCCTACAGGACCAGTGATAATGATAAATTTGTATGACTTTGAAGGGTGTACACCTAATGCCGCTTCTGTTGCGAACATAAAAGGACGGATGTACAATGATGAACCTTCTTTTGCCGGGATCCAGTTACGGTCGATGTCCAATAGTTTGCTTAGGCCATCCATAAAAATCTCCTCAGGTACCTCCGGCATTTGAAGACGTGCGGCAGATTTGTTGAATCTTTCCCAGTTTCTGTCCGGACGGAAGATACTCACTGTTCCATCTGCAAATTTATAAGCTTTGATTCCTTCAAAGATCGCTTGACCATAATGTAAAGCGGACATCGAAGGACTAATACTGATATCTCCATAAGGGACGATGCTGACATCTTTCCATTCACCGTCATCATAGTTTGCGACCAGCATGTGGTCGGATAAAATCTTTCCGAATTTTAGATTGTCGAAATCTACTTGCGAGAGTCTTGAATTTTGAGTTGGCTCTACGCGAATTGAATAGTTCTCTGTCGCGTTCATCTTATTTTTTAATTACTTAGGCTAAGTTAGGAAAAAAATGAAATATAAGTTGCACGTATACCCGGATAATTTACCCGCTTTGATATGCCTTTTATTTCGGACAGTTGTTCCCTATTTTACTACACTTTTTTTTGAAATGGAAGAATTTTACTTCATATTTCTCGGCTAGCCCGTATTAATAATTAAATGTGTTAATTTTTTATTAATTAACACGGTGATTTGATATTGTGGCATAAAGTTTGGCTATACAGAATGCGGTCCTATAGATGGGCTTTTTGGTCCGCAGTAACGCTATAAAATCACTTATCATAAAAATAAACTTAGTATGGAATTGACTCACAGTCTTAACAAAAGTAGTGAAGTAGCATCAGGCGATAATCGCTCAGTGTTACAGGGTGAAGTTGAAGTTCAGAAGAAAGGTATTTCTATGAATTTTATCCTTGGTTTTTTTGTTTTTTTATATAAAACGGCAATTAAACCTTAACAAACCTCCATTATAGTCTAAGCTTTCTTGAGCTTATCAATTAGACGAACTCACAGCAGTTCTTTAAAACAACAAAATTCAGCAATACGAGATTAGCCAAAATAAGGGAATCCAAAAATTTTGGCTAATCTCCAGCCGGAGACCACCCTATTATTCGGTCAGTATGTGGAATTTTTCATTCGGTACGCCGTATTATTCGGCTAGTATTTTCAATAGCGGGTCGAGATATTCGCGACTATTGCTCAATCTTGGAACCTTATTTTGTCCACCTAGCTTACCTCTTGATTTCATCCATTTATAGAACGTATCTTCGGGTGCATTGTGTACAATAGGCGGTCGGAGCGCCATATTCTTAAATCGTTTGGCGTCATAATCCGAATTGATTTCACGGAGTTTAGCATCCAATATTTCACAAAAACGCCTAAAATCATTGGGTTGTTGTTCAAATTCTATCACCCATTCATGTGCTCCGGCTTCGGCATCTTTAAAATAGACAGGCCCAGCAGTATAATCTTTTATACGAGCCTGTGTCAACTTGCTCGCTTCGGCCAGAGCCTGTTCGGCGTTGTCAACAATAACCTCTTCGCCAAAGGTGTTAATGAATTGTTTGGTACGTCCGGAGATCTGAAAGCGATAAGGAGATAATGACGTAAACTTGATGGTATCTCCGATTTTATAACGCCACAAACCAGCATTAGTTGAAATGATCAATGCATAGTTTTTGCCAAGCTCCACCTGATCCAAACGTAAGGTTGACGGATTTTCTTCGTGCATTCGCTCAGTAGGTAAGAATTCGTAATAAATACCATAATCTAGCATAAGCAGAAGATCTTCCGAATCCGACTGATCTTGTAAACCAAAATATCCTTCTGAGGCATTATAATTCTCTAGATAATACATATTGTCAGAAGGGATCAATTTTTGGAATTGCTCGCGATAAGGTTTGAAGCTCACTCCGCCATGCCCATAAAACTCTAGATTTGGCCATACTTCCAGTAGGTTGTCTTTGCCTGTAATCTCAAGAATACGTTTGGCCATAACAATATTCCATGTCGGTACGCCAGCTAGGCTCGTTACGTTTTCTTTGAGTGTAATTTGGGCAATCTGCTCAATTTTCTCTTCAAAGTTTGGGTTTAAAGTAACCTCCATATTGGGCGTTCGCTTAAATTCTGCCCAGAAAGGAAGGTTACGGATGAGGATTGATGAAAGATCGCCGTAGTAGGAATCCGGACTGAAATTGTTTATTTGTGAGGAACCACCAATAACAACAGATTTTCCTGTAAATACGCGATTTTCGGGTCTATTATGGCAATAGATTGTAAGCATATCTTTACCACCCTGGAAGTGACATTCTTCGAGCGCTTCCTCACTAACGGGAATAAATTTGCTACGGTCAGATGTGGTACCTGAGGACTTGGCAAACCATTTGATATCAGAAGGCCACAGGATATTCTGTTCGCCTTTTATCATGCGATCAACGTAGCCCTTGATATCATCATAGTCCTGTATAGGGACGCGTTCTTTGAAGATTTCTGGCGTTAATATACTTGTATAATCGTATTTTTTTCCCCATTCCGTAGCTTCAGCAGTGGCAATTAAACTTTGGAACCATTCTTCTTGTACATCGTGTGGGTATTTCATGAAAAGTTCAATCTGGTGAATTCTTTTTTTCATGAACCAAGTAAAAATGGAGTTTAATAAGGCCATAGGGGGGAGATTCTTTAATCTTTAAAATTTTTTCCTTCTTAATTCAAAATGTCGACCGAGATAAAATTTACGGGCAAGCTCATTATCTGCAATTTCCTCAGGGGTACCCGTCAACATAATCTTTCCTTCGGTCAGGAGGTAGGCCCTGTCCGTAATAGATAGGGTTTCCTGTACGTTGTGGTCGGTAATTAAGATGCCGATATTACGGGTTTTGAGCTTGGCTACGATCGTCTGAATTTCTTCTACGGCGATTGGGTCAACCCCTGCAAAAGGTTCATCCAAAAGTATAAAAGATGGATTTGCAGCTAATGCTCGCGCAATTTCGGTACGTCGACGCTCACCACCGGATAACAAATCACCCCTGTTCTTGCGGACACGGTGTAGGCTGAATTCTGTGAGTAGTTCTTCCAGTTTTGCCAAACGTTCTTCTTTATTCGGATAGTGGATTTCTAATACAGCCAGGATGTTGTTTTCTACAGAGAGCTTCCGAAAGACCGATGCTTCCTGGGCGAGGTAACCTATCCCGCGTTGGGCACGTTGGTACATCGCATCCTGCGTAATCTCCTGATCGTCGAGGAATACTTTACCTTCATTGGGCTTGATAAGACCAACAATCATATAGAATGAGGTCGTTTTTCCTGCCCCATTAGGACCTAATAACCCGACAATCTCTCCTTGTTCCACATGGAAGGAAACATTGTTGACAACGGTGCGCTGCTTATATTTTTTTATGAGATGTTCTGCCTTTAAAATCATCTTCGTGGAGTGTCTTGTGTTATATGTATCTGTTCAATAGGACTACTTAAGAACCCTCACCATTCTTTCATGCCTGGTATCTAATCCAGTATGAGGGTTTTATGCCTGACCAAATCTTGTGTAAATATATTTAATATCTTCTTACTATTGCAATACTAATACTTAATCCCTTTGATGTTTAGCTGTAAGTTTCTTTTGTTGCGCCACACATTCTCTTCAATGCTGTAACAGATGTCGAAACTTTGTCCGGAATTGATATGTGTGATATGTTCTGCCAGTCCAAAACCGATACAGTCAAATGAAGGAGAGTCTTCTTGAACAACGGTCATCTTGAGGTGATTCGTGCCTACAATAAAGGCTTGTCCTACTGCATTTATCTTTTTACTGAGGAAAATAGGAGATTCATTTTGGGGGCCGAAAGGTTCAAACTGCTGGAGAATACGGAAGAACTTAGCGTCGATATCCTTCAACGCTAGCTTAGCATCGATCAAAATTTCTTGGGTCAGCATTTCAGGACTGATACGTCGCGATACCACTTCCTCAAAACGATCTTGGAATAGGGTGACATTATCTAAGGACATCGTTAGTCCGGCAGCATATTTATGACCACCAAATTGCTCCAATAGATCGGCGCATTCGCTTAAGGCTTCATACAAGTCAAAACCTAGTACCGAACGGCAGGAACCTGCAATATGACCATTTGTTTCGGTCAATATAATCGTCGGACGGTAATATTTTTCGGTCAGGCGGGAAGCTACAATACCAATGACACCTTTGTGCCAGTCGGCTTTATACAATACAGTGGATTTGCGGCTTTTAAGTAGGGCATTGTCCTCAATGAGTGCCAGCGCTTCTTCTGTTATTTTGAGATCAAAGTCTTTACGGACATTGTTTTGATCGTCAATGCTCGAACTAAAGTCTTTGGCTTCTTGTAGCGATTTGGAAATCAAAAGCTTGACGGCATCTTTGGCATGGTCTATTCTTCCAGCAGCATTAATGCGTGGGCCGATCTGGAACACAATGTCATTAACTGTAAAGATCTTCGTTCGATTATTTGATAAGTCAATCAGTGCCTTTAGTCCGACGCAGGGATTCGTATTAAGTTTAATAAGGCCAAAGTGGCTGAGTATTCTATTTTCACCGGTAATCGGAACAATGTCCGAAGCGATACTCACGGCCACAAGATCCAAAAATTGATAGCAGGCATTGATATCCATGCCGTTGGTCAATATAAAAGCCTGAATAATCTTAAAGCCGATTCCACAACCTGAAAGTTCTTTATAGGGATATTCACAGTCTGCACGCTTGGGATCTAATACGGCATAGGCTTTGGGAAGTTCTTCACCGGGAAGGTGGTGATCGCCAATGATAAAATCAATTCCTTTGCTATTTGCGTAATCTATTTTATCGACGGCCTTGATACCGCAGTCCAAGGCAATAATTAAGCTGAAACCATTTGCTGCGGCATAGTCGATGCCTTGTGTGGAGATGCCATAACCTTCGGCATAGCGGTCTGGGATATAAAACTCCAGCTGGCTATGAAATTCCCTAAAAAAACTATAAACAACGGCTACCGCTGTGGTACCGTCTACGTCATAATCTCCATAGATCAGAATTTTTTCTTTGTTGCCGATGGCTTGGATAATACGGGTGATGGCTTTCTCCATGTCCCGCATCAAAAATGGATCGTGCAAATCCGATAATTGAGGTCTAAAAAACTGCTTTGATTCGTCAAAAGTCTCAATTTCTCTGCTCACGAGCAACTCTGCCAATACAGTGTTGATGTTTAATTCCTCGCGCAGTTTGTTGGTTATTTTGACATCAGTTTTAGATTTTAGTACCCACCTTTTTTGCATATCTTTGCACAATATTTTAAGTGTAAATATACGTTTTAAGGCTGGACTTACCTAATTCCTAAACCCGGTATTGATCCGCTGTTGCTTAACGTGCATATTCCCAATGTTTTAAATATGGTGCAGGCTTATTCTTTATATGAAGGTTCTTTTTCCGTAGACAAGAGTAGAAAATTTATTCCCTTTGATCCACTTCTAGACGACCCTAAGGACCGACCGGGGGCGATGTTTATCCGTGTCCATCCCTTCTTGATCCAAACTAATGCCGGACTTGTTCTCTGTGATACCGGCCTTGGCTATACCGATGACAGTGCTGTGCTACAGCTGCATCATAATATCCGTAAGGCTGGCTTTAGACCCGAAGATGTAAAATATGTACTGATGTCCCACCTTCATAAGGATCATGCCGGTGGGATGGTCACATTTGAAAACGGAACTGGACGTATCGCATTTCCTGAAGCCGAATATATTGTTCAACGTGGGGAATGGGAAGACGCCTATTCAGGGATCTCCAGTTCATACAGGACCGAGATTTTTGATGTGATTCAACGCAGTGGAAATTTGGTACTGGTGGAAGGTGAAGGAAAAATAAATGATGAAATCAGCTATGCGCTCAATGGTGGACATACCGCGCATCATCAGGCATTTCATATTCAAACGGATGATCAGCACTATTTCTTTGGCGGAGATGTATTACCTGAGCCTGAAGAAATTTTCCATAATTATGTCGCCAAATATGATTTTGATGGTCGGCGCTCCAAAGCCTTGCGTCAGGAGTATTGGGCAGAAGGCGCGCCAGCAGGCTGGATTTTTTTGTTTTATCATTCTAAAAATATAACCATTGGCCGTAGTCAGATCCGGGAAGATGGAACCTATAAGCTGGTTAACGCAAAGTTATAAAGTAAAAACCTCCATGACCTTTTGGGAACATGGAGGTTTTTGGAAGGTTTAGTATCCCGGATTTTGTGGGAAGGCTGCACCAGTGTTACTGTCAATAACTTCTTGTGGAATAGGCCAAAGAATAAATTCTTTTTTCACCACATTTTTTGATTGTGTGTTTAATGTTTGCACACGGCGTAAAAAGATATCCTCACCAAAACGGGCAAGGGTCATACGGCGCATTTCCTCACCAATAAGCTCCCGGGCGCGTTCGTCGAGAATCAAATCAGCATTGATTGCTGTGGCATCGATTAATGACGCTTTTGCACGGGCACGGACAGCATTGATGGCATCTTTAGCTTGTGCCGGTTTATTGGCGCGCCAGTATGCTTCAGCCAATAGTAGGTAAGTCTCTGCCAGACGTACTTTCACACGGTCCTTCATATTTCCTTCAAATGCAGGATCAACAGCTGTCTTTCCGTAGAAAAATTTGGTTGTTGTCGGGAATACATTGCCTGATTCTTTGATGGCGTCGGTAAGTACGATCTTCTTGCCATAAAGTTCAGGGACGGAAGGATCGTTATAATACCAATCGCGTTTGATATTGAAAGATGAATTTCTGACATCTTGTTTTTCATAACTATCCAGCCACCATTGATAAGGGCGTACGTGCCCAAGACCTCTTCCACCAAGTGAGTCGGCCAAAGCAAATCCTTTTTGTTGTGAATAGAAAGGCACCCAGGCACGTTTACTCCAATCCGTGTAGCGGTCGCCGCCGCCTTGTGTATTGTATTCCAATTGGATGGCCCAGATCGTTTCTTGATTGCCGGAACCGCGATTTTGATTGTTTTCGATAAACATATCGTGGAAATAATCCCCGGGTTTATCTTTTTCGGCACCAAAACGTTGATCGTTCAATTTAAAGTAGCCACTTTGAATAACTTTGTTGGCAGCTTCTGCAGCTAAATCTGGCTGTCCAGCTTCGATATATGCTTCTGCCAGGTAGTGTAAAGCAGCCCATTTCGTCAATTTACCTTCCTGAATTGTTCCTGGATTGTCGGGCAGGTTTTCACTTGCATACTTCAGGTCTTCAATCATGTGCGTCAAGATTTCAGCTTTCGGTGTACGCGTGAAATCGCGACGGGGTGTTTCGGATACCTTGTCCACCCAAGGCACATCGCCGTACAGGTTAACTAAGTAGCGATAACTATAGGCGCGGAAGAAACGGGCCGTTGCTTCCACACGTTTTGGATCGTTGTCCTTGTCTGTCCAGCTAATACCATCCTTTTTTAAAGCCTCGAGGATGGTATTGGTATTACCAATAAATCCGTAGGCATATTTCCAATAATTGCGGACATAAGACGAAGCAGGATTTAGCGTATAATTGCTGAATGGAGCCAATGTAGCGTCTGTACCTGTGTTTTTGATAGCAACGATATCTGTTCCGACCTGTAGTGCCTCCTGTGGAGTTGCTCCTTGGGAAAAGATACTACCGTTCCAGGTCAGGAATTCCATGCGGGCATAAGAGTATAAACCATTTAGTCCAGTTTCGAAGCCTTTCGTATTAATATAGGTATTATCAGGTGACTGAAAGCTGCTGGTGTCTTCATTTAAGAAGTTCTTGCTGCAGCCTGTAAAAAGTAAGCTTAGGCCAGCTAGAATTGTATATAAAGTTGTATTTCTTTTCTTCATGATCTTGATGTGTTTAGAATTGGACATTTACTCCCAATGAGAATGTTCTCGCAACAGGATAAGGACTGGCAATATTTGTCGTTGTTGGATTACCTGTGGTCGAACTTACGCTCAATGCCTCTACGTTGTAACCTTTGATTTTGGAGAATGTATAGAGGTTACGGGCGTTAATAAATGCTTTAATGGAAGAGAGATTCAATCTTTTTAGAAAATCGCCATCAAAGGTATAGCCCAAGCTAAAGTCCCTAATTCGCCAATAGGATGAATTGATATAATACGTATGGTTATTTACAGGCGTGTATCCAGGGGATGGGATGTCTGTGTTTGTACGCTCCGGTGTCCAGTAAGGCATGTCAGCAAGATAATTGGCGCCGTTGTTAGGTAAGAAACGTTCGATGTTTTTGAAATCATCTATTTTCGTTCCACCAAATGCCCCATTCATAAAGAACGACAGGGAGAAATTTTTGTACGTGAAATCATTGCCTATACCGAGTGTATAAGGTGATATTTTGTTCCCCATCATGGTGCGGTCATTGGCATCGATTTTACCGTCGTTGTTGAGGTCTGCTAACTTGGCATCGCCAGGTTTCGCTTTAGGTTGATAGGAGTTTGCGATGTCTTCGCCCTCTTGCCATACACCAATGACTTTATAATCGTAGAAAATACGGATAGGCTTTCCGATTAACCAGGCATTGGTCAAATCATCTTTTCCATCAGCGCGCAGTTTGGTGATTTTATTGTTGTTATAGGCAAAGGTCGTATTTACATTCCATTGGAAATTGTCGTTTTTGACAGGTATGGCATTCAAGTTAACTTCTATCCCTTTGTTGGAAGTTTCACCGATATTGGTCAAAATGGTGTTGTAGCCGTTCATGACAGGGACCTGTTCACTTAATAAAAGATCCGATGTTTTTGAGGAGTAGTAGTCGATCGTTCCTGAAAGTCTATTTTTGAGAATACCAAAATCCAAACCAAGGTTTAATGAAGCTGTCGTTTCCCAAGTTAGATTGCTTCCACGTCCATTGAAATTCATCACAAGTCCTTTGACTGGGTCAAGACCATAGATATAATCGACGTTGGTCAGACGGTCGTAAGTTTGATAAGGTGATACGGCCTGATTTCCATTTTTACCATAAGAAACACGAAGTTTTAACAAGTCGAAATAGTCCTGCACATTTCCTTCTTTAGAAACCACCCAGGCTCCTGCAACGGATGGGAAAAATGCATATCGGTTGTTTACAGAAAATGCACTATAACCGTCCGAACGACCTGTTAAGGTTAATAGGTAGCGATCCTTAAAGGCATAGTTGATTCTTCCCATGTAGGAAATCATCGCTGTATTTTGAAGGTTGGATTCGATCTTAAGATTTTTAGAGGCAGAAGCCATGTTGTTATATCCGGCATCTGATACAAAATCGTCTCCATTCATTCTTGAAGTTTTCAAATTTGTTTTCTGGGAAGAATAGAGGCCCACGACATTGATCTTGTGGTCACCAAAGGTACGGTCATAGGTCAAGAGATTTTCCCAGGTCCAGTCCCAGAAATGCTCATTGTAAATTGATCCGGTACCGTTCACACCGCGTCCTGTAACCGTATTTGAACCATAGTAGGAGTTTTCGTTAATATTTCGATAGTTTGTTCCGAAGGTGGTTTTGAAACTTAATCCTTCAATAGGGAGTTTCACATCAAGCCAAGTATTCGCATAGACCGTTCTTCTGGTCTGATCCCATTGGCCTTTTTCGTCTGCGAAAGGGTGTGCCCACAATGTTTGTGCGTACATCGGGTACGTTATAGCAGTTCCATCGGCATCACGGTTTTTACTGTAAGGGGAAAGTTTTACGACACTTTCGAGGTTAGGCTGTACGCCGTCACGGTTCCCTTGAGAAGCCTGCATGGTCATTCCTAGCTTTAACCAAGAGCTTAAACTTTGGTTGAGGTTTAGATTGACATTATATCTTTCGTATGGCGTGTTTTTTACCACACCATCTTGATTTAGGTAGCTTACAGATGCATAGTAATCGGATTTATCCGTTCCACCCGAAAAACTGAGTTGATGTTCCTGAATGGGAGCGCCACTATTGAATACTTCGTCCTGCCAATTGACTTCTTCCCCTTTTTTGTATTGTTCCAATACGTTGGCAAAAAGATAATTTTCTGGGTTGAGCTGATCGCCGGTTTTTCCTTTCGAAGCCTGGTAATCACGCATAAATTGGATGTACTGTGGGCCGTTCATCAATTTAAGGCGGCGTTCTACACTTTGAACCCCAAAATAGCCGTTATAATTGATGCGTGCTTTTCCTGCTGCACCCTTTTTTGAGGTGATGAGGATAACGCCATTTGCAGCTCTTGAGCCATAGATTGCGGTGGATGAGGCATCTTTCAGTACCGAGATACTGGCAATTGTATTGGAAGAGATATCACCCAGGGAACCACTAAAAGGAATTCCATCCAGGATAATTAGGGGTGCATTGGAGGCCGAGATCGAGTTCTCACCGCGGATATTGATAGAAGCTGTTTCGCCAGGTTTGGCCGAGCCGGAATTGATCGCTAAACCAGAAATTTTACCTTGAAGTTTATCGACAACATTCGGTGAATTTATTCGTTCCAGGGATTTTGCTTCCACTGTAGCGATACTTCCTGTCAAATCGCTCTTTTTCTGTTTACCATAACCTACGACCACAACTTCATCCAAAACATCCTCAGATTTTGTCAAGGTTATTTGTGATGCTTGTGCTGCAGAGACTTCTTTCGCCGTAAATCCGATCGAGTTAAATGTTAGGATGGCACTTTTTGAACTGACGTTCAGTGAGAAGATACCGTCTTGATTGGTTGTAGTTGCTGCTGCTTTACCTTTTTCAGAAACGGTAACACCGCTTATTGGTTTCCCCGTTTCATCAACGACCTTTCCGGAGACGGCTTGCTGGAAGGGTGAACGACTGGTTATTGCAACCAAATTACGTGGATTTGCTACCCCGTAAATAGGTGCCGCTAATGACAAAATTGATAATGGTGTCAGAAGGATGAGATGACTCTTTTTGACCATAGGTGTGTAATTTAGATTCAGTAAGTGTTTAATGCGGCAATTATAAAGAAATAAAGCGTTGGCAATTCTATTGCTTCTTGGAACAAACGATTGCACGAACTACGAAAACGTTATAGAAATGGGGTTTTGTAATGAAAAATTGGAGCTAATGGAAGCTGATTTGTTCGCCTAGGAATTCCGATCGTTAATAACAGGTGTACGTCGAGCGATTTTATTGTTGTTCAGTTGTGTCATCAAGATGCCATACGTCGAAAAAAGGGATGAAATCGGTTAAAAGGGTCGTTTTTCTGCTCTTTTTTTAGTATTTTGGGGTAATTTGGTCTTTGTAGCCCATCCCGTCAGATACCAGCGGATTCGTTTAAGATTGATTTTTTGGGTAAATTTGTGTTTTAGTAGCTAAGGGCTGATGCTGTTTTTTCTAAAAGTCTTTGTTTTTTGTTAGAAAGAACCTTTAGCTTGTTTTCGTAATTGTTGTAAACAACTTTATGAAGCTTATATTATTAGTATTTATTTAAATAGAAGATTATGTCTATTGTAAGAGAGTCCGATCTGATTGGAATTGGAAAAAAATTTCAAATTGAAACCGATGCGGGAGACAATATGGTTGTTGTTATCCATGACGATGGCAGACGGGAACTTTATCGCTATGATGACGAGGAACATGAGTCACGTTGCGTCATGACACTCAATGACGATGAATCTCGGCAGATTGCGGGTATTATCGGTGGTTTGTCCTACAAGCCTAAAGCTTTGGAGACAATTGAAGTTGCTTTGGACGATTTACGCATTGAATGGTACAAAGTGGAAGGCAAAAATGAGGGGGCAGGAAAGACAATTGGAGAGCTGGAAGTTCGTCAACGTACAGGTGCATCAATTATTGCTGGCATACGGGATGATGATACGGTTATCAATCCAGGACCGTCTTATTTGATTAGCCCAGGTACCACACTTGTCATTGCTGGAAAGAAGAATAATATTAAACTTTTGAAGGAAATTTTACTGTAATTTATGCTATCACATACCTTAATACTGGAAATTGGAATCGCTGTAGGACTTGTTGCCATTGTTGGCCTAATAGCCAATAAGCTTAAGTTTTCTGTTATTCCATTTTTCATTATTATAGGAATGGTTTTGGGACAGCACGCTCCACAGGTTGGTCTGGTGGATTTAACATTTACAGAAAGTAAACCCTTTATAGATTTCATGGGACGGTTGGGCGTATTATTCCTGCTGTTCTATCTGGGACTTGAGTTTTCGGTCAATCGCCTTATTAAATCCGGTAAAGCAATTGTCACAGGCGGGACAATTTACGTCTTATTGAACTTTACCTCAGGCTTGTTGATCGGATGGCTAATGGATATGCCATTTAAGGAGATGATGGTCTTATGCGGTATCATGACAAGTTCTTCCACGGCTATTGTTGCAAAGGTTCTTACAGATCTCAAACGCACGGCCAACCCGGAGACTGAGGTTATTATGGGGATGATTATGTTCGATGATCTGTTTATAGCGATGCATATCTCTTTCCTTTCGGGCTTGATACTGACAGGAAGCAGTTCTTTTTGGACGGTAGCAGGAACTTCCTTACTGGCCTTGGGATTTATATTGGCCTTTTTGATTTTGGGCAGAAAACTGGTGCCTGCGATTGATCGCTTATTGAAGGAGAAAACTTCTGAATTATTTATATTGATCATCTTTGCCTTACTGTTTATTGTGGCAGGTTTCTCTGAAACCATCCATGTTGCGGAGGCAATTGGGGCATTGATGGCTGGCTTGGTGTTAGCAGATTCGCAATACATCAAAAAGATTGAATCGATGGTACTGCCCTATAAAGATTTTTTTGGGGCAATGTTTTTCTTTAGTTTCGGATTGTCTATTGATATTATGTCACTTGGAGGGGCTGTATTTTGGGCTTCGATTGCAGCGCTGGTGACGGTGATGGGTAATCTTGCATCGGGGTATTTTGCAGCTAAATTTTCGGGCATGAAACCTAAAACTTCTTTTGATATTGGCTTTACGTTGTCTGCGCGGGGAGAGTTTTCCATTATCATGGCAAATATTGGTAAAGCAGGGGCTTTATTGCCCGTTATTCAATCCTTTGTGGTTGTATATGTTCTCATTCTTTCCATTGTATCCCCACTATTGACCAAAGAGTCCCGTAATCTGTGGAAATTACTTTTCGGTACGGATGCCAATAGCTCCAAGCCTTTGAAAAAGTTGAGTGATTTGGAAAATAATCAGACCACTTAGCGCTTCTGGATGATAGGGGTGCTCTTATATGAGTGGTCACAAACAAAGAGGATCCTACAATACTGTAGGATCCTCTTTGTTATTATGAGCTATTGAATTTTATAAAAACCCTAACTCTAGTTTTGCTTCTTCCGACATCATGTCTTTTGTCCAGGGGGGATCAAATGTCAATTCGACCAATGCTTCTTTGACACCTGCTACAGCAGCAACTTTTTCTTGAACTTCATTCATGATTTCGCCTGCCACGGGGCAGCCAGGAGCAGTCAGCGTCATTACAATCTTTGCAATACCCTCTTCCTTCGTAATGATTTCATATACAAGCCCCAAATCCACAATATTTGCGGGTTTCAGTTCAGGATCATAAATTGTTTCCAGTACAGCTTGGATTTGTGGCGCTAGACCCAGTTTATCTAATACAATGATACTCATTTATTCAATTTTTTATCGTGAATAGCGTTTTGATAGATCGCTAATAATTTCGCTTCATTTATTTCAGGAGTAAAATTACTAAAATAGTAAGCAATGCAGGTCTTTCTTATCTCATCTTTTTCATTTGTCGTTTTTGTACTCCACTCCCTTAAACATTGGATGATATCGTTTTTGTTGTGGGGATCGAAAGTTTGTCCTGTTTTGCCGGGGATAATCAGTTCGGGGAGTGGGCCTAGATTTGAGCAGAGCACAGCTGTTCCGACTGAATAAGCCTCAAGAATCGTGATCGGCATACCTTCAAAGCAAATCGATGGTACGAGTAGTGCCTGTGCTTTGGCTATCAGGGGCAGTATTTCTGACCTTTTTTTGAAACCGAGGTAGGATATATTCGGCTGGTTTTTAATGCTTCTCAAGACCTCATTTTCGAGCGGACCGCCACCAATTAGCTGTAGTTGAAAATCTGTGCCGATAAAAGTATCGATCAGATTCAATATCCCCTTTTCATCTGAAAGACGACCGACGTATACGAAGTAGGCCTGTGTACCCTCGGGCGCTATTGTGGCAGGAAAAACAAAGTTGGGTTTAATCTCGAATTTAGTAGACGGAAGGTGCAAGGTCGATTCAACGAATATGTTCTTTGCAAAGGAGCTTAAATTGATGTAGCGATTTACCTTTGCCCAAGTTCCAATTTTACGGTGAAACCAATAATTCAAAGCCAGAAGAAATGTTTTGACTGTGGAATTATTGAATGCCTTTTGCCGAATGGCCGTCCACGGAAACTCCTCTTGGAGTGAGTCTAGAAAGAGATGGTTGTGGTGGTACAGCGTCGCCGAAGGGCATAGTAAACGGAAGTTATGCAAGGTCATGACCTGGGGGATGCCGAGTTTTGCAATCGTACGAACGATAATCGGACCCGCTGCGTAATGGGTGTTGTGAACGTGAACGATATCTGGTTTGAACATCCGAATTATTTTTTTGACACGTTGAGCAGCGCAAATATTCCAAAAAGATCCTATTGTCTGTAATGCACCCTGCCAGCCCTTTTTATTTTGAAAGGTTAGCGTTTGGACCTCATGTCCTTGCGCGAGGAGGGAAGATTCCTGCTGAAATACAGTGTCTTCACCACCAGGATCTTGATAAAATGTATGGATAATCAGTATGCGCATAATAAAAGACTTATGCAAATGTACAATTTTGGTGTGACTTCCTTTAAGGGCACAAAATTGCCATTTCTATATGATTATTGCTATATTCGCAAGATTCGATCGTAAAGATATATGCAACATTTACAACAACTCGTGATAGAGGCGATAGAGACAAGTCAATTTCCTGAAACACCATCAAATTTATATGATCCGATACGGTATATATTGACTTTGGGCGGAAAGAGGGTTCGACCAGTGCTGACATTGATGGCTGCCGAATTATTCGGCATGCAAGAGATGGATGAAATTATCCCTGCTGCCAAGGCAGTGGAGTTTTTTCATAACTTTTCACTGATCCACGATGATCTGATGGATAAGGCTCCTTTAAGAAGGGGTAAAACGACAGTTCACGAGAAGTGGGATGCTAATATTGCTATATTGTCTGGAGACGGCTTGTTGGTCAAAGCTTATGAGGAGATTTCAAAGTGTAACCCTATTTACCTGCCCGCAACCTTGAAAATTTTGAGTAAAGTGGCTATGGAAGTATGTGAGGGCCAGCAATTGGATATGGATTATGAGAGTCGGGATTCGCTGACAATGCCTGAATATCTTGAGATGATCCGTCTTAAAACTTCGGTGTTATTGGGCGGAGCGTTACAGTTGGGTGCTATTTTGTCTGGAGCAGATGAACAGCAACAGCAGCTGATCTACGATTTTGGAGAGAATGTCGGCTTAGCATTTCAATTACAGGACGATATCTTGGATGCCTATGGAGATCCAGATACCTTTGGAAAGATCGTTGGTGGTGATATCATGATCAATAAAAAAACCTTTTTATTGGTGAAGTTGATGGCGGTAATTTCGGACGACGATAAGACAGTCTTACAAGGCTTATTGGACACATCTATAGAGACTGCTCCATCAAAAGTAACAGATATGCTTGCCTTATACGAGAAGTATGAGATTAAAATTGCGGCCGACGAATTGAAAGATATCTATACACAACGGGCATTTGAAAAAATGGAAGCATTGAATGTACCAAATGATCGCAAAGAAGCGTTATTAGTGTTAGCAAATAACCTTTTGGTAAGACAGCAATAAGTATAAATTCTATTAAAATTCGTATCTTGCCTGTAAATGTTTTTTTTGTAAGAAAATAATTAAATAAATTTTTAGATTACGTTCATGGAGCCTTTAAAAATCACCGTATTTCAAGCATATTTATTCTGGGAAAATATCGAGAAGAATCTAAATAATCTTGCATTGAGACTTTCCTCATTGCGTGAGAAAACGGATGTTATTATTCTCCCCGAAATGTTTAATACGGGCTTCACGAATAATGTCGAGAAATGTGCAGAACCTGCAAATGGACCTACGACAAGATGGCTATTTGAAATGGCAAGCTCACTTAACTGTGTTGTTGCCGGTTCTTTGATTATCGAGGAAGGCGGAAAATACTATAATCGCTTTGTATGGATGTTTCCAGATGGTAAATATGTAAAATATGATAAACGTCATCTTTTCGGATTATCTAAAGAAAGCGAGTACTTCGAGCCAGGAAATGAACGTATCCTGGTGGATATCAAAGGATGGAAAATTTGCCCGATGATCTGTTATGACCTTAGATTCCCAGTCTGGTCTAAAAATCAAAACGGCGCCTATGATATTTTAGTGTATACAGCCAGTTGGCCAGACAAGCGCTCTGCACATTGGAGAGCCCTTATTCCAGCACGTGCAATAGAAAACCAAGCTTATGTTGTAGGGGTAAACCGGGTAGGGCATGATGGTAATGATATTTACTATTCTGGTGGCTCTATGTGTATATCGCCACTTGGTGACGTGGTGTATTATAAACCGGAAGATGAGGACTTATATACCTTTACCTTAAATCCGAACGATCTGTTGGAAGCACGTGAGAAATTTCCTTTCTTAAAAGATTCCGACTCTTTTACTATCGGATAACATCCTCTAAATTAGGTATAATTGCAAGCATTTATTTTGTTTGTATCCTTTTTATTTATTAAATTCAGTCTAGTATAAATCAAATTGTTATGATTTATCAACATCTACTTATGACATGTTGATAAAATTTTGTTTGAGACAGCTATATTAAAGCGTAATTTAGGCTAACTATTAGCCAAAATACGTTTAGCTTTTTCTCATATTGAATGAAAGACGACGTTTTATTATTAAAATAAGTTGCGTAAACAACCATAACCATTATTCATATGTTAGACCAAGATTTAGTATCACAAGAGTATTTTTATAATTTCCTAACGGGGAAATACTCAATTGCAGTTATGCGGAGATTACAACGTAATCTCAAGGAGGCCGGGTTAAACATTACTTCTGAACAATGGAGTATCATGTATAACCTGTGGGTAGAAGAGGGGCTTACCCAGCAGGAGCTTGCTGTTCGCACATTTCGAGATAAACCAAGTGTTACTCGATTAATTAATAACCTGGAGCGGGTAAATTTGGTTATCCGCGTTAATGATAAAAACGACAGACGGTCCAATCTGATCTATTTAACAAAAATAGGACGAAAGATGAAGGATGAAGGAATGAAGCAGGCAAAAAATACAATTGAACAGGCCTTAGGGGGATTGGCCGACGATCAAATTACCTTATCAAATACCATTCTGCATCGCGTATTGTTTAATTTGAAATAAAGATAAGTAGTTGGTTTTATTTCATAAGGGAACTATCAGGGTATAAAAAAGGTCCCCTATGTTGAACACATAGGGGACCTTTTTTATATGAATTTCTAGTAGTTAATCTTCGAAAAGCTTGCTTTCGAAATCTGTGTGGCTATTGACCAATTTGCCTTCAGTTCCGAAATAGATTTCCTGAAAACTTAGTGTCCGGATAGCATCTACCTTACGATAGAATTTATCTGCCGATACATCCGAAAGTGTTTTGAAACCACAAGCTTCCATAATTTCGACTGTAGCACGTAATGTGTTGCGGTGGAACTGAGCGACTCGCACATATTTATCGTTTACGTCGAGTCCTTTGTATAAATGCGGCTGTTGCGTGGCAACCCCAACCGGACAGACGTCTTCATTACATTTAAGTGCCTGAATACAACCTAAAGCGAACATCATACCGCGAGCACTATAACATGCATCTGCGCCTAAGGCAATGACTTTCAATATATCGAAACCTGTTACAATACGGCTTGATACAATAACTTTAACATGTTTTTTTAAACCAAAAGCAATCAAGGTTTTCGTTACAAATGCCAATGCGTCGTATAGTGGCATCCCCAAGTTATCCGTAAACTCAAGTGGAGCAGCTCCCGTACCACCTTCTGATCCATCTACGGAGATAAAATCCGGGAAGATCTGCGTGTTTTGCATGGCATGACAGATATCGATAAACTCATGTTTATCGCCGATACAAATTTTGAAGCCGATAGGCTTCCCACCCGATAGCTCGCGCAGCTGTTGTATGAAGTGCATCATTTCAGTCGGTGAGGAGAAAGCGCTATGTGCTGGAGGCGACATCACATCTGTTCCTGGAATGACGTGACGAATAGCCGCAACCTCAGGTGTATTTTTTGCCGCTGGAAGGATACCTCCATGACCAGGTTTAGCGCCTTGCGAGAGTTTCAACTCGACCATCTTCACGTTTTCACGATTGGATTTTTCTCGGAAAAGCTCCGCGTCAAATTTTCCTTCCTGATTCCGACAGCCAAAATAACCTGTACCCACCTGCCAAATTAAATCACCACCGTTGTTGTGGTAGTCACTGATTCCCCCTTCACCGGTATTGTGTGCAAAGTTTTGAAGTGCAGCACCTTTATTTAATGCCGTTATCGCTGTTTTACTCAACGCACCATAACTCATTGCCGAGATGTTGAACACACTTAAGCTATAGGGCTTTTTACAGGCTGCATTTCCAACCGTGGTACGCATATCGTGGTTTTCGATATGGCAAGGGAAAACAGAGTGCGCAGCCCATTCATTTCCGACAGCCTGTGGATCCGTCTGCATACCAAATGCGACAGTTTCACGTTGATTTTTTGCACGTTGGTATACGATCGAACGTTGTCTTCTGTTGAAAGGACGTCCATCCATGTCTGATTCCCAAAAATATTGTCTCAACTCAGGACGAATAGATTCAAAAATATAACGGAAATATCCAACTAAGGGATAATTGCGTAGGATGGCATGTTTTGTCTGGAAACTATGATATAACGCAATCAATAGCAATGGAAATGGGATGATAAGCAGCCAAAACCAGCTTGATGTAAATATAAATCCAAATGATACAATGATTAAATTAATCACAATCATTATTGAAAGAATGAGTTTTCTAACTTCCATAGAAAATACGATTGTTTAGTTTTAATTCGCTATTTTAATGTTTAGCCCAACTGATAATTTTATTACTCAATTAGCATTCCAAAATGCGCTTTTGGACGAAGCAAATGTACTAAAGTTCCTGAAGTAAATGGATATATTTACCCTTTGGAGGTAAGTTTTGATAAGTTTATAACTGTTTCTAACAAACTATTTTCTTTTAGTAATCTCCTGCGACAAAAGTTGATAGATTTGCTGTAAATCTGGTTTATTGCTAATAAATTGCAAATGTTTTTGCATTGTTGTGCTGTCCTGTCGGATCGCTGGTCCTGTCTGAACTGTTATTGGAATATGATTTTGCACTTTTTCTGCCGTCTCCAGGATGATTGGTTTGATTAGATCAAAGGACAAGTCGTTTTCTGCTAAGAGCTCGTAGGCCATCTGATAAAGGATGTTAGTAAAATTGTTGACCATGACCGAGGCAAGGTGGATGGCTAAGCGCTGCTGGGAATTACAATAGATGCTCCGCGGTGCAAATGTCTGTGCTAACTGAAGTAGCGCGGCACTATTTTCATCCGTGTTACCTTCAACACAAAGCGGTACGGTCGAGAAATCGACTGCTTTATTTTTGGATAACGATTGTGGGGGATAGATGACTCCCGCATTTTTAAATCCAGCCAGGACAGAAAGATCGGTCGCTCCCGAACAATGAATAACAACACCTTTTATATCTTTTGGTAGCGCTTCTACCAGCGATACAATGGCCTGATCGGTAACGGCAATGAGGTAAAGATCGGCATGCAAGTCTAGTTCAGACAGTTGGTCAATTGCCACGCAATGAAGAGCAAAGGCCAATGCATCTGCATTGGCCTTTGTTTTACTGTAGATCTGAACGATATGGTGTCCTGTTTTTTGAAACTGTTGTCCAAAATGCGTAGCGGCATTACCGCTTCCTAAGATCACAATGTTCATTATTTAAGTGCTTTTCGTTTCTCCTCTTTATTTCTTCTCACAATGGACATGATAAAACCGATGGTCATGACAATCGTTCCACACCAGAAAAAGTTGATGTATGGGAATTTAATGGCTTTAAATACGACCCATTTCTTTTCTGGAAGCGGCTTTTGATAAACCATGATTTCCAGTTTATCCTTGTCAGGTTTAATTCCCGTAAATCTGAATTTAAGTCCTTGCTCGTTGACATCTTTATTGAAGTCATAAACGCCACCCTCTTTAATTAAGTAGATTGGTTGTACTTCATACTGTTTGTTGTCGGCCGAAAATACTTTTATTTTCAATCCAACCATGACATCACTAGGACCTTTTGGAATTTTCTCCAGGTGAGCCTCTTTGTTTAAGCCTTCAATGACATAATATCCATTGCGGTAGCGTAGGGTGTCACCGATATTTACCTGATAAGTCGCCGGTTCCTCATAGTCCTCGAAACCAGTTTTGTCTTCTGCCGGAACTTTAGCATGTGTTGCTTGACTTTCAGCTGCAGCTGCAGTAATCAGTGTATACACGTCATGCGTGACATAATGTTTGGTCGCTGGAGTACCAATCAAACCGCCCATTTTCGCGTTGTTTTGCGCAAAAGGTTGTAGCACAAAATGCTCCTTCACTTTACCTGTTTCTTCGTCGATCCGCTCGTATTTTATTTTATAAAACGTATTTGGAGCCACAATGCTATCGCCGATATAGGTAATTTTGTATTCCCCCATTTGTACAGGTTCACCTTCGGTCAAGAATAAGTTGTCGCCAGGTTTCTCTACCTTGTCAAATCCCGATACAGCAATGTAACCAGTGTTGTTGACCGAGATGACCTCGTTGGTTGCTGCAGCCACCATGGCACCGATAAGTAGTAATCCAAAGCCGATATGGGCTACCGAAGAGCCGGCCAGCTTCCATTTGCCTTTGACAGCATCACCCAATACGCGGATATTCGCCAAAATACAGAAAATACTTGCGAAGGTGATCAAAATATAGATCAGGTTGGTATAAGTCTTCGTAAAATAGACGACAGCAGCCGTTAGAATGAGAGACACAACCAACGATGCTACCGTGGAAGCCAAAAACTTGCGGCTATCGGTACGTTTGTATTTTAAGAATTGCGTAAATCCGGTTAAGATCATAACGATCACTGCAAAACCCGATTGCCACTTGTTATAATGTTGGATCGGATCCAAAGGTGGAGCTACCTTGGTGCCAAAGATCTTGTTGAACACTGG
Source organism: Sphingobacterium paramultivorum (assembly GCF_014109745.1). NCBI lineage: Bacteria > Pseudomonadati > Bacteroidota > Sphingobacteriia > Sphingobacteriales > Sphingobacteriaceae > Sphingobacterium > Sphingobacterium paramultivorum. Next base: position 5,701,309 of record NZ_CP058555.1, read on the forward strand.
AATTGATGTTGAAGCGATGATCTGTGCACATGCGACAGTCAATACCAAGGCGCCAATAAACATCCAGAATTCTCTTGAATAGATATCCTCATCCTTTTCTGTGATGGGCATCTCTTTCTTTTTGACGGTAAGAAATACCACCATGATAGCCAAAAAGACAACATTGAATAAGATCAATTGTCCGCTCATTCCCAGATCGGTAAAGGAGTGCACAGAAGTCTCTCCAAGGACACCACTACGTGTCAGGTAAGATGCATAGATAACAAGTACAAAGCTGATCATCGCCAAAAATGTAGCGGTGAAGTAGGAGTGGCCTGAATTCTTGTACGCAATCATGACGTGAACAGCAGCAATCAAGGTAAACCAAGGAATAATTGATGCATTTTCTACCGGATCCCAGGCCCAGAAGCCACCGAAGTTAAGTGCTTCGTAAGCCCAGAATGAGCCCATGATAATACCTGCGCCTAAAATCATTACGGCAAATAAAGCCCACGGAAGTGCTGCATTGATCCATTCTTTGTAACGTTTGGTCCAAAGAGCACCTGTTGCATAAGCAAAAGGAACAATCATCGACGCAAATCCAAGGAATAGTGTTGGTGGGTGAATCACCATCCAGTAATTTTGAAGCAAAGGGTTCAAACCATTACCGTCGGTGATGAGTGATAGATAGTTAGCTTCTCTAAAGATTGGAATATCCATTGCTTCACGCAATAGGATAAACGGAGAGCTACCGATACGCAGACCGAATATTTCCACACCAATAATCATGGAAGCTAAAAATGCTTGGCATAACATGACGAAAGTCATGACAGACGATTCCCAGCTTTTTGCTTTAAACAGCAAAACAGAACCTAATACTGTTTGCCAGAACATCCAGAGCCAAAAACTACCCTCCTGACCTTCCCAAAAACTGGAAATGATATAGTAGGTAGGTAGTGTCTTGGACGAGTGCGCCCAAGCATAATTATATTCAAAAAGATGATTGTATATAATATAAAATAAAGTTGCACCAATCGCCACTACGGAGACCGCATTAGCCCAAAAGGCAATACGTGCAATTTTTTTCCATGAATTCTCTTCAGGGTATTTTGTTGCAAAAAAGTAGCTGATACAAGATAGAAGTGCAGCACCAAAAGAAAGTACAATAAAGAATTGTCCGATCTGCCCTGGTAGCAGGTGCTCACCAACGTAATTAACGTCCATTGAAAATTGATTTTACGAATTAATTATTGAAAGCAGTAGCATTGATCTCGGTGACGACCGATTTATCGTTATATTTTGACGGACATTTCATCAATATCTTACTTGCCCTAAACACATTTCCGTCCATTTTTCCTGTCAATACAATTTGCTCTGAACGTTCAATATCTTGAGGTTTGGCGCCTCTAAAAATCACTTCACATTCTGTACCATCGTTGTCACGCATGAAAAACGAAAATTTGTTGGCGTCAGTTTTGGGATCATAATGAAGCGCTTTGTCTTTATTCAATTGACCTACCACATATAGTTCGGTTTTCTTTTCTTTAGCTTCGGTAAATGTCGAATAGGTACTTGAATCGGTATAGATAACAAGTATCATGGCAATTGCGACAGCAATGATAGCGATTAGAATAATTGAACTTTTTTTCATTTGTATTTACTTATTTTATAAGTGTTTGATCTCATCGTATAAAATGAGCTCGTTTCACCCGGTTTGTTTTTTCTTAACTATGAATAGCTGTTCCAATCTGCCAGATATCTTCCTGTTTTTTTAGAAAGATTATTACCCAAACCTGACAACGTTGTGCTCGCTAAAATCCCAAATTGATTACATTTGAGACCTAATCGAATGCAAAATTACAAATAGATTCGCTAAGAAAGGAATAATGCAACTTTTCCATATTATTTATATCTATTCTAAATAGTTTGAATTAATTGGAAAAATAAGCTAGATTCGAATGCTTTTGAATAATTTGAAGTGAAATTTGCTATTTTGGTTCTAATGATATCGCATGAATTTTACAATTGCCTGTTAATATGAGTGTTGCTTTGCGATTTTTAGGCCTCTTTTGGGCTGTTATATTCCCCTGCTTTTTTGTTTTTGGACAGGTTAAATTCCGTAATCAGGAAATTGCTATCCAAAATGACAATGACGTCTATCTACTGACCGGTCAGGATCGCTATTATACCAATGGTATCAATATCAACTATAGGATTGCGTTGCCAGGGAAACCGGATAGGCAGGCTTCAAATACGGTATTGGATTTTGAAATAGGCCAGCGGATTTACAATGGTATCAGTATCATTGACTATAGACGGCAGGAAAAAAAATACGATAGACCATTTGCAGGTTACCTCTATTTTAGTGCTGGAGTAACGCGGTTTTTACCGCACGATCAGGTTGTTGAGTTCAAGACTGAATTGGCGCAGATCGGCCCTAAATCCTACGGTGAAGAAGCACAGAAGTTTATCCATCATCTCTTTGGGATGTACGAGGCGACAGGTTGGGATACGCAGCTTGGAAATTCCTTTGGTATTGATTTAAGTGCAACCTATAAAAAAGGACTATATCGCAGTCAAAACCAGCAATTCGATGTGGGAATTATAGGTGAGGGGACCATTGGACTAAATAATACCAATATGGGGATTGCGGCCCCGCTTCGGTTGGGGAAGCTGAAATCCTATCAGGCGTCCACCTTTACACATGGGCATTTGACACAGGGAAGAGCAGACAATGATAGAGAATGGTATTTTGTCTATCAACCAAGCGTGTCTCGTATTTTTTACAGCGCAACGGTAGAAGGAGGAAGAGATAAAAATGATCCCATAGGCAAGTTATACACTATTCGGCCTTGGATGCTTAGTCACCGCATTGGTTTCAATTGGTCTAACCACAAGATCAATTACGGTATCAATTATATCTTCAATTCGAAAGAGCTCAAATCGGCGTTTCACCGGCATCAATATGGCGAGCTGTTTTTTGCCTACCGTTTTTGATCAGCCGGCCATAGGTAGGGCCTACATGGATCCGCTTGATAGGATCTTCGTTGGTCCACCGTTCAAATGTTTGTCGTTTGCAGCTTGTTTAACCTGGGGTTTCGGGAATAGGGTCGGCCAGTTTTTGCCCGATCAATCTGGTGGTGAGCATAGCGGCTACGGTGTCTCCAGTGGCATTGAGCATCGTTGCCAATGGGTCGACCAGGGTTGCTATAATCATAATGGAAGGGATCACCTCCGTTGGCATCTGATAAACCGATATGATCAGCATTTCTCCGATGTAGCCACCATTAGGAATTCCGCCGGCTACGATGCTCACCAGTAAAGTAATGCCAACCGCCATAATCAGATTGGCTGGATCAAAAAATTCCTTGCCACTTAATAAAAGCGCAATATAGATTTTAAAGATACAGGCGATCGCCGATCCATGCTTGTGCAATGTCGTGCCTAGGGGAATGACGACACTAGCGACGCTGTCCGGGATTCCAATTTGCTTGGCTGCAAGTAAGTTGGCCGGCATGGTGGCGAGGCTACTGCAGCTGCTCAATGCGGTCAAGGAAGGCAATATGTTATTTTGCCAATATCGTTTGACACCCTTTAGCCCGAATGCTAAAAAAGCGAATAAACTGAATACCGTAAAAAAATAGAAGATTCCAAAAAAGTAATATAGACCGATAGGTTTAGCATAAAAACCAAAGAGCTGAGGGCCTAATGTTCCAACCTGATAGGCAAAATATGCTCCCAAACCAATGGGAGCGAGGTTCATGACCATCACGAGCAGATTTCCCATCACAACATTGCCCGAGTTTATAAATTTACGGAAGGTCTCTGCAGATGCCCCTGATTTGCGCGTAGCAATGCCAACGAGGAACGAAAAGATGACAAAGGCCAGCATATTTTGTCGTGATAATAAACTTGAAAATTCGCTAACGGTTAAAAAGCGGACCATTTTTTCACCCCAAGAATCATGAACAACTGTTTCTATGATCTTGTTTGTTTGTTCAATAGCCAGTGGAGCATCTACTGGAAAGAGGTAAAGGAAGCAGATGCTTGACAGTCCGGCGACGACAATACCCAGTACAAATACGAACGACATCATACCGATGATCCTTCCCAGTACACTGTCGCCATCGATATTGGCAACAGATGAGGATATGGCAAAAAACACCAATGGTATAACGCTGACAAATAGGAGGTTTAGAAAAATGTCACCGATCGGTTTAAGATTGTTGACGATATGTGGAAAGAAGATGCCGATCAAACTTCCAATACTGATCCCAAGGAGTAGAAGTAAGATACTGCCGTAGTTCTGCACAAAAGTTTTTGTAGCGTATTTCATAGGTGTATGATTAGTTATTTCAAAAGGAGTTCATTCGCATGGAAGAACTGCTTATATTTTCTTTGTATTTGGTCACATTGAGAATATCCAATGCTGTTGTATTGCTTGCACTTGTTGGGTTTGGATATTTCATTAGGTTTTGTGAATATTTCGTATTTAGATTGCTAAAATAGTGTTTTTCTCGAATAGGTCTATTAAAACGAGCTGAATTTATGCGTGTTTGTTCATTTTTGTTTTACCTTGTAGAAAAAAGCCGCTTTTTTCTGCAAATGTCTAGGTGATTGCTTTGTATCTTTTCATTAAGGTATCAAAGAGCTTGCTATGCTCGGTTTATGATCTACAAAAGAGTTTCCGTCCGCTTTCACAGCTGTTGATGCTGTTGAAATCAGGAAGGTTTTGATACTCGAATTGGCTTTTTTATCTTTGGACAGTAGCAGTGATAAGTGTCATGGGTAAGGAATGCGCTATTTGTTTGGATTACTGTTTAGTTGTTTAGACTTAATGTGTGAAAATTGGAACTTAAAGTATTTGTATAAAAATGGAATTTGTAACGACAGGAGATGGCTCGAAAACGTTGTTTAATGCTGAAATAGGTGAATGTTATCATTCTAAACACGGTGCAGTACAGGAAAGCAGGCATGTTTTTATAAAAACAGGGCTTGACCACTATGTACAAACAACAGGGGCAACCGACGTCGGTATCCTAGAGGTTGGGTTCGGGACAGGCTTGAATTTTTTGCAAACAGCTGATTTTCTTAGGGATAAATCCGTTCAGGTGGAATATGTCGGGATAGAAGGATTTCCCTTGCCTTTGTCCACTATTGCTGAAACGGGCTATGAGGCGACGGTAGATCCGACTGTGTGGGCAAGCTATTTGAATGCATACGAGCAGGCATTGACGGAAAACGTACGGATTAACGAGTACTTAAAGCTTCATATTGACCATACCTTATTGATGAATTTCAAATCGGATCGCTTGTTTGACGTTGTTTATTTTGATGCCTTCGCAGCAGTGCATCAGCCTGAGATGTGGAATGATGTTGCCTTAGGACATATCGCGCAGTTTGTTAAACCTGATGGTGTTTTTGTGACTTATGCTATTACCGGAAATCTCAAGCGCAGTATGAAAGCATTGGGCTTTTCTATTGAAAAGGCGCCTGGTGCGCCTGGCAAACGTGAAATGCTGCGCGCGACAAAATCTCCTTTTTGAACACACTTGGTACAACATCGTTGATCAGATGACTAACGATGTTGTATATTTTCTAATAATCTCTTCGCATAATCTATTAATATTTGCGTTGGTCCTGAAAGTCCTAGTTGAGCGTGATTACCTACGAGCCATTCAATATGCGGTTAAATCTGTTTTTTGTTTTTAGGGATCAATAATAAATGCTACTTGCTAGTCCTAGACCATTTTGAAATTTGCAGAGGACTTTCGGTTGACTATTAAGTAAGGATCTATGATGAATTTGCTATGGACCAAGAACGTTCGATTCGAGGACCTTTCATATCTCTTTCGAGACATCTTCGTGTCTCGGCAAGGGTGTGTCCGTGGTGAGAGGGGGGAGTCCGAGTTACCCTCGGTGATAAGACTGTAGCAAAGCTGTCAGAAAATGCTCTTACCCGCTTGTAAGTATGAATAAGGCCCGATGAAGATTCGAATCATCGTCGAAGAAGAGTTGTACAAAACACGGACTTTTTGATGAAAAATAATAACCCGTAACACAGCGTTGATGCTACTTGGCGAATTTACAATCGGAGAATAAATAAAAACAAATATCCTCTTAATGGATGATCTATTTATTCACAAAATAGATGCTGCTTATAAGCTAATTAACATACTTATCCATATCTTATAAGCTATTTAATAATCGGATATAATTGTCAATATACATTAGTTTGTCTTTGGATTTATATTGTTGAATATAGCGCGGATGGTCGAGGACGGTCATTTTTCCAAACAACTTTTCTTCCTTGTTGATCTTGGCGAGAAAGGTTGCATTTTTCTTTCCGAGGACAAAGACCTCCTCTGTCACCAAGCCCATGGAAATGTGCTGTTTTAAGGAATCCAACATAAAGGGGCGGACCATGTCAAAAAGTTGCTTGTCGTCGTAATAGTTTGCATTGATCCAGTTGTTGGGTTTTGTTTCTCGGACAATTGCCAAGGGAAAGGGCGAATTGATATAAAATTGTTTGTAGAAGATGTCTGGGCCACCATAAGCTTCAATCATATCGTACATAAAAACTGAAGATATTTCATGGGTATGCGCAGAATGCATTTGTATGCCACATACACTGGATAGTCTTTTGGTATCCGTAAAAGGAACTCCCGTTACACCTGCCCCGTGTCTGCTCGGATTAATGCCGATAATGAATTTTCTGGCTAGATTATCATTGTAATATTTGTGGTAGAAGTGTTCCATCACAACCAATGTCTCGGGGTTATCAAGGTAAGGGTTAATTACATTGAATTCTGAAGGAAGACTTCCTTGATAATGAAGATGTTTATTGAATAAAACTACTTTTTCCGCAAATGTTAGCATCGTTTGTGTGTTTAAAAACAAAATACGATTTTTTAAAGAGGTAAAAAACAAAGCCGGGTGTCATTTGACACCCGGCTTTGTTTTTTTGTATCTTGAGTCAAGATTAGTGACCTTGCGTACCGTCTACACCATGTGAGTGTCCATGAGACAACTCTTCTTCAGTAGCAGGACGTACAGTTAAGATTTCGATATCGAAATTTAATGTTTTGCCAGCCATTGGGTGGTTTAAGTCAGCAACAACTACTTCTGGAGTAACCTCAGCTACTACAGCGCGGAATTGGTTTCCTTGGTTGTCTTGTAAAGGCAATACTTCTCCTACTGGAGGTAAACCTGTTTCTTTGAACATATCTACTGGCAATTGCGCGAATGCTCTGTCGTCTTTTTGACCGTAAGCATCATCCGGTGCCAATTCAAATGAAATTTTATCACCAACGTTTAAGTCTGCGATGTTTTCTTCAAATTTAGGTAACATCATACCTACACCATATAAGAAATCTAAAGGTTGTTCTGCAGTTGTTTCTTCAACGAAAACTTTTTCACCGTTTTCTACTGTGTGAAGTCTGTACGTCAATGCTACGACGTCGTTTGCTTTTATAGCCATCTGATTTTGATTTTTGGAAGCCCGAGGCTACCGTTTATTAAATATAATTTATTAACGCTTGTATTGAATCCTGTGGTAGACTGCAGGTCCTGTTTTTACAAAGATATGCTTTTGTCTCCTTTCCGACTCTATGTTCTAGCAATGGAAGATTTTCTTCTGTACCGCCAAGAACAATTTTATTCGGAATATAATAGTTGCCGAGTTCATTTTTGAAAGCCATCGCTTTATTCCCCGTCAATGCAATTTCATTGATTCCATATATTTCTTCTAGCAATAATATTGCCCAATTTGAATAGGCAGAGCCATAAGTCTTGATTTGCGGGAATACATTCGCCAGCAATTGGTCTGTAATGGCGATGTAATTTTCATCATCAAAAAGCAAACCTAATCGTTTCAATTGACGAACCATTGTCGACGAAGAGGAAGGTATTACATTATCCATAATCTCGCTTTTCCGTGCGATGAGTTCCTCAGCCTCTGACGATGTATAGTAGAATGTTTTTTGTGATCCATCGTAAAACAATGCAATGGCCTTATCGGCTAGCTGTCGTGCTTTGGTTAACCAATTGAGCTCAAATGTCGCCTCATATAATGCAATAAAGGCTTCAATAGTGAATGCATAGTCATCTAGGAAGCCTGCGATCGCTCTATTGTTATCTTTTGGTTGGTGCAATAACTGGAGATCGTCTTGAATAAGATGCGTACAGATAAACTGGGCATTGTTTAAAGCGAGTTCAAGGAAATGGCTGTTTCCAAGACTGTGATAAGCATCTATTAGTCCTTTTAGAAATAAAGCGTTCCAAGCGGTCAGCTGCTTATGGTCGAGCCCTGGACGTTCTCGTTTTTCCCGATAGTCGTATAATTTTTTCTTTGAAATTTTTAAAAAATCTGCCCATTCGTCAGCTGACATATTGACCTTTGTTGCTAACTGGTCTGCATTTATGGCGCAAATAGGAATATTGGTTTTTTCTTCTTCCCAGTTGCCAGCTTCGGTGATGTTAAAATATTGGCCGAGCAGGGCGCCATCGTTCCCCAGTACCTCGTTAAATTCAACTTTGGAGAAGGAATAGTATTTTCCTTCAATACCTTCACTATCTGCGTCTAAAGCACTATAAAAGCCATGGTTCGGCGCAAGCATTTCCCGTTCGGCCCAGACAACCGTTTCTTCGATAATCCGCTTATAGAATGGATCGCGGCTTTGTTGAAAGGCTTCGGCATATAGCGATAGTAATTGTCCGTTGTCGTAGAGCATTTTTTCGAAATGAGGAATATGCCAATAATGATCGACAGAATAGCGCGCAAAGCCACCGCCGATCTGGTCATATATACCACCCGATCCGATCTTTTTCAACGTAAAGTGAACATGATCCAATAGTTCCTGATCGTTGGCAAGCACACCATATTTTAGCAAAAATAACCAGTTGTTTGGTAGCGGAAATTTCGGTGCTTTTTGATAACCACCTTCTTTTTTATCGAACATCTCGGTCCAAGGGGCAACAATTTCATTTAAGTTGTCAATCGTGTATTGATCGGGGATGGGATGGATGGGGAGTTTCTCGGCTCGCTGGATTCCGTTGTTTAGTTTTTCTGCATAGTCAAATGCGACTTCGGGTTTCTCCGCCCACATTTGTGCAATTTGTAATAAGATATTCTGCCAGTCGTGCGGTTTGAAATAAGTACCACCGTAAATAGGTCTCCCATCGGGCAGACAGATACAATTCAATGGCCAGCCCCCTGCATTGGTCATCAGTTGCACAGCAAGCATATACACTTGATCAATATCGGGGCGTTCTTCACGGTCGATTTTGACCGATACGAAAAACCTATTCATGGTTTGGGCGATGGCTGAGTTTTCAAAACTTTCACGCTCCATCACATGGCACCAATGGCAAGCCGAGTAGCCAATGCTTACGATGATCAGTTTATTTTCGTCTTTTGCCTTTTTTAAAGCTTCCGGTCCCCAGGGCATCCAATCTACTGGGTTGTGTGCGTGCTGTTTAAGGTAGGGTGAATTTTCAAATTGCAATTGATTCGCCATAAGACGAAGGTAGTAAAAAAGCCTCCATGATGGAGGCTTAAATGTGTTTTTTAATATTTGGGTTCTGCAACGATCTGATAGGTCTTAATGGCATCTTTCGGAGTTCCAATTAAAGCGATTGAAGATGTACCTCTTTCCCAAATTGCTATCGGCAGGTGATTAAGCTTATTTTTGAAGAGCTTATTGTACTTATCGTTAAGTTCAGCCTGTTGATTGTTTGTCGTGGTAAGTGTGGGGCTACCAAAAGATTCGCGTGCCACTTCCATCAAATATTCTTTCTCTTTTTCAGGGGTTTGCTTTCGAAATTGATCGCCATAATATAGATTGACATAGCTATAGGGGTATTGTCCTTTTATATAAGTTTGATCGATGCGATAACCCTTTTTGTAAGAAAAGGATTGGCCTACAATGCTTCTTGTGGGTGGGTTTTCCCAATTGACATTGAAAAAATCTTTTCCAGCAATAGCCCTGATCGTTAGGTTGGCTTGTTTGACCACCTTACTATCTTTGTAAACCAATAAGTTAAATTTGTAATCGCCTGGTTTGTTGAATGTGACACCGGTCATATAACGAAAAGGGTTAACGCCTGAACTGTAATGCATAATATCATCGATATGCCAAATAATTGAATCAACAACCTCTTTTTCCCAAAGAAAAAAAGTGAAATGATCCTTATGTTTTTCTTTATCATATAAACGGATTTCACCTTGTTCAAATACATTGATAACCCTATTGTCAGTCCAAACATCCATGTTTTTGGTCATCCTTGTTGTAAGAGATTCCGCTTCTTTTTCTTCAGGTTTTATTACTTCTGATGTTTCAGGATAATTTTCTTTTGTACAAGAAAAGAAAATAAAAGAAATGCAGCTTATTAAAAGATATTTTTTTAACATTATTTTTATGTTTTTGCAAAAATAGAAAAAATACGAGAAACTTTTTTGTGGTGTGGCGTTTCACTTTTTAGTTGCGTTAACTAATTGGTTGTCGGCAAGCGTTTATAGCTTGAAAATTAATTAGATGTTATAAAATGTCCGATGAATTTGATTATTTTTACATACGTTTATTATTAGCTTTACCGAAGTCCTATGTCAAATGACGTTGACCTGCTTAAGAAGATAGTCCAAAAAGATAGAAATGCTTTTGAAGCTATTTATAAGAGCCATTTCCGTAAATTGTATATCTTGTCTTTTCGGTATGTGCGAGAGGAGGCAATCGCTGAAGAGCTCACCAACGACGTATTTATGATGTTATGGGGAAATGCGGACAAGTTGGCCATTAGTCAATCACTGGGAGCTTACCTATCACGCAGTGTTATCAACCTTTCGCTCACCTACCTTAAAAAGAATCAGCGTTTATTGGAACGGAATAACGATTATAGCAAAGAACTGGATCTGACGGATGATGAAGATGAAATTGATCGCGCCGCACTTTACGAATCCAAGTTGTTGATGATCGAAAGTATACTGGAAGGGCTACCGCCGCAGTGCCGAAAAATCGTTCTTATGAGTAAGTACGATAAGATGAAACAACAAGAAATCGCGGATCAATTGGGAATTTCAATAAAAACGGTTAAAAATCATTTGACCATTGCTTACGATAAAATTCGGGTCGCATTGGCCAAGCAAAAAGCTTTTCTGTTGCTTCTAATCGGCTTTTTATTTTTTTCATTGGGACTTTTTGTCCAGTTTATTATCTTATAGTTATGGAAGAAAACAATACTTCAAGATTTATTCCTTATGATTTGATTCAGAAAGAGCTGGATGGGACTATTTCCGAAAGGGAAGGAGTGTTGCTTGGGCGTTGGATTTCGGAGGATGTGGCGAACCACGAGCTATACCATGAAGTTAGAAGTATAGCTGATGACCTTATAGCACTGGAATGCTATAAAAAGGTAGATGCCAGTAGCCAATGGGAAAAATTTAAAAATCAGTTGGATAAAACAGGGGATCAACAAGAAGCGGAGATCGAGACGCCTGTACGAGCAATCTGGAAACCCTGGATGAAATTTGTGGCTGCAGCCGTATTGTTCGTGGTCGGTTTTGCCAGTTACCTGAACTTTGACCGTTGGATGGGGTATGAAGTCCGATTATACGGATCGGAAACACAGCAGCCTATCGTACTTCCCGATGGTTCGATCATGACACTACAGGCCGGAGCCGAGGCGATGTTCAACAAAAGGACATTTCCACAGCAAAGAACTGTTGAGCTCAAAAAGGGAAAAGCGCTATTCGATGTCAAACATCAAACAGGGACCTCCTTTGTGGTTGATCTTGAACATAATTATGTGCGTGATATCGGCACTACCTTTGAAGTCAATTTACTGGAAGATGATGTCGAAGTCCTTGTTAAGGAGGGAAGTGTAGCCTTGAGCAGTGGAAAGGGCGATCATGCAAAAGAACTTGTTTTACAGAAAAATCAAAAGGGACTGTATAAAAGACTAACAGCGTCTTTATCTAAAATTGATCTGTTGGCAGATAATGATACTGATGTCGCACAAAAGTTGAGCTACTCAAATGTTCGGTTGGATAGTATCTGTACAGATCTAGAAAAGCATTTTCGGGCGAATATAACTGTCGTTGGAGATAGTTTAAAAGCACGCAAGCTAAGCATGTACTTTGATGGGCAAACGCTCAACGAGATTGTTCAAATTCTTTCCAAAACTTTAAATGTGAAGTGGAAAGCCGGTAAAAAAGGATATAGTATCTACGAATAGGCTCTTCGCTTTGCTGATATGAAAGATAGGATTCTGTATCGTTTGCTCTTTTTCTGCTGGTTGGTTATAGCGATGTGTCCGAAAGCCATGGGACAGAACTCCCCTGCCGAATTACGGATCTCAATTGATACACATAACAAACAGATTCTTCAGATACTTGCTGAAATTCATAAAACATACGATATATCCATGTCTTATGACGAGCAGGTCTTTAATAAAAAGATTATTTATAGTCGATCGTTTGACAAATCCAGTCTAGAAGAGGTTCTAAATTATTTACTGAAAGATTCCAATGTTGGATTTACAATGATCAATAGGGCGCTGATCTTCTATGAAGAAGATAAAACTTTTACTGTTAAGGGGCGTGTTGTGGACAGTTTAAGTGGTGAAAACCTGATTGGTGCCACCTTGTTGATCGCGGAGAAAGGTAAAAGTAGTTTAAGTAATAAATATGGGTTTTACTCACTGACATTACCACGGGGCGAATACAGTTGTTATGTAAGTTATCTGGGCTATAAGACAAGGTTGGTCTCATTAAATGCTGAGTTAGAAAATAATTACCTGGTCATTAAGCTCGCTCCAGTGGATTTTAACTTGAGCGAGGTGGTGGTTAATGTTGATTCTTCCTTCACAGCGCAGCACATGGGAAGTTTCACAGATAAGGTCAATTGGACCCAAGCACGAAGAAATGCCTTTTATAAAGGTGAGGCTGATATCATGAAGGTATTACAGATGCAAAATGGGATTAACGGATTAACAGAAGGCGGCAGTAATCTTTTCGTAAGGGGGAGCGGTAAAGACCAGAATCTTATCTTGCTTGATGAAGCTGTTGTTTATAATCCATCGCATCTATTCGGTTTAACCTCTGTGTTTAATTCGGACATCTTGAAGAATACGCAGCTTTATAAGGATGCTATCCCTGCAAATCTAGGGGGGCGTCTTTCTTCCATCATGGATATGAGTACCAGAGACGGTGATGCCAATGCTTTTCATGTTTTTGGTGGATCAAGTCTATTGATTGCTCGGGTTGGTGCTGAGGGGCCATTTATAAAAAAGGGAAAAGGTGCTTTCATTGCCACTGCACGGGGAAGTATATTAAATGCTTTTAATACGGATTATCGCTTATTTAATGTTAAAGGTAAGTACAGTGACTATAACGTGAAGTTCAACTATACATTTGACGAGAAAAATCGGGTTTACCTCTCGGGGTACTATGGGCAGGATAAAGTTATTTCTCCGAATAGGAATACCAATCGTTGGGGTAACTGGACTTCTACTTTGCGATGGAACCATGTGCATAGTGATCGGTTGTTTATGAACCTTTCGGCCATATTCAGTGATTATCATAATAAATTGGATGTCAGTAAACCCGAATCGAGTGACAATCAAATCTGGTTGACACGGATACGTGACTTTAGTTTGAAATCCGATTTTACGTATTTTATGGGATTAGACCGCACCTTGGATTTTGGTCTTCAGGGAACCCTGCATCGTTTTAATCCCGGGGAGATATCGCCGATAAATTCAAACACGGAAGATAATATTTTTAGGGCGCAAGCTTATGATTATACGGGGTATGTTTCTTTTAATTGGAAGGTCGATTCAGCCTTCCGGATTGTTGCGGGAATACGTGCGAATGCCTTTTTTAATGCCTCCTTTGGACGCTATTATTTATTGGATGGCAGCTCGTATAAGCCGTTGTCGAACGATGCCGACAAGAAAAAGTCGTATTATGGTTTAGAGCCACGCCTGTCTTTGCAATATAAAATGGGCAATGACTATGCTTTCAGACTGGCTTATAATCGGAGTTATCAATATTTGCAGTTATTACAGAATGATGAACTTGCCTTTTCCTCATTGGAAGCTTGGGTGCCTGCGGGATTAAATATTAAACCACAATATGTTGATGCTATTTCTTTTCGTATCAACAGGTTATTGTATCATGGAAATATTGGACTGGAAGGGTACTGGAAGAAGATGGGCAATCAAGTCGAATTGATCGATCATGCGCAACTGATACTCAACCCATTTATCGAAACACAGCTGCGACAAGGGAAGGGGCATGCTTATGGACTGGAATTATCTGTCAATCAGCGTATCGGTGAATTTACGGGCAGTATCTTCTATAGCTGGTCGAGATCTTTTCGTAAGATCAATGGCATCAATAAAGGAAAAGAGTATGCGGCTAATTTCGATATTCCACATGTGCTTAAGAGCAACTTGTCCTACGATTTGGGGAGGTCGGTGCATCTCAATGCTTTTTATACAATTCATACGGGAAGGCCATTAACCTATCCAATAGGATTTATGGAATATGAGGGTATATATGTTCCGGTGTATTCAAGCCGTAATTCCCATCGTATGCCTACATTTAGTCGGTTTGATTTAAATTGCTCAGTAGATTTGGAAACGGTAAGACAGCGAGAGCGAGGAAGAAGACATACCTTGAATTTTGGATTATATAATGTATTTGATCAGCGCAATCCACTTTATTATAGTTTCTCCGAAGATAGTAATGGGAATTTAGCTATTCAGAAAACATCATTTTCTGGGCGAGTTCCCTCAATTAGTTACACAATGAGATTTTGATTGATATGAGATTCTTATTGATTATAGTTACTTGTTTCCTAGCGGTTTCTTGTCAGAAATCAGCTGTAGACGAAGGACAATCCTACGATATGATTGTTGAAGGCGGGATTAATACGATGTACAAAGAGCAGTATATCCAATTAAAGAAATTGGATGGGCTAAAGTCTAATTCAGGGACTATCGGGATTAGTGGAGCCACGGTACGTGTAACCAATGGTTCCAATATAATTGAATTCAATGATTTGGGTGAGGGGCTTTATTATGGTGAGCTGTTCAATCTGAGGGACACGGTAGGAAATGTATTTCAGCTTACGATTACTTTGAATGGGAAATTGTATGAAGCACAAGATCAATTGATACCTGTGGTACCTATTGAAAATGCCTTTCTACCGGTAGAAAAAAGTAATTTGAACAACAAGTGGACGGTAAAGGTTAATAAACATCTCTTCGGGATGCGAACCTCCAATAAATGGCTTATTATGCCGCAAAAGGATTTTTCTGAAGATGATATTTCTTCTTTTCGTTCTCCTTTTAGCTACAGTTATCGTTTGGGGGCACCCAATGTACTGAATAACTTACTTGGGAAGACATACAACTATGAAGTTTCGTTGAAGGACAGTTTAATCGTCTCTAAGTTTTCTGAATCGCCACGTTACTCCCGGTTTATTTATAATCTATTTCAGGAGACAGAATGGAAAGGATTATTGTCTGCAGTACCTGCCAATGTTGAAGGTAATATTTCGAATAATGCCCTCGGCTTTTTTTATGTGATGGACGGTGTGCGCAAATCTATTCCAATAAAGGACATTAGAACCAGTAAATAGTGCCTTAGGGGAGGATTTAAAAGCGTATTTATTGATGAATCGCTCCAGGTGGTCAAAGACATTGTTATTATTCAAAGCAAATATTTACACATAATATATACACATGAACACTGCACATTATAAAGCAGATAGATTATTGCTATTTCTATTTTTCTGGTTATGTTTGGCCCTAAGACCAATACAGGCGGAAGTACTGCCAAATTACGTTATTCCACTTAAAGATACCAATAACAAACAAAAGACAATGCTTGTATTTATTACGGGCGATGGTGGTTATAATGATTTTAGTAAAAGCCTGTTATCTTACTTCTCACTCGATGGATATCCTCGTTTGGTCATCGATGCAAAAAAATATTTCTGGAAAAAGAAAACTCCGCAAGAAGCGGGAAGGGAATTCGAACGATATATTGACCATTTCAGGAAAGAATGGGACTGCGATCAAATTTATTTGATAGGACATTCATTTTCTGCCGGCGTGTTACCTTTTGTTCTGAATAATTTCTCGGATCCGTTGAAAAAGTCAATCCGGCATGTTACTTATTTGTCGCCCGATCAGTATGCGAGTTTCGAGGTGACCGTATCGACTATGCTTAACTGGAAACAGAAGCCCAATGGCTACGAAGTACTAGCTGAAGTCTTGAAGCTAAAGCAATTCCCTTCGACTTATGTCTTTTGTAAAGAGGGCGAAGAAGATCTCGTGAAAATGTTTCGTAATGCGGGATTAAAGGTCGATGTACTGGCAGGGCCGCATAATTATAATCGTGATTTTAAGACTATTTATAATACTGTTCGATTGAGATAGCATTCGTATTAGGACTTTTTTATAAAAACCTTGTCATCCTACTGAATTTAGATGCAAGGTTTTTTTTATGCAATATCGTTTTTTATTGATTTTATTGTTCTTTACTTCTCGACTATTTGGACAAGGAGCTTCATTAACAGGGATTGTCCTCGATGCCTCAACGGCAAAACCTATACAGGGTGTTACTGTAAAGCTTTCCAATACGGCAAAATCTGTAGCAACAAATAAGGAGGGACAGTTCCAGTTACCATCCGTGCCTGACAATTGGGAGTTACTATTTAGTGCCGTTGGCTATAAAAAACAGGTATTCCCGATGAGTGTCGCACAGGGCAAGAAAGTTCTTATTATCCGTTTGGAAGATGAACAACAAAGTCTCGATGAAGTTGTCGTGAATGCGCCTAAAAAAAGAAAATACACGAATAAACATAATCCAACAGTAGATTTAATCCGTAAAGTAATTGAAAAAAGAGATGAAAATAATGCGTTAAATGGAACAGCCGGTAGCTATCAAGAATATGAGAAGCTATCGATGTCCTTGTCTATCCAAAATCAAAAGGTGGATAAATCCCGCTTGCTCAAACGTTTCGGGTTTTTAAAACAGGGGATGGATACGCTAAAATATCCCGGTAGGTCGCTGGTCCCGATATTTATGGATGAGAAAATTGGTCAGCGAAAATTGGATGCTCTTAAAGGTAACAGCTTTGTTTTACTGGGTGAGAATCAGTCGCGCGTAGATCAGTACCTGGATGAAGACGGTATTGATGAGTATTTGGATAAAATCTATGGTGAAACAAATATCTATGATACGGATGTCTCTATTGGGAATAGACGTTTTTTGAGTCCTATAGCAACGTTGGGGCCTTCGTTTTATAAATATTACTTGGTTGATACCTTGAAAGATAGTAAACCTTGGCATGCCAAAATACGCGTAGAGCCAAGGAATAGAGAGGATGCACTTTTTTCAGGCTTCATCTATATCCGCTTAGACGGGAGTTATGCATTGGATCAAGCGGAGCTGACCATCAACGAAGCGACCAATATCAACTGGGTAAAGGGCTTAAATATTGTTTTGAATTATTCAGAAAATCAAGCGCATCGTTTTTTTCTGAGCAGGGGAGTACTGACGATAGACATGGGGATTTTTAAGGATGGTATGGGCTTGTTTGGGGAGAAAGTGACCAGCAGATCAGCTTCCAATGAAACACAGCTCGCTGTCAATGGTAAAGCATTGACACGGACAGGGCCACAGAATCCGAATGGGATTGACTGGAATCTTGCGAGACCTGAGAAACTGAGTAGATTGGAGGAGCAGGCCTTTACGAACATCGATAGTTTAAAACAGTCAAAATCCTTTAAAAATTTGATGGCTTTGGGCTCCTTTATCATGTCGGGTTATTATGGGCGCGGTGTTATCGAAATAGGGCCAGTACCTTCATTTTATAGTTTTAACCCTGTAGAAGGAAGCCGATTTAAATTTGGTGGCAACACGACGGATATCTTTAGCAAGACATTGGTCCTGGATGGTTATGGTGCCTATGGTACGAAAGACAGGCAATGGAAATATAATATGGGTGCCACCTACTCCTTTAACGGAGAATCGGTCTACAAATTTCCTGTAAAGTTACTCTCTGCTAAGGTTAGTAAAGAGGTACAGGTGCCGGGACAGGATCTAAATTTTATTGATAATGACAATTTTTTGCTTTCATTCAGAAGAGGGGAAAATGACAAAATGTTTTATCTACAGCGGAGGCAGATCGAATACTGGCAGGAATTTGAAAACCATCTATCCTTTAAAGTAGGGTTCTTTAATCAAATCCTTAGCCCAGGTGGCATATTGGAGTTTGACCGTCGAGCTTTTAGAAGAAGTAACGGCAATGAGCTGTGGACCTCTGCTTTCACCGGAGAAATTCGCTGGGCTCCACATGAGAAATTATACCAGGGGAAACGTTATCGACGTATTATCAATACAGGTCAGCCCATTTTTACCTTAGCCGCACAGGTTGGCGTGAAAGGTTTGTTGGGTGGAGATTATAACTACCAACGTTTTATATTAAATGCCAATAAGCGATTTTTTGCGTCCCAATTTGGTTTTGCCGATATCGTATTTGAATCGGGCATCCAATTTGGAAAGGTTCCCTATCCGCTGATGATTATTCACCGGGCAAATCAAACCTATTCGTATCAGCTCAACTCATACAATTTGATGAATTCAATGGAATTTATGAGCGATAAGTACACGTCACTATTGCTTCAACATTCATTTAATGGTTTTTTTCTGAATA
This sequence comes from Sphingobacterium paramultivorum, assembly GCF_014109745.1. Classification (NCBI taxonomy): domain Bacteria; kingdom Pseudomonadati; phylum Bacteroidota; class Sphingobacteriia; order Sphingobacteriales; family Sphingobacteriaceae; genus Sphingobacterium; species Sphingobacterium paramultivorum. Next base: position 5,720,016 of record NZ_CP058555.1, read on the forward strand.
AAGTTCCGCTTCTGAAAAGACTGGATCTCCGGGAGATCGCCTCTGTAAAAATGTTGTATGGAGCTGTCGATGCCTCCAATAGATACACGAAAAGTTTTGATGAATTACCCAAGGATCCTCGCGAACCGCAGCTGTTCTCCCTCAATAATGGAGCCTATATAGAAGGAAGTTTTGGCTTGAGTAATATCTTTAAAATTCTACGTGTCGATCTGGTTCGCCGTTTTACTTACCTGAATAATCCAGGTGTATCTCCATGGGGGGTCAGGGCAAAGATCGGTATTGATTTTTGATGCCTAAAAAAACAAATCGGATTGGGACTATTTTAAAGTAATGATGTCATTAGTAAAAGTGATTTAGAAAAACGAAATAATTGGGTTTGTCAATTTGAGAGGTAATTATGCTGATGAAAAACAAAATGTTGATCTGGAAATCCTTATTGGGCCTATTGGTCATTTTGGGTGCCGTTTATTTTTTTGCAAATCAGAGACAGGAGCTGGCATCGTCGGTAGGGCTTATTCAGTCAAGTTCGTTGTTTTGGGTGGCAATCGGGATCGTGGTTTCTTTGGCATACATCGCTATGCAAGGTTTGGTCTATGTCTATAGTTTTAAGTCTTTGCAACAAAAGTTATCACTGGGTGGAGCTACCCGTTTATTTCTAAAGAGAAACTTTATCAGTGTCTTTCTTCCGGTAGGTGGATTTACCTCACTGGCTTTCTTTAAGAAAGAAGTTAATCAGGAGGGAATTGATGATGCAAATGCCAATCTTTCTTCTGTTATCTACGCAGTCATTAGCCTAGTGTCCTTATTTATACTCTGTCTTTTTGTTTTTCTGTTTGTAGGAATCGCAGGTCTTGATGTACAAATCATTGGAATTATGCTTGTTTTTAGTGTTCTATTGCTGGGGTTTGGCTGGTACTGCAGATCATTTTACCGTGGAGGAGGAGCTTATAATTTTACAGTACGTCATTTCCCTTCAGTTGCAGGTACCTGGGATGAACTCCATAAAAAGGGTGTGGATTTTTGGGCTGTATTGCAAAGTCTCATTTGGGCGACAGTCATTGAGCTGGTAGGGATTTTGCATATCTATATTGCAATGCTTGCTTTAGGCTTTGAAACATCGTTATTGGCCTGTACAGTAACCTATGCTGTCGGAACGTTGGTCTATTGTTTTTCACCATTGATGAAGGGGGTGGGACTGATCGAAGTATCTATGGTTGTCATTCTGTGTAAGTTTGGCTACAGCGAAGAACAGGCTATTTCTATATCCCTTCTATATCGTTTATTTGAGTTTTGGGGACCATTGGCATTGGGGGGAATTAGTTTCTTCGTGAATAAAAACAACATCTTTGTTCGGATACTTCCATCTGTTTTTATTTTTGTGATGGGGCTTATTAATATCATCTCCGTCTTGACGCCGGCGATTCATAGCCGTGTCACGGCATTAAAGCAATTTATATCTTATGATGCTTTAAACTTGTCAAATGCAGCGGTACTTTTCTTCGGTATATTATTGGTGATGTGTTCGGGTTTTCTGTTGAAGGGGCTACGTATGGCTTGGTATGTTGCGGTTGCGCTATGTTCGCTTTCCATTGTTGCTAATCTTTCCAAAGGGCTGGATTTTGAAGAAGCTTGGTTCGCTTTTTTGGTGCTGTTGATGCTCCTTTATTCATCAAAACACTATTTTGTACAAAGTAATAGGAGATTCAGCTCCTTAAACCTCAGCTTGGTTTTGTGGCTTATTGGGGTTGTGCTTCTGTATGGAATTACTGGGTTTTATTTTCTGAATGCGAAGCATTTTAACATGGATTTTACCATTTTAAATGCGGTAAGTAGTACGCTGCACGGTTTTGTGCTACTTAATGGTGATGTTGCGGAACCTCAGACAACGATAGGACAGTATTTTTTGTATTCCATTAATTTTTTTAGTGTGATCAGTCTGTCTGCATTGTTCTACTGGATGGTCAATCCGTGCCAGTTAGCGGAAGAAGAGGTTGATGGGCAGATTGAAATTGCACAGCGCCTTTTGGAGCGTTATGGTAAATCACCTGTTGATTATTTTAAGACGTATGGGGATAAAGATCTTTTCTTTAACACGGAGCGGACGGGCTTTATTGCGTATAAAAAATGTTATGGTTTTGCTATGGTGCTCGAAGGACCCGTTTGTGAGGATACTGAAGATGCGATGAAAGAACTGATTAATGCATTTGAACGTTATTGTCGCAAATCGAGTTTAAAAACAGCCTATTACCGCGTTGATGGTAGACATCTAGGGGTTTTCAAGCAGTTGGGCAAAAAATCTTTTCTGATCGGAGAAGAGGCCATTGTCAATGTCGATAATTTTTCGCTGGAAGGAAAGAAACGTAAATCACTTCGAAATGCGGTGAATAGCATTGAAAAAAAAGGTTTTGTTTCGAATTTATATCGCGCACCGTTATCCAATGGTTTGCTTCAGAAACTGCAGGTTGTGTCGGATCATTGGTTGAGAGACATGAAGCGTTCAGAACGTGTTTTTTCTCAAGGTATGTTCGACGTTGGTAAGATTAAAAATAGCCATGTAATTACTTTGGAGGATAACGAAGGGCGCATTTTGGCCTTTTTGAATATCATTCCCAATTATGCTCCGGACGAGGCGACATATGATCTTATCCGGAAATTGCAAGATGCGCCAGGCGGAAATATGGATGTATTGATTATCCGCTTTTTAGCGTATTGCAAAGAGGAAGGTTATTCTTTTTTGAATATGGGACTGGCTCCTTTTTCGGGATTTGACAAGAAGAAAGGGCTTGTTGAACGTTTGATCAGTTTTCTATATGAAAATAATCCTTACTTCCGTCAACCAAAGGGCCTGAAAGAATTTAAGGAGAAATTTGATCCTTGTTGGGTCGAGAAGTTTGTGGTGTATTCACATGATTTGGATTTGATTTCAGTGCCTTTGGTGATTGATAAGGCAATGAAATCAAATGCGGGTAAGTGATGGGGGGACTTTTGCTGAAAGTCTGTTTGTTCTTTGAATAAAATTTTAATCAATTATTTGCACAAGATCTGCGCAATTGCCGCTGAGCATCTGAAATGTGAAACCGGTATCGAGTTTTATTTCAGCGCATGATGATGTACGTAAGTAGGCTGATTTACGGGTTAAGTATTCAACAAAATCAGTTAGTGTAGGATTATGACCAAAGAGTAGAACGTGATTGATATGATCAGGAATTGCATTGATAATAGATAGCAAGTGCTTATAAGTACATTCATAAATTGTTTCTTCAATTTGGATGTCAAAAGAAGAAGAACCCATCACCTCCAGAAAAATACGTGTTGTTTGGAGTGCACGATTGGCTGGTGAACTGATCGCAATACTGTTTTCATCCAGGGTCAATTTTGCTGCCAGCTTAGCCGCAACCTGTTTTGCATGTTGAATTCCGTCGGAGGTAAGGGCGCGGTCAAAATCGTTTATGCCCGGAATAGTTTCGGCTTTGGCATGTCGGATGATATAAAGTTTTTTACTGTTGTCCATGATTAAAATTTTTGATTCTTATACAATATAAATAATAACGCTTGTTGTTCCGGTTCATTGTGTTTGGGCAATGAGCAGGCTTGCGTATGAATACAAATAATAATACAGGAAGTTTTGAAAAGTATATATTCTATGAATAGTTTTTTTACCTCAAGTGATACATTTAATATCATGTCAAAGATAAAGCGTTGTGTTTTTTTTAATGCTTATAATGGCAAAATGAAAGTCTTGATAATGAAACTTTTAGGATGATTTTGGGTCTTTGTTGTTTTATACATCTATTTGCCGTTAGCTTATTTTATTTATTGAAAAACATCGTTAGCCAAGTCGCATTTTTTTTATTTCTACCGTTTGATTTTTACTTATGATTCGTAATTTTTTGATACTTCTTTATGGAAGTATTTTTCTAGTGGCTTGCAGCAGTCCGGAGGATTTTTTTGCGGGTGATGTTGAAGCTCCTATTTGGACTGTTGAGCCCATTGATTCCGTTACTTTTGATAGTGATGAAGGTTTGGTCAATATACATACTGTTGCTGACGCTAATTTTAAGGGACTAAAAAATGCCAACGATTTTATAGATATCTCGGGCGCAAATGCCAGTTATTGTCATCCAGATGTTCTTTATTTTCCAAATAAACTGAATGGGTATAAGTATTGGATGGTTTTCACCCCTTATTTTGGTGCAGTGGGGACCAATCAAAATTCAAAGAAATTTGAAAATCCCAGTGTTGTTGTATCAAATGATGGTCTTGATTGGGTAAATCCACCGGGATTGAGCAATCCAATTATCAATGCACCCTTCCCGACAGAAAGTTTCGGTGAAAACAAGGTTGATCCGATTCAAGGTTTTTGGTCAGATGTCGATTGGATCTATTTAAATAATCAGTTTTATCTTTATTATAGAGGCAGTTTTATCACTGCTCAGTCTTTGAAAGGCAAATGTGTGTTAAGTAATACCAATTTTGATCGACTGAAACAAAATGCACATCGCACTATTGTACAACAAACATCTACAGATGGTATAAAGTGGTCGAATCTGAACGTCGCTTTTACCAGCAATCCACCTTTCACCCCCAAGGATGACCATTTATTGTCTCCCTCTTTTATCCATGACGGAAGTGAGTTTTTGAGTTATGAAATCGAACTCAATCTTAATCCCAAGAATTTTAAAGGTAAAGACCCCTCTTATGTTGTTCGTAGAACGTCGACTGATGGGATTAATTTTACAGGGTTTCGGGACAGCAAAATAGTTAATTTCTTTAATAAACCCTGGCTGAAGGAAGGTAATGGTAATTCGTCATGGCATATTCAGGCAACATATGCTGACGGTTATTACTTTTTATGTATTGCTGTTGGTGAAGTGAAAAGATACACGGCAGAGTTATTATATGTGGCTTATTCGAAAGATGGATTAAATTTCAAAGTATTCCCGAAGCCCTTATTAAAAAATAATGCCTATCGAAGTTCTATTTTTCCAATGGGCAGCAATGAATCTTTAATCAAAATGGGGGCAATGATCGGGAATAAATCCGGGGAATTCCGATACCGGGAATTTACGTTAAACAAAGATAGGATCGAAAAATCTTTAAAATGATTTCGGTATTTGATATATAATTCGTCTTGCTATTTTTGTATATTGAATGTCAATGATGGAAAAAAATGGTAGTACGAAGGGGACTTTTCCCGTCGCTGTGTCGGTAATCATACCGGTATACAATGTCGAAAAATATTTAGATGAGACAATCCAAAGTGTACTTGACCAGGAATTACAAGATTTTGAAATTATTCTTGTCAATGATGGTAGTCTGGATTCTTCTGCTGCAATATGCCAAAAATATGCATCCTTAGATCCGAGAATTTACTTTTTTGATCAGGACAATGCGGGTGTTTCCGTTGCGAGAAACAATGGTTTGAGTCATGCGCGAGGAGAGTATGTCTATTTTCTAGATTCTGATGATACGATTGATTCCGAATTCTTGACTGGAGCTTATACATTAGCAAAACAAGATGATCTTGATCTAGTCGTTTTAGGAGAGATATATTGTTACAGAGCAAAACGATTGACTGCTGTACCTACTTGTGGATTGTTTATAAAAAAGTCATTATTGGACAGCTATCCTGATATTCGCTTTCCCGTGGGAATCCAACCTTGTGAAGACGGTTTGTTTTCACATTGCCTTTTTTTAATGACTGATAAAATAGGATTCAATCCGGATGCAAAATATTTTTATAGACAACACGAGAATCAAAATCATGTACGCATCAATAAAGAAACGGCTCGCATTTTAAAACAGATACCTAATTGGTTGGAACTTTTAAAAATATTCTACGATCAACATGATATTTTTACCTCGAGAGCACTCAAACTAGCTTTGTTTATTGAACATGAACCGTTTGAGTTGCGTTACATAAAGATGCCTTTTGATGAGAATGAAAAAGAAGTACTTTTCAGATTATTGCAAAATTTTATGCGACAATATGTCGAGCCATATTTATCCAAAACAGATATAGAAGTATTATCCGTTCCATTTAGGTATTTCATGACAGCGGAAAATCATGTGAATTTTGATAATTTTTATAAAAGCTATCGAACGAATAGAGCCCAGCAGTTTAAACATGCATTGTTTTGGGTTAAGTTTATTCCAATTTCTAAATTAAGGAGGAAACTTCGCAAAAATATCAGAAATAAATATATTGATATATGAAGATTCTATTAATACAACATTTGTATTTTTTAAATGGAATAGGAGGAACAGAAAAAATCTGCTCGATATTGGCTAACATTTTATCCGCCAATGGTTATGAAGTCGAAATAGCCACTAATGAAAATGTAGTTGGTAAGCCAGTGTTTACTTTGGATAAAAGCATACGTGTTACAAACATATATGACGTAAATCTGGAACAAAAAGAGGAGATCCCCTTATATAATTATAAAGGCAGAAATCCTTTTCTTTGGATAAAATATAAGATAGAAAAGAAGTATGCTAAATGGTATAATCGCCGTTTAATAAAGCGTATGGAAGGGGAAGATAAACTATTTCAGTATAATTTGAGAAACCGGGCGATTGCTTGGAAAAGTTACATTGATCTAGTTAAGCCAAATTTGATTATTACAATGTCTATTGGTTCATTGTTGGAAATTACCTATGGAAATACGCTGACAACACCAATTTTAGATTCGGTGAACGGTCGACCAGATTATGATTACTCCAATATTCTGGGCGGAAGGAAATCGTATATGGTTGATTTATTGACGTCAAGTTTTAGTAAGCTTGATGGCATCCAAATTCTTTTTGATAGTTATAGAAAATTTTTGCCCGATAATTTTGCCGGCGAATGCCGTGTTATTACGAATCCTATCGACGAGGTAAGCGACACCGATTTGGTTCGACATAGTAATGAAAAATCGAGATTTAAGATAATTCATATTGGACGCTTGGATACTGCGTGTAAACAGCAACATATAGCTATAGATATTTTCTCTAATTTGGCAGAAAAATACCCGACATGGGATTTGGAATTTTGGGGTATAGGTAATGACTTTGAGCGATTGAAATTACAGATTATTGAACTGGGCCTATCCAAAAGAATTTTCCTTCGCGGATTTACTGACGATCCCATCGCAAAGATGAAGGATGCAGATATCTTTATTTTTCCAAGCAAATATGAAGGGTTTGGGCTTGCTTTGGCCGAAGCAATGTCCGTTGGTTTACCTAGTATAGGTTTTGCTACATGTTCTGGTGTGAACGAATTAATAAAGCATGGTGAGAATGGGTTTTTGGCGAACGATCGAGAAGGTATGGAGCTTCATCTTGAGCAATTAATAAATAATCCACTTCTTCGTGAACAAATGGGGATAAAAGGGAAAATTTTTATAAAAGATTTTAATCTTGATAAAATGACGAGGGGATGGTTGGAGTTGGTTAATGCTGTAATAAATAAATATGACAATGTCTAAAAGGAAACGAGTACTATATTTTATGCCGGTTAATCCGATGAATGATCGCGCAGGAAATATCACGAGATGTATACAATTGCTAGAATATTTTGAACGTAATAACCCTTATGTAGAAACAGCTTTTGTTTCATTTGATCATTGGGCGCCGGCGGACAAAACGTCTTTTGAGCAGAAATTTCCAAATATTCGTTTAATACTTATACAGCATAGGGAAAATAAGGGAAATTATCTAAAATATTTCTTTCGGGATAAGCTTTCGAGATTATTCTTAAAAAAAGGATTAGATCAGGTAACGCCTTTCCATTTGAAACAAATAAGAAAGCAGTTTAGCGGCAATTTTGATGTTACATTGATAAGTTACGTTGAATGGGGGAGATTTGTTGAGGCAGTTCCATCTAAACTTACCATAATAGATACACATGATTTAATTACATCTCAATATTTAACGCGGAGTGGAGATAGAAAATCAATAGGGCAGGTTTTCCAAGAAGAACTTGAGATTCTTAATTGTGCTGATGAGGTATGGACTTATTCAATTGAAGAACAATATATCTTTGAGCAGTTTCTCACAAATAAAGTGAGATTGCTTCCAGTTTCATCAAGTATTCGCAAAAAAGAGAAAGTAGAAAATAGGATAGATCATGAAATTTTATATGTTGCTAGTGATAATGGCCATAACCAAAGAAGTATTGAGTGGTTTATTCAAGAAGTTCTACCTTTGGTTAATGAACGTTTTTCATTGACAGTTGTGGGTAAGATTTGTGATAAAATCGAGGATAACAGTCGAATCGAAAAAGTGGGTGTGGTAGATGATTTATCCGATATATATAATACTAGCAAGATTACTATTTGTCCAATGTTATCTGGGACGGGAATTAAAATAAAAGTGTTGGAATCGCTTGGTTACGGTTTACCCGTTGTGACGAATAGGCGAGGTGTTGATGGTCTAGTTAACAAAGTTTCAAATGGTTGTTTAATTGCGGATGACCCTAATCAATTTGCTTTTTATATCAATAAGTTATTGAGTGATTCTCAGTTTTATAATCAATTGCAAACCCAAGGGGCACAGTTTTATGAAAGCTATTATGCTCCAAATAATGAAATCAGGATACTCGACGAATGCTTTTTAGGAAAAGAAAATATAGATATAGAGGAGTCTAATTTGAGAGATATCAAGTAGAATTTAATATTTTATTGTTAAATATCTGTTTCATAAAATGTTGTCCCACTTTATGAAACAGATATTTTTATTCTTCCCAGATATAAGTCTTGTTTTTACCGAAGACTTTATTTGTAAAGTTTTTGAGCCTTAACTTCCATTTAACAACCTTTGTTCTTTTTAAAGCTGCCAATTTACTTGTAAGAATAGTGTTTTCTTGCTGAAGGTTAAAGACCACCTGGTTTATATCCATCTTAATTTTGGGAACGCAAAATTGATAAATATAATCTAATCGATTTTTTATATCTAGTCCTATATTTTCCGGATCTAATAGGTTTTTTACTTCATTTTTAGCTTTTTCCCCTACGCAAGTTCTAAAATCTCGTTCTTTAAACAATTTTAACATCAGTTTACTTGCATATTCAACGTCAGGGTCAGCCCAATAGGTCTCAACATCTCCTGTATAGACATAATTCTTTTCAGTTGATATAAGTTGATATGGCACAAGACAACTATTTTCAAAATTCATAAAATCTAAATTACCGGAATAGGCTGTCGCTATAACAGGTTTACCTAGGGACATTGCTTCGGCTAAAGTTAAGCCAAAACCTTCAGATCGATGTAAAGAAACGAAAACATCACAATTATTAATCAGAGCATCCAAGCTCTCTCGTGGTAGAATTTCTTCTATTAAAATGATAGCTGAGTTTGTCTTAATCCTGTTCTTTAATTTGTCTTTCAATTCTTTGAAGTTATCTCCAACAGATGTTTTTATTATTAGAACAGCTTGTGTATTGTTTTCACCAAAGGCCTTTTCGAAGGCTGAAATAGTAGAATAAGGATTTTTTCGCTCTAATATACTGTGATAATCGAACATTGAAAGAAAAATGAATTTTTCTTTTGGAAGATTAAGTGCTTCGCGAGAAAGTTGTGTAGTCGGGATTTTAATGGAGTGCATAAACCGAAGTACTGGCTTGTTTGAAACTTGCGCAATGGCGTTTTGACAGAAATTACTTGGTACCCAGATTTCGTCTAAGATTTCAATATAATCCTGAAAGTCTGTCGGGAAATAATCTAGCTCCCATGCCCAAAAACCAATGTTATATTTCCCCTTCAAATAGGATTTATTATTTGATGAAATTACTTTTGAAAAATTGTCAAAATTTATCTGTATCAGATTGACCGAATATGGATTTTCATCGATAATCTCAATAGAGTTATTACGTTCTTCTTTGATATCAGGAGATATCTCAAATTTGACATCATTGATAACATAAGGGATATTGGCACTTTTGATAGAACGGATATTGCTCCGAACGGCCTCACCTAGTCCAAATTGTTTGTGAATATAACCAAGAATATTAATTCCTTTTACCTCTGACATGTATGATTTTTTTGTTTTATGAACATATAAATATGTCATAGTTTGTATTTACTAATGAATATTTATATGTTGTACAATTTTTAAATGAATTAACAAGCTCGCTAAGAACTAAAAAAGTAGTATTTCTACACGATAAACTATCAATATATAGAAATGCTAAAAATAAAAAGACATTGTGTAATAAATGTAAACGTTTTTAATCAGATTTTGCCACATATATAATGAAAATCATTTAGGGGTAGATTAGTATATATGTTAATGTTTAACTTTTATTCATCGATTTTCTAAGATTATACAGTCCGTTTTACTACTGAATCTAGCCTTCCTGTTGAGACGAATCTAGTATTTTAACCTGCTGCTTTAATTTTTTAAAAAGTTGAAACAATAGTACGGGATAGTCTGAAAAAAGCATTTGCTAATATGTATATTAAAATTATTGATTGATATATGTATGTTATGCCAGACTATTTTTTTGGCAATGAAATGGGATCGAAATCCTTGGACTTTAAAACAAATTTTATCCAATTATCTAATGCATACTTTTCTTTAATCCTTTTTGGTAATTTCTTGTAGGGAGTATGGTAAAATTTTAAAAATTCTTGAGGAGATTGATTGTTCCAAATGAGAATGTTATTAGGGTCATAAAATTCATAATTTTCTATATCTTTATTAGTCGTAATCAGCTTTTTTTCATAACCAATGGATTCAAAGATACGGAACGATAAACCAGATTGGCTTTGTATTTGCACATCGATTAATAATGACGAGGCCAAAACATTTTGCAGATTTTCTTGATAATTAGTCATTGATGATGTTGTTTTAAACCCTAAGTTATAGGCCTCTTTTATTTCGTTTTTGTTTTTCGAATAAATAATAAAATTGAATGGAAACAAAGCAGATTCCAATGTGTTTTTAATTTCAGTTAGAGGTATAATTTTATCTTTTTGATAAGAATTGATGGAGTATGCGCTTACTGTTTCTATATAATTTAAAGACGAAACAGTGTGGGGAAGATAAAAATTTGTACAACCAAAAACATTAAGTTTAGATTTTAGATCTATTGGGTCGAAAACATAAAAATCGGTGAAATAAGGAATATAATCGGTGACACCCGCATAACGATCAATGCCATCCCAATGGTAACCGACTATTTTATTGAATTTATTTTTGACTTTTTTAAAGAAATCCAACGGAAACAGATCTGGACGAATGAATAATGCATAATTTAAATTAGGATATTTATCGAGTTCTTCGATTAAATTTTCTGATATTACCTTGGAACGAATTGTCGATTTATATTTTTTATCCTTCAGAAAAGTTTTACGTACTAGGTTCACAATCCTAGTTGAAAGATTAGGGTATTTAAAATTATTATTTATTTTAGAGAGATCTACCACATGATATCCAATCTTGGTAAGCTCATCCTTTATTGCATCTGAAAAACCAAAATCCTCAGGAGCACCAAAGACTAATGTTGTTCGTTCTTGCATTCTTTTAACTTTGAAAACGGACTTGAATGGGTAAAATACGATAACATCTTATATAAAATATCGAGATGTTAACAAAGTTACGATTTTATTTTATTCTGTTTGATTCAAACGGTAATTTTGGAATTCCATCAACTAAAAAGAATAGGATGAGCGATCGAAAAAAGAGAATTATTCTTGGAATGCCAAGAACCTTCAGTATTTATAAGGTATTGATAAGTAGGCTTGACCAGCTCGGATTTGAGGTGATTGATATTAGCTATGATGATGATGTTTTCAAGTACCGAAATCTTTGGGATAGACTTGTTAACCTGTATCGGAAAACAGTCCTGAAAGACAAAGGGTACAAAAATCGATTGAAGTTTAAGGCGTTGGGAGAAAATGTGATGCGGCGCTTGCAGACGATGAAACATCCGACAGATTATTGCTTATTGATTCGACCTGATATTTATCCCGAGGAAATTATTGATCAAATAAAGTCGAAAACAAATAAATTGATCGCTTATCAATGGGATGGCATTGATCGATATCCGGCAGTAAAGCGACTTGTCTCAAAGTTTGATCGCTTTTTTGTATTTGACCGTAAAGACGCCAATCGGGAGGATGATAGGTTCATTCCAACTACCAATTTTTATTTTGGGCATTTCAATAGGCGTGAAGTAATACCAAAAAAATCTTCTTTCTTTTTTGTCGGAACTTTTATGAAGGTAAGGTGGTCGCAAACTAAAGATGCTGTTGACCTTATTGTGCAAAACAGTGGTACACCTAATTTCTATTTATATACTGGAGAGCGGGATTTGCCGAGCGAGTACCAGTTAGCGGGTATCACCTACATTAGTTCTCCTTTGGCCTATGAAGAAAATATTCATTTAGCGTTGCAGAACGAAATCCTTGTCGACTTTTTAGTGGATGCTCATAGTGGATTGTCTTTTCGTGTATTCGAAGCAATTGGATACAGTAGAAAGCTGATAACCAATAATAATGAAGTTAAGAGTTATGATTTTTATCACCCGAATAATATCTATGTTTTAGATAATGATGAGCGCACTTTAGGTGAATTTTTGAATGCTCCTTATGCTGAAATTCATCCAGAAATAGTGGATAGATATAATTTTGATAATTGGATATTTCGGATTTTGGAGAATTAAAACAGTATTTTAATTTGGTATACTCCCTAATAGCTGGAGATCATATTTTTAGATTCAAACGTCGAGGAAATTCCAAAAATATGATCTACCCAATGATTAAGGGAATATTTTTGATATAAGCTTGTCGGAATTCTCTGATATGACAAGGTGAAAAATTGATTTTCAATATTGGAAAGATCGTCATTAACAATTAAAAAGTTTTCTGGTTTAAAAAAATCATAGGTCTGAATAGATTGATTATCGGTTATAATCTTTTTTCCGAGAGCCATCGCTTCAAAAACCCGAAAACTTAATCCAGCCTGTCCTTCGCGCATTAAATCGATGATAACTTTGGATTTTTTATACTCTTCTAGTATTGTTTCATTATTTATTGGCTTTTTCCGGAATTCTATGAGGGCTGAACCAACCGGTCTTAATATAAAGTTACGTAGTTTCTCTTTCCATACTTGTTTTCCAACTACAATAATCTTACTCCGTACTTCCAATGCAGAGAGACGAACCGTGAGTTTGCGAAGGAGCTTAATACGTCGTTTATCATAGGAAGTAATGTAAAATAAATCATTTTCGATTTCTTCGGCCTGAATGGGTTGTTCTGAAAGATAGTTGTAGTTTGTTATCTTTTCAAAGCCATATTTTTTTACATCTTTGTCCTCAAACGAGTAGATCTTATCAAATAACTTAAGACGGTCCTCTACAGGAAAACGCTCCAGGTTGTCATAGAGATAAGAAATTAAGTAAGGTGTATATGATTTGATTTCTTTGATGGTCTGATAATCTAATGTATGGGGATTTAGAACGAGTATCTGATCTTGGGGACCTAGTTTTTTCAGTGTATTTACTACGTACTCCTGACGTTTTACATGTTTGATGTTTTTATTCAGAAAAATTTTGCTGATTGCATTAGAAGCCCGCTCACCGAAGTTTTTGTATTTATAGGCACCCATATTGATATGTGATGCATCAATACCCTTCTCTTGCAATTTCTTTACAATGTGGTGGTCGTAATTCCAGTAATCAAAGCTTATAATGCAAATCTTCATTTTTTTTCTTCTCTTTTCAATGACTTAAAAGTTTCATGTACACTGAGACTCTGTAAGTAGCAAAGTTGGTATCCTCGTCGCCCATCTAATATTCCTAGTTTCAAAAAGTATGCCTTAAAAAATTTAAAGGACACTTTAGCTAGGTGACTTAAGAGCGAATACCGCTTATTTTTGGCGTATAACTCTCTCCCTTTAAGCTGGCCATAATGGACCATTTTTTCCTTATAACTCGCGTAGTCTGCAAAGGAATAATGCCATATCTTGTTTTTTAAGCTACCAATCGTGCCATTAACCAGTAATGTCTCGTGCACCTTTTTTTTGGTGTCGTATGTTGCTTTACTTTTTTTGAACAGACGGAAATTTTTATCATTTTGTGTTCCCGAAAAATTAATGCGTTCGCCACAAAAGAAAAATAAGCGATACATGTAATACGCGTCTTTTGCTTGCGGATCGTTTATTGTCGATAATATCTCCGTTTGGCAAGCAGCAGTCAAACGCTCGTCGGCATCCAAAAAAAGTACCCAATCGTTATTCGCATAAGTCAAGGCCAAATTGCGCTGTTTGGTGAAATCCTCAAATTTGTTCTGATAAATTTTCACTTTGGGGTGCAAACCGGCTAACTCAACCGTTCGATCAGTACTGAATGAATCCAAAACGATGATCTCATCTGCAAACTCCATGCTTTTGAGGACTTCTACTATATTATCCTCTTCATTGTATGTAATGATTAAAGCGCTTATTTTTTGACTCAAGGTATACGATATAATTGAAAAATTGGACCATACGCTATTGTAACGTGAAAGCTCACTTATTCGTTACAATTTAGTTGAAAAAATGACATTTAATGTTTTCACAATGTAGATCACCAAGGTGGGCTTTATTGCTTTGTGACAAATATATTACATATTTTTTGTAATAAAATATAAAAAAAATGAAATGTTTGTGAAGTGAATAGGTATTGTTCTAATTAACACTAGGCGATTAACTAAATATTAGAAAATACGTGTTTGTAAGGGATATATCGTTATTTTTGCATGTTTTATAGTTTTGAATTTATTTTTACATCACTATACACGCTGTTTATTACCATAATTTAATTTTTATTCCAAGTGGCGATTCCAAAAGTTATCTATCAGACTTTTAAGACCAATAAGATACCCTTGTTGACAAAGTTTTATATTTGGCGATTTTTAAAGCGAAATAAAGGCTATACTAGACAGTTTTTTGATGATGGTCAAATTGATACACTCATTAGTGAAAATTTTGATCAACGTACTTATAAGGCTTTTGCCCGGTTGCAGATCGGTGCCGCTAAAGCGGATTTTTTTAGGTATGCGGTTTTGTATGTTCATGGCGGTATCTATTTGGATTTAGATAGTGATATTATTGGCGTTTTGGATGAAGTGATTAAACCAGAAGATACGGCGGTGATTACGCATGAGAAGAATAGAAGTCTTTATGCGCAATGGGCATTGATCTACGATAAAGGACACCCATTCCTGAAAAAGACGATTGAATTGATCGTACGAAATATCGAGGAAAATAGATATCCACATGATGTCCATCAGATGACAGGACCAACGGTCTATACGGAAGCAATAAATCTAGTTTTAGAAGAAGATCCTCAGGTTGCCTATCGTCGTATTACCGACGATTATCAGGGACTTTTGAAGTTCAAGTATAAACTAAGTAAAATTCTGATTTACGGCGATCGCTCACTACATTGGAAAAAAATGCAGCTTCGTGTACCTGTGGTCAAACCTAAGGACGATTAGATAACGACAGCTCTTATTTCTTATATATGCTATGAAGTTGAATTTCAAGAAGATCTTTTTAAAAAATAAGAATGTTAAATTCTTTTATTATTTGAGTGTATTTGGACGACAGCTGAGACCAAAGTTTCTGCTACGGAAAAAGGCCTCGGTGTTGCTGAACAGAGATTTGACCCAGCAGTCTGAATGGGTTCGGTTTCGGATAAACTATTATAATAAACTATCTCCGCAGCGGTCTTTGTCAATCGATGCAATTCCGATCAAAGATTATAAGATGCCCGAGAAGATTCGTGTTTATTATTTTGATAGTAAACAATTTCTTGATTATTTTAATCAGCAACTGAAATTTCAGATCCTTCCAGGTGATATTATTGCTATTCCGGATAAACCTGCCTTAGTGAAAAGTAGGCCAATCGCAGGTGACAATGCCAACTCGGTATTGTTGAACCTGGATA
This sequence comes from Sphingobacterium paramultivorum, assembly GCF_014109745.1. Classification (NCBI taxonomy): domain Bacteria; kingdom Pseudomonadati; phylum Bacteroidota; class Sphingobacteriia; order Sphingobacteriales; family Sphingobacteriaceae; genus Sphingobacterium; species Sphingobacterium paramultivorum. Next base: position 5,735,930 of record NZ_CP058555.1, read on the forward strand.
AGAGCCGGCACTTTAACTTTATTACCGACCATGTTGCTTTTCGGAAGAAGAAAAATAGACTTGTTGGGAGGAGTGAGTTTGCACAGGCACATCGGGAACTATTTTTTCAACAATACCATAGTCATCCCTTATGTGATTTAAAAAGAGCGTTTAGGTCTTCTGATCACGATTACCTTTCTATCACTGGGCATTTAGCTTATAAATTTATTCTTGCCCTGGAAGGAAATGACGTAGCGACCAACTTAAAATGGATCATGTCGTCAAATTCCATCGCTGTCATGCCGATGCCAACGTATGAAACCTGGTTTATGGAAGGAACCTTATTACCGGACTATCATTTTATCTGTATTAAAAACGATTATTCGGACCTGGAAGAAAAATTACAGTTTTATATAGATCATCCCGACGAGGCTGAAACAATTGTTAAACAGGCCAATGCTTATGTGAAATTATTTATGGATCAGGCACAAGAAGAGTTCGTTTCTCTTCATGTATTGAAGAAGTATTTTGTTTCAACGGGTCAGTCGGTCGATTTATAAGCTGGCATAAATAGAAGCCATCTGTTTGGCAACAAGTTCATCATTAAATTTTTGAACAAATTCCAATCCTTTTTCGATCATTTCATCTCGCTTGGAGGAATCACTAAGTAAGGATATTATAGCATGCTTTATCTCTGAAATATTTGTAGGGTCAATATAACAAGATGTCGGCCCCCCCGCTTCTGGGAATACGCCCATTTTACTGGTGATCACAGGTGTACCAGAGTAGAGTGCCTCTATAATGGGAATGCCAAAGCCTTCATAAATTGAGGGATAAATGAAAATTGTTGCCGATGCATAAAGAACGGCCAATTCTTCCATTGCTAATCCTTGGAAAAAGAATATCCTGTTTTCCATGTTGTTTTGTTGCAGATAGGCCATGATCTCCTGATAGTAACGTGTTGGTTTACCTACGATAACAAGGGGGATATCAAGGTCTTTTATGGCCTTCACTACTGGTAAAATATTTTTACGCGGTTCAATGGTTCCAACATTCAATAAGAAATCCTGCGGTAATTTTAACTTTTCTCGAAGATTTGCTTTCTGCTCTTCAGTTTTGATAGTTTTAAATGCTTCATGGCAGCCTTGGTAAACAACATCGATTTTTTCTTCGGGTATATGAAAAAGGTCGACAATATCGTTTTTAGTACATTCACTTATGGCAACGATACGATCAGATGCCTCGCAGGCATGCTTGAATTTCTTCTTATAAATCCAACGGTCAATTGGATGATAAAGTTCAGGATGTCTCAAAAAAATTAAATCATGAATGGTAACGATAGATTTAATATGTGCCTTTGCTAAACCTAATGGAATTTCACCAGACAGTCCATGGTAAATATCAACTTTATCTTTTTTCAAATCCTGAACAATACGTTGATTTCGCCAGAGATTAGGCCAAGTAGTGTTGATAAAACCCTGTGGCAACCGGATATTTTTTTGAGATGTTGGTTGATTGATATATTGATCACCAGTTTTTGGTGTATATTTTAGATACTCATTTTCGGGAGCATACTTTTCGAGCATACGAATTAAGTCCCGACTATAATTCCCTAGACCGGTCTTGTTTAAAAAATAGCGTTTTGCATCGAACCCAATCCTCATCTTATTCCGTTTATTTTTTCGATCACCATTTCCGGTGTAATTAAATCAATTGCTTCTATTCCATCACAATCACAGGGCTTGTTGCCATAGACTGAACTTGGTCTATTGGGGTGCTCAACTTGGATGCAGTCTGTTAGCTGCTGCCCATAACCTGTGAATCCAGCATAAGGATGCGTTGCTCCCCACAAAGAAAGACACCTTACGCCCATTAACGATGCCATATGAAGTCCCGAAGAATCCATGCTGATCATAAGATCCAGATTGGATATCAAATCCAGTTCCTCCCGCAGCGAAAATTTGCCTATGGTATTATAGGTGTTGGGAAATCGCTCAGTCCAGTTTTGGGCAATTTGGAACTCTTGTTCGCCACCGCCGAACAACAAAACATCATAGCCATTGTGCGTGAGTTCGTCTATCACATTTTCCATTTTGGTTTGAGGGAAAATCTTATAACGATGTTGTGCAAATGGAGAAATGCCAATTTTCTTTCGATCGAAGTTTGCGAACATACTAAAAGCAGCTTTGGGTACATCTTGCAAATTAGAAACCAATTTTTTGCTGAGCTCAAATTTGAAGCCTAATGCACGAAATACGTCTGCATAGCGCTCGACCGTTAGCTTTAAAGGAATCTTAATTTTGTTGTTTTCCCGGGTTAAGGCTTTTTTTTCTTCCCGCCCTTTGTCAAGCTGCTTTACTTTTACGCCCGATAGGGAAAATAAAAGATCGATTACGCGGGAGCGTAAATTGAAATGTAAGTCTGCCACAGCATCTGCGCCGTATTGAGCCAGTTCCTTTTTTAGCTTGACTAATCCAAAGAAACCTTTATGAATTGTTTTGGGCTCAATAGCGTGAAACCGTATACTTTTGATTCCATCAAAGAATGGGGCAAAGAATTGCCTGCTGACCATAATAATTTCTACATCAGGGTACTGAATGCAGAATTCTTTCAACACTGAGGCAACCATGGCAACATCGCCCATAGCTGAAAATCGGGTTACTATGATCCGTTGCGGTAAGGACATGTTTTATTTTCCTGAAGAATATAGGACAGGGTTCAATGAAGGGTCGTTATACATTTTCATCTGTTTATAAACCTTCATGTATTTATCGCCAGATGCGATTGCGGTCATCAATTCATCAATACTTTGGGACAAATCTTTCCGTTGTTCCAATAAAACGTTCAGTTTTTCTTGGCAGGAAATAATATGTGCTTCGGAAGCATCTGTGCGCAATGTTTCCTGTTCCATGTGGTAGATTTTTAAAGCCAGAATGGAAAGTCTATCAATAGCCCATGCCGGACTTTCAGTATTGATTGTTGCTGTAGGACTCGCCTGTATATCTTGAAATTTTTGTAGAAAATAACTATCAATATACTCTACGGTATCTGTGCGGTACTGATTGGATTCATCAATACGTCTTTTCCAGTATAAGCCTTCTTGGGGTTCAATCGAGGGATTACGTACCACATCTTCCATATGCCATTGCACGGTGTCAATCCAGCATTTTAAATAGAGGAGATGTTCCAGGGATTGTTTGTCATACGGATTTTGGATTGGATGATCAATCTGATCGTATACGTGGTAATCCTGGATAGCACGCTGAAAAATTGGATTTGCTATTGCACTAATCATGGTACAAATATAAAATATATTATGGAGTTATTCTTACTATTCAACGCAGACATTAAGGGAATGAATTGGACAATAGACTTATTTAAAATGAAAGAAGTTTCCTGTTTTCTAGAATACCGAAAGTAATAAATCGGGAAAGATACCTAAGATCAACACGGCTACTGTACATAAGATTCCGATACACAAGAGTACCATATTGAAATTAACTGCTGGAGATCCCGTATTGTCCCTTAAAAACGCATTCAGTGGTATTTTAAAATAATAAAATAGGGAAATGACAGAGGTCAATGCACCAACTAGGAGCAATGCCAATAAACTAAAGGATTGGAAGTTTTGGTATTGTTCGAACACTTTGGAAAAGACCAAAAGTTTTCCAACAAAACCTGCAGTAGGGGGGAGCCCCACCAAAGCGATTAAAACAATTGAAAAGGAGGTGAACAGCAGTGGGTACTGCTTTCCTAAGCCGCGATACGATTCAATTGAAGTATTTCCTAAACTAGCTTCTAGAGCATCAATAAAGATGAATACCGCAATATTCATCAAAGCGTATATGGATAGATAAAATAACAACACATTTGATTCATTATTTTGATAAACCAATACAGCCATAAGAAGTATCCCCGTATGCCCAATAGAAGAATAGGCCATCATCCTTTTGGCATCCTGTTGGCGTAAAGCTGCTAAATTACCAATCAGCATAGTTGCAATGGCGATCGCAATAATCACATAAGTCAAGAAATCACTAAAATAAAAGGACACGTTAAGCCAGGCTGAAAGTATCTTGGATAATAGCACAACAACAGCAATTTTGGGTACTGTAGCGAGATAGGTTGTAATAACTGTTGGGGCACCTTGGTAAACATCCGGACTCCAGACATGAAAAGGGAAAAAACTCAGTTTGAAACCAATACCTGTCAGCAAAAATAGTAAAGCAATGCTGATCATGATCTGGGGTGCTTCCATCAAGCCAGCAATGTGACTTGGAGCGTCAAAATTCAGGTTTCCCGTGAAACCGTATAATAAAGACAAGCCATAGAGCATAACGGCAGCACAGATCGATCCAAAGAGTACATATTTTAAAGCAGCTTCCGATTGAATTTTAGTGGTGGAGAAATAACCCACCATGATATAGGAGCTAATCGAAACCGTTTCGACAGCAATAAATATCATCAGCCAATTGCTCGACATAGTCAATAGATTCAGACCCAATGTTGCTGTCAATAGTACCGCATAGAGATCACCTAAGGGGCGGTCATACGCTTGATGGCGTTGTTGAATGAATATACAAATGAGAATTGTTGACAACAGGATAATCAGTCGTGCCGAAGTAGCGAAAGCATCAACCTGGATCATATCAAAAAAGCCAGCCATCTCTACCTTAGTGAGGCCTTGTCCAACGAGGTAACAGCCGCTGAACAATAACCCGATGATGGTTACGACAAAAGACGTATTCTTCCAGTGTTTGTCAGCAAAAAGACTAGCTAGAATAGTTCCAATAAAAGTGATGATCAGTGTCAGTTCAGGTTTGAAATACGGAATACTGACGATAATCTGATCGATGAAAGAACTGATATATGGACTGAATGCGAGCATGCTGGATTAGATAAATTGTTGGATAAAGCTCACAAGATTCAGAACACTTGCGTTCAAATTGTTAAATACTAAAGCTGGCATAATACCAAGTAATAAGGCGAGCGCTAGGGTAGGAAATAAGATGATCTGTTCGCGTGAATTTAGGTCTGTAAGTGCATTACTCCAAGATTCACCACCTTTTAAGCGAATTTGTCCAAAGAACATACGTTGCAGTGTCCAAAGTAGATAGGCTGCACTTAATAGGATACCTATGGAGCCCGCAAGTGCCATCCAGCGCGGTAACCCGGTTCCTATACTCGCTGCATTGAAGGAACCGATAATGACAAAGGCTTCACCAATAAAGGCTGAAAAGCCGGGCAGGCCCAGGGATGCGAAAAATGCGACAGCGACGTAACCGGTGTATTTAGGCATAATTTGAGCTAGGCCACGGAAACTATAGATATTTCTGTCATGTACTCGGTCATAGACCACGCCAACAAGGAAAAAGAGTGCCGCTGATAAGAATCCATGGGAAATCATCTGAAACATGGCGCCAGAAATACCTTCGGCAGTCAGCGATGCAATACCAAGCAGCACAAAACCCATATGAGAGACCGATGAATAAGCAATCATTCGTTTCAGGTCTTTTTGTGATAAGGCATTCAAGGCTCCATAAATAATGGATACAACACCGATTAATCCAAGCCACCAATTGGATAAGGCTGCCATATCGGGAAAGATGCTATAACAGATACGGATGATACCGTAACCACCAATTTTCAGGAGGATACCGGCAAGAATAATAGATACTGGTGTCGGCGCTTCAACGTGCGCATCCGGTAGCCAAGTGTGTAGGGGAACAATGGGTACTTTAATGGCAAAGGCAAAGAAGAGCACAATGAAACCGATCAGCCGAGCCGAAATGCCCAAAATTTCCTGGTAACCCTCCCAGCCGAAAATAGAACCCTCAAGATAATTCTGTGGATTCATCATATAGATCATGTTGAAGGTATGTGCTCCAGTCAAAGGGTTGATTACTGAAAAATACAATCCTACGATAATCAGCAACATAAATACAGACCCGAATAGGGTATATAGAAAGAATTTTATAGCCGCGTATTCGCGTCTTGCACCACCCCAGATACCGATCAAGAAGTAGAGTGGCAGTAACATGACTTCATAAAACAAATAGAATAGGAAGAAATCCAATGCGCAGAAAATCCCCATAACGGCCATATTAAGTACCATGAGCAAGGCAAAGTATCCCTTCGGACTTTTCTGGATATTCCAAGAGGCGCCTATAGCCATCAGCATAACGAAAGCACTCAGCAATAACAAGGGCATGGAGATCCCATCAATACCAATAAGATAATCGATCTCTAATTTACCTATTGATCCTAAATCTAATCGGATCCAGGAAAGCTGTTCAACAAATTGATAGCCCGCCAGATCTTGGACTCCTGTTTTGCTTGCATCAAATTGTGCATAACATATTCCGGCTAGTACAAATTGTATTGCTGTGAATGCTAAAGCAATATATTTGTAACTCGATTTATATCGTGTTGGTAGGGCGAGAATGAGCGCCGTAGCCAATAGCGGTAAAAATATCAATAAGGATAAAATAGGCATTTCCTAAAAGAATATAAGATAAATTAAACCAAGTAAAACTAATAAAAAGACGGAATACAATGTTGTCTGTATCTTTCCGTTTTGGACCAGGCGAACCTGATTGCCTGTCCAATAGGCTACAGTAGCAACCGTATTAACAAAACCATCTACAATATATTTGTCTATCCAAACACTTAGCTGAGAAAGGGATAAGACGATAAACTGAATCAAAGAAACGAAAGCGTCAACGATATGACGGTCAAACCAATAACAGAACTGTGCTAATTTTAATGTGCCATTAACAAAGACTGCTTCGTAAAATTCATTGATATACCCCTGGTTGAAAGCGGCTTTTAACGCCTGGCTAGCGGGGTTTAAAGGGTATTTATTTTGTACATACCATTTCCAGCCGATGATCCAGCCAATAGCAGAACCAAGAAGCAGTATTGCAGGGATAATAAGGTGTGCACTGTGACTTGGTGCAAAAGTATATTCATCCAATAAAAGGCCGTCCATCAACCAGGAATCGTGATACGAAAAAGGGTTGAAAGAAAATAGTGGGAATAAGCAGAACAGTCCCAAAACAAACATTGGGATCAACATGGTTTTTGGCGCTTCATGTAGCGGTTGATCATGTAGTTTGCCCTGAAGTTGTTTCAACAGTCTGAACTCCCCAAAAAAGGCTTTGAATAGCAAACGACCAATGTAGAAAGCCGTTAAAATACTCACCAGAATCAAACTTATGGGGATGATAAGGTATAAGTTACCTTTTGAAATAGCCCATTCAAAGGAGGAGATAACAATACTATCTTTGGATAGATAACCTGAAGTCAAAGGGAATCCTGCAAGTGCTAGCGAAGCTATGCTCATCAGCACGAAGGTCTTTGGCATATATTGACGTAGCCCGCCCATATTCCGTAAATCCTGCGGGTCAAAGTCCAGGTGACTATGTTCTTTAAGATGGGCCATTTCATGAATGACAGCTCCGGCGGAAAGAAACAACAGACACTTAAAGAAAGCATGAGTTGTCAGATGAAATAAAGCAGCATCCCATGTTCCAATACCAATTCCAACCATCATAAAACCAAGCTGCGATATGGTCGAAAAGGCAAGAATACGTTTGATGTCGTATTGGCCAAGCGCAAAGTATGCGGCCAAAGCAGCGGTTATTGTACCAATGATGGCAATAAATAATAAGGCAGATTCATTAAATAATGGAAATACGGTAGCCAGCAGGAATACACCAGCAGCAACCATTGTCGCGGCGTGAATCAACGAAGATACGGATGTAGGGCCTTCCATGGCATCAGGAAGCCATACATGTAACGGAAATTGTGCAGATTTAGCCATAGCTGCCAAGAAGAAGGCTAACCCTGCAATGGTAAGCCAAATCTGAGGTAAGCTATTGACTGGAGATATCCATAATCCTTGGGCGATTGTGGATTGATAGATTAAGCCATTGTCCCCAAATAGATCGATTAAATTGAGGGTTTTGAACTGTGTAAATAGGATCGCAAGCCCGATTAGAAAACCGAGGTCGCCGATGCGATTGACCAAAAATGCCTTTTTATTGGCTTGTACAGCTGTTTCACGTGTGAACCAGAAGCCGATGAGGAGATACGATGCAAAACCGACCAATTCCCAAAAAACATACATCAACAGTAGGCTATCCATAATGACCAATCCCAACATCGCAAAACAGAAAAGGCTGAGATACATCCAATAACGGTGAATACCTGAATCGCCATGCATATAGGCTCTGGAGTATATATGTACGGGTAAGGCAACAGTCGGTACCAAAAAAAGCATCAAAGTGCTCAAATTGTTCAGCAGGATACCAACTTTAAATGATGTTTCACCAATGGTGAACCAATTTACCTGAATTGATACTGTCGGATTATTCCATATGGAGAACCAGGTGAAGCCGCCAGCGATAAAGCTAAGGATGATAGCCGTGAGAGAAACAAGGCCGGACTGGTCGCGTTTGCCTACTATTGCTTGATATATGAATGCCGCTAATGGTGCTGCCAAGGTAAGTAGCGCGGTCAAATGGGGCGATATGTGAACAAATTGATCCAATGTTTACTTGTCTTTTAATTGGTTTATCTCATCCGGATTAATGGTTTTGTAATGTCTATAAACATTTAATACGATAGCCAATCCAACAGCGACTGCGGCCGCAGCAAGAACGATGGCAAATAATGCAAAAATTTGCCCACCATAACTCAATTTATCATATTTTCCAAAAGCAACAAAGTTCAGGATAGCTGCATTGATCATCAACTCAATACCGACCAAAATCATAATTGCATTTTTCTTGGAAAGAACGGTATAGAGACCAATGCAAAAGATGCAGGCACTGACAACTAAAAAATGCGTCAGCGTAATCATATTGTACGCTCCTTTCTGGATAAATGTGAGGCTCCTATCAAGGCCATCATCAAAAACACGGATATGATTTCAAATGGCAATACATAAAAAGTCATAAAACGTAATCCGATCTGATGAATATTATTGTCTGTTGCGACAATCTCGGTGTTATTTTCTCTAGCTTGTAAAATCCACGCAGACGGGGCTTGTTGCCATTCAATAATGCCGTATAGCATTAGGAACAGGAAGCCAAGCACTACTGGAATAGTCTGCCATTTGGGTATGCTTAAGAATGAACCGCTGCTATCTTGGAGATCTTTTAAAAGCTCTTTATTGGAAAGCATAAAGGCAAATAACATCAATATGAGCACGCCGCCAACATAAACCATAATTTGTGTAATGGCCACGAAATCGGCTAAAGCAAATAGGTAAAGTCCTGCCATTGCAAATAAGACAATAAAAAACAGGAATAAAGCACGCGCAATATTTTTAAGATTGACGAGCAAAAGTGCTGAACCGATTGCTAGGGTAGCAAAGGCGTAGAATAAAATACTTTCCATCTTTTATTTTTGCTTTGCTGCCTCCTTTTCAGCTTGAAACTTGGTCCATTCTGCTTTACGTTGTGCAACCTCGCTATCGGTCATATCTGAAAAACCATAGATAAGATCAGTCAGTTTTTGTGAGCTGCGGTCATATTCGTTGGTCATGGTAATACATTCTGTCGGACATACGACAGTACATAGCCCACAATACATACATTTAGCCATATCAATGTTGAATTTGGCCGGGTATAGTCTTTTAACGCTACCATCTGAGGTTTTTCCAATCGCTTCCGGTGATTTGATGGCTTCGATTTCGATGCAGTCGACAGGACAAGCCTTTGCGCATAAATCACATACAATACAGTCCTCGATATCGACTTGCAGTTGATAGCGGGCAACCTCGGGGATAGGCATTTTTTCACGCGGATATTGAACAGTAACAATACCTTCCTGCTGATCAAAGTAGTTATCCTTTTTAATATTTAATTCCGTTCGCGAACGTCGGGCACCAAACAAGTGTTTAACAGTCAAAGATAAACCCTTGATTGCCGTACGAAATGCATGCGAAGCCGTTTTAAATATCATATCCTATGCTATAACTAAAATTCGCCAAATTGCAGAAATGGCCATACAAATAAAAGCCAACGGTGTCAATACTTTCCAACATAAACTCATCAGTTGGTCTGCACGTAACCGAGGTAATGTCCATCGAATCCACATTTGGATACCGACAATAAATAATGATTTTGCTAAGGTCCAAAATATTCCCCACACTAAGCCTGTGGTCCAATCGGCCAAACGTATCACACCTATGTTTGGTAATGGTGTATTCCAAGCTCCTAAGAAGAGGACAACCCCCAACATCGAGACCAAAAACATCATGGCATACTCCGCCAAAAAGATAAAGGCAAATTGTATCCCGCCATATTCCGTATGGAAGCCACCGACCAATTCAGATTCGGCTTCCGGGATATCAAAGGGAGCACGATTACATTCGGCAAGGGTTGCGATAAAGAATATGATGTAGGTGATAATCAAATGTGGGGCCTGAAAAATATTCCAGGCGAAGAGGCCCCCAATCTCATTGACTTCCCAAAGACCTAAGAATTTAATGCTTCCATTGGTTAGGATGCCTTGCCCAATAGCGATTTCATTCAAATTTAGGGTTTGGGTTAGCATAACGACCGTAATCAGCGAGAGGCCTACCGGAATTTCATAGGACACCATCTGTGCTATGGCACGCATGGATCCTAATAAAGAATATTTGTTGTTAGATCCCCAACCAGCCATTAAAATGCCCAAAGCATCAATGGAGATTATCGCCATTATGAAGAACAGACCCGTATGTGTATCCGCTGGAATAAAATCTTTGGCCCATGGAATAACGGCAAAACCTGTAAAAACAGCCACGAAAATAACGATAGGAGCAACTCTAAAGAGAATTTTATCGGCCGATGAGGGGGTAATTAATTCTTTTTGTAATAATTTGAGAATGTCGGCGATCGTTTGGAGACTGCCATACTTTCCTGTTTCCATCGGTCCTAGACGATCTTGTACAAATCCCGCGATCTTTCGCTCGGCATATACTGCAAACAAGGTGAAAGCTGCTATAAAGGTGAAAATAGCAATGGGAACCAAGATATGTAGTATTGTTTCTAACAAGCCTTATTTATAATGATTTTTAATAAGAGACCAATGAATACGCAAACTTAACGAAAAACAAGGAATTTAGATAAGGAAAAATTAAAATATACTTAACAAGTAGATTATCGTGACAATAGCGTAACGACGAGTAATCATATATTATTCGAGTGGGTGGTTTCAGATAGCTGTAAAGCCATTCATGTTAGCTCGGGTGAAAATAAAAAAGCACCCCGAAGGATGCTTTTTTAGGATATAAATCGAAATCGGATTAACGATTTGAAAATTCAACGTAGTCGCGTTCTGTGTGACCAACGTATACTTGTCTAGGACGACCGATAGGCTCTTTGTTTTCGCGCATTTCTTTCCATTGTGCAATCCATCCCGGTAGACGGCCTAAAGCAAATAATACGGTAAACATATCTGCTTTGAAACCTAATGCACGGTAGATGATACCTGAATAGAAGTCAACATTCGGATAAAGTTTTCTGTCGATGAAATATTGGTCATTCAATGCTGCTTCTTCGAGCTTTTTAGCGATATCCAATACCGGATCTTGAACGCCTAATTTCTCCAAGATATCATCACATGCTTTTTTGATAATCTTAGCACGAGGGTCGAAGTTTTTGTAAACGCGGTGACCGAATCCCATTAAACGGAAAGGGTCGTTTTTATCTTTTGCTTTAGCAAGATATTTTTCAGCATCACCACCATCATTTTTAATGGCCTCCAACATCTCGATTACGGCTTGGTTTGCACCACCATGTAATGGTCCCCATAATGCATTGATACCCGATGCAACGGATGCATAAAGGTTTGCATTGGATGAACCAACGATGCGAACAGTAGATGTTGAACAGTTTTGCTCATGATCAGCATGTAAAATCAACAATTTGTGCATGGCGTCAATGACAACAGGATCAAATGTTTTTTCATCATTCACTTCTCCAAACAGCATGTTTAGGAAGTTGTCAATGTAACCAAGGTTATTTTTTGGATAAACAACAGGATGACCTAATGATTTCTTTTGAATCCAAGAAACGATTGTTGGCATTTTTGCCAAAAGATTGATGATCGTTTGATCTTCTTCTTCTTCTGTTAAGTTTGGATTTAAAGATTCTGGATAAAATGCCGACAATGCGCCTACTAAACACGAAAGTTGGCCCATTGGGTGAGATTTGGATGGGAATCCAGCGAAGAAGTTTTTCATATCTTCGTGAATCATCATTTGCTTTTTGATGTCAGCTCTGAATTTTTCCAATACCTCTTTTTTTGGAAGCTCTCCATAAATCAACAAATAAGCAACTTCCAAGAAAGTCGATTTCTCTGCCAATTGTTCAATTGGATATCCTCTATATCTCAATATGCCTTTTTCGCCATCAAGGAAAGTAATCGCACTTTTCGTTGCACCTGTGTTTTTGTATCCTGGGTCTAACGTAATAAATCCGCTTAGATCTCTTAATTTGGAAATATCAACTGCTTTTTCATTTTCAGTACCGACAATGACTGGAAGGTCATACGAAGTGCCGTCTAAATTTATAGATGCTTTATCTGACATGTTTATATATTATCTTATATCTGATTTGTTATGCTAATCTCACAAATTTAACTATTTGATATTTAAAATTGAAAGTTCTTTTGGAATTAAAATGACATGATTGCGTCATTTTGGATAATATTCACTAATTATTTACTTAAATAAGCAAATAATTTATTCAAATTTAACATTATCTTATTTTGCAAAAAATATCAATCTATTTTTCTTTGTGCAACCTTTCCTTTGTCTTCGTAGTTGCCCTGTTTACCCGATCCAAAAAAGGGTAGTATGACAAAACACACCAGAATAATGGACGTTAGTGTCAGAATTCCTGTAGTCCACAATATTTTGCTGAAGTTCTCTGCATCCAATAGCTTAATGCCCCAAAGTCCCAGTAGGAAATAGGTGGCAACGAAAAGTATCACCAAGGTGAATAATATACCGAATATGTATTTCATAGCTGAATTAATTTATGTGTTATGAATTGATTCACCTCGGTATAATTGAGCTGAATCGTCAGATGAATATCCCCGCATGCGTTATATTTTGTTGAGGATCTGTTTTTTTAGTGTATCGAATTCTTCTTGGGTAATGATGTTCTCACGGAGCAACAGCTGCAGCTTTTGAAGTTTCTCGACAAAGTCGCCCTCTTGCTGAATATGATCTTTAATCTCCTCTTTTTGAAGGTCAAACTGTTTTCCGAGTTCCATACCGACGCCCAGCTGTGCCCCTACACCGGCGATTCCCCCTTCATTTTTAGCGGCATCACGGAGCGCACGTAGTTTTTCTAATTCAACATAGCTTAGACCCGCCTGTTGTGCCGCCTGATTTTGTGTGCTTAAATCGGCGATTTCTCCAATTCTTCGTTGTGTATTGGGATCAAATTGAGTTCCTAAGATTTTGAAATCCGTAATGTCGAGACCAAGGTCATTAAAATCTTGTTCAACCGCAGTCTTGATGTCGTTGGATAACAGTCCCAGTTGACTGTCAATCTCATTGTAACCCAGTTTTTTTTGTGCAATCTGCGCAATAATTTGTTGTGGGATCCGATTATTGATGATGTCCTGAATGACAGCTGTGCTAACCGTATTTTGATTAGCTACAATGTTTTTATAGAAATGTACCGGTTCCTTGATGAGGTAAGAGAACGTACCATTCAAGCCGATTTCTATTGGTAAATTGTAATGGGGGTCGATGTATTTAATAGGTGTCCCCGTTCCCCAGGATTGATTGACGATAGCGGCTGTGCGAAAAAAGTAGATGTAAAGCTTATGTTCGGATTCAAAGTTCTGCCGCAAACGCGCTAAAGTGGTAAAGAATGGATGGTTGTCCGTTTTGAGGTTGTACGTTCCCGGTTCAGTCAACAGGTTTTCACCTTTTCCTTCATAGACAAGGATGCAACCCTGCCCTGGAGCGAGGATCAGCTTGCTGGAATTTTTGATCTCATTCCTTTCGGATGGGAATTTATACCACAATAATCGAGGGTCTTGGTTTTTCCACTCGATGACTTCAGAAAGCTGGTTGTTAAAAAGATTAAATAGTCCCATAGTGTTTAATTTAGTGTGTCGAATTTGGGGTTATACCCTTCAAACTTGTTGATTTGTTTGCCGCTATTATCAAAATAATAATAGTCGCTGGCTCCCTTTATAATAAAACCATCTTTGAGGAGGCTCCCATTTCCATACATGGATTTAAGGTCTGTGGTCACTGTTTTTTGTATTGCGCCTGTTGCCACATCCAATAGTTGGATCTGGAAAGGGTCGTCTTCAGCAGGCGTTGGTTTATACGCAATGAGTAGCGTTTTGTCATTCTGCGCAATGATTACGGGCTGAAAGTAAAGTCTTCCTGGCGTAAAGTCTTTGAAGCTGATCAGACGGGCGCCTTTAAATTGCCATGGATTAATCAATACCTTTTTATAAGGATCGCGGTCGGTGAATATGCCCGACCCGCCATAGTCTTTATCCCAGGAAAATCGCGGGCTATCTTTTGGGAATCCATATTGATATTGGTAACTGTATTGGATTAACTGGATTTTTTCTTCTGGATAATAACTGGATTTACTTGAAAAGGTAAATTCCGTTTTTGTAGTTGGGTTGGGAAGCTTTTTTCTTCTTTCGTCGTACAGCTGTTTGTCGGGAATAGATTTGTTAATCAAGGGATAATAAGCTAGGTTTTGTCCTTCATTGTTGACAATTTGATAGGCCGAACCATAGTCTTCGTATTTAAATTCAACTTTAGCGATGCCTGTGCTTAAAGATGGTGCATCTTTTACATAGTTCTCAAGGACACTTTTATACGTGAGTGTATTTCTGTCCAGCTGATAAATATATTTGGATTTGACGATGATATATAGATTCTGGTCTTCAAATACCTGAAGTGTGACGTCGCTGCTTGACAGTTCGACGGGAGTTTCCATCAAAGCCTTTACCCATTCTTTTTTACCTGTTTTGGGATCGAAGAGTCCGATATAAACTTTATTGTCCTTGCCTTCGTCCATTCGTTTTCTGAAGGTTCCGACATTACCGACGACAACAACATGTGGCGTATTATCTTTATCCAAAAATAGCGTGTTGCTTGCATAGTTCCATTCCAGTGGTTCGGCCTCTTCTTTTTTCTCTGCTGTATTGGAAGTGCTGTAAGTTGAATAATTGGGCGCTGGCTTTTTGGAAAAAATAGCGCTTAGGGCTCCAATGACAAACATAAGCGCAATAAAGCCTACAACAGCAAATAATACAATCCGTATGGCTTTATATTGATCTTGGTTGTTGCGTGGGTAGTTATAGTTGTGGTTGATATTGATGTCATCACTATCCAGAAAAAATTCTGTTCCACAGCTATCACATTTGTAATAATCGGGGCGTAATGTGGTGATTTTTATACTGCCACAATGCGGACATTTGATCGCTTTGATATTTTTAGCCATTTATCTTTCTTGTATTTGTTTTAAACCATCTCCTTTTGGAATGAACAGTGCGACTGATTGCTATCAATTTTATACAGTGGAAATTCTTTTTTTTCAATTGATGAAGCGATTTATGAATGAATTTAGAATTAAAATAAACGTATCGCAAATTTTCTGCCAGCTAACTTATATTCGTCGGATTTGAGTTTAAATACGCAAGAAATGAGCCACTTCTTTTTTGGGAGGGTTGAGGAAGGCCTTATTTTGGGGAAGATCCGAAAAGGAACGAAAAAATATTTTTTGTATTTACGAATTATTCGTAGATTAGTGATAGATTAGAAAAAGGAAGATAAAGACATGGAAAAATTAACAGCACAGGAAGAGCAGGCAATGCAATCCATTTGGAGCCTCAATGGAGGTTTTATAAAAGAGATCTTGGATAATGTAAAGGGCGAGAAGATGCCTTATACGACTTTGGCTTCGACAGTAAAGAATCTGGAGCGTAAGGATTTTGTGAAAGCAGTACGCTATGCCAATGCCAAACGCTACGAGCCGATGGTGAGTGAGGAAGATTATAAGGCCAAGTTTATGAACTCCTTTGTGGGCGATTATTTCAAAAATTCCTATAAGGAGATGGTTTCCTTTTTTGTACAGGAAGAAAAACTGACGGCCGATGAGTTAAAGGAGATCATGGATATGATTAAGCATAATAAATCTTAATGGCATGGAAAGTCTACTAACCTATATTATACAAGTCAACCTGTTGTTGGGTATTATCTATCTGGGATATATTGGACTGTTGAAAGGCTTGACGTTCTATTTTTTAAATAGAGCCTACTTCTTAGTAGGGGGGCTATTTGCTTTTCTGTATCCGTTTTTGGATTTAAAGTCTTTGTTTGTACAGCGTGGATTGAGTATTGGGGTCGTAGGCGAGCGGATTTCACTTTATATTACGGAGCCGGAGGTTCAACAGCAGCTGACGTTAGGAAGGTTGGTGGAAATCGTGTTTATGGCCGGTGCTGTTGTATTGTTATTAAAATTTGTATTTCAATTATTGAGCTTATTTCGAATTCATCTGAATTCGAGGTCCGATCAATGGCGGACTTATCTATTCCGGAATGTGCTTATTCCTATTGTTCCATTTTCGTTTTTGAATAAAATCTATGTCAATAAAGGACAGCATGTTGATGCTGAACTAAAAGATATTTTTAAGCATGAAGATATTCATGTGAAAGGCCTTCACAGTCTGGATATTTTACTGTTTGAAATGATATTGGTGTGTTGTTGGTACAATCCTTTCGTCTGGCTCATGCGCAGGGCCATTCGCCAAAATTTGGAGTTCCTGACTGATCAACAGGTTCTCGATAAAGGAATTGACAAGCAGACGTACCAATACAGCCTATTGAATGTGTCCAAAAAGGGCACTTCAGTAGGGTTGAGTAATCAATTTAATTTTAAACTTTTAAAACGTCGTATTATGATGATGAACAAGAAGCGATCATCGAAAATAGAGCTGAGTAAATACGCCTTTCTTTTACCGGTATTTTTATTGACGGGAGCAGCATTTACGGTAAGTAAAGCGGAGGGTAGTATTGAGGGGGTAGTTGAGAAGGCAAATGAGACAGTATTACCTATTCAGTTGCCAACAGCTGATTTAAAATCTCAGGAAGATCAATCAAATAGGAGCTCTATTGCGTTAGCGGATACTTTGGCTAAAGCAAATCAGGTGGAGGCGAGAGATTTTAGGGAAATCAAAAGATCTGCTATTGATTTCTCAAAAAATCAAAAGTATTTTGTGGATAATAAATTGGTCTCCAAGGCAGAATTTTTGGCTATTCCTGAAGGAAAACTGGCGAAGTACTGGTTTTCGAATGATAGTGATATGATCAAGTATCGGACGAAGTCTTCAATTGATATTGCTGGCGGAGCAATCTTGGCCAATACTGTTGAGATGCAACAACATTCGGATATAGCGCAAAAAAAATTACGTTGTGTCATGAATGGTATTGTGCAGGAAAGAACTTTTACTGTGGATGATATCGATCCAAATGCTATAGCATCAGTCTCGGTATTACAGGGGAAGGCTGCTATTGAAAAGTATGGTGAAGATGTTGGGAAAGACGGTATCCTTGAAGTGAAATTGAAGGAAGGAGCTCATATTGGCAAAGATATGACCAAACTCAAAGGGCTTACGATAGGGGTGACGTATCGTGATGATCAGCTAACGAATGATAAGTCAACTGATGTGGTGTATGTTATTGATGGCAAGAGAGCAGATCAAAAAATGGTGAAGGAGCTGGCGCTGACGCCGGATGGAATTGACAATATAACGGTATTAAAGGGAGCGTCTGCGACCGTTAAATATGGATCAGATGCAGAGAATGGCGTTATATTGATTACGACAAAAAAATGGGCCCGTGAAAATCCGGATAAAGTGAGTGATAAAGTGCGTCCAATTGGACAGGATGATAAAAAGGGGGATAATGTTGTTACCGTCGTTGGCTATAAGAATGACAACAGAGCGGATGATAAGATTAGTTCGACGATTGGTTCTAAGAAAAACGAAGGACAGAATGACAAGGTTGTTACTGTTGTTGGTTATAAGAAAAGTGAGAAATCAGATGACGCGAAACTGGATGTTTTTTCGGATAAATCAAAAAGGATAAGTTCTAACGCGGTAATGGGATTGTTGGGGAATAATTCAGCGAATGAGTCTATTGGTACTGATTTTCCATCTGTTCGTGTTCGTGGCTATGATGGAAAAGTCAAGCCATTGCTTGTGGTTGATGGGACGGTTAAGAGGGAGACCAGTTTGGAAAAACTTGATTCGAAGGATATTGAATCAATAGAGATTTTGAAAAATGCAAGTGCGACTGCGTTGTATGGAAATGCAGGCAAAGATGGTGTCATTATCGTTACGACCCGGAAGAAAGCAAGTGAACAGAAAAACGATGAGCAGGCTAATGGGAAATTAAAAGAGAAGGTAAGCGGCACGATTAAGATGGAGATTGAAAAAGAAAAGGCCCGGGCAGAAAGCAGTAACTAATGTAAAGTTCTCTGAGTAAAAAATAAAAAAAGACCGATTTAAATCGGTCTTTTTTGTTATAAATCAATACCAATATAAGGCACTACATTAATGAGCTTTAGAAACGTTTACTATTTTGTATTCAAATTTGTCATCGTCAGCTCGATGCCGATATTGACAAAACTCTGGATCATTTTAACGGAATGGTCAATTAAAGCCGGTAGTTCAGCTTGTTCCTCTTTGTCAAAAGGGCCAAGTACATAATCTACTTGTCTACCTTTTGGGTAATTATCGCCAATACCGAAACGTAAGCGCGGATAAACCTGTCCGCCGCAAAGCTGCTCAATGGATTTGAGCCCGTTATGACCGGCGCTACTTCCTTTGGGTTTCATCCTTAGCGAACCAAATGGAATGGCCAGATCATCCACAATCACCAATACATTCTGAATAGGAACTTTGCATTGTTGCATGTAGTAATTGACGGCCTTGCCGCTTAAGTTCATATAAGTCGTAGGTTTAATCACAGTGACATTGTGCCCCCTTTGTTTAAATTCGCTATAATAGGCCAACTTGAGCAAGGAGAAACTGGCGCCAACCTGTTTAACAAGTTCATCGGTAACCATAAAACCTATATTATGCCGTGTATCGGCATATTCACTGCCAATGTTGCCTAATCCAACGATAAGATAATTCATGCTGCAAAAATAGAAATTTTAATAAACAAAAAAAGCACCGAATTTCGGTGCTTTCTGCAGTATTTTAAAAATCTTGTTCAGATTATTTTTTACCACCTTTAGTTGCTTTAGCTGCTTCTTGTTCAGCTTGACGCAATGCACGAGACATGATTACTGATACGATTGTATCATCAGCATTGTTTAATACTTTTGCGTTTTCCAATTGAATTTGACCTACACGAACTGATTTACCAACTTCTAAAGATTCCATTGGTACTTCAATGTCTTGCGGCAAGTTTGCAGGTAATGCTTTTACGCGTAAATTACGTAATTTTTGAACTAATTTACCCCCCATTTTTACACCTGGTGAAGTTCCTGTTAATTTGATAGGAATATTTAATGATATTTCTTTGTCATCAAATAATTCTAAAAAGTCAACGTGAGTAACTAAGTCAGTTAATGGGTGGAATTGTGCGTCTTGAACGATAGCTCTTTTAGTTTGACCTTCAATGTTTAATTCAACAATGATTACGTCTGCAGTGTAAAGAACTGGTTTCAAATCAGCTGCGGATACAGAAAGAGCTGTTTGCTCTGTACCACCGTAAAGTACTGCTGGTACTAAACCTTGGTAACGCAATTCTTTTGCATCTCTTTTCCCTACGTTCTGTCTTACAGAACCGCTAATAGCAATTGATTTCATCTTTTAATTTTTTATAAATTTGAGGTGCAAAGATAATCTAATTTCTGATATTATCAAAAAAATACGATCGATATTAGCTCGGAAACAGGCACTTATTCAATGTGTTCAATTTTTCTGTGTTCATGACTATACTTATTCAATGCTGCTTGTTTACCCTAATGTATGACCAAATTAATACCATTTCCTATATTAAAACTGGAATAGGACTCTCTTAGTAGGGGTATAACAGGGGGTTAGCAGGGCTTTACCCCTGTTATACCCCTGCTAACCCCCTGTTATTGTAGAATTTGGTATCAATCAATTGCTAACTTATATACTCGCTTATACTCGATAAAAAGGGCTATTCGCCTATGGTTAAAAGATAAGAACCAAGCGGAAGTGCACTTTTAAATGTTTGTTGTTTTTTGGGAGAAGGTGGGGTGGTGGCGCAATACAAAAAAAAGACCCTGGTCGTTGAGCTGAATGCTTTCTGTACCAGGGTCCAATATCTAGGATCTAAAACTCAAAGATTACTCTACTTCAAATAAATTAGAGATTGAAGAGTGTTGATTTACACTTGTGATTGCTTTTGCAAATAAATCAGCCGTTGATAATACTTTGATTTTGGTCGATTGTTTTGCTTTTTCTGGATCCAATTGAATGGTATCGGTTACGATCATTTCTGACAATACTGAGTTTTCAATTGTTTCATATGCCTTTCCGGACAACACAGCATGTGTACAAACGGCTCTTACAGATTTTGCACCATTTTCCATGATCAATGCCGCTGCTTTTGAAAGTGTACCAGCCGTATCACAGATATCATCGATCAAAACCACATCTTGACCAGTTACATCGCCGATAATTGACATTGATTCGATTTCGTTTGCACGTTTACGACGTTTGTCACAGATAATAACTTCTGCATTGAAAAATTTAGCAAAGGTACGTGCTCTGTATGAACCACCCATATCTGGTGAAGCAATCGTTAGATTTGGAAGTTTTAACGATTTGATATAAGGAACAAAAATGATAGAGCCATCCAAATGGTCAACAGGGATATCGAAAAAACCTTGGATTTGTGCTGCGTGCAGGTCCATTGTCATGATACGGTGGATACCAGCTGCAGTCAACAGATTGGCGATCATTTTTGCGCCAATAGCAACTCTTGGTTTGTCTTTTCGATCTTGTCTTGCGAAACCAAAGTAAGGGACTACCGCTGTGATATAATGCGCTGAAGCTCTCTTCGCTGCATCTGTCATCAATAATAATTCAAAAAGATTGTCGGTAGGTTGGTTGGTAGATTGGATAATGAATACATCGCTTCCGCGAACTGACTCATTGTAGAAAGGTTGAATCTCACCGTCGCTAAAACGTGACAATGTTTTGTCTCCTAGTGGTTTCCCGTAAGATTGTGCGATTTTTTCGGCTAGTTCTGTAGTGCCAGAACCTGCAAATAGTTTAACCGTGTTGAATTGCAAAGGCATGGTTTTGTATATTTATGTTGGGTTATTGTATTGTCGTTTATTCAATATTTTTATTCCCTTACTGTTTTTTAAAGTTAAACATTAAAAAAAATGGATTGTTTTCACAATCCATATACGCTTAACTTTAAAAGTTGTCCGACCTGGATTCGAACCAAGACAAACAGAACCAAAAACTGTTGTACTACCCTTATACTATCGGACAATGTCTCTAAAAAGTCAACGTTTCCGTTTTTCTCTTTTTGACGACGCAAAGATAGAGATTTGTTTTAAAAATCAAAATGTAAATTTAAAAAAATCTAAACCCTTTTATAAATAATAAGCCTTGCATATAACGCAGAAAAGGCTTGCATTTGCAAGCCTTTTCTATTGTTTGTTGTCCGACCTGGATTCGAACCAAGACAAACAGAACCAAAAACTGTTGTACTACCCTTATACTATCGGACAAACAATTCAAAAGTGATTGCTATCGTGATGATCTCGTTCACATTTGATGATGCAAATATACGGACTATTCTCATTTCTGCAAATAAAAATGAACTTAAAAGTGTATTAGGGCTGATTTTCAAAGAAATAATTTTTGTTTTGATTTGAAAAGATATGCGCGCTAAGCTTTTTTATCGAGATGTTGGCTCACAAAAGTACACGAGTGCTTTTGCGAATGCTTTCCTTTCAGCCAATATTGGATCGCGTAATGAAATTTTTTCAATTAATATGTGTTAAAAAATCAGAATAAAGTTCATTTCTTATTAACTTATCCTTATTTTCGAGCCGTATTAATAATACTTTTTACAGTTATCATTTTATGAACTATACTAAAATCAACAATCTTTTAGGATGGATATGTGCGCTAATAGCAACTGTAGCGTATGTCATGACTGCCGAACGATCGACGAGTTGGTGGGACTGTGGCGAGTTTATCGCTTCAGCCTTTAAACTTCAAATTGTGCACCAGCCAGGAGCACCTTTATTCTTAATGATTCAAAATATATTCTCAAACCTTGCTGGTGGAGATGTTACACGAATTGCTTTCTGGATGAACGTGGGATCTGCGGTATGTAGTGGTCTGACCATTTTGTTTTTATTTTGGACAATTACAGCTTTAGCAAAGAAAATCGTTGTAAAAGGTGTTGATGGATCATATACATCAACCGATTTAATCAAAATATTCGGCTCGGGCGCTGTTGGTGCACTGGCTTATGCTTTTACGGATACATTTTGGTTCTCAGCAGTAGAGTCCGAAGTATATGCCATGTCGTCTTTATGTACAGCCGTCGTATTTTGGGGTATTCTAAAATGGGAAAACCATGCCGATGAAGCTGGTTCGGACCGCTGGTTGATCTTTATCGCCTATGTGATGGGACTTTCTATCGGGGTGCACTTACTGAACCTTTTGGTGATTCCGGCAATTGCTTTGGTGATTTATTTTAAACGTTCAAAAACTGTAACATCATCGGGGGCGATCAAAGCTTTCTTGATCGGTGTCGTTGTTTTGGCGTTGATTTTATGGGGTATTATTCAATACACCGTGAAAGCGGCAGCATATTTAGATCTGTTCTTTGTGAATAGCTTGGGAATGGGCTTCGGAACTGGATTTAACCTATTCATGATTTTAGCGGTAGCTCTTTTTGTATATGGGATCTGGTATTCAATCAAAAAGGTCAAGCCGATGCTAAACCTGATCTTAATCAGTGCAGCATTTATCATTTTTGGTTATAGTTCCTTTGCCATGATCACGGTGCGTGCCAAGGCAAATCCTACGTTAAATAACAGTGATCCGGATAATGCGTTTTCTTTTGTGAGTTATCTTGGACGTGAGCAATATGCAAGTGAGCCTCTTTTAAACGGACCTACATTTGATGCGCAAGTGGTTGATGCCGAACCTACGTATACATATCGAAAAGATAAGGACAAGTATACCAAGGTGGAGAACGGTATGGACTATAAATACGATAAAACGATGTTTTTCCCTCGTGTTTACAGCAATCGAGATGGGCATGATGGATATTATCGTGATTACTTAAAAATCCCGGAAGGCCAGTCGCCGACTTTTGGCGATAACTTGAAGTTCTTTTTCAGTTATCAGATCGGACATATGTACGGCCGTTATTTCTTGTGGAATTTTGCCGGTCGTCAGAATGACCAACAAGGGCAGGGTTCATTTACCGAAGGTAACTGGATTTCAGGTGCTAAACCTGTTGATCAGTTGCATGTTGGTGGACAAAATGCCATTCCAGATTCTTTGAAGACTGACCCTTCGAATAACAAATACTACTTCTTGCCTTTGATCATTGGTTTAATCGGCGCATTCTGGCATTTTGGAAAGAGACAACGCGATGCGGGAATTGTGGGTCTGTTGTTTTTCTTTACAGGATTAGCAATTGTATTATATTTAAATCAAAGTCCACTTCAACCACGTGAACGTGACTATGCGTATGCAGGTTCTTTTTATGCCTTCGCCATCTGGATCGGACTTGGTGTTTTCGCTATTGCGGATTATCTGAGCAAAAAAGTGGATGGTAAAATTGCAGCTGGTGCCGCTACAGTAGCCTGTCTATTGGGAGCTCCAGTATTGCTAGGCTTCCAAAACTGGGATGATCACGATCGTTCGGAGAAAACAACTGCCCGTGATCTTGCTAAAAACTATTTGGCGTCATGTGCGCCCAATGCTATTTTATTTACTTACGGTGATAATGATACCTATCCTTTATGGTATGTTCAGGAAGTCGAAAATTATCGTCCGGATGTACGTGTCGTAAACTTAAGTTTGTTGAGTTCGGACTGGTATATGCGCCAGATGAAACAAAAAGTGAATCAGGCAGATGGTTTACCGATCAATATCGATGATGAAAAGTTCAAGAAAGGTGTTCGCGAAGTGCTTTATTATCAGGATATGAAAGTTCCAGGACATGTGGATCTGGATTTGATCATGCAGATTTTATTGTCTGACGACCAGAAGAACAAATTGGAATTGAGAGGTGGTAAGTTTGAAAACTTCCTGCCAACCAAAAACTTTAGCCTTCCAGTGAATAAAGAATCTGTTCTGAAAAATAATGTCGTTCCTAAAGCTTGGCAAGAATCTATTGTCGATACCATGAGCTGGACCTACAATAGAAATTATATTTCTAGAGCTGAATTATCTATCTTAAATGTGTTATTGAATAACGATTGGAAACGTCCAATTTATTTTGCGGCAACAGTTCCAAATGATAACTACCTTGGTTTAGATAAATATTTAGTACAAGAGGGCTTTGCGCTGCGCTTGATGCCAATTGCAACTCCTGCCGGAGCAGAAGGTACATTGGTTGATACACAGTCTGCTTACAAAGACATTACTACGAAATACCAATGGGGTAATATGGCACATGCTTCTTACCTGGATCCTGAATCTTACCGCATGATTACCATGATTACAAATACTGTAATGGGTGGTACAGCGACACAGTTGATGATGGAAGGTCATAAGGATGAGGCGCGTAAAATCGCTGTTGAAACCTTTGAGAAAATGCCAAAACGTGTTTATTTGATGCGTGATATTTTAGGCTATATTCCAATTGTCAATGTGTTGTATGAAACTGGTGAAACGAAGCGTGCGAATGAGATTGTAAACCGTAACTTGAAGTTTATGACCCAAAATATGCGTTGGTATCAGGATATTGCCCAAACGAAGCCAGAACTTGAATATTCCAATATTGGAACAGCTTTGCGTGCTTTGGGTGCCTATAAGAGTATTTTAGCCTCTACCTCGGAAAAACAATTGCTACAGCAAGTGACCGATTTAGAAAAATCGTATAAACAACAATATGGTGTTGAGTAACAATTAGAGACATCATTTTAACCGAAGGAGCTGCCCTTTACTACAGGTATTCGAAAAGGAAAAACACTTTTTGATGCGATGTAGGAAAGGGCAGCATTTTTTTTGATTATTTTTTCTTAGCTTAACGCCATATAAAACCAACCTTAAGTTATGATGAAACGTCAATTAAAATTGTGGGATGCAGTTATGCTGGTCATGGGATCGATGATCGGAAGCGGTATTTTTATTGTATCGAGTGATATGATGCGGCAGCTGGGATCCGGATATTGGTTGGCGATAGTTTGGTTATTGACCGCATTAGCAACTGTTGCGGCGGCAATCTGCTATGGCGAGTTGTCGTCTATGTATCCAAAGGCTGGCGGGCAATATACCTATCTGACAGAAATATTTGGGAAGCCAATCGGCTTTTTATATGGCTGGAGCTTATTTACTGTCATTCAAACGGGAACGATAGCAGCTGTAGCTGTTGCCTTTGGTAAGTTTACAGCCTACCTTATTCCGCAGCTAAATGATGCAACACCGCTATTTCAGCGTGGAGAGTTTAAGATTACCTGGATACAGATTGTTGCTATGGGTGTTATTATTCTCCTTACTTTTATTAATACAAGAGGGATCAAGAGTGGGAAAGCTGTTCAATCTTTCTTTACTTCAGCAAAAATCATTGCGCTGATTTTACTGATTTTAGGTGGCCTTTTCTTGATTAAAGAAAATCATTTTTCAGAAAATATGGCTTATGGCTGGGACTCTTTTCAAAATTTGAAAGGAGCAGGCTGGTCGCAGATCTCAGGAGGCGTACTGATGGGGGCATTAGCTGCTGCCATGGTAGGTTCTGTATTTAGTAGTGTGGCCTGGGAAAATGTAACGTTTGTTTCCGGTGAGATCGTCAATCCGCAGCGTAATGTTGTTCGGGCATTGGTTATCGGAACTAGCTTGGTGATGTTGCTCTATATAAGTTGTAATTACATTTACCTGGCGGCATTAAATAGAGAGGAAATTGCTTTTGCGGCAAATGATCGTGTTGCCATAGCGGCGGCTGAAAAAATATTGGGACATAGTGGCACGGTAGCGATGGCGATTTTGGTCATGATCTCGACCTTTGGTTGTGTTAATGGACTTGCACTGTCCGGAGCGCGTGTTTTTCAGACCATGGCAAAAGATGGATTGTTTCTGAAGCAGGCGATTCCCAATAACAAATATGATGTGCCCGCGCGATCGTTATGGCTTCAGGGAATCTGGGCTTCCTTACTTTGCCTGAGCGGACAATATGGCAATTTACTGGATATGATATCTTTTGTTATTGTCATATTTTATATGGTCACAGTGCTAGGTGTTATTATTCAGCGTATCCGGAGACCCGATTTGGAACGTTCTTATAAAACCTTCCTCTTTCCGATTACACCAATCTTGTACCTGTTGATAGGTACCGTATTTTGTGTATTATTAATTATCTATAAGCCACAATATACCTGGCCCGGCTTTATACTTGTATTAATCGGTGTACCGGTGTATTTTTTTGCACGGAATAATAAACGTGCCAAGCTAGATGAATAGTCTCTACCTATAGCATTTCGATTTCAGGGAATTTGCTGTAAATGATTGGCAATTCGTATTGTATATAACTTCAAAATCTGTTAATGTGCTAGAATAATTGGTTTGTAAATTTCCCTGAAAGGAAGATATTCTTTGTTTAAATCACTTTTTGTTATTGTGCCAGTTGGGTGCAAATATTGAAATTAATTGCCCTTCATGGCTTCGTTTTTGTTAAAAAAAGTGTAGCTTTGCTCAAACATTCCCATAATGAAACAGTCGATTTTATTAGACGGACCAAAATTTCAAATCACAATTCAAAGACTATGTCGTCAATTGATTGAGAATCACGGTGATTTTTCAAATGCTGTCGTCATAGGTATTCAACCCCGAGGAACTTTCTTAGCGAGACGTATCGTCAAAGAGCTTGAACAAATGATCGGAAAAGAGATTTTAGTTGGCGATTTGGATATTACCTTTTATCGCGATGACTTCCGTACGAAAGGGAATACTGGTCCAATCTTAGCAAATAGCACAAATATCAATTTTATTGTAGAAGGTAAAGAGGTCATCTTTATAGATGATGTCTTATGGACAGGACGTACTATTCGTGCGGCAATGGATGCTGTACAGGCATTTGGCCGTGCAAGAAGAATAGAATTGCTTGTTTTGGTCGATCGCCGCTTCTCTAGACAGATCCCTATTCAGCCTGATTATATCGGAATACAGGTAGATTCTATTGATTCACAAAAAGTAATTGTTAACTGGAAAGAATCAGAGGATCAGGATAGTATTATCTTGATTACAGAAAAGAAGACGTCAGCTAGCGATTAATAGCGGTGTCATGACGATACTAGAGGTTATTGGTGACCTTTGGAAACAGGCACTTTCAATAAAAAATGATTAGTAAATATTTGAATATACTATAAAATGTCATCTGTAGCAGAACAATTAAGTACCCGCCATTTATTGGGGATCAAAGATCTAAATGAGAATGATATCCAATTGATCCTGGATACAGCAAGTAATTTCAAAGAGGTATTAAATAGACCAATCAAAAAGGTTCCGTCGTTACGGGATATTACGATTGCCAACGTGTTTTTTGAAAATTCGACACGGACACGTCTATCCTTTGAACTTGCTGAAAAGAGACTTTCTGCGGATATCGTGAATTTTGCGGCATCCTCATCTTCAGTAAGTAAGGGTGAGACACTCATCGATACGGTGAACAATATTCTTGCAATGAAGGTTGATATGATTGTGATGAGACATCCATACGCCGGAGCTGGGGTATTTCTAAGTAAACATGTTGATGCACAAATTGTCAATGCAGGTGACGGAGCACATGAACACCCTACACAAGCTTTACTTGATTCATTTTCGATCCGTGAACGCTATGGTGATGTAGCTGGTCGTAAAGTAGCTATCGTTGGGGATATTACGCATTCACGCGTTGCCTTGTCGAATATCTTATGTCTTCAAAAGCAAGGTGCAGAAGTGATGGTTTGTGGTCCGACCACACTAATTCCTAAACATATTACATCATTGGGTGTAAAAGTAGAGCATGATTTGCGAAAAGCGTTGAACTGGTGTGATGTTGCAAATATGTTACGGATTCAATTGGAGCGTCAGGATATTGCCTATTTCCCTTCCTTAAGGGAATATTCCATGCTATATGGATTGAATAAAGAGATTTTGGATTCTTTAGAGAAGCCAATCACAATTATGCACCCCGGGCCAATCAATCGGGGGGTCGAAATCACATCGGATGTCGCGGATAGCGAACATTCAATTATTTTGGATCAGGTTGAAAATGGTGTTGCTGTGCGCATGGCTGTCTTGTATCTATTAGCAGGGCAACGCGGATAGTCGAAATTGGTTTTGACGTGCGTTAATGTACGTATGAGACTAAATAGCACTGTTTTCAAATGCAACAATAGTATGCCTGACTTTATTTTTTGTCGGGCATATTTTTTGTGCAAAATTTCCGTTATAATACGGGGTTATTCACAGATGTTAATAACTTTTGTGTAAAATAGCTCAATTAAAGTATAATTTAGTAAAATGAATAAAACTATCTCCCTGAGAAGTGGAGATTTGAATTGATTTTCAATAAATTTGGGGCTATCTTAAAGCCTTTAATGGCAGAGAGGCTTTCGATAAATTTGCTTTGAAATGCGAATTTATCACGGTTTGGAGGGAGATTCATTTACATTTGCAGATAAATAACATATTAAGGTTTCACATATTATGTATAAGAAGATTTACCAGGTGGGAGTTGCATTAACCGTTATGGCGACGCCAGCATTAGCGCAACAGACAGAATGGCAACAAATCAACAAGGCGTACAAAACAGGGATGGAATTGTATGAACGCGGAAAATTTAGTTCTGCTTCAGCCCAATTTGACCGTGTTGAAGCTTTGCGGACAAAATCCAACTTGCAATTGGACGAAACAGAGGAACTGTCTTTGTTGAAAGAGAACGTACGGTATTATCAAGCGGTTTGCGCACTGGAATTGGGCGAATCCGATGCCGAAAACCGTTTTCTGAAATACATTAAAGATTTCCCTGTCAGTGCAAATGCTAAAGCAGCTTATTTTCAAATCGGTAAATCCTATTATGCTAAAAAAGATTATGTTAAGGCCTTAGAGTGGTTTAACAAGATCGACAGCAAAAATTTAGCAGGTAAAGAAAATGTAGAATATCGCTTTAAATATGGATATGCTTCCTTTATGACAAAGGATTATAAAACGGCGAAACCATTATTTGAAGGATTGAAAGATCAGAAAACTGAATTTCAGGAAGCTTCAATCTATTATTACGCGTATCTTTCTTACTTAGACGCCGAGTATAAAACGGCGTTGAATGAATTTGAGCGCCTAAATGGATCTAAACAATTCGAAAATAGTTACCCTTATTATATTACTGCTTTGTATTTCTTGGATAAACGCTACGACGATGTGTTGGATTATGCGTTGCCAATTTTGTCGCGAACAAAACAAGAAAATGAAACAGAGATGTTCCGTATTATAGCGGCAACATACTTTATCAAAGGTGATTTAAAAACATCAAAAGAGTATTACGATAAATTCCAGGCACAAGACCAAGGTAAGACGCAGAATAATCAGGATAGCTACCAAATCGGTTACATCGCTTACAAATTGAAGGATTACGATAAAGCGATCACTGAATTGGAAAAAATGACTGATCCTGACGCATATTATCAATCTGCGATGATTACTCTAGGGGATGCTTTCTTGAAGAAAGGCAATAAGCAATCTGCGCGTAACGCATTTTTCCGTGCTTCGAAATTGGATTTTGATCCAGCAATGCAAGAAGAAGGCTTATTCAACTATGCTAAGCTTTCGTATGAATTGGAATTCCACCAAGTGGCTTTGGCTTCGACACAAGAATACCTGAAAACGTACCCAAAATCGAAACGCTTAGAGGAAGCAAAAACTTTGCTTGCTGAAGTATTGTTGAGTACAAAAAACTACCGTGAGGCAGTTGATATTTTGGAATCTATCCCTAAACGTGGAAAAGAAGCAAACGCAGCTTATCAAAAGGTGACCTACTATAGAGGTTTGGAGTATTATAATGAGCGTGCTTTTGAAAATGCAATTTCCCTATTCATGCGCTCTGAAGAGTTTCGCTATGACGAGGAAATTTACGCTTTAGCCACCTATTGGAAAGCGGAAGCAATGTACGAAGTGCGTAAATACGGTGAAGCGGTTACAAATTTCAATAAATTCCTACGCTTGCCGGGAGCTAGTAAAACTGATGTGTATGGGTATGCCAATTATGCGTTAGCCTATGCGGCTTTCCGTAATGGTAACTACAGCACGGCGGCAAATTACTTCGAGCGTTTCTTAGCGTCTGGTGGTTCGAAAGGAATAGAAATGAATACACGTAATGATGCAATTGCACGCTTAGGTGATTCTTATTTCTCTTCGAAAAAC
This sequence comes from Sphingobacterium paramultivorum, assembly GCF_014109745.1. Taxonomy (NCBI): domain Bacteria; kingdom Pseudomonadati; phylum Bacteroidota; class Sphingobacteriia; order Sphingobacteriales; family Sphingobacteriaceae; genus Sphingobacterium; species Sphingobacterium paramultivorum. The sequence goes on from NZ_CP058555.1 coordinate 5,766,542, forward strand.
TACGGCAGAGCATTAACAGAATACAATAAGTTGATCTCTTCTAAAGCGCCTAGTCAGGATTACGCGTTATTCCAGCGTGGTATTATTCAAGGTTTACAAAGGGATAACAATGGTAAAATTTCAACATTGAATGCTGTTATTGCACAATTCCCGAGTTCTAATTATGCTGATGATATTGCGTTTGAGATTCCTTACACACGTTTCTTGATGGGAGAAAGTGATCAGGCAATTGCTGGCCTTCAAACAATGGTTGAAAAATATCCGCGCAGCAGTTATGTGCCACGTGCTTTGGTGACGATTGGTCTAGTTCAGTATAATCAAGATAACAATGATGCTGCATTGGCAACTTTCCAACGTGTAGTCGACCAATATGGATCAACAGATGAAGCAAGACAGGCCATGCGGTCAATTGAGAACATCTATTTGGACAAAGGCGATGCAACAGGGTATATCAAATATGCAACTGGAACAAACTTAGGGGATGCGTCGAAATCTGAACAAGACTCACGTTCATTCTCGACTGCCACAACCCTATTCTCGAGAGGAAATTACCAAGGGGCGGTGGAAGCTGTAAATGCGTATTTCGATAAATTCCCGAAACCAAATCAAGAGAAATATGCGCGTTTTGTTCGTGCTGAAAGTAACGCAGCTTTGGGCAATACAGAAGATGCACTACATGATTATAATATTATCTTGAATGACTGGACATCTCCTTATACGGAACGCACGTTGATTTCGGTGTCAAATTTGTATTTGAAACAAAAGAAATATAACGAAGCAACACAGTTGTTGAAAAAGCTGGAGCTTACTTCTGAATACAAGGCTAACTATGGTTTCGCAATAAATAACCTAATGGTCTCTTATTTCCAAATTGGGGATTATAAAGAAGCATTAAATTACACCAACGCTGTTAAGAATTACGAAAAATCTTCGGAAGAGGAGATCGCAAATGCATTCTTGTATGCCGGTAAATGCTATGTGAAGCAGAATAAGAAAACTGAGGCAATGAAAGAATTCAGTTTAGCTGCATTGAAGAGCCGTACAGTATACGGTGCCGAAGCAAAATACAATGTTGCGGTACTACAATTGGAAAATAAACAATACGATGCTTGTATCAAAACAGCAATGGATCTATCCGATAATTTCTCTTCGTACGAATATTGGGTGGCGAAAAGCTTTATTACCATGGCTGATGCTTATGCAGGTAAAGGAGATTCTTTCCAGGCGAAAGCTACACTTGAATCGATTGTGGATAACTATGATGCGAAAGATGATATTTTGCCAGCAGCAAAAGAACGTCTAAATAAATTGAACAACAAAAAGAAATAGGATACAATGAAGAAGTTGCAAAATAGAAACGTGAAGAAATATACTTTAGCAGCGCTTTTGATGGGCGTGGGATTGAATTCTTTTGCACAGGAAACAGGCAAGAAGAATGATCCTGAGAAACCGGTCACTATCGATTCTTTTGATGTTGTTCGTGATTACAAGCCAATTCTTGCGGATGCTGTGAAAATCCGCCGTAGTCCAGATATGACCAATAAAAGGGAATACCAGCCCAAATTGTCCTACAACAATATTTTGGACAAGAAATTGGATATTAATACCGGTTTGAAACAATTGAATGTACAGGAGATTCCTTTTGCACAACCTTTTGAACATAGTAGCAACTATGTCAAATTTGGTATCGGTAACTATAACAGTATATTGGGGGAGGCTTATTTAGCTTCTGAACAGTTTGAAAACACACGGTTTGGTTTATTTGCGAAACATTTGAGCCAAAAGGGTAATATTGACGGACAAAAGTTCAGTACACAGGATATCGGTATCTTTGGTCGCCGTGTATTGGATGCGGTAACCGTTAAAGGTACCATCGGATACAATCGTTATGGCACAAACTTCTATGGCCAGACTTTTGATCAATCGGGAACAACCTTGTTGAATACGACTCCGGATAAACAGACCTTTACAGATATCTATTTGAATGGAGAGCTATCAAGTAATGTGGATCCAAAAAATGAGCAAGCCTTAAGCTATTCCGCAAAAGTTGATGGTTATTTGTTTAAAGACGCTTATAAAGCCAAAGAAAATTCCATCGCATTATCCGGTTATTTGAACAAGCGCCTAAGTGCATTCAATGTTGGTGCGAATTTGAGCGTGACAATGAATAATGTGAAAGATAGTGCTGAGGTAAAAAATCATTTGGCGGTCATCAATCCATATATTCGTTTTAAGGGCGACAACTATAACGTAACCTTGGGTGCGAATTTAACTTCTGAATTTGGCGATAGCTCAAGATTCAATATTTTCCCATCCGTAGAGGCTGATTTTGCTTTGGCACCTGAATATATCTCTTTGTTTGCCGGAATTAATGGGGGAGTGAAACAAGCTTCTTTCCGTAGTTTCGCTAAAGAAAATCCGTATTTGGCTCCGAACGCTAAAATGATAAACTCGATTGAGAAAATGAATGTTTATGCGGGTTTAAAAGGAAATGCTGGCGCAACATTTGGTTATAAAGTAAAGGTATTCTACAAACAGATTGAGGGATTGCCTTTATTTAAAAATAGTGCATTTGGCGATAGTCAAAATGGTTATGTTCCTTGGGCTTTTGATGTCGTTTATGATGGCGTGATCAATAAAGCTAAACATATGGGATTGGAAGGAGAAATCAATGTACGTCTTTCACAACTGGTTAATCTGGGTGGAAAAGTGTATATAGACGATTATAAATTGAGTGATGAGGAAGAAGCATGGGGATTGCCAAAATTCCGTATGCAGGCTAATGCACGCTTCAATATTTCCGATAAATTTTTCGTAGATGCTGAACTTTCTACACAAGGAAACACCTATGCGTATATTTATGATTATAACGCAGATGGCAGTCGTGTTGACAACAGTGGACATAAGGCAACAATAGCTTCGTTTGCTGATCTTAATGCAGGCGCAGAGTACCGAATCAAAAAGCAATTTGGTATTTTTGTCAAAGCAAATAATATCTTCGGAAAAGAATACGAACGTTATATGTATTACCCAAGATTGGGCTTTAATGTAATTGGTGGTCTTAATTATTCGTTTTAACGAATTAAGATTATAAATTTGCATCTTAAAATAGTGCGCGATGAATCTAGGCAAAAACATCAATAGTTTATTAAAACGTTATGCGGAAGTATACGTGCCCGGAATAGGTGTGTTCAAACGAATTCATTCTCCGGCTCAGTTCGATAAACAGAATAATGTGTTTTTGCCCCCGATTTCTTATGTTGAGCTGGACTATTCTGCTCAACATGGATTTAATATTGTTCATTATATCCAACAACAGGAAAACTTGGGCCTCAATCAGGCGCAACAGATCTTATCGGAGGCTGTTGATAACCTAAGAGCTGATTTAGGTCAGTTTGGACAGGCTAAACTCGATGATCTTGGCTTATTGATTAGTTATGGTGCAAGTTTAGTCTTCAAACCCTTGGACTTGTCGGGATTCGATTTCCAGCCGGTTACAAATCTTGTTGCACCAGAGATTGAAACAGTTGTTTCTTCTTTGGAAGAAGCCAAAGAAGAAGAACTTACGACCTTAGCTGTTGCAGAAGACCCTGTTGTAGAAGAAGATCCGATGGTGGAAGCCGATCATAACGTGGAGCCTGCCGAGGAGTCTTTGCCGGATACGGCAGATCAAGACGAAACGATCGAGGTTGAAGAGGTCAAAGAAGAAGTGGAATCTGCAGATCAACCGCTTGTGGTAACGGGTCTAGTAGCAGAGGAGCTTTCTCCGGAGACACAACCGACAAGTGATCGTACCGATCTTGAAGTTGAAGAATCGTCGATAAAGAAAGAGGAAACTGAGCTGTCTGAACTTGTAGATGCACCTGTAATAACTGATAGCCATCTATCTGCACCTCAAGAAGAAAACACTTCAAAAAGAGAAATCGGTGCTATTGCGTCGGCTAACGCTAATTCAACATACGCCCCAAATATCTATGAGGAAGAGCCGCGTAATTCAAATGCGATCTGGTATTGGATGACTGGAATTATTGTGCTGGCAATGGTTGCTGTTGCGGTCGTTTACACCAATCCTGCGTTGAAGGATTCATTATTTGGGTCGACCAAACCTGTTGTAAAAGCGGCAGATACCCTTATTCAACAAAAGCCGATCATACCTGCCGATACATTGTCCAATAAGTTGCAAGCCGATAGTTTGAAGAAAGTTGATTCATTGGCTAATCGCACTGTGACAGATTCTGTTAAAAAGACAACAACTGTACCAGCAACCAATGCGGCTTCAAAACCTCCGGTTTTGGAAGCAAATCCTGTGATCAAAGAGTCTATTCCTGTTGCTCAACCCAGATATCAATTGGTAATAGGTTCTGCAAAGACAATGGCACAAGCAGAGCAGGAAGCCAAGCGCCTTCGGGAAATGGGCTACAAAACAGCACGTGCTGTAGAGGGAAAGTTTAAAAAAAATAGAAAGAAAATCATCTTAAACACCTACATGACAAAATCGGAGGCAGACCTCGCTAAGAAATCTGTAGAGAAAAAGATTGAAGGTGCTTGGGTAGAAACATTATAGAAACTATATAAAACTGTTAATAATTATGTCATTAGTACAAGATACAGCACGGGCTGCTGTGGATTCGTTTAATCAAGCTGCACAACAACCATTACCTGCTGCTGCGCCTACAGAAAACATGAGTTTGATCGATATGATGATCAAAGGGGGATGGATCATGGTTCCAATCCTACTGTTGTTCTTTATTGGATTGGTTATCTTTTTTGAGCGTTATTTGACCATTCGTCGTGCCGCAAAATATGATAACAGCTTAATGTCGCAAGTAAAAGCAAATGTTTTGTCCGGAAACCTGGATTCGGCATTAGCTGTAGTTCGTTCAAGTAACTCAGCTTTGGGACGTATGTTGCAAAAAGGCTTATTGCGTGTCGGCAGACCGATTAAAGATATTGAAGGAGCGATCGAAAACGTGGGTAAATTGGAAGTTGCCAAGTTAGAAAAGAATATCAATATTTTGGGTATTATTGCTGGTATTGCCCCGATGCTTGGTTTCGTAGGTACGATCTTTGGAGTAATTAAGATTTTCCACGACGTGGAATTAGCTGGTGGTATTGATATTGCTTCTGTATCTGGGGGTCTATATGTAAAAATGGTGTCTTCTGCATCAGGTCTTGCGGTGGGTATCTTAGCTTATTTGGGCTACCATATCTTGAATATGATGGTGGAGCGATTGATTTTACGTATGGAAACGGATGCAGTAGAATTTATTGATTTATTGGATGAACCCGGAAGATAATGAACTTACGAAGTAGAAAAAATAAACCATCTGCGGAAGTACATACTTCAGCGCTGAATGACATCATGTTTTTCTTGATGTTGTTCTTCCTGTTGGCTTCTGCAGTTTCTAATCCGCAAGTGGTGAAGCTATTGTTACCAAAGTCAAGTGCGGGAGAACAATCTGTTGCTAAAAAGACCGTCACGGTATCGATTACAAAAGATTTGGGCTATTTTATTGACAAAACTCCAGTGCCCATTGAAGGATTGGAAGCTGCAATTCAATCGCAAATGGCTGCGGGTGAGGAAGTGACAATTATGCTCTATGTCGATAATACAGTTCCCATTCAAAATGTTATTTCTGTAATGGATGTAGCTAATCGATTGAAGATTAAAGTGGTATTGGCAACAGAACCAAAAAAAGATAAATAGGAACAATTAAACTTTTTTTAAGTTTATTGGTCAGCTATTAATATAGGAGATTAATGCGATGAGATATCACCTTCAACATGAAGAAAATAATTTCCCCAAAGCATTGGGGATATCGACTTTGGTCATGGCATCGTTGCTCTTGATTGGATTTTTTGTTGTTTTTAAAGCTCAGGCACCTGATGAATATGGAATGGGGGGAATGATCGTCAATTACGGTACTTCACCTGAGGGAATGGGAGATGACTATATGAGTGTTGAGGAACCATCGGTGGATCCCAACGCCAATAATGAACGGCCCGACCGTATTGATCCTGTTGAAACACCTACCCCAACTCCAACGCAGCAAGTTGCGGAGAAAGCGGTTGTCACACAGGATTTAGAAGATGCCCCTGCGGTAACAAAAACTGAAAAGAAGGTCGTTTCAAAAGCACCGGAAACAACCAAAGCTGTAAAAGAAGTGGCACCACAGGCCAATGCCAAAGCGCTTTTTAAAGGCAATAAAAATAACGGTACTGGGGCTGGTGATGGTACAGGGACAACTCCTGGAAATCAGGGTTCCAAACTGGGTGATCCTTTAGCAAGTAACTACGGCGAAGGTGGATCTGGAAACGGTAACATGATGTTGTCTATTGAAAACCGAAGTTTTACGCAACGGCCAAGTATCGACGATAATGGACAGCAAGCAGGAAAGGTTGCTGTGGAGTTTAGAGTGAACAAGCAAGGGGTTATCACCTATGCGCGTGCTGGTGTAAAAGGAACGACGATTACCGATCCATCCTTGTTGGAGAAATGTGAGCGTGCTGTACGTGGCGCTAGGCTAAACCAATTGCCAAATGCTCCTGACTCCCAAACAGGACGGATTGTATTCAATTTTAGATTAAGATAAAAATCATTCACATGAATGCTTATAATGAGGCAATCGAGTATCTGTATACTCGATTGCCTATGTTTACAAGGGATGGCACCTCTGCCTTCAAAAAAGACCTTGACAATACCATCAAACTTTGCGCTGCTTTGGATAACCCACAGCGAAAATTCAAAACATTACATATTGCCGGTACAAACGGAAAAGGATCCACCTCCCATATGTTGGCCGCTATTTTGGCCGAAGCAGGATATAAAACAGGCCTCTATACTTCACCACATTTACTGGATTTCAGAGAACGTATTCGTGTCAATGGTCAGTTATGTGAGAAAGAATTTGTTGTTGATTTTGTCAATACCCATCGCGAGCTGATAGAAGAAGTCAGTCCATCGTTTTTCGAAATTACTGTAGCGATGGCTTTTGATTATTTCGAGAAGAATAAGGTTGATATCGCTGTCATTGAAGTCGGCCTTGGCGGACGTTTGGACAGCACCAATATTATTCAGCCTTTGCTGTCCGTAATTACCAATATCGGTTTTGATCACATGAATCTTCTTGGTAATACACTGGTGGAAATTGCTGGCGAAAAAGCGGGAATTATCAAGAGAAATACACCTGTCGTTATTTCGGAATATGCTGAAGAGACAGCAGCTGTGTTTTTAAATAAAGCAGCGATCGAGCATGCACCGATCCAATTCGCTTCCGACAAGTATGAGACGAAAATGCTGGGCGTGGACCAAGATTATTTGACGGTACAAGCGACGGATACTGCAGGTCATTCAGCAGACTATCAACTGGATTTAAAAGGCTCCTATCAGGTCAAGAATCTTGCTGGCGTCCTGTTAGCTGTGGATGAGTTACGTCAACTGGGCTTTGAGATCAGTGATCAACATGTGCATCAAGCGCTAAAAAATGTGCAGGCAACCACAGGAATTCAAGGCCGATGGCAACAATTGTCTAAGGATCCATTTATCATCTGTGATACGGGGCACAATGAGGACGGAATTCATGAAGTGCTCAAAAATCTGGCTACAACGGCTTATGATAAATTGCACTTTGTGATAGGTGCTATGCGCGATAAGGATTTATCACATATGTTGCCTTATCTGCCCAAGGATGCAAGCTACTATTTCTCTGCTCCGGATATGCCGCGTGCAATGCCATCCGAGGAGCTGCGGAAAGAAGCTATGGAATTTGGTCTAACGGGGCTTGATTATCCATCGGTAGGAGCTGCGTTTGATGCAGCAAAAGAAGCGTATCAACAAGGGAACCTTATTTTTGTTGGCGGAAGCAATTTTGTTGTTGCGGAAGTGCTTGCTAGTTTGACGCAGGAATAAGAAAATCACCGTTGCTCGCAAATAAATCTGCGGGAGAAATTCATAGAAACCGATCACAAAAAAGGGAGCTGCGTGGAGTGCAGCTCCCTTTTTTGTGATTTTGTGCCTGGTCATTAGTCATTAATCGTCAATTCACCACGGATATCCTTTTCAATCCAATAGGCGACCTCTTTTTGATCTTCTAACTCACCTTGAAGATACATTAATTTGGTTACTGCCGCTTCGAATGTAAGGTCGTAGCCATTGAGCACGCCGATGGATTTAAGTCCTTGTGAAGTCTCATAGCGACCTAATTCAACAGACCCTACTTTACATTGCGAAATGTTGAGGATATTTTTACCCTGTTCAATTGCTTCCTTCAATAGATCCAGAAACCAAGTGTCGGTGGTTGTATTGCCCGATCCGAATGTTTCCATAACAATGGAGCGGACATCGGAATCTAGGACTGCTTTGATTGTTTGCGCAGAGATCCCCGGAAATAATTTCAATACGGCTACCCTATTGTCCAGTTTGGTATGTAGGATAAATTCTTTATCAATATTATTTAATAAAGCATCTGTATTATATTTGAGGTGAATACCTGCTTCAACCAATACGGGATAGTTTGGCGATCTAAAAGCCTCAAATTTGGCCGAATTATATTTAAATGAGCGATTGCCACGGAATAATTTATTGTCGAAAAGAATGCATACTTCTTGGATAATGGAGATACCATCCTGCTTCGCAGAGGCTATTTCCAACGCTGTCATCATATTTTCCCGGGCATCCGTTCGAATTTCCCCAATAGGCAATTGGGAGCCTGATAATATGACCGGTTTTTGGAGCCCTTCCAACATAAAGCTCAATACTGAGGCCGTAAAAGCCATTGTATCGGAACCATGTAGAATAACAAAACCGTCGTAATCTGCATAGTTATCCTTAATAATTTGTGCCATTTCAATCCAGATCTCAGGTTTCATGTTGGATGAATCGATAATGGGTTCGAAAGAGTGCACGGTCAGCTTATAGTCTAAGCGACTTAAATCAGGGAGATTACGTTTGATCAATTCAAAGTCGAAAGGAACGAATGTTCCTGTTTCATCTTTAACCATTCCAATGGTCCCACCTGTGTAGATAATAAAGATATTATGCATTGAGTTTTGAAATTATATACCAAATATACGTTTTGAATTTTCTGTTGTGATTTCGGCTACCTTTTCGATGGAGATCTGGTGAAGGTCAGCTACCTTTTGTGCGACGTAAACCAAATAGCTACTTTCATTTTCTTTACCGCGAAAGGGGACAGGAGCCAGATAAGGTGCATCTGTCTCCAGAACAATATGTTTTAAATCGATTTCTTTGACCACCTGATCTAAGCCCGCTTTTTTAAAGGTGACGACTCCGCCAATACCAAGAGCAAAACCTAAATCGATAGCCTGGTGGGCTTGCTCCAGGGAACCGGTAAAGCAGTGCAGAACGCCAAATAATTTGTCGTCGTGAAGTTCTTCTAATAATTCGAACAGTTCAGTGAAGGCTTCCCGGCAGTGGATATCGATCGGTAAATTTAATTCCTTAGCCCATTGAACCTGAGTTCGAAAAGCATCTTTTTGAATTTCAAGCGTGCTTTTATCCCAATAAAGATCCAGCCCGATCTCACCTATGGCATGGACTTTGTGTGTTTCCAAGCTCTTTCGGATGGTTTCTAACTCTTCCACATAGTTTTCCTTTACATCGCAGGGATGTAATCCAAGCATCGGAAAACAATGTTCTGGATAAGCTGCTACGGTATCAAATACAGGTTTTATGGAAGCGCTATTCACATTCGGCAAAAAAAGGCGTTGTATGCCATTATCGAAGCAACGTTGTAGATGTTCTTGCAGTTTTTCGGTTCCTGCATGGTAATAAATGTGTGTATGTGTATCTGTAAGCAACATAGTTTTCTGCGTGGAGGCAGCGGGTTAGGGTAAAAACTTGTTTTTATTATTATCGAATAAAGTGGTAGACTTAATTACCAAAATTTCAATTCGATCTCCAAAGATAACTTATTAATTAGCAAAAATGAAAATTAATACAGGATTCCTTCTACAGAAACGAATTCCTTTTTTTGTATCTTGGAAAAGCTAACAGGTGGAGGTCAGTCCTTCATGTCATGAATGCATAAGTGACGATTGTTATTGGCCGTTGAAAAGATACGTTTAATTAAAAAGAGTCAGAAGTCAAACATACCGTACGATTTACTGTTAAACAGATAAAAGAGGCGGTTGTTGTCCTATTTTTATAAGAATAAATGAATCATATGATGAATAAGAGGTTATGCCTGGGTTTATTGACTTTGGCGTCGGTTATGTTTTTAAACAAACTACATGCGCAATCATTGATTGACCCTTCGGTAAAAGATATTATTCAAAAAGCCTTTCAGACAAATAAAGAATTGAAATTGAAGGCTTACGAAGTCGATAAAGCACGTCTGGAAGCCGATGGAGTAAAAGCAAACCGGCTGCCACATGTCTCGGCACTCGGGCTATACGGTTATGTACATAGCAATGGGAGTATTGATATTCCTACAGTTAATATCCCTTTATTGAACTTAGGCTTGTTTGAAGGAGCAACAGGATTTAGTATGCATGGGCAAGCTGCCTATGCGGGGGTGTCTGTAAAGCAGATTATCTTTTCGGGATTGCAGATTCCGAATGGAATAAAAGCATTGCAAGAAAAAGCTGTGGCTCAACAATATTTAGAATCGGCCGGTCGAGAGACACTTTCAAAGGATATTATTGCTTCTTTTGATCAGCTGATGTTGTTGGATGAGGTGGATAAATTGATTGTCGATTCTGAAAAGCGATTAAAAAAAGAACAGGAAAAGGTGAATAAAGCGATTCAAAATGGCCTTGCAATACCTTATGATAGAGATAAATTGAAATTGGCCTTGCTGGAGCTGGAAGAGAAAAAGGTAGAGGTTTCTGGCAATCGGGATTTGTTGTGTCAAAAGATCGAACAAGAAACAGGGGTATCTTTTCAGGAGGTTGGCGGAATTCATTATGGACTTAAACCTATATTTTTGTCGGATCTTCCACGTGATGTCGAACAAAGATCCGAATTGAAAGCACTAGATGCTTCCTCAAAAGCGTATGAGTACCTGTATAAAAAAGAAAAGGGGGGAGCTCTTCCTGCTGTCTTTGCCTTTGGATCCGCAAACTATCTGAATGTATTCAACTCCAAACTCACGGTGAAAGACCAACCGCTATTTGGTACGGTCAACTTACCGCTTAATTCTATCAAGGGGAGTCCCAATCTAATGGTTGGTGTAGGGGTTAAATGGGATCTCTATACGGGCGGAGAGCATCATAACAAGATAAAGCAAGTTAAACTCGATCAAAATATCAATACGACCAAAAGGGAAGATACACAGGAAAAATTAAATCTATTATTGAGCAAGAATACAGTTACCTATACAACTGGGAACCAAAAATTGAAAGTGGGGGAACAGCAGTTGAAGGTTGCCGAGAATAATCTTTCTATGGCTGTTAAACAGTATCAAGCCGGATTAATAGATGTTACGGAGTTATTGGCCGCTGAAAACGATTGGTACAAAGTTAATTTGGGTTATTTTAACAATGTTTTGCAGCAACGTACTGCTGCAGTTGAATTACTACATACATCAGGAAAATTATTACAAACTATACATGAGTAACATGAAGAATTTATATGGGATATTATCCCTGTCTATTTTTGTTTCTTGTACAAATCAAGTGAAAGAGAAGCCTATTGAAGGGAAGGTGGAGCGAGAGCAAGTGACGGTTGTGACAAAGGTTCCGGGGAAAATTGCGAAGCTTCTGGTTGAAGAAGGTGACTTTGTGCATGCGGGGGATACCTTGGCTATTTTGAGTATTCCCGAGGTAGATGCTAAAGAAGAGCAGGCAAAGGGAGCGCTGCAGTCTGCTGATGCACAATATAACATGGCAGTCAAAGGTGCTACGAAAGGGCAACTCGTACAATTGCAGGCGAAGGTAGATGGACTTAAGGAACAATATGAATTTGCGAAAAAATCAATAGGTAGGCTGGATGCCCTTTTGCAGGACAGCCTGATTCCGCAGCAAAAGTACGACGAGACCTACGCTAAATTTCAGGGGGCTAAAAATCAGTATCTTGCAGCACAGGCTGAATTAGCTGAAGCAAAGGGTGGGGCTAGGCAAGAACAGCAGATTATGGCTTTGGGACAGAAAGAGCGTGCGCTCGGGGCGGTATCTGAAGTCAATGTTGCTGCACAGGAGAAATATGTCATTGCTCCACAGGACATGAGTGTGGAAACGATTAATCTGAAAGTCGGTGAATTGGCGATGGCAGGCTATCCGATTATCAATGGTTTCCTCGATCGATCGACCTATTTTAGATTCACATTGCCCGAAAATAAAATGGGAAAACTTCAAAAAGGAGAGGCTGTTGAGGTTGAAATTCCTTATTTGAATCACAAAAAGGTTAAAGCAAAGGTGATTAGTATTAAAGCCTTAAATTCGTACGCAAGCATTGCCTCAGCTTATCCTGATTTCGATCCGCAACAGGCCGTGTTTGAATTGAAAATTGTTCCTGAAGATGTTGCCGGTAGCAAAGATTTGTTAACAAAAACGCTTGTGGTTCTCCATGCGAATTAAAGAGCTTGACTGTGAAAAAATTTTTAGAATTGATCCAACGGGAGTTTAAGCTCTTCTTCAATAATAAAGTGCTATTGATGCTTTTTCTAGGTGCACCTGTATTGTATGGTGTATTGGTGGGGCATGTTTATCAACAAGGTAAGGTAACTCAGATGCCGGTCATTGTGGTTGATGAGGATAATAGCCCCTTAAGCAGTTCATTTATTGATATGCTTTCAGATAATGAGAGTATTGAAGTTGCCCGTGTATTACCCTCCTTATTTGATTCAAAAGATATTGCCATGCAATATGAGGCAACAACGATTGTACATATTCCCAAGGGTTTTGCATCCGGAGTACAACAAGGTCGTTTGCCCGAAATGACTGTTTTTGTAGACGGTGCCAATACATTGACCTCCAATACCGCCATGATGGCTGTCAATGTGTGTGCCTCGACGTTGAAAGCGGGCATACAGATTCAGGCGCAAATGAAACGTGGTGTTCCGGCAAAGATCGCTGCACAGCAGTACGAACCATTTAAGACAACTTTTGTTAAGCAGAATATTCGAAGTGGAAATTACCTGTATTTTATGCTACCGGGAGTTCTAATTACTGTGCTGCAACAGGTCTTGCTCTTAGGCTTGGCTTTGTCTTTTTCCTCAGAATTTGAAGGCAATACCTTTCCGGAACTTGTACGTAAAATCGGTAATCCTATCGGACTGATTCTTGTTAAGATATTACCATATGTTTTGATGTCTGTCGGTATCCTGGTTTTATATTGGGGTTTTGGTCAATATTACCGTATGCCTTTACAGGCCGAATTTGGTCGCTTTGTACTGTGCACTTTCGTCTTTTTGCTCGCCGTGTGTTTTATAGGTGCACTCGTCAGTATTCTACTGCCTTCGCAGTTGAAATCGACGGAAGTCCTTATGGTAATTGCGACGCCAGCATTTATCTTGAGTGGCTTTACCTGGCCTTCGAGTCTAATGCCAGGCTGGGTGCAGGCAATAGCAAATGTAATCCCATCGACCCATTATCTGCGAATTTTTAGGTTAATGTTTATTCAGCATGCTGAAAATTACCATACCGATAAGGCGCTGATCGCATTGACCATCATCATGATTATCAGTTTTATATTGGCGGTAATAATACTATGGCTGAAAATACGGAAGATCAAAAAAGAAGATAAGAAGATTAGCGTATAGTGAATAAAAATACGAACAACAAAAAAGCGGTTTCATCGAGATGAAACCGCTTTTTTGTTAACTGAAATTTACAGTCGAATTATTTTTTTGCTGCAGGAGCTTTAGTTGCAGGAGCTGTTGCCGCTGGAGCAGTAGTTCCAGTAGGCGCTACCATGCCTGGAGTTGTTGCTGTAGGAGCAGGAACTTTTCCAGGTTTGATATCCAATACTTCTACTTCAAATACTAAAGGAGCATATGGAGGGATAACACCTGAAGGGCGATCGCCATAAGCCAAAGATGAAGGAATGACTAAAGTTGCTTTTGTACCTTTGTTAAACAATTGGAAAGCCTCAGTCCATCCAGGGATCACACCATCAACACCTAATTGGAATTTTAATGCTTCATAAGGACGTTGAGGGTTGAAAATTTTCTCTTTTTTAGCTACATCTGGAAGGTTTGTATCAAATACTTTTCCTGTAGTTAATGATCCTACATAGTTCACGTGAATAGAATCACCTACTTTTGCATTTGCTCCTGTTCCAGGTTTAGTAACTACATATTGAAGACCTGAAGCTGTTTTTGTTGTTTTCAAGTTTTTATCCTTGATGTATTTTTCAAGTTTAGCTGGTTCAGCTGCCTTGTGTTTGTTCAATTCTTCTTCAAAATATTTCTGAACTTGTTCACCTAATTGTTGGTCTGTTAACTTTCCTTTTTTGAAGTGTTTTTTGACCTTGATCGAATAAACAATAAACTTATCTGCGAATTCTGGTTTTGGTTGATGCGTTTTAGCAGCCATAGAATCCAAATTGATTTTGAATACCAAGCTATCGCCTTCACCTACGTATTTGAATAAACCAGTAGGGTCACCTGGATTTTTTGCGATGATACTATCTGGATATAATTGAACGATTTGAGGGACTCCCATGTCATACGTACTTTGCATTGTAGAATCTCTGTCCGTTTTCACAACCATGTCAAGTGCTAATAAATCGCCTGATACTGCTTTTTCTTTTGCATTATCATCCACGATTTTATACTCAAGACCACCTTCAGCCTTTTTGAATTTTTGGCATGACGTCATCAAAAGACCGGCAGCCGCGAAAAATAGAATTGCTTTCTTCATTTTCTAATGTATGTTACGATATCTTATTTTGTTAATATTTCTTTATAATTTGGTAAAACCGATTTGAATTTTGCTATCACTGCTTCGAGGCTTTCTTTCGAATTACCTCCTGAAGCGTTAAGATGCCCGCCTCCATTGAAATACAATTTACAGATCTCATTGCAAGGAACTTCTCCAATCGAACGCAAAGATAGTTTAATTTGTTCATTTCTGTCAATAATTAAAGCAGCCAATCGAATTCCTTTGATAGAAAGGGCATAATTGACTAATCCTTCGGTATCACCGGTGATTACTTCAAACTGAGTGAGATCCGCTTTGGTTACATGAATAATGGCGGTGTTATATTCATGGATAACCTCTAGACGATTCAATAGACAGAACCCTAAGAATTTCAGGCGGCTTTCTGACGAGCTATTGTAAATCTCTTCGTGAATAGCCCAGTTTTGTGCACCGCAATCAATGAGTGATGCAATGATGCGGTGAATTTCAGCAGTGGTAGAACGGAAGCGGAAAGAGCCCGTATCGGTCATAATACCGGTATATAAGCATGTCGCCATGTCAGCACTGATATGGTCTGGATCTTGCATCTCATGGACTAAGAAGCGATAGATCAATTGTGCAGTCGCTGCAGCAGATGGATCCCAAAATGCGTAATCTTCAAACCCTTCCGGATCTAAATGGTGATCAATCATGCATTTGATTCCTTTCGCTTGACGAATAGGTTCACCCATTTCGTGAATCCGGGCAAGGCCATTAAAATCTAAGCAGAAAATTAATTCAGCTGCGTCAATCTGTTGATTGTGCAGGTCAATATCCTGCGTATAAATTTGTACATTTTCTAAGCCAGGTAACCAATCCAAAAAGGCAGGAAAGTCTGACGGTACAATGAGATTTACGTGGTGTCCTTTCGCGGTCAACCAAAAATATAATCCTAAAGATGAACCCAATGCGTCCCCATCTGGTTTGTAGTGCGTTGTAATTACAATACGTTTTGGTTCAGCTAATAATTCTTTTAATTCTTCCGATTTCAGCATAGTCATATTAAGTCTGCAAACCTACTATAAAAAAATTAAATTAGACAAATTTTTTATAAAGATCTTTTAGCATCTTATAGCGTTTGGTTTTGATTTTAAAAAATTGATTTTCAGGTTTTTAAAACTTATATACATAGATCTTGAAATCCCGCTTCATGCAGATTAAATAATTGGCATTGTCGCCATAGTTAATCGGTCCATAATAGAACTTTGAAAAACCTTCTACAGGGAATCCCTCCTGAACCAGGCCATCAGATCCGAAGACATAAATCATGCGGTTGTCGGTTCCTACGCCGATGATATCAGATTTACCTATTCGTTTGAAAAACAAGGGTCTGTTACTGGCCTCTTCGATGAATTTATATTCAAAGTATGAAGACGAGTCTCTTGAACTGTAGGCATTCAGTTTGTTGTTGGCTAGAATAACAAAATCTCTGTCTGCTCCACCGCTAATGTCTTCAAAATTAAAGAAAGCATCTTTGCCCCAGTCACCCAGTTTTATTTTTTTTGTTTCGCCTTCGAAAGGAATTTTGAATACACTACCTTTATTGTTCGCCAAGTAAATGAAGGAGTTCTTTTCATCCGAGGCCGCAACTAAACCAATTGGATTTTTAACACTTTCTCCATCGGTATCCAATGTTTTTTTATGGATGACCTTACCATTTTGATCAAAGAAATAGACGGAAGCAGTGCTTGTCCCGGCAATAATATAATTTGTCTGTCCCAGGCTGGTTGTTTTTAGATCGAATAAAATTCGGCCATCCACGCTATTATTTTCAAAGCCATCCACTTTTTTGCCATCGAGGGTATACGCAAGAATTCGGTCTGTTGCCGGAATGTAAATACGTTGCTCCTTATTGAAGGTGGTGATTGTAGCCCCGTAAGTTGCCGAGTATGGAAGTTCAACGGAGAAGCCAGTCCTGTTTTTACCATCGGGCATAAAGCGATATAAGCGGTTTTTCGTGACGGCGACAATACTGAGATCCTGTAACTGAATTGGCTCGCCCAAAATTTCCCCTTGGAAGAGGTTTTGCCAGAGTTCTTTCCCATCCGGCGAAAATGCATGTACCGTATGATCTTGTTCTTGAATCAGGATAAACTTGTTCTTCCCATCTTGATCGAAAATCCAAGGTTTATTGATAATTCGGTTATCCAGCTGGGCTGTCCATTCTGGTTTGCCGCCTAGTCTCGTATCACTCTTAAAGAGGGCATATAAACTGGACGAAAATGTGCCCTGATTGCCACTCAACTGATAAGACCAGGAATAGAAATTTTGAAATCCATATTCATCCTCATCTTTAAAGTTCTTTGCAAAATCAGCTTTTAAGTTATCCAGAATATTGCTTTTACCAGCTTTAGGTTCTAAATAGAAAGTCACGTTACTGCGGCTATTCTGCAATGCTGCATGATTTTTGAAAATAGCCGTTCCGGAAAGAAATTGCTTTTCCCGGAAAGATTCACGATAGTCTCTCAAGATGCCCGTCCGTGTAGCTACCACCATAATGTTGTCTACAATGGTGAAATATGGTCGGGTAAAGCTTTTGAATGGCTCACCAAATAGCGCATGTAAGAGATTAGAATATTTAAATTGATAGATTGAATCACCTACAGACGAACTGAATTTCTTAAGATTATCAGCAAACTGCGTTGAATCCGAAATGCTGATCAAACCTATTGCATCCTGATTATCCAATTCCGCGAGCGCAAATTCATCGTTGAAAATTGGCGCGATGATACTGTCAAATGATACTTTGCTGTCTTCTTCAAAGTTCTTTATACTTTTAGCCAATCGACCGTCTTCTTTTTGCTGTACCAACAAGGCTTTCAGTCCGCTTCGAAAACTATGGGGATCTGAAATACTAAAGTCTATATAAGATGCAGCATTTTTAGGAAGATAATTCCCCAGAGCTTGCACTTGAGCCGTCTGCGTTGCAAATAACTGTAGGTAGCTATTTTTGCTCGCCGTGAGATCTGTTTCACCCTTAAAAATAAAAGCATCCTTTTTGAAATTCATGTTCCAGGACGTTTGGCCCTTCAGCGAATCGATTAAGTTGAGATAAGTGCCAAATTTGGATTTCATCAATATTCGAGCAATTTGCGACAATTGTTCATTGAAAAAATAGAGACTAAGTGGCGTGTTTTTATTGTTATGGTTTACGAAGAACTCGATTTGTTTGGTACTTATTTTCTTAACCTGTTTATCAAAGATCTGGGAAAGTACCTGTTTGGAGTAGCTGGCGAAAATGATTTCGTGGGAATAAGCGCAATAAAGTGTACTATCCTTGCTGCCTTGATTAAGCCCATAAAATCGTTGCCCTAAGGTGTCAAAAGGTTGTATTTTGTAGTTTTTACCGACGTTTTCAAGCACTGTTGCCAGTGAGTTATTATCAATGCTTTGACCAACCTGAACGCTGTATAGCGGAGTAATTTGGTCTTTTTCCTGGTGAAAAGAGAGTAATATTTGCTGCCCCGCTACAAGAGGCGCTAACTGTTCACTACGTAATAATTCGTCTTTAAGACGCTCCAAGTTACCAAAATTGCGTTGACCTATAATGGCTTTAAAGAGCTCATAGTCATTGAAGATCGTATCAACAGTCTGATCATTGGCAAAGGAGGCAATTGCTAATGTACTTTCAGGAAGATATTGTAAAGCTTTAGAATCTTGTTTATTGTTTTTATTGAAGTCTCCAAAAAGATAGATCGTGGCCGCGATGACCGCGATGAATAATATAACAGTGATGATGATTGTTTTTTTCATCCTTTTTATTTTTTTCAATGCCTGATAGGAACTCGAATAAATCGTCACTACCACGCTGGTCGATACGATTAAAAATCCAGTTTCATCAGAACAACTATTTATGAGGTACTTATTTTCTTGTCAGCAGATAAGTACACTAAACTTGTTTTTTTAATAGTGATGAAGCCATCATGCGGCAGATGTTTATCAAGGATATACAAATCTTGCACCTCGTTCAAGATTTCGGTGAGCTGCACGATGCTCATGATGATTCATACGTAAAACAAACCTAATAAAAATATATGGGAAGAGATAGAAAATCGTTCCTATAATGCGCCTTTGTAATATAAATTTAACAAAAAATTCCTTATTTTGCTCTGTTTTTAATACATTTATCGCTAGAAACTCATTTTCAGCATTCACTTTAACATAATGAATAAGAAAATCATTTTAGCCGCTTCGTTGTTGGGAGCATTAGCTGTAATATTAGGCGCCTTTGGTGCTCATGGTCTAGAAGGAAAGGTAAGTACATATCATATTGAAACTTGGAAAACTGCAAATCAGTATCATTTCTATCATACCTTCGCCCTGTTATTTTTATCTACTTTTTCGCGAGCAAAGACGTACTCCATTAAAGTATCATTTATAGCTTTCCTCATTGGTATACTTTTTTTCTCGGGATCGTTATATGTCTTAAGCGTGCGCGAAATAACCGGCTTTGGAAATCCGTCTATTTTAGGACCTATCACCCCTTTGGGAGGATTGTCGTTAATCGTTGGCTGGGTTGCTTTATTTATTGCTGCGCTAAAAAATAAATCGTAATCCTATTTAATTGCCTATGTTCATACGAAATCATATTCGTATCTAATCATAACGGAGCCTTCTTGAATAGATTTCAGGAAGGCTTTTTTAGGTTGCAATTGATTGACCTGTGATCTCTTGGTTTTTTCACTCCGATATCGCTTTTAGGCCGTATGGTTGTTGTCGGTTTTATGTATCTCCGGGGTCGCTTGAACTCTTTTCCTGGAGGTTTTTTTGTACTTTTATACCATAATTTGAATTTATGTCCAATCCACAATCTACGATTTTTAGTGAAAGAGATACGCTGTTTGTTGATGTGGTCCTACCACTAGCATTGGCAAGAACATATACCTATCGTATTCCGGTTGACTGGAATGATCGTGTGCAGGTCGGTGTACGTGTCATTGTGCAATTTGGGAAGAATAAGATCTATTCTGCGGTTGTGAAGTCAATTAGTCAGGAGGCACCAAAGCACTATGAAGCAAAGTATATTTTGGACATCATTGATGACAAACCCATTGTTAATTTGGCTCAATTTAAACTTTGGGATTGGCTAGCCGATTATTACATGTGTAGTTTGGGCGAAGTCATGCAGGCTGCGCTACCTTCGGCATTGAAGCTGGCCAGTGAGACCAAAGTCGTTTCATCGATTGCGGCAGATTTTGACCGTTCTACACTTTCAGATAAAGAGTATCTTATCATCGAGGCTTTGGAGGTGGCGGGAGAACTTAAAGTCAATGATATTGTGAAATTGCTGGGACAAAAAACAGTCTTCCCCATATTGAAGCAATTATTTGACAAAGGAATTGTTTTGATTTCTGAAGAGATTACAGAAAGATATAAACCCAAGACCAAAGCATTTTTACGTTTTGCGCCCGACTTTAGAAATGAAGATGCAAAAAGAGAATTGTTGGATAGCTTAAACCGTGCGCCAAAACAACAAGATGCGGTATTGGCATTTATGCAGCTGGTCAAAAAAACCGAGGAGATCACGCGGCCCATGTTGGCTGAGGCCTCGGGCTGTGGTAACGGTGCTATTACGGCTTTGATTGACAAAGGTGTTTTTGAAATAAAGGAAAAGGTTGTTTCCCGGTTCCAGGGGGAAGATATTGAACTGGATGCCAATTTTCAATTTAATGAAAACCAGCAAAGGGCCTATACTGAAATACAAGAGTCGTTTGAAGAGAAGGAAGTTACCCTGTTACATGGTGTTACTGCTTCGGGAAAAACACAGATTTATATACGACTTATCGAACAAGCAATCGCTGCGGGGAAATCAGCCCTCTATCTACTGCCTGAGATTGCGCTGACAGCACAGATTACGGCGCGTTTAAAGCTGCATTTCGGCGATAAATTGGGGGTGTACCACTCCAAGTTTAATGATAATGAACGTGCCGAGGTATGGCATAAAGTGATGAAAAATGAATTTCAGGTCGTGATTGGGGCCCGTTCTTCAGTTTTTCTGCCCTTTCAGGATTTAGGGATTATCATCGTTGATGAAGAGCATGAAAGCTCCTACAAACAGTTTGATCCAGCCCCACGTTACCATGCCCGCGATACGGCTATTTACCTCGGGTTTCTACATCAGACCAAAGTGTTATTGGGATCAGCGACGCCTTCTTTGGAAAGTTATTACAATGCCAAGGCTAAGAAGTATGGTTTTGTTGAACTGCTTGAGCGTTATGGCAACGCACAATTGCCAAGTATTGAGTTGGTGAATATTCCCGAAGAAGGAAGAAAAGAAAATATGTTTTCCTATTTTTCTGGCACCTTGTTAAAGGCAATTGAAGAAGCCGTAAAAAATAAAGAGCAGGTTATATTATTTCAAAATAGACGTGGGCACACGACAATGATCCAGTGTAATACCTGTGGATTCGTTGCAAAATGTGTCAATTGTGATGTCAGCTTAACCTATCACAAGAGTTCTAATATGATGCATTGCCACTATTGTGGTCATGTAGAGCCTCCACTTCGTGTTTGTCCGGCCTGTGGAATGCCGCATATCGAAAGTAAAGGGTTCGGTACAGAACGGGTAGAGGAAGAACTTGAAATCCTGATGCCCGAAATTCGCATCGGTCGGTTGGATCTGGATTCCACAAAAGGTAAATACGGTTTCGACAAAATTATCACGGCTTTTGATGAGCATGAATTTGATGTTCTTATTGGAACGCAAATGGTCGCTAAGGGGCTCGATTTCGGACGAGTAAGCCTCATCGGTGTTGTCAATGCAGATACAATCATTAACTTTCCGGATTTCCGTTCCTATGAACGATCTTTTTCGTTATTTTCCCAGGTAGCAGGACGCGCAGGTCGGCGTGAAGCCGGAGGAAAAGTGATCATCCAAAGCTACACCACGCATCATCGGGTGTTAGAACAGGTGGTCAATAACGATTATGAAGGCATGTTTATGACGGAAATTACAGAACGAAAAAACTATCTTTATCCTCCTTTCTACCGGCTTATTCGGATTGATATTAAACATACGGATTTTCAGAAATGTTATGATTCGGCCAATCGTTTTGCCTCGGCGCTGCGTCAACAATTGGGTGCAAGGGTATTGGGTCCGGAACCGCCTTTAGTTTCACGCGTGCGGAATAATTTTATCCAGACGATTACCTTGAAGATTGAACGCACAAATATTAGTATTGCAAAGGTCAAGGAATTGATCCGTTCGGTTCTCCTGGATTTTGAAATAGATAAAACCAATGCTGGTGTACGCGTTCAGGTCGATGTAGATCCATATTAGCGACAGCTATTACCCATATAGCTTTTAAAGACTTGCGTTTTAGGTAAAGTTAAACCATATGCGCTTATCGTTTTGTTCGGTCCCAAATTCAAGAGGTCAGCGTAGATTGGGCATAAGGACAGATGATTTGGAAAATAAAGCAAATTGACTTGAAAATGTGTACTGTGTTGGTATTGAATTATTTGTGATTAATTCTGCTTAATGTGCCTTTTAAAAGGTAAATTTGAAACATCATGGCGTACAAGTTTATTGATAATTATCGAGAGAAAGGTGCTCGTAAGAAATTGGTTGAACATCTTAAAAGCCGGGGGATTGCGGATCAGAAAGTATTAGATGCCATTGGCAAGGTACCACGACACTATTTTTTTGATGAAACATTTTGGAATCAGGCCTATCGGGATATTGCTTTTCCAATAGGTGACGGGCAAACAATTTCACAGCCGTATACCGTCGCCTATCAATCTGAACTGCTTCACGTCAAAAAAGGAGATAAAGTACTGGAAATTGGCACCGGATCCGGATACCAAACCTGTATCTTATTGGAACTTGGCGCAGAGGTGTATACCATCGAACGTCAGGAAAACCTATATCAACGAACCATTCAAGTGTTGCCTTACATGGGCTATAAACCGAATTTCTTTTTGGGCGATGGCTCCAAGGGAATTGAAGAGCACGCTCCTTATGACAAGATTATTGTAACTGCGGGTGCGCCATTCGTGCCAGAGGTTATGTTAAAGCAGCTGAAAATGGGCGGAATTTTTGTGATCCCTGTAGGAGACGAAAAATCGCAAAAGATGATGACGATCATTCGTGTGGGTGAAAATGATTTTGACCGTATCGAATTGGATACTTTTCGTTTTGTGCCTTTGGTGGGTGATCAGGCCTGGTAGGATATCCATTCAACCAGCTTAAACGACTTCCCCCAAGGTCTTTGAGCGACACCAAAACATCCATGATTAAATTGAAATGAACGTGAAAGAATAAATATTCACCTTATGAACCCAACTGCAATATTATATGACCAGAAGCATCGCGAAATCGCTTCAACTGTCCTCAAATTAAATAAACAAGTCAACACGCTCAGCTTGTCGCGGCTATTTGTGATACTCGGTGGCGGAGCGTTATTATTTTATACCTTTCAACTGGAAAGCCTTCCGTTGGTCTTTTTCTGTTTTTTTGCATTATTGTTCCTATTCGCCTATCTCGTGCGGAAGCAGAGCCAGCTAGAGCTTCAGAAGAACTATTTTGAAGCCTATCTGAAAGTTTTGGCAAATGAACAGGCCCTGGCAGACGGAAAATTAAATATGTATGATCATGGCCAGCATTTTGAAAATGGAGCTCATCCTTATAGCTCCGATATGGATGTCTTTGGGACATACTCCTTATTTGCGCAGATAAATCGGGCAACTACCAAACAGGGAATTGATCTTTTGGCTTCTTGGCTTGATGCACCTCTCCAAAGCCATCAAATTCAACGCAATCAAGAAGCTTCCCAGGAACTTGAAAATGAATCGGAATGGATATGGGATTTTCAGGCAAAGCTTTTGGCAAATCTGAACCATAAATTGGATATCAAAGCATTTTTGATAAATTACTTTCAAGACCGAAATTTTCAGTTCGGAAATGCCTTCATGCGAGTCTATATCAAAGTAGGGCCTGTTTTATTTTTGGTCGCTTTAGCGGGCAGCTTTTTTGTGCCAAAATTGGCTGGGGTGGCAACATTGATTGGGCTATTTCATATTCTTTGGGCCTTGGCCAAAGCGGGAAGTGTTAGCATGTTCTCCTCTCGAATAGACAAGATAGGTGGCGTGCTGGGATCATATGCAGACGCAATTCAATCTATTGAAGACCACGCATGGAATTCTATTGCTATGCAGGAGATCGCGGGAGAGCTTAAACAAAACCAGGGTACAGAATCCATTTCCCTTGCCTTTAAAAAACTCGCTGGTCTTATTAACAATTTGGACGCCCGGAATAATGTCTTTGTCGGGATATTTCTAAACCTGTTTCTGCTTTGGGATTTTAGACAAGTATTGGCTATTGTTGACTGGAAGAATAAATACGAACACGAGATTCTAAATTCATTCGATACCTTAGCTAAGGTTGAGGCTGTAACTAGCCTTGCTATTTGGAAGAGAAACCATTCGTCGTACATTTATCCAGTAATTTTGGATAACCCATTGGAAAATAAGATTGAAGCGCAAGGGTTATATCACCCATTGATTCCAAGCAATCAGGTGGTGGCCAATGATTACAGTAGTATAGATCATCGTGTTGCTTTGGTGACAGGTTCAAATATGGCTGGAAAGAGTACGTTTCTGCGGACAGTAGGTATTAATGCAATTTTGGCATATGCCGGAGCTGCAGTTGCAGCGGCTTCTTTTCAGCTCCCGATTTATAAACTGATATCCTATATGCGAATCAAGGATAATCTGAATGAAAGTACGTCGACCTTTAAAGCTGAATTGAATAGGATGAAATTTATATTGGATACAGTTTCAGCACATAGCGATAGTTTTTTCCTAATCGATGAGATGCTTCGTGGGACAAATTCGGTCGACAAATATCTTGGCTCCCGTGCAATCATAAAGAAACTGGTTCGATTGGATGGTAAAGGTATGGTGGCTACACATGACTTACAGCTGTCCAGTTTACAAGAGGAATTTCCGGGAGATATCAAAAATTACCATTTTGACATTCGTGTCGACGAGGGTCAGATGCTGTTTGATTATAAGCTGAAGATAGGAGAATGTAAAATATTCAATGCTTCGCTTTTATTGAAAGGTATAGGAGTGGATATCGACGAAAATATGGAATAAAAATGACGCAACTGGAGCTAGATTGGTTTACATTTGTCTCCTCTTAAATCCACTTAATAAAAAATAAATGACTTTACAAGAACGTATTGATTTATCAGAAACACACGTCTGCACGACCGTGTTTCCGTTTTTGACGAATCATCACGATACGCTATTCGGCGGCAAGGCGATGTCCATTATGGACGAAGTATCGTTTATGGCTGCAACACGATTTTGCCGCAAAACGTTGGTGACTGTATCGACGGACCGTATAGACTTCAATAAGGCAATTCCTTCCGGAAGTATTATTGAAGCTATTGCAAGGGTTCAGAATGTAGGTCGGACCAGCTTGAAGGTGAAGGTCGACATATTTCTGGAACATATGTATAAGGAAGGAAGAGAACTTGCAATTGAGGGTGTTTTTACATTTGTCGCCCTGGATGAAAACAAACAGCCAATTCCAGTCCTTGAAGGCTTGGATATCGAATAAAATTTTAGCTTCCGAATGCGGAAACTCAGGGGAGAATTTTTTAAAATTATAACATCGAAAAAGGGACGCGTCTGCGCCCCTTTTTTCTTTGAGAGAGTGATCCAAGAATTTTATAGGTCATCTTTACAACGTTGTGATTCTATGGTGTTTTATGCTTTTTTTTATTCGTTTCGTTTGATTGGGCTGAGGTCATTAAGCTCTTCGGCTGTAAATAGGCGATAATGAACTTTGAAAGTTTTACCCAGTGGAGTTTCCAATGAGAATCCTCCGGGACCAAACCCATCCAGTACATCGAGGGTGAAATGTGCATGTTTCCAATATTCAAAGAGATCACGATCCACCCAAAATTCATATCCTTCGGCTAAGCCTATCATGTCGTCATTCGTCCTCGGAAAATACCCTCCTTCCTCAAAACACTGTGGCTGCGTACCCTCGCAACAGCCTCCGGCCTGATAAAACATTAATTTACCATGCTTTGCTTCAAGTTCATGAATGAGCTCCCTTGCTTTTTCAGTGATGTCTAATCTATTAATCATGGTGAAATCAGTTTATGTGTTTTAGCGTTGGTTCATATGAAATTCAGCGGAAGGGGCAGCATTTGCTCCCCCTAGACTCGGGTATCAAGCTGTTCGAAAAGTATACCCGGTATGCTTCAGTTAAAAGAAACCAAGTTTTTCTTTACTGTAGGAAATCAACATATTCTTAGCCTGTCTGTAATGTGCAAGCATCATTTTATGGTTTTCCCGTCCAATTCCTGATTGTTTGTATCCGCCAAATGGAGCGCCAGCTGGGTAGGAGTGGTATTGATTTACCCATACACGTCCAGCTTGTATGGCACGTGGAACCTGATAAAGCTGATGTGCATCTCGGGTCCATACACCTGCTCCGAGACCATACATGGTATCATTGGCGATGGCAATTGCTTCTTGTTCATCTTTGAACGTGGTCACTGCCAGCACAGGGCCGAAGATTTCTTCCTGGAAAATGCGCATGCTATTATCTCCTTTGAATAGAGTAGGTTTGATGTAGTAGCCTCCTTCAAAACCAGCGCCGACATTGTTTTCATCACCGCCAGTCAATACTTCGGCTCCTTCTTCTTTGCCAAGTTTAATATAGGACATGATCTTATCTTTTTGAATCTTCGATGCCTGAGCACCCATCATTGTTGTTGGGTCTAATGGATCCCCAACTTTGATCTGATTAACCCGATCGACCACTTTAGCGATGAATTTTTCATAAATATCCTCCTGGATCAGTAGACGAGATGGGCAGGTGCAAATTTCGCCCTGGTTGAGCGCGAATAATACGGCCCCTTCAACTGCTTTGTCCAAAAATGCATCATCTGCATCCATTACCGAGCTGAAGAAAATATTGGGCGATTTTCCGCCCAATTCTAGGGTTACTGGGATGATATTTTCAGTAGCATATTGCATGACCAAACGTCCTGTTGCAGTGGAGCCTGTGAATGCTGCTTTGGAAACCTTTGGATTTGTGACCAAGGAACGACCAAGCTCTGCGCCGAAACCGTTGACGATATTGACCACTCCGGCAGGAATCAAATCACCGATGATTTCCATAAGAACAAGAATAGATGCTGGTGTACTTTCAGCGGGTTTTAACACGACAGTGTTCCCTGCAGCAAGGGCCGGAGCTAGTTTCCATACGGCCATCAGAATCGGGAAATTCCATGGAATAATCTGTGCAACAACCCCGATTGGTTCGTGTACAATCAGCGACACCGTATTGCTGTCCAGTTCGCTTATGGATCCCTCTTCAGCACGGATTACACCAGCAAAATACCGGAAATGGTCGATGGCTAATGGGATATCCGCATTGAGTATTTCACGTACAGCTTTTCCGTTATCTATCGTTTCAACGGCTGCGATATATTCTAAATTAGCTTCAATACGGTCAGCAATTTTATTGAGGATAATACTTCGTTCTGTAGCGGAGGTTTTTCCCCAAGTTTCAAAAGCTTTGGCTGCAGTGTTGACAGCGAGATCCAGATCTTCTTTTGTTGAATGGGCAACTTGAGTAAACACTTTTCCGTCTACCGGCGAGATATTATCAAAGTATTTTCCTTGAATTGGTGCGACAAATTTACCTCCAATGTAGTTGTCATATCGTTCTTTGAACGATGGTCTTTTGATTGCGCTCATATGGTTTATTATTAATTATTTTTAATCCCTTCTTATCAAAGTTAGCCAGCAATTATTCAATGGCGTAGCAGAATTGATCCAAAACATAGCACAATTGTGGCAGATGACTTTCGGTCATAATTTATTTTTTTATTATATTTGATTGACTGCCAATTATATTTAATTGTTGCACTATGGGAGATAGGACGCTGATTCATACATTGCCATTTTCGCGCGCGGGCGAGCTTAGCACATTAGTGGAGAACCGACGCGCATTTACGTTAGATAGCTTGGAGCTTAATATCTACGAAACATATCGGGTGTCGCAGCATGTGCCTTTATGTTTTGATGACTTGGTTATGATTAACATGATCCAGGGTAAAAAGATCATGCATTTGGAGAATGTAAAGGCTTTTGACTATCTGCCGGGTCAGATGATGGTGTTGCCTGCATCGGTAGCTATGCATATTGATTTTCCAGAAGCGACCCTCGATCAACCCACGCAGTGTACCGCTTTAACGATTCATAAAGAGAAGATAGCAGCAGTCTTGGACTATCTAAATGAGTTTTATCCGAAAGAACACGTCAATCAGTGGGGGCTTGATCCGGATTTTTTTCATCTGTACAATTCGACTGAGCTTGCCGACCTGGTGAACAAGTTGTTTCAAATTATTATTAGTGAAAACCCGTTGAAAGATGTACTTGCAGATTTGACTTTTAAAGAGCTTACGATTCGGCTACTTCAGTCACAGTCGCTGATTGCATTAAAAATTGGGAAGTCACCTAATAAAGTGCTGTTACACGTGCAGGAATTTATTCAGAAACATATTACAGAGAAAATTTCAATTGGTCTATTGGAGCGGACTGCTCATATGAGCAAAGCAAGCCTTACGCGGATGTTTAACCGTGAACTTGGACTTAGTCCGATGGAGTATGTGATCCAACAGCGTATCGAGAAGGCAAAAAAAATGCTTTTACTCACCCGTAATGTAAAGGAGTCCTGCTATGGGGCTGGATTTAATGATGTCAACTATTTTGTTCGGCTTTTTAAAAGCAGGGTAGGAATGACGCCAGGTGCATTTGTCCTGGCGCGTTAATCTAGAATTTCATCACGCGATCAAGCTCACGTTTAATATCTTTTTCTTTGATGTTTTCTCGTTTGTCAAAATCTTTTTTACCCTGTGCCAAGGCAATTTCAACTTTGGCAAAACCCCGTGAACTGATAAAGATGCGTAGGGGTACAATGGTAAAACCACGTTCTTCCCCTTTCTCTTTCAGTTTTTTTAATTCTCTTTTTGTCAATAGCAGTTGACGGTCGCGTTTTGCCTCATGGTTATAGAAAGATCCCATGGAGTATTCGGCAATGTGCATGTTACGGATGTATAATCCGTCCTCAAAAAAACTACAGAAACTATCGTTAATATTTGCCTTTCCTTCGCGTATTGATTTTATTTCTGTACCCAATAATCGAATTCCTGCAATGTACTTGTCCAGTAAGTGGTATTCAAAAGAAGCTTTTTTATTTTTTATATTGATATCTGAAGATAAAGCCATATATTGTTGTATATTAGTAAGTCTATACCATTGCTATTGCAATGAACCTAAATGTAACTAATTATAGGATAATTTAAAGTTCGCAAATATAATTATTAAAATTGTCTTATTTTAAAGTAGAATTGTGTGGACAGATGTTAGCGGAGTATTAAAATAAAATTAACAGTTTTGGGCGATGTGTTAAAAATATGACTAAATTTAAGTGAAAGTCAGATTATGTTTTCGTATGTTTGCAACGTTTTTGGAATTATTGTGAATCTATACAACGTAGAATTTCAACTTACATTGTGGATATAGCAGATTTTTAGTCGGAGACCGAGTTTTTTATATAAAAGTCCAATTCGATAATTTTGTTTGTTACAATAACATCTAAAAGTTAGAAATAGTTTTAGAAATACCTTTTTATCGCATGAGTAAAGGAAAGTTAGGCGAAAAAATATCGCAATTTAAGATTGTTGAGGAGTTGAAAGCTAAGGGCTTATATGCCTATTTTAGACCTATTCAATCAAAACAAGATACCGAAGTAAAAATCGATGGTAGACGTGTATTGATGTTTGGTTCTAACTCTTATTTAGGGTTAACGACTGATACACGTATTATAAAAGCAGCGCAAGATGCTTTGGAAAAGTATGGTACTGGATGTGCTGGATCTCGTTTCTTAAACGGTACGTTGGATATTCACGTGGAACTGGAAGAAAAATTATCTGCTTATGTAGGTAAAGAATCCGCTATTCTTTTTAGTACAGGATTCCAATCAAATCTAGGGCCTTTGTCATGTCTAATGGGACGTAATGATTATATTTTGTTGGATGAACGTGACCACGCGTCAATTATTGATGGTAGCCGTCTGTCTTTTTCTAAAGTAATCAAATACGGTCATAACAATATGGAGGACTTACGTGCTAAGTTATCACGGCTACCTGAGGATAGTGCGAAGTTAATTTGTACGGATGGTATCTTTAGTATGGAGGGTGATATTGTTAATTTGCCTGAACTTACATCGATTGCCAATGAGTTTGATGCTGCCGTAATGGTCGATGACGCACACAGTTTAGGTGTTATTGGGCACAAAGGAGCTGGTACAGCTTCTCATTTTGGGCTTAATGATGATGTAGACTTGATTATGGGTACATTTAGTAAATCGTTAGCTTCTTTAGGTGGATTTGTGGCTGGTGATGCAGATGTGATTGATTTCTTAAAACATAATGCGCGGTCTGTGATGTTCAGTGCTTCAATGACTCCAGCTTCGGTGGCTTCAACATTGAAAGCTTTGGAAATTATTCAAAATGAGCCAGAGCATATTGAAAAATTATGGAAAAATACAGATTATGCCAAAGCACAATTACTGGATCATGGGTTTGATTTAGGTGCTACGGAAAGTCCTATTTTACCAATCTTTATTCGTAGCAATGAAAAAACGTTCTGGGTAACTAAAATGCTTCAAGATGATGGCGTATTCGTTAATCCAGTTGTTTCTCCTGCAGTTCCTGCGGAAGAGTCTTTGATTCGTTTTTCATTGATGGCGACACATACTTATGACCAAATCGACGAGGCTATTGAGAAGATGGTTAAAGTATTCAAACAAGCTGAAGTTGAAACATTAATATAAAATCTAATCGTATGATTCAGATTGTACCCGTTGAAACAAAGAAACAAAGACGGCTGTTTATAGATTTCCCTCATAGTCTCTATGAGGGAAATCCTAATTATGTACCTGCCTTATTTCTTGAACAAAACGATTTGCTTTCCCCTGACAAGCATCCCTTTTATAAACATTCCCAAGCACAACCTTTTCTAGCTTATCGTAACGATAAGATTGTTGGTCGTATATGTGCCATCTGGAACAACAACCATAATGCCTTTAATCATGTGAATGAAGGACAGTGGGGTTTTTTCGATTGTATAGATGATCAAGAAGTCGCAAACGCGTTATTTGAAACCGCAGAAAAATGGGTTAAAGCTAAAGGTGGGGATACGATCGTTGGGCCGATCAATTTATCGACCAATGATACCGTTGGTTTATTGGTTGACGGTTTTGATAAGCCTCCAGTGGCCATGATGCCCTACAATTCACCTTATTACATCGACTTGATTACCAATTCAGGCTATGGACATAAAGTGGATTTGAGAGCTTATTTGGTTATGGAAAAGTCTGCGGATAAGCGTTCTGTATTGCTTTTGGATAGGCTGGAAGAGCGTTTGAAAAGATCTGGCATTACATTGCGTCAATTCAATGTGAAGGATTTTAAAAACGAGGCAGCAAAAGTTCGTGACATTTATAATAGAGCATGGGATAAAAATTCGGGTTTTGTTCCGATGACAGAGGACGAATTTAATTATACGGCCAAAGATTTAAAAATGATTCTCGATCCACGTTTTGCTATCGTTGCAGAGAAAGATGGTGAGCTTATTGGCTTTGGTCTAGGGATACCTGATATAAATCAGATCCTTATCAAAGTGAAGCGAGGGCGTCTACTTCCTACGGGTATTTTTAAATTGTTATTTGGAAAGAAAAAAATCAACTTGCTTCGTGTACTCATGTTAGGGGTATTGGAAGACTACCGTAAACTTGGTATTGAAGCATGTTTGTATGGCCGAATTATAAAAGAATCAAAAGATTCTAATATTAAGGGGGCCGAATGTTCATGGATGTTGGAGCATAATTACATGATGAACCACGCTATTGAACAAATGAATGGAGAATTGTACAAACGTTATCGTTTGTATCAAAAATCATTATGATAGAAAAAGTATTAATCACCGGAGCGAGTGGTTTTGTAGGCTATCATTTGACAAGAGCAGCGAAAGAGGCGGGGATGGAAGTTCATGCCGCGGTGAGGAAGTCAAGTGATGTTTCAGAAATTCGCTCCGTTGTAGATAAATTTGTTTATCCGGATTTCTCTGATGAAGAGTCTATCAGAGAATTACTGGAAGCGGAAAACTATACCTATGTTGTTCATGCTGCGGCAATGACTCGTGCCAAACATGAAGAAGATCTCGAAAAGGTCAATGTTGGTTATACAAAAAACTTGGCATCAGCTTGTTTTTCTTTAAAAACTCCCATCAAAAGATTTGTTTTCGTTAGTAGTCTTGCGGCGATCGGTCCTGTTAACTATGATGCTAACCTTATCGATGAAAGCAACCCTTATCGTCCTGTTACGGCATATGGTCGTAGTAAGCGGAAAGCGGAGCTCGCGTTGAATGATTTTAAAGATCAGCCACTAACGATTTTGCGCCCTACTGCGGTATACGGCCCTCGTGAAAAGGATATTTTTATTGTTTTTAAAACAATGAATGGAGGCCTGGATGCCTATGTTGGTCGCTCTCCTCAAAAGCTTAGCTTTATTTATGTTGCCGACTTGGTGCAGGCGATCATTCATGCCTGTCGTTTTGACCAAGGTGGAAAGCAGGTGTATAACCTCAGTGATGGACAGGTATATGGCCGTTATGAGTTGGCTAGGTTTTTCAAAGAGTTTAGCCAAAAGAAAATGATTCGTATGCATATTCCTTTGGGTGTCGTGAAGACTATCGCGGTTATTTTTGAACGTTTGTATAAAAATTCTAAAGCAATACCTGTACTATATCCTGAACGGCTGAATGAACTTACAGCTGAAAACTGGGGCTGTGATATCTCGGCGGCTCAGCGTCAGCTACAATACCAACCTAAATATGATTTGAAGAAAGGCTTAATGGAGGCATTGGCTTGGTATAAAGAAAATAAATGGCTATAATCGCAGATAATGAGTGAGTTAAAAATAAATAAAAAACTTTTTCAGGATAGAAAGAGAACAAATATCTTAAGTGAACCCGAACAAAAACTTATCTCGTACCTCGTTCCTAGAATCCCCAATTGGATTACATCGGATGGACTTACGGCAATTGGATTTTTAGGTTCCTTAATGATATTGGGGAGTTTTATACTGGCTGAATATGTTGATATTCGCTATTTACTTTTAGGAATCCCTGGTTTCTTTGTACAATGGTTTGGTGATTCATTAGATGGGCG
Organism: Sphingobacterium paramultivorum; assembly: GCF_014109745.1. Lineage (NCBI taxonomy): Bacteria > Pseudomonadati > Bacteroidota > Sphingobacteriia > Sphingobacteriales > Sphingobacteriaceae > Sphingobacterium > Sphingobacterium paramultivorum. Next base: position 5,799,669 of record NZ_CP058555.1, read on the forward strand.
TATCGCATTCTACCGCAATAAATCCCGCCGCTGGTACGGTTTCGCGCTAGATATTGTAATGGATTGGATCAGTACTGTTTTTATAGGATTAGGATATGTGCTGTATACCGTGGGCGATTTTAAGTATCTGGGATTTACATTGGTCGCATTATATGGCTGGGCAATGATTATTTCTCAGCTCAGGTATAGAATTACAGATAAGTATACGATAGACGCCGGAATTTTGGGGCCTACTGAAATTCGAGTGATTATTTCATTGGTTATGCTCTTTGAAGTTTTAATGCCAGGATCTATTAATTGGTGTGTACTGGTAATCTGTATTGCACTTTTTATAATTAATGCAAATGATACACGCCTACTTCTTAAATTAGGCGATGAAAAAGACAAAGAGGATAAACTAAAAAAACAGCAGGAGGAGGCTATTTAACGATGTCTTCAAAAGTTATTACTTTTTTAAAAGCTCAACTTTCCGCCTTTTTAGGCGGATTGTTTGATTTTGGAGTATACTCTGCTTGTTATAAGCTTCTTCATATCAGTGCTCCTTTTTCTAATGCTATTAGTGGTAGCCTTGGTGCTGTTGTTAATTTTTTGATCAATCGATACTGGTCCTTTGGTAGTACGCAAAAGTCCGTAGGGAGTCAGCTATGGAAATTTGTGATTGTCGTCTGTGGTAGTATTGCATTGAAGTCTACAGGAATTCATTTTCTGGTGGATGTATATCATTTAAACTTTTTGTTCTCAAAACTAGTCGTTGAGCTGCTCGTTTCTTTGGGCTTCAACTATACACTTCAGCGTTTTTGGGTTTTTAAAGCTGAGGAGAAATAGTAATTTCCTTCTTTTTGCGAATCAGCTTTAGCTGGTTTCAGTTTCTTTTCTGTTTTCTGATTCTTTGATCTCTCTTGTTCTTTTCTTACCTAGTTTTGGTTTTGTAGGATGTTAGTTTAGCTCTTGTTTTAGACTAAAAGGGCTTCTTAGCGTCTTATCTCTGTTATATTCCTTCAAATCGCTGTTGTTTTCTGTTTCTTTGGGGCAAATCCGAGGTGAAGCGTGCTACTATCTTATTTGTTGATTCTATTTATTCGCTTTTATTTAGTTCTTCTTTAAACTAGATTTTAATTGGTATTTAGTTAGCTTTTGGTTAGGGTTAGTTTAGCTATAACCTAAGCTATACCTAAACAAACCCTAACTAAACCCTAAGTAAAAGCTATACTAAAATGAGAATTGATCCAGGTTTACTTTAGACTGGTCCCGCCATCCTCTATTCCGCTGCGGTTGCGGTTCCCGGTCACGTCCCATCTCTGTTATATATATCGATGGTATTAAACTATACGGTTCTCTATTCCGCTGCGGCTGCAGTTCGCGGTCACATCCTATCTCTATTATATATATCAATCTATATATATCAATCGTATTAAACTATATTGTTCTCTGTTCAGCTATGTTTACGTTTTCCAATCTCCCTTTCTATGCTGTGTCGGTGGGGCAGTAGACCCGGCAGGTGCAGTTCGGGATGTTTTCGTTGCCAGATGCCGCTATCTGTCCCCATTCCGGCGGCCGGATCAGCCATCCCAGCCTTCCGATCACCTGTTTTACAAAAAGAATCTCGCACCGTTACAGGCAGTTAGGGGCAAAATGAAATAAATAAGAATAAAAGGCTTGGAAGTGATTGTTAAAACTCCCTATCTTTGCACCACTCCGCAAGGGAGGAACGGTTACCCCGAAAGAGGGAATCATGAAAAAAGAAGGGTTTAAGAGAAGCCTGACAGGATTTAAAATCCCGCTCAGTTTATTTTAAACGCGGAAATCGAAAAAAAGGAAAAGAAAAAAACTTTAAAAAGTTTTTGGAAGTTCAAAAAAGATTTCTACCTTTGCAGTCCCAACGGAAACGAAGGGAAAAACAAAATGATAAAGAGGGGCGCAATGCCTATCGGAATATAGCGGATACGGAAGTTGAAGCGCGAAAAGTTCTTTAAGAAAACACAATCATGTAAGCGTGACGAGTAGACAAACGAAAGTCATGAACAAATTCAAGAATTAGTTCAATTCGATCCAAGATCAGAGATATAAAAAAAAGAATTCTGATTATGTAAATAGTTGGAATCAAAAACTTCATTTTACAATGGAGAGTTTGATCCTGGCTCAGGATGAACGCTAGCGGCAGGCCTAATACATGCAAGTCGGACGGGATCCGTCGGAGAGCTTGCTCGAAGACGGTGAGAGTGGCGCACGGGTGCGTAACGCGTGAGCAACCTACCTCTATCAGGGGGATAGCCTCTCGAAAGAGAGATTAACACCGCATAATATATCTGACCGGCATCGGTTGGATATTAAATATTTATAGGATAGAGATGGGCTCGCGTGACATTAGCTAGTTGGTAGGGTAACGGCTTACCAAGGCGACGATGTCTAGGGGCTCTGAGAGGAGAATCCCCCACACTGGTACTGAGACACGGACCAGACTCCTACGGGAGGCAGCAGTAAGGAATATTGGTCAATGGGCGGAAGCCTGAACCAGCCATGCCGCGTGCAGGATGACTGCCCTATGGGTTGTAAACTGCTTTTGTCCAGGAATAAACCTTTCTACGTGTAGGAAGCTGAATGTACTGGAAGAATAAGGATCGGCTAACTCCGTGCCAGCAGCCGCGGTAATACGGAGGATCCGAGCGTTATCCGGATTTATTGGGTTTAAAGGGTGCGTAGGCGGCCTATTAAGTCAGGGGTGAAATACGGTGGCTCAACCATCGCAGTGCCTTTGATACTGATGGGCTTGAATCCATTTGAAGTGGGCGGAATAAGACAAGTAGCGGTGAAATGCATAGATATGTCTTAGAACTCCGATTGCGAAGGCAGCTCACTAAGCTGGTATTGACGCTGATGCACGAAAGCGTGGGGATCGAACAGGATTAGATACCCTGGTAGTCCACGCCCTAAACGATGATAACTCGATGTTGGCGATAGACAGCCAGCGTCCAAGCGAAAGCGTTAAGTTATCCACCTGGGGAGTACGCCCGCAAGGGTGAAACTCAAAGGAATTGACGGGGGCCCGCACAAGCGGAGGAGCATGTGGTTTAATTCGATGATACGCGAGGAACCTTACCCGGGCTTGAAAGTTAGTGAAGAATGCAGAGACGCATTCGTCCTTCGGGACACGAAACTAGGTGCTGCATGGCTGTCGTCAGCTCGTGCCGTGAGGTGTTGGGTTAAGTCCCGCAACGAGCGCAACCCCTATGTTTAGTTGCCAGCATGTAATGGTGGGGACTCTAAACAGACTGCCTGTGCAAACAGTGAGGAAGGTGGGGACGACGTCAAGTCATCATGGCCCTTACGTCCGGGGCTACACACGTGCTACAATGGATGGTACAGCGGGCAGCTACATAGCAATATGATGCTAATCTCTAAAAGCCATTCACAGTTCGGATTGGGGTCTGCAACTCGACCCCATGAAGTTGGATTCGCTAGTAATCGCGTATCAGCAATGACGCGGTGAATACGTTCCCGGGCCTTGTACACACCGCCCGTCAAGCCATGAAAGTTGGGGGTACCTAAAGCATGTTACCGCGAGGAGCGTGTTAGGGTAAAACCGATAATTGGGGCTAAGTCGTAACAAGGTAGCCGTACCGGAAGGTGCGGCTGGAATACCTCCTTTCTAGAGTATCGCGGATCGGTACTCGTCACGTTACATATGATTGCAAAAAGAGAAAACATCAGAAGAAAGTGCCCGCCCCGAAAGGAGCAGTACTGAGAGAAAGAGATGAACAAGATAAGCTAGTCCCGTAGCTCAGTTGGTTAGAGCACTACACTGATAATGTAGGGGTCAGCAGTTCAAATCTGCTCGGGACTACGAAAAAAAGAGGGGAATTAGCTCAGCTGGCTAGAGCACCTGCCTTGCACGCAGGGGGTCAACGGTTCGAATCCGTTATTCTCCACATCTCCGGGAGGAACATCGACAGATGCTCCTAAAATAAACCGGAAAAAGAGTTCTTTGACATATTGAAAGAGAAAAAAAATTACAAGAGAAGACAACAGTATAGAGACAATACGTGTATGTGTTTGAAGTAAGGGAGAGACCCTCGGTCAAGGCCGAACGATCCCGAACCTAGCATACGTGTATATATATCAAAAGCAGCCGCATAGTGGCAAAAGGCTATGCCGGTGAAGAAAGTAAATAAGGGCACACGGGGGATGCCTAGGCTCTCAGAGGCGAAGAAGGACGTGATAAGCTGCGATAAGCTTTGGGGATTGGCAAATGCGACTTGATCCAGAGATTTCCGAATGGGGCAACCTGACTATTTGAAGAATAGTCGTATAAAACGCGAACGCGCTGAACTGAAACATCTAAGTAGGCGTAGGAGAAGAAAATAACAATGATTTCCCAAGTAGTGGCGAGCGAACGGGAAAGAGCCCAAACCGATCATGTTACGGCATGGTCGGGGTTGTAGGACCACGAGATTGTACAGCGCTATGAACTGGAAGCAGGTGGGAAACTGCGCGACAAGGGTGAGAGCCCCGTACAGGTAAAGAATGTTGACATAGTGGTATCCTGAGTACCGCGGGACCGGAGAAATCCTGTGGGAATCCACCAGCACCATCTGGTAAGGCTAAATACTCCTGAGAGACCGATAGTGAACCAGTACCGTGAGGGAAAGGTGAAAAGAACCCCGAACAGGGGAGTGAAAAGAACCTGAAACCGTGTGCTTACAAGCGGTTGGAGCAGACAAGTTCTGTGACAGCGTGCCTTTTGCATAATGAGCCTACGAGTTACTCTTGTCTGGCAAGGTTAAGTCCTTCAGGGACGCAGCCGAAGCGAAAGCGAGTCTTAATAGGGCGCATAGTCAGATGAGGTAGACGCGAAACCTTGTGATCTACCCTTGGGCAGGTTGAAGTTGCAGTAACATGTAATGGAGGACCGAACCGATAAACGTTGAAAAGTTTCCGGATGACCTGAGGGTAGGGGTGAAAGGCCAATCAAACTGGGAAATAGCTCGTACTCCCCGAAATGTTTTTAGGAACAGCGTCGGCGTAGAGTTTGATAGAGGTAGAGCTACCGATTGGGTGCGGGGGAGTCAAATCCTACCAAATCCAGACGAACTCCGAATGCTATCAAATATAGCCGGCAGTGAGGCTTTGGGTGCTAAGGTCCAAGGCCGAGAGGGAAAGAACCCAGACCATCAGCTAAGGTCCCCAAATTCGTTCTAAGTTGAACTAACGAGGTCCGGTTGCCCAGACAGCTAGGATGTTGGCTTGGAAGCAGCCATTCATTTAAAGAGTGCGTAACAGCTCACTAGTCGAGCGGCCGGGCGTGGATAATAAACGGGCATCAAGAACGGTACCGAAGCTATGGATTTGCACTTAGGTGCATCTGGTAGGGGAGCATTCCATCGCCGGAGAAGCAGTTTGGCAATGAACTGTGGAGGTTATGGAAAAGCAAATGTAGGCATAAGTAACGATAAGGCGGGTGAGAAACCCGCCCACCGAAAGACCAAGGTTTCCTGATCAACGTTAATCGGATCAGGGTCAGTCGGGACCTAAGGCGCACCCGAAGGGGGCAAGCCGATGGACAACTGGTTAATATTCCAGTACTCTTCATAACTGCGATGTGGTGACGGAGTAGTGACACTGCCGCGAACTGACGGAATAGTTCGTTGAAAGGCGTAGGTATAGGGACGGTAGGCAAATCCGCCGACCCTGCTGAAACCCAATAGTACAGCAAAGCTCCGGTGGCGCTGATAGAGCAGGTAAACAGACTTCCAAGAAAACCCGCTAAGCTTCAGGTTATGAAGACCCGTACCGCAAACCGACACAGGTGGTCGAGGAGAGAATCCTAAGGTGCTCGAGTGAGTCATGGCTAAGGAACTCGGCAAAATGGCCCTGTAACTTCGGGAGAAGGGGCGCTGTCTCAGCGATGAGCAGCCGCAGTGAAAAGGCCCAGGCGACTGTTTAACAAAAACATATGGCTTTGCAAAATCGCAAGATGAAGTATAAGGCCTGACACCTGCCCGGTGCTGGAAGGTTAAGAGGGGATGTCATCGCAAGAGAAGCATTGAATCGAAGCCCCAGTAAACGGCGGCCGTAACTATAACGGTCCTAAGGTAGCGAAATTCCTTGTCGGGTAAGTTCCGACCTGCACGAATGGTGTAACGATCTGGGCGCTGTCTCAGCCATGAGCTCGGTGAAATTGTGGTATCGGTGAAGACGCCGATTACCCGCAACGGGACGGAAAGACCCCATGCACCTTCACTATAGCTTAACATTGAGATTGGGTACAGGATGTGTAGGATAGGCGGGAGATGTTGAAGTGGCTTCGCCAGGAGTCATGGAATCAACCTTGAAATACCGCCCTTTCTGTATTCGGTTTCTAACTCGGTCATGCCGAGGACATTGTTTGGTGGGTAGTTTGACTGGGGTGGTCGCCTCCAAAAAGGTAACGGAGGCTTTCAAAGGTAAGCTCAGTACGCTTGGTAACCGTACGTGGAGTGCAATGGCATAAGCTTGCTTGACTGTGAGACCGACAAGTCGAACAGGGTCGAAAGACGGACATAGTGATCCGGTGGTTCTGTATGGAAGGGCCATCGCTCAAAGGATAAAAGGTACGCTGGGGATAACAGGCTGATCTCCCCCAAGAGCTCATATCGACGGGGAGGTTTGGCACCTCGATGTCGGCTCGTCACATCCTGGGGCTGGAGAAGGTCCCAAGGGTTGGGCTGTTCGCCCATTAAAGTGGCACGCGAGCTGGGTTCAGAACGTCGCGAGACAGTTCGGTCCCTATCTGTTGTGGGCGTTGGAAGTTTGAGTGGATCTGACCTTAGTACGAGAGGACCGGGTTGGACAGACCTCTGGTGAACCTGTTATGCCGCCAGGTGTACGGCAGGGTAGCTACGTCTGGAATAGATAAGCGCTGAAAGCATCTAAGTGCGAAACTAGCCACGAGATGAGACTTCCTTATAGGGTCGTAGAAGATGACTACGTTGATAGGCCATAGGTGTAAAGGTTGAGAGACCAAAGCCAAGTGGTACTAATAGCCCGAAGCTTTCTCAAGCAGACAGACACTGTTGTCTTCCTCTTTAATTTTTGAAACAAACAAGAAACGAACCTCTTTCAATAGCTATGTCAGTTGGCATGAATAAGATGATATGAATATCATAGATCAGCCAATAAAGATTTTTAGGTGCCTATATCGGCGGTGTCTACCTCTTCCCATTCCGAACAGAGCAGTCAAGCCCGCCAGAGCCGATGGTATTGCCGTAACAGGTGGGAGAGTAGGTCGGTGCCTTTTTTTACACGGAAGCCCTTGCTGGAAACAGTCAAGGGCTTCTTTCGTTTAAATACTTCCATGTGAAGCAGCATCTCGCCTGTTCTAGAACTCCCGTATCTAGGTTTTTGTATATTGCTGTAAATATTACTTACTGGCCATATGAGAAATTGTTTGATCATCGTCTGCCTTCTCTTGTTTAATTTGAGATCAGGTATTTGCCAAGACGGACAGGATTACATTTTTGTTTCTTACGAAAACTATCTTCCAACCCCCAAGATAGGTATTGTTGATTTTTATAGGCAGTTAAATGAAAAATGGAAACGTGATAAGAATATGCTTAATGATGAAGGACATGTGGGATTCGAGGTTAGTAAGGATAGCACTGTCAGAGTTGTTTCTAGCAATTTTGGCCATGTAGATAAGACTGAAGAAATGAATCAAAAATTTTCATCCATATCAAAGTGGATACCGGCAAATAAAGATGGTAGATCGACCAATATAGCTCGCCAGTATATCATTAATCTTGGGGAAAGATCTTCTATAGGGGAATTGGGGACATATACAGGGAGTAGGGATACAATGGTCGTCATCGATCCTGGTCATATCCAATTTATTGGCGGTAAATGGTTGAATGCACTGTATTATAAAACACTTGATTATTTTTATACAAATGGCAGACTAAAAAAAATTGAGATATTAGTTTCAAGAAATAGGAATAGGTTTTATAGCTATTTGTCATTTAAAGAATTTGAACAATTTTTCGTATTCTATTACGGTTTACCTACTTATTATGATAATTCCCCCAATTTAGCCATTAAAAGAAATTACTTCGATTTGGAGAAAACAGTTAAGGATAGTTCGTATAAATTATCTTGGGAAGATTTTCGTGATGGCCATATCAGTTTAACATTTGATCCTGAGAAAGTAATGGTCACATATGATTTTTATTGAGTAACTTTGCAGCGCAATGGGTACATTATTGGACAACGGAATTAAACCGTATAATCATTACGGGGCTTATTTAAAGCAAAAGTATAACGGACAGAAAGTGTTTAAAGTGATTGTGGATGGTAATTTTACTTGTCCCAATCGTGATGGTAGTAAGGGTTATGGTGGTTGTACTTACTGTAATGTAGATTCTTTTACACCGGATACTGCCCGGAAAATTCCTTCGATACGGGAGCAGGTGGAATCGGGTATTGAAAGAGCACGTAATAGCTATGGCGCCGAGAAGTTTATTATTTATTTCCAACCAAATACAAATACATATGCGCCGACTCATCTACTGAAAATGATGTATGATGAGGCCTTAAGTATTGATCCTGAAAATACTTTGGGGCTTTCTGTTGGCACACGTCCTGATTGTTTGGATTTTGAAAAGATTGCATTGTTGGAGTCTTATACAGATCGTTACGATGTGGATTTGGAAATGGGTATGGAATCTATCTACAACGATACATTGGAGCAGATCAATAGAGGCTGTTCTCACGACGAATTTGTTCAGGCCATGGATATGCTGAAAGATACCCCTTTGGAGCTTTGTGTGCATACAATCTTTGGCTTCCCATGGGAATCTGAAGAAATGATGTTGAAATATGCAGATGAAATCAACCGGTTTCCACAGATTAAATTTGTGAAGTTGCATCACCTACATATTGTAGAGGGATCTATTATGGGGGTTAAGTTCAAACGTGAGCCCTTTGAACTTTTTTCGATGGAAGGTTACACCGAGTTCTTAGCGAAGTTTATTCCTCGATTGCGTCCTGATCTGATCATTCAACGTATTTTCGGGATTGCAGATAAAGAATTGTTAATTGCCCCGAACTGGGGCTTACCGAAATCAGGTATTCAAACATACATCGATAAGGGATTGGAAGCGCGTCAGGTCGTGCAGGGAAGTCTTTTTTAGTCGCCCCTAATATTTTCTACTCTTTTGATAGATCATTGTATGCTATCGCGTTTAATGAATATATTTCGCCCTATAAAAACAGCAAAGGCTTCTCTAAAGAAGCCTTTGCTGTTTACCTGCAAAAAATAGCGTACGATCACCATCTTTTATTTAGCCTTCAATAATCGTTTTTAGATCGGCTGGAGAATAATTGATAGATTTTAACGTTTTATTGTCGGCTGTTCTGAATACCAGAAATTTGCCATCAACTTCTTTATAATAGGATTCTACACCTTTTAATTTATAGTGCTCCTGTGTAGCGATGGCTTCTGCTTCGTCTTTACATGCCTTGCTCATATTGGAACGTTGAACTTCATCAAAAAGAGCGGAGAATTTATCTTTTAAACCAAATTCTAATACCGCTCCAGCAAGTACATATTGAATGTCACATAGTGCGTCTGCAATCTCTACCAAATCCTTATCCTGGATGGCTTCTTCTAATTCTTTTAATTCCTCAGCGATCAATGATACCCGTAAGGCACATCTTTGTTCAGATGGAATAGTAGGGGTGTCTAGGATTGGATGTTGGAATGTTTTATGGAATTCCGCAACGGATGAAAGTGTTTTCGGATCAGTCATATTCTTTGTTGTTTTATTTGAAAGAGCAAATATAAAAAATAAAGGACGGTTAACTGAATGACCGTCCTTTATTTTTATTTATCTTCTTAAGCGATTAAATCAGGTGCTTTAATTGCACGATTTCACGCTCCTCTAAATATCTCCAACGGCCACGTGGAAGATCTTTTTTCGTTAGGTTTGCATAAACCACGCGGTCCAATTTAACGACTTCATATCCTAGTGACTCAAAAATACGACGTACGATACGATTTTTTCCCGAGTGGATTTGGATGCCAACTTCACGTTTTGATCCACCTTGGACATAGCTCAAGTCATCGGGTTTGATTACACCATCTTCTAATTCGATACCAAAGTTGATTTTGTTAAAATCGCCTTGTGTAAGGCTTTTGTTTAACTCGACATTATAGATTTTGCTGATGCTGTTGCGCGGGTGTGAAAGTTTTTCAGCAAGACTACCATCATTTGTCATTAAAAGTAGCCCCGTTGTGTTTCTGTCAAGACGACCAACAGGATAGATTCTTTCTTTTGTCGCTTTAGAAACTAGTTCCATTACGGTATGACGCTCCTGAGGATCATCTGTAGTCGTGATATAATCTTTTGGTTTGTTTAACAAAACATAAACATTTTTTTCACGTTTTAATCGTTCGTTATTGTAACGGATTTCATCTGTTGCAGGATCTACCTTAGTACCCAATTCTGTAACAGGTTCTCCATTTACCCAAATGACACCAGCAGTGATAAGCTCATCAGCTTTACGTCTTGAACAAATACCAGCATTGGCGATGTAACGATTTAAACGAACTAAGCCGTCATCCTCTGCATCCTCTGCTTTTTTCTTTGGACGTTTAATATATTGTTTATCACCAAAGTTTTTGTTGTCATCAAAATTTCTACTTCTTTCGCCATCAAACTTTCTGTTAGAAGGTCTTGAAGAGTCATTTCTGTCTGAACGTTTGAAGCTATCTTTTTTATCGGAAGAACGTTCTGATCTATCAAAAGATCTTGGAGAATCACTTCTGTCTGAACGTTTGAAATTATCTTTTTTATCGAAAGAACGTTCTGAACGGTCAAAAGATCTTGTGGAATCATTTCTGTCTGTACGTTTGAAGTTATCCTTTTTATCGAAAGAACGCTCTGAACGGTCAAAAGATCTTGTGGAATCATTTCTATCTGTACGTTTGAAGTTATCCTTTTTATCGAAAGAACGCTCTGAACGGTCAAAAGATCTTGAAGAGTCATTTCTATCTGAACGTTTGAAGTTATCTTTTTTGTCAAAAGAACGCTCTGAACGGTCAAAAGATCTTGAAGAGTCATTTCTATCTGAACGTTTGAAACTATCTCTTTTATCAAAAGAACGTTCTGAACGGTCAAAAGATCTTGAAGAGTCATTTCTATCGGAACGTTTGAAGTTATCTTTTTTGTCAAAAGAACGTTCTGATCTATCAAATTTATTGAAGGAATCTTTTTTGTCAAAAGATCTTGAAGAATCATTTTTATCAAATGAACGGCTTCCTCTACCAAAGGATTTTTCTGAATTATCTTTTGAACGAAAGGAATTGTTCTCTCCTCGGAAGGGAGGTTTGTCTGAGAATTTTTTAGATCCGAATGATCTGTTCTCACGATTATCATCTTTTCTGAAAGAGCCTCTTTCAGATTGGTCATTTGACCCATATGATTTTTTTCCGAAACTATTATTATTATCGCCTCTAGATTTGAAGCTATCTGAGTTGCCTCGTGACTTTCTGGAGTTGTCATCACGACTGTTCCTTTTATTGCTGAATGGCATTGTGTTTTGCTAAAATGTGAACCACAAAGTTAGGTATAATTTTGGGTTTTGCGAAAAAATCCTTATCTTTTTGTCTTTTCTTGAATTTACTGCGTTTTTACGCTAAAAAAGCCGCTTTAAATTGTCTGTATTGTAACTATTTGTTTTTTAAATAAATAGTGTTTACCTTTGTACCCTTGAATTTGAACCAAGCTATTTTTTGATCGATTAGAGTCGTGGATAGGATAGCATTAAGGGAGTGAATGATAAGAAAGAAAGTTTTATGTAGTAGTTTGATTTTGTTTGCTTTATTGCTGTCAAAATTATACTCAACCCCACACAACAACGCTTCAAACGGCGATAAGATCGTTGAACCGAAGCTCGTAGTAGTTCCCGCTCATCATGGGGACGAAGAAGAAAAAAAAGAAAAAAGCAATTCGTTTGAATCTTATATGAATTCATTGACATTTGCCGAAGATTCATTACCGATGGATCGTCCGCTTGTGGAAAGTAAATTGCGCAAATTTTTCAATCGATTCTCGTTTAAAAAAACAGGATCATACGATATGCACAAAAAGGCAGAGACCTATTTGCCTATGATTGCAAAGATCCTTAAATCACATGGTATTCCGGAAGATTTTAAGTATATCCCCTTAGTGGAAAGCGGGCTTAGTAAAGCTGTTGTTTCATCTAAGGGAGCTGGTGGTTATTGGCAGTTTATGCCGGCAACAGCGCGATTGTATGGATTGAAAGTCAATAGTACAGTAGATGACCGGAAAGATCTTGTCAAATCTACACATGCTGCTGCCAGATACCTGAAATACCTGTATGCCCAATTTGGAAACTGGACCTTGGTAGCTGCAGCATATAATGTCGGTGATGGTAGTTTAAGAGGTTCTATAAGAAGACAAAAAAAGGACGACTATTTTGCATTGAAATTGAATAATGAAACGGGTTCGTATGTTTACAAACTTGTTTCTATGAAGGAAATTATCGAACATCCGCAAAAGCATGGTTATTCGCGTTATGCAAACAAAGAAAGCGAGACGTTGGATAAAGAACCTAATATGCTATAAAATTGCGCAAAGTACAATAACGATTAAAGTACCATAAAAAAGGCTTTCCAATACTGGAAAGCCTTTTTTATGGTACTGCGTTTAATCAGTGTTATAGCGTCGGTAGATTTTTATCTTAAATCGACGATTTCAAAACCTTTGTAATCATTTTTGTTGAATGCGAATAGATTAGCTGAAAAGCCCTTATTGCCCTCTTGCGAAGCTAATGTATAGGTATAGCGATTACCACTTTTATCAAAAACGGTCGTGTCATAGATCAGGTTGCTTGCCTTATTGATACGTAGCTTTATCTTTGAATAGTTTTTTTTGCTATCGAGCGGACTTAATTCAACGACACTTAGCGTAAGCCCCTTTACCTTTTCAGTATTGGTCAAGGTATATTTAAAACCGCTGGTGTAGAAGCTGAATATGTTTGTTGGATTGATCTCGTTGGTCGAATTGCTTGCTTCTGAGATTTCAACTTCCTTTTCTGTTTTCATGATATTCCACTGTGTCTTGGAATCCGATATCAATACTTGATTTTTGGTATTGACCTGGTACTTGTTGTTACTCTTGTCCAGGTATATTGTTCCAGCGTCAGTATGTGAGCCACCATTAGCTTGTTTAATATCTAATGAGAAGTTGGCCTGTATTGTTTTGTATGCACTGTACTTTTGGCTTACTTTCGTCAGTAATGCTTTAGCAGCGGCATCATTTTGTGCATAACTGTTTTGGCTGTATGCAATAATTAGCAAACCTACCATAAACCACAATTGTTTTTTCATCTTAGTTGTCCTTTCTTAACGTCTCCAAAAATTGTTCTAATGAATACTCATCTGGATAAAGTACCTCGCGGGCCTTACTTCCTTCAAATGGACCTACAATTCCAGCAGCTTCCAATTGATCGATGATTCGTCCTGCTCTGTTATAACCCAATTTTAATTTACGTTGGATTAATGAAGTAGAGCCTTGCTGATGCATGACAATCAATCGGGCAGCTTCTTCGAACAACTGATCGCGGTCTTTGGGATCAAAATCCACACTACCAGAACCATCTCCGTTTTCGTCTACGTATTCCGGAAGCATAAATGCCGAAGGGTAGCCTCGTTGTGCACCGATATAGTCGGAAATTTGTTCAACCTCTGGAGTATCAACAAAAGCACACTGAATACGTATCAAATCACTTCCAGTCGCTAGAAGCATGTCACCTCGACCGATCAACTGATCTGCCCCGCCTGTATCTAGAATGGTCCGTGAATCGACTTTCGATAATACACGGAATGCAAGACGTGCAGGGAAGTTGGCCTTGATTGTACCGGTAATGATATTGACAGAAGGACGTTGGGTTGCAATAACCAAGTGAATCCCTACCGCGCGGGCCAATTGTGCCAATCGTGCAATCGGTGTTTCGACCTCTTTTCCTGCTGTCATCATTAAGTCGGCAAACTCATCAACAATAAGAACGATATATGGTAAGAATCGATGACCCTCCTCAGGGTTTAATCTGCGATTGATAAATTTTGCATTATATTCCTTTAAATTCCGTACCTGCGCATTTTTTAACAAATCATAACGTTGATCCATTTCTATACACAGAGAATTTAAGGTGTTGATTACCTTCTTCGTATCGGTGATAATTGCATCTCCGTCGTCAGGCAATTTTGCGAGGAAGTGGCGCTCTACTTTTTTGAATAGAGAAAGTTCCACCTTCTTAGGGTCAACAAGGACAAATTTTAGTTCGGCCGGATGCTTTTTATACAGTAAGGAGGTCAGAATGGCGTTGATACCTACTGATTTACCTTGTCCGGTAGCCCCTGCAACTAGAAGGTGAGGCATTTTAGCTAAATCGGCAATATAGACTTCATTAGAAATCGTTTTACCTAAAGCAATTGGGAGATCCATGTCTGTTTTCTGAAACTTCTCCGTAGCAAGTACAGATCGCATGGATACCATTTCCGGACTGGAGTTTGGCACCTCAATACCGATCGTTCCCTTTCCTGGCATAGGTGCAATAATACGTATACCCAATGCCGCAAGACTTAAGGCAATGTCATCTTCCAGATTTTTGATTTTTGAAATCCGTACACCTGGTTTTGGTATAATTTCATACAAAGTTACCGTTGGACCTATAGTTGCTTTGATACTTTCGATCTCGATGCTATAGTTTCTTAGTGTATCAACAATCCTGTTTTTGTTCGCTTCGAGTTCCTGTTGATTGATGGTAATTTTACCACCACCATAGTCCTTCAATAAATCCAATGTCGGATGTTGGTAGCCAGAAAGGTCCAATTTTGGGTCATATTGTCCGAATTGGGCCACAAGGTCACTAGCAGTGATTTCTTTTTCCTCTTTGATATCTTCAACCACCAGACCAGGTACTGCATCGGGTTCAATGGCAGCTTCTAGCTCTTGTTGAGGTTCTGCTTCGATTTTCGGTGCTTGATATTCCCGGATTAGCGGTAAGTCTTCCGCTCCAAATTCTTCATTCGGCTGATCAATTGTAAAACTGATTGAAGGCGTATTATCTGTTCGTTCCAGCGGACTGTCGTCGAATGAGAGCACCACTTTGTCTTTCGGATCAATTTGTACTTCAGGTACGGGGTGATGTGTAAAGGCAGGGCGCTGAAGTTCTTCCTGTAAATCTTTTTCACGAGCAGATTGAAATCGCTCATTGATTGATGTTGGCCGTTGAATAGATTCCCGTACAGATTGGATGGAATCATCTTCAATATGAATTTTGTTTCTTAGATTGTGTGGAGCGTATTCATCCTCATCCTCTTCGTCCAAATCTTCGGAGAATGACTTGGATTTTCTGTTACTGAATAGGACAAATTTAAAATCGAGGTTGTAAAGTAAGATTAATGTTGTCAGGTAGGCAAAAGCCAATATACAGCCTACGCCGACAATGCCAACTTGTGCTTCCAGTAATTTATTAGTCCAAAAACCAAATTTCCCCTCAAGCATATGCGGTGTATCGGCCATAAATCCATGGAGGAAGCCTAATGTTACCGAGATAAAAACGATTGCAACAAAAGAATAGACTACAGTACGGTATAATGGAAGCAATGATTTCTTGAACAACAAGCGATATCCTAAAATGAATAATACCGGGATAAAAAGAAAAGATGCGACGCCAAACCATTCGTACATGAATTGGTTGGCAAGTAATGCGCCAAATTTCCCTAGTTTATTATCGACAACGGGTAGATCAACAGCTTCATCATGAATTTCTTCTGTAGATCTGAATAATGTCGACCATCCGCCATTGGTTTTTGCGATATAACTTTGATCGTCTTCCCAAGTGAATAGGTAGGAGACGAAAGCTGTAGCAAATGCCAATGAAAGCAAGATCAATAAAATCCCTAATATCTTGACAGCCTTCTGCTGTGCATCGGAATAATCTCTTGGTACACTGTTTTTTTGACTTTTTTCTTTTTTAAATGTTGTTGATTCCTTTTGAGGGGCACGTTTGCCGGAAACCGAATTCCCTGTCTGCCTAAATGTATTTCCTTTGTTTGACATTGAAAAGCTCACAATTATACTGCTTACAAACTTAGTTATTTTGATAGTATTTTAAAGATGCTGATGGCCTATTATTTTAAGTTTGTCGTTTTTTATGAATGAATAAATTTAGATGTAGCTAAAAAGCTTGATAGCTATAATGACTAGCAAATACTATGCCCTGCAAATAGGTTTGATCAAAGAATGTGCATATCTATACAGATTGCTGTTTTGGTGTATTCTTTGGAGTTGCTGTAAAATATGTAGTTTTACGAATAAAAATAACAGATAGGATGAACAAGTTTGAAATACGAAAAGCTACATTGGCTGATAAAGGACGGATTTGGGAAATTATACAACAAGCAATTGCCCTCAGGAAAGAACAAGGGAGCCGACAATGGCAAGATGGTTATCCGAATGAAGATGTTGTGCAGTCGGATATTGATAAGGGCTACGGGCATGTCGTTGAAGTGGAGCATAGGATTGTAGGTTATGTTGCTATTATTTTTGATGTCGAACCTGCTTATAATGATATTGACGGAAAATGGTTAAGTGATGGTCCTTATGTCGGTATACACCGATTGGCTTCGGCGCAGGATCCGCATATGAAAGGTGTGGGAACGGGAATCATGTCTGGGGTGGAGAAGATCGCGGTTGATCATGGGGTTTATAGTATTAAGGTGGATACTAATTTTGACAATGGAGGAATGTTGCATGTGTTCGAAAAGCTGGGGTATCAATATTGTGGGGAGGTACATTTTAGAGGAGCATCGCGTAAGGCATTTGAAAAACTATTAAAATAACCGGACCGAATTTTTTAGCGGTGCAAGAATAGCTTTGGATTGCATAAAAAAGTCCCTTTTGATTAAATCAAAAGGGACTTTTTTATACTTATGGATTATTAAATCAGGATATTGCTGATCATTAATCTACGATAATCAGGTAGTAATTCTTTTTACCGCGTTGTGCAACAATATATTTATTGTTTACAAGGTGATTTTCCGTAACTGACTCTTCTATATCAGTTGCTTTTTCTCGGTTGATAGAAACTCCGCCGCCCTGAAGCATTTTGCGGGCTTCACCTTTGGAAGGGAATACTTGTGTCTGAACAGCCAGTAAATCAAGAATATTGATGCCTGCTGCAAGGTCTGCTTTAGCGACCTGAAACTGAGGGATGCCTTCAAATACCTCTAAAACAGCCTCGTGGTCTAAGTTGTTCAAAAATTCTAAAGAACCATTACCAAAAAGAAATTCAGAAGTTTTGATCGCAGTTTCGTATGCTTCTTCGGAGTGGGTACGAATGGTGATATCTTTTGCCAGTGCTTTTTGAACTAAACGTAAGTGTGGCGCTGCATCATGTTCTGCAATAATAGACTTTATTTCGTTCTGAGGTTTGAGCGTGAAAATTTTGATCCAGTTTTTAGCATCATCATCTGACGTATTCAACCAAAATTGGTAATATTTATACGGAGAGGTTTTCTTTGGATCTAACCATACGGCACCAGATTCGGTTTTTCCAAATTTCTGACCATCGGCTTTTTTGATTAATTGCGTGGTGATTGCATAGGCCGTTCCCTGATCTTGGCGACGAATCATTTCACTTCCTGTTACAATGTTACCCCATTGGTCGGACCCACCCATTTGAACTTTACAGTTATGGTGCTTCCAAAGGTAGTAGAAGTCATATCCTTGAATCAATTGATAGGTAAACTCTGTAAATGAAAGACCATTGTCGCCTTCCAGACGTTTTTTTACCGAATCTTTTGACATCATATAGTTAACGGTAATCATTTTACCGATATCACGAATAAAATCCAAAAATTTAAAATCTTTGAACCAGTCGTAATTATTAACCATTTGGGCGTCATTTTCACCTTCTCCAAATTCAAGAAATTTGCCTAACTGTTTTTTCAGACAAGCTACATTATGCTGTAAGGTAGCTTCGTCCAGCAAGTTACGCTCTGCAGATTTGAAAGAAGGGTCTCCGATCATTCCTGTCGCTCCTCCAACCAGGGCAACTGGTTTGTGGCCTGCATTTTGGAAGTGAATCAAAGTCATGATCTGCGTCAAGTGTCCTACGTGTAGAGAGTCGCCTGTGGGATCAAAGCCGATATAACCAGCGACTTTTTCTTTATTCAGTAAGTCTTCAGTGCCTGGCATAATATCTTGCAACATGCCTCTCCAACGTAATTCTTCTACAAAGCTCATTGTTAAATGGATTTAATTTTTTAATTTACAAGATGCAAAGATAGGAGATTAAGCGTATATTGAGCGAATAATTCCATATAAAAGCACACGCTAATAAGCTGGTATGAATTTTTTATCACATTTCTATTTTGAGCGGTTTGCAACCAATCCCGAGCGTATTGTGGGTGGATTGTTACCCGATCTATTAAAAAATGCTGATAAATCCTTTATGCTAAAACCACGTCAGTATGAAGATGAGCTTTTGGACAACCCTTTACTCGAGCAATTGTATATAGGTTGGAACCGTCATATCGAGGTAGATCGACTGTTTCACAATTCACCTTATTTTTTTCGTCATACACATCAACTGAAACTAAAAATACAGTCTAGTTTAGCGGGGCTGCCTATCCGGCCCTCCTTTATGGCCCATATCGCGTTGGAGCTATTGCTGGATCATATCCTAACACAAAATAAAGCGGTCTCCATCGATAAATTCTACGCTGCACTAATGCATGTCAATGAAGACGCTGTTCGGAAGTTTTTGAAAATTAATCAACTGAATGATATTCCTAAGTTTGAAAAGTTCTATCATCAGTTCATTGAGTGGGAGTATATTTATGACTATGCACAGGTGGAAAAAATTGCAGGTGCACTTTTTAATATTTGTAAGCGATTGTGGCAATTTGAAGTTTCAGTGGAGCAAAGACAGCTTCTGACAGAACAGCTGATTTCCTATTTATATACGCAGATGACCGATTATCAGGAAATTTACCAGTATATTCAATATGAGCTGGTGGACTTTAATTAGTCTATCAGAAAATACCAATAGTATAAGACCTTGAAAATATTTATTTTCGCATAATTTTAAGTATCAAAAACTAAATTTACATGTCACATAGACTTTTTCGGAAGAAAAGTGTTGATCAGATTCTGCATGACTCTCAAAAAGAGGGTGGAACGGGCCTTGCAAAGGTATTGGGGGTAACAGATCTGGTTTCGTTGGGTATCGCCGCTATTGTAGGGGCCGGAATCTTTAGCACAATTGGATTGGCGAGTTATGAAGGTGGGCCAGCAGTCTCACTTCTCTTCGTTTTTACGGCTTTTGCCTGTGTTTTTACAGCATTGGCCTATGCTCAATTTGCCAGTACAGTTCCTGTTTCAGGGTCGGCGTATACGTATGCTTATGTAGCCTTTGGTGAGTTGTTTGCATGGATTATAGGTTGGGCATTGGTCTTAGAGTATGCTGTTTCCAATACGGTTATTGCCATTTCCTGGTCGCAGTATTTTGTTTCCATGTTGGAGGGCTTTGGTCTGCATATACCGGCTTGGTTATCCATGGCACCAGGCTACGCTTATGATGCTGTAGACAAGATGAACCAACATGGCGCGGCTGCCCTTACCGCAATCGACCAACATGGTCTGGATGCTTTTAATAGTGCTCCACGAATTGGAGGTCTACCTATTATTTTCGATTTACCAGCCGGTGTTATTACATTTTTGGTCACTTGGTTGGTTTACATCGGAATCAAAGAGTCCCAGAAAGCCAGTATGGTCATGGTGATGATTAAGGTAGCTATTATCCTGGCTGTAATTTTTGGAGGTATATTTTTCATTAAACCAGAAAATTGGACCCCTTTTGCACCGAATGGTCTCAAAGGCGTACTCGGAAGTGTGGCCGCAGTTTTCTTCGCGTTTATTGGATTCGATTCAATTTCGACGACTGCTGAGGAATGTAAAAATCCGCAGCGCGATCTGCCTAAGGCAATGATCTATTGTTTGTTGATTTGTACTGTACTATATGTTGCCATTACTTTGGTATTGACAGGTATGGTAAACTATACAGAATTAAATGTAAAAGATCCACTTGCTTTTGTTTTTAAATATGTAGGCTTTGACCATATGGCCGGAATTATATCGGTGACCTCTGTGATTGCCATTACCAGTGCCTTGCTGGTGTATCAATTGGCTCAACCAAGAATTTGGATGACTATGAGTCGGGACGGTTTGTTGTGGAAAAAATTCGCGACGATCCACCCAAAATATAAAACACCTTCTTTTGCGACTATTATAACGGGTTTGGTGGTTGCTATCCCTTCGTTATTTTTTAAAATGGACTTCTTTGTGGATCTAACGAGCGTGGGTACCTTTTTTGCCTTCATCCTTGTTTGTGCAGGTGTATTGTATATGGATTATTCGGGCTTATCTGCAAAATCCAAATTTAAAGTTCCTTACATCAACGGTAAATATTTAGTTGGTGCGGGACTACTGATCGCTATTGTGTTCATTTTTATCTATGGGCAAGAGACGATACAAGAGTGGAAATCGCTTTCCATCCTTGAAATTATAGAACATAAAATGTTGGTCATTATATTTTGGTTAACCTGGCTTGGATTGAGTATTTATAGCTTTAAAATGAACTTTTCGCTATTGCCTGTCGTTGGTATCCTGATCAATCTGTATTTGATGACGGAATTAGGGGCAAGTAACTGGATAATATTTGTGATCTGGCTCGTAATTGGATTGGCTGTATATTTTATGTATGGCTATAAACATTCAAAGTTAAATAAACAGGCGCAAGTATAGTATACGAGAAGCGTCGTACAATAATGGATCAAAGAAAAGGAGCTATCTGATAAAAGATAGCTCCTTTTCTTTGAATATCAGGGACGTATTAGAATCTCCATAAAAGGATTCGGCTTACCTTATTGCCTTGTTCCATGCGGATCACCTCGGTCTCTTTTACATTTATTTTCTTTAGTTTGTGTTGTAGAAAGCGAATGTCTTCGCGGTGGGCAACTAATGTTGTGAACCATTTTACTTGATCTTTGTGAAATTGACTTTCAAAGATCATGCGTGACAAGAAAGCTTTTTCACCACCATCACACCACAACTCGCTTCCTTGTCCAGAAAATGCTTGTGTTACAGGTTTTTCGTCTATTTTAGCTTCTTTAATGCCTGTGGTCTTACGGATGGACTGCTGTAAAGCCTCGGTTTGAGAGCTAAAAAATGGAGGATTACAGATCACCACATCATATTTCTCACCTGGCAGAATAATATCTTTGAATATGGCTTTCGGGTTATTTTGTAGACGGATTTGTATGCTCTTTTTTAAGCTCATATTTGTCCGCGTTATCTCGATTGCATTTTTGTATGCGCTCTTGATAATTTCAGATCCTACAAAGCTCCATCCATACTCCTGATGCCCGATAATGGGGTAGATACAATTTGCACCAACACCGATATCGAGTATATGGATATTTCCACCTTTTGGAATCTCACCATTATTATCCCTTGCAAGCACGTCTGCGATATAATGAATATAATCTGCTCGGCCCGGAATAGGGGGGCAAAGATTCTCTTTGGGAATATCCCAGTGTTGAATGTGGTAATATTTTTTTAGAAGCGCCTTGTTTAACGTTTTAACAGCATCGGGATTGTTAAAATCGATGGATTTTACTTTATAAGCATTTTCTATAACAAAATCTTTGAGCGAAGGTTCGACTTTGCTCAATTCTTCAAAATTGTAGTTATCGAGATGTCTATTTCTAGGGTGTAATTTCTTTTTTGGATTAGCGTCTGCCATGATGTATTATTTGCAACAAAAGTAATGCAATTCTATTGAATAAAAAAGGTGATGCTTGAGCATCACCTTGAGGAGTATTAATCTTTCCGTATGAGATGGACCTCTGAAGTCTGTGGAAAATTGAGTGGAACCCGCTCAATTGTAACAAAGCTGGAATCTAAACCGAAACCTTTTTCTTCGGACAGACTCATTTTTTTGAGGTAACCATAGATGTCCATAATTACCTTTTCTATCCATGTCATTTGGTTGGTTTTGGAGAGTACTTTTTCCAAAACAACAAACTTAAAGTCACCTGGAATATTGTGTTTACGTAAGGTGTCGTATTGACTGGTAATATCAATTTCACCTTTTTTTACCATTTCCTCAACTACTTTTCTGAACAGCAGGCTGATGCGCTGTTCTTCTCTAAAGCCAAGTTTAAAATCAACCCGTATTAACTTACCCGGGATAAGCTGATCGATCGAATACTCTTTTGTATGTGGATGATCCATCACATCAACGTGGACTAGCCAATATACATCCGCACGCTTTGGTTTTTTATTAATAATTGAATAAATAATTTTAGCCTCTATCTCGGATTTGAAATTTGCACTTGTCAGATATACCAAATGTGATGCATATGGGGGAACCGATTTGTCCTCACTCAATTCGGAGATAATTGGGTAGTATTTATTGATATTGATGAAATTAACGAAACGATTTTTAATTTTTCGCGCCGTATACCAGCAATACATTGTTCCAAATAACGCAGTTGCAAGCATAAGGGTTAACCAACCACCATGGGCTATTTTGACACCATTTCCTATTAAGAAAGTTAGTTCAATAACAAAATAAGCGACCAAAAATACCGCAATAAGTACACGGTTGACTTTTTTCATGGCGAGGAAATATCCCATTAGGATCGTGGTCATCAATACCGTTAAGTTGATCGCAAGACCATAGGCTGCATCCATTCGGCTTGATTCTTCAAAAACCCAGATGACGATCATACAGCCGACCCATAAAATTAAATTGATGGATGGTACATACAACTGTCCTTTATGCTCGCTGGGGTAGCGGATAGCGACTTTAGGCCATATATTCAAACGTACTGCTTCCGAAATTAGGGTATAAGATCCGGATATCATGGCTTGGCTGGCGATGACCGCCGCAATCGTCGCGATAGCGATACCGTAACCGATAAACCAATCGGGCATGATTGAATAGAACGGATTTTCACCCCCTAGGACACGTCCTTCCTGTGTTAATAACCAGGCTCCTTGTCCGAAATAATTTAGTATAAGTGTGATTTTTACGTAGATCCAGCTGATGCGGATATTGTTTTTACCACAGTGTCCCATATCCGAATACAATGCTTCAGCTCCGGTAGTACATAGAAATACAGCTCCGATCAATAATAGCGAATGTGGATAGGTAATTAAAATATGGAAAGCATAGTAGGGGTTGATCGCTTTCATCACTTCCGGTGCGAGGTGTAGATGGGATAAACCAATAATACCGATGATAGAGAACCAGATGGTCATTAATGGACCGAAAACCTTTCCTACTACAGATGTTCCAAATCGTTGAATAATAAACAATAAGGAGATAATCGTAACTACAATAGGTACTGTAGGTAATCCTGGGAATTTGAGATCCAAACCTTCAATAGCCGAGGATATTGTGATGGCAGGGGTGATCATTCCGTCTGCTAATAAGGTCGCCGCACCAATCATCGCTGGAAAAATTAACCAAGGGGCACGCTTGCGTACCAATGAATAAAGGGATAGGATACCACCTTCACCTTTATTGTCCGCCCGGAGTGTGATCCAAACATACTTTACTGTTGTCTGGAGGGTCAGTGTCCAAAAAACACAGGATAGTCCGCCCAAAACTAAGTCTTTTTGAATGGCTCCTTGTCCCATGATTGCTTTGAAAACATACAATGGAGAAGTTCCGATATCTCCAAAAACGATTCCTAAACTGATCAATAATCCGGCGAAACTCACCTTATTGATACTGTTGTGATGACTGTTGTCTGCCATTTATCAATTATTTTATTTCAAAATATACTGCAAAAATATACTTTTTGCCTGTACTTTAAGTAGGTACATTTCCTGCGCCAAATTTTAGCATTTACTTTGACATGCGCAAGAGCTGTTAAAATTTGTTAAAAGAAACTTATAATGAATCTATTTGGTGAAAAACTTTTAAACAAAATACTAACTTTGTTGTTGATAATTCAAATAGTTAGCGTTATATTTGATTAAACCGTAACCAGTATTTGAAGTCTAATTTAACACTATGGGGAGAAATCTACTTAAAGCAGCTTGTTTAACACTTTTATCCGCACTGACATTGTGCAGCGGGGTGAGTCGGGTGTATGCAAAGTCTCCTTATGACCATACTATTTCGCAACATATTTGGGACGGCAGTGAGGCATTCGGGGAAGACAATAACATCAAGGACACAGAGAAACTTATCAATAATGTGAAGGTTTTCTATAATCCGATTGCGGAACAAATAAATCTTTCTTTCAAATTGGCAAAATCGTCAAGTGTCTCTATTAAAGTAATGGATGCATTGGGCAATGAGATTCTCCAGTTAATGAATGGCAACCTAGACTCAGGAATTCAAAATCTTTCCTTTGAGCATGGAGGAAAATTAACGACAGGGTTTTATTTTGTACGAGTAGTCGCTGGTTCAGAAACTGTGGTGAAAAGATTTTCTGTTCGATAAAGAGGTCTGTTCGATAAGAAGGTAAGATATAATGTAAGTTCATTCGTATACATAAAACAGCAAAGGGAATCATTTGATTCCCTTTGCTGTTTTATGTAAAGCTTCATTTGTTCATTCTAGTCTTGTTGTATTTCTTCGATCCACAGTCCATCATCTTGAATGATCTTGATCAATTCGTCTAAGGCATGTGCGGAACTTACATTTTTCTTAACGATCTGCTGACCTCTATATAGTGTCACCTTATCAGGTCCCGCCCCAACATAACCATAGTCAGCGTCCGCCATTTCTCCAGGGCCATTAACGATACAGCCCATGATACCAATTTTTAAGCCTTTTAAGTGATTGGTGCGGCTTCGGATCATCTGCGTGGTTTCTTGGAGATCAAATAAAGTTCTGCCACAACTTGGGCAGGAAATATATTCTGTCTTGGATATTCTGGATCGTGTTGCTTGTAGAATTCCGAAAGAAAGCGAAGCGATGTTCTCCAATGCTGTTGCCGGAGAGTCAATCCAAATTCCTGAACCCAAACCATCGATTAATAATGCTCCTAGATCTGTAGAGGCGTACAGCTGTATTTTTGAAATAGGTTCTTCGGGATTCATAAAATCACCAATGGGTCCTGAGAAATCTTCTTCCAAATAAGAACGTTTGATAATGACCGGATTATCGATACCGATTTCCTGTAGATTTCGAAAGAACTGTCTTTGATCTGCCATACCGTGCAAATAATCGGTTTCTACTATAAATACGACAGTTTTGTCAAGCTGTAAAGATTCAAACAGTGAGGTTAACAAATCTGAATTACAGATTTTGACCATATTCAGGACTTTATCCTTGTTGTCCGACTTTACGAATTCGTCTAAGGTAAAGAGGGGATGAATATTAGTTTGATCGGTAAGTTTTGACCAGGTGTTATAGTTATATACTTGCTTCAGATTTGCCGGCATAGTAAAGGATGGCAAATTGTCTGCGAGATAGACAAAGTCTACAGACTGCTCACCCATGTGGTATTTATCTAATAGGATATCATAGCGATAGCCAACTTTGGAAAGGATCTGAGCGTCTTTCAGATTTTCCTTAGAAATGTCGACCACAATTCGTGGTACCAAAGAACCACCGATGAAGGTATTTACTTCTTGGCTGGCATAAGGAATATGCGGCGTCTCTGGAGAGAGCTGAACAATCTCTTGTTTGGGTTGACTCTCGATGTTTGCCTTTCTTTTACTATATCTATTGACAAGTGCTATAGCGACTGGAGCTTCCCGTTCAGGCTCTTCGGTTAACGATACACGTACAGTATCACCCAGTCCATCTTCCAAAAGTGTTCCGATACCAACGGCAGATTTTACACGACCATCTTCACCGTCTCCAGCTTCGGTTACACCGAGATGTAGGGGATAGTTCATGTTTTCGGAAACCATTTTTTCGACCAGCAATCGGTAGGCTTTGACCATGACCTGTGGGTTGGATGATTTCATTGAGATACAGAGATTGTAGAAATTCAGATCTTCACACATCCGGATAAACTCCATGGCAGATTCGACCATTCCTTCGGGGGTGTCGCCGTAATGACTCATGATCCTGTCCGACAGTGAGCCGTGGTTGGTACCAATACGCATGGCGGTACCATTTTCTTTGCAGATATTTACGAGCGGAGTGAATTTTTGATAGATGCGCTCTAACTCACGCTTGTATTCAGCATCGGTATAAGATAGCTGATCAAACTTTTTCTTGTCTGCATAGTTACCAGGATTGACTCTTACTTTCTCGACGATACGAGCGGCAACCTCGGCAGCATTTGGTGTAAAATGAATATCAGCAACTAAAGGGACCTTATAGCCTCTTCTGCGAAGTTCACTTTTTATGTTAGCTAAATTTTGTGCTTCTTTAATACTAGGAGCGGTAATACGAACGTATTCGCAGCCCGCCTCAACCATTCGAATGGTCTGCTCAACCGAGCCCATCGTATCCATTGTATCTACTGTAGTCATACTTTGAATACGAATGGGATTATCGCCACCCATGGGAATATCACCGATCTGAATTTCCCTCGTTTTCCATCTCGAATAATCTACCTTGGAATTGCAATAGATTCCAGGTAATGTCAACATATTACTTGTGTCCATATCTAACACAAAGTTAGCTTTTCTTGGCTAAAAATTGGCTGTCAATTAATATCTTCTAATTTTTATTGACGCGATGCCACCGTTGATGTCGAAATCGAATTTTTGAGCAGCCGCGTCGTAATTTGTCGATTTTACTTCGCCTTCATTTTTTAGGAAATCGCCCTCATAATCTGTTGAGGATAATGCATTGTCGCTTGTAATGCGGCAGGCAGCATTTTTTGGGATGGAGATTTCAATAGAGGAGGCTCCGGCATCCATCGAAATTTTAGTTGTTGCTAGGGGCTGTCCTAATTTTAGCTTTAGGCTAGTCGCTCCAGCATCAATATCCAATGTTTCTATCTTGTAGGGTGAAAGATCCAACTTGGCATCAATTGCACCTACATCAAAATTCAGATTCCATAGGATGTTAGGGTTTAAAGCGATAAACGTATTGTTGTTTTTGCTGTTAAAATCCTTGTTTTTGAATTTTCCCTTTAGGTTGATATCTAATTTGTCCGCAGACTCTCCATGTACAGTTATGCCCAGTAAATATTCTTTTGATGTATTGAATGCCGAGAAGATTTCTGTCGTAGTGCTACTATCATTTCTTAATGAAGTGGCCCCCAAATCGAGGTTTAAGGTAGCGCTATGGATTTTATCGTCCAACGGTACATTGAGTTTTTCTGTTGTATAATTTGTTTTGTCGTTAGGGTCGTCGATATTGATGTTGACACCTTTGCTTTTCAATAATTGTGTTAAAATCGGCTCTTTTGGTGTCGACAGCCCTATATAAGTCAAAAAACCTAAAATCACTACGGTAGAACCAATGGCGACAAACTGTCCAATCTGTTGGTCTTTGGGTACCAGCATACGAATTCCAGCAAGGACAATAAACAGCGGCCAGTATCTAAAAATACCTACCCAGTTGAAAGAAATCGTGTTGAGCTGTGATAATAATAAGACAACTCCTATAAAGAGAATGGTGATACCAGTTGTTATTCTTCGTGTATTCATAACTAATTCCGTTTGTTAATATGTCTCAAAAGTAAGTCGCTTTGAGAGATACCGTATGAATGTTTAGGCTATTATACATAAAAAATCGGTAAATGTGACTAATTGATCGGTAAGTAATTTCGTTTTTCGTATACTTTTTGGGTTTTTGCTTGTTTATATATTTGCTGGAATTAATTACCTTTAATGGATTGCTTGGTTTAGTATAGCCGTAAAATTGGCGTAATACATTGAAATTAAATAGATAATATGATCTTTCATCACATTGGTGCATATCTCATACTCCTGAAATCAGTTTTTAAAAGACCGGAGAAAGGTCGAATTTATTGGAAGGAAACCGTATTGGCAATGACCGATATTGGTATAGGATCTTTGGGGCTTATCGTCATTATTTCCACCTTCATTGGAGCTGTTATGACCATGCAAATTGCCTTTCAGATGGTTTCCGACTTGATCCCAAATTCTATTATAGGTTCGATCAACCGGGATTCAAATATTTTGGAATTGGGACCAACGATCTCGGGACTAGTCTTAATGGGAAAAATTGGGTCTTCTATATCTTCACAGATCGGATCCATGCGTGTTACAGAGCAAATTGATGCCTTGGAAATTATGGGGATCAATGCCCCTGGTTATTTGATATTACCCAAAATATTGGCGGGTATTACCATGATTCCGATGTTGGTTATTATTTCCATCGTATGCGCCTTAGTGGGCGGTCTGTTGGGCGGGTCACTTTCGGGTGCTGTGACACAGGCGGATTATATTTTAGGAATTCAAGATGGCTTCAACGGTTTCACGGTGACAGTTGCCCTTGTTAAAGCTGTTGTGTTTGGGTTTATTATTACCTCGATATCAGCTTATAAAGGGTATAATGTAAAGGGAGGAGCTTTGGAAGTTGGGCAAGCTAGCACAGAAGCAGTTGTAGTTGGCTGTATAACTATTCTTGCAGCGGATTATGTGATAACCGCATTAATGCTTTAAAAAGATTTTATGATTCAAATCGAAGATATTAACAAGTCATTTGGAGACAATCACGTTCTGAAGGGTATCAGTGCAAATTTCGAACCTGGAAGAGTGAGTTTGATTATCGGAGGGTCGGGTTCCGGAAAGAGTACTTTATTGAAATGTATTGTGGGCCTGCATCAACCGGAAAAAGGAAAAGTGATTTTTGATGGCAAGGATTTTACTCGGATGAATTTTGAAGAGCGTGTTCCTATTCGAAAAGAAATAGGCATGCTTTTTCAAAATTCAGCGCTGTTTGATTCGATGACGGTCGAACAAAATATCATGTTTTCGTTGGACATGTTTACGGATATGTCCAAAGCGGAGAAATTGGATCGGGCAAATCATTGTCTGGAACAGGTTAATCTGGAGGGAAGAAATAAATTGTTTCCTGCGGAGCTTTCGGGGGGGATGAAGAAGCGGGTTGGAATTGCACGCGCAATTAGTATGAACCCCAAATACCTTTTTTGTGATGAGCCCAATTCGGGATTAGATCCGGAGACTTCGATTGTTATTGATGAATTGGTGCTAAAAATTACACAAGAATTGAAATGTACAACAGTCGTTGTTACACATGATATGAATTCTGTGATGGGAATCGGTGAGTATATTTTGTTTCTCTATAAGGGACAAAAATTCTGGGAAGGTTCCAATAAGGATATGATGCGATCGGATGTGGAAGAATTGAACAACTTTGTTTTTGCAAGCCCATTAATGAAAAGTGCTAAGGCTTCTATGGGGCAATAACACGTGAGAAGAAGGCTTTATTGCGCTTAATTTTATGTGTTTGATCGGCGTTAGCATCGTGCAGATTTCTTTTATATTGAAATTTAGCTTAGTTTTGTCGGAAAATTTTGATTTTGGCAGCAACAAATATACAACTATTGACCCCACAGCATTGGAAGGACTATGAACTCATTGATTGTGGTGATTTTGAAAAACTGGAACGTTTTGGTGATTTAGTTTTAATCAGACCAGAACCTCAGGCTGTATGGCCTAAGGCATTGGGTGATGCAGAGTGGAACAAACGTTATCATATCAAATTCAAAGGTCGTTCGGCTACTTCTGGAGAATGGTTGAAGAAAAATCCAAAGGTCCAAGACCGTTGGCACGTCGAATATAAAAATGAGGATGTGGCCATCAAATTTAGATTGGGCTTGACATCTTTTAAACACGTCGGGATTTTTCCGGAACAGGCTGTAAATTGGGACTATATTTCGGAATCTGTTCGCTCATTTAAGACGGAGAAACCGAAGGTTCTAAATCTTTTTGCATACACTGGTGGAGCATCTTTAATAGCAAAGGCTGCAGGTGCGGATACAACTCACGTCGATTCGATTAAACAGGTTGTTACCTGGGCTAATGAAAATATGGAAATTTCCAATTTGGATAACATTCGTTGGGTGGTTGAAGATGCTTTGAAGTTTGTAAAGCGTGAGCTGAAAAGAGGCAATACGTATAATGGGATTATTTTGGATCCACCGGCATACGGACATGGGCCGAAAGGAGAGAAATGGAAATTGGAAGATCACATTATGGAAATGATGACTGAGGTCGTTCAACTATTGGATCCTAAAGAACATTTCTTGATTTTGAATACGTATTCATTAGGGTTTTCTTCTGTTATTGTTGAAAATTTAATTAAGACGGCTTTTCCAAAAGTGGAAAACTTAGAAATAGGCGAGTTGTTTTTACAAGCAACTGCAGGACCAAAACTTCCACTTGGCGTATTTGGTAAATTCCGCAAAATAGCGAAGTAAGACTTGTCAAAAGATTCCTGATAATAACACGGGGCGCTTGTTTAAGCGCCCTGTGTTTGTTTAAAGTTATATTAGGGGGTTACATATGGATGTCTTTTAAACGTAGTGATGCCAGTTCAAGCTGTCTAGGTATCGCTGTGCTGATGTTGTGTGGAATAAGTGATAAGTGCTGGGTAAGTTCGTTGTAATAAGCTATTCCAGCTTGTAATTGTGCTTTGAATTTGGCTACATATTTTATTTTTTTATCGTTCATGATATTTTTATTGTCTGTGACATATTTTTGAATATGATCGATATAAAGGTTGAGTTCGTTGATCATAACAAAAGGTCTGTTTTCATTTTCAAAAACTGATATACGGCCATAGATGTGATCGATCATTTCCCGCAAAGAATATTGTTTTTTGAACCAGACAAGATTTGGACCTGGGCAGATGGATACAGCGGTCTGTTCTTTGCTCTTCTGGATATTGTACTTGAGATAGGCGGGTGCTGCGAGCCCTTCACAAAGACAGGTTTTCTCTGTAATGGCGTCAAAGGCTTTATCGTATTCCGCAACGGACAGGTTTTGTTTTTGTAGTTCCTGGATCTTTTGATGTTGATATACGCGTGATGCGGTGCAGATCGGTTTATCACTAAACTCTGTGTTCGAAATAAGGTATTCTTTTTTACAAGGGCTACCGGGGCGCCCTTTTTTTATACGTTCCAATCGTAGGTGCTCCGCGCCACTTTGTCTGAAATTGTTAAAGGGAATTCCCAAGGGAGATGCTCCGCTACAGTAGAAGTCTTCTTGCTTGGCAGTTTCCAATGCTTTTAAGGTTTCTTGATCTACCGTGGTTGCTTCGGGAACCATCAGGAATGGGGAGCCCCATCCTACGGCATCGAATCCATAGTAGTCTAACAAGAACTGATGTTCTGAAGCAGTTCCCACACCTCCTTGAACTGTATATTTGATGATGGGGGGAGTTGTTAATGAGCGCTCTTGGGAAGTCCAATATTCGTGGTATATCTCGAAAAGTTCGGTTTTCAAACTTTCTTTTTTCTCTTTAAACTCTTGAAGGATTGGCCCTAGAAGAAAACCATCGGTTGCGAAAGCATGACCACCACAGTTCAAACCGGATTCTATTCTGAATTCAGACACCCATACACCGCGCTTAGCGAGATATTTTGCCTGGATGAGCGCCGATCGAAAGTCACTTACTTTCAAAACGATCTTTTTGTCAAATAGGCCTTCACTATTGGGGAAGAAACCCGGTAATTCAGCGAGGTAAGCATATAGGTGTGGATTCATCCCTGCGGAAAGAATAAGAGAGGAATGCAGTGTTGAATTTGCAAAACCACGTAAGGCTGCTGAAGCATCAGAATAACGCTGATCCAATAGGTTACTATCCTGGTAATTCATTTTATCTACTTTAGACATAATGTTAACATCGATGTCTCCCGCTTTGAGGTAATTGATCAATAGATCTTGCAGCTCGGTTTTAATCGCGCGATTGCTTTCAATTTCCATCGCATGATAAATTGGTTTTGAAGGGTGTGAATCGGGTAGAAGCTGAAAATATTTGGTAAGTTCGGAATTTTCGGTAAAGGGTTGACGCTTTAAGGCCTCGATTTGTCTATTGACCACAAACTGTACAAGATTGAGATAGGCCGTAATTCTCTTTGCTCGGTAATCGTCTTCTGTTTTAGCGATCGGACGATAGGAGATTTGATATTGTCCGCAGTAATAGCGGCGCATGCGCTCGATTAGTTCATCGTCAACAATAGACATTACGGAGGAGATGCCGTATTGTGCGACCTTAAGTGCGGAGTCGATGGAGAAAGCTAAGCCTAATACGGGGATATGAAAAGTATGCGTCATTCTTAAATATTTCTTTTACGAAATAATGGAGAATAACGCTGAAAAAAAGTAATGATTGTTTTATCGGGAAATGATTGTAATCACTATTCGAATACAATTGTCTTGTAATCGTTGCGCATCACACGATCTTCGCTAAGCAGACGAATTGCTCGGCTCAAAACAGCCTTTTCTATTTCTTTTCCGGCAGTTACCATATCTTTTACAGTATAGGTGTGGTTGACATGTCGTATATCCTGTACGATGATGGGACCTTCATCGAGCTGGTCGGTCACGAAATGCGCTGTGGCGCCTATGATCTTAACGCCTCTTGCATGGGCCTGCTTGTACGGATTGGCGCCAATAAAAGCGGGGAGAAATGAATGGTGTATGTTGACCAGTTTATTTTCAAAGGTACTGACAAACTGAGAAGACAAGATCCGCATGAACTTCGCCAAAATAATATAATCGAAATTATAGTTTTGGATTTGTGCGATCAGTTGTTTTTCGAATGTTTCCTTTGTCAGGTTTTCATGTGAGATACAATGAAATGGAATATCAAACTTTTCCGTAAAGGAGCGTAGTGATTCATAATTACCAATTACGGCCTGCACTTCTGCTCCCCATGTTTCGAAGTGTTGTCGTACCAGGATATCGGCAAGGCAGTGATGCTCTTTGGTCACGAGGACGACGATTTTTTTACGATTATTGGGGTTTATCTGTATTTGAGCGGATGGAGGAAGTACTTCGGCAAGGGAATCGGAAAGCTGTTTCTGCTCTGGCACGAGACCGTTACACACGACACGCACGAAGAATTTGTTGGCTTCTTCATCCACATATTCACGCATGGTGACAATATTGAGTTGAAATTTTGCTAGCGTATTAGAAATGTTGGCGACCAATCCAACGGCATCTTGACATTGGATCAGAATTAAGGTTTGGTTGTGCATGAAAGGTGGTTGTAGGTTGCTAAAAAAGCGGGTTATTTTAACCCGCTTTTTTTGTTAGTTCTTCTTCAAGGTCAACTTCAACACGTAGATTTTCGACAATATGCTTTTGTCGGTCTGGTGTGTTTTTGCCCATGTAATATTCTAATAACTGTTGAATTTTATTGTCTTTGGACAAGATAACCGGGTCAAGACGGATATCTTTTCCGATAAATAATCCAAATTCGGAAGGTGATATCTCACCTAAACCTTTGAATCGAGTAATTTCAGGTTTAGCGCCTAATTTTGCGATTGCTTTTTGTCGTTCTTCATCGGAATAGCAATAGATCGTTTCCTTTTTGTTGCGGACTCGGAAAAGTGGTGTCTGTAAGATGGAAACATGGCCAGCTTTGACAAGGTCTGGGAAAAACTGCAAGAAAAATGTCAATAACAACAGACGGATGTGCATTCCATCGACGTCGGCATCGGTAGCGATTACGATATTGTTGTAGCGTAATCCATCGAGACCGTCTTCAATATTAAGTGCATGTTGTAAGAGGTTAAATTCTTCGTTTTCATAAACAATCTTTTTGGACATACCGTAGGAGTTTAACGGTTTTCCTTTTAAACTGAAAACTGCCTGAGTCTGCACATCCCGCGATTTGGTAATTGAACCAGACGCAGAATCCCCTTCAGTGATAAACAAAGTTGTTTCTTGGTTACGTTCATTTTTATCGCTGAAGTGCACTTTACAGTCACGTAGTTTACGATTATGCAAAGAGGCTTTCTTCGCTCTTTCGTTGGCGAGTTTTTTGATACCGGCGATATCCTTACGTTCACGTTCAGATTGTAGAATACGTTTTTGAAGAGCATCTGCCGTAGCCGGATTTTTATGCAGGTAATCATCCAATGCTTTTTTGATAAAGTCACTAATGAACCCTCTTACTGTAGGACCTTCTGGACCGACACTCTGCGAGCCTAATTTAGTCTTGGTTTGAGACTCAAAAACAGGTTCTTGTACTTTGATAGCGATAGCACCAATGATCGAGGAACGAATATCCGATGCGTCAAATTCTTTTTTGTAGAACTCGCGAATTGTTTTGACAAGTGCTTCACGGAAGGCTGCCTGGTGTGTTCCACCTTGCGTGGTATGCTGACCGTTGACAAAAGAATAGTATTCTTCTCCGTACTGTTGACCATGTGTCATGGCAATTTCAATATCTTCACCACGGAGGTGAATGATCGGGTAGCGCATGGACTCGGCATCGATATTCCGTTCCAATAGATCTTTTAGACCATGCTCGGAAATAAATTTCTGATTATTGAAATTAATGGTAAGACCAGAATTTAAGAAGACATAATTCCAGATCATGTTTTCTACAAATTCAAGTCTATATTTATAATTTCGGAAAATCGAATCGTCCGGATAAAATGTTACTGCTGTCCCATTTCGTTGCGTGGTATCTTTTTGTTCATCGTTGATTAATTCTCCGTTAGAGAATTGGGCGATGCGCGTTATATTTTGACGATATGACTGTACGGTAAACTGACTGGACAAAGCATTTACGGCTTTTGTACCGACACCATTTAAACCAACTGACTTTTGGAAAGCCTTACTATCATATTTACCACCTGTATTGATTTTAGAAACAACATCAACCACAGAACCAATTGGAATACCACGTCCATAATCGCGTACGGAAACTTTATTTTCGTTTACCGTGATATCAATAATTTTACCAGCGCCCATAACAAACTCATCAATCGAGTTGTCAACGACCTCTTTCAATAAAACATAGATACCATCATCATAGGCCGAACCGTCCCCCAATTTTCCAATGTACATTCCCGGACGAAGGCGAATATGCTCTTTCCAATCCAGGGACCTAATGCTGTCTTCGTTATATGTACTCATAAATTAATGTAGAACTTAGCTAACAAAAGTAAAAAAAATAAACTACGATAAGTATTTAAAAGGCTAAATTTTTTAGATATCGATAGTTTGCGTGCTGCTGGAGAAAATTGCTGGTTTGCTGGGAAATGTTTACATTTAGTGTAAGTAATTGTAACGAGAATAATTTATGGGATTATTTGATAAAATCAGGAATGAGTTTGTCGACATTATCGAATGGGTCGATAATAGCACAGATACGATTGTGTGGAAGTTTCCACGGTATCAGAATGAAATAAAAATGGGTGCGCAGTTGACTGTGCGGGAAGGGCAGGCTGCGGTATTTTTAAATGAAGGTGTGGTTGCAGATGTCTTTCAGCCTGGTCGCTATGAATTGACAACACAGAATATGCCGATCATGACAACCATCAGAGGCTGGAAATATGGGTTCAATAGTCCATTCAAAGCCGATGTCTATTTTGTCAACCTTCGACAATTTGTCAATCAGAAATGGGGAACCAAAAATCCGATTATGCTGCGGGATCCTGAATTTGGACCAATTCGACTTCGGGCTTTCGGTAATTTCTCCTTTCAGGTGAAGGACGTTACTGTTTTTATGAAACAGCTGGTTGCGACGACGCCTGTTTTTACTGTTGAAGATATCATAGAGCAGCTTCGAAATATTGCGGTATCGCGTGGGATGGATGCTATTGCTGAGTCGAAGATACCAGCCTTAGACCTAGCATCCAACTACGATGAGGTTTCGGCCTTGATACAACAAAAAATTGGGGTTGATTTTGATGAGTTGGGTTTGAGCTTAACGAAATTCTTAATCGAAAATATTTCATTCCCAGAAGAGGTGGAAAAAGCCCTTGATAAGCGAAGCAGTATGGGGGTCGTTGGTAATCTAGGGGCATATGCCCAATTTCAAGCAGCTAATTCCATGGAGAAAGCTGCTGAGAATCCCAATAGTGGGGGGATCGTAGGTGCTGGATTTGGCGCCGGACTGGGGGCGGGAATGGTTGGTCAAATGGGCAATGTATTTCAGCAAAACAGCTTTGATGGGAATAATCCTGCCGGTACGGGCTCAGCTGCTGTGGCTTCGTCTGCCGGGGCAGTTGGACCGCCTCCATTGCCAAAAACGGCAGCTTATTACCTGGCCATTAAAGGTAAACAGGAAGGGCCATTTGATCCGGAACAGCTACGCGGTCTAGTAAAAGAGGGGACGATGACACTTGCCACCTTGGTTTGGAAAGAGGGACTTGAAAACTGGATTGAGGCTGAAAAGGTAGGCGAATTAAAGGATCTGTTTTCGCAGAACCCGCCACCGATACCAGGAGTTTAGGATAAAACGCACGACCGAGTTTTATGAGTTTTGAAGAAAAAACCTCCGAAATAGAGCAGGGGTTAAAATGCCAGGGCTGTGGTGCTATCTTGACTTATCAGCCTGGTACTTCCTATTTAGAATGTTCTTATTGTGGAACTAGAAATGAAATAGCGGACCCGATAGCGGAAAATGGGCATATTGAATCAACAGATTATAAAGTCTTTGGACAAGCAATGGAAGGAGTCGCCGATGAGCGCTATAGCTATTTGGCTGAAGTTGTGCATTGCAGTAACTGTGGTGCAAACTCGCGCTTGAATCCTCATGTTACAGCAGATTTATGTGCTTTTTGTGCTTCACCTTTGGTAATTGACCATCAGCAAAAGCGTATTGTGAAGCCACATGGTCTTGTTCCCTTTTCCGTTGATTACAAAAATGCTTTTGGGCTATTGACACAATGGGCCGGTAAGATATGGTTCGCTCCGAATGACTTTAAGCGAATTTTTAATTCAAGAAATGATCGTTTAAAAGGCGTGTATATACCATTTTGGTCCTATGATGCAGATGTACATTCTGATTACGTCGGGTCACGTGGAGAGTATTATTATGTGACGCGTACAAGACGCAATTCGGATGGTGAGACGGAAGAATACGAAGAAAGACGAACAAATTGGTATCCAGCTTCAGGTAGTATCTATAGTCAATTTAAGGATATTGTCATTTCGGGATCAACATCTCTTCCCGAAAAGTTCTCTGATAAAATCGGACCTTGGAATTTGGGCTATCTAAAACCTTTCAATGAGCAATATTTAAGTGGCTTTATCGCTGAAACTTTTAGTGTGGATCATGTAAAAGCGGCGGAAACTGCCCGGACTGTTATGGATCGGGAAATCGAACGTCAGGTTGAGAATGACATCGGTGGTGATACGCAGGATATTGATTCCATTGATAGCGATTTTAAATCCATTAAATTGAAGTATATTCTTTTGCCTGTGTGGTTATCTGCTTATCAGTACAAAGGAAAGAGTTATCAGATCATGGTCAATGCATTTAACGGTAAAGTTTATGGACAAAGACCTTATAGCTTTTGGAAAATAGCTTTTTTGGTGTTGGCAATCATTATTATTTTGTATCTATTGAGTTTTATGGGATAACAAAAAAGGTTATAAAAAAAGCGCTGTTCTCAATAAAAGAGAACAGCGCTTTTTTTATGTTAATCGTCTTGACTATTTGTTTAATGAAAGTAGGAATCCGATCGTGAAATTGGCATCCCAATCAAATACGAAGGTGTCGCAATTGGTTGCATCTTTAATTGCTTTATAGATGTTGACACCGCTCTTTGTTTTCACTTTATCTGTTTTGTAAGATGCTGGATCGTTCAAAACCGTAAAACGCTCTTCACCTTGGCGTGTTTGCGATGCTAATTCAAAAGGAACCCCGCCTATAATAAAACAAACTTCTCTTTTATTTGCTGGAATTTTTTCGCCTAATTTTTTTATTTCTGTATAGACCGCATCATCTTTGAGGTCTTTTTCATAATATTTCGCACCAGGTGCTTCTACCGATTTTGTGTCACCGTCGATCCAGGAGATTTTGGTGTTACCGGAGCCAATATCAACAACAAATGAATTGTCTTCGTAAGCTTTCGGAAGAACCGATTTTAACGCTAATTTTCCTTCCTGCTCTGCTGTAACCAGGTTGACCACAAAGCCCATTTTTCTAAGTTCAGCACTGATAA
This sequence comes from Sphingobacterium paramultivorum, assembly GCF_014109745.1. Classification (NCBI taxonomy): domain Bacteria; kingdom Pseudomonadati; phylum Bacteroidota; class Sphingobacteriia; order Sphingobacteriales; family Sphingobacteriaceae; genus Sphingobacterium; species Sphingobacterium paramultivorum. The sequence goes on from NZ_CP058555.1 coordinate 5,837,851, forward strand.
CTGAAGTTTTAGGTTCTTTTTGAGCTCCGGAGCTAATAACGAAATGTATGTTTTTGGATTTGACGCCTTTGTCGAGCATCATGCCTATATAATCTTTTAATCCTTTACGGATGTCTTCCGTATTTGCCAATCCTTCGTATGCAAATGACTTTCCAAAGTCTTTGGAAATGATCTCCCAGCGATTTTCTTTGTCCATATTGACGACAAAGGAATTGAAACCCGAAGCGCCCACTTCAACGACGCCCTTGTATTCGCCGTCGACTGGTTTTTCGGGTTGATAGTTGAATGAACGAGTCGTTTCTGAGCCTGATGAAGGTGCGACCGCATGACCATTATTGCTTGTTGAATCTGTTGTTTGGACTGTCGAATTAGCATCAAATTTGCCCGATTGAATGGCCCAATAACCGATTGCGAGAATAGGTAAGGCGATGATAATTGCTTTGATTGGCCATCTTAATCTTGCCCATGTTGATTTTTCTTCCATGATGTTCGTATAATAAGTTTGATTTTAGTTAAATATTAATCGAGTAATGTAAATCCTTTATCTACTTTTTCTTCGGGTTTGAGTTCATAGCTAGCATCTGCCATTTGCGTTACGTTTAATACATTTAGATTACGTTCGTCAACTTTGCGGATAAACTCTTCCAGTTCACCTTGAGTAGGCGTGCCACCCACGGTGATGTTGTTGTTTTGATCCAAGAAATCAAGATTCGATCGGATAGAGGCAATATTTTGACTGATGGCACCTGTTGCTGCATTCATGGCCTCCTGAAATGCCCAGCCATCTTTAATATTGAAAACATCGGCTAGGCCATCGGTGGCATTTTTCATCTTTTGAGTGGCTTCTAGCTTCTTGGAAATGATGGAAATGCTGCTATCCAAGGTGCTGACATAGATACGCGCTGCGCTTTCATTATCTTTTAGGACTTCCAATACTTTTGCAAATTGATTGGCATATTGGACATAACTGCGCGCATTTTGCTCTTCAGATTCACCTTCTTTTCCCAATAGAAATGCTTTGGTACGTGTTTCTTTGGCATCTCTTGCATAAGCATTTGCCTTCTCTGCATTATTTTTGCTCGTTTCCTCTTTTGATTTCTCGTCGAGATTAGCCGCTTCAGCGGTGAAACGTTTCGCATAGGTGTACTTCTCTTCGGCTGTTTTTTGAGCAGTTTCACCGCTTTGAATCATGTCGATGCGGACACCGTCTACATTGCTGATTTTTTCCTTCACACGTTTCAGGGTGTCTTTTGCATCTCTTGATAACAGTTGTAAGGTTTCGATAGGGTTATTTCTAATGATGGATTTTTCACCTTTAAAAAGTAGGACGGTTCCCAATCGGTGCAATAGCGCAATGATCTTTGGAGCTAGCAATAATAAGGTAATCAGGATTATACTGAATATCACAAAAAGTATACTTTTTCCGGCATATTCCAACATAATCGGTAAGTACTTGAAAAAAGCAAAGGCTCCACCAAGTAAAAGTGCCCAAAAGAAGATCGACGAAGCTGTCTTCTTCGCTTCTGGTGATTTTAATTGTGCAGGCAAATGATCGCCCAGTACTTGAAATATCGGAAGTTGCGTCTTTATCTCAGCGGGAATATTAACATACTGATCTTTTCTTTCCATTGATTTATTTTTATGTTATTGATTGATTAATCATCTGCAATGCAGTGTTGATTTCGGTGACCACTTCATCAACGGCCGCGTTGCCGATGTTTATTTTTTGTTCGATATCTTTAATTCTTGGTTCGTACTTTTCATTAATTTGTTCCAAAGCGACTTGTTTTTTCTGTAGATCATCTTGCAATTTGGCGATATTCTCCGTTATTGTTTTGATTTCGGTGTTCAGATTTGCAATCTCCATGGTTCGGTCCTGTTCAGTCTTTTTCTTTTCAGCCTGTTTTTGTTCCGATTCTTTGGCAATGGTTTCTTTCAATTTATTAGCATAATTTGTGCCAGTTGCTACCAGTTTATCCTTGGTTAACGAACTGTCTACAAATTTCAGTGAAGTATAGGCTGCTTTTAATGTGTTTTCCTCTACTTTTCCCATTGCAGCAGCAGCGTTCCACACTTCGAAAAAATCTACACCTTGCTCGTTGAGTTTTTCAAGAATGGCATAGACCTTTAATTTCATTTCTTTGAGATCGGTTGTTCCATCATTGGCTGTTATAGGGATTGGGGGCGGTGTCTTTCCAGTTGGAGCCTGAGCCGTGGGCGATGAATATGCCGGTGGTACATGGAGTCTTTCAGGAGCAGCATTAGTGCTCGGAGTCGGGGGGGCTTGTACCGGTGGAGTTTGCTGCGGCTGATCGTCCTCAAAAATTAATTTCTTTAGACTGTTTAATATACTGGATCCTCTTTTAGTATCGTCGTTGCTCATCATGTCATAGTTGATTATATCTCTACTAAAATAATAAAAATTAATATTCTCTTCTAATGAATTGCGCTATGGAATACCCGAAATGGACACGGGGGTGATAGGAGCTTGAATAAAAGCGATGAAATGCAAAGTAGGGGGAGTGAATTGGCCTCTATGGCACTTTATGTTTAGGGTAAAAACAAAGATTCCCAATTGTTGATTGGGAATCTTTGTTTTGGCGGTAACGGTCCTGTGGGACTATTATCTGCCAAAATCATCTTGTACGCGAACAATATCGTCTTCATCAGAAGGGTTGTTGGCATCTGTGTGCTGCCAGATCTCGGCTAGAATACCGAAGCCATCCAATCCAATTAAACGGTGACGTTGCCCTTGACGCAATCTAATCGTTTCGCCTTCTTTCAATGTTGAAACAACCGATTCTTCATCTGTGTCAGAAACCATAACGCCTACGTTACCTTGGATAACACGCCAGATTTCGGCACGACGGTGGTGATATTGCCATGAAAGTCTTTTCTCTGGTGCAACAATTAAAATTTTTGGACTTAATTTCCCTGAGATTCTTAACTCTTGTACATCCATTCCGCCGAAGTATTCATCGGCAAATTCTTGTGCTTGGGATTCGTCAATAACGAAAAATCCTCCCCAAGGGCGTGCAGCATCTGATTTATCAATACGAAAACCTTTGGATGTCAGCATTTCCTGTACTTTCTCAAACAATGCGATTTTATCTATAGCCATATTAAAAATTCTAAAAATTTGTTATTCGTTAATTCAGTTGCTAAATATAAAAAAAATCCATTAATATTTTAAGTTAACCGTTTTAGCTTTATCTAAATACGTTATAATGGAGCGGTTTTAGGTGTCTTAAGCTATAATGTGTCGCGTGAAGTTAAAAATGAAATTGCTAATTTTGTGATCAATCTAATTTCAGGATATGTCAAACTTTCAAGTCGATCGAGAAAATACTGCATTTATGCAGGCTGTTGCTTTTGTTAACCAAACGAACCAGAACGTATTTATTACAGGAAAGGCGGGTACAGGAAAAACGACGTTCTTGAAGTATATCCGTGAGCATAGCTACAAGAAGATGGCTATTACGGCTCCTACGGGCGTCGCGGCGATGAATGCGGGCGGGACCACTTTACATTCTTTATTTTGGCTTCCTTTTGGAACCTTTATAGAAGATTATGAATTACGTTGGGACGAGCAGGATAGTCATATTTACAATAAATCACGTTTATTCAGTACGATTAAACTGACCAAGCAGCGCAGGGCTATCTTGCAGGAACTTGAGCTATTGGTGATTGATGAGGTTTCAATGGTCCGTGCAGATACATTGGATGCGATTAATGTGATCCTGCAATCTGTTCGTCGCGATATGCGACCTTTTGGTGGGTTGCAGGTTCTGTTTATCGGAGATTTGTATCAGTTGCCACCAGTTGTGAAAGACGCCGAATGGAATGTTTTACGGGATCATTATTCTTCTGTTTTCTTCTTTAACGCTAAAATTTTAAGAGATAATCCCTTGGTGATGTTAGAGCTTAATAAAATCTATCGCCAGCAAGATGAGGGTTTTATTTCCATTTTGAATGCCATACGAAACAATCAGTGTACAAGTGACATGCTCACGACCTTAAATGGTTACTATGAAAAAGACTTCGTTCCAAGCGAAGCTGAGCAGTATATTACATTGACCTCCCATAATCGAAATGCTGATGAAATAAACGGAGCCAAGTTGGCGTCATTATCGGGTAAAATGTTAAATCTTAAGGCAGTTGTAAAGGACGATTTCGCGCAGGGTTCCTATCCTGCTGAAGAAACGTTGTCTTTAAAAATAGGGGCACAGGTGATGTTTATTCGAAACGATTCGGGAGATGAACGTAAATATTACAACGGAAAGATCGGTACGGTAAAGGACATCGATACTGTGCAGGGCACAGTATCGGTTACATTTCCTGATGGGTCGGAATCTGTAACGGTAAAAAGGGAGACCTGGGAAAATATTCGGTATAATTACGATAAGGGGCAAGATCAGATTAAGGAGGAGATATTGGGTACATTTTCGCAATTTCCACTTCGACTGGCTTGGGCTATCACCATTCATAAAAGCCAGGGCTTAACTTTCCAAAAAGCAATCATCGACGCGGGGACCTCTTTTGCCGCGGGACAGGTATACGTTGCATTGAGCCGTTTAACGAGTTTGGATGGACTTGTATTAAAATCGATCATCCCTTCTTATGCCATCCGTACAGATTATCAAGTTGTTGAATTTGCGCAGCGTACTCAGGGTCAGGCTGATATCAATGAAATTCTAGAGAAATGCCAACGGAATTATCTTGGCCAGATTTTAATGCACGGTTTCCGTTGGGACGGTCTATTGGCCGAGACTTCTGAGTTACTGAAATCACTTGAGGAGCGTAATATTGATGGAAAGGAACAAGCATTACTATTTTTTCAACAATTGGTCAAGCACCTTCAGACCCAAGAGAAAGTTGCACATAAGTTTATTGTTGTACTGTATGATTTGTTGCGGGATAAAAACGCGATCGATTATGACGTAATCTGTGAACGTTCTACTGCTGCGGTCAATTGGTTTTTACCGAAAATGGATGTAGATCTGATTGAGGCTTTAACCAAACATATCGAAGAGTACCAGATACGAAAACGTACGAAGAAATATATTGACGAGTTAAAAGCACTATTGCTTGATTACAAGCGAAAACGCGAGCAGTTGCAACATTGTCTGCTTATTGCTGAAACGCTTTCAAAACGGGAAGATTTTCAAACAGCGATGCTCGATGTTGCTGCCAGCGTGAAGACCAAAGAAAAAGATGAATTGGCTGCACAAAGTGCAGATGAAGAAGGACCTAAGAAGTTGGATACAAAGGATATTTCCTTAGAAATGTTTAAGGATGGTATGAGTATTCCTAATATAGCGGTTAAGCGTGGGATGGTTGCGGGTACGATATATGGACATTTAATTAATTTTGTTGGTACGGAAGTGGAAGCAACAGAGTTGATCGAACAGGAGAAGTTGGATCGTATTCTTGGTGTTATTCGTGCAAATCCGGATAAGTCTTCTTCGGAACTTAAAATGCTTTTGGGGGCGGATATTGATTATCCGGATATTAAAATTGGACAAAAAGTTTTGGGATTGTAGGCAATAAAAATTTATAGCGTATATTTGTAACAAATTGTGTGATATAGTTTGTTGAAAGCCCATTGATAACCTTAAGATTGCTTATGGAAAACAAGAAAGATCCTAACAAGTGGCTTGTGCTGACGACTATTTCAACCCAGATGGTTTTTACCATTTACGCATTTTATTTATTGGGGGATTGGCTGGACGGTAAGTTTCATGCTGAGAACCAATTATGGATGAAGATCTGTACCCTTGGAGGGATTGGAATTTCTCTATATCAAGTCATTAGACAAGTGAATCGATTAAACGATAGATGATAGTATATATAAAGCAGGCCCTTATTTTATTTTTTGTTGCGGTATTAATTTTTGCCGTTCATTTCTTTTTGTTAAAGTCTTTTGATGGTATACATTCCCTGGGAGATCTACATTTTCCATTGTATGAAATTTATATTTTTCAACTGATATTATCCGTGATCATCATGGTGGGGATAAGTTACTGTTCGCAGAAATTTCCGCAATATGTTGGTTTTGTTTTCTTGGGGTTATTGACTTTAAAGTTTGTCCTAAATTATGTATATATCCATAATGGGTTGGCAAAACCGCAGGCTGATATTTTAAAATATAACTATTTGATCGTTGTCGTTTTATTCCTTTTTTACGATGTTATATTTGCTTACAAGGCTTTAAACAAATCCTAAGGGAGAAAACGATAGTTTTTTCAAAAAAATGTAATATTAAAGTAGCTTTTGTGCTTTATATATAGTATTTTCGCAAAAAATTTTAAATAACATAATAGTAGTATCGTGAGTCTTAAAAGAACACTTCAATTTTTAGCAGTTATTCTGTTTGCAGTTGCGCCATTTTTAACAAAGGCGAATGAGGATGCACACGGAGAAAAATCGCAGGCTGAGGAAATCAATAGCCATATTGAGCATCACTTACAAGATGATTATTATTTTAGCTTCTTTTCGGATGAAGAGACAGGTAAACATTATGGTTTTTCATTGCCGGTAATTTTGATCGATAATGGCTTGAAAGTTTTTATGGCTTCGGCATTCGATCACGGTAATAAAGTTGCTGAGGTTGATGGCCAATATTATGCATTGTATCACGGGAAAATTTATAAGACTGATGCTACTGGTAATTTGACTGGTCATGAGTATCGTAAAAATGCTGATGGTAGTTATGTTATGACTATAAATGAAGATGGAAAAGAAGAGAAAAAGGAATTTGAAACTTCTTATGTGATTGGTTCTCATGAAATTCATGATGCTGTTGATTTTCATCCATCTGTAGTGATGCCTTTAGATTTTTCGATCACTAAAAGTGTTGTTGGTTTGTTTTTGGCTGCATTTTTAATGTTTTGGGCATTTATTAGTTTGGCTAAAACATATAAAAAAGGCGCTAACAATTTACCTAAAGGTGTTGGACGTGTATTGGAGCCTTTGGTTATCTATGTACGTGATGAGATGGCTATTCCAAACATTGGTCATCGTTACAAGGAATTCATGCCTTATTTATTGTCTGTATTCTTTTTGATCTGGATTTTAAACTTGGTTGGTTTGACACCACTAGGGTTCAACGTTACAGGAAATATTACGGTAACTTTATGTTTGGCTCTTTTTACGTTCTTAATTGTGAATATCAAAGCAAACGCAAACTACTGGAAGCATATTTTTTGGATGCCAGGAGTTCCGGTTCCATTTAAATTTGTTTTAGCGCCAATTGAGGTATTGGGATTGTTTACAAAACCATTCTCTTTGATGGTACGTTTGTTTGCAAATATTACAGCTGGTCACACGGTCGTAATGGGATTGATTGCAATTGTTTATTTATTGCAACACCAATTGACAGTAGTGGGTAGTATCGGTGTTTCCATGTTCTTGACAATCTTCTTGATGGTTATCGAATTATTGGTAGCATTCTTACAAGCATTTATTTTTACGATGTTGTCATCCTTATTTATCGGTATGGCGGTTGAAGAACATCACGATCATTAATTAGTAAATTTTTTAATTATTCAAATCATACATTATGTACAATTTAATTGGAGCCGGTTTAATCGTTATCGGTGCAGGTTTAGGTTTAGGTAAAATTGGTGGTTCTGCAATGGAAGCTATCGCTCGTCAACCAGAAGCAGCATCTAAAATCCAAACTGCAATGATTATCATTGGTGCCTTACTTGAAGGTTTAGCATTCGGTGCTTTATTATTAGGTAAATAGTCACAACGGTTTTATGGTATAACCTGCAACGGTTGGTTGCAGGTTATATTATTCCTGAATCTTAAAAAATAAGAATTATCATTATATAGTATAACAATGGATAAATTAATACATTCGTTTTCGTACGGTTTGTTTTTTTGGATGGTCATCGTCCTTGTGGTTATTATCTTTTTATTAGGTAAATTCGCATGGAAACCAATTGTTGATGCCCTAGACGAACGTGAAAAAGGTATTGCAAGTGCTTTGGAGGCTGCTGAAAAAGCTAAATTAGAAATGGCTCGTTTAACAAATGAGAACGAACAATTACTAAAAGAAGCTCGCGCAGAACGCGATGTTATCCTTAAGGAAGCAAAAGAACTTAAAGATAAGATTGTAGCTGAGGCAAAAACTCAGGCACAGGCTGAAGGTGCAAAATTGATTGCACAAGCAAAAATCGAGATCAACGAACAAAAGAACAAAGCTTTGGCTGAGGTTAAGTCTCAGGTTTCTTCTTTGTCTTTGGATATTGCTCGTAAAGTGTTAAACAAAGAATTTGAGGACCAAGGAAAGCAAGAAGCTTTAGTAGCAGATTTGCTTAATGACGTTAAATTGAACTAATCCGGTCACTCAAATTACGAAATAGAATTATGTCAGTATTTAAAGTAGCATCAAGATACGCTAAGTCATTAATCGACTTGGCTAGCGAGCAAGGCTCACTGGAAACAATCAAGGAGGATATGGATTCATTCATTGCTGTTTTGAAATCCAGTACAGAATTGCAAGCGGTTTTTGCCAATCCTATTGTTCCTTTGGACAAGAAGAAAAACATATTGGATGCGCTATTTAAAGATAAGATCAATCCAAATATCTTGGCATTCTTTAAGATCATGATCAATAAAGGTCGTGGCGAGATTGTTTATGCCACTGCTCAAGAATTTATTCGTGAGTACAACGAGGTAAAAGGAATTGTGAAAGCTACAGTTACATCTGCAGCGCCGCTTTCTGAAGCTAATTTGGCAGCGATGAAAGATGTACTTGCGAAAGAAACCAACGCTCAAGTGATATTGATCAATAAAGTTGATCATAGTTTGATCGGTGGATTTGTAGTCAATATCGGCGATCGCCAAATTGATGCAAGTATTGCTGGTAAGTTGAATAAATTGGAAAGATATTTGAATCAGAATAATTAATTTGTTCTGATACTTGAAGTAAAATAAATCAAAAAACCCCTTATAATAATTAAAATGATAGAGGTAAGACCAGATGAAGTTTCGGCAATTCTAAGAGAGCAATTGTCGGGCTTTAAATCAGAAGCCGAACTAGAGGAAGTGGGTACCGTACTTGCTGTAGGTGACGGTATTGCTCGTATTTACGGCTTAACTAAAGTTCAGTCCGGTGAGTTGGTTGAATTTGATAACGGATTACAAGGTATTGTATTAAACTTAGAAGAAGACAACGTTGGCGTTGTACTTTTAGGTCCTTCTGATGAAATCAAAGAAGGAGATACTATTAAACGTACCAACCGTATTGCATCCATCAAAGTTGGTGAAGGCTTGTTGGGACGTGTTGTAAATACTTTAGGTCAACCAATCGATGGTAAAGGACCTATTCAAGGTGATTTGTATGAAATGCCTATCGAGCGTAAAGCCCCAGGTGTTATCTACCGTCAACCGGTAACTGAGCCATTACAAACAGGTATCAAAGCGATCGATGCGATGATTCCAGTTGGTCGTGGTCAACGTGAGTTGGTTATTGGTGACCGTCAAACAGGTAAAACAGCTGTTTGTATCGATACAATCTTGAACCAAAAAGAATTCTATGATGCAGGAGAACCTGTATTTTGTATCTACGTTGCCGTAGGTCAAAAGAATTCTACAGTTGCGAATATCGTGCGTACATTGGAGGAAAGAGGTGCTATGGCTTATACAGTAGTTGTTGCTGCATCTGCTGCTGATCCAGCTCCACTTCAGTTCTATGCGCCAATGTCGGGTGCTGCTATCGGCGAGTTTTTCCGTGATACAGGCCGTCCAGCATTGATCGTTTATGATGATTTGTCTAAACAAGCGGTAGCTTACCGTGAGGTTTCTTTATTGTTACGTCGTCCACCGGGCCGCGAAGCATACCCAGGTGACGTATTTTATCTACACAGCCGTTTGTTGGAGCGTGCAGCGAAAATCAACTCTTCAGATGATATCGCACGCAACATGAATGATCTACCTGAGTCGATCAAACACTTGGTGAAAGGTGGTGGTTCATTAACTGCACTTCCGATCATCGAAACTCAAGCTGGTGACGTTTCTGCGTATATCCCAACCAACGTAATTTCAATTACAGATGGTCAGATCTTCTTGGAGTCTAACTTGTTCAACGCAGGTATTCGTCCAGCGATCAACGTAGGTATCTCTGTATCTCGTGTAGGTGGTAACGCGCAGATCAAACCGATGAAAAAGGTATCTGGTACATTAAAGTTAGATCAAGCTCAGTACCGTGAATTGGAAGCTTTTGCGAAATTCGGTTCTGATCTAGATGCTGCTACTAAATCTGTCTTAGATAAAGGTGTTCGTAACGTTGAGATCTTGAAACAAGGTCAATACTCTCCAGTTTCTGTAGAGAAACAAGTTGCGATTATTTATATCGGAACAAAAGGTTTATTGCGTAATGTTCCCGTAAACAAGGTGAGAGAATTTGAAGAAGAATTCTTAACGCATTTGGAGCAACGTCATCCAGAAGTCTTGTCAGCTTTTAAAGCTAATAAGTTCTCCGATGAATTAACTGCAGTATTAGAAACAGTAGCTAAGGATTTAGCATCAAAATATTAATAGTAATGAGTATTTGGTATTGAGTCTATTGACAAGGCTCGATACTCAATACTAGATACTTAATACTTAAAACAAATATGGCAAATTTAAAAGAAGTAAGAAACCGGATTACCTCGGTATCATCAACACAGCAGATCACGAAAGCTATGAAAATGGTTTCGGCTGCTAAATTGAAGCGCGCTACTAACGCTATCTTACAATTGCGCCCATATGCGAATAAACTAAGAGATATTTTGGCGGATGTTTCTGCGAGTGTTGAAGGAAGTAACTCTCCTTTTACAGTAGACCGCGAGCCAAATAAGGTGTTGATCGTTGTTGTTTCTTCTAACAGAGGTTTGGCTGGAGCATTCAACGCAAATGTTATCAAAGCGACTAATAACTTGATCTTTAACAAATATGCCGAGCAACATGCAAAGGGTAATTTGAGTATCATTGGTATTGGTAAAAAGGGTTATGACTTCTACTCGAAACGTAACTTCAATGTGGTAGCTAATCACTCTGATTTGTTTTCTGATTTAAATTTTGGTTCTGTATCTGTGGTGACTGAATTTATCATGGAACAATTCAAAGAAGGTAATTTTGATCGTGTTGAAGTGGTTTATAATCAGTTCAAAAATGCAGCAGTTCAAGAGTTGACTGCAGAGCAGATTTTACCATTATTACCTGCGGAGGAAAACAAACAACATACGCATAAAGCAAAAATAGAAGCTGAGGTGGATTATATCATCGAGCCTTCCAAAGAGAAGATTATCGAGGAGTTGATTCCTAAAGCAATCAAGATTCAATTATACAAAGCTGTTTTAGATTCGAATGCTTCTGAGCATGGAGCACGTATGACGGCAATGGATAAAGCTACAGAGAATGCTGGTGACTTAATCAAATCACTTAAGCTATCTTACAACCAGGCACGTCAAGCTGCAATTACAACAGAATTGACGGAGATCGTATCTGGTGCAGCAGCATTATCAAACGGGTAATTTTTTTATTCGGGAATATATAGAAAAAGGGCTAATCATACATGATTAGCCCTTTTTCTATATACGCTATTATCTACCATCGAATTAAGGCTGAACCCCACGTAAATCCTGCTCCGAAAGCAGCCAAACATACGAGATCACCTTCTTTAATCTTTCCTTCTTCCCAAGCCTCGCATAGTGCTATCGGTACAGAGGCAGCAGTGGTATTACCATATTTCTGAATATTGTTGAATACCTGATCTTCCCTTAATCCAAGAGTTTTCTGTACAAATTGCGAGATGCGAAGATTGGCCTGATGTGGAATCAATAAATCGATATCACTGGTTTTTAAATTATTTTTTGCTAGTGCTTCATGAATGACCTCAGGAAATTTGACAACAGCTTTTTTGAAGACGGCCTGGCCATCCATATTTGGAAACGCAGTTCCATCTTCGAGCATCTCTTTGGTCATCAATAATCCGCCCAATTCCTGATCCGGCCAGTCGGGCATTTTATCCAGCCAAATTCCACTAGAAGCTCCGGGGTAATACATCGCTAGCTTTTCAGCATCGGCTCCGTCTGAATGTAAGTGCGTGCTCAGGATTCCTTTGCCATTTTCGGTTGTGGGTTGCACAACCACTGCTCCAGCACCATCGCCGAAAATCACGGAAACGGCTCGTCCTCTCGTAGAAAAGTCAAGTGCAAAAGAGTGTTTTTCGGAACCAACCACTAGCACATTTTTGTACATCCCTGTTTTGACAAATTGATCGGCAATGGAAAGCGCATATATAAAACCTGAACATTGGTTTCTAATATCCAGTGCCCCGACCTCCTTCATTTCCATTTCCCGTTGCAGTAGTACGGCGCAGCCCGGGAAATAATAATCTGGTGATAAGGTGGCAAAGATGATGAAGTCGACATCTTCGGGTGTAATATGGGCTCGTTCGATGGCAATTTTAGCTGCTTCGACACCCATAGTGGTGGTGGTTTCGCCTATTCGGTCTGCATATCTACGTTCTTTAATGCCAGTTCGTTCTTGAATCCATTCGTCACTGGTATCCATAAAGCGTGTTAGGTCATTATTGGTATATACGTTTTTTGGAACGTAGTAGCCAATTCCTGCAATTTTTGACTGTAACATAATAAATTCCTCTAATTGATTGTATTCTTCCCTTTTATATTATCGTTAATTTAGAAAAAAATATTCTATTTTTGCAGAATGGGTACCCAAACTGCTGAAGAAACCTTTACGTTAGAAGAGATATTAGCCTCTGTCAAAGAGTCTAATCGACTCATTTTGTGGAATGATGAAACCAATACGTTTGAACATGTGATTCATTGTCTCATCTATCATTTACAATATACCGAGAAGCAAGCTGAGAAGATTGCCTGGAAAGTGCATACTGAAGGGAAATGTGCTGTATTGGAGGGTACTTATACGGAGATGGAGATCTATCGTAAAATTCTGAAAGCCGAGGGATTGACTGTTTCTGTGGAGTAATTTGCTATTCTTTTGTTACCGTAATAATATGGTTACGCTTCAATTTTGTCTGTAAGTTTTAGTTTTCTTTGCACTATAACTATAAACTAAGCTGAAGCATGTTTTTTTACGCTAAATCGTTTAAATCTTTCTTATTCGTATTCTTTTTACCTGTTGTCCTTTTTGCTCAAACAGGTCAAATCAAAGCTATTTTAGTCGATAGCGAAACTTCTAAACCTATTTCATCGGCTAGTGTCGCGCTCTTGGACGTCAATAGTAACGTCTTTGTTAAGGGCGGACAGTCTGTATCCCAAGGATTCCTTTTGTTGTCTGATATTAAACCTGGTAAATATAATGTCCGTATCACTTATGTTGGCTACGAGACACATACTATTGATAGTATAGAGGTATTAGGGGATAAAAGTAAGGACTTAGGTCGAATCGCTTTGAAATCTACAGGTAATATGTTGAACGAAGTTGTTATTGAAGGAAGAGCTCCAGCTATGCAAATTGGTATAGACCGTAAAACCTTCAATGTAGGTGAGAGTTTGGTCAGCGCGGGTGGAACAGCGACCGATGTGCTTGCGAATGTTCCCACTTTGCAAGTTGATCAGGATGGATCGGTCAGTTTGCGTGGATCAAGTAGTGTGAAAATTTTAATCGACGGCCGAGAGTCTGCTTTAGCAGGAAACGATGTAACTTCTTTGCTTCAGAGTCTACCTGCCAATTCAATTGAAAAAGTTGAAGTTATCACGAACCCTTCCTCGAAATATGATGCGGAGGGGCAAACAGGAATTATCAATATCGTTTTAAAGAAGAATATTAGGACGGGATTAAATGGATCTGTAAATACTTCTGCAGGATCCTATGATAACTATATGGCGGGATTGACCTTGAATTATCGTGATCGGAAATTCAATTACTTCGGATCCTATAACTTCAATAAACGAAACATGGTGGGAAGTGGGAAAACGGACAACACGTTTTTTGGTGATAGCACGCGTAATCATAGCGAATCCGAATCGTCAAGAAAGGGCAATAGCCATACGGTAAAAGCTGGGTTTGATTATAATATGTCAGACCGTACTTCATTGAGTTTTTCGGGTAATTTAAGTATACGTGATAACAAGCGAATAGAAGACTTGAATTATGAGTTCTTTAAACAGTCACAGATGACAGGAACGAGCGTTCGAAATTCAACACAATTTGAAGACGATCTTGGTTATGAATTAAACGCCGATTTTAGACATCAATTTAAGCGAGAAGGAGAGGAGTTGACGGGGAATGCGAGTTATGGGAGAGATAAGGAAGATGGTACAAATGATTTTTCTCAAAATTACACCGATGGACGGAAGGCCACCTCACGGAAGAATGTTACGTCTGAGGATGGCAAGAATATCAACCTTCAATTGGATTATGTTTTACCTTTCTCCGAGGTAAGCAAATTCGAGGCGGGCTACAGGTCTCAAATCAGAAAATCATTTGATACCCAGTTTTCCAGATCACTCGATTCTATAGGTACCTATGTGCCGGACTATAGAATCAGCAACGATTTTGATTTCACGAGTACTGTCCATGCGATCTATGCGAATTATCAAAATAAATTAACAGATAAAATTGGTTATCAAATCGGACTCCGGGGAGAGCAATTTGAACTCAAGTCCACCTATTTCTCCAAGGATCCAGCTGCTGTGGAAAAGGAATCCAATGCTAAACAGAAATTTTTCAGGTTATATCCAACACTGTTTTTAACCTACGATGTTGGTGAAAATGGGGATAAAGTTCAATTTAGCTACTCGCGCCGTGTCCAACGGGCTCGTGGTTGGCAAGTTAACCCATTTTTAAATGTATCCGATGATTTGAATTATCGTCAGGGAAATCCGAATCTGAAACCGGAAGATGTGCACAGCTTGGAAATGAGCTTTGCCAAAACCTTTGGTAAAGTAAACCTGATATCTTCGGCTTATTTCAATCACGCTAGTGAGGTTATTCAGCCATTTGTTTACAAGATAGAGGATGGAAGAACATACAGTAGATGGGAGAATATGACCAGTCGTAATCTTTCGGGTTTTGAGTTTATTTCAAAAGTCAACGCAACGAAGGATTTTGACTTTACATTTAATCTCAATTTGATCCACATTCAGTATAATGCAAACCCGGACTACGATATTACAGAACGAAAGGATTTCGCTTATAATGCCAATCTGACCGCTAATTATCGTTTTACATCAACGTTTTCTGCTCAAATGAGAGGCGAGTATAATTCTTCGCGTGTAATGGCTCAGGGACAGATGAATGCAATGAAAGGTATGGATCTAGCCTTGAAAAAAGATGTGTTCAAGAAGAAATCTTCTATTATGTTGAATGTGAGAGATGTATTTAATTCGCGAAAAATGAATGGTGTGACAGAGACAGCTCAACTTATATCAAATTTTGAGCACCGTTGGATGAAGAGGATGGTAACCTTATCACTTTCCTATCGGTTTGGTAGCCAAGATTTAAACAAATCAAAGAAAAAAGTGTCGAATACAAATGAAATGGGGGGCGGAGAGGAATATTAAAAAATATTCCTCTTTATACACTCAAATGCTTAAATTTAATTTTAAAACAAACCTAAAACTAAAAAGAATGAAGTTATTAAAAACAGTTCTTGCGGTATCGGTGATTGCTTTTTCAGCACATCTTAATACTGCCGTAGCGCAAGCAAAAAAAGAGGTTCCTGCTTACAAAATCTTAGATTTACCCCGTGTAGATATCAAGAAATTTAAAAAGAATAAAGCTGGAGCCTATGTTATTTTTGATGGTACTTCGATGGAAGGCTGGAGAGGATATGATAAGACGGTAGTCCCAAAAAGATGGGTTATTAACGAAGGGGCGATCAAATTTGATAGTCAGGCCAATGTTGGTAAAGAAGAAGGTGGTGACTTGGTCTTTGCCCATGATTTCAAGAATTTCGAATTGGAGATGGAATGGAAAGTTGCTAAAGGAGCAAATTCAGGTATCTTCTTTTTAGCGAAGGAAGTGGAAGGACAACCGATTTATATCTCGTCTCCAGAATGTCAGGTTTTGGACAATGAGAACCATCCTGATGCTAAAATGGGTGTAGATGGAAATCGTAAATCGACATCATTGTACGATATGATCCCTGCTAAGCCTCAGAATGGTAAACCGTATGGCGAGTGGAATAAAGTTAAGATCAGAGTAAACAATGGCAAGGTAGAGCATTTTCAAAATGGTGTAAAGGTTGTTGAATATACATTATGGGATAAGTCCTGGATTGATTTATTGCAAAAAAGTAAATTCAGTGAAGAAAAATGGCCTTTGGCTTTTGAATTGTTGAGCCATGTTGGTGGCGATAGCAAATCGGGGCTTATCGGTCTTCAGGATCATGGAAATGATGTATGGTTTAAGAATATTACCGTTAAGGTTCTAAAATAGAAAAAGCAGCTTAAAGCTGCTTTTTCTATTTTCTATAGTATCGATTGTAGTTCTTTTAAGTCGATAATCATATGTGATACATCGTCTGGTTTTTCAATAACATTTGGGTTAAAGAAAATGGCGTCCATGCCTACATTTACGGCTCCACGGATGTCGGCATCAAGATTATCTCCGATCATCAGTGATTGCTGGGCCTGCGCTTGAGCAGTCGTCATAGCAAACTCAAATATTCGGGGATCCGGTTTATTCACACCGATGACTTCGGAAATAAAAATGTGTTTGAAATATTTGTTTAGGTTGCTCTTTTCCAGTTTGGTCTCACAGGCCTCTTTAAAACCATTAGATATCAAGTGAAGATTGTATCTGTCACCCAAATAAGCCAAGGTTTCATGTGCATGGGGAAACAGATTTGTTTTTTTGGGACAGATAGTGAGATACTCCAGTTCGAATTCTTCAGGAAACAACTCTGGATCCACACCGAGCTCAGTAAAGGTATCTGCAAAGCGAGCTTTCCTGAGTTCTGGTTTTGAAATCTTTCCGTGATGATAGAGTCCCCAAAGTCGATGATTGTTAACCGTATAAGTTTCTATAAAACGAGTGGATGACTGTTGATTAAACAAGTGATCAAACTTGTATTTAAAATATAGCTCGTGCAGACTTTCTTCGGCATTTTTATCAAAATCCCATATGGTATGATCTAGGTCGAAGAAAATGTCTTTTTTCTTGTGATTAAACATATGCAAAATTAAAACAAATTAACCTGAAATTCCAAGTCAGTTGGGTTATCTAGTGATGAAATTAAAGGTCACTTTTATCGATATGGGGTCTCCGATGGTTTATATGACTGTTTGGTGATTTTAGTCTTATTGCGAATCGGTTAATTTTCTTCTTTGTGTCATAATCCTTCTGATATTTCCGAATACATGGGTGAATACCTATTTTTGTCACATGAAGAAAGCGCTGTTACTCTTTTATTTTCTATTGTTCTATGCGGTTATGCAACTGATATGGTGGGGGGTGATGTTTATCCGTTTTGATCCGAGTAAAAAGAACATGATTATAGGAGAGGGAATATTCTTCTTGATTATTTTCTTGTGGGGTGCATGGCGGTTGAAGCGGCTGGTTGAAAGGGAGCAGAAGCTGCTTCAACAACAGCAGAACTTTCTCTTGGCTATTACGCATGAACTTAAATCGCCATTGGCTTCCGTCAAATTGTATATTCAAACTATTTTGAGACGTGATCTTGACAAAGAGCAACAACAAACGTTCTTGAGAAACTCGCTGAAGGATATCGAGCGTTTGGATGATCTGGTGGAAAATGTATTGATGACAACTAAGTTGGACAGCCGAAATTACAGTATGCCTAAAGAGGATTTTAATTTTACTGCTTTGGTAGAACAGGTTGTAGATAGGCTTCAGAAGAATTCCTGTAGTTCACAAGTTTTGAAACCTTATTTGGAAGCGGATATCATTATTCATGCGGATAAGTTTGCGATTAGTAATGTGGTTACTAATCTGATAGAAAATGCAATTAAGTATTCGCCGGCATGTGCTATGGTGGATGTGAAATTATATACGGAGAATAATAAAATAATTTTTTCTGTTGCTGACCATGGTATCGGTATCAGTGATGAAGAGAAAAAACTTATCTTTAATAAGTTTTATCGCGTGGGAAGTGAGGCAACACGAAAAACCAAAGGCACAGGTTTGGGGTTATATATCGTGAAAACCGTATTGCAGAAGCACGACGCGACCATAAAAGTTAAAGATAACACTCCTAAAGGGAGTATTTTTGAAGTAACATTTGAAAGAAATGCAAAGTAAACAAAGAATATTACTTGTCGAAGATGAAGAACACTTGTTAGAAGCTATCAAGTTGAATCTCGAAATGGAAGGTTACCGTGTTACTACGGCTACCGATGGAAAAAAAGCACTAAAAGTCTTCAAGGAGGAACGTTTCAACTTGGTGGTTTTGGATGTGATGATTCCAGAAATTGATGGATTCCAAGTGGCTGAAACTATTCGACTGCAAAACACTGAGGTTCCTATCATGTTTTTAACTGCGAAAAATAGCAGTGAGGATCGAATTACGGGTCTTAAGAAAGGGGCGGATGATTATCTGGTAAAACCTTTCAACTTAGAAGAATTGATCCTTCGTGTTGGAAATTTGGTGCGTCGTGGCATGAAACCGGATGATTTGAAAGAACTAAATTCTTATCAAATAGGTGATAAAACGATCTATTTTAATTCGTATGAGCTACATCATGCGGATGGCACGATCACTTCGTTGACAAAGAAGGAAACCATGCTGTTGAAACTGTTGATTGAGCGACGTAATGAGGCTGTATCCAGGGAACAAATATTGGAGACCGTATGGAATTACGATGTTTACCCATCTACACGTACCATCGACAATTTTATCTTAACCTTCCGAAAATATTTCGAACCAGATCAAAAGCATCCGATTTATTTCCATTCTATCAGAGGTGTTGGTTATAAGTTTACCGACAATAACGCATAGGTAGAAAGAGATGATGACAATCAGGGCTAGAATAGCCGTTATTTTTATTGCTGCATTATTTTTGGGCTATGGCTTATATGAAGGGCATTATCAGACGGCTGTTCTGATAGCTGGTGGGATAGGCTATTTGATTTGGAGCCATTTTAGAGAAGGCTCCGTTTTTTTGGCAACGCAGGCTTTTCATAGGCAAGATTATGAAAAGACAAAAAATTTGCTCAATGAGATCAAGAACCCTGATGCCCTTCGCAAGGGTAGACGTAATTTCTATGAATTTATGATGGGAAATATTGCGCTTAAAGAAGAACGTGTCGATGAGGCCGAATATCATTTTCAGCTAGCTTCACGTCTGCCTTGGAAAAAAGATAATGAAAAGGGCATGGTCATGATTAATCTGGCAAATATAGCGCTGCGAAAGTTGGATTATGAAAGAGCGAGAGCGTATACAGATGTTGCCAATAAGTTACATCTGACCGCTAGACAGAACAGCATTATTACAAAAATAGAAAACGAAATTTCAAAACATTTATAGTGAGTACTACTTTACAAAACGACTTATTGATTAAAGCTGCATTCTCGCAGCAAACGGAAAGACCCCCTGTGTGGATGATGCGTCAAGCTGGACGCTTTATGAAGGAATATTGGGATATCAAGAATAAATATTCCTTTTTGGAAATGTGTAAAACGCCAGAAATCGCTGCGGATGTCACTATGCTTCCGGTAGATTTGCTAGGTATTGATGCAGCTATTTTATTTTCTGATATTTTAGTTACAGCTGAAGCTATGGGAGGGGATCTGTCCTTTGAACAAGGTGTAGGCCCTCGTTTTTCTAATCCTGTTCGTTCTGTAAAGGATGCAGAAGCTTTGTCTACCAATTGTTTGGATAAATTGCAGTATGTTGCTGATGCAATCAAGGTCATTCAACAACGTCTTGACAGCCGTATCCCCTTGATTGGCTTTGCGGGAGCACCATTTACAATCTTAAGTTATCTGGTTGAAGGTGGATCTTCAAAAGATTTTAAGTTAACGAAGTTGATGTTGAATAATCAGCCCGAGTTGGCACATATGATCCTTCAAAAGATTGCAGATGTAACGGTTGAATATTTGAA
This sequence comes from Sphingobacterium paramultivorum, assembly GCF_014109745.1. Classification (NCBI taxonomy): domain Bacteria; kingdom Pseudomonadati; phylum Bacteroidota; class Sphingobacteriia; order Sphingobacteriales; family Sphingobacteriaceae; genus Sphingobacterium; species Sphingobacterium paramultivorum. The sequence goes on from NZ_CP058555.1 coordinate 5,857,900, forward strand.
TATGCAGATCGCAGCTGGCGTAAATGCGATTCAATTATTTGATAGCTGGGCCTTGGCTTTATCATGGAATGATTACCGTGATTTTTCGCATTATTATAATAAGCAGATTATCGCTAAGTTGAACCGTAAGGATATTCCAGTCATTTCCTTTTGTAAAGGATCTTCTGTTTTTGCACCAATGATGGTCGAAGCGCAACCTGATGTTGTTTCTATCGATTGGAACGCAGATTTAAAAAATATTAAACAATCTCTGCCACAGGGTATTGCTGTTCAAGGAAATTTGGATCCATTTGTTTTGTATGCAGATAAACCTGTTATCAAAAAGAAGATTATCGAACTATTTGAGCGCATGAGAGGTGAAAATGGTTTTATCTTTAACTTGGGACATGGTATCATGCCAGATATTCCTTTTGATAATGTAAAATATGCCATTGAGGTTGTAAAGGAATTTAGCTATTAGTTTGCTATCCGCTTCAAGAACAAAAACGACTTGCCAAAGGCAAGTCGTTTTTGTTTTAACAAGATCTAATCTATTTCGGTTGATATAGCACTTTTGTATATTGGATGTAAGATTTGCGCAATTGATGTTTGGACGTATTGAATGCTATTAACTTTTCTTATTTTTGTAACTATGGTCTATTTATATGCAAAAGCAGTTCATATTATCTTTGTGATTTGTTGGATGTCAGGTCTGTTTTATATGCCTCGACTCTTTATATATCATACAGAAGCTAAGGACAAGAGTCAAGAAGCGTTTGATGTTTTGCATAAAGAATTCAGTAAGATGGAAAAATTACTGTGGTGGGTTATTACTACTCCTGCGATGTACATCACAGTCCTTTCTGCACTAGTTATGTTATGCTATTCCCCTGGTTTATTATCCATGGGGTGGATGCATGTAAAACTGACATTCGTTCTGGGGATGATTATCTATCATTTTAGCTGCCAGAAGATTATGTTCAAATTGAGTCGTCAAGAATCCAAATTAACCTCAACAAATCTCCGTTTGTTTAATGAAGTCGCAACAGTTTTATTATTCGCGATTGTTTTTACTGTTGTCTTAAAATCGGCACTGAACTGGATATTTGGCGTTTTGGGGCTCTTAATTTTATCCATCGCTTTAATGATGGCCGTAAAACTTTATAAGAAGTACCGGAACAAGAAAGCATAACAAAATGTTAAATTCTTTGGTTTCTTAATCCTTTTTTATTCTGTGTAGTCGAAGGATTATTAATTGAATCGGATTATGTACAGGAAAATTTTGGTTATGGTCTCGTTGCTTATTGTCGCAACGGCTGGGTTTGCGCAGCGATACAGACCTTTTGGAGGGGCATTAAATATCTATTCTACAGATGTTCCATTTTTTCTTTATATCAACAACGTTTTGTATAATAATAGGGCTTCCACGGATATTAGGGTATCCAATTTGACGAGTCGTCGTTATGATTTGCGTATTGTATTTGCTGACAGACAGCAACGCACATTGAATGGCAGTGGCGTGCAACTTGTCAATCGAAATGGGCAATATATGAACGTTGTATTTTCTGTCAGTAGCAGAGGCGGAAATAGGGGGATTATCTTGGAATCCATGAATCCTGTTGATCGGTATAACAATGGGAATTATCGTGAGGATTTACCCTATGATAACCTGGATAGATATAATAATGAACAAGGTAATGAGCGATACAGACAATCAGAAGATCGTGACGATTTACCGAATAATAATCGAGATGGATATAATACTGGTTGGGGTAATGATCGCAGTAGACAGACAGGGGACTCTCAGATTTATCGCAACGGTGTAGAGGATCATCGTGGATATAATGAAAATAGTGGTCAGTCTGATAAAGGAGGAATGAATAAAACGAATTCCAATCGATTGAACGATCTATTAAATCAGAAGGAAAACGATCAGGATAGACTTGCTGTAGCTGCTCAGGAATTAAAAAGTATGCGTCTAAGTGTTACTGAAATTGTTGATTTAATGGAACTTTTTATACGAGATGATAATAAACTGGCCTTTGCTAAATATGCTTATCCGACCTGTGTGGATAAACAGAATTATGAGAAAGTAGGGGACGCCTTATCGTTCAGTTCAACAAGGGAAAAGCTAGTGGATTTTTTAAAAAAATAAAAGGAGCATTTTGCTCCTTTTTTTATTCACCGCCAAAGCAGATATATTTTAATTCCATATATTCATCCAAACCGTGTTTAGATCCTTCACGACCTACACCAGATTGTTTTACTCCACCAAAAGGAGCTGCTGCATTTGAAATAAGGCCTGTATTGACACCTACCATGCCAGCTTCTAGCTGTTCAGCGACACGAAAACAGCGATTTATATTTGTACTATAAAAATAGGAGGCTAGTCCAAATTCAGTCGTATTGGCCATTGCTATTCCATCTTCTTCTGTTTTGAAACTGAAAAGGGCGCAAATCGGACCAAAAGTCTCCTCGCGGAATATAAGCGCTTCTTTCGGAATGTTGGTCAGCACAGTTGGCTGGAAAAATAGATCTTTGATGACCTTTCCTCCAGTAGCCAATTCGGCACCATGATTTAATGCGTCTTGTACATGATGCTGTACTTTTTCTAGCCCTTTTGCATTGATTAAGGGACCTACCTGGACGTCTTTGTCAAGTCCGTTGCCAACTTTCAATTTACTGACAGCATGGCTAAGTTTCATCGAAAATTCATCATAGACATCTTCTTGGATTAGAAACCTATTGATGGAAACGCAAGTTTGCCCTGAGTTTCTAAATTTTCCGGCAATGGCTCCTTCGACAGCAGCATCAATATCCGCATCGTTAAAAACCAAAAAGGGAGCATTACCACCGAGCTCCATAGATACTTTTTTAATGTTAGAGGCTGATTGTTCTATGAGTGTTTTTCCGACTTCGGTTGAGCCTGTAAAGGATAGTTTTCTTATCAGGTCGTTCGTAGCTAGTTCTTTGCCTATACCAACACTGTCTTTTCCTGTAATGACATTAAAAACACCCTTCGGGATCCCAGCATCTTCAGCCAGTTTAGCCAATGCTATAGCGGAAAATGGGGTTTGGGAGGCCGGTTTTAGCACAACGGTACAACCAGCTACCAAAGCTGGAGCAACCTTTCGGGTGATCATCGCTAATGGAAAATTCCAGGGTGTAATTGCAGCTACGACCCCTACACCTTGCCTAATTGTAAGCATTCTCGTTCCTTTTTTATGAGAGGGTATCGTTTCGCCATAGGCCCTTTTTCCTTCTTCTGAAAACCATTCTACGAAAGAACTACCGTAGTCAACCTCTACCCTCGATTCGCTTAGCGGTTTGCCGCTTTCTAGGGTCATGATTTCCGCAAGATCGTCTTTATAGTGTTGAATAAGATCGTACCATTTGCGGACGATGTTGCAACGTTCCAGTACAGTTGTGTTTTTCCAGCTTTTCCATGCCTTGTCAGCATCAATTATGGCTTTAGTACAGTCAACAACTTTTAGATCTGGCAACGAAGCAATAACTTTTCCTGTTGCAGGATTTACCACATCAAAGGTGTGTTTTGACTTGATAAATTTCCCATTGATATAGGCACTGTCAATTAAAAGTGTATTTTTCATCGATGTAAATTTAATTGTCACAAGTATAATTAGAAGATTTCTGAACAAAACTTCACTTTAATATGATTGTTGTTTGTTCAAATGAATCTTTCTCGTTCAGATTTTGAAGGTATCGTACAAAACTCATTTTTTCCAAACCATCGATAGCGGTTTTTAGCAAAATAATCATAAAGCACATCTCTCCACTTGAGTGGTAAAATCTTCAGTAAATAACAAGTAATGTAGGGGAAGCCCAACTGCTTACAAATCTTTAAAACAGCTTCACTTTTGAGATAGGTACCGGCTGGAGATAGGAAAACGATGGAATCAGTATTTTTGGGAATATTTGTTAGCGCGGCCCGGGCAAATTCAGACTGCAAGGAACTAAATAAGAATTTCTTTCTGCGATCTATCCTTAATAATAGTTGAACAAAGCGATTACAGATCAAGCAATCACCATCGAAAAAGATGATATATCTCCCTTGTTGTTCCATATTATAAAGTTACTTCTATTTATTGAAAGTACTGCCATAACAAGATCATAAATGGGAGTGATTTTATCATCATCGGAGTTTAATTCTCTATGTTAAAAAAGGCGGTGTTTCCAATAGAAACACCGCCTTTTTTAATTCCTTTTTATAGATTTTTCATGATTGTATGTCCCATACGATCCCTTTTAGTTTTTAAGTACTCTTCATTAAAGGGATTTGCCGTTATTTCAATAGGTACATTTTCTATGATTTCAAGACCATAACCTACTAGGCCAGCACGTTTTGTCGGATTATTTGACATAAGACGCATTTTTGTGACACCAAGATTTCTAAGAATCTGGGCTCCTACACCGTAGTCTCTTAAATCTGCCTTGAACCCTAACTGCACATTGGCGTCTACCGTATCCAAACCATTTTCTTGTAATTTGTAAGCATGTAGCTTATTGATCAGTCCAATACCACGACCTTCTTGATTCATATAGACAATAACACCTTTACCTTCTTGTTGGATCATTTCCATTGCTTTGTGCAATTGAGGGCCACAGTCACAACGGCAAGAACCAAAAATATCACCGGTAACACAAGAGCTGTGCACTCGTACTAAAATAGGTTCATCTTCATTCCACTCACCTTTGTAAAGCGCTAAATGTTGTTCGCCAGTGTCCTTTTGTGTAAAGGCTTTCATTTTAAAATCACCATATTGCGTAGGCATATTAACAGTGACTTCTTCATTGATTAAAGAGTCGTGCTTAAGACGGTATTCAATCAGATCTTCAATACTAACGATCTTTAAATCAAATTTTTTAGCAACTTCCATTAGTTCCGGAAGTCTGGCCATTTCACCATCTTCTTTTAGAATCTCAACCAATACACCCGCTGGTTCAAATCCTGCTAATCGAGCAAGGTCAACTGTAGCTTCAGTGTGTCCTGTGCGACGTAATACACCACCATCTTTCGCTATGAGCGGGAAAATATGTCCTGGTCTACCTAATTCTTCATAATGAATATTAGGATCGATCATTGCTTTAATTGTTTTCGAGCGGTCCGACGCAGAAATACCAGTTGTACAACCATATCCCTGTAAGTCAATGGAAACTGTAAAGTTCGTTTCATATACCGCTGTATTCTGTCCCACCATTAAGTCAAGATGTAATGCATCTGCTCTTTCTTTTGTAATTGGGGCACACACTAGTCCACGACCGTGAGTCGCCATAAAGTTGATGATTTCGGGGGTTGCATTGCGGGCCGCAGTGACAAAGTCTCCTTCATTTTCGCGATCTTCGTCATCCACGACGATTACTACTTTTCCTGCCTGTATATCAGCGATCGCTTCTTCGATCGTGTTTAATTTGAAATCCATTTATTGATATATTGTAATTGGTACAAAGTTAGTGTAGAATCTAAATTTATTTATAATAGCGTTGTCACAATCTAATGTGATTCTTTTAATTTATTCTTTTTTGCAAGCTTTTCCTTAATCCACTTCCAAGCGGCTTCTATTTTTAATTTATATTGATCAATATCAAATAAGGCAGAATCAGTCGTCGACTTGTACGTTAGAAAAGCGGCTAATGGTGTTAAGACAATAATGGCCATCCACATACCTACGGCTGATGATATAGCACCATCTTTCGCTGTTTTTTCTGCAACTGTAGAGATAATGTGATAGATCAGAAAGAAAATGATGGCCATCACGACCGGAAGACCGAGTCCACCTTTTCTGATAATTGCTCCTAGTGGAGCTCCGATTGCAAATAGTAAAAGACAGGAGACAGCTAGGGTAAACTTGCGATGCCATTCAATACGATAGCGTATATCTTTCGATTTGTAATCTTTAAATTCAAGTGTACGGCCATTCAGATCTTCCTTTAAATAATTCAACTGGTTTAACGCATTCATGGTGATCTGTGCCCGTTGTTCTTGGGGAACCAGATCGGTAAGCAAATTTTTAAAAGGTTTGATCTTAGCTTCTTTGACTTTTGGCTGTCCAGGTTGATTCGCACTAAAATATTTCGAATAGATATTATATCGGGTGTCTAATGTACGGACGATTGCTTTTCCCATACTGTCTATCTTAATATGGTTGGAATCGATGTACATGTCTAACTGTTTCAGGTTTAACATTGCATGGTGGCTCTTGAAGAGATTTTCATCCGTTTTACCTTGTTGAAAACTTCCCATATCAAACTTTTGCTCTGTTTCCTTGAACTTAAATCGCGTAAATTGCTGACGTGGATCGTAGGTTTTTGAGTTTTTAGTCCGTGCTTCCTCATAGCGGATACCATCCTTAAGTTTTAGGATCATATAATTGTTGTCAGGAGAGTTATAGATATACCCTTCTTTAGCCATAAGTACATTATTGGCTGTATTACCGCCACGATGATCATAGATCATCAAGTCATAGAGAATTGTTCCCGCTTTGTTTTTTCCTCTAGCGCGGATCGAGTAACCTGGAATGGTGTTGTTAAAGATTCCGGGTTTGATGAGGAAATCTGCCTTTTTATTACGTACATCAGTAAGTAGGGTACCCATTTTTAGGTTCACTACGGGGAGAATATAGTCAGAGAACAGAAAAGAACTTGTTGCGAAAATTGCAACGAGTATGAATAGCGGGGTCATCGCTTTACGTAAAGATACGCCCGCAGCCTTGATCGCAACTAATTCATAGCTTTCACCCAGATTTCCGAAAGTCATAATGGAGGAAAGGAGCATGGATAAAGGCATTGCCATTTGGATTTGAACAACGCATTGATATCCAATTAGCTCCATGATCGTATACCATTCAAATCCTTTTCCAATCAAATCATCAATGTACTTGAATAGGAAAAGCATCAATAAGACAAACATCACAATAAAGAATGTGACAATAAATGGTTTTATGAAAGCTTGAAGAATAAGTAAATGAACCTTTTTCATCCGTGACGCAAAGCAAATTGATGCCTTTACATTAAGGCATCTACCAACTAAGGAGCTCCAGCTGGAGCCCTTAGTGGAAATATATTGCAAAGATAGGCTTTTTTATGCACCTATAACACTTTGAAGATAGACTATTGAATTTTTCCAAATTAACTTCCTATTTTCAAGGTCTTCTTCTTTAGCGTAATCTGTTATTTTAAGAGCAACATCATTTGTTAGCTCGTCTTGATCGATCTCCAGATCGAAATAATAGGGATCATCATCGAGCCATTTAAAGCGTACAGATTTATTTTCTTTCGATGCTACAATTTTTGCTCGGTGAGGTTCATCATCCCAAATGAAAGTATAAACGGTGTCTTTATAGTTTACATCATCTGCAAACCATTGCGCCAATTCGTTTGGTTCTTGCAAATACGGAAATAAAATTCTAGGTGAAGAGTTGATGATATATTCTAGTTGGAATTTTATTTTATCTGCCATAAAAATGTTTTTTTAAATTTTAGTTTGTTTAAATCAAAAATAAGCTATATTTGCATTCCCAAAATGGCGGGGTAGCTCAGATGGTTAGAGCGTTGGATTCATAACCCAAAGGTCGGCAGTTCGATTCTGCTCCCCGCTACAAATCTCTTCCAAAATTGCTTTTTACTACATCAACTTATTATTTGTAATAATACATATTTATTTTGTTATTGCAAGTTTTTTTGTAAAAAGTTGCCCCTGTTTTTTGATAAACATGTTGTTTTTAGGACTATCAATTTTTTCAACATCAGTTTCTATTTTTCAATGATAAATTTATTGAGTTAAAAATGAGTTTGTTGTGTTTAATGCGAGTTTTAAATAGGTCAGAATTGGTAAAAAAATAAAAAAATCTTTTGAATTGACATACGAAGTGGTATATTTGCATACCGAAACGGCGGGGTAGCTCAGATGGTTAGAGCGTTGGATTCATAACCCAAAGGTCGGCAGTTCGATTCTGCTCCCCGCTACCAAAAGCATCAGTCTGTTAAGATTGATGCTTTTTTTATGATTGCATGTATTTCCTTTTTATCGCATTACCTTTTTTTCGCCGCTGACAAGAGTACATCTATCTTTGTATTGTTTCATGGATAATACTTAAATAATGAATATAAGATCTATACTAACTCTATTCTATTTTTTTATCTGCTATCATGTTTTTGCACAACAAGGCACAATAAGCCATGTCGTTACACATCAACGGAAGACCATTCTATGTGATGTACAGAAAGGCGAGAATTCCTATCCAGCTTGGGGGATATTTCCAAAAGAAAACTATCCTGTAAGGAAGGTTACTATGTTTGTTACGCTTGGGAGCCCCGATAGTTTGCGCACAGCGCATTGGGATTATTTGGATCACATCTTATTGCGTCGTAAAGGAGGAAAAAATGGACCTGTGCTAAATTATGAATTAGGAAGAATGCTTACGCCATATGGTAGTATTTACAATAAAGGATGGAGTTGGAAATGGCAGGTCGATGTAACTGATTTTGCTCCTTTCTTAAGGGATAGCGTGGAAATTGTCTATACTCATTCTGGTTTTGAGGACAAGACTGTAGGGTGGGCACTTACTGTAGATTTTGAAATTTTATCAGGTCCACCAGTTGTTACCCCATTGGGAATAACAGCGCTGTGGAATAAAGCATATAAATACGGGGATGTCAACGAAAAGATAGGAGAAAATCTACTACCAATAACATATACCTCGAGTCCGGGAGCAGCATTGAGCCGAATACGTATTCAGCATACAGGGCATGGTATGGATAAACCACGTGGCTGTAGTGAATTCTGTAGCCGATGGCGCGAACTCACCTTCGATGGAAAGACTGTAGACAGACGTGATATGTGGAAGAAATGTGGTGGTAATCCACTTTATCCACAAGGCGGGACCTGGGTACATGACCGCGCATATTGGTGTCCTGGAGATTTACAGCAGCCTGATTTTATTGATGTATTTACTAAAGTTGGTACTCATCAAGTTGCCTTACAAATGGAACCCTATACAGCGACTGATAATGTACAGGCAGTCGAAAATATATCCGCTTACTTGTTTCAATATTCAGCCCCAAAACAAAAAGTAGATGCTGCGGTCGAGTCAATAATGGTTCCAAGTGATGAACAGCGTTTTTCTAGATTAAATCCGGCGAGTGCTGGTCCAAAGATTTCTTTCAGAAATTTGGGTGCTGACCCGATTCGATCCCTAGAAATTGTTTATGGCACGAAAGGATTTCCAGTCAAAACTTTCCATTGGAAAGGTAATCTTTCTTTTAATCAAGTTGCAGAAGTTATCCTACCAGCAGAAATACAGGAAAAAGATCAGGAGAATGTATTTACGGTGTCACTTCTTAAACCTAATGGAAAGCCGGATGCGTGGCCCACAGACAATAAGGCGGAAAGCGTCTTTACAGCTCTGCAGAAATTTCCCACTGATTTTATTTTGGAGTTTATGACCAATAATAAACCAGCGGATAATCGTATATTTCTAATTAATGCAAAGCAGGATACAGTCTTTCGTAAAAAAGGCTCTCAACTTGCTACTGAAACTATGTATAGAGATACTTTACATCTTACTGAGGGAAATCACTCGCTCTCTTTGGTTGATACCGCAGGTAACGGACTGCAGTTTTGGGCACAACCTGAAAATGGTGATGGCCATTTACGGATCTTCGATCTGAAAGGAAACCTTATTCATGCTTTTGAAAGCGATTGTGGAAATGGCGAGATGTTTAGTTTCAATGCCAAACGTGGATTTGAGATGAACACAATTTCAACGCAATATGCCTTCTCACTTTATCCAAGGTCGGTTGTGGATAAGACACAACTGAGCGTAGTGTCCAATAAAAAGAGTGAGATGACTGTCCTTTTTATGGTTGATGGCGTTTTGTGGCAAAAACATGAATACAAATCTGTTCAACAAGCTGTCCTGAACTATGATCTGAGCCATTTACCTTCAGGAAGAATAATCGTTGAAGTTCTGATGGATGGTATTAGCCGATTTAAAGGACGGATAAATAAAAGATAACCGGATAAAAGAAAAGGACGAAGATATTTTGTGCCTAGATTTTGAAGAATTAGATAAAAAAGCTCCATTAATGGAGCTTTTTTTATCTGTTTAATCAATTGTCGTCGTAAGCTAAGCCTTTCCAGTCTTCTCTCTGTAAGTACTTCAGCATAAAAAAGAATACGACCCATGCAAGTCCAGCTAAGATCCAAATTAGAGTTTCATAATGGAAAATTGTTTTATGTAAGTATCCCAAAATACCCAATAGACCTAATATCAGTAGATTAGTTATTGCTTTTGAATTGGATTGACTAGCCTTCGAAAATGGATAGTTTTTGACAATGAAAAGCATAATCAGAATACTTTCGATTCCGCCAATCGCGGAAGATAATAGCAGATCATTAATAGAACTGAGACCAAATAGCGGTACACAGATAGAAAGAAACAGTATGTTGAACGGTAAAACATATTTAATCAGACATGCTTTAAGAACTCCAGTCATCAGCTGTCCCGGTTTTTGTATCGGAGTCACATGGTAGACCCAGGCCGCTTTATATTTATTACTTTGAGTAATAAGCTGGAAAACGGTTAGTATGGTTAATAACGAAAGATAAAACATAATGATATACAAGCCTGAATCCCGAAGCTTCGCTATTTTGCCAGCTATTGGGAGATCATCTCCTGTACGTAGAAATAAAAAAATAAAATAAATAGGTAGATAAGCCAACGAAGGGTATAGCTGTTGCTTAAATTCTCTCGTTTTAGAACTTATTAGCCATACGATGCCAAATCCAGCCTCTTCAACCGGGGATGAGCAAACGTTCGAAGAGATCCTTTTATATAGCGGTAATTTGGAGGGATTATCTCGGGTTAATTGTGAAGTTTCACTAGGGAGGTTGTCGGCACTTGCTAGTGCAGCTATTTTTGCATTAAATCCCCGTGAAAATAGCTTAGTACAAGCGTAGATACCAGCAAAGGGAGTTAGTATTCCCAGTGTTGATAAGATGACCAAATGTACATTGTGGTTACCAAAGAGTAATGGTTGGAATGATGCAATCCAGGTACTTGGGAATATCCAAAGAAATCTGAGCTGTTCCATCGTTAAATGGGATTCCACAATAGATTGGATCAAATTTGGGCCAACATAATAGGATAGAAAAAGAACCAGTGAGAGACCGATCTGTATATAAGTAATTACATCTTTAAACTTTTGGATGGGGAGATATTTGATGCTAATCAGATAAAATCCATTAACAAATATCAGCGCGATTAAAGTGCTTAGTATAAGCTGCAGGCATAAAAGAAAGACGGAGACGATATCCCAATTGAATAATACATAAATAAGCACGGGTAAGGTCAACGCGATTACTTGATTAAAAAGCTTGATTGCAATAAAAGTTATTCGGGAAATAGCTAAAGTCTTGTCATTAACTGGTCTAGGCATAATGATATACTGATCCCGAGTATCTAATAATATGGGTGAAAAATCGGACACCAACGTAATGCTTAACATGCTAATGAAACTGAGTAGCATAATCGAAATGGCTAAGTACCTATCTGGAATCGAAAAAATAATTACCATGAATATCAGGCCAAAGATGAGATACAATAGGAATTGTAAAATCGATGACGAAGAAGATGATTTTCCTGAGCTACGTTTTCTAAAGCTAATAGGTTTTCTATTCTCTAAGATTACTTTGGTTTCTAAGATGATCTTAAACTGTTCATAATTGATGCCTAGGCCTTTCCAAACCCCACGAAAAAGAAGGATAAATTTTAAGATAAATTTTTCCATGTTATTGAATGGCTGTAATGATATTGGAAGCATCTAATGCACTGCTGCCAGTATTGGTTAATTTAGCAAATATATGCTCCAGGGATTCGCTAGGATCTGTTTTTAGTTCCTCAATCGTGCCATTCGCAATGATGCTGCCCTGGTTTATCAGTAAAATCCGATCAGATACTTTTTCAACAACGTCCATCATATGTGAACAATAGAAAATTGTTTTCCCTTCTTTTGCAAGTAATGAAATAAGTTCTTTAACAACGATAACAGCATTGGCATCGAGTCCAGATAATGGTTCATCTAGCACGATAATTTGTGGGTTATGAATAATTCCTGAAATTAAAAGTACTTTTTGACGCATTCCTTTGGAGAAGGTATCCATCCTATTATTTGCATTAGCTTCAAGGCCAAAGGCTGCTAACAGTTTTAAGGAACGTTCTAGGATGACATTATCTTTCATTCCATAGAGTTTACCTACAAAATCCAAGTATTCCATGGGAGTCAGGACGTCATATAATTCTGCGTTTTCGGGAACATATCCCAATAATGCTTTTACTGCAAGTGGATCTTCTTGAATATTGATGCCATTAATTTCTACAGTGCCTGTGAAATCTTCGATTAGTCCTGTTAATATTTTAACGGTAGTGGATTTACCGGCACCATTTGGGCCAATATATCCGATAACTTGACCTGGGAATATGTCAAGGTTGATTCCTTTCAATATTTCTTTTACTCCGTATGATTTTTTTAGGTCAACAATTCGGATGAGAGGTAATATACTTTCCATATGATTATAATCTTCAAAGTAAACTTACATAAAAAATTGGAGTTATAGTTTCCAATTGAAAAGTATATACTTAATATTCTTGAGAAGAATGTCTCTATTTTAATCAATGGAAAAGGGACCTTTTGGTCCCTTCAAAAACTATGTTATTTTTCGGAAATACTACCTGTCGTTCTTGGGATATCCCTCTTCATCGAGATCATCTCTCAGATCTTCTTCGTTCTCGGCTAATTTCTTGTCTAAAGGGGATAACCGTTCATGTTTAAAAGTCTCAATTCGCATGTTAGCTTCATCTAGATCTTCTTCTTCGAGCTCACCTTGTGTTGCATACTCATCTCCGACAAATGGATTAGAATCATCGTATGTTGAATCATCATCGATTGCGCCCTCAGCTACTGTATTATAGTCAGCGGGGTGGTCATAGTCTGGATCATTGTCATCGACATCCATTTCATAACTGTCAAGCTCTTCATTAAAAGCAAGGTCCTGATCCATATCGGGATAGTCTTCTTCGACTTTCCCATTTTTACGCTCTTTTTTTGACATAATCCTACTCATGTTATTCATTTGTAAAACAGTTCTCAAAAAAAAAAGTTTTGGATTTATTCGGCAAACCGATTATTCCAAAAGTATTAGGAGATTATGGGGTCGAATATCCTTTGGAAAGTTAAAAACGCAAAAAATGGTTAAAGCAGTAAAACAATGTAATTATATGTTTGTTCTATCCTAAAACAGGAATTATGATCTTCAAGCGTTTAAATTATCAGACTTTACAGAGTTTACGCCTACAAGGCTACAATATTTTATTGACTATTGGTCGAGCTGAAGACGAGAACCCAATTTATTTCCCGATGAAATTGGATTCTTTTAATTGCAGTAGCTCAAATTTTGAAAGTGATGATGCAGCGACTTTTCAAGGAAAGAAGATTCTTATTTTGGATGAAGCCATTCAACGCTCCTTAAATCATGATCTTAATGGTATAATCCAGCTTGATAATTAAGCGCTATTTTTAGCTCTTTTATAAGAGCTGGGTGTAATATTTCTTTTCTTCTTATAGAAATTGGTCAGGTGACTTTCATCATTAAATCCTAGTTCTTCTACAATTTGTTTCATTGTGTATCTGTTGGATGCTAATCTCTCTTCAACTAGTTTAATACGAATATCATCTATATATACTTTGTAGCTTTTTGAGTATCTTTTTTTAAAAAATGCCCCAAAATAATTTGCTGAAATTTGGAACTGATCTGCGATCGACTTGATTTGTAATTTATCCGGGAAATAAATATTTTGCTGTATGTATTGCTCGATCTCTTGAGACATTTCATATGACTCGTTAATAGGTAGCTCCAGATCCTTCAATATATTTTCGACTAAAGCGAAAAGCGACATTGTCTGGTGGAATATAAAAATTGAAGATGCTGTATCTTCACTCTCATATTGTTGAATCAGAGATATTACCCGCTCGATTAGTTTTTTATTTTCCTTTTTAAGCGATAGGCTCTTATTTAATAACGTCTTCGAGTTGAAGATATCAACCGGATTGTGAGAAAGTCTGAAATTTTGCTGTATAAAGTGCAGGTCTTTAAAATAGGAGTTTGAGAAATAGAGGACAAATGCGATTGTATCTTTTTTTGTCTCAAGTGTTTCGAAATCTTTATTCAAAAAAAGTAAATTCTCTTTTGAAAATTTCAAGTTATTCCCTTTCGATACGAGTATGCCTTCGGATATATAAACTAACGCAAAATCAAAACCCGTTTTGTTTAGTTCTAATTTTTGTTTGTGTTTGATTTTTTGAGATTCGAAAGATAAATTCATCATATGTACAGACCCTATTGGAAAATAATCGCTACAAACCTAAGAAAAATGGATTAAAGACTTTACTTTTTTCCTCTTTTAAATCTGAATGGATTACAGTCGCGTATTCACAATAAAATATAAATCATTTGTTAAACGGTTATCAAGTGCTTTTTGCATTTCTGGTCATCTTTTCAATAGTATCCCATTGATCTTCAGGAATAATATCCAATCCATTGAACTCTCCAGCCCCCTTAAGCCATTCGCCGCCATCTATCGTGATAACATCTCCGTTGATATAACTAGCATAATCGGATACCAGATAGGCTGCGAGGTTAGCTAATTCCTCCAGTTTGCCCAAGCGGCCCAAGGGAATACGTTTGGTAGGTGAGAGGAGTTCGCCTAATTCGCCCGGGAGTAACCGTTCCATGGCGCCCGAAGTTTGGAATGGACCAGGAGCTATAGCGTTGAGTCTTATTCCTTTTTTTCCCCATTCTACAGCTAGAGATCTGGTTAGCGCAAGAACTCCGGCTTTAGCAGTTGCAGAAGGAACAACATATCCAGACCCCGTCCAAGCATAGGTGGTGACGATACTGAGTATAGCTTTATTAGGTTCATTTGCCTCAATCCACCGCTTGCCCAGTGCTAGGGTATAGTTTATACTCCCTTGGAGAACGATACCAATGACAGATTCGAAAGCTCGGGGGCTTAAACGTTCGGTAGGGGAGATAAAATTTCCAGCAGCATTGTTTATGAGGATATCTATCCCCCCAAAATGTTCATATCCATAGGAAACGACGCGTTCGACATCTTCATAATTACGCACGTCTCCAGCTACTGCAAGACATTTTGCCTGATGTTTTTCCGACAATTCGTTTGCTGTATGTTGTATAACATCATCTTTGCGGCTTGTGATCAGGCAAGAAGCGCCAAGCTCGAGAAAGTAATCTGTCATGGCTTTCCCTAGACCTGTACCACCACCCGTAATCAAAATTCGTTTTCCTTTTAACGCGTTTTCCTTTAACATGCCCATATGCTGTTCAGTTTTTATGTATCCTTAAGTTACAAAAATTTGGGGTAAAATAAAAGCCACGGTGGAGCGGATAAAAATAGTTCGGGAATAAATGGAGGTAGAGATATAAACAGAAACAGGAGCTATTCGATGAATAGCTCCTGTTTTAAAATTTCCATTCTGAATAGAATGGAGGTATGCTTATGCGCCTAATTGTACGCGTTTGAAAGCAGTTACAGTCAATCCTTTAGAAACTGAATCTAGGAATTGAGCGATGTTTTTAGAAGAATCTTTTACGAATTCTTGGTTTAACAACGTTGTATCTTTGAAGAATTTGTTCAATTTACCTTGAGCAATTTTCTCAGCCATTTCAGCTGGTTTTCCTTCAGCAATGATTTGCTCTTTTGCAATAGCAATTTCACGCTCAATTGTGTTTTGATCAACACCGTCTTTGTCAATTGCAATAGGGTTCATTGCAGCAATTTGCATTGCAACATCTTTACCAGCTTCTTCAGCACCAGCTGCATCAGCAGAAAGACCTACTAATACACCTAAACGGTAGTTACCGTGGATATAAGCGATTACTTTTTCAGCAGTGATAGTTTCGTATTTAGAAACGTCGATTTTCTCGCCAATTACACCAGTTTGCTCGATTAAAGAATCAGCGATTTTTTTGCCATCAAGTTCCAACCCTTTTAGTTCTTCCAAAGAAGCAGGTTTATTGTTTAATGCAAGATCTGCAATTTTTTCTGCGAAAGCGACGAAATCTGCGTTTTTAGCTACGAAGTCAGTTTCACAGTTAACTTCAACTACGATACCTGATTTACCATCCGCAGTGGCTTTAGCGATGATAACACCTTCGTTAGAGTCGCGATCTTGACGGCTAGCAGCTACTTTAGCGCCTTTTTTACGCAAGTAATCTACAGCAGCTTCAAAGTCACCATTAGACTCAACTAAAGCTTTTTTACAATCCATCATACCAGCGCCAGTTTGTTGACGCAATTTGTTTACATCTGATGCAGAAATTTGTACTGACATGTTTATTTCTTTTTATTATTATTTACGACTGAAATTTGTACAATATTAACTTAAAACATGTTAAGCTAATATAAAGTTTAACATTCCTTGATAAACGAGTGTTGTTAAACCAAAAAACCGGACAGATAGGCTAGTTCAAGAAAAGTAAACTTTTCCAGAAACTAACGCTACGCTATCCGGTTTGGAATAAAAATATTATTCTCCGTCTTTCGCTTTGCGAGGACGTTTAGCTTCTGAAGCATCTCCATTATCAGCTTTTGCTTTAGCAGCAGCAGCATCTTTTTCCGCTTCTTCTTCTTTGTCGCGTTTGCGCTCGTCCAAACCTTCTTGGATTGCTTGACCAATAATACCTGCGATTAAGCTAATAGATTTGCTAGCGTCATCATTTGCAGGGATTGGGAAATCAATGTTTGAAGGGTCAGAGTTTGTATCTACCATTGCAAAAGTAGGGATGTTCAATTTCATTGCTTCAGAAACAGCGATGTGTTCTTTTTTCACATCGATGATGAATAAAGCAGCTGGCAAACGGTTCAAATCAGCGATACCTCCTAAAAGGTTTTCTAATTTGATACGCTCACGTTGAATCATTAACTTCTCCTTTTTAGACAATACATCGTAAGTACCGTCTTTTTGCATTTTGTCAATGTTAGACATTTTTTTGATAGACTTACGAACTGTAGCGAAGTTTGTAAGCATACCACCTAACCAACGCTCAGTTACGAAAGGCATGTTAACCTCTTTTGCTTGTTGTGCGATGATCTCTTTTGCTTGTTTTTTCGTAGCTACGAATAAAACTTTGCGACCTGATTTTACGATTTGTTTGATAGCTGAAGCAGCTTCTTCTAATTTCGTAAGAGTTTTGTTCAAGTCAATGATGTGGATACCGTTGCGCTCCATGAAAATGTACTTAGCCATTTTCGGATCCCATTTACGTGTAAGGTGACCAAAGTGCACACCTGCATCCAATAAATCTTGATAAGTAGTTCTTGCCATTTTTTGATCCTCCTTTGATTAACGTTTACTGAATTGGAATCTTCTACGAGCCTTACGACGTCCTGGTTTCTTACGCTCAACCATACGGTCATCACGTGTTACTAAACCTTTCGCGCGTAATGCAGGTTTAACTTCTGGGTTAAGTTCAACCAAAGCTTTTGCGATCGCTAAGCGAACAGCTTCTGCTTGACCTTTAACACCACCTCCGTTAACGTTTACTTTTACATCAAAGTTTGCTAATTCACCAGCTACATTCAATGATTGAGTAGCGATGTATTGCAAAGGTAATGTTGGGAAATACTCTTTGAAGTCTTTACCGTTTATGATAATGTTTCCGCTACCAGCAGTTAAGTAAATGCGGGCAACAGCAGTTTTTCTTCTTCCTGAAGTGTTAGTTGTTGACATGTCGATTCTCCTTAAAATTTAACTGGTTTTGGATTTTGTGCCTCATGTTTGTGCTCTGTACCGGCATAAACGTAAAGGTTTTTAAACAATTGACGACCTAAACGGTTTTTAGGAAGCATACCACGAACAGCTTTTTCAATGATGCGCTCAGGGAATTTAGCCATTAACTCTTTAGGAGAAACGAAACGTTGACCACCTGGGTATCCAGTGTAGCGCACGTAAACTTTGTCGCCTAATTTGTTTCCTGTTAATCTGATTTTGTCTGCATTGATAACAATCACGTTATCTCCACAGTCTACGTGTGGGGTGAATGTAGGCTTGTGCTTACCACGAATTACTTTCGCGATGTTGCTCGCCAAACGCCCCAAAATCTCTCCTTCAGCGTCAACAACGATCCACTCTTTGTTAACGGTGTTCTTGTTGGCAGAGACAGTTTTGTAACTTAACGTATTCACTTGCTTTTGTTTAAATAATTTATTAAAAAATTTTTCTTCCCCTTATCTCAAGGGTCTGCAAAGGTACATCTATTATTCTATATTTTAAAATCTATTTTGCTTATTTTATTGAAAACGAGTCGAATTTCAAACAAGCCCCACTAATCTCAATATTTTTACAACTTCCTCGAATGAATATTGTTACATTAGTTAGTATATTGCAGGAAGAATTTTTTAATTATTTAGCGGAAGTAGATGAGATTGAATTTTTTAAATAAACGATTTTTTTTAAGTTTTATTGGTGTATTCCTTTTTTCGGCGTCTTCATTGCAAGCGCAATCGCTAGATAAGAAGACAAAACCGTATGATGCTCGATTTAAAAATGTGCAGGAAATATTGAAGCAAGGCAAAATTGGTCCGGGCATGGATTCTCTGGACGCCATTATAGCAGACTTTCCGCAGGCAGATGACATCTATTTTACAAAGGCAATTCTTCTTGCGCAGATGCGAAATCAGGACGGAGCGATCCAAGCCATTAAAGATGCGCTGGCGATCCAGTCTAAACCTGAATATCTAAGCTTCGCAGTCGACGCATTTAAAAGTAAAAATGATGCTGACAGTGCGTTGATTTATCTCGATAAGCTGATTGATCAGGACGATAATAATACGGCCTCACTAAAACGCGAACGCATCATGCTCCTTTTCAACGGTGGGTATAAAGATGTGGCTTTGGAGTATTTCTATAAAACCAAAGAAATTGCAACAGCTTCGGATACATTGGACATGGTTGGTAGTGTTTTATTAAATGATGCTGGTAATTATAAAGCTGTTATTGATCTTTTGAAACCTTGGGCAGACAAAGGGACTTCGTTGGCTCAGGTGTATGGTCAGTTGGCGCAGGCGTACAATCTTTCCAAAAATTCAAAACTTGCGCTGGAATATATTAACAAGGGGATTCAGACTACAAAAGAGGATTTCCTTTATTTCGATTTAGCTGATCTCTATCGATTTGATAAAAAACTCAAGTTATCTTTCGATGCACTCAAACAGGGATTTCAGTCTAAAAAGGTTGACTTTACAGACAAAAATCGGATTATAATGACCTTATTGAATCCGAAAGGACCCTATACGAAAGATCAGCTTTTGGAATTGGTCAATATCCTAGTTGAAGTTCACCCACGGATTGCAGAAAGCCATATGGCGAAAGGACAGGTGCTTTGGTTGAAAGATGATAAAACTGCTGCACAAAGTTCCCTAGCAGTCGCCGTTAGTATGAACCCTTATCAAATCGATGCATGGCGGATGTTGATGAGCCTGGATATGGACAAAGGCGAGTTTGACCAAGCAATCGCTCATGGCGGAGAGGCCTTACATTATGTCTCCAACAACGCCACAATACTCTATTTTACGAGTATGGCCTATCTCATGAAAAAGGATATGGAAAATAGCCGGAAATTTATGGAAGCTGCACTTAATAATGCACAGGAGGAATCTCCTTTTCTCCAGGCAAATATCTATGGAGGATTGGGTGATATTTATAACTCACTTAAAATGTATAAAGCCTCCGATGCAGCTTATATCGAAGCTATACGGCTCGATAGTACAAATGTGACGGCGATGAACAATTTAGCATACTATTTGTCGTTAAGAAAAGAACGACTTGATGATGCGACAAAATATGCTGCAATGGCGACGAAATTGCAACCCAATAACGGAACTTTTGAAGATACTTATGCTTGGGTGCTGTTTGCTGATGGAAAATATGACGATGCATTAGTCTGGATTCAAAAAGCATTGAAAAATACAAATCCGCAAACTTCGGTGTTGTTGGAGCATTATGGCGATATCCTAATTAAGTTAGGGAAAACAAACGATGCTATAAAACAGTGGAACCTTGCTTTAGAAAAGGGAGTGGACTCAGATGAAAATAAGCTGAAATTGAAAAAGAAGATTGAGACTAAAAGTTATGTGGAATAAAATTGTCTGTGTTGGTGCTGTGCTGTTGCTGCTCTCTTCTTGTAGTTCGAAGAAGAAACTACTCAAAGAAGCGGAGCTCAAAGCTCAAAACGAGTTGACGATAAAAGATAACACAAGGGAGGCAAAGAAAAATAGCTTACGTAATCTTTTTTTGACCAATTTGAACTATACTACTTTTTCTGGCAAAGCGAAAATGCGTCTTGACCTTGGAAAGGACAATTATGATGTCACTTCTAATATTAGAATAGAGAAAGATAAAAGGATCTGGATTTCTATTTCTGCGACACTGGGTATAGAGGTTGCCCGGGTATTAATAACCCCAGACAGCGTACAGATCTTAAATAAATTTCAGAGCGAATATATGGTTAAGCCATTTGACTACCTGTATCGTTTTGCTAGTCCGGATTTAACTTTCGGAAACCTACAAGATTTGTTGCTAGCCAATCTTTCTGTGAATCTATTGGCAGATATTGATCAGGTTAATTTTAAACAGGATTCGATATCTGTCCAGTTAGATGGCAAGTTGAATGAACTAGATTTTTTATATAAATTAAATAATAACAATAGGCCTTATCAATTTAGATTAGCGCAACTTTCAAAGAAACAGTTGTTGGAAGCCAATTACGGGGAATATGCCATGGCCTCCGGACAGGAATTTCCAATGCTTTTAAAAATGATCATTTCGGATGGTCGCCAAGAGATAAAAACGGAAATAAATTTTAATAAAGTGACCTTTAATGAACCGGTCGAAATGCCTTTTTCAGTATCGTCACGTTATAAAGTAATCCGATGAGAAGCTGTCTATTTCCTTTAGATTTATTACTTTCGCAATTAGTTTGCTAAAGTAAGGCGTGAATTGATAGGGTAGAAAGATGGCAAACACAAAAAAATGGTACTGTAAATGAACTTTAAAAAGACAATACTTGGTATAGCTGCTTTCCTATTCATGATTGGGATTTCATCGGCACAGACTCGGGCTGAACTTGAAAAACAACGTGAGAAGCTCAATCGTGAAATTGCCGAATTACAAAATACGGTCAAAGAGATCGCAAAAGAAAAATCACTGACACAACAACAGGTGACAGCATTGAGTAAGCAGATTAATTTGCGCGAGCAGAAGATAAATACCATTACTTCGGAAGTAGCTGTAATTAACAAACATATCAATGCCAATACCGCTGCCGTAAATAAGTTGAAGGCTGAATTGGAGAAGATGAAACGTGACTATGAGAAGATGGTGATGTTTGCGTTCAGAAACCGAAATGCCTATAATAAATTGATGTTTATTTTTGCATCAAAGGATTTTAATCAGGGGTTCCGACGGGTTAAGTACTTACAACAGTTTAACGATTCTAGAAAGCTGAAAGCTGCTGATATCGAAAATACCAAGAAACAGATTGAACAAAAAATCGCTCAATTGCAGGCGGACCGAAACAAACAGGTTGCCTTGATGAAAGAGCAGGAAAATGAGAAAAGAACCATATCTCAACAGCGATCTGTTTATTCTGGACAATTGAGTGAATTAATTGTTACAGAACGCGGTGTGAAGAAAGATATTACCCAAAAACAAAAAGAGGAGCGTCGTATTAATGCGGCCATTAAGGAGATAATTAGAAGAGAAATTGAGGCTGAACGTCGACGGGCTGAAGCGGCACGTCGTGCGGCAGAAGCGGCTGCTGAGCGTAACCGCAAAGTGAATGAGTCTACATCAACTACAAAAGGTAAGAACAATACAAAAACGAGTACTTCTAAAATGTCAGAATCAGAGGTGCTCCGTAGTACACCGGAGGCAGTTAAGCTTTCAAATGACTTCAGATCTAACCGTGGTAGTTTGCCTTGGCCTGTTTCTAATGCGAAGATCATGCAAGATTTTGGAGGGGAAAGTGTCGGAAGAAATGTCAATGTGGAACATATATCCGTGAAGATACAAACTTCTAGTGGTGCGGCTGTGAAAGCTGTTTTCGCAGGAGAGGTGAGTAGTATTTTAACAATGTATGGTCAACGTATCATAATGATTAAACATGGTGAGTACTATACTGTCTACAATAATATGGGAAGTGTAAGTGTTTCAAAAGGGCAAAAAGTAAGTACAGGCCAAACTATAGGAACGGCTGATGTGGACTCCGATACAGGTGTGCCAATGGTTGACTTCTCTGTTTATCAAGGGTCAACACCGTTGAATCCGATGTCATGGTTGGCGAGATAAGAAATAATTACTATATTTAATAATTATCATTACATTTGTAAAGAGAGAGAGAAGTTTTAGTTTAAAAGAATTGAAAAACAAGAAATTATAGTTATGTCAACATCATTATTAATCATGGGAATCGGGGGGCAAGAGTTAATTGTCATTGTAGTAATATTGTTACTATTATTTGGTGGCAAGAAGATTCCTGAATTGATGCGCGGATTGGGTAAAGGAGTTAAGGAATTTAAAGAAGGCCAAAAAGATGAGTCTTCACCTGAAAAAAAATCTGAAATAGAAGATAACAAATAAGGGAGGTTTTGATCCCATATAGCATGGATACGATTTTGTGAGGAACAAAATCGTATTTTGTTTTATACTCGACCTGCAGCTAAATAGGGCGAAAACCATTTTTATACTAAAATCCATTTCTAAACGTTTAGATTATTGTTGATTTTTCAGCAGATGAATCAAACTCGGATTTAACAGTAAATTTATGATCGGAAAACAGACGTTAATTTCAATACTAGGAGGGGTATGCTATGTACTACCGCTCATGGCCCAAGAAAGCGCTGTAGAAGGCATGAAAGAAGCCGCCCATACCTTCTTTCAAAAAAGTATCGAAAAAGAAAAACAAGAGATTTACCAATACCTAGACAGTATAAAATCTTCCGGAAATAACAGACAGCATGATGCTGAAATTACAGATGAAGATATACAGCTCGTGCGGAAACTGAAGGCAATAGAACGTGAGGTTCCGTTGGACTATTCGCCGCGAGTGAAAGATCTGGTTGCTAAATATACGTCGGGTAATTATAATCCTTATATGTGTAGGATGATGGGACTAGGACAATACTATTTCCCATTGTTTGATAAAATCATGGACGAAGTCGGAGTGCCGCGGGAACTCAAATACCTAAGTGTAGTCGAATCATCATTAAATCCACGCGATATCTCTAGTGCCGGAGCAACAGGCTTATGGCAATTGATGTATTATGAAGCCAAAACTTATCATCTTACAGTGGACAGTTATACCGACCAACGAATGGATCCTATTGCTTCAAGTTATGCTATCGCAAAAATCTTAAAAGAAGCTTATGATGAATATGGCGATTGGCTATTAGCGATAGCATCCTATAATGGCGGTAAAGGAGCGGTTAGCCGTGCGATCCAACGTTTGGGAAAAGAGAATGCTACTTTTTGGGATATCGCACCATATCTAACGCAACAGACCCAAAACTATATCCCTAAGTTCATCGCAATGACATATGCGATGAAATATGCAGACGAAAATGATATCAATGCTGAGGATACCGAACTTTCACTAAGAACTCAAGCATTGGATATCAATAAACGGATTTCATTGAACCAAATAGCGGATGTTTTACATGTGTCAAAAGAGACATTACGTGCATTGAATCCTAGTTTTAAAAGAAATGTATTAAATGGTACTGAAGAGTCTCCATTGCGATTAGTTTTACCTGTATTAGATAAAAAGATTGCCTCAGAAGAATTGTATGCTGCTCTCAACACGCCAATATCTTCTGTAACTCTTAGTCAGACGGAAAATCTAAGTAAGCCTCTACAAAATGGCAAATATAAAGTAAAAGTTGGTGAGACATTCGCTTCCATT
This sequence comes from Sphingobacterium paramultivorum, assembly GCF_014109745.1. Lineage (NCBI taxonomy): Bacteria > Pseudomonadati > Bacteroidota > Sphingobacteriia > Sphingobacteriales > Sphingobacteriaceae > Sphingobacterium > Sphingobacterium paramultivorum. Next base: position 5,881,934 of record NZ_CP058555.1, read on the forward strand.
GCTGACAAGTTTGAAGTAACAGTACAGGATATAAAATCTTGGAATAACCTGCGCGGAAATCAAATTGTCCCTGGACAAAACTTACTGATAAAAAGGGAAGATGATTTCGTTAACGCGAAGTTAGCACGTAATACAGAACGATCTTCAAAGAAGAGTCAACAGCATGCCGCTAGCGCTACACGTACAGCTTATTATGTCGTGAAGAAAGGTGATACATTATCTGAGATCGCAGATAAAAATGGTACATCAGTCGGTCGACTTAAAGGTGAAAATGATTTAAATGGAAGCCGGATAAAACCGGGAATGAAATTGAAAGTCTCAAAGAAATAACAGCATGGTTTAAATTAACCATGCTGCATCTTCTTCTTTATCAAATTCTTCAAGGGTAACGGTAACATGTTCTCTTAATATCGTTGAAAGCTTCGTGCCATAGTAGTCACTAAATATAGGGAACTTATGGTGGCTTCTATCAATTAATACAGCCGTTCTCATTTTCTTCAGTGGAACGTTCAAAAATACACCCAGTCCATAAGCTAAGGCTCTACCACTATTCAACACATCATCTACCAAGATGATCGTCTTATCTTTTGCAATATCAACAGGTATGTCTGTACTTGCACTCAACGATCTACTCGTTTTCTTCATGGTAACTTTAATCAGCAGGATTTCCTTCGTTGAAATCCCCTGTAAAATCGCTTGAAGGCGTTGCGCAAATACATAACCTCGGTCAGCAATTCCTACTAATACAAGTGTTTCATCTTCAAAATTGTCTTCCAAAATTTGATAGGCAATCCGAATAGATTTTTGTTTTATTTGTTCTTTATTTAAGATGAGCGTTTTCTTTGAAGACATAATAGTATTCCAATGATTATAGGGTAAAAATAGGATATTATATTGTATAAAAAAAGTCCAAAACGAGTTAAACGCTTTGGACTTTCCTTGATTGAATCAATCTTACTAATTCAATTTATTATCTTTTTCTGCTTTTAATATTTCTGCCGTAAGCGATCTATTATCTTCTGGTAAGCGGCCGCCATTGTAATAATAACGTCTCCAGTATGGTTCATCTAAATTGCTGATCATAACTCCTTTACTGGATGAGGCATGTGCAAATTTATTATCGCCAATATAAACACCGACATGGGTAATACTTTTACTTCTGATTTTGAAGAATACCAAATCACCTGCCTTTAGTTCGTTTTTCTCGACAGTTTTGACTTGAGAATACTGATTTCTACTATTATACCCCAATGATGTGTTAAACACTTTGTCGTATAATTCATAAGAAAATTTAGAACAGTCAATACCTCTTTTTGAATCTCCTCCCAAACGGTATGGAGTACCTAGCCATTCGTAAACAAATTGATAAAGTTTGGTGTTTGTTGTTGCTGAGACTGCAACTCCCATGATTTGTGAAAAGTATTCTTTCGCTAGGTTATCAGGATCTGATTCTGGTTTGGAGTTTCTGTTGGTTTGTGCCTGCGACACTAGACATAAGCCGATAAATAGCATTGACGCTATAAATTTCTTTGTTTTCATTAAATCGCTTTTTTGTACAACATTTAACTTTTAAAAATTCAACACTGTCATCTATTTTGGACAGCACTGTTGCGAATATAATACAATATCACTTTAAGGTCAAATTTATTTTAAGGTATTTAACGAAATTTTAACAATTTTAACATCTTTCCAAGACGTATTTACACGTATTGAGAATTAATGCACTTGTCGAGCCTCGGCTACATAAAGTAGATTGTCTACTACATTTAAAAATATCCACATGATGATAGAATGCCATTCTATTTGGCTTCTAATTGTGAATCTTAAAAAAAATATTAATTTTCTTTGGTAAAGTGATAATATTTGTTCTATATTTACAAAACATAAGCAAAAGTAATGAACACAAATACAATTATTACGTCGATTATTATTACCACCGGGATAAAACTTAGGAGGAAGTAGTTTCGTTGTATATAATTGTAGACACAATATTTAGAAGCGCTTTCCTCGACAAAGGAAAGCGCTTCTTTTTTTAGCACAAAAATCATCAATCTAAACAAACAGTATAAAACAGTATGAAAGTTTTAAAATTTGGAGGCACATCGGTCGGCACGGTAGAAAGTCTAAAGGCGGTCCTGAGCATTGTGAAAAAATCTTATGATGCAAAGGAAAAACCATTGGTTGTGTTGTCAGCCATGTCAGGAGTAACCAACTTGCTTACCCAATTGGCAGAGGACGCTGCGGAAGGAAAGTCCTTTTCGGATGGGCTAAAATCCTTGGAGGATAAGCATTTTACGGTTGTTAAAGAGCTTCTGGCTGTGAAATATCAAAATCCTGTATTTACAAAGCTAAAGTTGTTTTTTAATGAGATAGAAGATCTTCTCCAAGGAATTTTTGCACTAAAGGAGCTGAGTAATCAGAGTAAAGATTTGATCCTTAGCTACGGTGAGCGTTGCTCAAATTATATGGTATCTAAGGTGATGGAACAATATATTCCTGAGTCTCTATTTGTAGATGCATCCCATTACGTGAAAACTGATTCAAATTTTGGTAATGCTCATTTAAATGAAATGCTAACTGAGCAATTGGTGAAATCCTTGTACATAACGCATCGTGATAAGTTACTGTTTGTCACTGGTTTTATCGGAAGTAATGAAAATGGGCGTATTACCACCTTGGGAAGAGGTGGATCAGATTATACTGCAGCGATCTTCGGCTCAATACTGGACGCAACAGCCATTGAAATTTGGACAGATGTGAATGGGATGTTAACCGCCGACCCACGGATTGTGAAGAAAGCTTTTTCCTTGCCTGTATTATCATACACAGAGGCAATGGAATTATCTTACTTCGGTGCTAAGGTGATTTATCCTCCTACGATGATTCCGGCTTTCTTAAAGAAAATACCGATTGTTATTCGGAATACTTTTGAACCTGATTTCTCAGGGACTGTGATTCAGTTTGATAGTGGAAAAACAGCACTGCCAATCAAGGGAATTTCTTCGATCTCGGATATTTCTGTCATCAATCTAAGTGGATCAGGGATGATCGGTAAGTCGGGTTTTAGTGGGCGGCTTTTTACGCTATTGGCTAGAGAGCAGATCAATGTTGTGCTAATCACCCAGTCTTCTTCCGAACATAGCATCACATTTGCTGTCAATCCATCAGATGCCAAACGCGCTATACATTTGATCGAAGTGGAGTTTGAGCTTGAAATCCAAGCGAATAAACTGATCGTTCCTGCGATTGAAGAAAACCTTTCTGTCTTAGCCATCGTTGGTGAAAATATGAAAAAAACTCCCGGTATGTCCGGTCGGTTATTTGCAGCGCTAGGACGCAACGGTATTAACGTCCGGGCTATTGCGCAGGGCTCATCTGAATACAATATATCTGTAATTATTGGTAAGGAAGATTTAGCGAAGGCACTTAATGCCGTACATGATGCGTTTTTCGCAGAGTTAAAGAAAACGCTGCATGTATTTAATATCGGTACCGGTAACATTGGTGCAACTTTATTTAAACAATTGGAAAATCAGCATGACTTCCTATTGGATAAAAATGATATTGAAATTAAAGTTGTTGGAATTTCCAATAGCCGTAAAATGCTTTTTAATACCGAAGGTGTTGATTTAAATAATTGGTCCGATGAACTTGCTAAAAATGGAACTGAATCAGACCTGGCATTGTTTATTGATCGAATGAAGGCGCTGAATTTGCCGAACTGTGTATTTATCGATAATACTGCGAGCAAATTACCGGCAACCTACTACGAAGATATCTTTAAATCCAATATTTCGATCGTCACTTGCAATAAAATTGCGAATTCAGGTAAATACGAGCAATATAAAACACTCCGTGATACTGCGCATCGACACGGTGTAGATTTTTTTTATGAAACAAATGTAGGTGCAGGATTGCCTATCGTCAGGGTGCTTAAAGACTTGATGTTGAGTGGTGACCGTATCGTGAAGATAGAAGCTATTCTTTCAGGGACAATTTCGTATATTTTTAACAATTTTAAAGCAGATGCTTCTTTTTATGATGTCGTCAAACAGGCTCAGGAGCTGGGATACACCGAGCCAGACCCAAGGGATGATTTAGGTGGTATAGATTTTATGCGTAAAATGCTCATCTTGGCAAGAGATGCTGGGTATGCTGTTGAGGCCGAGGATGTAGACCTTGGTGCGATATTACCTCCAGTATGTTTGAAAGCAGATACTGTAGATTCTTTTTATACAGAATTGCAACAAGAAAATGAATATTTCGAAGCAATGAAGAAGAAAGCAGCCAATGAAAATAAAGTAATCCGCTACATCGGGAAATTGGAAAATGGAAAGGTATCCATTGCGATTCAGTTTGTTGATGAAAATCATCCTTTTTATGCTTTATCAGGCAGCGATAACATTATATCGTTTACAACAGAGCGCTATAAAGAACGTCCCCTCGTAGTAAAAGGTCCTGGAGCGGGGGCTGAGGTTACAGCTGCCGGTGTATTTGCAGATTTAGTAAATGTTGGAGCATAAAAACTATTCAAGGAAAATAAAAATTACGTGATGGCCAATAATTTAAATGTGGAGTATCTGAAGGATAAGGTGATAAATTTAGACAGCATGCTGTCGGAAGTTCGTGTTTTTGCGCCTGCAACTGTCGCAAATATGATCTGTGGTTTTGATATATTGGGTTTTGCTGTCGAGGAACCCGGTGATGAGGTGATTATGCGGCGCACGCAACAACCTGGAGTAACGATTCGGGAAATAACTGGCGACGATGGAAGACTACCGCTCGATCCCGGTAAGAATACCGTATCTGCCTGTGTTCAATATCTATTACAAGCCTTGAATATCTCTTCAAAGGTAGGTGTCGAAATCGAATTGCATAAACATATGCCAATTGGATCTGGACTGGGCTCCAGTGCAGCAAGTACCGTAGCCGGGCTTTTTGCCATCAATACCATGCTTGGAAACCCTTTGACAAAAGAAGAATTATTGCCATTTTGTGTTGAAGGTGAGCGTTTGGCTTGCGGTACAGGCCATGCCGATAATGTTGCCCCGGCGCTTTATGGAGGCATAACATTAATTCGGGGAAATGAACCTTTGGATGTTATTTCCATCCCTTCACCAAAAGAACTCGTAGCAGCGGTGGTTTTTCCGCAAGTGGATGTTCCTACACGTGACGCAAGACAACTTATAAAGGATAAAGTGTTATTAAAAGACGCCGTGACCCAATGGGGAAATATCGCGGGATTGGTTGCCGCTTTGTTCAAAGAAGATTATGATCTCATCGCACGAAGTATGAAAGATATTCTTATCGAACCGACCCGTGCAATTTTAATTCCTCAGTTTTATGAAATGAAAGAGATTGCTTTGAAGAACAGTGCATTGAGCTTCGGTATCTCTGGTTCAGGACCGTCTGTCGTAGCAATAACACGTGACGAAAAAATAGCGAGGGATATTGCGGACAAAATTCAAGCTCATCTCAAAGACAATGAGATTGAAAGCTTTGGATATGTTTCCCGTGTCAATGTAGAGGGCCCTAGAATATTGGATTAAAAATTATTTACAGAATTGAGGTCTATAAACTTTGAGGTTAATCGACAATTAACTCATAGAAGATAAAAAAACAAGATATTCATGTTCTACAAATACGAATGAAGATACCTGGATATACCATGTGACCTTTAAAAACAGATCATTTATATATGAAATTTTATAGCACAAATAATAAAACATTAGAAGTCTCCTTTAAAGATGCGGTCTTCAATTCTCTTCCTGCAGACAAAGGATTGTATATGCCTGAAGAGATTCCACAATTGGATCCGCTGTTCATTAAGAATATTCAACAGTACTCCTTGCAGGAGATTGCTTTTGAAGTAGCTTCTACACTATTGGGAAATGATATTCCCAAAGACGATTTAAAACAGATTGTGAACGATGCCATCAATTTTGATGCTCCTGTAAAATTCTTGACCGACAGCACGGCTGTGCTCGAACTATTTCATGGGCCATCTTATGCCTTTAAGGATTTTGGTGCTCGGTTTATGAGTAGGGTCATGGGCTATTTTTCAAAGACTGACGATAAATTACTGGACGTCCTTGTCGCGACATCAGGCGATACCGGTGGAGCTGTTGCCTTGGGCTTTTTGGGGGTAGAAGGAACACGTGTGACGATCCTATATCCTAAAGGTAAAGTTTCGGAAGTTCAGGAACTACAATTGACCACTAATGGACAAAATATTCGTGCTATTGAAGTAGAAGGAACTTTTGACGATTGTCAGGCATTGGTAAAACAAGCTTTTAGTGATGCCGAACTCAATACTGTATTGCGTTTGACCTCCGCTAATTCAATAAATATAGCACGGCTGATCCCACAGACATTTTATTATTTTTATGCGTATGCGCAATTGAAGTCACAAGGAGTCAATGAGGTCGTATTTACAGTGCCGAGTGGTAATTTTGGTAATATTGGGGCTGGTTTATTGGCCTATAAAATGGGACTTCCAGTAAAACATTTTGTAGCTGCAACAAACGTTAATGATACCGTTCCTAGATTCCTTTCTTCAGGTAAATATGAACCACTACCTTCTGTTCAAACCTTAAGCAATGCTATGGATGTTGGGAATCCAAGCAACTGGGTGCGTATACAGGATCTCTTTGGCGGAAATGTGGCTGAACTAAAAAATATGCTTTCTTCTTATACATTTACAGATGAAGAAACAAAAGAAGGAATGCAGAAATTATTTGAAGAATCAAATTATATCGCCTGTCCGCATACAGCAATCGCCTGGCTTGGCGCTCGTGCTTATGCAAATGAGCATCCCGGTCCGTATGCTTCAGTTTTCTTATCGACAGCACATCCCTGCAAATTCCCTGATGCAATAGCAGCAGATGTATTCGAAAAAATAGTTTTGCCTGTCGGCGCAGAAACATTGCAAGGAAAAGAGAAATTAGCAGAATCTTTGAAAGTTGATTTTGAAGCTTTCAAAAAATATTTAATCAACCATAACTAAACGTTGAGGGCTCCTTTAGGAGCCCTTTTTTATACCAAGATAGGTGTCGATATAGTTTTTTAATTCAAGTTTTTTGTCTTTATCTAAGATTAAGTCATAGATTGGGATTGGTTGATCTCGCCCAAATGTTATGAAATCTCCATTTTCTTCTGTTAAAGAATTTAACCATGCACTAACGTCAATGGTATTTTTTATCGGATGCATATCAAATAATCTGAGATTGGCACCCGAAACAAACGCCACAATTTTCCAATCTTTTATGACTTTGTCTTCAAGCAAAGTTTTTTTATCCAGATATTTTATAAGATTTACGGAAGCCCCTTTTGTGCAACTCAAAATTAGATGTATGCCATACTTTTTTACAATAAGTTCTGGGCTGTTGTTCTTAACAAAATTAATGAAGTCTTGATTTTGAAATTTCGGCTCTTCGCTGCAAAGAAAATAATGCTGTATTGAAATCCTCCAGAATAATTGTTTCATTTATTTTTTGACAAATAAAGAAGCCTGGTTTTGCAATTAATAAGTTAATTTTGCAACAATGAAATCAGTTTATTTGAATAAGGGCAAGGATAAAGCTGCCTGGCAATTGCATCCTTGGGTATTTTCTGGAGCAATTAAATCATTGTCCGATAAAATTGAAGATGGCGAAGTTGTTGGCGTTTACAATGCTGAACGTGAATTTATTGCCTATGGTCTATTTCACAATAGCTCGCGTGTAGCCATTCGTTTATTGGAGTGGAACCCTCAGGCACAGATTGATGCAGATTGGTGGCGTGCCCGAGTTCAGAAGGCTGTTGCAGCAAGACAGCATCTGTTGCAAGAAGGTGTTACCAATACGATTCGTTTAATCTTTGCTGAAGCAGATTTTCTTCCCGGACTTATTGCAGATAAATACGCAGATTTTATATCCATTCAGATTCATTCAGTTGGGGTGGAAAAGGTCAAATCCATTATTATAGATGAATTGAATGCTTTGCTGCAACCCAAAGGAATTTATGAGCGCAGTGATCTGAAATCCCGCGAACATGAAGGATTACCCGATACCAATGGACTTTTGTTTGGAGAACTTCCATCTGAATTTGTCGACGTTATCGAAAATGGCATTCATTATAAGGTTAACATTATTGATGGGCAAAAATCGGGATTTTATTGCGACCAACGTGAAAATCGCCAGCTAACGGCCAACTACGTTTTGAATAAACGAGTCCTAGATTGTTTCTGCTATTCCGGTGGTTTTACGTTAAATAGTTTGAAAAGTGGCGCTGCAGAAGTCATATCTGTAGATAGTTCTGCACTGGCTATTGAAACCCTGGAAAAGAATATTGTTGAAAATGGTTTTGAACCTAGTCGACATAAAGCAATATTGTCTGATGTAAACAAGCAATTGCGTAAATTCGTTGATGAAGGGGAGAAATTTGATCTGATTGTCCTGGATCCACCGAAATATGCACCCTCTCGATCTGCATTGGAAAGAGCATCAAGGGCGTATAAAGACCTGAATCGCCGCGGATTGATGTTGTTAAATAGTGGTGGTTTATTAGCGACATTTTCTTGCTCAGGTGCGATGGATATGGATACGTTCAAACAAGTACTCGCTTGGGCTGCACTGGATGCCGGTAAGGAAATTCAGTTTATCAGACAATTTCATCAACCTGAAGACCATCCTGTCCGGGCTTCGTTCCCCGAAGGTGAATATCTGAAAGGATTGTTGGTACGCGTATTATAATTATTATATGAAGATAGTTTAGGTTGGTTTGTGAAAATCAACCTTTTTAATTTTTGAACGACGTCATGATACAAGAGAAGGCGAGTAGACCTATTTTTTCTATTTTGTTTGCCGTAAGCATGGTGCATCTTCTGAACGATATGATTCAGGGAGTGATACCGGCAACCTATCCCTTGCTCAAAGAAGAGCATCATCTAAGCTTTTCTCAGGTTGGGATGATTACAATGGTTTATCAAATAGCAGCTTCAATATTCCAGCCTGTTGTAGGCTCATTTACGGATAAACATCCTGTACCATACTCCCAGATTATAGGGATGTCTTTTTCACTTTTCGGTATGCTTTTGTTTTCGAAAGCACACAGTTATGAATGGATCTTATTTTCTGTTTTTCTGGTCGGGATTGGTTCTTCAATCTTTCACCCTGAATCTTCACGTGTAGCTTATATGGCGTCGGGAGGAAGAAGAAGTATGGCACAATCTATTTTTCAGATCGGAGGCAATGCAGGGACCGCAATGGCTCCAATCATTGTCGCTTTTTTGGTTTTACCGAGAGGGCAACAGGCGATCGCCTGGATGTGCTTATTTACGATTCTCGGCCAATTTATATCCTATTATATCGGTAGTTGGTATAAAAAGAGACTTCAAAGCTCCGCTAAATCAACGAAGAGAACAATACGCGTACCTGATCTACCCAATAGCCGAATCATCGTGACCGTTATTATACTCCTATTACTGATTGTTTCAAAATACTTCTATATAGCAAGTATCACAAACTACTTCCAGTTTTATACAATCAAGAAATTCGGAATAAATGAAGTGGAAGCACAAGTCTATCTATTTTATTTTCTGATAGCCGTTGCGGTGGGAACCCTACTTGGGGGAGCATTCGGCGATCGATTTGGTCGCAAATATGTCATCTGGTTCTCCGTCTTGGGCGTTGCGCCATTTGCATTGGCATTACCCTATGTTGGACTTACGATGACGGGGATATTAATCGTGATTATTGGGTTGATCTTATCATCAGCTTTTCCAGCAATTATTGTTTATGCACAAGAACTATTGCCTAAAAAGTTGGGTATGGTTTCAGGTTTATTTTACGGCTTTGCATTTGGAATGGGAGGGATTGGATCCGCTGTACTTGGCTGGCAGGCAGATCATACTTCCATCGAGTTTATTTATCACTTATGTTCCTATCTGCCATTGATCGGTATTGTGGCTTATTTTCTTCCCAATCTACAAAAAACACCTTACAAAGAAATTTAGATTTGACATATAGGCACATGTTAAAAAAGAAAGAGCGGATTTCAATAAAGTATCCGCTCTTTTCTTACTTGATGCAGTCCATCCAGGCTGAAGCCATCATTTGTGCCCCAGCAAGCGTGGGATGTACACCGTCCGCGGCCCAATAGGCACCAGGGGCGTTCTTTTGGGCATTGTCGAATATTTTTTGATAGGGGATTAGAATTGCTCCAAATTCTTTGGCGATCTCACGAGCGGATTCTTGGTAAGCCAAAAATTTTGGATACCAAGCTTCAGTAATGTGACCTACACCCTTTACTGCAAAAGGTTCCCCAATGATCAATTTGACATTTGGAAGCTTTTGTAAAGTCTCCTGCAATAGCTGTTGGTACTGGGATTTATACTCTTCAACCGTCGTCTGCGCTCCTCGATCGATTGTCCGCCAGAAATCGTTCACACCAATCAAAATACTCAATACAGTGGGTTTAATTGCCAGAGTATCCTCCTGCCAGCGCTTTTGTAGATCGGGTACACGATTTCCACTAATACCTGTATTATATACCTTTAGTTTCTTTGCTGGATATTTATTTAAGAGCTGGCTGGCAGCCAATAAAGCATAACCATGACCCAGCGCACCAGTGTCATTGGCATTTCTGTTATTTCTATCTCGGCCTACATCCGTAATCGAGTCGCCCTGAAATAAAATAATGTCATCATTATTTAAACTGATTTTTGAGGAATTGGCTGTTGATTCGTGCGCGAAGACATCGTTTCCCAGTAGATTGGCGCCAGTCAATAGACCAGTGCCAATGATGCTTTTTTTGATAAATGATCTGCGGTTTGTGTTCATTATTAGGTTTTTGTTATGTTTAAAGTTACATACTTTAAGCATACTTTTCCAAACCTTTTATAATGATGTTACACGCTTTTTCAATTTCAAAGTCTGTAATCGTCAACGGCGGAGCTACACGCAATGCTGTTTCACAATGCAGATACCAATCGATCATAACCCCGTTTTCTGCACAGTATTTGCTCACATTGTAAACTTGATCAAAAGAATCCAGTTGCAGACACATCATAAGACCCAATCCACGAATTTCTTTGATAGCAGGATGTTTGAGCTTTTCCCTAAATAAAAGTGACTTTCTTTCAACCTGTTCAACTAATTTTTCTTCTTTGATAACGCTTAACGAAGCGCGTGCTGCAGCACAGCTCACAGGATGTCCCCCAAAAGTGGTAATGTGTCCAAGCATGGGATTGTCCTTAATTACATCCATCACTTCCTTAGCTGCAACAAATGCACCCAAAGGCATGCCACCACCGATGCCTTTGGCAAGCATCAGGATATCTGGAACAATCGCAAAATGTTCAAAGGCGAAAAGACGACCTGTGCGACCGAAACCTGTTTGAATTTCATCAAAGATTAGTAAAGTACCTGTTTCATCACAGCGTTTTCTGACAGCTTGCATGTAGGCGATATCCGGGACTCGGACACCAGCTTCTCCCTGAATGGCTTCGAGGATGACAGCAGCAGTTTGTTCCGTAATCCTTGTTAGGTCTTCCATATCATTAAACTCAATGAAATCTATTTCGGGTAGGAGTGGGGCATAGGCTTTACGATACTCATCATTTCCGATCAGACTGAGCGCGCCTTGTGTACTGCCGTGGTACGCTTTTTTTGCTGCTATAATCTGCTTGCGACCCGTATATTTCTTAGCTATTTTCATAGATCCCTCTACCGCTTCCGTACCGCTGTTGGTGAGGTAGACAGATTGAAAATTAGTAGGAAGCTCTGCCAATAGTTCTGTTGCAAATTGTACCTGTGGGGCTTGTACAAATTCACCATAAACGGTGACATGTAAGTATTGGTCCAATTGTGATTTTATAGCCTCTAAAACCTTCGGATGACGATGGCCTATATTGCTGACATTGAAGCCGGAGACCAGATCCATATATTCTTCTCCATTGGGACCATAAAGGTACACACCTTCAGCCTTAACTACTTCAACCAATCTAGGTGAGCTAGATGTTTGAGCAGTATTCATTAAAAATAATTCTCTGTTGCTTAACATGATCTTACAAATGTCCGAAAATAAAAAAGAAGTCTTCAAGACTTCTTTTTTATTTTCGAGATTATTTTCTTCTATTCTGCAGGGATTTGTATAGATGTTCCCTGAATTCCTGTTCTACTTCAAAAAATTGCGATGCACGCGCATTGCCAATAACTTTGGCAAATTTGGCCCGGTATTCTTTTTTGATCTCCACTTCTTTAGCATCATACTGTAATACATCTCTGGAACCACCTCTAAAATTATTTTTGGGGGCACCATTCAATTTTTCTTTCCTGATATCCCAAAGTGTTTGGCTATACTCGTTATAGAGCGGAAAGAATTGTTGAGCCTCTCTTGGTGTCAAATCTAGTTCTTTAGTAATGTAAGCTATTTTTTCATTTTCTATAGCTTGAAATCGATTTTTGTCTTGTGCAAAGCCCAAGGCAATAGAAAATATACTAAAGAACAATGTTATCCATATGTATTTTTTATTGAACATCATTATAAGGTATAGTTTAGATAATCTTCTATTTCTTGTTTAGATATATTACTTCCAAATCCCTTGGTAGGGAGATTAGCTTCATCAGTATACTGAGACATATAAATCATATCATCACCAGAAGCAGAAGCCGCAAGGTAATTAATAATTTCCTGCTTAGGAATTTCTGACAAATGCTGGCTCAACTGCTCCTCTGCAACAGCTTCTACAGGAGCTGCATCTTGCTGTTGATACTGATATCCCCAATATCCACCTATGCTCAACATGGCAGCAAAAGATGCTGCAACAGCATAGCGAGCATACCATTTTTTTTGTCTTCCAATCTGATGGATCGGTGTATTGTCCTTCTCAGGCGTTAGTACATGATCAACAATGCTGTCCGAAAGATTCTCAAAATAATATTTAGGTACATCAAAGCCCGCAGTAACAACTGTTTCTTTTAATTTTTCTTCGGCAATACGAGCAAAAATAGTCGATTCAACTGTTTCTTCATAGCCAACCGGAACAGAGAAACCATCTGTAGGAACTGTTTTCTTCAATTCCTGCTCAGCTAGACGAGCGAAGATCGAATTTTCAAGAACTTGACCATAGTCAGAGGGCATTGTAAAGCCATCAGATGCAATCGTTTCTTTTAATTTGTCTTCTAAAATTCGGTTGAGGATAGTTGAAGATAGTTCGGAAGTATAATTTTCAGGAATTTCAAAGCCGTCAGTACCAACTTGATTTTTTAAATTATCTTCCGCTACTTTGCACATAATGGCCGCAGACAGGCTATCAAAATATCCTTCTGGAACCTCAAAGATGGATTCTTCCTTGCATTCAACCAATTTGACTTGCGTAATTATTTTTGATTCTAAATCACTGAAATAATTTTCAGGTAAGCCAAATGGATTTTCACGCAACGATGCTGGAAGATTTGTAGGCTCCAGCCCATCATGATATGTGCCATTTTCCTTCATAGTATTTGTTAGAACCTAATTTCGCTAAAAGGTTTAATCGTTGTTATTAAAAAATGCCTCTATTTTTTTGACGGCCAAATGATAAGACGCTTTAAGCGCTCCAACACTTGTTCCGAGGACTTCTGAAATCTCTTCATATTTCATGTCTTCAAAATATTTCATATTGAAGACCAATTTTTGCTTCTCTGGCAAGGTCAACAAAGCCTGTTGTAATTTCATTTGAGCTCTATCACCATTAAAATAATTGCCATCAGCAAGCGTTTCTGCTAGATAAGCAGTCGTGTCGTCATCCAACGACACGTTCTGCTTTTGCTTTTTCTTATTTAAGAAGGTGATACATTCATTTGTTGCAATACGATAAAGCCACGTATATAACTGTGAGTCTTCGCGGAAGTTCCCAAGGTTCTTCCATACTTTCACAAAGATATCTTGTACAACATCGTCCGCATCATCATGATCGATGACCATTCTTCGCACATGCCAATAAATCTTCTGTTGATATTTCTTCAACAATAAACGGAAAGCTTCTTCTCGCGTACTCTCTTCGGCGAATTTTGCTATAATTAAAGCGTCATCCATATATTGACTTGCGTAGTTTTGTTATTTTCTTTTGATTACTTTTTGAGCCGCTGCAACAATAGCCGCTGCATTCAGACCGTATTTTTCCATCAATTGAGCAGGAGTACCTGATTCTCCAAAACTATCATTTACAGCAACGTATTCTTGTGGAGTAGGCAACTCTCTTGTTAATACCTGAGCAACGCTATCACCTAAACCGCCAAGACGATTATGCTCTTCCGCCGTTACGACACATTTGGTTTTAGCAACAGATTTTAAAATAGCTTCTTCATCCAAAGGTTTGATTGTATGGATATTGATAATCTCAGCGTTGATGCCCAACTCAGCTAATTTCTCACCAGCTTGGATAGCTTCCCATACTAGATGACCTGTAGCAATGATCGTAACATCCGTTCCTTCATTTAATAACACCGCCTTACCAATTACAAATTCTTGATCAGCAGGAGTGAAATTAGGAACTACAGGACGGCCAAAACGCAAATAAACTGGTCCGTCATATTTGGCTGCAGCAATCGTAGCGGCTTTTGTTTGATTGAAATCACAAGGATTGATCACTGTCATTCCTGGCAACATTTTCATCAAGCCGATATCTTCTAAGATTTGGTGAGTTGCACCATCTTCACCTAAGGTTAGACCAGCATGCGACGCTGCAATTTTTACATTTTTGTCCGAGTATGCAATCGATTGGCGAATCTGATCATAAACACGTCCTGTTGAGAAATTTGCGAATGTACCTGTGAATGGTATTTTACCACCGATCGTAAGTCCGGCAGCAATTCCCATCATATTAGCTTCCGCAATACCGATTTGAAAAAAACGTTCTGGAAATTCTTTGATAAAATCGTTCATTTTTAACGAACCGATTAAATCAGCACATAATGCAACTACATTCTCATCTTGCTTTCCTGCTTCTAGTAAGCCCGCACCAAATCCTGAACGTGTATCTTTTGACTCTGTATAAGTATATTTTTTCATTCTAGTAATCTCCTAAAGTTTCTGTAAGCTGATTCAACGCCGACGCCAATTGTTCGTCATTTGGAGCAACACCATGCCATTTATGAGAACCCATCATAAAATCAACACCGCTACCCATTTCAGTATGCATCAGAATAATAACCGGTTTACCTTTTCCTGTGCGTGATTTAGCTTCTGCTAAACCTGCAACAACAGCATTCATGTCATTGCCTTTAGCAATTTCCATCACATCCCAGCCAAATGCTTCCCATTTTGCACGAAGATCACCAAGAGATAATACTTGATCTGTAGATCCGTCAATTTGTGCTTTGTTATAGTCAACAGTAGCAATTAAATTGTCGATTTTGTTGTGTGGTGCGTACATTGCAGCTTCCCAAACTTGGCCCTCCTGCAATTCGCCATCACCCATTAATACATAAACTAGATTATTGTCTTTATTCAATTTTTTTGCCTGTGCGGCTCCAATTGCAACAGATAATCCTTGGCCCAATGATCCCGAAGCAATACGAATACCCGGAAGGCCTTCGTGTGTTGTTGGGTGACCTTGAAGTCTGGAATTGATTTTTCTGAACGTTGCTAATTCGCTCACTTCAAAATATCCCGCATGCGCCAATGTACTGTAAAATACAGGAGAGATGTGTCCATTTGACAGGAAGAATAAATCTTCTCCTTTTCCATCCATGTCAAAGGAAGGATTGCGTTTCATTGCATTGAAATAAAGCGCCACAAAGTAATCTGTACAACCTAACGAACCACCTGGGTGTCCTGATTGACAAGCGTGTACCATACGTACGATATCACGTCTTACCTGTGATGCAATTTGTTCTAGTTTGTTAATATCTGCACTCATTTTTTTTGTTGGTTTCACAATTGGTCGTAAAGTTAACTATTTTTAAGCTAGATGCTTGTTAAAAAATGAATTTATATTGACTTATTCTAGATTGACGATGTGTTTGATCTGCGGGTTTTTATTTTTTTTGTACCTTGCTTCACTTTATAAAACCAACAATTTTCAGCATAATGCCTAATCAACTTAAAAGCTGCCTTATTATTTCAGCGCTCTCAGCCCTTTATTTGCATTCTTCTGCCCAGCACATCAACATTTACCATAAGGATTGGATCGATTTTAACAAAAATGGGAAAAGGGATATTTATGAAGATTCCAAACAGAAAATAGCCAGTCGCGTGGAGGATCTGTTGCGTCAAATGACTGTTCAAGAAAAGGCCAATCAGACGGTTACACTCTACGGTTATGGGCGGGTTTTGAAAGATGAGCAGCCCACTGCCGCTTGGGACAAAGAGATTTGGAAACACGGCTTGGCCAATATCGACGAAATGTTGAATAGCTTGGCTTATAATAAGTCTGCAAAAACTTCATTTTCGTATCCCTTCAGCCGCCATGCTCAAGCCTTAAATAACGTTCAAAAATGGTTTGTGGAAAATACACGACTTGGTATTCCTGTTGATTTTACCAATGAGGGCATTCATGGACTCAATCATGATCGGGCTACTTCCCTGCCGGCACCAATCAATATTGGAAGTACATGGAATACTTCACTGGTACGTAAAGCTGGCGAAATAATTGGTAGGGAGGCCAAATATCTGGGCTATACCAATGTCTATACACCTATTCTTGATGTTTCTAGAGATCCACGCTGGGGAAGAGTAGTTGAAACCTACGGCGAAGACCCGTTTCATATTGCCGAAATGGGGAAACAAGTTGTTTTAGGAATTCAACAAAATGGCGTCGCATCCACATTGAAACATTATGCAGTCTATTCTGTACCCAAAGGGGGAAGAGATGGCAATGCACGTACGGATCCTCATGTTGGCTTCCGTGAGATGCATTCGCTTCATCTCTATCCATTTAAAAGGGTCATAAAAGAAGCCAAACCTTTAGGAGTCATGAGTAGTTATAATGATTATGATGGCGTGCCTGTATCTGCCAGTAGCTATTTTTTACAGGACTTACTCCGAAAAGAGTATGGTTTTGAAGGGTATGTGGTGTCCGACAGTGAGGCTCTAGAGTTTATTTACAACAAACATCATGTTGCTGCAAACTATAAAGATGCTATTAAACAAGCATTAGAGGCAGGTTTGAATGTGCGGACAAATTTTGATCCACCGAGTACATATCTAACGCCGCTAATGGAACTAATAGAAGAAGGAGGGCTGGATATCAAAATATTGGATCAGCGGGTTCGCGAAGTCCTGACCGTGAAATTTAAACTGGGGTTGTTTGATCATCCATTGAGAGAAGATATAGCGATAGCCGATAAAAAAGTGCATACCCCCGCAGATGAAGAAGTATCACTTCAAATGAATAAGGAGTCTATTGTTCTGTTGAAAAATGAACAGAATCTACTTCCAATAGACGTGAATAAATACAAACGAATTTTGGTTACGGGACCAATGGCAGAGGCAACAAATTATACGACAAGTCGATATGGACCTTCTAATAATCCGATCACAACCATCAAAGATGGGATTATAAACTATGCAAAAACAAAGGCACTTCGGGTTGATTATGCCAAAGGGGTAGATGTCGTGGATAAAAACTGGCCTGAGAGTGAGATTATTCCAACAGACTTATCAGGAGAGGAGCTGGAAAAGATGGCCGAAGGTGTACGTCTCGGTAAAGAATCTGATCTAATCATAGCCGTAATGGGCGAGTCGGAACGGGAAGTCGGTGAAAGTCGATCGAGGTCAGATCTAAATTTGCCAGGCAAGCAACGCGACTATTTGATGAAATTGAAGGAAACAGGTAAACCTATTGTGCTGGTACTTGTCAATGGTCGTCCACTTACTGTCAATTGGGAAAACAAGTATCTACCTGCAATCGTGGAGAGTTGGTTTCTTAGCAATCAGTCGGGAAATGTTCTTGCCGAAATGCTGTTTGGTGGGTATAGTCCTAGTGGAAAATTGCCAATTTCATTTCCAAAGTCCGTCGGACAGGTTGAAATGAATTTTCCGACCAAGCCCGCTGCACAGGCGGGGCAACCCGGGGTCGGACCCAATGGGTGGGGCAATAGTCGGGTTGTTGGATTCTTATACCCTTTTGGATATGGATTAAGCTACACAGATTTTAGTTTTTCAAATTTACAACTCGCTAAAAAACAGATCAGACCAGCAGATTCCCTTACAGTTACGGTTGATATTGAAAACATAGGGAAGAGGAAAGGTGCCGAAGTTGTTCAGCTGTATATCAAAGATGTACTGTCTTCGGTAACGACATATGAGATGGATTTGCGTGGATTCGAAAAAGTTGAACTTAATCCAGGGGAGAAGAAGACCTTACAGTTTACGATCTTACCTGCCCATCTGGAACTTTTGGATCAGCATAATAACTGGACCGTTGAACCTGGAAAATTTGAACTATTTATCGGTAATTCTTCTGTTAATCTTCCGCTTAAAGATTCTTTTGAAGTCGTCAATTAGGTTGAAAAATTGCCATACAAGGCAGATGGCGGATAGCGATTATTTCTTCTTAAGACTAGTGAATAAAAAAAAGGATTCAGCAAAATTAATTACTGAATCCTTTTTTTCTTGTATCGAATAGCTGTGATTACATGGCCTCAGCGACAACTTCAGTCACTTCTGGAACCATGCGTTTCAACAAGCCCTCAATTCCTGCTTTTAATGTGATTGTCGACGATGGACAACCACTGCAAGAACCTTTTAGTTCAACTGTCACAATACCTTCGTTGAAGGATTTATAATGGATTGCTCCACCATCTTGTTCAACAGCAGGTCTTACATAATCATGTAATACTTGTTGTATCTTCACTTCAGTTTCAGTACCTTCAAAATTAACCTCTGTATCGTGGTGTACCGTTTTTACCGCAAGTTCAGACTCTACAGCACCTTTTACAAAGTCTTTTAGCAAGGCTTCAATGTCTTCCCATTCCGCATCTTCAGTTTTGGTAATGGTCACGAAGTTACTTGCAAAAAATACCCCATTTACAAAATTAAATTTGAATAATTCAAGTGCAAACGGTGAATCTTGTGCTGCTTCTTTATTTGGAAAATCCACACTACCGTTGATCAACAATTTATTGACCAAGAACTTCATTGTAGAAGGGTTGGGTGTAGACTCTGTATATACGTTAATCGTAGCCATGTAGTATCTATTTTTATTCCAAGCAAATATAGGTCAAATGAAGCTTTGTTAAGGTCATCTATAAGTAAAAGCTTATAAAGTGACACCTGTGTAGTTAGAAGGACTGATCGCTTTCAGTTCCTCTTTAACTTCCGCTGATACATTTAGATTATCAACAAATGTCGCTATCGTTTCTTTCGTAACATGTGTGTTGGTACGTGTTAGGTCCTTTAAAGCTTCATACGGCTTGGGATAGCCTTCCCTTCTTAATATAGTTTGTAGTGCCTCCGCAACAACAGCCCAATTATTTTCAAGATCATTGGCCAATGCCTGTTCGTTTAAGATCAATTTGCGTAACCCTCTCAAAGTTGATTTAATAGCAATTAGGGTATGTGCAAATGGAACACCAATATTACGTAATACCGTAGAATCTGTTAAATCTCGTTGAAGACGGGAAACTGGTAACTTAGCTGCAAGGTGCTCAAAAATTGCATTTGCAATACCTAAATTTCCTTCTGCATTTTCAAAGTCAATTGGGTTGACTTTATGTGGCATAGCCGAAGAACCGATTTGACCAGCAGTGATTTTTTGTTTAAAATATTCCATCGAAATATATGTCCAAATGTCACGGCATAAATCGATGACAATATTGTTTATCCGTTTTAAGGCATCACAGCTTGCTGCAAAGTTATCGTAATGCTCAATCTGTGTGGTCGTTTGTGAACGGTCTAACCCCAAGATATTGTTTACAAAATTATTCCCAAAATTGATCCAATTTGTCGCTGGATATGCAACGTGATGCGCATTAAAATTACCAGTTGCACCACCAAATTTAGCTGAATACGGTACTTGATGTAATAGTTGCAATTGACGTTCTATGCGTTCGATAAAAACATAAAACTCTTTACCCAAACGGGTTGGAGATGCTGGTTGTCCATGGGTACGTGCCAACATCGGGATGTCTGACCATGACGTTGCTAATGATTTTAACTCATGAAGCAACTCTTCGATTGCCGGTGTATAGCTTTCTTTAATGGCTTCTTTCCAGGAAAGTGGAATCGCTGTATTATTGATATCTTGTGAAGTCAAACCAAAATGGATGAATTCAAGGTAGTCCTGTAATCCTAATTTTTCAAATTGATCTTTTAGAAAATATTCAACTGCTTTAACATCATGGTTTGTAACTTTCTCTGTGTTTTTGATCCAAATGGCATCTTCTTCAGAAAAATTCCTGTAGATATCCCGCAATTTTTCATTGAGTGTTTTGTCAAACTGTTGCAATTGAGCAATACCGGATTCACTTAATGCAATAAAATATTCGACTTCTACGCGTACACGATATTTTATTAAAGCAAATTCGGAAAAAAATGCTGAAAGTTCATTAGTATTATTGTAATAGCGTCCGTCAATAGGCGTAACTGCTGTTAAAGATGATAAAGCCATAGATTGAATGATTTTTGGCAAAGGTAAAAAAATGCTTGGAGCTTAGCAATTTAATTGGTACAGATATAAAAAAAGCCTCCTTGTTGAAGGAAGCTTTTTATACGGTGTAAATTCTTTTTCAGAGAATTAGTGAGCAGCTTTAGTTGAATCAACTTTAGCAGCAGCTGAATCTACAGCAGTTTTTGCTGAATCCAATTGAGTGTTAGCTGAATCTAAAGCAACGTTAGCTGAATCAGTAGCAGCGTCAGTTTTTTTAGCTGTTTCACCACATGATGCGAAAGCCAATGTTAAAGCTAAACCTAAGAAACCGAATTTGAATGCGTTTTTCATTTTATTAAAATTAAAATATTTTTAAATCTTGTTATTTAGGAGTTAATACCATTAAAGCAAAAAGGTAACCCCTGTATTTATTTTTTTGAAAAAAAGAAAGGCCTTTCGTGAAAAAGGCCTTCCAAAAGCTCTATTCAGTCCTAAATTATTTTTTAGTAGCAGCTGAATCAACTTTAGCAGCAGCTGAATCAACTTTAGCAGCAGCTGAATCAACTTTAGTAGCAGCTGAATCTAATGTGTTAGCAGCTGAATCAACTAAAGCAGAAGCTGAATCTGCAGCACCTTCAGCTTTTTTCTCTGAATTGTTACAAGATGCGAAAGCTACAGTTAAAGCTAAACCTAAGAAACCGAATTTTAATGCGTTTTTCATTTTCTAATTTTCTAATTTAAATTGAAATAATTTTCTTTTTCATCTCTTAATACACGTAACCAAAAAAGGTAACCCAAAAAAAAATGTTTTTTTGGATATATTTTTAACATATTGTTTTTCAGGTGTATATAGTTGTGTGTTTTATTCGAAACGTTCCTGATTCCAATATTTTATTGATAAGAGATCGTACGATATAAGGTGAGATGTTGTTCATTCGTTTGTTTACCGGATAATTCCATCTGATCAATTTGTATCATGTCATTTCCAAACAATTTTCGATTATTTTTCTTATTTTAAGAAGTAAACACTTAAAAAGAAATTGCAATTATGTTTGATAAAGTAAAGAATATAATGGATTTGGCAAAATCAATAGACTTTGGCAAATTGGAAGAATTATCGAAGAAAGTGGATTTGGGAGCAGTAATGGATGCCGTATCAAAAATGGATGATAAGCAGCTTCATGGGTTAATGAAAATGCTGAGTGCAGGGAAAGAAAAAAAGGAATTACCTCCTATTAATGGTGATTTCTATGCTATGGATAGCAAATTAAACGATTCAGATCGTGCATTGCAATTGAAGGTGAGGGAATTTATGGAAACTGAGGTCAAGCCAATTGTCAATAAATATTGGTTAAGAGATGAGTTCCCTTTTGAAATAGTACCGAAACTAGCAGCTTTAAATATTTGTGGCTATACCTACGATGGGTATGGCTGTATGGGGGGAAGTTCATTAATGGAAGGGATCATAGCGGCGGAGATAGCACGGGTAGATGCTTCTGTAGCGACTTTCTTTGGCGTACAGAGTGGTTTAGCCATGGGATCAATTTATATTTGCGGATCCGAAGAGCAAAAACAAGAGTGGCTGCCCAAAATGCAGCAGATGCAAGTGATTGGTGCTTTTGGTTTAACAGAGCCCGAAGTAGGGTCGGGAGCAGCAGGCGGATTGACAACGACCTGTAGGAAGACAGCCGAAGGTTGGGTCTTAAATGGTCAGAAAAAATGGATCGGGAACTCCACCTTTTCTGATATCACCATTGTTTGGGCTAGGGATCTTGATGATGGCGAAGTTAAAGGTTTTATCGTACGAAAAGATAACCCGGGCTTTTCAGTTGAGAAAATTAAAGATAAGATGGCTTTGCGCATTGTACAGAATGGTCTTATTACTTTAGCGAATTGTATCGTTCCGGAAAGTGATCGCCTGCAAAATGCAGATTCCTTTAAAGATACAGGAAAGGTTCTTCAGATGACGCGAGCAGGTGTCGCTTGGATGGCCGTAGGATGTGCACGGGGTGCCTATGAAAATGCCTTGGATTATACGCGTAAAAGGAAGCAATTTGGTAAACCAATCGCTTCTTTTCAACTTATTCAAAATCATCTGGTTGAAATGTTGTCCAATTTAACGGCTATGCAAACGCTTGTCTTCAGGTTATCTGAATTACAGGATAAGGGTGAACTAAAAGATGAACATGCCTCGCTGGCCAAAGTCTTCTGTTCTTTACGTACGAGAGATATTGTTTCCAAGGCTCGGGAGGTCATGGGCGGAAATGGTATTCTGTTAGAATATAATGTCGCACGGTTTTTGGCCGATGCCGAAGCAATTTATTCCTATGAGGGGACAAAAGAAATCAATTCACTCATTGTTGGCAGAAGTATAACTGGATTTAGTGCCTTTGTTTAGGAGGGATCTGGCTGGTTTTTGACTTCCTGTCGCCAAATATCGCTTAATACATAAAAAGGGCGTTGTTTTTTAAACAATGCCCTTTTTAGCTCAGTTGGAGCAAAAAATGAATTTTCTATTTCCGTTTAAATCGCATAATAGCAATATCTCCCATGATAAATGTCAACGTATTCTCGCTTACACTATAGGTGTTTACCTTTTCCAATGTCGAAAAGAAGGTTGCTTCACCATTACCTTCGCAGGCCATTTTCGTTGACATAATCGGGCCAAAATTAATGGTATTTCCATTGGTTTTAAAAGTCGTATTGTAGTTATTGCAGCTACTATTTCCGTTTACTTTACCACTGGCAGCATCAAATATCATTGTTGGTTTACGATTGGGATACAGGCCATCGAAAGCGATCCGTGGGCCAGATATATAATCAAGTTCCCAAGTTCCACTAAGTTGTTGCTTATTGTCCTGAATCAACTTGAATTTTGCCAGAGGAGCCATTTTCGCTTTGTTCAGGCTAAGAATGCCATCCTTAATCGTATAATTATCTGCAGCAATCAGATTTTTGGATAAAGCTTGTTCAATAGACATATCCGGACAGGCCATCATCGTAGACATGCCTTGAGCAAATTTAACCTTTCCATTTTTTGACAATGTCAATTCTCCACCGATGCCATTACATCCTCCACTTGCACTGTAACTTTTTTCGTCCAGCTGGAGGTAAGGTATTTTGCCGTTGATCTGATCCGCTACAGGCTGTCCATTGATTTCAATCAATTGCCATTTTTTCCCAATTACTGATGAAATGCTACTGTCTGAGTTTTGCTCATTCGCGTTCTTCTTGATCACAGAGCAACTTCCAAGACTAACAATTAAGATGGCCAATATGGCGATGTTTTTAAAGTTCATATTCTAAATTTTAACCTATTAACACCCTTTTTAACGTTTGGTTTGACGAAGTGCTACAAAAGTTCACTAACAAAAAAGGCTTCCAATTTGGAAGCCTTCTTTATCAGTATGATAAATCTTACGATTTGTTTTTATTTTGTTGTGCTTGTTGTTGTGCACGCATCATTTCTTCCATTTTCGTTTGGAAGCTTGATTTTTTATCTGCTTTTGGATTCTTTTTATTTTCCTCCAATTTAGCTAAGATTTTCTCATCATTAACCATGGTGCGAATTACCAACTGAGTCAAGAACGTAAATAACGCACTTAAGAAATAGTAGTAGTTCAAACCTGCTGGGAAGCTATTCAAAACAAAGAAGAAAATCAAAGGCATGATATAGCCCATATATTTCATTTGTCCTGTAGCACCAGATGTAGCGTTGTTATACCAAGTCGTTAACAATGTTGTCAATGTCATCAAGATACACATCAAAGAGATGTGGTTAAATGATCCAAAAATAGGTGCAAATGTAAACAGCGTATCATAGGTTGACATATCCTTCATAAACAAGAAGCTTTGTCCTCTCAATTCAAATAAATTTGGAAAGAAGTAGAAGAAAGCAATTGTAAATGGCATTTGTAAGACAAGAGGAAGACATCCACCAAGTGGATTCACACCAACCTGTTTGTACAATTTCATTTGCTCCTGCTGCATCAACATTTGATTGTCTTCACCCACTTTTGCTTTGATCTCATCCAGCTGCGGTTTTAATACACGCATTTTGGCCATAGAGACATAAGACTTGTAGGTCATTGGGGAAAGAATTAACTTCAACATCAATGTCAATAAAAGGATAACGATACCGTAGCTCATATGGAAACCATCCAGGAAGTTAAATACAGGTACAGTAATCCATTGGTTGATCCAACGCATAGGGCCCCAGCCCATGTTGATAATTGACTGATAATCATTTCCTTCAGCCTTCAATACATTGTATTGATTTGGACCAAAGAAGAAGTTTAAGAAATAGTTGTTGTCCTTATGATTATCAAATGCTAATTCTGCGTTTGTATTATAGAATTTGACGATGTCGGTTTCTGACGCATGTTTTACATCCACTTTTGCATTGACAAAGCCATCTTTAGCGTTGAGGATACTAGAGAAGTAATGCTGCTTGAAAGCAATCCATTGTACTTTTTTCTCCAATGGCTCGTCCGCATCTTTTGATTCGGAAAGGTGATCTACTTTATTATCTTCTTTATAATATAGTGTAGATTTCTGTCTTTCAGATTCTATGTTTTGCTCTTTTTGTCTCAACGTGGTGTTCCAGTTCAGGGTCAACGTTTTTTGACTCTGCGGAATTAAATTCTGTATCCCTTTTGTGTTAATGTCCAGGCCAACATTATAGCCTTTACCAGCAATCGAGTACACATATTCAATATACTGTTCGGCACTGTAATTTAGTCGGAATTTTACAGATTGTTTACCTTCACCAGAAACTTGGATATCCGAAGATTCTGTATTGAAGTATAAATCATTTGTTGATACATTTTGACCAGCTGCGTTAAATTGAAAACCAAACTTATTGTCCTCACCATCAAAAAGCATCAAAGGTTTTCCATTGAAATTCTTTTCGCCTTTTAGTTCTACGGATTTAACCTTACCACCTTTTGTACTGATTTTGGCAATGATTTTCTCGTTTTCAATCGTAATGACTTTCTCCGTTCCAAATTTTGTCGCGCCAAAAGGCTTTTTCAATTCTGCCGAATCAGCAATCACTGCTGTTTGTACTGCTTTGGCTTTAGCGGTAGAGTCACTTTCGGCAGGCAGTCCTTTTTCTGTACGCGCTTTAGCCTCTTGTCTCGCTTGTTCTTGTTTGATTTCTGATTCTGAAGGCTTCATCAGGTAAAATGAACCAGTGATGATAGCAAACATCAGGACCAAACCAATTAGGGTATTTCTATCCATTTTTAATAATTAAACTTAATTAATTGTATCCTTCTATTACTACTTTGATTTTTTGTTGGCCAAAGCAGCGGCTACAAAGCTAACAAAAAGTGGGTGAGGATTTGCAACAGTTGACTTTAATTCTGGATGAAATTGTCCGGCAACGAAAAATGGATGGTTTTTCAATTCGACAATTTCAACTAATCCAGTCTCCGGATTGAATCCTGAAGCAATCATTCCAGCTGCTTCATATTGTTTTAAATAGTCATTGTTAAATTCATAACGGTGACGGTGTCTTTCAGAAATTTTTGTTTTACCATAGATGGCAAAGGCCTTAGTTCCTTTTTTAATTTCACAATCGTAAGCACCTAAACGCATTGTACCACCCATATTGGTGATATTTTTTTGCTCTTCCATCAAATTGATGACCGGATTGCTAGTGTTGGCATCCATTTCAAAACTGTTGGCATCTTTTAATCCCAATACGTTTCTTCCGAATTCGATAACCGAACATTGCATCCCTAAGCAGATACCAAAGAACGGAATATTATTTTCGCGAACATACTGAATAGCATTTAGCTTACCATCCAAACCGCGTTCACCGAACCCTGGAGCAACCAAAACACCATCCATACCTTTTAGCTTTTCAGCAACATTTTCTTTAGTAACACTTTCAGCAGCAATATAGCTCACTTTTACTTTACATTCGTTTGTTGCGCCTGCATGGATAAATCCTTCGATAATGGACTTGTAAGCATCTGGAAGCTCAACATATTTTCCAACCAAAGCAATACTCACTTCACTTGTCGGGTTTTTGAGCTTGCCTAAAAAGTTTTTCCAGTTTTCTAGATCAGGCTCATTTTTGTTGGAAAGTTTTAGCTTGGTTAATGCAGTTTTATCAAGATTTTCCTTCAACATCAATAATGGCACATCATAAATCGTCGACGCATCGATAGATTCTACGACAGCGTTGATGTTGACATTACAGAATTGCGCTAATTTTTTGCGGATTTCTTGCGATAATTTATGTTCAGTACGACATACTAGAATATCAGGTTGTACACCGTATTCCAATAACGTTTTTACGGAATGTTGCGTAGGTTTAGTTTTAAGCTCACCAGCGGCTGCCAGATAAGGGACTAAAGTCAAATGGATAACCAGCGAATTGTTGGCTCCTAATTCCCAGCGAAGTTGTCTTACGGCCTCCACAAATGGTAAGGACTCAATATCGCCTACAGTTCCGCCCAATTCAGTGATGATAATGTCATATTTGCCGGACTCACCCAACAGTTGCATTCTGCGTTTTATCTCATCTGTGATATGGGGAATCACTTGAACGGTTTTTCCTAAATATGCACCTTCACGTTCTTGTTGGATAACGTGTTGATAGATGCGGCCTGTCGTGACGTTATTTGCTTGTGAGGTAGGGACATTCAGGAAGCGCTCGTAATGACCTAAGTCAAGGTCCGTTTCAGCACCATCTTCTGTAACATAACATTCTCCATGTTCATATGGATTTAATGTTCCTGGATCGATGTTAATGTAAGGGTCGAATTTTTGAATGGTAACTTTGTAGCCACGCGCTTGGAGAAGTTTAGCAAGGGAGGCAGCAATAATACCTTTCCCCAACGACGAAGTAACGCCGCCCGTAACAAAAATATATTTAGTCATAACAATTAAAGGATTTTCAATTTTATGTGGTCAAAATGACCAATAATAGTTGCTCTATGTACGGGATACAAAGATAGCAATTTTTATTCAAAATCAGAATTGAAGATCGCTCGATTAATTAAATTAAAAATAGATATTACCTTGGCTATCTATTGTTGTCTTTAATGTAGGTTGTGCTTTTGACTTGATTTCAATACGATAGAAATTATTACTGTTTGAAAATACAATCTCATAATTTTTGTGCTCATTTATAATTTCAGGATATAATTTGCTTAACTCCTGAATTGACGTTGCATAGCGTTTTTTATCCTTTCTATAGATCTGTTGCAGGTAAAAGATATTCCAGGTAACTTTTTCGAGCGCGAGGAATTGCTCGTCGATAGGTTGATGGTTTGTGTCGTCAACAAATTTTATATGCCCCCATCGTTCAGGGTAATGCATATTAACGAGGCCGATTGGAGACCATACCCAGTTCTCTTCAGCGAGCGTCTTACCCATATTGTCTTTTCTCTTGCTGTAGGTTGTTTCGGTGTTGTCATAATGCCACTGAACGCGTGAGAAGTTTATCTTCCAGGTTTCATTTGCTTTAATCTGATTTCCTTCGCCAAAGTATTTTAGACTTTTTACAGGTATTTTCATTTCCACAGCCCAAAATTCATCCTTGTCTTGTGGATTGTTGATGGACCCGGCATGATAGACTGCACTTTCAATATCTTTTGTGTCCCAATTTAGATTAGCCCTGCCGCCAAAGCGATAAGGTTTAGTCATCAAAAGATCCATTACTGTATTTAATGCGTTTATTTCAATCTCTATATATTCTGGCGAAAATAGATTTGGCTTGAGAAAGATCTCAAAATCATTATCATGGTAGATGATCGTATCTTTTTGTCTTAAATATCCTTTGATATGAGGTTCTTGAAGCTTAGCAAAAAGGTAAAGATTTTCCTTATCCCAGAGCATCTTGACTTGTGTCTTAAAAGTAGGGGCAGGCTTGTTTGATCCCTCAATATCCTTAAAAGAATCTGTCCATATAGCTTTTGACCAGGAAGCCTCATTGTCCTTTCCATCAATGGTTATTGCATCTGTTACTGGATATACATAATAAGTCTGGGGACGAGATTGTAATTGATGAAATTCATTCACATTTCGTTGTGCAAAAGTAAAGGTCGGGTAGATTATAAAAATGAAGATAAAAGCTATAATTCTCATCAAGATACAGTTTGATTTTTAACGGTAGCAAAGTTAGGATGGAACAATATTAGGTTGTTTTTAAATTATTGTAATCATCTACGATTCTACCTTTCAGATACGGTGCTAAAAGTAAGTAAAATGTTTTAGCGCGGCAAAAGAGGGGTGGGGTTTTGATGGACATTATTTAATTGTCCTAAATTTATTACAGAAGGAGTTTCGTGATATTACCTGCGTTTTGAAAGGCACGGGCGATAGCGCATAAAAAAAGGCTTTGAATGAGTTCAAAGCCTTTTTTTATGCCGTGGTAGTCGTAATTAGATTCTTTTCGATTTAATACGAGCAGCTTTACCAGTAAGGCCGCGTAAATAGAATAATTTCGCGCGACGAACTTTACCGTAGCTGTTTACTACAATTTTTTCAATGTTTGGTGAGTTTACAGGGAAAATACGTTCAACACCTACACCGTTTGAGATTTTACGAACGGTAAAAGTAGCGTTAGCACCTTCGCTGTTTAATTGAATTACTACACCTTGGTACACCTGTACACGCTCTTTATTTCCTTCGCGAATTTTATAATGAACGCTGACGGTATCTCCAGCTTTGAAAGCGGGAATTTCATTCTTTACTACCGCTTGTTCTTCTACAAATTTTACTAAATCCATGATTTCGAGTAATTATTAACGATTTATATCCTGTAAAAATCGGAATGCAATATTACGACTTATTTTCTGAATATAAAAATACTTTTTTAAAAAACTATTGACTGATATTCAAATCGGATGCAAAGATATGAAAATGAAATGGATAATCTAAAGATATTTTGAATATTCCTTTGTAGGCTATATGGAGTGGGTTTTTGATTGCTAAATTCAATAGAATATGTGCTTTTTGTAAAAATATTGTGCAATCAATCAGCTATTTAGTGATTAATTTTCTGCGGGGTGTTGACAAAGTCAAAAAATGATTCGATATTTGTGCCACACAAAACAAAGGTGATACCTTTTCGGGGTGTAGCGTAGCCCGGTATCGCGCCACATTTGGGATGTGGAGGTCGTAGGTTCGAATCCTGCCACCCCGACTTAAAAGCTCTAACGAAAGTTAGAGCTTTTTTTGTTTCCTCCTTTTATTCGTCCCGCAAGCTTTTTACCGGATTAGCTACAGCTGCTCGAATGGCCTGCCAGCTTACCGTAATCAGTGCGATACCTATTGTTACCAGTCCAGCGAGCACAAACATCCACCATTGGATTTGGATACGGTAGGCAAAGTCTTCCAACCATTTGTTCATGACTAGCCAGGCAATCGGCGAGGCAATTATCAAGGCAACTAATACGGGTTTTATAAAATCTCTGGACAATAAAGTAGCAACACCCGATACCGAAGCGCCAAGCACTTTTCGGATTCCGATCTCTTTGTTTCGTTTGGCGGCCGTAAATGAGGCTAAACCATATAGGCCCAGGCAAGCGATAAATATAGCTAATCCAGAAAAAAGACTGAGTATACGTTGTTGCCTCAGATCGGTTTTGTATAGCGTGTCGAATTTCTGGTCCAAAAAGCTGTATTCAAAAGGGTATAAAGGAGCTACTTTCCCAAATGCAGTCTTAATAGTTTTTAGCGCTGCAGGGAAATCTTTTGTGTTTAAGCGAATGAGGGCTACCCTTAGATCATCAGAAGGGGCAATAACTAATGCATCCATGTTTTCTTTTAGAGATAGGAAGTTAAAATCATCTATTACACCAATGATTTTTCTGGGGGATTGATCACGGATCGTATTTTTTATCCATTTTCCAATGGCCTGTTCGGGGGTAAATCCGAGCATCGATGTTGCAGTACGGTTAACTAATACAGCGCTAGTGGAGTCTGTTGGGTATTGCGCTGAAAAGTTTCGGCCTGCAATTATTTTGAGGTTCAATGTGCTTACATAGTCAAAATCGGTGAATTCCGTCCTTGATTTCCACTTCTCCCCATTTTTCCTCTCCACTTCAAACGTATGGCTATCGAAGAAGCCTCCTGGTTCACCGGACATAAAGGAGACCGATGCGATGTCGCTGCTCGCGGATAATTTGTTTTTGAATGTACGAAGGTTGTTGTATAGTTCTTCATTGTCTATTGGGATGACCACAGTCTGTTGGTCGTCATAGCCAAGCCCTAGTTCTTTTACATATTTCATCTGCTTGGAGATAATCAGTGTGCCGATGATAAGTAAAATAGATATGCTGAATTGGAACACAACCAGCGTATGCCGGAACAGTGTGCCGCCCTTGCCCAAGCGCAATTTGCCTTTTAATGCCTGTATAGGGGAGAAGGTTGAGAGGTATAATGCAGGATAACTTCCGGCTAATAGCCCTACTATAATAATAATTGCAATCAAAAAAATATAGATTGGCCATGAATTCCATGGGACTGTTAGGGTGTATCCCAATAGTTGATTGTATACAGGCATGAGTAGTTGCAGTAGACACATGGCGAGTATGCAGGATATGGTGGTTAATAAAATGGATTCTCCGATAAACTGCCCCATTAATTGAAGACGTTGTGCTCCAAGTACCTTTCTTAAACCAACTTCTTTTGATCGGTCAACTGCGCGTATTGTCGAGAGATTCATGAAATTGATGCAGGCGATAATCAATATAAGGATGGCGATGGAGAGAAAAATGTAAATAACCTTTTTGTCACCATGTTTTGCGCTGTCAAATGTGCTGTGGGATTCAAGATAGACGTCTTTTAGCGGTGTAAGGGCAAGGTCAAAATGGATGCCCATATTGGTAGAAACTGCTTTCATATGCCTATTCATGAAATCGGGAAATTGCTTTTCCAGTTGCCCAACATCTTTATGTTCGTCAAGTAAGATGTAGGTGAATAAATTGTTGTTTTGCCAAGCTTTGAACGGTTCGGTATTGATATAATTGGATAATGGAATGATAAGATCAAATTCCAGATGCGAATTGACCGGAAGATCTTTTGCAATCCCGGTAACGGTTAATTGTTTTGTTTTATCAAGCTGTAGTATTTTACCGATGGGATTCTCATTTCCAAAATATTTTTTCGCAGTTTTTTCCGTTAATACAACACTTGTTGGATTTTTTAAAACAGTCATTGGATTTCCCTTGATGAGCGGAAAACTAAATAGTTCAAAGAAATCGTCATCTGCAATAAAGAGTTTCTTTTCATTGAATGCGATATTGCCAAAAGAGAATAACCCATTGGCAGGCATTACCCGTACAGCTTTTTTGATATCATCGGGATAATCGGTTAATAAGGCAGTGGCATAGGGTGCAGATAAATAAGGAGCGCGGTCTTTGGTGTTGTCAAAACCACGCATTACCCGATAGATACGATCACCTTGGCTGTGAAACTTATCAAAACTAAACTGATTGGCAATAAATAGGAATATCATTGCGCAGACGGTGATGCCTATTGTTAAGCCAAGAATATTGATAAAGGAAAAAACTTTGTTTTTAATAAGGTTTCTCCAGGCGATTTGGAAATAGTTCTTTATCATACTTTTCGTTATAAGTGTTCATTTTGACCTTATGGTAATCAGTCCTGTTGAAGGATAGCCTGATTTCTATTTTTGAAAAAATGTTCAATGGATCAATTTCAAAAAAGCTGCCAAAGGGTTAAGGTGTTTTTAATCAGTAGATTGTGTGTTTTGTTTTTGTGATCTAAGTGTTTGGATTCGAACACTTCATGTTCATATCCGAACATGCTACAGTTGAGAGGTTAAAAAGATTATGATTAACAGCTGAGCGCTTTATCGAAGTAACAGCTATTGGGAATAGCATTGGGTTTGATTGTGTAAAGGAGCGCTATATGTGGTCCGGGCAAAGAGTATGTCGCAATGTAACAACTTGTTAGTTTTATTTTGCGTTTTTCATTTGCAAATAATTTTTAAGAAGCGTATATTTGTGCCACACAAAACAAAGGTGATACCTTTTCGGGGTGTAGCGTAGCCCGGTATCGCGCCACATTTGGGATGTGGAGGTCGTAGGTTCGAATCCTGCCACCCCGACTAAAAAAGCTCTAACGAAAGTTAGGGCTTTTTTCGTTTCAGGGTAGGGTGCGAACGTACGACCCTTAAGATACTAGGAAGTTCGATTCGTAGGCGGCTCAGGGTTGTGCTGGGGGCTATATGGAGATGAGTCGAATTTGTTTCAAGGCTTCACTAGGTGTAATAAAAAGGGATTTTTCAATTTTTTGCTTTGTAAAATGATCTGATTTTTAATCTTATTTTTAAATTATTTTGCAATAAGTCAGTCTATTAGGTGCTTTGTGAAGAATATTTTTGAAAAAAACATATTTTTAGTGTACTTTTGTGCCACACAAAACAAAGGTGATACCTTTTCGGGGTGTAGCGTAGCCCGGTATCGCGCCACATTTGGGATGTGGAGGTCGTAGGTTCGAATCCTGCCACCCCGACTAGAAAAGCTCTAACGAAAGTTAGGGCTTTTTTCGTTTCAGGACAAAAAGGCGAACCTACGACCGGATGCATTCTTCGCATTTTTTAACATTATATCCTTGTAAACCCGCTGTTAAACAGTTAAATTGCTTGAAATTTATTGTCAATTAGAATATAAACATAAATAATATGAACAGAAAAGCGGCATTTCTTTTAGGAATTTTGGCCTCTTGTGCATTACCGCAAGTAACCTTTGCTAAACATTCAATCGGAGAATCCATCCATTATCAACAAGACGTAGAAGGCAAAGAGCTGATTGGTCGATGGGACATCGAAGTTGATATTAATGGTACCCCTGCACCATCCTGGTTGGAGGTAAAATTGTCGGGCTATAGAACTTTAGTCGGTCATTATGTAAGTACTTCCGGAAGTGCTCGGCCAGTTTCGCAGGTGTTTTATGAGAAAGGAAAGTTTAGATTTGCTATCCCACCTCAATGGGAAGGCGGAAAGATGAATCTAAGTGTTGAGGGCGAGGTTGTGAACGGTGTATTGCAAGGGACAATAACAGAGCCTGATGGGAAAACATATCGCTTTAAAGGTGTTCGTGCTCCGGAGCTGAAGCGAACAGCTGCGGTAAAATGGGGTAAGCCTATTCAGCTGTTCAATGGTAAGGATCTGTCTGGATGGAAAGCTACTGGTAAAACGAATCAGTGGGTGGTGAAAAACGGAATTTTGACTAGCCCGCAATCTGGTTCTAATTTAGTCTCTGAGCAAAAATTTGAAGATTTTAAATTACATGTTGAATTTAAAATTCCAGCAGGAAGTAATAGCGGTGTCTACTTAAGAGGTCGTTATGAGGTTCAGATAGAAGATAGTCCCAAGGATGCACATCCCAATGCTGTGCTTTTCGCAGGGGTATATGGTTTCTTAGCTGCAAATGAAATGGTCAATAAAGGAGCCGGGGAATGGCAAACCTATGATATTACATTGGTAGGACGTCTAGTGACGGTTGTGGCAAACGGAAAGACTGTTATCAGTAACCAAGAAATCCCTGGTATAACGGGCGGTGCTTTGGATAGTAAAGAAGCAGAGCCGGGACCAATTTATTTCCAAGGGGATCATGGTCCCGTGGAATTCCGAAAAGTGATTATTACTCCAGCTATTAAATAGCATAACATGATACAAAGGCTATCTGAAAAGGTAGCCTTTTTAAATCCCTATGATAACGACTACAATATCTTCATTCTGATAGGAGGTGTAATAGCGTTCAATGGAGCCGTGAGCCTTGTACTCTTGCAGCTCTTCAAAAACCATTTTTTTTAACATTCCTTTTCCCTTGCCATGAATAAACTTTATTTCGTTCATTTCCCAATAAATAGCTGCGTCTAGATTAGATCGCATAAAATCAATGGACTCTTGTAAGAGCTCCTCTGGCGAATAATCTTCCCAATCGTCAAGAAAGGTGTCGGTGTGTAAGTCAACGATAGCTGGTGGTTTGCGCATTTCTCAATATTTTACAATGCTGCAAAAGTAGAATAAAAGAGCGACTTAATAGGTTAAGTCACCAACGAAATCAATCGCTTGGGCAAATTTTTCATACCATTTTTTGATAATAGCTGCAATTTCATACTCTTCCTCATCGGCATGGTTGAGCATGAGTAACTCGATCGATTGGAGTAGCTGTTTGAGGTCTAGAAAATAACCGTCGAAATCGCGGAACGCAGATACGGTATCCCGAATAAGCAGCATGGCATCATGTCGAAGTGTAATCATATCATGACGTGAAGATATTCGGTCCAGCAACCATTCCTTTTGGAAATTGGAGTCAATATGTCTGTTGCAAGCCTGATTAAAAAGCAATTCAAATTCAACAATTTGATGTTTCAGGTCATATATAGCTTTTTGGAGCTCTTCAAAAGTACTGATGATCTTTTCTTGGGTCTCCATGTTTTTTGATATAATTGCCATGATATTTTACTTAAAAATGTATGCGCTTGGTTTTTAGTTATTTAAATAAAAGCATGTAAGGTATATACAAATAGTTCAGCCGAATGTTTTACATGTCTAAAATTCGGTTATGACTTTTGTATATAAAAGAAGAGACTGAGCTTAAAACGGAACTGAGTTTTTTCGGTTTTTGGTCCCGTTTTCAAATCGTAGTTTTTTTTGAAACCTAATTTATTTAATACTATTTAATTTTAAGTATATTTAATATGCTGTATTGCAGCCAATGCAGTGTAAATGTATTAACTATGTTAGCATCTAGTTTTGTTGATTTCTTTAAGAAGAGGAGGCCCTATGTCCTTTTTTTAGCACTGCTATTGGTATGCAGCTTGCCCATGTGTCATGGCCAATATAAGCTGAAAGATTCTACAAAATTTATAAACGATCAGTTGCCCAGATATCTCGGAAGAATGGGGAAGATTAAGTCTAGAAATTATCCCCTTGGTGGTCGTGAAGCAATCTTGCGAATATTACTGAAAGACTATTACGTGTATAGATTGGTGTCAGGAGAAGATAGTTTGGATAGGGAACGTTATCCTGCTTTATGGAATTCTCTTTCGGTACAAACATTTAAAACGCTAAATACGCGTGATATGTTTAGTTACTGTATGCTTGTACCTGAGTTTGAGATGCAAAATTGTGGTTCCTTGGGGCGGTTGAAAGGTCAACATATATTTGGAGTCTTTTATCGAGGGGACATACCGCTGGAATATTGGAGCAATAGACAGTTGGTTGCTTTGCATGGAAATAGAGATTCTGTTGTACGATATGTGGACCAGATGTGGTCTACACTCGATTTCATTGGCGAGAACACGAAAGATTTAGCGGTTGAATTGATGATGTGGGAGTTGATACCAAAGGTGTTGGAAAAGTTGGTTCTGACGCCAACTGACAACGATCTGTATGCTCTATTGGTGCAAATAATGATGCGTCTGAAATTCAAACCTTTTGAAGATTCAGTTATTTATGAGCAATTGTATGGTTCGGCATCTTATATAGGAAGTCGAATTGAAAGCAATGCAGAAAATCGGAATGACATTATGAAACTCTCGCGGGAATGTTTTGAAACGCTAAATACCTCGCCAGGCTTCCAATTGCCAACTTATATCAAACGGGAACGTTTCTTAGATCCACCTTCTTCAAGGGAGCTGTCAGATCGGACGAGCACTTCGAAAGGACCAGATTGGAAGTGGAAAAAAGTAGATGTACCACATTATAAGCTAAAGCTGTAGATCTTTGTCTAGAAGCAAAATTTCCCACGTAGAGAAAGTATCTTTTTAGCTGGCGTCTTTTCTAATGCTTGTACTATTTTCACCGTCGGGGAGGGGAGTAGGTTATTTGCTTTTTTTTTACGTTATTCGCGTAAACGAAAAATAGCTTAAAATATAATATAATGATGGAAAAGGCGATCGGAAATTACCAATTAGAGATATGTTCAAATTCCGTAGCATCAGCAATTGAAGCCGAACAAGGGGGAGCGACCCGGATAGAGTTTTGTCAAAATTTGGAAAATGGAGGGACCACACCTTCGTTTGGTCAGTTACAGTTAGTGCGGGAATTGGTGAATATTGGTGTCCATGTGCTTATCCGGCCGCGTGGAGGTGATTTTCTTTATACAGAGACCGAGATCTTAGAAATGATAGCAGATATTCAGTTGTGCAAGGAATTGGGGATAGATGGTGTTGTAATAGGTATTCTGAACGCAGATGGTACGGTGGATAAAGTGAATACTTTGCGATTAGTGGAAACTGCGCGTCCCATGCGTGTTACCTTTCATCGTGCTTTTGATCGCGTGGAAGATCCTTTTCAGGCATTGGAAGATGTCATCGAACTGGGGATAGATCGTATTTTGACATCTGGTCTGCAAAATTCTGCTTTAGCTGGAGCTCCATTACTCAAGCAATTAGTTCAACAAGCAAATGGCCGTGTTGTGATTATGCCTGGTGCAGGTGTAGATGCAGTTAATATAGTTCATATTTTAGAGCAAACTGGGGCAGTTGCAATACATAGCTCGGCGAAAGAATTGCATGTGTCGAAGATGAGGTTTAACCAGAGTCAGGTCAATGGAATGGATGAGGCACAGTGGATGAGCTCAAAAGAAAAAGTCCACCAAATGGTAGACCTATTAAAAAGCCTTTAAAGTACTACTTTAAAGGCTATTAAATTCTTCTTACTATTTAGCTTCTGAAGCTAATTGATTTAAGATAGCATCGTTTTTAACGATTTGGTTGCTAGCTTTCATTTTTGATCTAGAACCTAACTCTACGTTAGTTCCTAATTTCAAAAACTGAACTTCAACACGTGAAACAGTTTTATTTCTTCTATCTTTTCTTTTTAAACGTGTAACTCCCATTTTGATAATATTTTTATTGTTTAAAATAAAACGAGGTCGGAAGCGGATTCGAACCGCTGTAGGAGGTTTTGCAGACCTCAGCCTAGCCACTCGGCCATCCGACCCTATTTTTTTCCTTTTGAAGGTCTGCAAAAATAAAACTTATAATTGGAATTAAAAAATCTTTATGATAAAACTTTTATGTTTTTAAGCATTGGTCTGAAAACCAAGCTGGTATTTTGCTGTGTGATCCTTTGAGCAATGGTCCGCAGGAACATACCGGACGGGTTTAAGCATAGCATGACAAAGACGTTTTAATAAACTATGTTATTCATAGGAATAAAAAATTGAATTGTACCTCATCGAGCTGTCAAGTGGAAATGGACTCCATTCACTGTATCTTTTATTGGACAATGCCAAATGGTCTAATGTGAGTTTTTTATCGTGTTTTAATTTGGTAATTAATGATTTATGGATTTTGGAATAGATATTGCAAATGGTAATGTAATAAATCTCGTACAGGAAATTATGAGATTAAATGATAAAAGAAGAAAGTAAATTAAATTAGGAAACATGAAAAAACTATTA
The DNA here is from genome assembly GCF_014109745.1 of Sphingobacterium paramultivorum. Lineage (NCBI taxonomy): Bacteria > Pseudomonadati > Bacteroidota > Sphingobacteriia > Sphingobacteriales > Sphingobacteriaceae > Sphingobacterium > Sphingobacterium paramultivorum. Next base: position 5,919,893 of record NZ_CP058555.1, read on the forward strand.
TTATCTGCAGCAATTTTATTTGGTTCATTAGGAGCCTTTGCACAAGGTGGATTGGGATATGGACTACGTGCGGGGGTAAATATTCCTAAATATTCTTTAAGTAATGAAAGTACACAATCAAATACAGGATTTTTTGTAACGGGCTATTTGGACGCTCCCGTTTCACCCTATTTTTCTATTCAGCCGGGATTGTCTTTGCAAAATAAAGGTGGAAAGTGGACTCCAGGTTCAGCTTCTGAAATTAAAGAGAGTGTAATGTCACTTGATATTCCAGTAAACCTAGTGGCTAAATTACCTACAGGAGATTCTGGTAACTTTTTTATTGGTGCAGGACCTTATGTTGGATTCGGATTAAGTGGTAAACGTAAAGGAGAGTTAGGCGAGGGAAATGTGAAAATTGAACGTGATCTAAATTTTGGTAGCAATGAAAATGATGATCTTAAACGTACCGATTTTGGTATCAATTTCTTAGCTGGTTACCAATTGACTAATGGTTTTCAAATCAATGCTGGTTATGGTTTGGGTTTAACCAACTTAGCTCCAGGGTCAGGTGATATGGCTAAAAATCGTATTTGGTCTGTGGGTATTGGCTTCGGACTATAAGAAATATAAGTACTTAAACTTATTATGAGGAAAGAGTCCCTGCATTTGTGGGGACTTTTTTATTGGATTAAACTTAAGTCGTCTGAAATTGTTATTTTTATTCAAAAGATTGCTGCATGAAAAGATTTCTTCCTTTACCCTTTTATGTCAAGTTGGCCTGTATACTCATCAGTATACTTTTATTGGGATACTTGGCAAAGATTGGAGATACTATACTCATCCCTATGATTTTGGGCTTGTTATTCTCTCTACTGTTGATTCCGTTAAGCAATTTTTTGGAGCGGAGGCTTAGGTTCCCGAGGACGTTGGCGGGGATATTAAGCGTAATCCTGTTTTTCGGCGTTTTAGGGTACGGACTTTTTCTTTTAGCCTCCCAACTTACACTTCTTAAGGAAGATTTTCCAGCTTTTAAACAACAAATAATGGATGGTGTTGGTAATTTACAGACTTGGGTAAGCCATCAATTTGGAATTCAACACAAAGATCAGATTGATTTTATCAATAAAACAGCATCGAAGTCTGTAGATTCGGGTACTTTATTCCTAGGGACAGCATTGGTTTCCCTTTCGTCGCTATTTATTTTATTTGTCTTTACCTTTCTTTACACATTTTTCTTACTTATATACAGAGGACACATTGTTAAGTTCCTTTTATTTGTGAATCGCGTGGAGGACAGACCTATCGTTCTAGATGTCGTTAAACAGGTTCAGTATGTGGTCAAAAAGTATCTTATTGGATTGCTGATTCAAATGAGTTTGGTTTCTTTGTTGGTTTTTATAACCCTTTCGATTATTGGCGTGAAATATAGTTTACTTCTCGCTTTGATAACTGGAGTTTTCAATGTATTACCTTATGTCGGTATTTTTTCTTCCATGCTTATTATTGCCATTCTGACTTTTGCAACCTCTTCATTCACGCATGTGGTTTTGGTTATGCTTGCGTTGATCATTGTGCATTTAATCGATAGTAACTTTATTGTTCCAAAGATTGTAGGTTCTAAAGTGAAAGTGAACTCCTTATTTGCGATGCTTTCCATTATTATTGGTGAAATGATCTGGGGAATTTCGGGGATGTTTCTGGCCATTCCAATTTTGGCTATCGTTAAGATTGTGATGGACCGGATCAAAGAACTTAAACCTTGGGGATTTCTTTTAGGGGAAGAAGATAGTAAAGATGAGGTATATAAGGATTTATTTGGGACGTTAAATCCTCTTGAAAAGAAGATTATAGAAGAAAATGAGACGAAGGGATAATTTTTTTAGAATTGAAAGTTTAATACGAATGGTATTATAATTTTAAAGTCTAATATTAGAATTTGAACTAATTTCTAAATTATATAGTGAGGTCAAGTCTTTCGAAATAAGGTTCGGATATCTTAGTAACACTCCATGAACAAAGGCTATACCGTCATACAAATTTCCAGATTTTGACTTAGCAAAAGGATTAATTCCACATGTCGAAGAATCTGGAGATCAGTTTGAAGTGTATTGTCGATATATGTTGGGTTATTTAATAAATGGATAACTATTTTTCTCTTGTATTTTAGAAAATTTTAACCTATTTTCGTTTTGTATATAATTTATTATTAATGAAAAGAAAGTTGCTCTCAATCGCTGCGCTATTATGTTTTATTACTGGTGCAAAAGCACAGACTTCTTATGGTTTTAAGGCTGGTGCAACTTTTCCTAAAATGACCGCGTCACTAGGAAGTGTATCGGTTTCGACAGAATCATCTACGTCATTTTATTTGACGGGCTACTTAGACGCTCCTTTGGCAAATAATTTTTCTATACAGCCTGGTTTATCGCTTCAAGGTAAAGGCGGGAAAGGATTGACACTTATTGACTTTGAAGAATTGGGAAATAATGTGAAATTGGATTTAATGTATCTAGAGTTACCTGTAAATTTTGTATATAGTATTCCCACGGGAAATTCTGGAAATGTTTTCTTAGGAGCTGGACCATATGCTGGATTAGGGCTGTCCGCAAAAGCCAAAGCAGAAAATGTGAAAATTGACGTCGGTTTTGGAGATAATAAATTGAAGCGTTTTGATGCCGGAATTAACTTTTTAGCGGGTTATCGTCTATCAAATGGCTTTTTGATTAATGGTGGATATGGCTTGGGACTAGTTGATATGGCGGGGGGTGAAGGAGGTTCTTTAAAGAATCGCGTTTTTTCAATTGGAATCGGTTATCAGTTATAATCTAGGCTAAAATATAAAAAGGGGCTTTTCTCGCGAAAGGCCCCTTCTTGTTTCAGTGACTGAAATCTATCACACTTTGATTTCTACTTCAACACCTGAAGGTAATTCAAGTTTCATCAATGCGTCAACAGTTTTAGCGTTTGATGAATAGATATCCAACAATCTTTTGTAAGCACACAATTGGAATTGCTCACGTGCCTTTTTGTTAACGTGTGGTGAACGTAATACCGTATAGATTTTTTTCTCAGTAGGCAATGGAATAGGACCACTAACAACTGCACCTGTAGGTTTTACTGTTTTTACGATTTTTTCAGCTGATTTGTCAACCAAATTGTAATCGTAAGATTTCAATTTAATTCTGATTCTTTGGCTCATAGTATATGATATTATTTAAAAATGACCGCTGATTAGAGCTATTAACAACCAGCGGTCGGTTTATTTTTGAGTTCTATATTATTCTACAGAACCTTTGATTTTACCTTTTGATTTTGCAATCACCTCTTCAGCAACGTTACGAGGAGCTTCAGCAAAGTGATCAAATTCCATTGTAGAAGTTGCACGACCTGAAGTGATTGTACGTAATTGAGTTACGTAACCGAACATCTCAGAAAGTGGAACCAATGCTTTGATTACTTGTGCACCGTTACGTGAATCCAAACCTTGCATTTGACCACGACGACGGTTTAAGTCACCCATTACATCACCCATGTTTTCTTCTGGTGTTAAAACCTCTATTTTCATAATTGGTTCCATTAACACTGGAGAACATTTAGGCAATCCTTCACGGTATGCTTGACGAGCAGCTAATTCGAAAGACAATGAATCTGAATCGACAGCGTGGAACGAACCATCAATCAAACGAACTTTCATTCCTGATAATGGGAATCCTGCTAATACACCATTTTTCATTGAAGTTTCAAATCCTTTTTGAACTGAAGGGATAAATTCTTTAGGAATTTTACCACCAACGATTTCATTAACGAATTGAAGCGGTGATTTTGATAAATCGAAATCTTCATCCGCTGGAGAAATAACAACTTTGATATCCGCGAATTTACCACGACCACCTGATTGTTTTTTGAATACCTCACGGTGCTCAGTAGTACCGTTGATAGACTCTTTGTATGATACTTGAGGAGCACCTTGGTTAACCTCAACTTTAAATTCACGTTTCAAACGGTCGATCAAGATCTCTAAGTGAAGCTCACCCATACCAGAGATAACTGTTTGACCAGTTTCTTCGTCAGTTTTAACAACGAATGTAGGATCCTCTTCAGCCAATTTACCAAGACCAATACCTAATCTATCAACGTCAGCTTGAGTTTTAGGCTCAATTGCCAAACCAATTACTGGCTCAGGGAAAGTCATAGACTCAAGAATGATAGGTGATTTTTCGTCACAAAGTGTATCACCAGTTTTGATGTCTTTGAAACCTACAACAGCACCGATATCACCAGCTTCGATGAAAGGGATAGGGTTTTGTTTGTTCGCATGCATTTGGAAGATACGAGAGATACGCTCTTTGTTTCCTGAACGAGTGTTCAATACATAAGAACCTGCATCTAACTTACCAGAGTAAGCACGGATAAAACATAAACGACCTACAAATGGGTCAGTCGCAATTTTAAAACCTAAAGCTGCGAAAGGCTCGTTTACAGATGGTTTACGTGTGATTTCTTCACCAGTATCAGGGTTAGTACCTTTTACAGCCTCGATATCAAGAGGTGAAGGCAATAATTCCATTACTAGATCCAACATGGTTTGTACACCTTTGTTTTTGAAAGATGAACCACATACCATAGGAACGATCGCATTATCTAATACTGCTTTACGTAAAGCATCTAAGATTTCGCGCTCAGTTAACGAATTCGGATCTTCGAAGAATTTCTCCATCAAAGTCTCATCATAACCAGCTACTGCTTCTAATAATTTTTCACGGTATTCAGCAACTTCGTCCAACATATCCTCAGGAATAGGAACTTCAGTAAAGGTCATACCTTTATCATGCTCATTCCATACAATACCACGGTTGTTAATTAAATCAACAACACCAGTGAACGTATCTTCAGCGCCAATAGGTAATTGTAATGCTACAGCATCAGAACCTAGCATTGATTTTACTTGACCAACAACTTTTAAGAAGTCAGCACCTGAACGGTCCATTTTATTAACGAAACCGATACGAGGAACAGCATAGTTATCTGCCAATCTCCAGTTAGTCTCTGACTGAGGCTCAACACCATCAACCGCAGAGAATAAGAATACTAATCCGTCTAATACACGTAATGAACGATTTACCTCAACCGTGAAATCCACGTGTCCAGGAGTATCGATAACGTTAACTTGGTATTTATTACCACGGTATTGCCAGAAAACTGTCGTAGCAGCAGAAGTAATTGTGATACCACGCTCAGCCTCTTGCTCCATCCAGTCCATTGTTGAAGCACCTTCGTGAACCTCACCAATTTTATGGTTTACACCTGAGTAGTAAAGGATACGCTCAGTTGTTGTAGTTTTACCAGCATCGATGTGGGCAGCGATACCGATATTTCTAGTGAATTTTAAATCTCTTGCCATAATATTTTTAAGCAGCGGACCTTAAAGGTCTTATGTGTTTAAATGTAATGTTAAATAAGTACACCGACCTTGATAAAAGATTATTTTTATCGGAGGTCGGTGTAATCATATTTTTTTGAATGTCTTCAAAATTAGAATCTGAAGTGTGAGAACGCTTTGTTAGCTTCCGCCATTTTGTGCGTATCTTCTTTCTTCTTAACAGCAGCACCTTCACCTTTAGAAGCTGAAATGATTTCTCCTGCTAATTTTTCGAACATTGTTTTTTCACCACGTTTACGAGCGTATGAAATTAACCATTTCATACCCAAAGCGATTTTACGATCTGGACGAACTTCCATAGGAACTTGGAAGTTAGCACCACCAACACGGCGTGATTTAACTTCAACAGCAGGCATAACGTTGTTCAAAGCTTTTTTCCAAGCTTCTAAACCGCTTTCTTGTGTTTTTTGTTCTACTAATTCTACTGCGTCGTAAAAAATAGAATAAGCGATAGATTTTTTACCATCTACCATCATATTGTTTACGAAACGTGTTACCTGAACGTCATTAAACTTTGGATCAGGTAAAATGATTCTCTTTTTCGGTTTTGATTTTCTCATTTTTCTTTCCTCCGTTTAATTATTTCTTTTTACCTTTTGCTGGAGCTGCAGCTACTTGTCCTGGTTTAGGACGCTTAGTTCCATATTTAGAACGACGTTGGTTACGACCTGCTACACCTGAAGTATCTAATGCACCACGGATGATGTGGTAACGTACACCTGGTAAATCCTTAACACGACCACCACGAATCAATACGATCGAGTGCTCTTGTAAGTTGTGACCTTCTCCAGGGATGTAAGCGTTGACCTCTTTACCGTTTGTTAAACGTACACGAGCTACTTTACGCATTGCTGAGTTTGGTTTTTTAGGGGTAGTAGTATATACACGTGTACATACACCTCTTCGCTGTGGACATGAGTCCAACGCTGGTGACTTACTCTTATCAACCAGAGCTACTCTACCTTTTCTAACTAATTGTTGAATAGTAGGCATTTACCTGTTTTTGTTTATAAATTTTTTTACCTTAAATATTTTAAGTTCGCAAAGATACTGATTCCCTTTTGAATATGAAATAGTTAGTGCGTAAAATTTAGATTATTTTTTGAATTGGCGCTGCTCTTTTCTTGAATATACCTTTGTCCTTCTTTTATTACCTCTTCATGCTTCTTTATTATCTCACCATCCTAATGACCTGGTCGCCGTCTTCGGGATGTTTGGCTGCTTGACCAGCATCTTCATCATTTGTACGCTTCCACCATCAAACTATTTTGCACGAATGTAGGGTATAATCAGTTAATCAACCCACGAACGCTGTGATATGTTGCCAAAATGGAAGAGTTAACTACTCATGGTCGACTGTACAAAAATATAGACGATTATAGGGTGATCGGACAGCCGCTCGATGGGTACATAAGTTTTTTCTAATCCGCCGTAAGCTATTCTTTCTCTGTATAATATTCTTTAACGGTAGTCTTTTGTCCGAAATTTTTCATCTACTGGTTTTCAAGTATATTGCTTGCTTTGCGTGTTTTTGCGTTCTGTTTGGCAAAGTGTTTGATAAAAACGTATAAATATTTAGTAGAAACAAATTAATGTATTCAAGTTATGAAAATCAAAATGAAATTTATGTATGCGGTGGTATTAGCCTTGGTCACTTTCGCTTTTGTCGGATGTTCAAAGGATAAAGATGAACCTATTCAAACAGGTGGCAGTATAGATGCGGCTGTGGGAAACTATAAAGGGACAATTAAAATTATTGGCGGCGCGGAAGTCTTCAATCAGATATTAGTAGTCACCAAGGTTAATGATAAAACAGTCAAAGTTGCTGCTCAGAATGCTGACTTAAAGCTTCCTGTAAGAGAGATTCAAGTTTCAAATAATTATAATATGAGTATTCAGGCTTTACCAAACGAGCCTCAGGGCAGTTTCATATTTACGTTTGAAAATAAGGGGTTAATGTTCTTAGCACAAAGAACAGAAGAAGGACAATTACAGTATTCCTTTGAAGGAACTAAACAATAAGTTTTGTTTATTTAACAATAAACCCCGCATCAGTATTACTGATGCGGGGTTTTTATTTAAATGCATTACGACAGGAATGCAAAATCAATCTGCCACTTATCCAGATCCACTTTCTTCACACGGATCTGAACTTCATCACCCAATTGGAAGTTCTTCTTTTTCCGCTGGTCAATAATCGCATAGTTTTTCTCGTCAAGGACGTAAAAGTCATCGGTGATATCCCGAAGCCTAACCATACCTTCATATTTGTTTTCTTCAATCTCTCCATACATACCCGATTTGGTTACACTAGAGACAATAGTAGCCTATTCTGTACTGATATGATCCTCTAGAGATGCTTTCTATTTTTATTAAATCCCCTGAATTATACTTTTACGAGTGTTGAATTTCTTATAATGGGGTGTATTGTGATTAATATACTGGTTTCTGAGTATTTTATTGTTCTGTTTTTCTTAATTGAAAGGTGTTTAGTATTTTAGATGAAACTTTTTTGGTTTAAAGAATTAATTGAAATTTTAAAGGTAAATTATGAAAAGAAAATTTATTAAAATCGCTATGTTTTCGATGTGTTTATTGTCTTGTGCGAAAGACGATGTAAAATTTCAGAAGGATATTTTAAATTTTGCTTTTACTTAACAAAAAATCCGGAACATTTGTTCCGGATTTTTTGTTTTAAGACAACAACGTAAAATCAATTTGCCGTTTATCCAGATCCACTTTCTTTACGCGGATTTGAACCTCATCACCCAACTGGAATTTCTTTTTCTTCCGTTGACCAATAATGGCATAGTTCTTTTCATCAAGTACGTAAAAGTCATCGGTGATATCCCGAAGTCTGACCATTCCCTCACATTTGTTCTCTTCAATCTCCACATACATACCCCATTCGGTAACACCCGAGACAATACCCGTATATTCCGTGCCGATCTGATCCTGCAAGTATTCTGCCTGTTTGTACTTAATCGACGCACGTTCTGCTTCAGCCGCCTTTTTCTCCATTTGGGAAGAATGTTCGGCCATCTTCTCATAATGCTCCGCATTGATTTTGGCACCTCCCTCCAGATAGAATTGTAAAAGACGGTGTACCATCACATCGGGATAACGACGGATAGGGGAGGTAAAATGGGTGTAATAATCGAATGCTAATCCATAGTGACTTGTCTTCTTTGTTGTATAGATCGCTTTGGCCATCGAACGTACAGCAAGTGAAGTCAGCATATTTTGCTCTTTGCTACCTTCTATTTTGGTCATCAAAGCATTTAAGGATTTAGCTGTTTCTTTATCTGTTTTGATGGTCAATTTATGGCCAAACCGCGCTGCAAATTGAGAGAAAGTTGTCAAAGTCTCCGGATTAGGTACATCGTGGAACCGGTATACAAAAGTAAGCTTGTTTTTTCCCCGTCCTTGTTTGCCAATAAACTCGGCAACCTTCCGGTTGGCCAATAACATAAAATCTTCAATCAGCTTGTGTGCATCCTTGCGGACTTTGGTATATACCCCTGTAGGTTTTCCATTTTCATCCAAGATGAATTTTACCTCCTCACTTTCAAAGGCTATTGCACCATTTTTAAACTTACGTTCGCGCAGAATATAAGCCAGTTCATTTAATTTCAGGATCTCTTCACTGAAATCTCCCGATTTCGTTTCGATCACCTCCTGTGCTTCTTCATAACTGAAACGTCGGTCGGAATGGATGATCGTACGGCCGAACCATTGATCATGCACATTGGCTTTTTCGTCCAATTCAAAAACGGCCGAAAAACAAAGTTTATCTTCATGCGGACGTAACGAACAGACGCCATTAGAAAGACGCTCCGGAAGCATCGGAATAACGCGGTCAACCAGATAAACGGATGTGCCGCGGTTGAATGCTTCTTTGTCCAATTCTGTGTCGGGTATGACAAAATGCGAAACATCCGCAATATGAACACCGATTTCATAATTGCCATTCTCTAATTTTTGAAAGGAGATGGCGTCATCGAAATCTTTTGCATCCGCTGGGTCAATGGTAAAGGTCGTAACGTTTCTAAAATCACGTCGCTTTGCAATTTCTTCCGCGCTTATTTTTTCCGAAATCTGATTGGCTTCAGCTTCAACTTTTTTAGGGAACTCCAATGGGAAACCATAGTCGGCCAAAATAGCGTTCATCTCGGTGTTGTTTTCCCCTTTGGTACCCAAAACATGTTTTACCGTTCCGACAGGATTTTTGCTCCCGCTTGGCCAGTCGATAATCGAAACGACCACTTTTTCCTTGTCCTTGGCTCCATTCAGATTGTCCAAAGGAATAAAAATGTCGTGTAGCATCTTGCGGTCGTCGGCAATAAAAAAAGCAAAATTGTTGGAGATGCTGATCGTTCCCGTGAAATCAGTCTTGGCCCTTTGCAGGATTTCAACGACTTCACCCTCTTTCTTACGGCCACCTTTTCTTTTTTCGAAGGTATGGACCTTGACAATATCGCCATGGAGTGCCTGTCTAAGTTTCCGCGGAGCGATATAAATATCGTTTTCAAATTCATCATCAGGAATCACATAGGCGGAGCCATCGGCAGTCATATCTACCTTTCCTGTGACATAAACTTTAAGTTGCTTCAGATTAAATTTGCCTCGTTCGATCTCAATAAAAAGTCCATTTCTTACATTATCATGTAAAATATCGGCTATAGCGACTTTCGAGTCGTTATCGGTAAGGTTCAATTTTGACGAAACTTGTTTATAGTTGAGGGGCTTATTACCCGATTTTTCGAAGATATCGATGATCAGTTGTGTTAAGACCTCCTTATATGGATTTTCTTTTCTTGTTTTCATCCAATTATTATTTATTATTTATTCATTTGCATCGATTTGAGGCAGTCTTCCTATTGCAGCGAACTGGCTGTGATAGCGAATTTGCAAATTCAGCCTATGCAATAGATCATGAGCGAGCCGTACATCAAGATCGATGCCAATACAATGTACGAAAAAAACAGCATTTGACACGACAATAACGAGCTAAACGGAGCATCCTCCGATAGCCAATGTATAGACAGCTCAGCCGAAAAATAGTTTTGGATTCGTACAGCCTGATTTACTTTTTGCAATGATTGCACACACCAAGTGCATTTACGGCTATCGCTTCGAGACTAAAGCCTTCTGGGATCGATACTTTTGGTAAGATCATATCTTCCAGACAGTACACCGAATTGCATACCCGGCAAATAAAATGTACGTGCTGGTCATGATGATCATGTTCTGAACAGTTTGTCGAACACATGGCGTAAGTAGCTGTACCATGGAGATCAAAGATTTTATGGATAATCCCTTTCTCTTCAAAGCTGGCCAATACCCGGTATAATGTGACACGGTCAATATCCTTGCCCAGTAATTTCTCCAGTTCCGGCTGTGAAATTGCGGACTCTTTCCTCGAAATAATTTCAAGTACCTTCAACCGGGGTTGGGTAACTTTTAAACTATTTCGTTTGAGAATTTCTGGATATACAGTGTTGGAATCTTCCATGGATTTCTTCGTTAAGCCTTAGATCAAATACAAACTAAGAGAAATTTACTTTTATTTGCAAGTTTAAAAACTATCCGACGAATTTATTCATCGTATTTTTTCCCCTTTGCATAGACCATTAACGAACATAAACGGACCATTTCCTTTCTCAGAGATGCTTTTGACAGTACAAAAATACGGAATCTATTAAAAATAAGAAAACCGATAAGTTTAAGATTAGTGTCATCTTACTTATCGGTTTTCGTTACTATATGGAAATATAGGAATCTTATTTGCCTGCAGCTTTAGCGTGATCAGCTAAGAATGTCGCTAGACCGCTGTCTGTCAATGGGTGTTTCAATAAGGCTAGGATCGCTGATAAAGGACCAGTCATAACATCAGCACCGATTTTAGCACATCCTAATATGTGTGCGCTGTGACGTACAGAAGCTGCTAAAATTTGTGTAGGATAGTTGTAGTTGTCATAGATTAAACGAATATCTTCGATCAACGCTAATCCATCTGTAGAGATATCATCCAAACGACCGATAAAAGGAGATACATAGGTTGCCCCAGCTTTAGCAGCCAATAGTGCTTGACCAGCTGTAAATACCAATGTACAATTTGTTTTAATACCTTTTTTGCTGAAATATTTAATTGCTTTTACGCCATCTTTGATCATAGGGACTTTGACAACTATCTTGCTGTCAAGAGCTGCTAACGCTTCTCCTTCTTTGATCATTTCTTCATAATTTGTAGAAATAACTTCAGCACTGACATCGCCATCAACGATTGCACAGATCGCTTTATAATGGTTGATTACGTTTTCATCACCGCTAATACCTTCTTTAGCCATTAAACTTGGATTGGTTGTTACCCCGTCTAATACGCCTAAGTCTTGGGCTTCTTTGATTTGCTCTAGGTTCGCTGTGTCAATAAAAAATTTCATTGTATATGTTATTGAATGATAATTATTTGATTATTCTAATGTTCAAAATAATGATGCAAAGTTATTGATTATATTCCAGTATTGAAGCATTGATTTTCACCTATTGTATCTTTATTTTAGCAAAAAAGAATCTCTTCTCCTAATTTTTTGTTATACTTTTAATATAGTATTATCTTTACGTATGCAGGTTTTTCGTTCGCTCCATTATAGAAATTTCCGGTTACATGTTATAGGTCAAGCAATTTCCCTTATGGGAACTTGGATGCAGCGGATAGCCATCAGTTGGTTAGTCTATGAATTGACCGGATCTGTGTTTTGGCTTGGTTTTGTGCAGTTTATCTCCCTATTGCCTTCTTTGGTCCTGTCTCCATTTATCGGCAGTTTTGTCGATAAGCATAAAAAGTATAAATTGGTTCTGATAACCCAAATTGGTCTGATGATACAGGCTGGGATCTTGACCCTGGTCGTTTATCTGAAATGGGAGAGTGTCTTATGGCTTTCCATCTTAGGTCTTATACAAGGAGTCATTAATTCCTTCGATGTTTTGGGGCGTCAGTCGCTGATGATGTATTTGGTTGGGGACCGTAAAGATCTGCCGAATGCCATAGCGCTGAATTCAACAATTTTCAATGGTGCCCGAATGTTGGGGCCTGCAATAGGAGGTATTTTACTGAGTACATACGGTGAACTCGTCTGTTTTGCCCTGAACTTTATCAGTTTTGTTCCGGTCATTATTACATTATTGATGATGCAGGTTGATGAAACACATGTTCAACTGAGCAAGGGAAGCAATTGGGAAGGCTTGGTCGAAGGCTTTCGTTACCTTAAACGTTCACCGCATATCTCCTCACTGATTATTATCATGACATTCTCCAGCTTGATTGTTATTCCTTATACCTCGTTGCTGCCAGCCATAGCAAAAGAAATGTTTCATGGTGATGAACGTACGTTCTCCTGGTTTGAAAGTGCGGCCGGCCTGGGTGCCATGATTGGTGCATTTAATATGGCCCGTTTAAAATCGGGTACCAATTTGCGCTATCAGGTGATGGGGGCTGCTGCGCTTATGGGAGTTGCATTATTGTTTTTGGCGCATTCGAGTATGCTGCAGATGGCACTCGTCTATGTGATGTTGGTATCCTTTGCCATGATGATGCAAAACTCAAGTATCAATACGTATATTCAAACGCATGCCATACCGATCTATCGTGCCCGGGCAATCTCGTATTACGTGATGGCTTTTCAGGGGATATTTCCCATTGGTACATTGATGATAGGTTCCTTAGCCAGTTATTGTGGGCTTCGAACGACATTATACGTCATGGGTGGATTGGGTATATTGATCGCAATAGTGTACTATGGCTATCTCCGGCTCCATATCCACAAACGCCTATTTAAGTTTTAATTTCCGGGTTCTTAATTTTAAGGTGCGCTTTGCATAATCAATGACAGCGCCATAGTCTGCAAAAATATCTCCGCCCAATACGCCGATCACTGGTTCTAGATCCATCTGCTGATAGGCATAGTTGATCGAGCTTAAATCCAATACCGCAGTATTTAAGTTTTTTATCTGCCATTCACCAATTGTCAGACTCGGAATTTTTATATTAAAACTCTCCATTGAATTGGTGCCAAGTCCTGTTGATAATGTTTCTGAAGGCTCAAGCTGCAATTGGTCCTCTAAAAGATGCCCCAATTGTGTTTTATCAAATACAGTTTTAGATGCGCCAGTATCAACTACCATCTTGAACGAACGATTATATATTTCTATATCGACTAAAATGTGTGTGCCCTGGCCTTGCAAATCCAATAATTGAAATGGTACTGTTGTCATATAGCCAAACATACCCAAAAATTCCCTTAAAAAAGAAATTTTAAAACCCGCATTGTGTGTTGAACGCTCATAAAAAAAGCTGTTATTTATGGAATAACAGCTTTTCATCTTTTTATCGTTTATGAACTAAAGCGCTTTTATTTCTTTCAGTACATTATTCATTGTACGTACTGCTTCTGCACTTTTATTGAATTTTTCTTTGTCCTCTTCATCTAGTTGAATGGGGACGATGCGATCCCATCCTTTTTTATTGATGATAACCGGTACTCCAAGATTGATATCCTCTTGGCCAAATTCACCTTCCAAATAGACGGATGCTGTAAATAATTTTCCTTGATCACGTACGATACTTTCGACGACAGCAGCTGTTGCGGCACCCGGAGCATACCAGGCTGAGGTACCAATTAGGCTGGTCAATGTTGCTCCACCAACCATAGTTTTGTGTACAATTTCGCCTTGCTCTTCCGGGGTAAGGAAATCAGTGACTGGAATACTGTTCCACGTGGAGTGCTTGATGAGTGGAATCATCGTTGTATCTCCATGACCGCCAATGACAATGGCATTGAGATCGGCCGCAGAAGCATTCAGTTTTTCACTCAGTTGATATTTGAATCGGGCTGAATCCAATGTGCCTCCCATTCCAATAATTCTATTCTTAGGTAATCCACTTGATTTAAGTGCTAGATAGGTCATAGTATCCATGGGATTAGATACAATGACAATGATAATATCCGGAGAGTGTTTTACTAAGTTTTCGACAACGGACTTGACAATATTGGCATTTGTCCCAATCAATTCTTCGCGTGTCATTCCAGGTTTACGTGGAATTCCCGATGTAATGACGGCAACAGTAGAACCTGCAGTTGAAAGATAGTCATTGGTTACCCCCTTGATTTTTGATTCAAAACCCAATAAGGCGGCGGTTTGTGCCATATCTTGCGCTTTGCCTTCTGCAAAACCTTCTTTAATATCCAATAGTACAATCTCCTCTGCGACATTTCGACGGATTAAATTGTCCGCTGTAGTTGCTCCTACAGCTCCAGCACCAACAATAGTTACTTTCATATGTAAATTATTTGTTTATTCATGAGCTAATTTTTCCGCTTAAATATGCATGCCGCCTTCGGCGGTTTTTATGCCACATAGGATATCCGGTCCATCTTCACGAATGCTTGTGCTTTTTTTATATGGATATTTCATGAGCATTTATGTGGATTATTAAATAATTCTTGAATTTAATCAATTATTATCAGTAAATCAATGTATTTAGCGGGAATAACTTGTTTTTTGACATAAGGAATAGAACGAGAATTGGTTTGTGATAACAGCTCATGATAACGCCGTCTAATGTCGACGACTTTTATAAAATAGTAAAAAAAATAACAGGCCTGAAATTCGTTCAAGCCTGTTATTTCTATCGTGTAAATCAAATTTGAAATCCTAGAACGGATAGCCGATGGCTAGGTTGAACATCAAATTATCCTTTCTCCATTTTGAGCTTCCAAAGTCGATATCCTTAAATACCCAACGTTCGCCTTTAGGAAGATAAGGGATACGGAATGGTATTGACATATCTGTACGAATAATCAAGAAGGTAAAATCGAAGCGTAATCCCGCTCCGCCACCAACGGCCAGTTCATTTAAAAAGTTCTTGCTGAATTTTCCACCCGGTTTGTTGACATCGTCTCGCTGCAACCATACGTTACCCGCATCAATAAATGCTGCCCAATGAACAAAGCCTGCTAATTTGGCTCTGTATTCGGTATTCAGTTCCAATTTGATGTCACCGGTTTGGTCGGCATAGAAGAGGCCGTTGCTTAATTTTTCAGGTGCTACTGTTCCTGGACCAATCGCACGGGCACCAAAGGCACGGATACTATTAGGGCCACCTACATAATATTGTTTTAAATAGGGAAGTGATCGGGAGTTCCCATAGGAATAACTCAAACCCAAGCTGACCCGCGACGCAAGTTGCGAATTCTCCGATAACTTTAAATAATGTCTACCATCGCCGCTGATCTTGATATATTGCGAAAAATAAGCGTCAAATAATTTGAACGTTTTCCCTTTATTGAAATCTGCTCCTTTTATCAAACCGAGTATGTTCCCTGAGAGGTCCAAGTTGCCTTTGAAATAAAATGTATTTTTCAAATGCTGCTTCATCGTGTTTTGAAACGTAAAGTTGTAGTTCGGACCAATTGTGAATTGTGGTTCGATCGCATGTCTTAAAGCTGGAATGGTATCCATCTGTTTTTGGTAGTTTTCTGAAATACCTTTAGGCTGAACATAGGTAATCTCCATTAAAGCGAGATCATGCTGTTTCTCTTCAGACTCTTGCCAGATATAACCATAATCCAATGCGATCGAATTTAAGGTATATGCTTTGCGTCGATTTAAAAACTCATAGCGGCCTTTGACATAGGTCTTCGGGATAAAACGTCTTGATGGTGAAATTCTTCCAAATGGGGACAATATTCGGGGAAAGGTCAAGGTAGCCTCCATTCCGTAGCGATAATAACTCGAATTGAGGTCAGCCGATCCACCAGTCTGGGTTTCATAACCGCCGAAGACGTTAAAACTCAACTGCTCCGCACCTTTAAATGCGTTGCGTAAAGTCCAGTTAACATTGACTTCCGTACCATTGTATACCGAAGCCATTTTTCCCAAAAGTTCCACGCGGAGTGATTTTTTTGGCAATGGAGTCAGGTAATAGTAGACATCCAGTGCGTTGGGTACTTCTTTGCTGTCAACAAAATTGTTTTTGACAAATTTCCAGCTATTGAGATTCACCAGATGGCTGATGGTTTGGTTGTGGGCATTACGGTTGTAGACGTCGCCGGGATGGAAGAAGATATGATTCGCGATAACAGGCTTTCTATAAAGATGCTGGCGGTCTATAAAATAGTAGCTGCTATCATATAGTTCTGCGTTACGGGTGGATCGCTGATAACCGGTGCTCGTTTCCGTGTAGTTCGGGTAAACGTAGATTTTATTGATCTTTGACGGTACCCTCGCCTGTGCCGGTGTTTCCTTCTTTACAGTAACATACATGTCGACCTTGTTGTTCCGGTGTGAACTGTCTACCTGAACCAGGATGTAATCAGGGCTAAAATAATAATACCCTTTATTTTTGAGGTCATTGTCGATGCGGTCACGCTCATTTAGGATAACATCAAGGCTATAATTTTTGCCCACCTGTAAGAGACTTTTATCGGAGCTCGAACGGATATCTTTACCCAGCTGCGTTGTGCTGTCAATATCAAATTGAACAGATCTTATTCGGTAGATAAAATTTGGCTTTGCCGTATAATTAACCGTTGCTTTTTTGTTTTCAACTAAAGTGTCAGATTTTACTTCAGCATTAAAGAAACCAAAATTCTCCAGACGGTTGCGCAGTAGATTCTCATTGTACTCGCGATTGACATCACTCAACAATACCGGTTTTTCACCAATTTTCTTGAGGAATTTTTTAATGATGTTTTTCCCCACAGAATCACCGGCCATATTGTTGAAGTACAGCTTAAATGGTACGCCAGCTAGACGTTTATTGGGTTTGGGCATCAATGCCGCTTCTAAATGGGTCGCAATCTTTTCCTTGTTTTCCTTGGAGATGGTGTCCGAATCGACTATCACGTTGCCTTTAACATATAAGCTTTCCCCTTCTTTCAGATTCTTGGTTGAAGAACAGGATGCTATAAATGCAGCGAATGAAACTATTCCAACAATATACTTTAGTTTAGCTTGCATGATAACTCCTTTCCTCATCTTCATTTTTTATAGCTGTCGTTCTGATGGTATCTATATTTGATTTTGGACTATCGCTTTTCGGCGTGTTTTTACTGGAGTCCAACTGTTGTTTACGTTTCTCTTGTTCTCTTTCCTCCATACGTTTTCTGTACTCAGGGCTATGGGTCATCAAACTATCTCTGATGACCGTGCGTACACTATCACGATAGACTGAATCAGTTTCCATACGTTCTACATCAAATCGTTTTCTGAAACCTTTGCTATTCGTGTCATAGTACGCTTTGAGTTTTTTCGAACTCATCCAGATTTCCCGGAACCTGTTGTAATCCATATTGATGATAAATCCGATACCTGTTTCTACATATTGGCCTTGGAGCGTAACCTGATATTGATTTTTACGATATACCCGTGCAAAATAGCGACCATCTTGCGAAAGTTGATAATCCAATTGGATATCCCCAGCAATATTGTTGGCGGTTTCTCCCGGACGTGTATTTCCTTCAACTTCAAAATTAGAACCAACGGTAATTTTTAGACGATCATTTAAAAGCATTTTAGATACACCGATATTCAGATCTGTTCGGGTTTGGCCCGCTCCAGTAGCATAATCTTCTTCCGAAGTTAAGTTGAAATCCAGTTCTACTCCGGTGATAAGCTCGGAGGCAAGGCGGTTCAATTGACCGCTCAGGAATGAACTGATGCTATTTCTGACAATGGCTTCTGTGCCACCGCCACCGGATAAACTTTCAAATGGATTGGTCGACATAAAGCGTCCTAAAACGATGAGTGAAAAGACCTGTTTGTTAAGTTCAGATGGATTTTCACGCAAGGTGGTCAATGCGTTATTTACTTTGCTGATCACATCTTGGGAAACAACTGAGTTGTTTTCGTCCAAGTCGATATCAAAATTAAGTTGCGGTTGGAACAATTTGTCAGTAATCTTCAACAAGACATTGAAAGGAATACGTTGCTTGTATAAATTAGCGTTTTCCGATCCCAGTTGCGTCGCTACAAGCTCCAGGGTTGGTGCTTTGGTTGTGTATGCTGCTGTGATATTAAGCTGCGCATCCAAGGGATCTCCGTTCCAGGTGATCGTACTTCCTTTTCGGAATGTAAAATCTTTTTTTACGGGACCAAAACTGAATGAATAGCTCCCTTTGTCTACGGTAAATGTACCTGACAAGGTAATTTTGCTGCTCGCATCAATGCCTGCATTCAGTTCCGCTTCTCCTTGGATATTCAGTGCATCCTGTGAACCGGCATCCAAGAGGATCTTAAATTTGGCATCTTTATCCGTTTGAAGATTCAGATCTACGTCGATTCCCGTCAGACGGGTTACGGTCATAGAATCTAATTTAGCAAATACGTTGGCTCTTGTGGTATCACTCTTATCAACAAATTCGACAACACCTTTACGATCCGCCATCCCAGGATCCTCGTTTGGCATAACAAAGGTGAAATCGGTATCATCTAATACCTTGATTGTACCATCAACGATAGGCTTATCAAGATTCCCCCGAATGCGAAGGTTCGACGTAAGATACATTTTACCATAGAACATGTCGTTGTCGCTTTGTGTTGAATTGAGTACCTCAAAATTGTCTGTATTGATATTGAGATTAAAATCAAAATCAGTATATGTTTTGGTTTCTATGGATCCTGTTACCTTGGCAATATTTCCTTTCTTGTCTTCCAATGCAAATTTTGGGAAAGTAATACCCCTTTCATCCAGATGAATGGTTTCATCTTTAGCTTTGAAAAGTGCATTCAACATAGCAATATTGAATTGTGCATCTTTAAACTTCACATCGCCATTAATGAGTGGTTTGGATGGCGATCCCGTTATTTTTAACTGGCCTTCAAGATTTCCCTTCGAGTCCTTTAGATAACCCAAACTGAATGCCTGAACCGTCTGCATGGAGAGTGGCGCAATATCTAAGGTGAAATCCAGGGTTGCTTCTCCCTTTGGAGGATTGATAAAATCACCACTTAATACGACATTGTTGCCATTTTCACTGATACTGATATTCGCATTATAGGTGTTTTCCTTTTCATTGTTAACTTTTATGTTGACATTACCGACAGTATCTTGTCCAATATAAAATTTGTCGATCGTAAGATCGGATACAAATACAGGGCTACTTTCCAAACGTGATATGGTTGCCTGACCATTAATCCCGCCGCCAAGATCGACTGTTTCACTTTCAAGCATTTTACTTAATGTCTCAATGCGGAAATTTTTAAAGGCAATGTTGAGTGGCGAATTGAGCACACTGTCCTGCGATGATATACTCAGCTCTTGTCCTTTATTACTTAAGATAAAGTCATTGGCCTGAATACCCGTGCTTCCAAATTTGAGCACGTTGTTTGGATTTATCGTCCACTTGTCATAGTTCAGCATAAGGCCATCCTGAAGTAGACTAAAAACAAATGCTCCATTATCAACGCGCATATTGGCGCCCAAATGATACTGCTCTTTCTCTTTCTTGTCTTTAATCCAAAGGCCAAAATCCAAATTATTTTGAATGACTTTACCACTGAAGACTGTATTCACGAGTTCGATATTGCTCACCTTGATTTTATTGATCAAGGCCGAGTAGTAAAGTGTACTGTCCAAGGTATTAATATCCAGCGTAACGTTATTGATTTCGGTACCACTATAGGTGATTTTAGGGGCATCCAACTTGGCAAGAATAGTTTTTGACTGACTATTGAACATACCATCCAACGTAATATCAGACATTTCCGTCAGCTCCGGAAGGAAGTCCTTTATAAATTTAGTCCTGGTCAATTGGGCGGAAAACTCAATATTCTGAGGCTCATATTTGGGAACTTTAACAGCTTTTCCCGGCTGGTAGTATACCTGTAAAATGTCTTGAATGGCATTCTGCAACTCTAAAATTTTGTATTTCCCGACCAAATGGGCATTCAAAAAGTCCGATTTGAGTAGCAGCAAATTGCGGCTGGTATCGGCTTTTGCAACAAGTGAAATGCTGTCTAAAGTATAATATGCGTCGTTGTAAAGAATGGATGAATTGGTGATATGTGCCTCCCCATTTAAAAAATTCGGATCGGCTGAACTGAAATTGCCCACAAGTTTACCATGGTATTTGAGTTCATCATCCATTAATTTTAAGTTTTTAAGATTAATGGTATCTACCATAAGCTCAAAATCCACCTGTGGATATTTGGCCTTCATGTTGGCCGTTGCATTTAACTTCAATTGAATATTAGGATCGGGACTGACAACAGAAGCTTTAATATCCCCTTTGTCCGCAGTGAGATTCATATCGATATTCTGATAACGATAACCCATAGCATCCATTCGATTTACTTTGCCATCAAAATTGGCGACAAGCTTCTTCGGATCTGTTCCATGACCTTTGATTTTTCCCTCAAATGAAAGTATACCTAAGGTACTGTCCATTTTCATGATCTTACCAATGTCAAAATCACGAATACTGACAAATGCATCATAGGTTGTATCCCGGCCTATCATGCCTACTTTACCATTGAATTTGGCTGTTCCTTTCTCTGTTACCAGCGAAAGATTGGTGTTAAAGGCATTCATCCCACCGTTAAAAGTTCCGGTAAGGCCGATCGTATTGGGCAGCTCTATTCCGCTAGGAAGCATTTTTTTTGAAACCAGCTTTTCGATATCGGAACGTCCTGTAGTCAATTTCTTTAAATTAAGATCCATTGACATTTTATCAACATTGGGTAGACCCTTTAAATGCAGACTTGCAATGACACGTGTATTGGACAGAGTCTGGAAATCAATTGCCGGAATATTTAAATCATTTACCTTACCCACAACGCGACCATCAATATTAAACTTTTTGTCCATCAATGGTTTCATCACCTGCATGGTATCCAAAAAAGGAGCAAAATAGTAGATGTCGCGCATATCTACGTGGCTCTTTTTGATCGTTGCATTGACATAGATCAGCTCTGGCTTTTTGGCAATAATATCCAAAGATGGATAGGTTACTTTTAAGTAATCACGCAATAGGGTACGTGGTGTCTCTGCGTACAGGTTTTTGATCTCCGCACCTGTATTTGTATACTTAAAATCCCCCTTCAATTGCTTGATCACAAACCCGGAATGATCAGAGGCTACAAGCTCTTTTAATGATCCACTGATCGAATCAGCGCTATAGTAAAGATCATTTAAACTGGTTTTCATTCCAGGGATCTTAATGTTGAAGTAATCAAAGCCTTTCATACGGGCCTGATTGTTGTCTCTATACGCTAAGCTTGTATTGTTGATTTGGATTTCTTTGGCTGAGACAACCCAGTTTATTTTGGTGGTATCCGTGGTGTTTTTCGCTTCTGTGTTTACTTTTTTCTGGATCTTTCCAAAGAGCACATTATTGTCTGAACCGTCAAGATTGATCGTTTGAATATCGACAAGTTCTTTATTAAGGTCGATCTTGTTAATGTCTGCATGAAGATTTTTGATATAAAATTTTGTGTTCAGCAGGCTAGATTGATCCTCATAGCGCACTAAGATATTGGTCAGGTCAGCAATCTGTATACCGACATCGGGAAGCAAGGTGGTTACTTGTGCCGTTTTATCTGTAATGCCAAAATCTTTGACCGTGGGTGCCGTGCCATCAACAACTGGTCGCCACTGTTTCACTGTGGCACTCAGACCATCTACCTTCACTTTGGGCAGATTGAAGGCCATGTTTTTTGTGAGGTCGAACTTCTTGATGTTGGTATTTAGGCTGTTCAGATAAACATCAGCACTCGTTCCAATAACATCATCGGCATAGACAATATGAAATTTATCAAATTTGACTTTATCGAGGTTAAATAGAAGGGCTGAACTGCTGTCTGCAGTCGGTTTGCTTTCCTTTTGAGAAGCGAAAGCTTTAACAATATAATCAAAGTTGAATGAACTGTCTGGCAATGTACGTCGAATTTTTGCCGTGATTCCTTCTGCTTCAATGCTCTGAATTTCAACGGTATTTTTCAGAAGTTTTAGCATGTTGATATCGACAGCTATGCTTTTTCCTGCCACTAAGGTATCCTTGCTTTGGTCAGCTAAATAGATATCCTGTAAAACCAGTTTTTTAGGGAAATCAATATTAATGTAGCCAATTTTAACAGGTGTACCAATCTTTCCCTCTACATATTGCGTTACTTTTCCGGCAATATAATTCTGAACGGAGGGTATTCTGATTAAAAATACGATTAAAATAGCCAGCGCAATTATTACTCCAATAATCCACAATATTGTTTTGAAAGCAATTCGGGTAAATCTGTTCAACGTATAATTTGATTTAAGTATCTATTAATAAAAATTAAAACGGAAAAAAGTTTGCTAAGTTTTCAGATATATAACGTATATCGCCACTATTTCAGCAAACTAAGATAAATTTGCGTGTAAATGCAAGTTTAATTTATGTGCTATACTTGCTAGCAAATATTAGACAGTTCTCCATTTCCCTTGTATAAAATCATTTTATCGTGGGAATGTTCTAAAAACACATCAAATAATTGACCAAACCATTCTAGTCGTACAAAGTTTTTTGTTTTTTAATTTTATGTTAATAAAAACATTAAATACCTATCAATTTGTCAAAGTAATAGGTATTTAATACATGCAGTATCCTGCTGAATATTCGTTTTGGAGAAGAATATAGGCAATTATTCCATCAGTTTTTTATACTTGCCCCAGTTTTCGAATACCACCCATAACCAAATAATAAAAAGTACAGCCCAAATAATTAGTCCCTGTTGGCTAAAAAAAATCATGTTGTGGGTAAAAATACCAATGAGTATTGGGAAGATGACCAATGCACCCAGCGTTCTTGTTTTTGGAAAAATGAACAATAAACCGCCCAAGAGTTCGATGATTCCAACCAGTGGCATTAGCCATTTGATCGTGGCAAAAGCCTCAAATACTTTTTTCATGTCCATATCCATTGGTGGCGTAGGCATATAATGAAAAAGTTTATCCAGCCCTGCATTGATGAATAACAAGGCAAATAAAATACAAAGTATGTTTTTAAAGATCTTCATAACGGTCAATTTTAAATTGATTATTTTACGGTTATCGTTGTAGGGGGATCAGTGCTGTTATCTTCTTTGTCTTTTTCTTCCTTGTTTGTATTTCGTTCTACAGTGATCGTACATTCTGTAAGCAATGCGGCTACAGCACCGATTGCTGCAAAAACAGGTGCTAGGATCAAGCCTATGGCACCAACAGTTACCGGAAAGCTCATAATTTCTTTGCCATGTTTGTCCGAAATGCTGATTTTGCTCACATTGCCCTCAGCAATGATTTCTTTGATCTTTTGTAAAAGGTTTTCACCGTTAATCTGAAATGTCTCTTTGAATCCCATAATGATATAATTTAAGTTCGCTCTTATAAAGTTATTCATTTTTTTACAGGAATTTATATAAAGTTATCAGCATGGTTGATCTTTGGTTATTAATAAGCTGTATTGTTATTTTGGAATAGAGCAAAGCGCTTTGCTTCTTGTTTCAAAAGTTTTATCATATATCCTTGTGCTATACATTGCCTGTGCATGACGGATCAAAATTTACTTGAGCCGTCCGTTTGGCTCTTTCGTGAAAGTTCGTGCTCTTCATGAGGTACAATTGTCAATCATATCCACTCTTAATGCGGTTTTTTATCGGATATACTTCGGATATTTAACGGTGCTTATTCGCTTGTAACCGAAGAAGCACCGAACAAGCACCGAACGAGCTCCGAAGAAGTACCGAACAAGCACCGAATGATCTCCGAATTTGATCGCTCGTTAAACATAAAAAAAGTCCCGTGCATTGCGCGGGACTTTTCGAGATTTATAGATTAGCTATTAACCTAATGCTGTTAAGCTTTCTTGAAGAATTTTAATCTTCGCTTCGGCATCAGCCTTTTTACTTTTTTCGTTTTCGACAATTTCGGGTTTTGCATTTTGCACAAACCGTTCATTGGAAAGCTTTTTGTCTACTGAAATTAAGAAGCCTTCTAAGTATTCCAATTCTTTGGTAATACGCTCACGCTCCGCATCCGCATCAATATTATTCTCCAAGGTAACATAACATTCGTCTTTGCCAGCAAGGAAACTTGCTGCACCAGTTATTTTTTCGGAAACAAAAGTTACACCCTCCAGGTTTGCAATCTTGGTGATAATATCAATATATTGCTCCAGATTGATGTCCGATTGTTGATTGATTGCTAATGGTAAAGCAACTTTAGGGGAGATACCTTTAGAATTGCGAATATTCCGAACTTCCGAAATAATCTGTTGAGCGATAGCGAAATCTTTTATAAGCTGCTCATCAAAATCATTCGCTGTAGGATAAGCGGCTACGATAATGCAATCTTTCTCGTCTTTTACACCGAACAGTTCGTCATGCCACAATTCTTCTGTTATGAAGGGCATGAAAGGATGTACTAAAGTGAGTATACGTTGGAAAAAAGATTTTACTGTTTCTAAGGTTTCGCTAGAAATAGGGGAACCATAAGCCGGTTTCACTAATTCAAGGTACCAGGCACAGAAGTCATCCCATACCAATTTGTAGGTTGTCATCAGTGCATCTGATAAACGATAGTGTTTAAAGTTTTCTTCGATATCGACCAAGGCTTGATTTAACCTTGCTTCAAACCAAGATGCCGAAATCTTATCTGAATCCGGAGTAGCTGTAATTTCCCAGCCTTTAACCAAGCGAAAGGCATTCCAGATCTTATTGGCAAAATTACGGCCCTGTACACAAAGTTCTACATCAAATGGAAGGTCATTACCTGCTGGAGCAGTCAATAACATTCCCATCCGCGTAGCATCTGCACCATATTCATTCATCAAATCAATCGGATCAGGAGAGTTGCCCAGTGATTTAGACATTTTGCGGCCCAGTTTGTCGCGTACAATACCTGTGAAATAGACATTTTCAAAAGGCAATTGTCCGCGGAATTCATATCCTGAAACGATCATACGTGCTACCCAAAAGAAAATGATGTCTGGGGCAGTGACTAAATCTTGCGTAGGGTAATAGTAGTTGATTTCTGCATTTTCTGGTTCGTTGATGCCATTGAAAACCGAAATTGGCCATAGCCAAGCTGAAAACCAGGTATCAAGCACATCCTCATCTTGACGTAGATCTGTCAATTGAAGAGTTGTATTACCTGATTTTTCCTGCGCTAAAACAAGGGCTTCTTCAACCGTTTGTGCAACCACAAAATCTTCGTTACCATCGCCATAGAAATACGCCGGTATTTGGTGTCCCCACCACAATTGTCTTGAGATATTCCAGTCGGTAATATTCTCCATCCAGTTGCGGTAAATATTTTTGAATTTCGTCGGATGAAATTTAATGGTATCGTCCATGACATTATCCAATGCAGGTTTTGCCAAGTCTTCCATTTTAAGGAACCACTGATTGGAAATTTTAGGCTCAATAACAGCACCTGTTCGCTCTGAAGTTCCAACATTATTGGTATAGTTTTCAACTTGCTCCAACAATCCTTTTTCCTCCAGCTCTTTCTCGATTTCCTTACGGACTTTAAAACGATCCATACCAGCGTAATGCAGGCCATTGTCGTTCAGTTTTGCTTCGTCGGTAAAGATGTCGACAAATTCCAGGTTGTGCTTTTTACCTAGTGCGTAGTCATTCACATCGTGCGCTGGAGTAACTTTAAGGCATCCTGTACCAAACTCCAAATCCACATATTCATCTTCAATGATGTTCACTTTTCTGCCAACGATCGGCACAATGACTTGCTTTCCTTTTAACCAGGTATAGCGCTCATCATTGGGATTGATACACACGGCTGTGTCACCAAAGATGGTTTCAGGGCGGGTAGTCGCCACAACAATATATTGATCTGTTCCCTCAACCTGATATTTCAGGTGGTATAATTTGCCGTTTTTCTCTTTATAAATAACCTCTTCGTCTGAGATATTTGTTTTTGCTTCAGGATCCCAGTTGACCATGCGGTAACCACGATAAATCAATCCTTTATGATATAGATCGACGAATACGCGGATAACAGATTGATATAGCTCCGGATCCATGGTAAAACGTGTGCGATCCCAGTCACAGGAAGCGCCAAGTTTTTCGAGTTGTTTTAGAATAATACCACCGTATTTTTCCTTCCATTCCCAAGCATGTTTTAAGAAATCTTCACGTGATAAAGATCGTTTGTCAATTCCTTGTTCTTTCAACATAGCGACGACCTTAGCTTCAGTTGCAATGGAGGCGTGATCGGTCCCCGGTACCCAACAAGCGTTTTTTCCCTGCATACGTGCTCGGCGAATCAAAACGTCTTGAATGGTATTATTCAGCATATGCCCCATGTGCAATACTCCCGTGACATTCGGAGGAGGCATCACAATCGTGTAAGGTTCACGTTCGTCCGGGGTGGAACGGAAAAATCCATTCGCTTTCCAATAGCTGTACCATTTTTCTTCAGCTTCTTTTGGATTGTAAGTTTTCGCTATGCTCATTTTAAATTTTTGTATTCAAACTTTTAAGGAACACAAAAGTAAGGAATTCTATGTTATTTTCCTTAGTAATCCATTGATCTTGTTCTCAAACAAAAAGAAGTTATGAATAAAGGCTAAACAATAAGTTCATTGATGATCCTCCTAAGCAAAAGAGTCGGTTATTGCAGTGAGGTAAAGCATAACGCAGGATTTATACTTTTTTAATCTTTTCTTCATATTACTAAGTAATTAGCCTGTATTTTATGTAAATTAATGTAAATTTGCCTGTTTTATTTTTACACGAAGGGATGCAACGATTTGCTAATGAGCTTAGAGCTTTAACACAGTATTTTCTGTTCTGGTTAATTATCTGTTTTATAGATAGATTGATTTTTGTTACTGCTTTTTTTGAGAAAATAGGTTTTTCCAATTTTACGGAAATTTTCAGAATTTATTACCACGGTTTGAACCTAGATTTTTCTGCTGTTTCCTATATATGTGCGCTGCCGTTTCTTGTGTATTGCATGTTAAGTTTTTTTCCAAAACTGAAACCCAAACGGCTGATCCTGGATATCTATACCATTATTGTCCTGGTATTGTTCTTTGTGACAAGCTTTATCAATGTTAACATCTACCGGGAATGGGGCGATAAGATTTCTAAACGTGCCATCGATGCATTTTTTGCCTCACCTTCGGGTGCTGTAGCTTCGGCTGAGTCCACGCCGGTGTTTCTCCCCATCGTTGGGATGTTGATCGGTATATTCTGTGGTTATTTTCTGTACCGCTGGATGTTTAAAAAAGTCTCTTTTTTCAATATCAAATCTCCTGTTAGTAATTTTTTCAAACTGGCGATCGGAGTTTTTGTACTCTTCACCTTTATCCGTGGTGGTTATGGGAGAGCAACATTAAACCCCAGTAAAGCCTATTATTCCGAGGAAACATTTTATAATCATGCAGCGGTTAATACCCAATGGTCTTTTTTACGGGATTTCTTTGCCGAAAGTACCAAACTGAAAAACCCCTATAATTATTATGCGGATCAGAAGGATATTCAGGACAAGCTACGACCCGCCTTTCAAAGCCAACCTGATTCTGCTGTTGAGGTATTGTCAACGACTCGTCCGAATGTTGTTATTATCATGTTGGAAAGTTTTGTCGGCGATCTCATTCAGTCTCTTGGCGGGGAAAAGGGAATTACGCCACACATGGAAGAGTTGATTAAAGGCGGTATTTTGTTTGACCATATTTATTCTGCCGCCGATCGATCCGACAAAGGTATGGTAGCCGTGTTGAGCGGTTTTCCGGCACAAGGACCCGAGAGTATTATCAAGTATATCGACAAACATGAAAATATGCCTGCCATTGGACAGGAGTTGGATCATGCTGGTTACGAAACATCATTTTATCACGGCGGTCAGAGCGAGTTTTACAATTTTAAATCGTATATGCTGACGCATGGGATGTCTAGGGTGGTGGATAATGCCAATTTTGGATTGGATGCAGAACGTGCCTCATGGGGTGTATATGACCATGTGGTCTTTAATCAGATGATCAAGGATTTTAAAAAAGAAAAACAACCTTTCTTTTCGACGATCTTTACCTTAATTAATCACGAACCATTTGAGTTAAAACACGGCTATAAATTTGGCAATGCTACCAATGCGGATAAATTCCGAAGTACGGCAAACTATACGGATTCAGCTGTTTTTGATTTTATCAACAAAGCTAAAAAAGAAGCTTGGTATAAAAATACCCTTTTCGTAATTGTGGCTGATCATGGACATCGTCTTCCTTCAGAAAAATGGGAGCTATTTCACCCCAATCGCTTTCATATTCCACTGATCTTTTTCGGAGATGTGATCAAACCTGAATATCGTGGGAAAATATTCAATAGAATCGGCAATCAAACGGATTTGGCGGCAACTTTATTGACACAATTGAAGCTCCCTACAGATCGTTATCATTGGAGCCGGGATCTTTTTAATCCGACGACACCTCAAATTGCATTTTACAATTCGAAGGATGCCTTTGGTGTGATTACCCCACAACAGGCGGTTTCTTTCGATAATGTAGGACGGATTATTAATTATAGATCCAATAAAGAATATCCTGCTGGCAAAACAGACAGCTTATTGAATATCGGCAAAGCGTACTATCAAGACGTATATCGTGAATTTTTAAAATATTAGAGCTATGAAATTAAGAGGAGTATTTGCACCTTATTTTGCTGTCGCAATTCGTTTTATCTTTCTTTTGGTCATCTATGCGTTATTGCGATTGGGGTTTTATGGCGTCAATGCTTCCTTATTTCCTCATGTCGATGCAGGTAAGCTCTTGGTGATGTTTGCGGGTGGTGTACGATTCGACATTGTAGCCCTACTGTATTTTAATATTCTTTATATTGTGATGCTGACTGTTCCGGGTCCGTTTAAATCGAATAAAATCTATCAAAAAGTTGCAAAATGGATCTTTGTCGTGACCAATTCAATTGGTATAGCGTTAAATCTGATTGATTTTGCCTACTATCCATTTACCCTAAAAAGGACGACAGGAACAGTAATTGATCAATTTTCCAATGAATCCAACCTGATGAAGCTGGCTTTTGATTTCTGTTTGGATTATTGGTATCTCATCATACTGTTGGTACTGGTTGTGTATGGTTTGATTAAATCGTATAAACTTATTCAAATTGAAAGGACTACGAAATATAGCTGGAAGTCATTTTTGATCCAATTGCCTTTGTTTTTATTGACGGCCTTCCTTTTCATTGGTGGTGTGCGTGGCGGTTGGGCCCATAGTACCCGTCCCATTACATTGAGCAATGCGGGTGATTATGTGGAGACACCGGAAGAAATGAATATTGTGCTGAATACGCCATTCAGTATATTGAAAACTTTAAAGGCTGTCAATCTTAAACCCGCTCATTATTATTCCGAAACGGAGCTTGAACAGTTATACAATCCTATTCATGTGCCGCAATCAGACAAGCCCTTTGCGAAGAAAAATGTCGTTGTTCTGATTTTGGAGAGTTTTGCAAAAGAACAT
Organism: Sphingobacterium paramultivorum; assembly: GCF_014109745.1. Taxonomy (NCBI): domain Bacteria; kingdom Pseudomonadati; phylum Bacteroidota; class Sphingobacteriia; order Sphingobacteriales; family Sphingobacteriaceae; genus Sphingobacterium; species Sphingobacterium paramultivorum. The sequence continues at coordinate 5,949,824 of NZ_CP058555.1, forward strand.
TTTGGTGAATTGAATAAAGATATCCAAGGTGGAAAATACAAAGGTTATACGCCTTTTTTGGATTCATTAATCCGCAATGCTTACACATTTACAGATACCTATGCTAATGGCCGTAAATCAATTGATGCTTTACCATCAGTCATTACCGGTATTCCTTCCATAGGAGAGCCTTTTGTACTTTCGATATATTCTGGAAATGAAACCACAAGCTTAGCGAAGCTTTTAGGGAAAAAGGGATATGAGACTGCTTTTTTTCACGGAGCACCCAATGGCAGCATGGGCTTCTCCGCTTATATGAAACTGGCGGGTATCCAGCATTATTTTGGTAAAAACGAATATAACAATGACGCTGACTTTGATGGTATATGGGGAATCTGGGACGAACCATTTTTGCAATTTGTAGCGAATAAGATCAATACGTTTCATCAGCCATTTTTCGCTAGTTTCTTCTCTTTATCTTCACATCACCCATTTAAGGTACCTGAAAAGTATCAGGGGAAATTTCCTAAAGGACCTTTGCCGGTACAGGAACCCATTGGATATACCGATAATGCACTGCGTGAATTTTTTGCAACAGCATCGAAAATGCCCTGGTACAAGAATACCGTATTTGTTATCTGTGCAGACCATGCTACTGTAAGCTACCTGCCCGAATATCAAACGGCAGCAGGGGGCTTCCAAATCCCTATTATATTTTATGCACCTGGTGATAATCTAGTTGGCAAAGCGGATAAATTGGTACAGCAAATAGATATTATGCCGACAGTGTTGAATTATCTGCACTATGATGAGCCTTATTTCGCATTTGGTTCAGATGCCTTCAAACCGGGTAAGGATAATTTTGTGCTTAATAATAACTCAGGGAGCTATAATCTCTATTATAAAGATTATATGATGTCTTATGATGGACTGAAAGTTACATCATTTTATGATCTTAAGAAGGACCGCTTGATGAAACAGGATCTGTTAAAACAACATCCAGCGGTATTGGATACGATGGAGACCAAGATGAAAGCTTTTATCCAGCAATATAACAATCGTATGATTGAAAACAAGCTGACCTATAAAAAATAACAGCCGGTTTTCTACCTGTTCAATTTAGCGCGAATGCTTCTATCGATAATAAACAAAACCAAATCATAGACGAGGTAGATCAGGGGTAAAGTGAAGATGACCAAGAGGATAAAACCGCGGGACTTTTCATCAAAGACTCCATTGACAAGATAGTTGGCCACACTGGACCAAAACCAAATAAAAAAGTAGAAAGAGCTTGGAATGATTAGATTCCCAAGTAGGAGTGCGTAGCGGTATTGGCCAGTTTTGTGTTTTAGATAAATACAGCGGATATGCAAGTATAGCAGGCATATTGACCCGATCAGGGCGAGCAGCTCTGGATGTATCCAAAGAATTGCTTTTGCTAACAAGGAGGTTTTCAGGCCGACTTCGATATGAAAACTTTCTTTCCTTTCTACCTGATCAATTCTCCAGTGAACAATGGAATCTGTCTGTAATTTAGCGGTTCCCAGATCTTGTGTAAGTACATCCATCTTCCCGTCGAGGTGCAGATACAGTTCAATCGGGCCAAAGGACGACCAGTATCTGGAAGGGAATAAGAGGTAGTCAATTTTGTATCTCGTCCGGATATCACGTCGGTCATAGCCCATATAAGCGCTGTATTGAACCTGAATACTGTTATCACCTTTGTGAAGCTTAGCGGTAAAATGAAATGCATCATTCAGCGAAATACGCTTCCATTCATCGCTGTCATAGCTGATTTCATAATAGCCATCCTTTAAACGTAAAAAGGGGAATTTTGAATCGGGTTGATCCATTTTTTTTCCTGCAATTTCGTTCTGATTGACAAGGATGCGATCCAATCCGTCCATATTTAAAGCGAGAAATACCAGTGGCAATTCGATAGCCTCTTCTGCATGGATGTTATAGACAATGCTGAAGTGACTGCGATAGTCCGAATTATAATCGGAAGTGTCTGCCAAAAGATGAATGTCAATACGCTCATTGGTGACTTTCAACTTTGCGGCAGGAACAAGCTGTCCTGTTATGCTATGGGGGCTCATTGGATTTGCCATGTTGGCAAACAATGTCATTACAGTGAGTAATAGATATACGGTTGTTAGTAGTATTTTATACTTCATTTGCTTGATATTGTCTGCTTAATATCAAGTTCCATATTTGTATGCCGACCTTTACATGATTGGGGCGGTTGTATATTAGGATATGCTTGATCTTTAACAAGATGAAAGTAAAAATTAAAAGGGAGAAATTAAAAAGGTGATTTATATTCGTCTATCTCCGATTCATATTTGTCAAGTATATTGTTTCTATTCCGATGTCAATAAAAACCTTCATGATTTAGCAGGTACCAACAGCAATGAAAACGAACTGACGGTTCTTTCTGGCCAATAATAGGAGCTATTTTTAGAAAGAAAAAGACCCATGCCGCAAAGCATAGGTCTTTTTCTTTTTATTTTTCCAATTTTATTGAGGTTTAAACACCCAACAATAAACGAGCTGGATCTTCCAATAATTGTTTTACACGAACCAAGAAGCTTACTGATTCACGACCATCGATGATGCGGTGATCATAAGAAAGTGCAATATACATCATCGGACGGATCACCACTTGGCCATTTTCAGCAATAGGACGTTGGATGATGTTGTGCATACCCAGGATTGCAGATTGTGGAGCGTTGATGATTGGTGTAGACATCATTGATCCGAATACACCACCGTTGGTAATTGTAAATGTACCACCAGTCATCTCGTCAATCGTTAATTTGTTGTCACGCGCTTTAACGGCAAGTGCAGCGATTGCTTTTTCGATTTGTTCCAATGACATTGCATCAGCATTACGGATAATCGGAACAACTAAACCTTTAGGGGCAGAAACCGCGATTGAAATATCTGCGAAATCAGAATAGACAATCTCGTTATCTTCGATACGTGCATTCACAGCAGGCCATTCAGCTAATGCCGTGGTTACAGCTTTTGTAAAGAATGACATGAAGCCAAGACCGATTCCAAATTTCTCTTTAAAGGTATCTTTATATTTAGTACGAAGATCCATGATCGGCTGCATATTGACTTCATTGAATGTTGTCAACATAGCCGTTTCGTTTTTAACGGCAACTAAGCGTTTTGCGATCGTTTTACGTAATGAAGATAATTTCTCACGACGTTCGTTTCTAGAACCCGCTACCGGAGCAACTGTCGCAGCAGGAGCAGCGGCAGGTTTTGCTGCTGGTGCAGCAGCTTTAGCAACAGGTTGAGCTTTTTCGGCATCTTCTTTTGTGATGCGACCTTCTTTACCTGTTCCTTTTATTGTAGAAGGATCAATTCCTTTTTCTCTTAAGATTTTTGCAGCAGCAGGAGAAGCTGTACCAGCAGCATAGCTATCTGGATCTTCATCTTTTGCAGCGGCAGCCGCAACTGGAGCTGCGTTTGATGCTTCTGCAGCAGGGGCAGCAGCTGGATCTGAACCACCGGCAGGAGCAGCGCCTTCTTCAATTGTACAAACAACAGCACCGATTTCTAAAGTATCACCTTCTTGTGCAATGATTCTTAAGATACCCGCTTTTTCAGCTGGTAATTCAAACGTTGCTTTGTCTGATTCCAGTTCGGCGATGTTTTCATCCATCTCCACATAATCGCCATCTTGTTTCAACCATTGTGATAAGGTTACCTCCGTGATTGATTCACCTACGGTTGGTACTTTAATTTCTAAGCTCATATATAATGTTCTTTATTGACAATTGCGTCCTATAGATTAAGACGCAATTGATTTTAAATTGTTTTTATTCGAATGATTTATTTAAGATCGCTGCTTGTTGTGCAACGTGTTGTTTCATGTAACCCGTAGCTGTACTACCACTTTCTTTACGGGCAACAAAACCTGTAAATGCAATCTCAGTACCCATTAGTTTACGGCAGTAGTAAGACCATGCTCCCATGTTCTCATTTTCTTCCTGAACCCAAACAAATTCTTTTGCCTTGTTGTATTTTTTACGGATTGCTTTCAATTGCTCTGTAGGAATTGGGAATAATTGCTCCAATCTCACGATAGCGATATCTTTGCGTTTGTCCGCTTCTTGTTTTTCTAATAAGTCGTAGTAAACTTTACCCGAACAGAACAACACGCGTTTAACGTCTTTCGCCGCAACATTTGCATCATCGATTACCTCTTGGAAAGCAGCTTCTGTAAAATCTTTCAACGGTGATACCACTTTAGGGTGGCGCAACAATGATTTTGGCGTAAATACAACCAATGGTTTACGGAACTCACGTACCAGTTGACGACGTAACAAGTGGAAATAGTTAGCCGGAGTAGTACAGTTTGCTAAGATCATATTCTCATCCGCACATAACTCTAAGAATCTTTCGATACGTGCTGAAGAGTGTTCAGGACCCTGACCTTCCATACCATGAGGAAGCATCATAACTAAACCGTTAGAACGTTTCCATTTTGTCTCTGCACTCGATAAATATTGATCGACGATGATTTGAGCACCGTTGTAGAAATCTCCGAATTGAGCTTCCCAGATTGTCAACGAATTTGGATTAGAAGATGCATAACCATATTCAAATCCCAAAACAGCATATTCTGAAAGTAACGAATTGTAGATAGAGAATTTATCGCCACCTTTAATATTGGCTAAAGGAACATATTTCTCTTCCGAATCTTCAAGCGTCAATACCGCATGACGGTGTGAGAAAGTACCACGTTGTACATCCTGACCCGAGATACGTACACGGTTACCTTGATCCAACAATGTCGCATAAGCCATCAATTCGCCCATTGCCCAATCGTATGAATCAGCACTGATCATTTTGGCACGATCTTCAAACAAACGTGTAATCTTACGGAAGAATTTTTTGTCCGAAGGTAAGGTTGTGATTTCTTTCGCTAATTTTAAGAATAGATCCTTTGCAACTTTCGTTTTATCCGAGGTTGTTAATACTTCACCTTTTTTAGCAGGACGCAATCCTTCCCATGCACCTTTAAACATCGGAATCTCTTCAGTCAATACCTCAACTGTTTTAGATTCCTCAAATTTAGTTTGCAATTCAGCTTTAAATTCCTTCTCGATATTTTTAGAATACGCCTCGTCAATACTTCCTTCAGTAATTAATTTTTTAGCATAAACTTCTTTCGGGTTCGGATGTTTCTCGATGATTTTATACAACAATGGTTGCGTGAATTTTGGTTCATCTGCCTCATTGTGTCCAAATCTTCTATAACATAACAGATCGATAAATACGTCTGTTTTATATTTTTGACGGTATTCAACAGCTAAATTAATCGCATAAACTACCGCTTCAGCGTCATCACCGTTCACATGGAACACGGGTGAAGAAGTGATTTTTGCAACGTCTGTACAGTATGTTCCAGAACGTGCATCCTTGTAGTTTGTTGTAAATCCAATCTGGTTGTTGATGACAATATGCACCGTACCGCCAGTTTTATAACCATCAAGTTTGGACATTTGGGTTACTTCGTAGACTACACCTTGTCCAGCAATTGCTGCGTCACCATGAATGATGATCGGTGCAATTTTAGAAGAGTCACCTTCGTATTTGAAATCGATCTTAGAACGAACCATACCTTCAACGATTGGATCTACAGTTTCCAAATGTGAAGGGTTCGGTGCCAAACTTAAGTGGACAGATTTGCCATCGTTTGTTTTAACCTCAGATGAAAAGCCCAAGTGGTATTTTACGTCACCACCAAAGTTTACTTCAGGATCATCTGCATAAGTCTTACCTTCAAATTCAGAGAATACTGATTTGTAAGATTTACCCATGATATTAGTCAATACATTCAGACGGCCACGGTGAGCCATACCGATAACAAATTCCTGGATACCGATTTCCGCACCTTTTTCAATGACAGAATCTAATGCTGGAATTAAACTTTCCGCACCTTCCAATGAGAAACGTTTTTGACCTAAAAATTTAGTGCCTAAAAAGTTTTCGAATACAACGGCGTGGTTTAATTTGTTTAAAATTCTCTTTTTTGTGTCCAAAGAGAATTTTGGCATGTTACGGTCCGCTTCCATACGGTCCTGTAACCATTTAATTTTTTCTGGGTTACGGATATATTTGAATTCTGCACCAATAGAACGGCAGTAAGTATCCTCCACCAATTGACGGATGTCTTTTAATGTCGCTGGACCTAAACCGACTTCAACACCTGCATTAAAAACGGTGTTCATGTCTGCTTCAGCAAGACCAAACGTTTCTAATTCCTTGCCAGGATAGTATTTACGTCTCTCACGAACGGGGTTAGTGTGTGTGAATAGGTGGCCACGGTCACGGTAGCCATTGATCATGTTCAGCACATTGATTTCTTTCAATACGTGCTCAGGAGTAGCTTCACCTACTGAACTTGTTGTTCCACCAGCATTTTGACCGAAATCAAAACCTTCAAAGAATTTTTGCCATCCGAAATCTACCGATTGGGGATCTTGCTTGTACGATTGATATAAGCCATCGACATAAGCCGAATCAGCATTACTCAAATATGTCAGATTGTCCATTTACAATTAAAACTATGAAATTTGTCAAAGTTATGAATAAAAAAAGAGTTTCTAATACTGAAATTGAATAATTTAATCAATAAATCTATCCAATTCTTAACATTTTTAGCATGATTTAAAAAGGGCTTCTAGCGTACTACAAATTTATTTTCTATTGGAATTATTTATTTCTGCCGAAGATTTATTTAACCAGTATTTCCTCCAGTTTTGGAAGTCCATTTGGGAAATGAGTTTTGATCAATTTTTGCCAATCCAGTGCTTTATTGTCTTTTTCACTTGTCCCAACTCCGGCAATATGAGACCACTGTCCGTAAACAGTTGCTGGAGAATAATCTAATAGATGCTCTTCATACCAGGAGGCGCCACGAAGCCAGTTTACCTGATACTCATGAACTAAATAGCTGGCTGCGATTAAGCGTGCCTGATAAGGGATATAGCCGGTCTTCTGTAACTGGACCATCACACTGTTTATAAAATCGTGTTCTGTATGGCCCGATTTCCATTTTTCAAATAATTCTTCATTCCCCTCTAAGTTCGGATGATTCTGATGGGAGCTGTTTTTAGTGCCCTGTGGCTTAAAAAATATATTTGGATATTTTTTAAGCATAAACCTAAAATAATCGCGCCAGAGAAGAATGTCGACAATCTTTTCAAATCGTTTGTCCTTCTTACCTTCACCAAGTTTTTTGATATTGTTATAGAGTAAAATAGGTGACAAGGCACCTGAAGCTATAAAAGGCCCTAGAATCAAGGGGTCCTGGTCCGTTTCCGGATAGGTTGACAATACCGCATGCATAATACTAAGCGCCGTGTCTTCGCCACCGAGAATATAGATGTCATCAACAGATTTGATCTCCTCCTCTGAATAACCTAAATCTTTTAATGACGGAATTTTGGTGTCCTCGAGATGGGGAGGGGTAAGGAAATTGGTCGGAAATGGGATTGGTTGTCGAACTAGACTTTCCCGCTCAACTTTTTTCTTGAAAATAGAAAAACCATTGGGTATATCTTTAATAGGGAAAGGAAGGTCTTCCTTGTGGTAAAGGGTATGGCCAATGAAATGACGCAAATTTATTTTACTGCTCCAAAGCTCACTTTCTACTTTTTCCGATATAGAAGTTTCCCGAAGTGCCACTTCGCGGTGATGATAAACTTCGTTGACTTGGTATTTTTGTGCTATTCTTGGAATAATATCTTCAGGCTTGCCAATATAAGTCAATAAATCGCTACCATGGCTCTTTAATTTTTCTTTTAAAGCGGTCACGGCTTCGATGACAAAAGCCGCCCGTAAAACACCGGTATTTAAGGTGCCAAATTGATTGCGGTCGAAATATCGGGGATCAAAACAGTATACCGGGATGATAAATGAACTTTTTTCAGAAGCTTGATAAAAGACTTCATTGTCATGAAGTCTTAAATCATTTCTAAACCAGATCATTGTAGCCCTTTTGTCCATAGAGGTGAAGATAAATACTTTTTAGTGCAGCCTATTTTCAGAAGATTTACAAATATATAAGGATATTGTGTTCTTGAAAGTATTTATGCGCGAATTGACAAAAAAAGGACAATGACGGTACTTGTTTGGATGGTTTACTCCATTTTGGTTAGGGAAAAATAAAAATAGTGTTAAACTTATTTGATGTTTCTCTGTTCTAAAATCAAAGAATTATGATATTTGTAGGTCATTGCCGTTGCTCTTGAGACGATCGGAGTAACATATTAAAAGCGTAAGAAAAACATGGAAAAGATAGCTGCATCACCAATGAAACCATCCTAGGGATTTTGTTCGTTTAAGAGATTGAAAGGGTAATACATAAATACAGCGTACTAGGAAGAAACGATCCTATTTAATGGCTCACGATTGTGAGAACGAATCATTAAATCGTGGTGGTTTCATTGCCATAAAAATAGAGAATTCGAATGAAAAAGGTTTTAATCAGTGGGCTAAATACCTATTTGGGACGACGGGCATCCTGTTATTTGCAATCCAGCGATTTTGATGTGACGGGATTAGTGCGCAACTTATCCCTTTTTAATAAAATAGTGAAGGAAAAGGTGACGGCAAAGCTTTTTGAATTGGATCTGCTGCGGAAAGGGGAAGCTTTCGAGCGTTTTCAAATTACTGATCTCAATTTTGGGATTTATTTTACACAGGTTCCTTCACTTGATAATGATATACAGCTTCAGCTTGAATTGCTTGGTCTGCGCAATTTCGTGGAAATTTGTAAACGTGCCGGAAATAATCGTGTCATTTATGTCGCAAGGCTAATGGATGAACATTTCTTGGAGCCTGTACGTGACCTGCTGGAGAACTTACGTGTCCAATATACCATTGTGATTAAAAGTAGTGTGATCGGGAAAGAGAGTGTTTTAAACCGGATATTTGCGAAACTCGCCAAACGGCAGACCATATTTTATTGGAACTGGGTGGCTTCACTGAAGTTTCGGCCGCTGCCTTTGCTTGATGTATACCGCTGGCTACGGGAAATGCCTTGGGAAAATAATTTTATATCAGAAATTATTTACCTCGGCGGCAATGAAGAAATGACATTTAGGGGCTTATTTTACCATTTCCTCAAGTGCACTTCCGAGAGTCAAAAGAGAGAAATAAGCGTCAATAAATTCTTTGCTAAACTCTTGCTGACAAGGTTGAATGATATCAATAAAGAAGATATCGACGAATTTAGAAGAGTACTTTATTATGAGAAAAATGTAGATAATTCAACTTGGCAGCGGGTACAGGCATTTGAATTTACTCCTTTGAAATCCTATGTCTGCATGGATACCTAGGTAATGGTTGAGGTTGTTATACCGATGATAGGAGAGGCAGATCGAAGATCGCTAAAGGTTTTTTCTTTATATCCTGTTTAATAAATTATTCTGTTAAATTTGTGGATTAACGTGTTGAAGCAGATTTAATATATGGGATACAATAGTTTAGAAGCATGTGTTGCGGATCTTGAAAAACATGGTCATTTAATCCGGATCAAAGAAGAGGTCGATCCTTATCTGGAAATGGCTGCAATTCATATGCGGGTATTTGATGCTGAAGGACCAGCATTGTATTTTGAAAATATCAAAGGTTCGGAGTTTCCAGCTGTGTCTAATTTATTTGGAACGCTGGATCGTTCGAAGTTTATGTTTCGGGATTCGTTAGATCACCTGAAAAAATTGGTGGATGTTAAGATGAATCCTGCCGCAGTGCTGAAAAATCCCTTTCAATATATTGGTTCATCGATGACCGCCCTCGGAGCTTTACCCTGGAAAAAGAAGTCGGGGGCTCCCATACTTCACGGAAAAACATCAATTAGTAAACTTCCGCAGATTGTCAACTGGCCAATGGACGGTGGCGCTTTTGTGACGATGCCGCAGGTGTATACCGAAGATGTTGCCAAACCTGGTATTATGCAGGCTAATTTGGGGATGTACCGGATTCAGCTTTCCGGGAATGATTATCTGCCCGATCAGGAGATTGGTTTACATTATCAATTGCATCGTGGTATAGGAGTTCATCAAACTAAGGCAAATGCGCTCGGTAAACCTCTAAAGGTTAGCATTTTTGTCGGCGGACCTCCAGCCCATCCCTTGTCTGCAGTAATGCCGCTGCCGGAAGGACTCTCTGAGATGATCTTTGCCGGAGCATTGGGAAATAGAAGATTTCGCTATTTTTATGATGATGAAGGCTTTTGTATCTCTGCGGATGCGGACTTCGTTATTACAGGTACCGTTTATCCCAACGAAAATAAACCAGAAGGTCCTTTTGGGGACCATATCGGCTATTATAGCTTAACTCATCCGTTTCCTTTGATGAAGGTGCATAATGTGTACCACAAGAAAAATCCAATTTGGTCTTTTACAGTTGTGGGACGACCGCCGCAGGAAGATACTAGTTTTGGTGCTTTAATCCACGAAATTACGGGTGCTGCTATTCCAAAGGAGATTTCAGGTCTCCATGCAGTTAATGCTGTTGATGCCGCTGGTGTACATCCCTTGCTTTTTGCAATAGGGTCTGAACGATATACGCCTTATCAGCGTGTCGATCGACCGCAGGAAATTTTAACAATAGCCAATCAGATACTGGGTAAAAATCAGCTCAGCCTTGCTAAATATTTGTTTATTTCAGCACATGAAGATAATCCGCAATTGGATATTTACGATATTCCGGCTTTTTTGGGGCATATCCTTGAACGCATAGACCTCACTCGAGATGTTCATTTTCAGACCAATACGACTATTGATACCTTGGATTATTCCGGAGATGGATTAAATGCGGGTTCAAAGGTGGTTTTTGCTGCCGCTGGTACAAAGAAAAGAACATTGGGTCGTGAATTGCCTGCCAATTTTGAGCTGCCACGACCTTTCAATCAGGCAAAATTTGTCATACCTGGTGTTATTGCGATAGATGGACAGGCATTCTCCACATACGAGCATGAATCGGAAATTATGGCGGAATGGTGCCGCGCTGCCGCTGCAAGCTCCTTGGAAGGTTTTCCATTGATCGTTTTATGTGATGACGCCAATTTTACCGCTGCTACTGTCAATAACTTTGTTTGGACAACGTTTACCAGAAGTAACCCTGCGTATGATATTTATGGAATAAATAGTTTTACAGCATTTAAACATTGGGGTTGTGAAGGTCCCCTGATTATTGATGCGCGAACAAAACCCCACCATGCCCCGGCTTTGATTAAAGATGAAGCGGTGGAAAGACGTGTGGATCAGCTTGCTGCAAAGGGAGGTTCGCTGCATGGAGTTATTTAAGAGCGCTTAATGCCTGTTCATTCAGGTTTATGGTTGAGAAATTAAATTAGAATAGATTTTAAAAGGTATAACATCAAGATGAATACAGCAGAATTATTGATTAAATCAAAAGGAAGCGAATTACAGTTTCAGGAAGTATTGGCTCATATTGCCGATCATTACAGCTATAGTCCCAGTGCATTTCAGAATGGGACGTTGAAAAATTCGAAAGAAGAAAATCAAGGCAGTGCAAAAGTTTTCTATTTTGCACAGTTGAATGGTCTTTCGCAGGAGGATACTTTGCGTCTTTTTGCCGAGCATTATCAGAATGTACTCGATAATCCTGAGGGAGAGGGACATCAGAACATTCGTCAATTTAGGACAAATGGCTGGGATGGGATCCTGTTTGAGCAAGAGGTATTGGTAAAGAAATAATACGTTCAGCTTTAGGGGTAGCTTACGGTGGAATAGAGATGCACTTCCTCTAGCGATAGTTTCGATTGAGATCGCATAAAATAGGTAGAAGTCAACGAAAATAGAAAGGGCGGTAAACTGTTGTTACCGCCCTTTTTTGCCAAATAGATTACTGATTGTTTCGCTGGCTTAAGGCTTACTTTCGCAATCTTCTTCTTTATTTCCGCCAAAATAAACCATCCAGCAAATGCCAAATTGATCCTGAAAAGCGCTGTATAGTTCGGCAAAGAATGTTTCGCCGAGCGGCATTTCAACAGCCTTTGCATTGGTACTCAGTGCATCGTACAATGTTTTTGCTTCTGTGGTGCTTTCACACATCAGCATGACGTAGCTGTTGTTTCCTTGAATGTATTGTTGACCAAAAGCAGGAATGACATCAGCACCCATCAGCATGCTGTCTCCATTGATCGAAATTGCTGTATGACAGATTTTGTTTTTTGCTTCGTCTGGAACAGGTGGCATTTGTGGATCAGCAGGGATATCTCCATAGCGCATGTAGCCGGGATTTTTTGTGTTGAAGACTGTTTCATAAAAATTGAATGCTTCTTCACAGTTTCCGTTGAAATTTAGATAAGCGTGTAATTTTGCCATGATTTCTAATTTTTGAATATAATGATTACTTCTTTTAGTTCTTTTTCTCACTGTATTATTCCCATGGGACTACAATAAATAGCGTGGGAGTACATTCATAAAATTAAACTGAAGTTTTCTTAAAAATCTTGCCTTAAGGCAAGATTTAAAAATTAGTCCTTTATTCATTAAAAAGGACTAATTTCCATGGACAATTTCTTTTCGAATACGGCTTAGGGAAGTGTCGGTAATACCCAAATAAGATGCGATATGTTTTAAGGGGGCTTGCTGTATCAATATTGGTTTTTCCTTAATCAGGCGTAGATAACGGGCAGTAGCAGGTTCTGTAATCATGGCAATAGCTCTATTTTTACTGTGAACAAGTTCTTTAGCCATCCAGGAACGCCCCCATTCCCTAAATTCAGGAATCTGATGAAAGAGTTCCTGAAAATCTTCAAATTTTATTTTCCAGAGACGGGTTTCCATGAGCGCCTGAATATTTTCCACCGTTGGATTTCGTTGAAAAAAAGAAGCCACTTCAATGACAACATCATTGTCACTGCAGAAGCCGATGGTAACTTCATTGCCTTCATAATCATGTAAAAAGGAGCGTGTAAGTCCGTACTCAATCAAGTAGTAAGCATTTGAAACCTGTCCTTTGGTCAATATAAAATCGCCCTTTTTGACGGTTATGGCTTCGTGTTTCTCCGTGATGGCCGTTAATTCCTGTGGTGTGAGCGCAAGCTCACTATAGAAGGTTCTAATTAGATCCATGTCCTGGTTATTTGATTACGACGTTAATTTAACGATAAATCCGCAGATCAATTGTTAATCTATTGTGTGATTATTGTAAATAAATAAGTGTTTCGTTGATAATTTCGCTTGTTTTGAAAGTTATTTTTAATAAAAACACAATAAAAATTAAAAAAAATTATGAATTTAATTTTTAATTGTTTTACTTTGTGTCAATAACATAATGTAAAAACGAAATATTTAAAATTTTCATAATATGTGTGGAATTATTGGCGCTTTTGAATTAAAGCAACCTGCAAGCTCATTGAGATCTCAAGTATTAGAAATGTCAAAACGTATTCGTCACCGTGGTCCCGATTGGTCGGGTATATTCACTGGAGAGAAAGCCTTGTTGGCACACGAGAGATTAGCTATCGTTGATCCCAAATCGGGAAGTCAACCTTTGTACAGTCCGGATGGTAAAGTTGTACTAGCAGTTAATGGCGAGATCTATAACCACCATGAATTAAGAAATAGCCTTCCTGATTATGAGTTTTCTACACAAAGTGACTCTGAAGTTGTTTTGGCTTTATATTTAGCAAAAGGTCCCTCATTTGTGGATGAATTAAATGGTATTTTTGGATTTGCACTATATGATTCGCGTGATGATTCCTTTTTTGTCGCACGTGACCATATGGGCATTATCCCCTTATATTATGGTGAAGATGAACAGGGACAGTTGTTTGTTGCATCTGAATTAAAATCACTGGAAGGTTTCTGTACGACGATTGAACAATTTCCTCCAGGACATTACTTGTATAGCAAAGCTGGGAAAGCTCCGCAGCGCTGGTACCAACGTGATTGGGAAAGTTACGATGTCGTAAAAGACAACGAGACCGATATTGCTGTTTTGCGCAAAGCTTTGGAAGATGCGGTACATCGTCAATTGATGTCAGATGTACCTTACGGTGTACTGCTGTCTGGTGGATTGGATTCATCCGTTATTGCCGCGGTAACGAAGAAGTTTGCATCCAAACGTATTGAAAGTGACGATAAAGAAGATGCTTGGTATCCTCAATTGCATTCATTTGCGGTGGGACTGAAGGGTGCACCGGATCTAATTGCAGCACAAAAAGCTGCAGATCATATCGGAACGATACACCACGAGATCAACTTTACAATCCAAGAAGGATTGGATGCTATTCGTGATGTGATCTATCACCTGGAAACTTATGACGTCACAACGGTACGTGCTTCTACACCAATGTACTTATTAGCTCGTGTAATCAAATCAATGGGCATCAAAATGGTGTTGTCGGGTGAAGGTTCAGACGAGCTTTTTGGCGGGTATCTTTATTTTCATAAAGCACCTAATGCGCAGGAATTTCATGAGGAAACTGTACGCAAGCTGAAAAAGCTTTATCTATACGATTGTCTGCGGGCAAATAAGTCACTTGCGGCCTGGGGAGTAGAAGGACGTGTACCTTTCCTAGATAAAGAATTTATGGATATTGCCATGCGTATCAATCCTTCCGATAAAATGATTCGCGAAGGAAGAATGGAGAAATGGGTTGTACGTAAGGCATTTGAAGACTACTTGCCGGAGAGCATCGCATGGCGCCAGAAAGAGCAATTTTCTGATGGTGTAGGCTATAGCTGGATCGATACCTTGAAAGAGCAGGCTGAAAATAAAGTTTCTGATCAGGAATTTGCAGAGGCTTCAACGCGCTTCCCGATAAACACACCGAAAAATAAGGAAGAGTTTTTATATCGGACAATTTTCGAGTCCCATTTTCCTTCAACAGCGGCGGCACAAACTGTTCCTTCGGTAAAATCTGTCGCATGCAGTACACCAGAGGCCTTGGCTTGGGATGCTTCTTTCCAGAATCTGAATGATCCATCTGGAAGAGCTGTGGCCTCAGTTCACCAAGAGAGCTATGAAAAATCCAAAGTGGAAGCAGTGTAACTAATCAACCCTCATATCTATATTTAGTAAAGCCTGGAAAGATTCTTTTCAGGCTTTTTTATGTTCTCTTTTTAACTAAATAAGGGCATATTATTTAATTGATTAAAAATGAATGTGTTTTTTTAAATATTCTTTAGTAATTTTCGGAAAAACCAATCACAGGAAACTTTGGGTTTCTGAATTAGCTATAGGTGAACAAAATAGGAAAGTGAATGTACAATTAAGTATACTCCCCGATAGCCGTGTTCGCTGGTTAACAATTAATTATAAATAATGATATACAGATGAAGATAGATTCAATGAAACACCGTGGAATGAAATCTTTGGCGCTGGCACTTCTATTGTTGAGCGCTCCAACTATTTTTGCTCAAAATAAAGACGCGATGGTTTCGTCAATTGTGCAGGAGGCAAATGCAAATTCACAATTGGAGAAGTATGCGTTTGAGCTTATCGATATGATTGGCCCCCGTCTTGTCGGGAGTCCACAAATGCAGCAGGCGCACGATTGGGTTGTCAAAAATTATAATGCGCTTGGAGCACAGGCTCGTAATGAGCCTTATGGTGAATGGCGTTCCTGGGAACGGGGGACTTCTCAAGTGACGATGACCTATCCGAGAATAAAGTCTTTAGAAGGTACACAGTTGGCTTTTAGCCCTATGACGAAGGAGAAAGGGATCGAGGCAGAAGTGGTCGCTATGCCCTTATTTAGCTCCCAATCTGATTTTCAGTCCTGGCTTAAAACAATTAAAGGCAAGATCGTATTGATTGGGATGAATCCACTGTCGGGAAGATCTGACGCCAACTGGAAGGAGTCTGCTTCCCCGAAAGGTTATGAAAAATATCAAACCCTAAAAAGTGATCAGTTGAAAAAATGGGAGGGCAGCATGTCCTACACGGGAAGCACCCGTCGGACATTGCCATTGGCCCTGGAGAATGCTGGAGCCGTTGGTGTTATTGATTCCTACTGGACGGAGCTGCCAGGTATCACGCGGATTTTTGATGCGAAGTCCAAACAGATTCCGGTATTTAATGTCGGATTAGAAGATTATGGTCTGTTATACCGCATGACAGAACATGGGGTCAAACCTCGGGTATCGCTACAGGGAAATTCAAAAGAGCGTGGGACATCAAAAACCTATAATAGTATTGCGGAGATCAAAGGAAAAGAAAAACCGGACGAATATGTTGTGCTTTCGGCACATCTAGATTCTTGGGACGGAGCTTCGGGTGCTACAGACAATGCTACAGGGGTGATTACAATGATGGAGGCAGTCCGTATTTTAAGAAAGGTTTATCCCGAAAATAAAAGAACGATTTTGGTCGGTAACTGGGGTAGTGAGGAACAGGGGCTGAACGGTTCTTCTGCATTTGTCGAGGACCATCCCGAGATCGCTAAAAATATACAGGTGGTATGGAATCAGGATAACGGGACGGGGCGAATTGTTCGTATCGGGGGGAGTGGTTTTGAAAAATCCTACGAATACATTAGCCGCTGGGTGCAATATTTGCCTGAAGAGTTCCGCAATGAAATCCAAACCAGTTTTCCGGGCATGCCGGGGACGGGAGGGAGTGATCACTCTTCTTTCGTTCAAAAAGGAATTCCAGCCTTTGGGCTCTCTTCCACTTCATGGGATTATGGTAAAGTGACCTGGCATACCAATCGCGATACCTACGATAAGATTGTGTTTGATGAGGTGAAACAAAACGCCATTATCGTTGCGATTTTAACTTACCTAGCCTGTGAAGAACCGACTTTGGTCTCCCGGGAAAAGATCATATTGCCAATCGATAAAGATGGCAAGCAGACGGTATGGCCAACAAATCTACAGTCAAAAAGAACAAGTGGTAACTGATGATGAAACAGCTCATTTTTGTTTGTCTATTTTTGGTATGCGCCCTATTCTCTTATGGACAGGCTTCATTTGCTAATTTGGAAAACTACAGAACCGAGTGGTTGATCCTTCGTGAAAATAATAATTCCTTGGTGGGGATCCGTAGTTTCACGACAAATGCTGTAAAATATTATTTAACGGTAGATCCTACTACATTGCAAACGCGTGTAGTAGGAGATCGATCAGTAAGCGTTCTGTACAAAGATGCGGCTCAGGTTACGAGAAGTCTAAGTGGTTCGGTATATGAAAGTTGTTTTTCCTTGGTCAGAAAAACTGAAAATAACTTACAGGATGCGGGGCTGAATTTTAGACTTCCCAAAGAGGCTGGTATTAATTTGACGATCGATCTATGTCCTTCACACAAACCTTTGGACAAAGCTATTTTTGAGGATCTTCTCGTTGCGTTTAAGGGAATTGATAGCACCCTGCCACTGGCTGTTTCTGTTTCGGGCAAATGGATGCTAAATCATGCTGCAGATCTGGAATGGCTAAAGTCATTGGATACAAAGGGTGTAAAGATTACCTGGATCAATCATACGTACGACCATGTTTTTAACAATAACCCTTTAACGTCCAATTTTCTGCTTTCTAAAAATACGAATCTAAATTATGAGGTATTGGAGAATGAAAAATTGATGCTAAAAAATGGCCTTATGCCTTCCGTTTTTTTTCGTTGTCCGGGCCTAGTTTCAGATCGAAATATTATTGAACGGCTGTTGTCTTATGGTCTTATTGCAGTTGGCTCGGATGCATGGTTGGCTAAAGGGCAGCAAGCCAAGAACGGAAGTATTGTTCTGATTCATGGTAATGGTAATGAAGAACTCGGTGTGCAGGATTTTATCCAATTGCTTCGGACAGAATCTCAGTCAATAAAAACAAAACATTGGACATTGTATAGTTTATCTGAAGGCTTGGATGAGGAGCCGCATTAACTATTGAACAACTTGTTTTTGAGGATCGCCTTTCCTTTGCGTAGCTGGATAGCGTGGTAGATACTTGGGATGTCGTTAGACCAGTTTTTGAGCGTCAGGATAATAGCAATAATTTCCAGGCGCGTAAGAAGGCCTAGCCAGACCGTTAACTGAAATAAGATTGTCGATTGGCAATGTAGCAGTAATTCAACTAAAAGAGCGAATAAAAACAGCGTCCAGATCTTCGCTCCAATGGAGTGTGTTGCAATTTCCTTTTTAAATTTTGCAAAGCTAATGATGTAGGTTAATATCTCTGATCCTACCAGGATCAAAATCAATGTAGCATTATCCTTAAAAAATTGGGGACAGCTCAGGTAACTTACCAGTGAAACACAGGCAAAAAACAGGAGATCAACACTGGAGTCCCATCGACGTAACAGCGTGGTAGAAACAGCTAGCTTACGGGCAATAATGCCGTCGAATATGTCGCTTAATAATCCGATTATAAGAAATGAAATTGCATACCATTTAAAATGATCCACTTTGAGCCAGTAAAAGAGCAACAGCAGCAGGCCTAAGACAAGGCGCAGTATAATCAGTGTAAAAGGAATATTCTTTTTCAAAGCCTGCGGATAATCGGTTAAAACGTTGCTATTAAAGATACGTATTGTACATTACAAAACCAAAAAGGCACCTTTCATATTGAAAGATGCCTTTTTGGTTTTTCTTGCTTCCCTAAGTTTTAGGAGGGGTTTTTGAGGTGTTGATTGAAGTAGTCTGCAATTTTTTCGTACATATGAATACGGTCTTTCCCCATTACATTGTGTTCATGAGTCGGGTATAGAAAATAATCTACTTGCTTTCCGGCTTTAATACATGCTTCTAAAAACTCCATGCTGTTTTGTTGTACAACGACAGGATCTTGTGCACCATGAATAATCAATAGTCTTCCTTTCAGTTGATCGGCTTTATTGAGCAGAGATGTCAATTTGTAACCTTCGGGATTTTCTTGTGGAGTGTCCATGTAGCGTTCGCCGTACATAACCTCATAAAACTTCCAGTCGATTACCGGGCCTCCTGCTACAGCAGCCTTGAAAATATCGTTATGATGTAACATGAAGGAAGTTGTCATAAAACCACCGAAGCTCCACCCGAAAATACCCATGCGCTGTTGGTCAACAAAAGATTTTGATTTAAGGAACTCAATTCCTTTCATCTGGTCGGCCATTTCGTTTTGACCGAGGTTGCGATGCGTAGCAGTATAGAAATCCCGGCCTCTGTAATTTGTGCCGCGATTGTCCATGGTGAACACGATATATCCTTGTTGGGCCATATACATATCAAAATAACCAGCGCCTCCTAGCCATTTGTTGGAAACCAGCTGCGAATGTGATCCGCCGTATAAATAGTACATGACGGGGTATTTTTTTGCAGGATCAAAATCGTTGGGATAAATGATACGTCCTGTCAATGGGTATTTTCCATCTGCGGATGTCAATTGTATAAATTCAATTTTAGGATCATTTATTTTTCCGGCAAAAGGGTTTTCTGCATTGACTAAGGTTGTTTCTTTAGCAGATTTCACTTCTTTGATCTGAACTTTATTTGGTGTTTTTAAATTACTATATTGATCGTAGATGTACTTGCCATCGCTACTTAGCGCCGCATGGTGCATGCCCGATTCATTCGTTAATTGAACCGTTTTTCCTGATTTTAGATCGACTTCAAATAATTGGCGATCTAAACCATTGTTGGTGACTCCGGTGTAACTTACTTTGTTGCCATCAGCCGAAAAGTCAAGGAGTGCCTCCATCACAATGTCTTTATAGCCTAACTTTTTGATCAAATTACCTTCCGTGTTATAGAGGTAAAGTTGATTATAACCATCTTTATCGGATTGATAAAGGAATTGATCCGGTTTGTTTGGCAAAAATGTCAATGGGTTTTCTGGCTCAACCCAGGTTGTCGCAGTTTCTTCGAACAGGGTTTTGACGAAGGAACCGTTTTCGGCGTTGTATTTGTTGACTTTAAGATCATTTTGCCCACGGTTAAGTACTCCGACGTAGATGTATTTACCAGAAGGATCCCAGGTAACCATGGTTAAATATTGCTCTGAATGCTCGCCGGTTTGAAGGGTTACCTTTTGCCCCGTGGTGGTATTGTAAACGATCAAAGAAACTTCTTCTGATTTTTGGCCTGTCATGGGGTATTTTATCCATTTGATATCCGCAATTTTGGAACTCCATTGCGGTAACGGATAATTGGCAACCATCGTCTCGTTTTTGTGGTAGTACAGCAATTTATCATTCAGATTGTTCCACCACATTCCTTTCTTGATGCCAAATTCTTGACGGTGTGTATAATCGCTTCCATTGACAATCCCTTTGTCTGTATCGTTGGTTACAGCAGTAATTTTGCCGTTTTTGTCAATAATTGCGATGTTGTTGTCTACTAAGTAAGCGATTTTTGAAAAATCAGAACTTATCTCGCGATTAGCTCCCTTATTGTCATTCCCGATAAAACTTTCAATATTTTTTGATTTAATGTTGTAAGCTACCGTATAGGTTTTATCTTTTCCTTCAACCTGCAGTAATAGTGCATTTCCGTCGCGCCATTTGTAGTCGTAAGGAAATACGCGCAAATTAAATGTTTCGTTCGGGATAGCCGTTTTTAGTGCTTTTTCGAGGTCTGTTTTAGACGCGAGATTTGTTTCGCTCCAGTTGCTGGAAGCGCTTTTGGATAATAGGTTCTGATACGATTTATCGAGATAGGAGAGGTTGTTTGATTTTGGTATCCACGATGCTCCGGCTATCGATGTTGGGGCATAAGTTCGGGGGCCAAATACTGTTTCTTCTAAATTGAGGTTACGTTGTGCATAGCTGCTGATGGAGCTTGCCAACAAGAAGAATAGCGCAATTCTTTTCATTAAACTGTAATATTGTGTGAATGTTTATACTCAACGGCATAAGTGAGCCCATTCCAGTGGTTATTTGCGCTTCATTAATCCACTTACATAAGGCTTCTAAGCCTATTGCGGTAAGAAATTAATGGCACAAGTAGCTCATTACATTCCGTTTGTTTTTAATTTTATAGGGCTAAATTAGGGAAATAGCCCTATAAAACCTAATACAGAATTGTTGCTTTTCTAACTAAAATTGTTTGCTGCAAACCTATAGTTTACGTAGCCAGATGTTTCTGAACTGGACCAAATCACCATGATCCTGCAGTATAATTGGGCCTGGGCCATGGCTTATCTGCTTAGGTAGTCCTATATATTCTGTGGTACCGTCGATTTGGGTGTTGTTTTGCACAACGACTCCATTATGTAAGACCGTTACTGTTCCTTTAGAAGTCAATATTCCATCTTTACTGAATTGAGGAGCCTTATAAATAATATCATATACATGCCATTTGTCCGGTGCAATTACCTGCGCCAAAGGCGGCCGTTGTTTATAAAGACTACCCGCTCCACCATTGACATAGGTTGGATTGTTATTGTTGTCCAATACCTGAATTTCATAATGCCCCTGTAGGAAAATTCCACTATTGCCTCGCCCTTGGCCTTCACCCTTGATCACTTCGGGGCTTTTCCATTCAACATGCAGTTGAAAATCGCTAAAGTGTTCGTTAGTCTCAATGGCTCCAGCTCCCGGTTTTACTTCGAGCACGTTGTTGGCTACAGTCCAATTGGCTTTCCCTTTTTCACTTTTCCACTTGCTGAGATCCTTCCCATCAAAAAGAACAATTGCATCGCTTGGGATACCATGATCGATCGTTAATGTGGGGGGGACAGGACTATAATATTCCGTGTCACTGGCTTTCATATTGGTTTGGGCCTGCAGTGCTGTGGCACCAAATAAGAGTGTTGTTACTAGTGCTGATGATAAAAAAAAGTTCATCTGTTGGGTTTTTGGTATGGCTAAATATACAAATAATTCCATCTGTATGGAACAATTTCCTTAGGTTTGTACATGGCAACCATTTTACAAACAGTATCGCTGAAAGAGGCCCGATTCTATGCACCAATAGGTTACTATGAAGAAGAACAGGTGCTTGGCAATGAGTTTTTTGTTTCTATTGATGTATGTTTTCCCTTTTTGAATACGGAGACAGAGAACTTAAAAAATACGCTCAATTACGAAGAACTCTATCAGATTACCGCTAGCGTCATGCAGCCTAAACGAAAATTGCTCGAATCTGCGGCTTCAGAAATATTAGATCAGATTCGGGAAAGAGTATCCCATGCCCTGACGATCGAAGTGGTGATACGTAAATCGAACCCTCCCTTTGGTGGAGATCTTTCCTGCTCCCAAGTTAGCCTTAAATATTTCAAGGATTAAATTGAAACTGGATCAGCGATATGCTGGCTGAAAGATTTAGTTTTGCCAACTGTTATCTGATAGTCTTAAATTAACATTATGAATATTTACGATCTTGTAATTGCCGATAAGGAAAGGATAGCTTTAGAAGATGTCTTCTTGGAAGAGGAGAGCCGTCAGAAGCTCCATCAGCTGATTAAAGAGCATCGTTATATTAAAGAGCTTTCACAATATGGTCTGCCGGTTAGCAATAAGATTTTACTGCACGGTTATTCTGGTTGCGGAAAAACAACAACGGCGAAAGCCTTGGCCACAGCGCTCGAAAAACCAATTTATGTGTTGAATCTGAGCAACCTCATTTCTTCTCGTATTGGTGAAACCTCGCAGCACATTAAACAGGTCTTTGATAAAGCTGGGCGTGAAAAAGCAGTTCTGTTTTTAGATGAATTCGATCAGATAGGAAAGGCGCGGATTAGTGAAGAAAAGGATGTGGGTGAAATGCGTCGTCTCGTGAACACCATTATACAGCTGATCGATTATTTTCCTGCTGAAGCGGTATTGATTGCAGCAACCAACCATCCCGAAATATTGGATACAGCCATTATCCGGCGGTTTCAGCTTCGTTTGGCTTTTGAGTTGCCGACAATGGTGCAGTTGGATGCATATTATGATAAATTATTTATGCCATTTCCGCATTATGCTGATGTCGTACCTCGACGCTATGGGATCTCCTATGCGGAGGCCAAGGACTATATTTACGATGCTGTCAAATTCTTATTGATCGCTGCTTTGGAACAAAATCAACCTTAATGATTTTTTGAACGCTCCGCTTCAGACGCTTAATAAAAATAACAATTTCTGATAAACTGTTTTTTCTCTTCTATGTTAGTCTGTTAGTTGAACGCTCCGCTTCAGACGCCTAATAAAAAAATAACACCTTCTGATAAACTGTTTTGTCTCCTATACGTTATTGTGTATATGGGTGCAATTTATGATAAGACTGGATCCTGTCGATGACAGATTGATCGCTAAGCAACTAAAAATAGTTTGTGAATAAGTCAAAATGGCATTTGTTTTTATTTTAAAATGACATTTTGTCTTTTAAAAACTGCTGGTACGCAAATTGAATAATTCTCTTCAAATAGTTAGAACAAAAAAGCTTAACAATAAAACAAAAAATTAGGAGGACAAAAAATGGCATTAATTAAATTCCCTACAAAAAGTTTAAACACTGATGCAGTAAATCCATTTGTAAACACTGTATTTGACAATTTATTCAATGATAACTTCATCTCCGATCGTTTGGTATCCCGTGTGCCGGCGGTCAATATATCAGAATCCGAAAAATCATTTAAAGTTGAAATGGCAGCGCCCGGATTGGATAAATCTGATTTTAAGATCAATGTGGATAAAAATCTAATTACGATTTCAGCTGAGAAAAAAGAGGAAAGTGTTAGTGAAGAAAAATTATACAGCAAAAAAGAATTCAATTACTCTTCGTTCTCAAGATCATTTACCTTGCCAGAGACCGTAGATTACAGCAATATCGAGGCTGCCTATGAAGGTGGGATATTAATTTTGACTGTTGGCAAGAAAGAAGATGCAATCATTGCAAAACGTTTGATTGAAGTTAAATAATTCAGTAGTACACAAGAAATAGTTCATTTTAGAAATGACCAAAAGGTGAATAAAAGACAATAGTTTTTAGGTTTAGTTTATGTTTTAATCCCTCGGAGTTCCGTTTGTGTTCCGAGGGATTTTTCTTTTTTAAGGATGGTCTTGACATGATGAAAAGACTACTCAGTTTCGGTATAGTTTTCAGATCGGGGAATTCTGGCGAGATAGGGCTCCATCTCTTCTGGTAATTTCGTTAATTTCCGCTTTTGAAGGTCCAGCCAAGCTCCATCAACGTTAACGGTACAGCACAAAACTCCGTCATTACGAAAAACCTGATGTATAAATGAAAAACGACTATTTGTTTTGTTGTATTTGGTCAGTTCTACTTTTACCTGTACATATTCATCCAAATGTACTTCTTTAAAATAGATGAGTTCTTCCCTGAACAAAATAGGACCGATATGAAATTCGGCAAATTTATCCAGTGAAAAGCCCATTTTGTTCAACATATTACTACGGGCCTGAGCACATATGTCTGCGTAAGCAGAATGCCGCATATGTCTATTTGCATCGATCTGCGCCCATATAATTTGACCTTGATAAAATATATTCTCCATAATCTTCAGCGATTAGTCTCTATTTTAATAACAATTTACATATTTTTAAATAAAGCTGTAACACTTTGTTTGTTTGCTATACTTATTACCTAAATATATTTAAAGAAAAATCGCTAGGTGAACCCATCGGAAATAGAATTTCTTCGACTGATTGACGAGAATAAAGGTATTCTCGTTAAGGTGAGCCGTATGTATATGGATGATCACGAGGGGCGGCAAGATCTGTATCAGGAGATCGTCTATCAGCTGTGGAAATCCTATGCGACATTTAAGCAACAGAGTAAATTTTCAACGTGGATGTACCGTGTTGCCCTCAATACCGCAATGGTATTCTTAAAAAAAGAAAAGAAGCATCAGATTTATGATGCGTTAGAGGAGCGGCATGATTTTGCAGAAGAAGCTTACGATACCGATAAAGATGAGCAACTGAAAGTCTTTTACCAGGCCGTTCAAGAGCTCAACGCAATTGAAAAAGCCCTAATATTTTTGTTTTTGGAAGGTCAGAGTCATCGCGAGATTGCAGAGAATCTGGGTATATCGGAAGTCAATGCCCGCGTAAAATTAAACCGCACGAAGGAGCGAATTCAACAAATCATTAAAAAATACAAGTATGAATTTTGATGAGTTAAAGAAATCTTGGCAGGAACAGCCTACAGATGAGGATTTACAGAATCCAAATCTCAAATACTATAAGGAAGTTGGCAATATCATGGGCAAGTTGCGCAAGAATATCAAACGCGAGTTTATCTCCTGGGTCGTTTGTATGGGCTTTTTGTTTTTGGTGCCTATCTTGCCAATGTATAAGATTGAAGGTTATGCGGCATTTGCCTATTACTTTTTTATCGTACAGATATCATTATCAAGTCTTTTATATTACCGGAGGTTCTTTTATTTGGTAAAGAGCACGAAAAAGATCGAGTTGTTGGCTTCTAAAGAACACTTGCTCAAGTTGTATTACGATTTGAAGTATGCCGTAGAGACTTATCGTATTGCGGCCTATGTGATGATTCCACAAGCTTTGTTTCTATATCTTATTATGATAGCACAGAATAAAACAACGGTGTGGTTTGATCGGTTGTACCATTTCAAGGAAACTTTCCAACAGGAACCGAACTTTATTGTGTGGATGATTCTTTCGGCAATTGTGTCTATCGTCCTTGTTGTTGGTCTGACAGAAATTATGATTCGTTGCTACTACAGTAGGTATATCGCAGAGATCAAGGAGAAATTGGATCAAATGGAAACGGAATAAGGCGACCATATGAAATATCTACTTTGTTTTACAGGTGTTCGTGTTTATAGCGCATGGATATTTCGTATATTGTTATCGAAAATCATTGTCCATTATGTATAATCCGACAAAGAAGTTACAGCGCAGTTCCCAGATCTTAAGTATATTGGCCAAATATGGTTTTAAAGATGCGATCGCTCGATTGCCGTGGAAAGGACCCAGATCAGCCGTAGAACATCCTATTGATGTCGATGAGATCAGTGTTTATACCCGTATTCGCATGGCGCTTGAGGAGCTCGGTCCGGCTTTTATCAAGCTTGGACAATCTGCTTCGACGCGGGAAGGATTGTTGCCCAAAGAGCTCGTAGAGGAACTGAAGCGTCTAGAGGACAATGTTCCGCCCTTTGAAGTGGATATTAAATCGTATCTGAAGGAAGAACTGGAGCTGGATATTGAGGCGTATTTCCAGGAGATTGCTGCGGAACCTTTTGCTGCGGCTTCTATTGCACAGGTATATCGCGCAACCTTAAAAGATGGGACCCAAGTGGTTTTAAAAGTCCGACGTCCCGGTATCGATGAGGTTATGCGCTGTGATCTAGCACTCATGCGTGATATTGCCAAAATCCTAACCATGTACAATGATTTACTGGAAAACCTTAATCTTCTGCTAATTGTTGAATCTTTCGCTACGACAATGCAGGAAGAGATGTCCCTGGTGATTGAGCGGCATAACATCGAACGCTTCACGAAGAACTTTAAAGGAAATAAACTGATCAAGGTACCCCGTGTTTATCCTGAACTCTCATCGGACCGTGTTCTTTGCATGGAATATCTTGATGGTTTCAAGGTAACTGATGCCGTTGAAATTAAACGTCGGGGAATGGATGTCCAAACGCTGGTCAAAAATGGGATCAATTTATACCTTGAGCAAGTGATTATCCATGGTTTCTTTCATGGCGACCCCCATCCCGGCAATATGATGGTGATGCCAGATGGACGGATTGCTTTTTTGGATTTTGGAAATATGGGTAAATTATTGGGAATAGACCGTAGGCAGCTTGAGGAGTTTATTCAATCGGCTATTTCCGAAGATGCTGTCCGTTTAGCCGATGTGATTGAAGACGTTGCGGTGGTGAGCCATATTCCGGACCGTAACCGGTTTGAAAGATCCCTATATGAGATTTTCGATATGATTGATAATGTGTCTCTCGGGGATCTTAGCTTAGATTTATTGTTCAATAAATTGTGGAACATCATTGGCGACAACCGCTTGTATTTTCCGGAATATATCTATCAGTTGATGCGGGGCATTTCGTTGATGGAAGGTATTGGACGCCAGTTATATCCCGATCTTAATATTATGGAGAGTATCAAGCCTTTTGCACGAAGGATTATGATGGAGCGACTCTCTCCAGAGGCGATATTCAAAAAAGGAAAACATAAAGTTGAATCTTTTGCCCGTGATGTCGAAAAACTCCCTGAAGATATGCGTGCTCTTGTACGTTTGTTTCGGACGGGAAATTTTACACTCAACCATCGTCTGATCAGTGCACGATCTTTTAATGCCATTTTACGCAAGGGGGTCAATCGTATTGTCATCGGAATTATGTTTATGTCACTCAATTTACTGGGCGGAATGATTATCGTTGCAAGGGTAGAACCGCAGTGGTGGGGAATTCCCATTTTTGCCTGGATATGCCTTGGCTCCGCATGGGTCTTTGCTATATATTTATTTGTCGCCATGATCCGGGCAAAGGACAACGATTAGTCGGATCTAGAACATATTTTCAGCGACGATGACTGGCTATGCATACATACACACTATAAAATAGAAAACAAAAAGATATGGAAATCAATCTAAATGGGAAAAAGGCGTTGATCGGAGCGAGTTCTGCTGGTATAGGTGCAGGTATTGCCCAGGTGCTTGCCTCTTGCGGCGTATCTGTAACTTTAGCTTCCCGACATGAGGAAAAGCTACAGCGTACCTGTGAAAGTCTTGATACTTCCAAAGGGCAGGTGCATCAGTATATCCTGGTGGACTACAATGATCACGAAGCGTACAAAAAGCAAATAACACATTATTTTGAGTCGAATAAGGTTGATATTTTGATCAATAATTCGAATGGCCCACAAGCTGGAACCATAGACCAAAAAAATCTGGCGGATTACCAACATGCTTTTGAACTCTTATTTCAAAATCACTGTTACACAACCTCATGTGCGCTGCCTTATATGTTGGCAAACCGATACGGACGTATTATTAATGTGTCTTCTTCAACAGTGAAAGAACCGGTATCTAATTTAGTGTTGTCCAATACGATCCGTACAGCATTGATTAGCTGGAGTAAATCGTTGGCAGTGGATGTCGCTAAAGATGGCGTGACTGTCAACAGCATCTTAACAGGTCTGTTTGATACGGATCGTATCCAGTCGCTAACCAAGCTAGATGCACAACGTCTGGGGATTTCCTATGAGGAAGCGCTGCAATTACGGTTAAAACAGGTTCCTGCACAGCGCCTGGGTAAGCCTGAAGAATACGGTTATCTCGTCGCTTTCCTTTGCTCCGAATATGCAGGTTATCTGACTGGGACCAATATTCCCCTGGATGGCGGTATGTTAAAAGGCTTATAAAAAAGTGGCTATCCTATATCAAATAGGATAGCCACTAAGTTTGTGTGATTTATTATTTTCAATTAGTTCAATACCAATTCGGTATTGACAATGATGTCCACATCAGAAGCAACCGCTTCTACACCAGAAGGTAATTTATCATTGTATTTCATGCCGAAATCCTGACGGTTAATTTTTGTTTTAGCAGTAAAGCCAGCACGTGTTTTTCCCCATGGATCAGTAATGATTCCACCATTTTGAGTCACCTCGAAAGTTACTTTTTTCGTTACATCACGAATAGTCAAATCTGCTATCATAATATATTTTCCTTTTACTTTCGCATTTGTAAAACTGATAGACTTTAATGTCATTTTAGGGAATTTTTCCGCAGCAAAGAAATCATCGGTCTTCAAATGATTGTCACGGGCAGCGATACGTGTATCGATGCTGTTGACGTCGATAGAAAAATTAACTTTAGCATTGTTAAAGCCTGTTCCTGTTGCAGTTTCAACTGTACCTTCTACCTTTGTGAATTCACCGTCAACAAAGCTTATTCCAAGGTGTTTTACATCGAATCTTGCATTTGTATGCGCAGGGTCTGCAGACCATTTTACTTGTGCTACAGCAACATTAACCATTAATACTGCTACAGCCAAAATTTGGAAAAATTTATTCATGTGTTTTCTTTTTATTTATCTAACCTTCAAAAGTTCAAAATGTTTGTTTGAACAAGCTTCTGCAAAGGTGGGATAAACTAACAATGAAAAAATTGATGTAGGTCAAGAATTTCGATTCGGCTTTAATATTTGTCTTTTTAGACGGCTTAGAAACTCTTGTGTGACGCCAAGATAGGATGCTAATTGCATATTGGAGATCCGCGGGTAGATTTTAGGATACCTTTTGATGAAATCCAGATACCGCTCTTGTGCAGTAAAACCTATGCTCGAGATAATACGGTGCTGCGATGCTATTTGTGCACGTTGGGCCATTATCCTGGAGAGTTTCTCAAAGATTGGATGATCTTCGTAAAGTTTGTCTTTATTTTTTTTTGACAGTGTAAGTACCACAGCGTTTTCCAAAGCCTGGATATTTTGAAGTGCTGGCTCCTGATAATTAAAGCTGGCAATATCACCGATCCACCAATCTTCAATTGCAAACTGTAGAATGTGTTCGATCCCATCGGCGGTGACATAGAAAGATTTAAATAAACCGCTGATCACGTATGCTTCATGGTGACACACCTCGCCAGCCCGGAGGAAGTATTCTTTTTTCTTTATTTTCCTTACCTGATAACGTGAAACGATGTCATTCAGTTCTTCCTCAGTGACATCAATGCGTTGTTTTACAAATTCCTTGAATTGTTCCATTTGGCTGTAAAATACGAAATTTTGCAATGCTAATTTAACAAGCTGTTTGATTCCTATCAATCCTAAGTTAAAATAATTCAGTTGCTGGCTATTGCTTTTATTCAATTTGATCAAAACAGTGATGAAATCAACATTTTGGTGTAATATTTGACTGGATATTGCCGTAATTCAAATAGTTTCATCAATAATTGGTATCTTCTGTAGGATTTAAAATATTTTGATTGCTAAAACTATAAATATGTCTCATGAAGTTTGTTGCACCCAATACCCTTGAAAACGATAAGGTCGTATTACGAATCATAGAACCAGCGGATTTTGATACGCTATATCAAGTTGCCAGAGATCCCCTGATCTGGGAACAGCATCCCAATAAGGACCGCTGGAAGGAAGATGTTTTTCGCCTATTTTTTGAAGGTGCCTTGGCAAGTAAGTCTGCTTATTTAATCTTCGATAAGGAAAGTGGTGCCTGCATCGGTAGTACGCGGTATTATGGGCTTGATGAAGCGGAGAAATCGATTTTTGTTGGGTATACGTTTTATGCCTGTGCATATTGGGGTGCAGGAATCAATCCATTGGTCAAAGAGATGATGTTTGATTTTGCCTTCAATTTTGTGGATCGAATTTACCTGCATGTAGGGGCTGAAAATTATCGTTCTCAGACGGCAGTTGAGCGCTTGGGTGCAATTAAAGTGGCTGAAAAGATGGTCAGCTATGTGAACGAACCTGAACGTAAAAATTTTGAATACGCACTGGAAAAATCTGCCTGGCGGCGGATCAAGAGATAAAGCCTTATTATCCCTTGATGCCGCTGAGTATACTGCCTATAATGACTGTTAATACAATCAATGTGATAATAATGTAAAGCCGGTCCTTCTCGATGACAAACCCAAATAACGAGCCGATCACGCGCACGATGGGGGTACAAATCAATAGAAGTACACCTAGCTGTATAACCTGTGGAATATTTCGGTTGAATGCCCCGGTAATAATTCCGGTAATTGTTGTGTTGGAATTCCCTTCACCGACAAAATCTCTGTAATTCGGTACGGTGTCCTGTCCATGAACAATGAGGTAGAAGATACCGCCAAGGATAAGAATAGAGGAGGCGAATATAACGCCAATACGTAAAATTTGTCCTACCAAAAGTGAGATGTCCTTGTCTCCCCAATAGTGTTTCGAAAATACTTGTTTCATTTTGAGTAGTTATGTCCTTCATCGTCTAACGGAAGGATGTTACAAACCTAAAATTCTAAATCGTGTAAACTACCGTTTTTAGAATTTGTGCTGGAATCCGTTGAAGATCATTTCTAATGCCACCAATGTAATGGCGACGGCGAAAATAATGCGTAAAGTCTTCGGATTCATCCGTTTTAAGAGCTTGGATCCTGTAATGGCGCCGCATAATACGCCTAGGATAACTGGAAAAGCAATACCTGGATCCATATAGCCTCTTTGTAAATAGACCACTGCAGAAGCCGCTGCGGTGACACCGATCATAAAGTTGCTCGTTGTGGTACTGACTTTAAATGGGATTTTCATCATGCTGTCCATTGCTAGTACTTTAAGGGAACCGGAACCAATGCCCAATAATCCAGAAAGTATTCCTGCAATCCCCATCAAAGAGAATCCTCCGGCTATGTTGGTAAGTTTGTAAGGAATTAATTTGCCGTCAGCGGGATAGGTACTGTTCAGTTTCAATTTTTCCGCCAGGACCGAACCGCCGGAAAGTGCGTGTTCGTTTTTTTTACGTACCGTCATTGCCGCAGAGAAGATAAGTACAACACCAAAGATGATTGCAATGGTATTCGTAGGCATGTAAATGGCAATAACAGCGCCGATCACTGCTCCAATGGTGGTTGCAATTTCAAGAAACATCCCGAGCCGGATGTTGGTGATGCCTTCCTTGACGTAAGCTGTTGCTGCACCGGATGAAGTCGCTATGGAAGCCAGCAAGGCGGCTCCAATGGCATAACGGATGTCGACATGAAACAGAAGAGTCAATAAAGGGATGACAACGACCCCTCCGCCTAAGCCTGTCAGGGATCCTAAGAGTCCTGCTACAAAAGCACCCAGGAGAAGGATGATTGTAAAGGTGAGAATAGTCATAAATATTTGTTTGTTTGTGTGATCCAAAAAGCAGCAGCTGCTTTTTGGAAGGTAATTTGTTGTAAACTTAAGGGCTTTTTATTGTTTTTGAAATTTTTAAGCCGGAATAGATACAAATGTTACATCAAAAGTATCATCAAAAAAATGATACTGCCCTGCCGCTTCCCAGCGTGGGGCAGTACCGATGACCTTTTAATGGTCGAAGTATATAGTATATAACATATGGACAACATTATTCAGCGATTGTTTGTTGTACCTTTTCTTTTCTGTTGAAGATATCATAGATGATTGGAAATACCAACAACGTCAATATCGTCGCTGAGATTAGTCCGCCAATGATGACGATCGCCAAAGGTTTTTGTGATTCCGAACCTATACCTGTCGATAATGCAGCTGGCAATAGTCCGATGGAAGCCATTAGAGCTGTCATGACTACAGGTCTTGTTCGCGATTTTACACCTTTATAAATTGATTGGTCATTGGGTAGGCCTTCCTTCTTGTTCTGATGGAATTCCGAGATCAGGATAACTCCATTCTGGATACATATCCCGAATAATGCAATCATACCTACTCCAGCCGAAATTCCAAAATTCATACCCGTAACGTGTAATGCAATAATTCCACCGATAAGCGCAAAAGGAACATTGGCCAATACGAGCAGCGAATCTTTGATATTCCCGAATAGAATAAACAATAGGAAGAAGATGACGATCAAACTGATTGGTACCACCTGTGCTAAACGGTGGGTAGCACGTTGTTGATTTTCAAATTGTCCAGTCCAGCCAATGGAATATCCTTCGGGAAGTTTTATTTTACTTACTTTTTGTTGTGCTTCAGCAATGGTGCTTCCTAAGTCACGGTCGCGGATGGAAAATTTGATGCCAATATAGCGTTTGATGTTGTCGCGATAGATAAAAGCAGCACCATTATCTTTTTCAATGGTCGCGATACTTTTCAAAGGAATTAATGTGCCATCACCACAAGGGACCATCAGCTGTGCAATATCTTTTTCTGTTTTCCGATATTCGGGTGCATAGCGTAGGCGAATGTTGAATTTGCGTTCACCATCGTACAAAATGGAAGCGGTCTTTCCGCCGAAGGCCATTTCGAGTACCGCCTGTGCATCTGCCGGTAGAACGTTGAAAGCTGCCATACGGGTCCGATCCAATACCACACTCACTTCGGGCTGACCAATATTGAGAATAATACCAGGTTCTTTAATGCCTTGAATACCTTTGACCTGTGCATAAACTTCTTTCGCCAGGCGGTCTAAGGTAGCGAGGTTATCGCCAAAGATCTTAATGCCGTTTTCGGCTTTGAAACCAGCAACTGCTTCGGCAACATTATCCGAAATAGGTTGTGAATAGTTATAGGTGATACCCTGAAATTGTTTGAGTTTATGGTCCATCTCTTCGATCAACTGATCCATGGTGATTTTACGTGTCCATTCCTCTTTAGGTTTTAGGGCCACAGCAAACTGAACAAAGCCAAAGCCATTGGGGTCGGTACCATCGTTGCTCCGTCCAGTTTGCGACAGTACGCCGGTGACTTCAGGAAAGGTTTCCAAAGTACTCTTTAACAGTTTGGTTGTTTTAACCGATTCACGTAAAGAAGTGCTCATAGGCATCTCGGCAGTAACCCAAAGAGATCCTTCATTTAATGTAGGTAAAAATTCTGTTCCTAAAAATTTTGCAGAAAATAAGACTGCAGCTAGTAAAGTAATTGCAACGATCATACTCAGACGCTTGTTTCGGAATGTGAATCCAAAACCCTTGGCAACAATTCTATTCCAGAATTCAACAAATGGATTGTGTCTTTCTTTCACATTTTTATTGAGCAGAATATGCGATAAAGCCGGAACGAGTGTCAAGGTAAACAGTAATGCTCCCAGTAAAGCAAAACCCAGGGTAAAGGCCAGTGGCGAAAACATTTTTCCTTCTACTTTTTGGAAGGAGAATATGGGGATCAATGAGGTGATGATAATTAGCTTGGAGAAAAAGATTGCTTTTCCCAAGCCTGTTCCTGTCTGTTTGATCCAACCAGCTTTGGCCATTTTGTTGAATTTCTCCATGCCCAGCTTATGGGCCTGGTGATCCAACATGACAAATATCCCTTCAACCATGACGACGGCACCGTCGATGATAATACCAAAGTCTACTGCGCCCAAAGAAAGCAAGTTGGCACTCATGCCTGCTAGTTTAAGACATAGAAAGGCAAAAAGTAATGCGAGGGGTATAATAATGGAAACGATGACCGTAGTGCGCCAATCTGCCATAAAGAGCAATACCATCAAGGTGACGAGTACAATACCCTCAATCAAGTTATGCATAACGGTATGGGTCGTGAAATCCATGAGATTGTCACGGTCATAGAAGGTTTGCATTTTGACATCTTTGGGAAGGATTTTGTTGTTGAGCTCGTCTATTTTCGCTTTTACAGCAGTTAAAACCTCTCTTGGATTTTCGCCTTTCCGCATTACGATGGTTCCCGCTACCACATCATCATTCTTACCAAAACCGGCTTGGCCCACGCGGGGCATCGCGCTTTCTCTTACTTCGGCTACATTTTTAACAAAGACGGGATTCCCTTTTTGGTTGATTACAGTGATGTTTTCGATATCATTGATTGAGTTGACCAAACCAATACCGCGTACGACATAAGACTGGCCACTTTTTTCGATGACATCTCCGCCGACATTCAGGTTACTTTTGCTGACAGCATCAAATACCTGCAAAGGAGTCAGATTAAATTTATCAAGTTTTATCGGGTCGGTACTGATTTCGTAAACCAAATCCTGTCCACCAAAAACGTTGATATCTGCTACACCTGGGACACCACGCAAAGCGCGGTCAATGACCCAGGTCTGCAAAGTAAGGAGGTCGCGTGAATTGCGTTGATCGCTATGTAATGTATAACGGAATATCTCTCCTGTAGGGCCATAAGGGGGCTGTACTTCTGGGTCGACATTGTCTGGTAGGCTTACAGACCGCATGAGGTTGTTGACCTGGTTGCGTGCAAAAGTATCGTCCACACCATCATCAAAAATGATTTTAACAATGGAGAGGCCAAACATGGTGGTGCTCCGTATGCTTGTTCTCTTTTGGACCGGACTCATGCCTAGTTCGATTGGTGTCGTTACAAAACGTTCGACTTCCTCCGCACTCCTTCCATTCCATTGGGTAATGATGGTTATTTGTGTATTGGTCACATCAGGAAATGCCTCTATGGGCATGCTTTTAAAGCTAATGAAACCAGCAATAGCCAAAATACCGACCCAAATAAAGGTAAATGCTTTATTTTTAATGGAAAAGGCAATGATATTTTTAATGAATTTGTTCATTCGTGTAAATGCTAAGACGGATTAATTATTCAGTGCTCTATAGATCAAAAGTTTATTGTTGACAACAACTTTTTCACCTTCCTGTAGCCCCGTAGCCATGTAGGTTGTTCCTTCATTTTGTTTGATCGGTAGTATTTCGCGAATCTTAATATCATTTTGGGATTTATAGATTAATACGAAATATTTGTTTTGATCGAAAATGACCGCATCAGAAGGAACTGCGAGCGCTTCCGTATTGGAGCGATGTAATACTTTAATGGTCGCTTTACTATCAGGAATAAGTAAACCATCCTTATTGTCTAGCACTACCCGTGCCTGCATTGAATTCGTCTGCGGATCGATGATCTTAAAGATTTTATCGATACTACCCTGGAATTTTTTGTCCGGGTAGCTCAGGGTAGACACAATAGCCGGCATGCCCATACTAATCTTGTCGATATCTGTTTCGTTGACGTTAAGAATTGCCCATACATCTTTTGTATTGGCCACATCAAAGATATTATCGCTGCGGTCACTACGCAACTGCATGTCCTTATTGATGTTCTTTTGGACGATGTAACCATCGATTGGAGATACGACCGAATAAATATTACCTGTACGGACATTGTAGATCTGACTGACGGCCTCTGAACGGCGTAGTTGCTCTTTGGCTTTGGTTAACTGTCCCTTTGCTTCCAGCATGTCTTTATCTGTACTTAATTTACCATTATACATGTCTTCGGCTACACGGT
The DNA here is from genome assembly GCF_014109745.1 of Sphingobacterium paramultivorum. Classification (NCBI taxonomy): domain Bacteria; kingdom Pseudomonadati; phylum Bacteroidota; class Sphingobacteriia; order Sphingobacteriales; family Sphingobacteriaceae; genus Sphingobacterium; species Sphingobacterium paramultivorum. The sequence continues at coordinate 5,985,604 of NZ_CP058555.1, forward strand.
AGTTTTTCTCGGCGAGTAACACATCGGTTTTGGCATCTGAAAGATCCTTTTGTATACCGGCGACTTCCGTACTTCTGATTGTTGCCAATACCTGACCTTTATGGACATAATCACCCAAAGAAACATTAACGGAGATAACATTCCCTCCAACGAGCGGGAAAATATCGATGTAATTGTTTTGATCGGCCGATATCTTTCCAAAGAAGTTGAGTTCTTCGGTCACATTTTCTTTTTTTACCGTAGCAAAACTTGTCGATTTAAGCATCGTCTCACTAATTTCGAAACCTTTGACAATGGCTGCATTATCTGTTTCTTTATGATTTTGGCAAGAGTAAAGTAGCACTATTGCCACAGTGGCTATAAGAAGTTTTTTAGTTGACATGAGTTGAATTGAATATAGAAGTTTGAGCCAGGTAGTTTAATTGTTCGGCGTTGAGAATAATTTCCTTTTTCATATCGTATAGTTTAAGAATAGATATCCGATAGCTGTCCATAAAATCAGTGAATTCAACTAAAGAAATATTCCCTTTTCTAAAATTGTTGAATATGCCATCATAGACCACAGCGATGTTATGAAGGTCGTCTGGTGTAATGGTAAAATATTGGTTATATTGATTTTCCCAGGACTGATAGTTGGAACGGATCTGTGACTCCAGCAGCTGCCGTTGGACTTCAATATTTTTCTTTGCTTCTTCTTCGGCGTATTTCGCTTTGATAACATTTCCTTTATTTTGTTTCCACAACGGGATCGGAATGGCGGCTGTGACATTGACCTCATTGCGGAATACACCCCCATTCTGGCTGTAGGAAAGGCCAAAGTTAATATCAGGTGTGTTTAGGGATTGTTGCCATTTTGTAAATAACTGTGAGCTTTCCGAGGTCTTTAAGGCAAATTGATAATCGGCATTGTTTTCCAAGGCCAATTGGTAGATTTTGTCCAAAGGCATGGTTGGCTTTACGGCAAGTTCCTGATCTGCTTCTTGATCCGTTAACTTCGGTAATACATCTTCCTGACTGGAAATAAGCACACGTAATTGCTGCTGTAGATTGATGCTATTATTGATCGCTGTCGTTTTTTCGTTGTTGAGATCGATGGCCATTGTTTGAAGACGAACCTGATCTTTCAAAGAAACGTTCCCTTTTTTTCCTTGCTCTTTATACGCTGCAAGCAGATTATTTAGGTAATCCAACTGAATTTTAATATCCGCCAACTTATGTTGCTCAAAGTAAAGGGAGTAAAAGGTTGTACGCAGCTGCGCACGAAGACTTGCCAGCAATTGACTGAACTGCAACTTAGCAAGTTCAACATTTGATTTAGCAAATTCCACTTCATTCTTCTTTTTTCCACCGAGATAAATCAATTGGGATACACTTGCTTCCTTGGATTGACCAATATGAAATGCTTTTTTGTTCTGTGGGTCGTAGGCATTGGCAGACAGCTGCAACTGTGGTAGATCCCATATTTTGGCCTGTATGACGTCAGCCTCTGCCTGGCTGATGTCATATTGTTGCGCCAGGAGGGAAAGGTTCTTGCTGACGAATGCTTCTTCGCATTCCTGCAGTGTCATCTGTTTTCCCGAGATCTCACTTTGCTTATTCCCACGTGTACTTTCATGAATACTCGTGTAATCTGCCTGTGGCGGTTTTTGTTGAGCAAAAGCCATACTATTGAAAAGCAATAAAAATATTAAAGGTTTCTTTGTCATGTTTATCAAAACTTGTGTAACAAAATAACTGGTCGAATATTAAAAGCCCCTTAATAAATGCTTAAAAAAAGCTTAAAATTAGCATGTTTTTCAGGTAGATAAGAAGCCTAATGTGTCGGTTAATAAATGTATCTACTTGTTTATTAATGGCTTCCGGTTAATTTGGAGCGATTTTTGCAACTAACCTTTCTGGTTGAGAAACAATTTAAATAGTAATACAAAAGTATGCGTAGATTGTTTTAGATCTGCCTGATATGCTATCGTTGCTTGATGGGATTGCATGATACGCTGAACGATACGTAGCCCTAAGCCTGATCCTGTTGTTTCACTTGCATTTTCACCGCGGCTGAATGCATCGAAAATTCGCTTTTGGTCGATTGTGCTCAAGGCTGGGCCAGTATTGCTGACAAGTACCTTGAGTTCGAAGGTTGATTCTAGAATCATCACTTTTACCTCCCTATTATCGGAGTAGAGCGCAGCATTTTTAAATAAATTCACAAAAGCAATTTCAATCAATTGTGCGGAACAGAAAATACTAAGTTTTGGATCTTCGATCCCACCAATTGAAAAATCCAGTTGCAGGTCGGGGAATACCTTGGCTACTTTTTCATAGGCCATAAAGATAATTTCATCGATCCGCTCTTCCTTATAGGTCGTTTTCAAACGCTCAGAGTCGAACTTTGAAAGTAACATCAGCGAATCGGTTACCTCCGAAAGATGTAAGGTTTCCTTGGATATGTTACGTAAAACCTGCTTTACGTCTTCACTCAGCTGATTTTGATGATAAAGGTTCTCCAGCTGAAAGGACATTCGGGCAAGCGGTGTTCGCAGCTCGTGGGAGGCGCTGGAATTAAATTCTTTCTGCGATTCGAAAGCAGCCGAAAGTCGCAGCAGCATGGTATTAAATGCTCGGGTTAGTATAGCAATCTCATCGGTATGACCGGTATACTCGACAGGTTTGGTAAGTTTACTGGCATTAATCTGCGTAATATTATCTTTTAATTTATCGAGTGGGATCAATAGGCGCTGGATGAGGTTATAACTAAATATCCAGACCAGAACAGCGCTCAGGACAAATAATATTGTTAGGACGAGCGCAAGATGGTCCATTTTTTCATTTCCGGAGTAATCCTGTGCTTTTACGATAATATAATAAGGTAAACCGTTGATGCGATAATATTTGGCCAGTGTTTCGTATTGGTCCTGATAGTAGAAGATCTGTTTTTCCTGAGTTAGCCGATTGACAATCGAGGCATTCCAGGTAATGGTCTGATCCTTTACGGTACTGAAGACGAGCTGTTTGTTTTTGTCAAGGATGATAACATCTTCATAGAAAAGGCCATCTTCGTCATCGTGAAAATAGTTTTTGTAAGATTGGCGGTTGAAATAGGGGTTACTGGCAATATAATGGGAAATATTGTCCAATTTATCAATCAGTCGCTGGCGAAATTGATCTTTCCGAAAATCGAAACTAGCATAGTAGATAATCAACATCGCTATACCGAAAAGGACGGAGAATGCAATGCTAAAGCTAATCGCTATTTTCTTCTTTAAATTCATTTTTCTGCCGATAGGTAATAACCAAAGCCAGGTCTTGTATGGATCAGTTTATTCTCAAAGTTTTTATCAATCTTCTTACGCAAAAAGTTGATATAAACTTCAATTGTATTCTGTGTTGTCTGAAATTGATTTTGCCATACTTCCTCCGAAATATGCTGTTTGGACAAGGTACGACCCTTTGCCTGAGCTAAGATAAGCAGCAGTTGAAATTCTTTTTGAGTAAGATTAATTTCTTCATTTGCACGTAATACCCGGGCCTCATCAGGATAAATGATCAGATCATCGACTACCAATGTTTTTGTTTCATTGTTTTCGCTATGTTGTTGCCGACGCAATAGGGAATAGATGCGCATCAGCAATTCATCTAAGACGAAAGGTTTAACCAAATAGTCATCAGCAGCCCTGAGAAATGCCTCCTTTTTATCATCTATATCATCGTATGCCGAGAGAATAATAATTGGTGTCAATGCGTCATGGCTTCTTATCTTTTTACAGATTTCCAATCCATTGATTTTGGGGACGTTGATATCCAATAGATAAAAACCATATTTCTTTTGGTGTGTTTTGGCCAAAAAATCGATTCCATCAAAGGCTTGATCACAGGTAAAGCCCTGGCTTAATAGAAAAGATCGGATCTCTTTAGAGAGTACCTTGTCGTCTTCGAGCAGCAAAATGTCCACCATATTTATATCTGTTGTCTTTTCGTAAAAATAAACAAATTTTTGTCATCCAATCAAGGAGATGTTTTCTTCGTGCTTAATTTGGTAACATAAGATTTACACGAAGAAATGTGAAACAAAAAGAAATCTAAGTAGATTCAAATCGAAATTATAAATAAGTGTTATGGAAACCAGAAGAGAATTCCTACGAAAGACCCTACTATTTTCAGGAGCAGCAGGTATTGCCAGCTTCATGCCCGCATCGATCCAGAAAGCCTTTGCCATAGACCCTGCCCCAGGAAGTAGCTTTTTAGATGCCGAACATATCGTCATCCTGATGCAGGAGAACCGATCTTTTGATCATACGCTAGGTAGTCTTTCGGGAGTTCGGGGTTTCAATGATCCACGTTCGATACGTTTACCGAACGGTTTACCCGTATGGTATCAAACGGATAAAGAGGGAAAAACTTATGCTCCTTTTCGATTAAATCTGAAGGAAAGTAAAGTGACCTGGATGGGTTCTCTTCCACATAGTCGTGCAAGCCAGGTGGATGCCTTTAACCAAGGTCGTTACGATCATTGGCTGTTATCGAAGCAATCAGGTAATAAACAATATGCGGCGATGCCCTTAACATTGGGGTATTTTACACGCGAAGATTTGCCTTTTCATTATGCCTTAGCGGATGCTTTTACAGTATGTGATCAGAATTTTTGCTCGGGAATGACCAGCACTACGCCTAACCGTTCCTTTTTCTGGACGGGTAAGATTACAGAGATGAAAGATGGTCTGCAAAAAGCGAATATTCGGAATGATGACTTTGGCTATGGTAAAATGACTTGGGAAACTTTTCCGGAATTGCTTGAAAAGAACGGCATTAACTGGCGTTTTTATCAAAATGAGACAAGCTGTGGCGGAGGGTTTTCCGGACAGGAAAGAGCATGGCTATCCAATTTTGGGTGTAATCTACTGGAGTTTTTTCAAGCTTATCAAGTTAAATTTAAGGAGAACTATATCAGAAGCCTGGAAACGCAGGTTCGGGATTTGCCCGTGCAGATTTCCAAGTTGGAAGAGAAGTCTCCTTCTTCCGAGGAACAAGCCGAAAAGATACGCGCTGATATTCGCAAAAAGAGTGAGGCTCTTGAGCGAGCTGAGGCGGAACTAAAGGAATTCAATGCAAACAATTATAAAAAGCTAAGTGATTTTACGAAATCATTAAATGAGCGGGCGTTTACGGTAAACAAGGGGGACAACAATTACAGGTCGCTTGATACGTTACGTTTTAAGGCACAGGGGAAAAAAAGTACATTGGAGGTCCCTAAAGGAGATATTCTTTATCAATTTCGGAAAGACGTTGATACTGGTAAATTGCCTGCAGTATCCTGGTTGGCCGGTCCACAGAATTTCTCGGACCACCCGAGTGCGCCCTGGTATGGAGCTTGGTATGTATCTGAAGTTTTAGATATCTTAACGAAGAACCCAGAGGTTTGGAGAAAAACAATTTTTATCATTACCTATGATGAAAACGATGGTTACTATGATCATGTGAAACCTTTCCTTGTACCTGATTTAAAGAAGAAAGATACAGGAGCATGTTCTCCAGGGATCGATACGGAGGTGGAAATGGTTCGTTTAGAAAATGAGCTAAAACAGGGAATTCCTAAAAAGCAGGCACGTGAAGGGGCTGTGGGCCTAGGTTTTCGTGTTCCCATGTATATTGCGTCGCCTTGGTCACGAGGTGGTAAGGTCTGCTCTCAGGTATTTGATCATACATCTACTTTGCAATTTTTGGAATCTTTCTTTAATAAAAAGCTGAACAAGAATATACATTTGGAAAACATCAGTGCATGGCGTAGAACAATCTGTGGTGATTTGACAACCGCCTTTACGCCTTTTACTCAGCAAAAGGAACAACTCCCTTCTCTTGATCGGAATCAATATATCGAAACGATATACAATGCGCAGTTCAAAGATGATCCGCGAGGCTTTGTTGAGGTCAAAGATCCTGATCTCGCGACTAAAAACGGATGGATTCCGGGATTTGACCGAATACAGGAGCGGGGGATTCGTAGATCTTTGCAATTGCCTTATGCGCATGATGCGGTGGGCTATGTGAAAGACGGAGTATTTCATCTAACGATGACTGTAGACAGCAAGTTTTTCGGAGAAAGGACGGCAGGTACAGCCTTCAATGTTTATAGTCCGTTGGAATATCGTGATGAACAGGGGCAAAGTGAAACCTACCGTAATTGGAATTTTGCGGTGAAGGTCGGTGATCGTTTGGCATATCAGTGGGACCTGGCACGATTTGAAGGAGATCGCTATGCTTTTGAATTACATGGTCCAAATGGTTTTTATCGAAAATTTTCTGGACAAAAAGGAGCAGCAGCACTAGAGGCTACCGTTTCTCCGGAACTGAAAGCGCTAACTCAGGCAGCGACAGGGAAATTACAGTTGAGACTCAGGAACAAGAGTGACCAGCGGGTAACGGTAGTTGTCGAAAGCCTTAGCTATGGAAAATATGCCACAACGAAAGAAATAGCTCCCGCCGAAGAAGTTCCATTGATCCTGGATGTTGAAAGTCAAGGAAATTGGTATGATATTGCTGTACGAATCAAGGGAGACAGCAGTTTCGTCATTCAGCTCGCAGGGCGATTGGAAACAGGTGTTGAGTGTACAACTGATCCATTATTAGCATAATCTGTACTGTTTCAGCAGGGATGGCGGTCAATTCTTATTGAATGGGTTCCCTGCTGTTGCTATATATCTATCAATAGTATCCGCTTGACCTTATTTACACGCGAACAAATAAGGTCTCCGGATAGTTTGTTTCTATATAACGACGAAGATACAACTCCGTATCAGTACTTATGGTGCGGTCTTTATGAACAGGAAATGTATTGTAAACCAAGGTATGTAGATTGATCTTGCGCTTGGTGATCGCTTCCAGACTTAGTAAGGTATGATTGATACTCCCTAATTTTCCAGAGGTGACAAAAATAAGCGGATACTGCATTTCTTGGATGTAATCGATAATCAGATAATCTTCTCTTAATGGAACCATCAACCCACCTGCACCTTCAATAAGAACAGCATCGTAGCGTTGGCTTAATGTTAAGCTAGCCTGTCTGATCTTTTTAAAGTCAATTTCACGATTATCCAGGCGCGCTGCTAGATGAGGGGAGGCGGGGTAGGTGAAAATCTCCGGCATCGTAATTTTCTGATGATCTTCTGCCGTTAATGGGATTTCCATGAGTTGGCGATGCAGCACGATGTCTTCAGAAATAGTTGTATTTCCAGTTTGTACAAGCTTTTGGGTAATGGTGCGTATACCGCTTGTATTCCATTGTTTCGCGAGGAGGCCAGTCGCATAACTTTTTCCGATCCCGGTATCTATGCCGGAAACAAAATAGATATTTTCATTCATTGCTGTGTTTCTTTTGTAGGTTGTTCGATTGTTTGTAATTGGAGTGCTCAGCTATTATTTTTTTGCAATAATATAGATGGGATGGTAGGTTAGGGATACGCCCTCTTCTGTCCCATAGCGAGATGTATATTTATCACAGAAAGCCCGAAGTTTGCCTTTTGTCCACCGGTGATTTTTTATTCCCGTTACCCCCGTTTGTTTCAGGTGAACAAGAACTTGTAGTGGGCTTTCAAAGTGCAGTTTCAAATGTTCTTCTTGTGCAACGAGGATCTTATAATTCAACGCTAAAAGTTCTGCGATAAGTTCCGATTTAGATCGATATGTTAGTCCAACATGTGCCGTTGCATTGATCTCGTGCATATTGTCATGTCCAAAAGTGCTGAAGGCAAGGATACCGGAATCCGGAAGGGATCCATAGCAGCTTTCAAAGAAAGCGTGAGGATTGTTGAACCACTGAATCGTAGAACAGGACGCGATTAGATTGATGTCTTTGGGAAAAGCATAAGTTTCTGCATCAGCACAGATGAACGTGTGCGACGATGTCAAAATATCCATTACTTCGGGCATCATTTCTGGACAGATATCATTTAAAACCATTTTTTTTGGTTTGATATGCTGTAGGATTAACCGCGAAAAAAGTCCTGTTCCGCAGCCAATTTCCAATACTTTTTGTGGTCTTAGCTGTATGTTCTCCTGCATCAACCTGATCATTTTTTTTGCTATTTCATATTGGGCGATCGCTGCCGACTGATAGTTAGATGCCGCTTTAGCGAAACGGGATCTAATCCTTTGTTTGTCCATCATGATGATCATCTTAAAAGGTGCTTAAATAATTGTTCGGGATAGTGAGTAGCATCGATTATCGTATATGCAGTACCGGGCCAGGCGCGTTTTTGATTCTCTAAGTTGAAGATTCGATCTTCTTTGCCTATATATATCTGATGCCATTGGAATGCAGCTGCTGATTTTGCACCAGCTGTTTTTTCAATCGCGATGAGCTCTGAACGGAGGTCTTCGATGTCGCGTTGGGGGGCTCTTTCAAGAAAGTAGTTAAAAAGGGCCTTGGAACCACACATGCGTAATCTGAATTTTTCCAACGTTTTATTGCTCAGTGTATCCAATGTTCCTTTAAATAACTGGCTAGGAATTCCTTTTTCGTCATCTATTGGAAATGGTGTTCCATTGATTGCAGTGCATGTGCTGATGGGGTAATTGCTGTTTTGAAGTTCGGGCAGTACCATTGATGCTGCCCATACCCCCATAGACCAGGCGAAAACCTCAATTTCCTGGTAGCCTGCCAGTAGACTTTTGTCCAACAGTAAATCCGCATAACTATGGGCAACAATAAGATCTTTGCCGACTGGGGAATAGTGCAAGAAAGGGTGTTCATCCATTCCCCAGCCTGCAAAGAATAACAGTAGTTTTTCGTTGGATTTTGCCTGAAGATGCCGCTCTGGCAAATTATCCGCCGGAGTGACTCTTTTAGGAGCGATTCTTTTAAGTATCATAAGCTTGTTGCAAGTTGTTCGATCATGGACGATGTCATTGTTGCTGTCAATGAAATTCGGATTCTTGATGTTCCTTCTGGTACTGTGGGCGGGCGTATGGGAAGCACGTAAAATCCCTTTCGCTGCAGTTCTTCTGCTTTCAGTACCGTTTCCTTGTTATTACCGATAATGACTGGTAGAATATGACTCTCTGACGGACAATTAAAGCCTTTGGCAATTATTTGCTGTTTGAGCAATAGGCTATTTTTGTGCAGCTGTTGGCGCCGGTCTGTAAAGTCACTTAAGCGTTCCAAAACAAACACAGTCCATAATAGATTGATCGGTGGCAGCGCTGTTGTAAAAAGTAGTGTACGTGCCTTATTGATCAAATAATTCCGGATTGGTTCCTTACATAGCAGGTAGCCACCAACCGATGCTAAAGCTTTTCCGAAGGTGCCTGTCAGGAAATCAATATCGGCAATACATTGCTGTTCTTCTGCGCAGCCAAGTCCCTGTATTCCGCGTACGCCTACGGCGTGAGCTTCATCGACATAAAGTAAGGTATTGGGGAAACGTTGTTTTAGACTGACCAGATAGTTGAGGTCCGTGCAATCACCATCCATGCTAAAAATACTTTCTGTAACGATGATGACGCATGTGAAGCGATGGGCATATTTTGTCAATAATTGCGTTAAGTGCGTATAATCGGAATGCCGATACCTGTAGCAGGTCGCATTGGATAGTCGGATGCCATCAATTAGGCTTGCGTGGACACCCTTATCGGCGAGAATTAATGTCTTTGTATCACAAACTGCAGGAAGTATGCCTGCATTCATGTGGTAGCCGCTGTTAAAGACCAATGCACTTTCCATACCGAACATTCGGCACAGCTTTGTTTCCAATTGCGTATAGCGTGCATGGTTTCCTGTGAGTAGACGCGAAGAGGAGGCGCTGAATACAGCATTATCCTTTGTCACCGAGTTTAGGAATTCTTGACGAAGTATCTGATCTGTCGCAAGTCCAAGATAATTGTTAGACGAGAGGTTGTAACGCTCTTTAACATGCTCCTTTCCTGTGTTATCCTGTTGTGTGATAAGGGGAAGTTTTCGTTTATTCCCTTGTTTTTCAAGGGCAAATAATTCATCTTCAATGCGCTGGATTAGACTGTTTTCAATCATTGGACTGTGCTGATTACGGTTAGCAATGCCTGTGTTAACTTGTGAAGCTCACCTTCATTTATGATAAAAGGGGGCATGATATAAATCAGTTTTCCGAATGGCCTTACCCAAATTCCCTCTTCGATAAACCGCTGTTGTATGCTGGAGAGATCGACGGAGTTTTTCATCTCGATGACTGCAATTGCACCTAGAATTCTGAGCTCCTCGACTTGGGGCAGCGCTGTTGCAGCGCTAAGTTCCCGTCTCAATTGTTCTTCGATTAACGTTACTTTCGCTTTCCAGTCCGTTGCCAATAGTAATTTGATGGAAGCGTGGGCTACTGCGCAAGCCAAGGGGTTGGCCATAAAAGTTGGCCCGTGCATAAACGTACCTGGTGTACCGTTGGAGATTGTATTCGCAACATGATCTGAGGTGATCACGGCGGATAGCGTCATATAGCCACCGGTCAAGGCTTTGCCGATACACATGATATCGGGCACTATTCCGGCATGCTCCCAGGCAAAGAGCTTGCCCGTGCGCCCAAATCCGGTAGCAATCTCATCAAAGATTAAAAGAAGTTGATTTTCTTTGCAGAGATGTGCTGCCTGACGCAAGTACTCCGGATGGTAAAAACGCATGCCACCGGCTCCTTGGACGATAGGTTCAAGGATGAGAGCGGCCAATTCATCCTTGTGTGAGCAGATCAGGTCTGCCAAGGGTTGGATGTCATTGGCATCCCATTCTTGCTCAAACCCTATTTTTGGGGCAGAGGCGAAATAGCGTTTGGGTAAAGCATTGTCAAAGATGCGGTGCATGCCAGTAATGGGATCACAGACCGACATCGCGTTCCAGGTATCGCCATGGTACCCCGAACGAATCGTGACAAAGTTTGTCTTATTGGTCTTTTTTTGTGAGACCCAGTATTGAATAGCCATTTTAAGCGCAACTTCTACCGCGACAGAACCCGAATCGGCATAAAATATTTTGTTGAGTGAAGTGGGGGTGATGTCAAGCAGTATTTTACCGAGAGCAATTGCTGGTTCGTGCGTAAGTCCACCAAACATCATGTGTGACATGCTACTGAGCTGTGCTGTGACCGCAGCGTTAAGGACGGGGTGATTGTAGCCATGGATGGCGCACCACCAGGAGGACATACCATCTATAAGCTGCTGTCCATTTTCCAACTCGATTATACAACCATCTGCCCGTTTAACCTTGTAGGCCGGTAAGGGATTTGTCATGGTGGTATACGGATGCCATAGATGCTCTTTATCAAAATCATCGATAAGGTTGTGTTGATTGATTTCTTCTCTTTCCATGATGGTCTGCCGAATTAGTTCTGTTATTTGTTTTGCTGCTGTTATTTGTTTTGCTGCTTAGCGATGTTGCGCTGGATTTTATGTTCGGGTCTTGACCATTTTGGTCTTTCACCAAGATCATGGTAATGCGCCATCTCAGTTGCGATGGTTTCGGGTTGATTTCTTTTCTCGAATGGCTGTTGTGGCACCAAACCTAATGTTTGAAACATGTCCATGTCTTCATTGACGTCGGGATTGGGCGTGGTGAGGAGTTTGTCGCCTGAGAAAATCGAATTTGCTCCCGCGAAAAAACATAAAGCTTGCCCCTCTGTACTCATGTTGGTACGTCCTGCAGAAAGGCGAACTTGTGTGGTGGGCAATAAAATTCGCGCTGTAGCCACCATGCGTACCATTTCCCATATCGAAACTGTTTCCATGACCTCCATTGGAGTACCGCTTACAGGAACGAGCGCATTGATTGGTACCGATTCGGGTTGTGGAATGAGTGAAGCAAGTGTGATCAACATCGCGGCACGGTCGTCTATACTTTCTCCCATCCCAATAATACCACCACTACATACGGTTATGTTTGTTTTACGGACATTTTCGATTGTTTGAAGGCGATCGTCATAGCTTCTGGTCGAGATAATTTCCTTATAGTAATCGGCAGAGGAATCGAGGTTGTGGTTGTAGGCGTATAGTCCAGCTTCTGAAAGGCGTTGTGCTTGGTTTTCGGTCAGCATTCCTAGCGTGCAGCAGACTTCCATGTCAAGTCTATTCAGTGTTCGGACCATATCAAGTACATGGTCAAACTCAGGGCCATCTTTAACATTGCGCCAGGCGGCCCCCATACAGATCCTTGAGCTACCTCCAGCTTTGGCCGCTAGTGCCTGCTCTTTTACCTGCTCTACACTCATTAAGCCTTCCGATTTTACATTCGTATGGTAACGTGCGGCCTGGGGACAATAGGCACAGTCTTCGGGGCACCCACCTGTTTTTATTGATATCAATGTGGACACTTGTACTTTGTTCGGGTCGTGATATTTCCGATGTATCGATGCCGCATCATAAAGCAGGTCCATTATTGGTTTGTTGTATAAAGCGACAACTTCTTCCTGCGTCCATTTTGGTTTTGTTTCCATATTAATGCTAAGTTTTTATGCTAAAATCAAATCTATTTTACTTAATGACCATTCGGATTTCGTAATTCAATGCGATTATTTTTTTCATGATGATTGCAAAGATTATAGTTTAAATGATAACTTTGGTAGTCCGAAATAAACATAATGAGTAGTCCGGTTAGTATAGGTTTTCATTCCATTATTAAGATAGATCGCCGTAAGGAAGATGCCATCTATCTACAGATCGTTTATCAATTTATCAATGCCGTCAAGCGAAATCTATTGGAAGATGGAGATCTGTTGCCCGGAAGCCGGAAGATTGCTGAAGAACTGAACGTGCACCGAAAAACTATTGTAGCCGCTTTAGCGGAATTGCAGGACCAGGGCTGGGTGAAAATTTTGGCTAATCGCGGGACTTTTGTGAAAAATCCCGAGCTTATCGGTACTTCCGGGTCGGCGATTGAAGCATTTAGACAGCCACCTGATTTTGCGCCTTACTTTTTTAGGAAGGAACTCATATTGGATATGCCTATTTCAGAGGTTCCCGAAAGGTACTATTTTACGGACGGAACACCTGATTATAATGTCATTGGAGCGGAGGAACTGGTGCGTTTTTATGCATCCATGGTGAAACGGAAAAAGAAAAGTGATGATTTTCCGACGACGACTGAAGGAAATTTGTTTTTTAGGGATCAGTTAAGCTATTATCTGAATTTAACAAGAGGGTTTCATCTTTCCCGGAATTTCTTGTTGCCGATTGCCAGCCGGGAACAGATTTTTTCAATTTTATCCCGATTATTGATCCGGCCCGACGATATTGTACTGGTAGAAAATTTAAGTTATTTTTTACCTAACATGATCTTTAGTCAAGCTGGGGCCAAGCTAAAAACCATTCCGGTAGATGCGGAGGGGATGATTGTAGATAAGATCGGAGATCAATTTAGACCCGGAGAAATCAGGTGTGTTTACCTCAATACCAGGTGTCAGTATCCAACGACGGTTAACCTTTCCGAGCGAAGGAAAATTCAACTGTTACAGTTGGCCGAGCAGTATAACTTTATCATTATTGAGGATGATGTGGATTTTGAGTCTTCCTTTTTTAAGGAGAAAGGTGAATCACTTTTCCGGAAAAATGGCGGCAACCGTGTGATTTATACAGGTGCTTTCGGTAGTTTCTTTGACCCTGGTTTCCAAATGAATTTTTTGATCGCACCTCAGGATCTGTTGGAAGAGGGAAAAAAGTATTTGAACATCTTCGGAAAGCCGAATTTTATGATCGAGAAGACATTGGGCGAGATTATCCACCAAGGTGATATCTTCCGGTATCAGCGTAAATTTCAGAAAACAATTGCTGAGCGAAAAGAATTGTTTGTACAATTGCTGTTACGGCATTTTGAAGATAAAATCAGGTTTGAAGTCCCGGCCTCGGGACTGGCCTTTTGGATACAGTTTAATACGGTTGTTTCGCTGACAGCCTTGCAAGAGAAAGTGCGGTCGCAAGGACTGTTGTTGCCGAGTAATTGCCTTTATCAAAATAAAACGGTCACAGCATTGCGGTTGGGGTTTGCTCATCTTGACGAACAAAGTATGGTGGCTGCAATTTCTTTGTTGCGTGCAGCTTATGCTGATTTGGTCGAAAATATCGACTAGCTGCATTGCAGTATATGGGTCAATTTGTTTTTGGCTTCTTGGTGGGGACCACAGAAATCCACAAAGTATGTGTGCTGCCATTGTTTACTTTTGGTAGCCTGTTTGTTCGTTGGCATGCTCCAATCTGGATAAATACGGAATCCGCGTTTGCCCATTTGACAACCCGCTGTGAGGATTGTATGTTCAACTAACGCCTGTTTTGGAAAGACAAATAGGCCGAAATGCTGATCCTGTTCAACCGAAATAAGGTAATAATCGAAATGATCATCTGCAGTAAAAGGTATGGTCTGGCCATCGGTGTCACGTTTCCAGAGTGCAACGAATAATCCTACTTTTTTTGGTGTTATCTTGGCCTTTCTAAATTTGAAGTGTTTGTTGCCCAGTTGAAAATTAACACCATAATAGGCCCTACCTGTTTGATCTTGTGATAGGTTATAGCAATGGAGCATAAGTATGCTTTCGAGTTGATCTATCACTTTCCTGATCATATCATCAGCGATCTGTGGGGTTGCCTGATCGTTAAGATTCATGTTTGGGGGGTATAGATTAACTGAACAACTCCCGATTTGAATGTGACGCTTTGAACAAGTTTTAGGGATAGTCGTTCAGGTAAGTTTTCGAATAAAGGCTTGCCGCTTCCCAGGGCAATAGGGTGAACAGAAATGCGATAGATGTCAACAAGGTTAGCCTGAATGAATGTTTTAATTAGACGCGCTCCACCATATAGCCAAATATCCTTTCCGGGCTGTGCTTTTATTTCCTGAACTTGTTTTGCGATGTCAGTCTGGATGAAGGTAGCGTTTTCATCTTGCCTTGCCTGACTAGAAAAAACATATTTTTTCTTCGCATGGACATTTTTCCAAAGATTTATTTCTGTTTCATCGGCCGTAGCGTGCGGCTGGAAATTACCCCAGGCATCATAGCTCACGCGGCCATAAAAGATGGTATCGATCGAAGCCAAAAAGCCATCGAAATCCATGTCATCATCCATAATGCACCAGTCAACCTCTCCCTGTGAACCCTCAATAAAGCCATCCAGGGTCATGGCCAGATCCAATATTATCTTTCTCATGTGTGTGTTATTTGCTTTAAACCTGTTGCTTGTGTTCCCGTAAAATAGGAGCTGGGTTAGCTCAATATCGGATTGTCAGGATAACATAAAGATAGGGAAATAATAAGTTTTGGCCAAATTGGTGAAGAACGGAGCAAAGAAAAAGCCCAGCAAAGAATGTCTGGGCTTTGAGATTATATAAGGGGAATAATACTTGCTAAAAAAGTGAAGACCTAGTCTTCATCGGTGATAATATCATCACCATCTAATTCGAAACCTTCACCAAGGAAGGTATTCTCTAGTTCGAATAAATCTGAATCTTTAATCATTTTACTATTTTTTTGATATTCAAAGTTATCACCCTTATTTAAGCTAATCGTCAATATAAAATGAAGTTTGTGTTAAGCGATATTGTTATATTTTTTTGAGTACAACATCTAATTTTTCTGCCTGGATGATTCGGCTGAAAAACTCTTTTAAATCAAAATACTCTTCCGGCATAAACAGGGGTTTGTTTAATTGTGTTGCAGATTCTATTATCAGAACGTCCGGTGTTGTATTATTGATTTTGAAAATATACCGGGCCGCACGTTCAGGAAGAGCCATACTAATATTTTTTAACTTTGCTTCCGTTGGATATGCATAGCCTTTTGGTAGTTTGATTTCAATGTAGCACTCTTCTTGGACTAAAGAACCAAAGTCGATTGGGTAATTCCGCTCCGTTAGGTTGAAGGGGTTCTTGGATATTTTGGTGTCAATATAAGGATTGAATAGAAGTTGGTCATTTTGTAGGGTTGCAAAATTCTTAATCTCAATTTCAAACTCCTCCGTTAGTGGTTTGTCAAGAGATTCCCGATTCGATACTTTAAAACTGTTGATTTTGATGCGATTGTTTTCTTCATCTATTTTTTCATAGAATTCTTCTTCAGAATTACTTCCTTGAAGGCGTTCACGCATTTTGGAAGCGCCATAACCGTTACGTGAGGTAATCCATTTTCCTTTTAATGCACCATCTTCCGACAGTTCACCATAGAAGAAATTACTATAACTAGATGAAAGATTTGCCTCGAGTTTTACCCAGTCAGATTCGCCTTCGAGGGGAATTGATCTTCCCTGAAAATTGACACATTTCATCGGGATATTTCCAAACATCTCATAGGGAGAGGTAGCATCCAGCAGGTAGTAGTTTTCACCTATTTTTACGCGGGCAATAACGTGGTTGAACTCTGATATCGCTGGTGCATAGAGTCCTGCATAGCCATTCTCACGTGTCGATAAAATAACAGGGATGGCATCTAGCTTCGCATAACGAAGGGCATTGACCAGTCCAAGGTTAATATCGGCGCTATTGCCTGTTCTTTTTTCGATGGCTTCTTTGATATTTTTTGCGTAGATCGAATGGCGGTTATTCCATTTTATTTGTTTCTGAAAATATGTATACAGCCGTACCGCTTTTTCCAGATCATCTTTTGAATCCTGCAAGACGGGTTCTATGAATTCCTTCAATGCCGTTTTTCGCTTTACTTGTCCACCAAAACTTTCGTCCTGTACGAGTTTATCTCTGACATTTTCCCACGTGAGCGAGAAGTCTTTTGTCGGTCCCATTGGAATGCTGTACCGACCAAGCTCGAAGAAAATGATTGATCTAAAATTTTTAGAAGAAGTCATGTAATCTTCGGTATGGAAAGCCGGGATATTTTCCATGGTATAAATGGTTTTATTGCCTAAGACTTCTCCAACTTGAGAGTTTAGCCCCGTGTTGTAATTTTCAACCTTTCGGTCACTGACGGCTAATCCCCCCTTTAAATTGGCTTTATAATGAAAAACTTCGGGAATACGGGTGACGTATTGGCTATAAAGTTTCGGAAGATCTTCCTGAAATTCCCAAGCATTTAGGTTAAAGATAAATGGAGATTCTGTACGGTAACGGTATTCAATAATTGTACCTTCTTGGACCTGCGGAATGGCCGCTTTCGTTACTGCATAGTTTTCTGAGGCGTTTTCGTTAAAAATATTCGCTTTCGTCATCTCTGTTTCCACGACCTTATCACCGACGAGGTGATAGGATGCTCCCTTGATGTCCATAAGGACTTCGCGTTCGTTCCCACTTTTATATAAAGGGATGCTGAAATTAGCGTAATCATAAGCTTCCTTATTTAATATTTTAATGCGGACGTGTCTGAAAAATTGAACAACCGGACCCTTGTTTTTATCATAACTAACTTCGGCTGATCCATATTCACGTAAGACAAAGGCATTTGCTGCTGTATCTATTTTGTCAACAGTAATGGCAAAATCTTCCTTTTTTATTTTACCGAACGAAAAATCTTGTGCTTGTAGGGATATACCACTAAGCAGGAGGAGGCCAGTGAAAAAACTTTTCATAAAAAATGACTGTATGGTTAAGAATTATAACACTAAAGTATGAAATAATTTTAAATCCAAACCCTTATAAATAAAATTGATTGAAAAGATAAATGGATCGATAAATTTCGACTGCTTATTTGTCCCGATAGCGAGATAAACTTGTGTTGTCGTTTGATGAGATGCGCAAAGATAGCGTACTTACAAGGTGAATTCGAAACTTAACGTGACATAGCGGTAGTCTTCCCCTTTCCATTTTGGTCCCGAAAGTAGGATTTCTTTGGCTTTGGCATCGAGGTAATCATTTGCACTTTGGAGCACGCTGATATTTGTTGGGAATCCATCTTTATCGATATAGAAGCTTAAACGGACAGTGCCCTCATAACGGCTTTTGGCTGTTTTTTTCTTGATATAACTGTTGAACGATCTCCAGCCCCAGATCGGTTCGGCACTCTTTGATTTGCGTGAAGACATCGTTGTGACGACGACTTCATCAAGTGTGGCGCCGGAAGGTTGCAGTTTGATCGTCGTATTTTTGCTGCGACGCATATTCAATGCAACCGAGTTGTAGCCCAGTGCCATGATGTCGACGAGTGAATCCATTGTACTGGGTTGGATGGTCGCTTGTCCCTGTGCGTCGGTATTCGTAGCAAACTTGCTATTGGGTTGAATGATTGTCACTCCCGAAATAGGTAAGCCTGTCTCTTTGTCCCGAATCGTAAGTTGTAGCGGTGTACCTTGTTGTTGTGGGATCGAAATACCTGGAGCCCTGCCTGCAAGTGCATTGTTTAAACTTGAGGTTCCCCGAATCATAATCGTTTGGGAAGCATCTTTTTTCTTTGCCATTGGCGCATAACCGATAACAATTGTACTGTCTGTAGGTCTTAATCCAAATACAGGGCGATCATTATTGAGACCTTCCTTCATTTCTTCCAGTGATTTTACACGTAGGGAGGGTTCCCGGGATAAAACGGTCACCTCTTCCAGTGGATGCTGTTCATGAAGCCGCGGTCTGTTATTATCTGCTAATTGTGGCGAATGATCTTGAGATCCTATTTTTGAAGCGATATCATCTGAAGGAATGATAGAATCTGCTGCTATAACCTTTGTTTTGGGTTTTTCCTGCGTAATACTCACTTCAGCGGTACGTCTCGCTTCGGATGATTTTTTGTCCTGTTGGCGGTAAAGAAGGAGGCCAACCCCCAACACGATCACTGCTGCTGCGGCGATGCTAAGTCTCTTCCAATCAAAGACCTTTATTTTAGCGGAATTGTCTTTTTCAATACGTTGCGCAATTTGGTTGTTGATTGTTGTAATTACGGTTTTATTCTGATCCATTTCAATACCTATAAGAATATCCGCCAACATGGGGTCACGTTGCGCCTCCCGTTCAAGCGCATACATCTCCGTAGGAGATAGTTCGCCGTTGACGTATTTCTTTAAGTATGCTATGTCGTAATTACTGTTGCTCATTCCAAGCCTCCATGCAATTTTTTAAATTCCGTTTTCCATTCTGAATATAGCTTTTTACTTCGTTCAAGCTATAACCGGTAGATTCACTAATCTCTTTGTAACATTTTTCTTCCAAAAAGAAGAGTCTAACCGACTGTTGCTGTTTGTCTGGCAATTTTCCCAGACAGCCTTCCATGGCTGTTAGCTGTTCTTCTTTTTCATCATATTGTTCATACTGATGCATGTCTCCCGGAAATTTCACAAATTCATCCAAAGAAATTTGAGTTTTGTTCTTTTGAGACCTCAAATACATCAGACAATGGTTCTTGCTTAATACATAAAGCCACCTTGGGAAGTCCTTGATTTCTTGTTTGTTGACTTTGTATATTAATTCTTCAAAGATATTCATGACAGCATCTTTACTCAATTCGGAATCTTGGAGATACCGTAAGCAAACATAGTATACCATCTCCGTATGTCGTTGGTATAGATCACCCAATACCTGGAGCTCCTTAGACTCCTGGTAGTGCAGCAAGAGCTCGTGGTCTTGTGCTGTATCTATTTTTGACGACTTGAATGCGAACATTTTATTGGTTAAAAATATTTTTTTTTTCTGGTTTATGGAAATTTAATATTTGAGGCATCCCTTGGCAAAAATGTAAAAGATATGAGAGCAATACTTTTTGTAATAGGCTTGTTGCTATCCTTAGGCGGATATGCCAAGCAAGGATATGAGGTTAGGGGGAAGGTTGTCGATGCGAATACAGGGACTGCCCTTGTGGGGGTACAGGTGAGCAATGTTGCAACCAAATCACTTGTGCAGACCGATGACAAGGGAAACTATCGTATTCAAGTCCTTGATGGCAAAAACATGTTGATTTTTAGTTATATCGGATATCTTGAGCAGCGGATAGCGGTCAACCATCGGTCAAAGGTTGATGTGGCATTGGCGCAGCAAAATAATGCGCTGGATGAAGTTGTGGTGACCGGATATGAGCACAAGGCAAAGCGTCAGACGGCATCGGTGATGAATGTTAATGCGGCTATGTATGGGCAAGTATCGGGTTTGTATATTAGAGGAACGGCGTATGTGCCTAATCAGAACCAAGAATCTTATCAAAAGTTGAAGGAAAATAGCTTTATCAATCCACTTAAGGAGCCTTTATCAACTTTTGCAGCCGACGTTGATGCTGCTTCCTATAGTAATGTGCGTCGATTTATCAATTCGGGAACACTGCCTGAAAAAGACGCGGTACGGGTTGAAGAGATGATCAATTACTTTCAGTATCAAGTGGCCGGGCCTAAAAATGGTGAACCTGTGAATATAGTCACCGAATTGACGAAGGCACCCTGGAACACGACGCATCAGCTCATGCGCGTCACGTTAAAGGCGAAAGATATTCCTACAGCGAATCTTACAGCTTCCAATTTGGTGTTTTTGATCGATGTGTCGGGATCAATGATGGGACCGGGGCGTCTACCTTTGGTGAAAGCTTCGCTGAAGATGTTGGTCGATCAGCTTCGTGCTGTGGACCATGTAGCCATTGTGACCTATGCTGGATCGGCAGGGGTAAAACTGGAGAGTACGCCTGGTGATGAAAAGATGAAAATAAAATCGGCTATTGAGGAGCTGGAAGCCGGTGGAAGTACTGCTGGTGCTGCAGGAATTAAGAAGGCTTATGAAATTGCGAAGCAACAATTTATTAAAGGAGGAAACAACCGGATCATTTTGGCCAGTGACGGCGATTTCAATGTTGGGGAGAGTAGTGACGAATCGATGGAAGAATTAATTTCCAAAGAAAGTAAATCGGGGGTTTTCCTCACAGTATTGGGGTATGGCATGGGAAATCTGAAGGACAGTAAGATGGAAATCCTTGCCGACAAAGGGCATGGGAATTATGCCTATATAGACAATATTTCTGAGGCAAGAAAAGCGATGGTAACCGAATTTGGGGGAACTTTGTTTACCGTTGCTAAAGATGTCAAGATTCAGGTCGAATTTAATCCCAGTTATGTGCAGGCATACCGTTTAGTGGGATACGAAAATCGCTTGTTGGAGGCTGAGGATTTTAATAATGATCAAAAGATAGGTGGTGATATGGGGGTAGGACATGTGGTGACAGCCTTATATGAAATTGTACCTGTCGGTGTAGAGTCGGGGCTAATCGGAACGGTAGATCCCTTAAAATATCAGCAGCAAGCGGATCAGGCAGCTGGACGGAGAAATGCTGAACTGGCAACAGTTAAATTTCGGTATAAGGAGCCTGAAGGGGAGAAAAGCAAGTTGCAGCAAAAGGTGGTCGGAACTTCCGTGACGGAATTGAACAGTGTGAGTGAAGATTTACGATTCGTAACCGCGGTAGCGGAACTAGGTCTATTACTTCGTGATTCTGATTTTAAGCAAAAGGCCAATTTTGATCAGCTCATAGCGCGAGCAAAAGCTTCTAAAGGCAAAGATGAGGAAGGTTATCGTGCTGAATTTATCCGTATTGCAGAAAATGCCCGGGATTTATCGAGATTGAAAGAATAAATAAAAATGACTAAATAAGGATTTTCAGTAGCAGCAGTCTAAATGCTGCTGCTGGAAATAGTTTAGTTTGTGGGACAATAGCCAAAAAAGTAAATAAAATCTATATTTTTAGATCATCAATAAAAGGAACGTATTTTGCTTCTGCTGATTGTCGTTACGTGATATTTGGTAAGTAAGTACAATCCGAGCGATACGTTGTTGCGGTATATGGAAATAAAAAATGCTAGATAAATGAAGAATTTTTTCTTGTGCTTTCTTTTGGCTATTGGTATTACAGTACCATCGGTAGCTCAAAATGCGAGCTTGAATAAACAACAGACCATGGCTTATATTAATAAGCTATATAAGGTTGCTTACCATTATAAGGATACAAAAATTGATACGGTGACGGTAGACGGGAAGGTGTTAACAGTCTTTCTTTCCAGTGGCCAGCATTTTCGAAGTGATATTGCCAAATCAGATGTACTTGTCATCGCAAGAGTAAAATCAGGTTATCAAATTCGATTTAAGTCCTCGCCAAGTACGGATGAAATTTTATGGGCAATCCAAACGGAAGAAGATGCCAAACGTCTGAAAAATGCGTTGGAGAATCTGATTAAAATCGTAAAAACCGAAAAAAAGACAGATCCTTTTGGCAGTTAAGTCATATAGACGGGCTGATACGATAGGTAATAGAATGTTCGGCAAGGTATGAGCTTGCCGAACTGAATAGAGAAAGTAGTAGGGCTTGCACATGGATATGTGTTGAGGATTGCTGAGGGGGTAACCAAATGCCTACTAGATATAAAGACGATTGGCTTCATGGCCGAAATTGATGTGGCTGTTGAAACCATCGATTGTAAATCACATCGTTTATGCTAATTTAAGGTGTTTACATAAATTTAGGGTTAAAATGTTGTTATCTTATTGTAATTAAGCGTGTTGTGTTCTTATTTCCGAATGGTCTTATTTCTCCTGTTGATGAATTTATTTCCCTGGAGCACCTTTATCCTCTTTCCAATCTTATATTTCCGAGATAGCTGCTATTCATGCTTCGATTAGTCCCGTCAGCTGCAATAAAACCTAGATATAGATGATATGTATCACTTTGAGTTAGTTTCGGTATTTGAATAGATTCTTGTAAATCCATAATGTAATTATTAAGTAAAACACCTTGTGAAGCGTTTATTGGATTCTCAGGAATGAGGAGTACCAAGGTTCGGAAATCTGTCAGATCTTCATGCAAGAGTTTTTCGGAGTTTTTAAGTTCCCAAGTGATATGGATAGTTTCGTTCAACAATTGAAATGTTGCCTCTGTAATCTCTTCGTCCAAACCTCGGCTTAGGGCAATCTTTTCATAATCGATATGAAAACCTTCATCGTCTTTTTGCATGGCATGGTGAAGGTTGTAGGACATTGCAGCATTATAAGCTGTCATATTCTTGGCGTAGGTTGAAAAGCCGAGCCGTATGACTTTCGTGTAAGGGCTTAAGAATTGTTGCATAAGTCCAAATTTGTTTCGGTTGTTTACTTCCTTTTCAGAAAGTGCTCTTTTTTTATTCACTCTCGGAAGAGACCTGACATAATTGATCTCTTTCCACTTACAAAAAACTACAGGTCCCACTTTACCTGAAGGAGGACCATTTACACCCTGTGTTACATTTGCCATAATATCAAATTAAATGTGTAGGGCTACTAACACACAACGAATAGATAAGTTTAGTTTAATACATTGAATAATTGTAAATAGCATGTTACATAATAGGGAGCTAATAGGTGGTTAAGACGGCTTTATCCGAATGAGCTCCCTATAAGATCCCTATAAAGTCCCTATCAAATCCCTTTTAGGGAATTATTTTTTGGGGATGAGATCGCTTGTTGCTGCCGTAATGGTTTGCACAAAAAAAGCAGATCCGAGGAATGATCTGCTTTGAGTGATATGTATTAGAAGTTGGCTGCTACGTTAACATAGTAGTAAGGTAAATAGTGGGATCACATATTTTGGGCCCCGTTCATTTTGTTACAGCCTTCGGAAATATTTTTTATGGCCTATTATGGTTATTGGCAGGTGGGGTCATTCTACCTAACATGTTAGATGTCTACGAAAAAATCCTTATTTTTACCGATAAAATCACATCGAATTGACACATCAGGAAAAGTCGAGCCAGATTAGGAGGGAAATAAATCTCTCCTATCAGCAGCTGAAAGGAATGTACCCCATCTTAAAAAGTCAGAACAGTATCGGAATGGCCATATTTGCACTAGCGACCCTAGGCATTGTTGTTGTATCGATAGCTTGGTCTCGCGCTCTTGTTCCGGCTTGGCTTATGATTGTCAGTAATGCCTTTTTTATGGGTGTTTTACATGAAATAGAACATGATCTGATTCATTGGCTTTATTTTAAAAGACAAAAAGTGGTTCATCATTTTATGCTTTTTAGTGTATGGATATTACGCCCACTGACTGTCAATCCCTGGATACGCAGGACCTTGCATCATCATCATCATAAATTTTCGGGTACCTTACATGATGTTGAGGAACGTAGTGTGACGAATGGCGAGCAGTGGTCTATCAAACGTTTGGTAACAACAGCCGATGTTGTATTGGGCGGGCTCTTTCGACTGCATCGGATGTTTAATGATATGGACAAAGAGGTGAAAAAAGGGAATCTAAAATTGGAGACTTCTTCAAAACTAAAACGGATTATGTTTTTAAGCATTGTTCCAGTGACGATTTTTGCACATGTGATCTTATATTTCTTCTTTGCAGACCTATTATTTGATTGGTTAAGAGTGGTGTTTGGGGTGAATTTGAGTTTTCCACACTATGTTGATAACATGTTGATAAGTCTACATTGGATCATTTATGTTATTCTATTACCAAACTTATTACGCCAATTCTGTTTACATTTTATTACGTCAAACATGCATTATTTTGGCGATGTCGAAGCTGGAAATGTGATTGAGCAGACGCAGGTATTGACAGTTTGGTGGACTTTTCCGATGCAATTGTTTTGTTTCTTTTTCGGGTGGACACATAGTATCCATCATTTTGTCGTCAATGAAACATTTTACGTACGTCATATCGGCCGTAAGAAGGCACAAGAAATCTTACGGAAGTATGGGGTTCGTTTTAATGATTTGGGAACATTTAGAAGGGCGAACCGTTTTCGAGAACTTTCCAACAAAGAGGTTTAGTACTTTTTGTTTACCTCTTTTTACGATAGGTTTTATAGTTACCGTGCTGCTGATAGACAAGGGCCCCCTCTTCACAGTAGTTTGATAGGTAAACAGAGAATTTGTTGCTTTGGCTTTTGTCCATACCCAATTGGATCAATACCTCCGAAACACGTCGTGCTGAGTGGAAAAAATCCGAATGATAGACGAGGTCATCCAGTTTTTTGCTTAACGTGATTCTTTCCTGCGCATCGGGAGGTAGGGAGTAGGGAGAATTAAAGACAATATCATGCTGAAAAAATATCGTTGGTTGAATTTCTAGGCTACGACATAAGGTTAAAAAATTTGTGAGCGTTAAGTCTTTTCCCTTTTCTATGCCATTGAGTGTTCCTGTTGAAATGCCCGTTAGATGGGATAGATCCCGCAGTGAATAATATAGATCATTTCGTTTAGCGCGAAAGCGTAAACCAATTGTTTCCAGTAATGCCTTGTCTTCATCCGTCATACAACGAATTGAATGACAATTTGCGCAAAATATAGTTTATTATTTTGTTAAAAAATTTGTGTTTATTGTTTTTTGTTTTATATTTGTTATAACAGATGTTTTTAATCGAGAATTGTTTCGTGAAAGTCTATGTTGGATCAAATATCGGATAGAAACGAATCTTTATCGCGATTAATAAATAGACTCTACGTCACCGTCCTGTGTAAAATAACCATTATAACAAGTTGTTATCCTTAGAATACAGGAAATGAAAAACGAAATAATTTAAGTGGATATTGTCAATTTACCTGGCTTCGGTTTCCAAGAATCCGTCAAGTTCCGCCGGAGCCGTGGTAAATTGTTCAGTACGTCAGCACAATGACCGAAATTTTGGTCATATTCTACCAGATTGTGTATGACGACACAAGTCGACTTGCCCAGCTTCGGTTTCCAAGAATCCGTCAAGTTCCGCCGGAGCTGTGGTGAGTTGCATGTTATCGTCCACTCATAAAATAATAAATCAAATAAAATACAATCAATACACATACTGCAATAATAAGCGTACGTTTGAGATTTCGACCAGCAGGTTCATCATCTTTTTCCTCAATGGCAACGTCAGGTAGTTTCTCTTCCTGTTTTTGATCGCTATATTCTGGGTTATCATATTTATTTTCCATCACTCAAATTGTTTGTTATTGTAAGTAGAACAGCAGCGGACTGTAAATCGTTGAGTTGATATATTTTTAATTCATATAAAAAAACATACTTTGGAGCGCTGGGTCTGGGGTGTGAATAAATAAAACGGTAAAGCATTGTGTTTTTTCGAGTATTTGCATACATTGCGGTTATATTTAACGCGACAAACCTAAACAACCTGTAAATGCTATGTTTACAAATGATTTTGCGTTGAACGAAGTCTATAATAAATAATTGAGCACTAAATGAAAAGAAGAACTCTTATCGGAACATTGGTAGCTGGATGTATGATGTTGGCTGTTAGTCCAACATTTGCACAACAGAAAGCTGCAAAAAAGGAAATTGGTCTACAGTTATATTCTGTACGCGAAGAAATCGGGAAAAACCCGAATTTCGACCAGATTCTACAAAAGATCTCAGCATTGGGTTATACAGGAGTGGAAGCCGCTGGATACAAGGATGGTAAATTATATAACTTGAGCCCACAAGAGTTTAAGGCAAAAGTAGAAAAAGCTGGAATGAAAGTGATTTCATCACATGCAACGAAGACTTTATCAGAGAAAGAGTTAGCCTCTGGAGATTTTACAGAATCGCTAAAATGGTGGGACGAATGTATTGCTACACATAAGGCAGCGGGAATGAAATACATTGTTACGCCTTGGATGGATGTGCCTAAAACACTTAAGGATTTGGAAACGCAATGTCGCTACCTCGATGCTGTGGGTGCGAAATGCCGTCAGCAAGGAATCGTATACGGATACCACAACCACTCGCATGAGTTTAGAAAAGTGGAGGATAAGGTGATGTACGATTATATGTTAGAGCATACAAATCCTGAAAATGTATTTTTCGAGATGGACGTGTATTGGGCTGTAATGGGACAAGTTAGTCCTGTTGATTATTTCAATAAATATGCCGGCAGATTCAAGGCTTTGCACATTAAGGATCATCGTGAAATTGGTCAAAGTGGTATGGTCGGTTTTGATGCAATTTTTAACAATTCAAAAGTTGCTGGCCTGCAATATATTTTTGTTGAGCTGGAAGAAACACGTAACGATATTTACACCGGTTTACAACAAAGTATCGATTATCTAAAAAAAGCTTCTTTTGTAAAAGCTAGCTACTTAAAATAGCCGGAAATCGGGAGAAAATTGACCCAGTTGAGACAATTCTCCGTTTGATAGATTTATTATTTTTCGTTAACTTGAATGTAATAAAAAGGGATTTTTTATTGGATTAAATTAGATCATATGAAACGGATTATTGTTGCTACAGACTACGCTGAAGAGGCCGAACATGCCTTAAAGTTTATTATGGAAGTTTTTGCAGGAAAAGAATACGAGCTCGTTTTATTTTCTCTTCAAAATCCTTCCATCCATGCGATGAACGCTCGACTTTCTCCCGATTCTATGTTCAAGATTTTTGAACATCAAAGTAAAGTTTTACGACGTAAAGCCGAGGCTATTACTGCCGAAAGTGGAGTTTTGACTATTCCTTATCTCGCAGCAGGCTTGTTTTATGACCAAATTACCAAGTGCATCCATGAGACGAATGCCGATTTGTTGGTGATGGGAATGGCTAAACGTTCCTTTGATCAAGATATGCTTGGTAATACGACCACGGCAGCCATTAGTAAGTTAAAAATACCAATCCTTTCAGTTCCGCTAGGCGCAAAATTTACGGGTCTGGAGCATATTCTTTTTGCCTGTGATATTGTTCGTGGTGTGCAAAAGGAAATTCTTGAAAAAGTAAAGGATTTTGCAGCTGAGTTTGGTGCGGTACTGGAGGTACTCAACATTCGTAAAACAGTGGAGCAGCTAAATGAGGAAAAAGGAAAAGAAACAAGGGAAACCATCAACGATGTGATGGGAATCGTAAGTTATTACTACAAAAATGTAACGTCCAATGAGGTCGTAAAAGCTATCCGGGATGAGGTAAAAGAAAGCAGCACAGATCTGCTGGTTATGATCCCCTATAAGTACGGTTTTTGGAGCTCATTGACCCATCGAAGTAAGACTCGTATGATGGCCTCGGGGCTGGATGTTCCTTTGCTGACAATCTCGATCTAATTCTTTTTAACTATAAAAGCCCAGGTGAGCTGAGATCAACTGGGCTTTACCTTGATTGTATTTATTGAAATAGAGGGAGTATCTTATCCCAAATTTGCTGGTAGGCTTTATTGTCCCGGACGATTCCCTTATCTTCATCATAATAATTAGGTGCGTCAAAACTCCCTCCTTTACGCCTTTCTATTGAAAATATATTTAGAACTATTTTTGATCTTTTAGCTTGTAAAGGGCTGATCAGGAAGTTGAAAATTAATTTTTCTCCCTCTTTATTGCTTAGGAGATTCTTGTTTTCAAGATACGTACTGGTTTGAATAAATCCCGAAGTCCGATCGAGCTGTACAATAAAATAACCACCATCCTGAAGCACTTGTATTATCTTGTTGTATGCCGAATCATTTGCGATCGGGATAGTTTTAGTACGGTCTGGATTTTGTGCCAACAGGGGGCTGGAAAAAACAAATACATAAGCAATCAACATCAAGGAGAATTGGATTAAATGTTTCATATTACCGAATTATAGATCTTATCAAGTTAATACTTTAATTTAACAATTTTATTTTTGGTGACAGCTACTTAGGTCGTCACGTTGTTATTTAATTCGTATACCTAATATTTTTAGACTACGTTCTTCCTGATCTAAGGTTGCTATATTGGGTAAGTTAGCCCATTCCTTGAAACCCATTTTTTCAAATAATGCAATGCTTGGAAGATTGTGTGCAAAGATAAATCCCAACAAAGTATGTACGCCTAAATCTGGAGCTTTATCAATGCAGTACTGGAGAATCTGTTTACCCAGGCCTCGACCACGCTGCTGTTCATCCAAATAGATACTGATTTCTACCGTTGCATCATAAGCTGGACGACCATAGAAAGATTGAAAACTTACCCAACCAAGTATCTGGTTATTTTCATCTTCTATCAGCCACAGGGGTCTTTTCGAAGCGTTATGTTCGTCAAACCATTTTTGTCTACTGGCAACAGATACTGGGGCAGTGTCTGCAGTAACCATGCGAGAGGCGATTGTAGAATTGTATATTTCTACTATGCGTGGTAAATCATGTTGTGCTGCGTCGCGAAATTTTAATTGATTCATGGTTTGTACTGTTTAATTGTTGTTTACTGTTTGGTTTGATTCTAATGCCCAAGCTAAAAAGCCATTCATTACCTCGTTCCAATGGGGCTTGTTGTAATCGGGCCGGCCATCGTTCTGAACTTCAAAATAATTGTGTTCCTGATTATAATAGCGTTTTATAGTTAAGTTACTTTTCTGATTTTTTATAAAATAAAGAGGTACTAAATCATTTAATTCAGATACAATGTCTTCTGTACCGAAGACGATATAGATTGGTTTATTAAAGGCCAATAGTTCGTCAATAGCAGGTTGCGAAAATGACTTCCAGGAACGCAAATTGGGATTGTTTTTTAATTTTTCTGGATTGTTGGCATCTTTATAAAATGCATAGGTTTGTTCAATTTTTTGAGCGGCCTGTTGCCAGGAAATTTTTCCTTTTTGAACATCGCGTTTTGCTTGTCGTATATCTTGGTCTATTCGTCCGAATATATTTGTTCCTGATAGGCCTAATTTACTTACTTTTTTATAGCGGTAAGCTAATTTGGAGGCTACGTGTCCACCCTGAGAGTGACCGAATACAACTAATTGTGAATTATCGACCCAAGGTTGTCCGCTAAGATAATCTAATACTGAAACGGCTCGGTCTACATAATTATCTAGATAGTCTGCTTTTTGGTACGCTATACTCGGGGTATTTTTATCTTTTGAGTCACCATAATACCAATAAGAGTCATTAAGCTGAGATTCGTCGACGATAACTGGAGTTTCTGGCATTGAAATAACGACGAGATGATACGACTTAATAATATCCTGGTAGTTAAAGTTCGTTAATCCTCCTCCAAAAAGACTTAATCCCTCTTTTTTGTAATTAAAGTATAGCGGCAAGGGTAACGATCCCTGACAAAATAAAAACAGAGGTTTCTTAATTTGTGGATCAGGATCAATGACTAAAAAATCAATTTTACCGTTCGGGTTTTCAAGTTCAAAAAGGGAGGATTCATTATTGACGACGCTGATATTCTGTCCGAAGATAGCTTGTGTTGCGAATAGCAAGCAGATAAAAAGAATGAATTTCATGAAGATCGGCTATGTATTAAATCTGTTTTTGTCAAACTTAGATAAATTGCTTTTTATATGCAATACAATTACACTTCATAAAGGTAACAATTCATAGATGTGTGACATTTCTTGCTGCGCTTCTGACTCGTTCATAAGGGGCACAGGGGTAAATTGCACGATTTCTGTGTTTTATGAGTAAAATTTACACCAATTTTAACAAATATTTCACTATATAGTGTTATTTTTTTCTCATCTTAGATCATTCAACGAAGAGACATCAGCGTTATTGATGATAGATCTTAGCGAAATAGCTTGTCTTTTCGTTTAGTTATACAGGAACTTTTCTAAGCAGGAATTTTTCACCGAGTTCCGGTCGCCATAAAATCACTAAAAAATTATCTAAGAAGGATCTAGGGATGAGATTGGCTAGCAGCTATGCTGTTAGCTACTTTTTTGAATACAACGAATCAATTATGAACGCATTGCAAGCTGTACCTAAAATCCGAATCCGTTCAATGGATGTTATGCGTGGTTTCACGCTGTTCTTGATGTTATTTGTCAATGACTTGTTTATTCCGGGTGTACCTAAATGGCTGGTTCACTCGGAAGCAGATGAGGACGGAATGGGTTTGGCGGATTGGGTATTTCCGGGATTTCTTTTTATGGTTGGAATGGCAGTGCCTTATGCTGTTGCGGCCAGGGAAAAGATAGGTTCATCGACAACGGTCATTTTTGTTCATATTCTGATCAGAACATTAAGTTTATTGCTTATTGGTGTATTGATATTGAATGGTCCGCGAGTTGATCCACAGCTGACGGGGATGTCACATTTGTTGTGGTTGGGACTGCTGTATGTATTCGTTTTTCTGATTTGGAATCATTATCCGAAGGACATGCAATATCAGTCCATTTATAAGGGGCTGCGTGCAGTTGGTATTATGGGGATTATTTATCTCCTGTATATTTTCAAAGCGTCGGATGGAAAAGGCTTGGAAGTAGGGTGGTGGGGGATTTTAGGGCTGATTGGATGGGGATATTTTGCCGCGGCTTCTATTTTCTTATTGAGCAGGGGAAAGATAATTGTGGTTGTATGTGGTTGGTTGGTGTTTTTGGTACTCAATATGCTGAGCCAAATGGGATTTAAAGTTGAATTCCCTGGTGCCGGAAGATATTTACATGTTCTTCTAGCTGGCAATATACCCTGTATTGTGCTGTCCGGAACAACCATAGGGATGCTTATGAAACGTTATGCGGCAACTCCGCGGGTATTGTTGCGTTTTTTGCTGGTTATTGGTTTGATTTGGCTAGTTGCAGGTTTTGTATTGCGTTTTTGGTTTATTTTATCCAAAATCCATGGTACGCCGAGTTGGGCATTGATTTGTTGCGGAATTAGCGTATTGCTTTTGATACCACTTTATTATTTCATAGATCTAAAAGGCTACCAGCAGGGTATGCGGGTGTTTGAGGAGGCCGGAAAGAACTCATTAACGACCTATCTTGCTCCTGATCTGATTTACTTTGTCTGTTGGGGTTTTCATCTTCCACTGTTCTTTTATAAGCAATCTGATTATATGAGCTTAGCTATTGCCGGTTCATTGTTTTGGGCTTTAGCCATGTTGTGGTATGCAATCTTGCTAAAGAAGCTACATATTTATCTGAAACTTTAGTTGGCGAGTAAGCATCAAATGTGAATGCTTTACGGATTATATTTTAGGACGATCAATATCATCTAGAAACAAAATAAAAAGCTATTATGGAATGTAAATTGAAATCAATATTTGGTCAGACCTTCACTGTTCTGTTATTGACTTTATTGTTGTATCCTAGTGTAAGTTGTGCACGAGCGAAAAACAAAAAAGTTGTTATCGCCTATGTCACTTCCTGGTCTAAAGTGATGCCTGATCCGACTTATCTGACGCATATCAATTATGCTTTTGCACATGTCAGCGACAGCTTTGACGGCCTACGTATAGATAATGAATCCAGATTGAAGGCTATTACGGATCTTAAGAAAACACATCCACATCTCAAGGTATTGCTGTCCGTTGGCGGCTGGGGAAGCGGTCGGTTTAGCGAAATGGCTGCTAATGAATCTAATCGGCAAAAGTTTGCCAAAGACTGCTGGCGTGTGATGAAGGAGTTTAATCTTGATGGTATTGATATCGACTGGGAATATCCAACGAATTCTTCTGCAGGGATCTCGTCTTCTTTAGCGGATACGGAGAATTTCACCTTGCTCATGCACGATATCCGCAAGGCTATTGGTAAGAAGAAACTGTTGACTTTGGCTTCTGTTGCGAACGGTAAGTATATTGCTTTTGACAAGATTAAGAATGATGTGGATTTTGTCAATATCATGACTTATGATTCGGGTCATCCGCCTTATCATCACGCGAGTTTGCACCGTTCACCTTTATCTGGACATACAACTTGTGTGGAGGCCGTTAAGGCTCATATCGAGGGCGGTATGCCTGTTGAAAAATTGGTGCTGGGAATTCCATTCTATGGTCGGGGCAATAAAACTGAAGTCAAGGGTTTTATCGATTATAAAGATCTGCTTTCACTTCAGGGCTTTGAGCAGAAATGGGACGATGAGGCTAAAGCGCATTATCTTGTCAACGATAAAGGGGATTTTGTACTGACTTATGAAACGCCAGAATCGATTGCACTTAAATGCGATTATGTACACACGACAGGATTACTCGGTGCGATGTACTGGGAATACGCGGGAGATACAGAAGGAGGTGCCTTACGGGATGCCGTCTACAAAGGTATTCTAGAATAAATAAAAAAGCCTAACGTGAGTTAGGCTTTTTTGTTTGTGGAGCTGGAGAGATTCGAACTCTCGTCCAGTCATGGTACTGTATACGCTTTCTACATGTTTAGCTTCTCTTTAATTGTCGAGCGAGGGAAGGTGAGTCGCTTACCTATACCGTACGCCGTAGTTGCTGTTTCTCACAAGTGCTTAGCAACATCACACTTGCCAGTTCTATTGTTCGATGCCCCGAATGTTAAACCAAAGAACAGGATCTAACGGGACAAATAGCTATGTTAAGTCTAACTTAAGCAGCTAAGGCGTAGTTTTCTTCGCCAGTTATAATTCTGAAAGTTCAGATTAAAGTGCTCTACTAACAACGCACTACATGCTTACATAACCGTCTCCATCCTGTCAATTCCGGTCAACCCCAATTATGTCTTACAAAGGTACTATTTTTTTGCTTAATCAGCAAGATGTGTCGTGTTCTGACCTAATGTCTCGCTATTTGGTTGGAAACAAATGAGATAGTTTCTGTATTTGCCTGATGAAAGCTTGAGAATAGCAAAAGTTCATGATAGCGTCCAAACCAGAGGTACATTCAGATAACTGTTTGCACCTAATTGTTTGCACAGAAATTTATCGGTGAACAACAAAGTTATGGTTGAAAAACAGCTGGATATAAAATCCAGCTGTTTTATTATTTGATCAATCCAATTATTTGATCAATCCAGCCCTTTTCAACAAAGGTTCTACCGAAGGTTCTTGTCCGCGGAAACGTTTGTAAAGGACCATTGGATGTTCGGTTCCACCTTTTGAAAGAATATTATCCTTGAATTTGGTTGCGATTTCCTTATTGAAAATGCCGTTTTGTTTAAAGTAGTCAAATGCATCGGCATCCAGTACTTCGGCCCATTTATAGCTGTAATAGCCCGAAGAATAACCGCCATTGAAAATATGGGAGAAGGCCGTGCTCATGGCATTTTCCTTGACATCGGGATAGAGTTTTGTCGAGGCAAACTGTTCATCTTCGAATGCTTTCAGATCCGAGATCGCTGTTGGATCCTGTCCATGCCAGCCCATATCCAATAGACCAAAGCTCAATTGGCGCATTGTTGCCATACCCTCAAGAAATGAAGCGCTTTCGCGGATCTTTTCGACAAGTTCAATCGGGATCACTTCGCCAGTTTCATAGTGTTTGGCAAATAGCTCAAGAGCTTCTTTTTCGTAGCACCAGTTTTCCATCACCTGACTCGGTAACTCGACAAAATCCCAATATACAGAGGTTCCAGATAGTGTAGGATAAGTGCTATCAGCTAGCATACCATGTAGGGCATGTCCAAATTCGTGAAATAATGTGGTCACTTCCTGAAAGGTCAACAGCGAAGGTTTTGAAGCTGTAGGACGCGTAAAATTGCAAACAATGGAGACATGTGGACGTTCTTGTTTACCCTGTTGAATGTACTGTGGTTTGAAAGAGGTCATCCAGGCCCCATTTCTCTTTCCTTTACGCGGGAAGAAATCGGCATAGAAGATAGCAACGAATTCACCGTTGTCTTTACTGACCTCAAATGTTTGTACTTCTTCGTGGTAGGTATCTATTGTATCGACTTCCTTGAAGTTGATGCCAAACAAGCGATGGGCTACTTCAAATGCACCTTGTAAGACATTTTCGAGTTTGAAATAAGGTTTGAGCTTTTCATCGTCCAGATTAAAGCGTTCTTGTTTCAGCTTTTCGGCATAATAGGCACCATCCCATTTTTCCAATTGGTCTATGCCATGCATGTTTTTTGCAAATTGAGATAATTCTGCAAATTCTTTCACTGCTGCTGGTTTCGCTTTTCCAAGTAAGTCGTTTAGGAATTCGGTGACTTTACTTGGGTTTTGCGCCATACGTTCGGCAAGGACAAAGTCTGCATGGGTGGCGTAGCCTAATAATTTGGCCCGTTCGAAGCGCAGTTTTACAATTTTAAGGACATTGTCCACGTTGTTGTGCTCGTTGTCCTGAAAAGCTTTGCGGCCTGCGGCGAGGGTAATTTCTTTGCGAAGTTCCCGATTGTCGGCATAAGTGACAAAAGGAAGATAGCTCGGGAAATCCAGGGTAAAAAGCCAGCCTTCTTTTTCGTTGGCTTTAGCCAAAGCATGTGCAGCCTCTACAGCACCCTCTGGAAGTCCGGCAAGATCTTTTTCGTCTGTTACCAACAGCTGATAGGCATTGGTTTCGGCGAGGACATTCTCTCCGAATTTCAATTTTAAAAGCGATAGCTCGGCATCTATTTCGCGAAGCTTTTCTTTTTGTTCATCATTCAAAAGTGCACCGTTGCGCACAAAATCCTTATAGGATTTTTCCAATAAGGTGGTTTGCTCTGCCGTTAATGTCAGTTGATCCTTCTGATCGTATACAGCCTTAACCCTTTTGAAAAGATCGAAATTTAAGGTGATATCATTGCCTAAAGCAGATAGTTTTGGGGCGACATCCTGTGCGATCTTTTCGAGATCAGCATTGGTTTCAGCGGAATGGAGATTGAAAAAGATATTGGACAAACGATCTAGTGTCTGTCCAGAGTAGGACATAGCAGCGATGGTATTGTCAAAAGTTGCCGTTTCGGGATTGTTGACGATAGCATCGACTTCATCTTTTGTCTTCTGAATAGCTTCATCAAATGCAGGAATATAATCTTCGTTTTTTATCTGTGAAAACGGAGCCGTGTCATGCTGCGTTTTAAATTTCTCTGTTAAAATACTCATAGGAGTAAATGTAATAAATATTTATTTCAAGCGATAACATCTGCTTAAATTATGGGGCTGAGATGATATTTGACCGAATAGGCGTTTAGGCTGTGTCGAAAATTTAGGGGAAAATTGGAACTGAAAAAAAAAGAGCTCAGAGGAGCTCTTTTTTTATTTGGATAGGAGATTAGGCTAGTTTTCCTAATGCTTCTTTGATTCTTTTTAAAGCTTCGATCAAACTTTCGTCTGAAGCTGCATAAGACAAGCGGATGTAATTGTCGTTACCGAATGAATCTCCACCTACTGTAGCTACGTGACCAACATTCAATAAGTACAATGCCAAATCAGATGAGTTTTTAATGACATTACCATCTTGGTCTTTTTTACCAAAGAACGAAGAGATTTCTGGGAAGAAATAGAATGCACCCTCTGGAAGATTTGTTCTTACGCCAGGGATTTCAGTCAATAGATCGTATACCAATTGGCGACGACGAGCGAAAGCTTCTTTCATTTTGTTGACAGATTCTAATCCTTGTTCATAAGCGACGATACCCGCACGTTGAGAAATTGAACATGTACCTGAGGTTGTCTGTCCTTGTAATTTATCATTTGCGGCAGCAATGGTTTTGTTGGCAGCGATATAACCTAAACGCCATCCCGTCATTGCAAATGCTTTTGAAAAGCCATTGATGATAATTACTCTATCTTTGATGCTTTCAAATTGTGCGATGGATTCGTGTTTGTCTACAAAGTTGATATGTTCGTAGATTTCATCGGATAGGATAAATACCTGTGGATGTTTTTCGAAAACTTTAGCTAATGCAGCCAATTCATCTTTGCTGTAAACTGTTCCTGTGGGGTTGTTTGGCGAAGAGAACATAAACAATTTGGTTTTTGGTGTAATTGCCGCTTCCAATTGTGCTGGTGTAATCTTAAAGTTATTGTCGATCTCTGTATTGATAAATATCGATTTTCCTTCTGCTAAAATGACCATTTCGGAGTATGATACCCAATATGGTGTTGGGATAATTACCTCATCACCTGGGTTGATCAAAGTCAAAATTACATTAGACAGGGATTGTTTTGCACCTGTAGAAACAACAATTTGAGAGATGTCATAATCTAAATTGTTTTCTGTCTTCAACTTGTTTACAATTGCCTGGCGCAATTCAGGGTATCCCGGTACCGGCGAATAACGCGTCCAGTTTTCATCTAGGGCTTTCTTCGCTGCATCTTTTACATGCTCAGGCGTGTTGAAATCAGGTTCACCTACGCTAAGGCTAATTACATTAACGCCTTTTGCTGCTAATTCGCGGCCCAACTTGGTCATTTTAAGTGTAGCCGATTCGGACAAATTATTTATCCTGTCTGATAAGTATGATGATGTGCTCATGGTAAGACAAAGATATTACATACGTTGCAAATAATCTTCTTTATTTTTGAGAATTTACAAAGAAAAGTAGCTCTTTTATTGGGCTTTTTTAATAAAAGGACTGTTGAAGCGATTTAGCACAGTTATTTAATTGATCCCTGACGTTGGATGTTCAAAACTAATCGTTCTGATTTGTCGTTATATCTTTACCTTTGCGCTCACAAAAATGTTGGCTGGCCCTCATTTCATCATTTGCTCATAGAAGGTTTCATATAGAAGATAAGCATCATGTCAAGACAAAGAAGATTGGTTTTATTATCACTTTTTACGGGAATAGGTTTGATGATTGTGAAATTTTTTGCCTACTTTTTAACGGACTCCAGTGCAATCTTTACAGATGCGGCAGAGAGTATCGTTAATGTGATTGCTTCGGGTTTTGCATTTTATAGTATTTATCTTTCGGCGCAGCCTAAGGATGAGAATCATCCCTACGGGCATGGTAAAGTGGAATTCTTTTCGGTGTTTTTGGAAGGTGGACTTATTTTTATCGCCGGCGCCATTATCTTAGCCAAGGCTTGTTACAATCTTTTCTTTCCTGCAGCGTTAACACACCTTGAACAAGGGATTTATCTGATCGGTATTACATCTGTGATAAATTTTGCAGTAGGATTCTATATCATGAAGCGTGGACGTGCATTGGGCTCCATTACCTTGGTGGCGGACGGAAAACATCTGCAGGTAGATGCCTATAGTACGGTCGGATTGATACTGGGTTTACTATTGATGAGACTGACAGGTTTCCAATGGATCGATGTGGTCATTTCAATTGTACTGGGGCTTTTTATCCTCTTCAATGGTTATAAGCTACTTCGCCAATCGATCGGTGGATTGATGGATGAATCGGATACAGCGCTCGTACAGGATGTAGTCGAAATCTTGGAGCGCAATCGGAAAGATGAATGGATTGATGTTCATAATCTTCGTGTACAGCGCTATGGGAACGAACTCCATGTAGATTGCCATCTCACACTACCTCGTTACCTTGACCTTATCCAGGTGCATGATGAAATTTCTGCTGTGGATAAGATTGTCAATAAGGAAATGTCGGTACGGACCGAATTTTTCGTTCATGCGGATCCTTGTCTTCCACAGTGCTGCCAATATTGTCAGGTCGATAATTGCCCAATTCGTTCGGAGCAATTTCGGGGACGAATTTCTTGGGACACAGACAATGTTACACGAAATCAGAAGCATTTTTTATATGCTATTGCTGAATAGCGAATGCAGTTTCTTCCGTTCTTAATAGGAATAGTGTCTGGTCTGATTTCTTCGCGTATAGTAAACTAAAAAAAAGCTAGTTTATATAAATATATATAAAAAAAGGTATCTTTGCCTTTTAGCAAAAGAGTTTAAAAATCCTATATGAAGCACATTCGTAATTTCTGTATTATTGCGCATATTGACCATGGCAAAAGTACTTTGGCAGACCGCCTTTTAGAGTATACCAATACCATCAGTCAGCGTGAGGCACAGGCACAATTACTTGATAATATGGATTTGGAACGTGAACGTGGTATTACGATCAAGAGTCACGCCATCCAAATGAATTATAAAAGAGATGGTCAGGAATATATCTTGAACCTGATTGATACCCCGGGGCACGTAGATTTTTCTTATGAGGTGTCGCGTTCAATTGCTGCCTGCGAGGGCGCTTTACTGATCGTTGATGCATCTCAAGGTATACAGGCGCAAACGATTTCAAATTTATATCTAGCATTGGAACATGATTTGGAAATTATCCCGATCCTCAACAAAATGGATCTTCCTGGTGCTATGCCGGAAGAAGTAAAAGATCAGATTGTGGATTTGATCGGTGGTGACCGTGATGCGATTATTCCTGCATCTGGTAAAACAGGTCTTGGTGTTCCGGATATTTTGGAAGCTATTGTGGACCGTATTCCGCATCCAGTGGGTAATTCTGATGGACCTTTGCAAGCCTTGATTTTTGACTCTGTTTTCAACTCATTCCGTGGTATCATGGCTTATTTTAAAGTTGAAAATGGTGAAATCCGTAAAGGTGATCGCGTGAAATTTGTTGCTACTGGGAAAGAATATTTTGCCGATGAAATTGGTACGTTGAAGTTGAATCAAGTACCCAAAGAAGTTATTAAGACCGGTGATGTAGGTTATATTATCTCTGGTATCAAGGAGGCACGTGAAGTGAAAGTAGGGGATACCATTACGCATAAGGATCGTCCTTGTTCTGAGGCTATCCAAGGGTTTGAAGAGGTGAAACCGATGGTCTTTGCGGGTATTTATCCTGTAGATACGGAGGATTACGAGGAGTTGCGTGAATCGATGCACCGTTTGCAGCTGAACGATGCTTCTTTGGTGTTTGAACCAGAGTCGTCGGCAGCCTTGGGCTTCGGTTTCCGTTGTGGTTTCTTGGGTATGCTTCACATGGAGATTATTCAAGAGCGCCTAGAGCGCGAGTTTGATATGACGGTTATCACGACAGTTCCCAACGTATCCTATAAGGCCTATATGACCAAAGATAAAGAGGAAGTGATCGTACATAATCCTTCTGATCTACCGGATCCAAGTAAATTGGATTCAATCGAAGAGCCATATATCAAAGCTAATATTATTACGAAATCGGATTTCGTTGGACCAATTATGTCGCTTTGTATCCAGAAACGCGGTACGATCATGAACCAGCATTATTTGACTTCGGATCGTGTTGAATTGGTTTTTGAAATGCCAATGGGAGAAATTGTATTTGACTTTTATGATAAGTTGAAAACAATCTCTAAAGGTTATGCTTCATTTGATTACCACCAGATTGGTTATCGCAAGTCAGATTTGGTAAAATTGGATATTCGATTGAACGATGAGCCAGTAGATGCCTTATCATCGTTGATACATCGGAGCAACGCGTATGATTTTGGTAAAAAGATCTGTGAAAAACTAAAAGAACTGTTACCACGTCAACAATTTGAAATTCGTATCCAAGCGTCAATCGGTGCAAAGATCATTGCCCGGGAGACGATCTCAGCTTTGCGTAAAGATGTTACGGCAAAATGTTATGGTGGTGATATCTCACGGAAGCGTAAGCTTTTGGAAAAACAAAAGAAAGGTAAGAAACGCATGCGTCAGGTTGGGAACGTAGAGATTCCGCAATCTGCATTTATGGCGGTATTGAAATTAGATTAATCAAAATAACACAATAATAAAGGAGCTCTTGGGCTCCTTTTAAATACAATAAAATCTCCTAAACATGAATCTATTAGATGGTAAACTAGTTTCCGAAAAAATTAAAGAGCAAATTGCGTTAGATGCGGCTGAATTTACTACACAGACTGGCCGTAAGCCACATCTGGTTGCTATCCTTGTGGGGAATGATGGTGGTAGCGAAACCTATGTAGCCAGCAAAATGCGCAACTGTCAACTGGTCGGCTTTGAATCAACAAATATTCGTTATGATGAAAACATAACAGAAGATGAATTGATCGCTAAGGTCAAAGAAATCAATCAGGATGAGTCTATCGACGGTTTGATTGTTCAGTTGCCTTTACCAAAACATATTGATCCCGATAAAGTTACCGAAGCAATTGATTACCGCAAAGATGTGGATGGTTTCCATCCGATCAACCTCGGACGTATGCAACGTAATCTTCCTTGTTTTATTCCAGCTACGCCATATGGTATTATGTTGATGTTGGATTATTATAAGATCGATACAGCAGGCAAGCACGCCGTAGTGGTTGGAAGAAGCAATATCGTAGGATCGCCAATGAGTATCTTACTGGCTCGTAATTCCAATCCAGGTAATTGTACTGTGACATTAACACATAGTCGCACAAAAGACCTTAAAACAGAGGTTTTGCGGGGTGATATCGTTGTTGCAGCAATCGGGAAGAAAAATTTTGTTACAGCGGACATGGTTAAAGATGGGGCGGTAGTAATTGATGTCGGTATTAATAGAGAAACTTCTACAGCAACGAAATCTGGTTTTAAGCTATATGGGGATGTTGATTTTGAAAATGTTGCTCCTAAAGCATCCTGGATTACACCTGTACCGGGGGGAGTTGGTTTAATGACGATCGTCGGTTTGTTGAAAAATACACTGGAAGCTGCGAAAGGAACGATCTATCCGAAGCAATAATTTTGTCTATTTGGCATAGAAGTTGTAAATTGATGTATGCGTGCTCTGATGGGCCGTTGAAAACTACACTCATAAATCAATTTATAATGAAGAAAATTGCACTTTTAGCAGTCGTAGCAGGAGCATTGGTAATGTCTTCTTGCAACAATTCGGAGAAAAAAGACACTACAGCGACAGATTCGGCAAAAACAGTCGGTGAGCATGTAGATGCCGCAATCGCAGATTTAAAAAATGCGGAGGAAAATGCTCGTTTAAAAGCAGAACAAGCGAAAAAGGATTTGGATGAAGCTATCGCAAAAGGTGATAAAGCCGCTGAAGAAAAAGCTCGCGTTGCCTCTGAAGAAGCCAATACTGCCTGGGAAAAAACAAAAGATGCATTGCGTAATGCCGGGGAGGATGTAAAAGAGGGATTGAAAGATGCAAAAGATGCGACTGTGGATGCGAC
Source organism: Sphingobacterium paramultivorum (assembly GCF_014109745.1). Taxonomy (NCBI): domain Bacteria; kingdom Pseudomonadati; phylum Bacteroidota; class Sphingobacteriia; order Sphingobacteriales; family Sphingobacteriaceae; genus Sphingobacterium; species Sphingobacterium paramultivorum. Next base: position 6,027,066 of record NZ_CP058555.1, read on the forward strand.
AAACACGGCTGTTGATAAAACAAAAGATGCCGCAAAAAATGTCGCTGAAGGTACGAAGAAAGTTGCAAATGATGTTGCTACTGGAACCAAAGAGGCTGCTAAAGATGTAAAAGATGCTTCCAAAAAAGTAGGTGACGATATTAGTCGGAAAGCTAAAAATGTAGGTGAAGCGTTGAAAAATTAGTTGACGTATTTCATTTGAACTATAGGGAAGGGGAGCACTTTTTTGAGTGCCCCCCTTTTTTATATAACATATTTATAACATTGACTTAAATAGGCTTATTGGTAATAATCCCATAACAATTTGGAAAGCTTACGGGTAAGTACCTCCGCTTCATTTGTTTTTCCCCAGCTTTTATCTGTATTGTTCTTGGTGAAAATACTGAAAACGTAATCTCCTTTCGGTGCATTGACCAAAATGACCTCATTGCGTACGTCATCTAAAGAACCTGTTTTTGAAGCTGTTTTGACAGTGGATGGGATTTGTGATAGCCCTCTCTCATCGTAGAACATGTTGCCCATAAAACGATACATCTGATCGGAAGATTTTGGGGATACAACTTTGCCTTGTCGGATTAGTGTGACTAAGTCGGCCATTTCTTTTGGTGTAGTCTGGCCCCAACCATATCTTTCCCAATCTGGCTTCCGCCCCTCTGTCTGTGAGTTGACACGTGTGTGGGCCAGTTGAAGATCGCTCATTAATTTATTGATCGCGACACCTCCTCCTGCAAGCTTTTGATTCCAAATGCTGGTTACATTATCACTATAAGATAGCATAAGTGCAACCAAGGTTTTCAAGTCAACTTGTGTACTGTCCTTAAAAAACTGCATCAGCCCTGAGCCGCCATATTGTTGACTAGCACGGTAGAGCAGTTGCTGATCAAGTTGTAGTTCACCTTTTTCAATTTTATTAAAGATGCCGACTAAAATGGGGATTTTGACAATGCTTGCTGTAGGGAAAATGCTGTCGCCCTGGATGTTGACTTCTTTGTTTTTTTTGAGATGGTGTACATAAATGCCAACATCGCCTTGAAAACCCTGAATAAGCTGTTTTATCTGTGATTCGAGTTTTTTATCGGTAGCGGCTTTTTGCCCAAAGGACAGTAATGATAAGAATAGTAACGTAAATGATAGAAATATTTTGTGCATTGTGAAGATATAATATATGTTAAATGTGGTGGATAATAGTTATTTTTATTTTTTACAGGGCTTAAGTTATGAAATATCCATGATTCGTACGCACAGACATCGATGAAAAATAAACTGGATATTCTAGCAAGGACATTGAAAGACTGATTTTTGACTATGAAATTATTTATGATTTTGATCGGTTGTAAGCCGAAAAATAGACGGACAGAACAGCATGACATTTTCTTTGGTATTGGTAATGAGCTCAAGGACTTTGTCGATCCCATTAAAGATTTTTGGCCCGAGGCTGATGGTAAAATTCACATTGATGCGTACCGTGTTGTCCATAAGATTGGGGAATATGAAATTAAGGTTACTGAAAGGGGGAATGAACAGGCTATTGATTCGGAATTGAAGTTGTTTTTTGTCAATTTAGGTGGCTACAAACCGAATGAATTTGACGAGTTCCATTACAAAGAACTTATTGTAGCATCCAGTTTGGCGAAGGCGACTGAAAAGGCAAAACGCACTGTTTTTTGGAAGCACCACAGTTCGGCACATATCGATGATAAGTATGGCTTGGATGTTGATGATATTTATGAGATAGAAGATTTGCTATTACCTCACGATAAAGAGCTGTATAGTATTCAAATTATGCCAAAGATCGGTCTAGAAGAAGATACCATTGCGAATGGATATTTTAAACTGAGTGCGCTGTAATAAGAATGTGCTATTGGATTTCTTAAACATAAAAAAGGCTTCTTTATTAAGAAGCCTTTTTTATGTTTAACCAACCTTTTGTTGGTTCTGATGTTGTTTTCTAATGACACTATGTTTTTTGCCGTATACAAAGTAAATCAATAAGCCTATAGCAAGCCAGACGGCTAAACGCTCCCAGCTTTCAATTGGCAATGAAGCCATCATTAAAATACAGACCAAGATACCCATAATTGGAACGAAAGGAACCAATGGTGTTTTAAATGGGCGTTCCAAATTAGGATCTGTTTTACGTAGTACTAGAATACCTACACATACGAGGGTGAAGGCAAATAGGGTACCAATACTTACCATATGGCCAAGGTCAGAAACTGGAACGAAACCTGCGAATATACTTACGAATACCATGAAAATAGCATTTGTTTTCCAAGGAGTCTGTCTTTTGGATAAGTCTGAAAATATCTTTGGAAGCAAACCATCTTTACTCATCGAATAAAATACGCGGCTCTGACCAAGTAACATCACGAGAATAACTGAAGTGTATCCTGCAATAATCGTAATAATCAACGCTGTATTTAAGAAATGATATCCAGTTTTTGCAAAAGCTGTCGCAACTGGTTTAGCATCACCTTTGAACATCGTATAGTTTTCGATACCTGTCATTACGTAAGAGAATAAAACATACAAAAGTGTACAGATTATTAACGAGCCGATGATACCGATTGGCATACCTTTTTTTGGATCTTTCGCTTCCTGGGCAGCTGTACTCACTGCGTCAAAGCCGATGAATGCAAAAAAGACAACCCCAGCAGCGCGCAATACACCACTGATACCAAAGTGACCGAAGTCATCACTCTTTAAAAATGACCAGAAGCTTTGTTGTCCACTTTTCACAAGCTCTTCACCTGCATTTACAGGGATAAATGGATCGTGGTTTGCAGGATTGATAAAGCTCCATCCCAAGGCGATAAAAATCAATACTACCCCAACTTTTAGGATAACCAATATATTGTTTACGCGGGATGATTCCTGTGTGCCACGCATCAGTAACAGCGATAGTAAACAAACAATAATGATGGCCGGCAGATTGACTACACCACCTTCCCAAGGGCCTTTGAGCAGGGCGTCGGGGAGCTGGATATGAAATATCATCAGGAGCTGGTTGAAATATTGGGACCAACTGACCGCTACTGTAGCTCCTGCTAGTGCATATTCTAGGACGAGATCCCAGCCGATTATCCAGGCGACAAATTCACCCATTGTGGCGTAGGAATATGTGTAAGCACTTCCCGCAACAGGGATCATAGAGGCAAATTCGGCATAACAAAGACCTGCGAATCCACAGCCTACTGCTGCGATAATGAAAGATAGGATAACAGCTGGACCTGCATTTTCAGCAGCGGCAATCCCTGTTAGGGAGAAAAGTCCTGCCCCAATGATGGCCCCGACACCGAGGGCGATAAGGCCCGAGCTGGACAGTGTCCTCTTTAGCGTGTGTTCTCCATTTTCATTTGCTTCAGCAATGAGTTGAGGAATCGATTTTTTAAATAGCATAGGATTAATTCTTTACGATTATTTAGCTTTTCAATTGTTTAATTAATGTCAAATATAAATGATCTCAATGAAAAAAGGGAAGATTGCTCCTCCCTTTTGTAATAAAATCTGAATCAAATGCTTGTTTGGGTACTAATACGCTGCTGTAAAGCGTTTATTGAGGAATTGTTTGTTCTCAATTTCGTCTGCTATTGCTACAGCAAGATCCTCTACTGATAATCTAGAACGACCATCCTGATCAAATACCGGAGCATCAAGGCCTGTGCGGTATTTTCCGGTACGGGTTCCACCAGCATGGGAATTCATTTCTATAGCAGGACTAAACATGGTCCAGGTAAGTTGATCTTCTTTCTGGATGGTATTCAGATAATCTGCTGCAGCTAATGCCCCAGGTTTAATTTCTTTGGGAAAATCCGGTGAATCGACCAGTCTATTTCCATCAATCAATAAACTTCCTGCACCACCAATAACAATGAAACGATTGATACCGGCATCTTTAACAGCCTGTTGGATGGCCAATGCACCTTTTGTAAAATCCTCATAAAGATTAGGATTGGTCCATCCGGCATTGAAAGCCGAAACAACAACATCAACACCCTTTAGGGCAGAAACCAATTGATTATTATCATTGATATCTACTTGGAGTTTGGTTACTTTTTCACTCGATGGAATATTTTCGATGTGGCGGGCGATGGCGACTACGTCATAGTTACGGTCTACCAATTCTTTTACGAGATGAGATCCTACGTATCCTGTGGATCCAATTACTGCTACTTTCATGCTTCCTTTAATTAAATGTTTTGCTAAAATCAGCCAGGGTTATCTTTTCCAAACGCTGTACAATATCAGTGTCGACTTCCTGATACAGATCCTGGAGTTTGGAGTTGATATTTTTGCCCACAATACAGGCCGGATTGGGACTGTTAAATTTCCCGCCGAAATCGGTTTGCTTGGTGCTGATATAAATATCAGCCAAGGTAATCGTTGGATTCTCGGGATTTATGCGAATACCGCCGCCCTTACCTTCTTTACTTGTCAGTAAAGATGCTGTTTTGAGAGATGCAATTTCTTTGCGAACCACACTTGCATTGACTTGGATGCTTGACGCAATATATTCAGAAGAAAGCCATTGATTTGACTCTTCTAACTGTGCCAGAACCATAATGTGTAATGCTGTTGCGAACCTCAAGTTGTGTAACATCCTCTGCTGATTTTTCTAAATTATAACACAAAGTAACAGAAAAGGTTTTAAACTGAAATAAAAATTATTACAGTTTAAAACCTTCTGACAATCACGTGATAAAAGTGTTTGTTTTTTATTTTTTCTCGTTAAATTTTTTATAGCTATCCATGATATAGACCTTCAGAGTTTCTTGGCTGCTGTTTTGAATAAATTTATAGGAAGGTCTAAATCTTTCCTTAAACAGGGCTAGATCCGAACCATTGAGCGGAGTCAATTCTTTGATCAGATTTTCAGTGAATTTTCGATCAACTGCTCTTTTCTCGCGTTCTGCGATCAGAAGTTTGTAATTTGAACGGGCTTGTTTTCCCTCTTTGCTAAATATGCGGCTTGGAGAAATCCGTACTCCGCCACGGTTTTGACTCGCGTCAGAATACTTTCCTAAAGTCTTCTCGCGTTGGATTTCAGCAGCAAGTCTGCTGTCTGTCATCCGTTCTACGACAACTTCACTGAGTTCGATAACATTATTCATTCTGTTCAAATAGACTCTGCGTAAGCTGGTATCATAAATGAAGACAGTATCTTGTTCATATCCCACAGCCTTGATTAACAAGAGGTCGTTAATATTGGCGTCAATTGCAAAGGAGCCATCTCTATTGGTCTGTACTTCAGCCTTGGTTCTTAAATTTTGAATTTGTGCAGCCTCAATTTTCTCACCGCTGACAAGTTCCATAATAATCCCCTTGGTTTTTTCCTGTGCAACCAGATGTCCACTCATTAGCGTAATAAGTAAGCAGCTTAGAATCGTTTGTAAGATTTTCATGTGAATAAATATAGTTATGTATTTTCAATCTATGAATGAACAGGGTATTTGCCGTTTTGTTTACGCCGTACCTTCATGATTGTTCTCTAGCCAAAAATAACGAATAGATTTTGAAAATATGCTAATTTGCTTTCCACGAATTATTGTCTGGGTTCTTGTCCGGCATGACCATGTCCGGATCTAACTGTACAGATTGCAGTGGCTCTGTGGTCGGTATTTTAAATTGCCATACGTCGTTTCTTTCCCAGATTTCCACTGGTAGTTTTTTTCGAATCTTCTTGCCCGATACGGTTGTAGCTTCAACAATAACTGGCATCGGTAATTTTTCAAGGTTTTCTACGGTGACAAGTGCGCCAAATTTTGGCTCGTTGTTGACATAGGATACCGATTTTATACCTTGGTCCATTTGCCAGTTGTTGACAAACCACCCGCGCCAGAACCAGTTTAGGTTTTCTCCAGCACCATTTTCAATAGCTTTGAAGAAATCCTCCGGAGTAGGGTGTTTGTAAGCCCATTCTTGGATATACTTTTTAAAGGCGTAATCGAAGCGCTCAGGACCGATGATTTCGTTTCGCAATAATTTCAGTCCATAAGCGGGCTTATAGTAGACCAAAGCACCAATATTACGTTCTTTCATGTTTTGCGGGGTACTCATGATCGGTTCAAGATTACGGGCAGTAAAGATGTAGGATCTGCTCGCCTGATTACGATAATATTCGCCATTGTTGAATTCCTTTGTTGCGAGTTCGTTAATAAATGTATTGAACCCTTCATCCATCCAGCCATGTTCACGTTCGTTGGATGCGACAATCATTGGAAACCAATTGTGACCAAACTCGTGGTTGGTAACACCCCAAAGTGAGCCTGCTTTGGCCTGATTGCCACAGAACGACAAGGCTGGATATTCCATTCCACCGACATTGGAGGCCACATTCACTGCTACAGGGTAAGGATATTCAAACCAGCTTTTTGAATAGATTTCAATTGCAGCTTTCGTATATTCTGTCGAGCGTTCCCAGGCATTGTTACTGTTACTTTCAATTGGATAGGCTGACAAAGCGAGGGATTTTTTTCCACTAGGTAGATTGATCTTCGCGCCATCTAATATAAATGCCGTAGAGGACGCCCAGGCAATGTCTTGCGCATTATTAAGTTGATATTTCCAGGTTAAGGTTTTCTTGTCGGGCCTGGAGTTTTTTGCGTTAACTTCTTCGGCGGAGCGGATGATCACGGTTTCGTCGCTGCGTTGTGCCTGTTGATATCGCTTGAGTTGTTCAGCTGTAAATACTTCTTGGGGGTTTAACAATTCGCCACCCAATACAACCATGTGGTTTGCCGGGGTAGTGATCTCAACCTGGTAATTTCCGAATTCACGATAGAACTCTCCCGGTCCTGTATAGGGAAGCGTATTCCAACCTCTAATGTCGTCATAGACACACAGTCTTGGGAACCATTGTGCAATGGCATAGATTTTTCCGTTTTTTGTGTCAAGTATACCTGTTCGGTCCGCACCATATTTAGGAACGGTATATTGGTATTTAATCTTAAAAGTTATTTTGCCGCCCTTGCTTTTTAATGCCGCAGGAAGTCGAAGCTGCATGCGGGTATCGTCAATAATATGTTCGATGGTATTCCCGTTTACATCCGTAACAGATTGTATCTGATATCCACCATCAAAAGTTGAGTTACCATCACCGTAACGGCTGTTTGTCAAGGGGGAGATCAATTGACCACGGCCATGTTGTGAAAACATATTTTGATCTAATTGTAACCACAGATAGTTCATATTGTCAGGACTATTGTTGCTATAGGTAATCTCGACAGATCCTGTAATTTGATCATTTTGATCGTTCAGGGAAGCCTGAATTTTATAGTCGGCTGCATTTTGCCAGTAAGCAGGGCCCGGTTTTCCGGCTGCGGAACGATATTCATTGCCATTATTTTTAAAAAACAAGGGTGCAAAGGCCTCTGTATAGCTGTAATTGGATGTTTTCTCCTGTGCAAAGGCCGGATAAGCATAGCTCAACGCAACAAGGCTTAAAGAAGCCAGTGCAATTCTTTTCATCATACGTCTACTTAAATTATGTTTATTTGCTCCAATATACAATGAAAAGTACATTGAGCCAAAAAAAACGCAAACGACGTTTCATAATATAAGGGATAAAAAGGGGCCTTAAAGGTTTATTTTGGATAATTGGAGGCTTTTTAGAACCTCCATTCCGGGAAGCTTTGTGGAACTATTTTAAATTTGTTACGTACTCTGCTTCATTAAAACCGAGTAATATACCTTTGTTGTATTCAATAACAGGACGTTTAATCATGCTTGTATTTTCCTGAAGTACTTTATTGGCACTATCACTGTCAATGACTTGCTCTTGAGTTTCTGGAGATAACTTTTTCCATGTGGTTCCCTTTTTATTCACTAGAGCCTGCCAGTCTACCTGTGTTTCCCATTCTTTTAATTTATCTACACTGACGCCTTCTTTTTTGAAGTCATGAAATTGAAAGGGAACATTATTGTCTTCCAACCATGTAAGTGCTTTTTTTACTGTGTTACAATTTTTGATACCGTATACCTGTAGCATAATAGTGACAATTTGGTGAATCCAAATTTAATCAATCCCGATACAATTTTTAAAATAATTCATATTTCTGAATATTTCTATGGTGTCTTTTCTGTGATTTAAGGATAATTGTGGATATTTTGTTGTCAATGCCATTGAAAAAGGAGTAACTGGAAAGTTCCTATTCAATTGAACAGTCGGGGTTTTATGATTTGTTAAGATTCTATATCCGATGTGAATTGATAGTGTATTTAGTACACTGTAAAAATTAGGAAGTAATAATAATTTTTAATAATTTAGTAGCTTCAAGTTTAATGAAAGATTAAAATAAATCAATAACAGAAATATGAGCCTAAAAGATTTTAAAGGTGTATTGACAGGAGATCAAGTACAAGAGTTGTTTGAGGTTGCGAAGAAACATAAGTTTGCTTTGCCTGCGGTAAACATTATCGGAACAAACTCTATCAATGCGGTTATGGAAACTGCGAAAGCAGTAAATTCTCCTGTAATTATTCAATTGTCAAATGGTGGAGCGCAATTCTACGCTGGTAAAACCTTAAACAACGATAATTTACAAGCTTGCGTATTGGGAGCGGTATCTGCAGCACAACATGTTCATTTATTAGCTGAGCATTATGGTGTAGCAGTTATTCTGCATACAGATCACGCAGCTAAGAAACTTTTACCTTGGATCGACGGTTTGTTGGACGCTGGCGAGAAATTCTTTGCGCAACACGGAAAACCATTGTTCTCTTCTCACATGTTGGATTTATCGGAAGAGCCAATTGAAGAAAATATTGAAATTTCAGCTAAATACTTAGCGCGTATGAAACCACTTGGTATGACTGTGGAGATCGAGCTGGGTGTTACAGGTGGTGAAGAAGACGGTGTTGACAACTCGGATGTAGATAGTTCAAAACTGTATACCCAACCGGAAGAAGTTGCCTATGCTTTTGAAGAATTATCTAAAGTATCTGACAAATTTACAGTGGCAGCTGCATTTGGTAATGTTCATGGTGTTTACAAACCAGGTAATGTGAAATTGCAACCAGTTATATTACATAATTCACAAGAATATATTCGTGAGAAATATAATCTTACTGCTGAAAAGCCAGTAAACTTCGTATTCCACGGTGGTTCTGGTTCTTCTCCTGAAGAAATTGCAGAAGCGATTTCATATGGCGCGATCAAAATGAACATTGATACGGATATGCAATGGGCGTTCTGGGATGGTGTAAGAGCTTATGAAGCGAAAAACCATGATTATTTGCAAGGTCAAATCGGTAACCCAGAAGGAACTGATTCTCCAAATAAAAAATATTATGATCCACGCGTTTGGTTACGTAAAGGTGAAGAAACATTTGTTGCTCGTCTGAAAGAAGCGTTCGCTGATTTGAATGCAGTAGACGTTAATAGCAAACTATAAGCATAGGCTGAAAAAATAGATCATAAAGGCGCCCTATCTAAGGGCGCCTTTTTTATGTCAAAATAGGTTAAAAATATTGTTCTTAATAGGAATTGGCTTATTTTTTGACGAACAACAATAAAAAGTCAAGTAAATATGAAATTTTTAGGAGTCAGTGTAATTCTTTTATTAATTGCCCAAATGGGGTTTGGGCAGGTGAAGCAAAATGTTGGCGATTTTTCTTCGGTTGTAGCGACGGACAAGATTCAGGTGGAGTTGATTAAGTCGGACGAGTCCTTAGTGACGTTTGAAGGACAGAATCACGAGAATGTTAAGGTGGTCAACACAAATGGATCCTTGGTTTTGAAAATGAATACGTTGAATATGCTGCAGGGGGGGGATATCTCTGTGAAGGTATATTACAAGAGTTTAAACAATGTGGAAGCAAAAAAAGGAGCTAAGGTATTTGCAACTACAAATAATCCAGTTGCTGTTGACCACTTAAAAGTATATGCTTCAGAAGGTGGCCTGGTTGATCTCTATACAGCGGTAAAAACAGCTGAAATAAAAGTGACCTCAGGTGCCACAATCGCTTTGTATGGAAAAGCAAACAGACAGGAGATCATTTCGAATTTTGGTGGCAAATATGAAGGTAAAGACTTTAAGACAGCCACAACGGTAGTTACTGTCAATGGCGGGGGAAAAGCGGATGTTTTTGCAACTGATTCCATCGAAACCAAAACACGTGGTGGCGGTGTGATTGATGTTTATGGAAAACCAGAACAACGTGTAGAAAAGAAAATGGCCGGTGGAACAGTCAACTTTAAATAAGCAAACTGTCTTGGATTTGTCAATTTTCTCGTGCTGAGATTTTAGTTGATTAAAGCGAAAAAGAGTGAAATTTAGGGTAATAGATGCAATAAAAAGGGTTTAGCTTAATTGGGGTAATGATTGTTGTTTAACCTTTTTATTAAAAAGGTCAGTTATTTTGTTTTTCTCATCAGAAACCTTCTTCATTTGTGCTTAAAATACTTATTTTTGTGAGGGAATAATAAAAATAGTATTATGGCAAAGCGTAATTATGTTTCAAATTCTACGGAATCTACGCGCATGTTCAACAATGACTTTTTAGAGTCTTTGACGAAAGTGCATTGGAGTGTACCTTTGATTTTCTATGTACCCGTGGTTGTTTTCTTTTCGTATAAAGCGCTAGTTTGGGGAGAGATTTCCTTTTTAACATACATTGGGTATTTTATTTTTGGTTTAGCTTTTTGGACTGCTTTTGAATATGCATTACATCGTTGGGTATTTCATTTTCACCCGACAACGGAATGGGGAAAGCGCATCGCTTTTATTTTCCATGGTGTGCATCATGATTACCCAAGAGACCGTATGCGTTTGGTGATGCCATTGTCAGCGAGTATTCCACTAGCTCTTTTGGTGTATCTTGGTTTTACATTGTTTTTTTCAAATGAGTTTATCTTAGCCTGCTTCTTCTCAGGTTTTATGGTGGGGTATTTGATCTATGATGAATGTCATTATGCAATGCACCATGCTAATTTTAAAAGCGGTATTTTCAAACGGATCAAACAGCACCATATGTTGCACCATTATTCGGATCCAGAAAAAGGTTTTGGAGTAAGTTCTTCCTTATGGGATGAAATTTTACGCTCAGGTTTTGAAGAAAAGGAACCGAAAAAAGATTCTACTTCCTTAAAAGAAGAAAAAGCATAAATTGAATCACATCAACTAAAAAAGCCCTGGAAATTTCCAAGGGCTTTTTTTATGGATTAATTTTTCTTTTTATTTAACAATGCTATCAAGTGGGCTTTGTAGGCTAACTTTAGATCAATGGTTTCTTGTTGGGGTTTGCATGTAAGTATTCCAGTTTGAACTGAAACATTTGTGCCATTTTCTGCGCACGCCATTTGGCTTCTTCGGCCTTTTGTCCACTGTATAGGCGATCTACTGTTGCTTCGAATAATTTGAGCCATTGACCAAAATGTTGCGCATCAATGGGCAAGTTAATATGGGGTGGAAAGGGGCTGCCAAAATAGCTATGTTCATCCAGTAGGATAGTCTGCCAAAAACTATACATCTTTTCAAGATGTATAGTCCAATTGTCTTGGATTCGTTCTTTAAAAATAGGTCCGAGCAAAGTGTCGTTACGTATCGTCGTATAGAATTGATCTACTAATACTTTAATATCATCGAGTGTTTGAATATCCTGTTTCATCGGCGTATGATCTAAGCTCATGAATAAAGACCTATAGCTGGATCAGAAACTTCTTCATGATGTTTGTCTGGATTAAATGTAGTGACATTTATAGAGAATCGCATCACTTGGATGTAAAGATGTCTCGTTGAAATATTGTAATTCTCTTTTATTGTCAGTAAATTGACTCAATACTAAGGGAAAAACATATGGGAAAATACGTTCTTTTAATCCTATTATCGATGGGATTTTATGCTGCTGAGGCGCAGGTTACAACAATTTCGATCAATAAGGAAAATTTTCAATCTTCTGGTTTTCCATTTAAGGGGAAGCGTGTGTTACAAGTGGAACGCATTCAAACTCCAAAAGAAGATAATTATATTGTGTTTTCAAAAGAGGAACGGGGTGCCGATCCCGACAAACTTTATGTACAACAATTTCAGCAGATAGACGGAATGTGGCAGCTTGTGGCTGATGAATCCATATCCGAAGAAGGGATCGTTACGTCGGTTTGGGAATCTCGAAAGGCATTTTTTGATGCGGATAGGGATGGTAAATTGGATGCATTATTTATCTATTCAAGGCATCCAAAGGATGACCTAAAAAAGCAGCTAAGCTGTATTGGACTAGTTCTTTATAAAAATAAGTTTTACCGTCTCCGTGCGGAGGAAGCAGATGGTTATGGTCAGACAACGTTTTCAGACAATTATGCGTCCCTACCGGTTGAGGTAAAAGAGAATGTGGAACGTTATTGGAACAATCTGGATAAAAGATAATTTACGGTACGGATCTGGAATCTACCGAAAGATCGATCATACGACCTTTCGGTAAACTTGTTATTGTCTATTTCATCAGATAGAAAGCATTTCCACGTTTTTTGATGATATTAATTGATTTTACCTATAAAAGGCTCGTTCAATAGGTTGACTCAATGCATGGATAGGATATCGATCAAATCAATGTTACTGGAGTGCAGCGAGCAATTGCTTTTCTTCTTCGATTTGCGTTTTACTGATCACGTAACGTGCGATATGCTGGCCCTTCAATTGATCTATCGTCTGAATAACATCTTTTGTGCGCGCTTCTTTGCTAGGCTTAATCAATACAATCATGTCCTTTGTATTGGGCATGGTGCTTATCTTAGCTTTTAACTGTGCAATAACGGCTGGGAGCCCTTTCTCGATATCTACCGGTACTTTTGAAGAGCTGATCGGTTTTTTGAAATCCCCATGATACCACATGAATTTTCCTTCGCCTAGAATAAGAGTCGCCGTGCGGTTTTCATCAATAAGAACCGAACTTTCTACATCTGATTTAATTTTGTCTGGCATGGCGATATCCATTGCAGAAGGTTTATTTAATGTTGTGGTCAACATAAAGAATGTAATGAGAAGAAATGCGAGGTCTACCATGGCTGTTAAATCTACTTTAGGAGCCATTTTTCTGCTTCTTATTTTTTTTTTTTTTCCGTTTCTTGCGTTTTTTGATTTAATTCTGCCATGATCGTCATCTTTAGGTTAACACTTTGTTGTTACTCATTATTATGATGACAGAGAAGAATGGATTCCACAGTATTTTTTTTAAAAACTGAGGTTTTTCTCAAGTACTTTCTGTATTTTTTTTTCTTAATTGTTGATAATCAGTTTTTTTTTATGCTATGTTCTAGTTTGTTCGTTTTTGATCCGATTTGACCAATTCACTTGTTATTTTGTCCTTTCAATCAATTTAGGACGCTTGCTAGGCTGTCGAAATTTTTCTAGTGGTTTGCAAAAAAGCCCCTCAATGCTGAAAGGCTTTTCTTGCGGAGTGGTAGGAAGGTTACTCAGCAACCGCCTTGGTTAGGGATGCGTTTATAAATTATTTTGTTAGCTTTTTGTACATAGTTGCCCGCTACTATTGGATACGAATACTTAGGTGCGTACATGACGGTACGACCCCTTATCGTTATTTTGTCGTTTACTTTCAGACTTTTCAATTGTTGAAATTCATTAGAATTTTCCAGACCAAAACTTAGAATATAGTCTTCACGATTAATCCTAACCATCACTCCAAAACCTAACTGTGCACCTAGTGGAAGATAAAGAGAAGTTACAACCGCCTCTATGTTGGCAGAATTCTTTATTTGATTCTTTATTTTCGCAGCATTGTCAAGTACTTTTATACCTTCGGGAGATTCTTGCCATTTTTTGAACTTTATACCATTGGGGCTCGCTTCCCATTTATTCATTTCGGCGGTCATTTCAGTAGGAGTGTGTGAATTCGGGGCCGTTTTTTTAAAGGTTTCATTTTTGATTTCGCGATTGGCAAAGGCCAAGCCGCTTCCTATAGCGAGCGGTAAAACCAATACGTAGATAATTTTTTTCATATTTTTAAAAGTTTAATGAACATTAGATTTATCCCAGTAAATTAGAGCCGTTCAAACTTTTTTTCTCTCGTATCTTTTTTAGAGTGATGTAACAAAAATACTTTGATGATACTTATATAGAGGGATTTAGATTGTAAATAGTGATGTAATCTTTGTAAATAAATTGTAAATCGTATGTCTGAAAGCCGAAATATTTTCTCAGGGAACCGCAAGTACTTGTATGGCGGCATAATACTCTTGTTTATTGCGATGGCCTTTGTTGCTTTTGATATGACTGGCACAGACGATTTTGATAGCGCTAGGAGAGAAGTTTTGCTTAGGAGGGTAGGAGATGAACTGCTTACGCAGTCTGGAGACAGTAGATCAAGGGTACTTCCGATAGAAAAGATTCAAGAAAATGAATATCAGATCAGGTTTGAGAATGAAATCACCTTTAAACCAGACTCACTGGTGAGTGTTATTCAGCGCCTGTTGGTCAATGATCCTCTTGCCCGTGATTATGTCGTTAACGTCCTCAACTGTGGCAATTCGAGTGTAGCTTATGGATATGCTATTTCCCATAATAAAAAAGATGATATTATTGCTTGTAGAGGTAGAGTGCAACCTAAAGGATGTTACATGATCAATATTAAATTTAAACCTAGCGGGATAAATACAGCAGCGAATAGCTATTTTCTTGGTATCCTGTTGTTTTTAGCATTTGCTGGATTCTTTTTTTGGAAATCGGATCGGAGGCGAAGCGCTGTGTTAGACGATCAAAATAACAGTATTTTAACCTTTGGGGCCGTTTTGTTTAATCCGCAGGAGCGAGAAATGGTCATTAATGAAAATACCATAGATCTCACTGGAACGGAAACCCGTCTGTTGCATATTTTCGCCTTGTCTCCTAACCAAACGATAGCGCGAACACGGCTGCAAAAAGAAATTTGGGAAGATGAGGGGATTATTGTTGGGCGCAGTTTAGATATGTTTATATCAAAACTTAGAAAAAAATTGGAGTTTGATCCGAATATCAAAATTACGGTTATACGTGGTAAAGGATATAAACTTGAGGTAAGTTCTTAAGAAGAGTAAGGGAATAAATTGGGCTAAAAAGCAAAAAGCCTTTCATTTCTGAAAGGCTTTTTCTGCGGAGAGTGAGGGATTCGAACCCCCGAACCTGTGACAGTTAACGGTTTTCAAGACCGCCGCATTCGACCACTCTGCCAACTCTCCGCGACAAAAGTAGAAATTTTGGGTAGAATTACAAAACTTATTTTACATTTTTCTTTGTTTAAAAGCAGTTTTAGCACTCTTAAATAGAAATGTAGTTGAATACCAGTTGGTTATTTTTAAGGGGTAACCCACTTTTCGATGTCATATTGGAGATAGCGGGCTCTGCCGTGGACGATATGTTCGCTTTAGATGTGATCATAATCTTGTTTTAGCTTATTTATTGCAATTAAAAATGTAACCATGAATGTATTTTTTAGGAGCATATATAATCCGATTTTTCAATTCCCGAACTGTCGTTCTAACTCCTGTAATTCAAAAATAACTTCGTTGATTGATCGATCAATTTTAGCGAGTTGTCTTTTGCCCAGATAAAAGTAGGAAAATAGAATCCAGCTATAGGTTGGAAGGTAAGTCAGTAAATAATAGTGGAAACTAGCACCCGCTAGGATTTCCCGAAGATAGATCGAGATCGCTATACCGAGAAGTAGATGATAAATCGGCATGTTCCAATGAATTCTTTTCTTTCGAAAGGAATCAAACTGTTGCCACTGTTGTAAATGTTTAGTAGGTAAAGCTACTTCGTTGATCTTTTTGACTTTACGTGCAGTAGTCAACATTAAGTATGCCTGTATAAAACAAAGGAAGGATACGATAAACATCGATGTGTACAATGCGAGCGTTTTATGCCTAAAATCAAGGAAATATGCCAGAGTAAGAATAATTAATCCTGTTGCAAGCAATAAAACAGCACCGGCTATTTCTTTCCTTATTAATTCTTGACGAAAGTTTTTGGCCTTATTCAGGTGTTTTGGGGACAAGATATTTTGTTTGCTATCCTGTTTCCAAAGATGTTGTAAATCGTTAAAGTCTTGCATATTTATGGAAAATTTCGGTTAATTCCTTTTTAATTCTATGGATTTTTACACGGAGATTATTCTCTGTAATTCCCGTAATTTCTGCTATTTGCTCATAAGGTTTTTCATCTAATACCAATGTGATCAGTACTCTATCAGCTTCTTTTAGCTTGCTGATACATTTGTACAGCAGATCAATCTGCTGTATTTTTTCATTCGATGAATCCTCTGGTATATCGATGCAGCTTGTGTCGGTTATTTTTTTTAAATGTTGATGTTTTTTTCGCATACTCGTCAAGCAATTATTGATCGCTATTCTGTAGATCCAGGTGCTTAATTTGGCATCGTTGCGAAAACTGTCGAGTTTTTTCCATACAGTAATGAAGGTCTCTTGGATTAAATCTTCTGCATTATCTCGGTCTCCGGTATAACTGAGGCATAACTTGCGGATGGCCGGCGCATATTCTTTGTAAATAATCTCAAAGTTTTCTTTGTTGGTCATCGGGTTATTTTAAAAATGTATCTAGTTCTTTAAAAAACCATATTGGCTGATCATACATAATAAAATGCTTACTGTTGGTATTGTGTAAAGTTAGCTTTTTCACATACTTATATTGTTCGGAAAGAATCTGTTGTGATTTTTCCAGCGTTTCGTACTTACTACCTAGTACCAAAACGGGGATGGTAATTTTAGCAAGATCCTGACGGATATCCGTCGTCATCATTTCATAAAAAGCAGATGCTAATGTAACTCTATCGC
Source organism: Sphingobacterium paramultivorum (assembly GCF_014109745.1). Lineage (NCBI taxonomy): Bacteria > Pseudomonadati > Bacteroidota > Sphingobacteriia > Sphingobacteriales > Sphingobacteriaceae > Sphingobacterium > Sphingobacterium paramultivorum. Next base: position 6,043,846 of record NZ_CP058555.1, read on the forward strand.
TCTGTACTTGCCATTCGGCTATTGTTTTGGCTTTTATAGAATCGGTTACCAGCTGTCGTGCTATATTGTTAGCATAGGCACTAAGTTGTTGGTCTCCCATCGAAGTAAATTGTGCGATAAGTGCATCTTTATCGACAAACTTTTTTACTTCCTCTACACTTGTATTTGGGTTCTGCATGCCCGGGTAGAACGGTACTCCGTCCACAACAATAACTTTTTGAAATAGCGAAGGTGCGGTGCTTGCGATCCAGAGACTCAAAAAGCCACCTAAACTATGACCTAGAAGAATCGGATTTTGCATTTTTTTTACCTCTGTATATGCTATGATTTCATTGCGCATAGTCTCAAGCAATGCTTCTTTAATAGCTGCTTGTCCTGCGAAGCCAGGAAGTGTAAGCACGTGACATTCGTATTTGTCTTTTAGGTGATTTACAGTTTCTGTCCATACGGTTCCACTACAGCTATATCCTGGAATAAGAATGATTGGTGTTCCTTTTCCATAGATACTGACCTGAAAATCATATTTTTTTTGTGCAAATACCGATCCGTAAATCATAAGTAAAAGTATTGAAATAGCGACTTTGGTGAAATGGCATAAATAGTTCGGTAGATCTTTATTGATACGAAGAACAATAGTTTTCATAAGAATTGAATTTAAAATTAGTAATTATGGTTTTCTAGAATATTCTGCTTATTAGATGTTATGAATTACAGATTATTACATAAAAGAATGAAAAAAGTGAAAAAGAGTGCATGTGGCAAAGAAGAGTTGTGTGAAATGTTGTTTTCTTGTAGGTAACGCTCTGATAATTCGAATGGAATGGTACTATAAGAAAATTGATCTTTTGATGGGGGAGAATAAAGGGGCAAAAGCAAAAAGCCTTTCATTTCTGAAAGGCTTTTTCTGCGGAGAGTGAGGGATTCGAACCCCCGAACCTGTGACAGTTAACGGTTTTCAAGACCGCCGCATTCGACCACTCTGCCAACTCTCCGCGACAAAAGTAGAAATTTCGAATAGATTTACAAAACTTATTTTCTATAGCTAGTCTTAGCGTTTGAAAATGAGCTAGATTGTTTTTAAAAAAGTCTATGCAGGGATAATCTCATGGCAGTGTTTCCTGATGTTGGCCGCAATTTTGTCGATCGGTAAATCGTCCTGGTCGATACCAAATGGCTCTTCAATGGACTCGCCAATTAACTCAAGAGATGCTAAAACATATAAGATGAATGGTACAGCAATCACAACAAAGTAACCGATGGAAAAAACGTAACCTACTGGAAGGGTCATGGTATAGAAGATAATGAACTTCTTGATAAATGCACTATATGCTAATGGTATTGGGGTGTTTTTAATACGCTCACAAGCTCCACAAACATGTGTCATGGTAATAATTTCCTCATTAAGGATAATAAGCTGATCGCCAGTTATAGTTCCTTCTTTATATAGATCATTGATTTTGTGGAAGATCATGGTAGAGACTTGGTTCGGACCATGTTTTTTATTATCCAAAGCCTTTAACTCAGGGTGTTCGTTTTCGTCGAGCATAAACTTGGTGTAATCCGATCTTAAAAAATCGTATAGTGTTTCTGCGAATAGGGGGATTGCCTTTCTGAAAAAACTACGATTCACTTTGTCATCTACATCCAGCATGGCATTTAGTTTGTACGAAAAGGCTCTACTAACATTGGTCAATGTACCCCATTGTTTTCTGGCTTCCCACCAGCGGTCATAGGCCGTGTTTGTTCGGAATACCAGTAAAAGCGATATAACAAAACCGAGTAGGTTGTGGACAATGGTAATGTTTTTGACCCAGCTCTTTTCATTTAGTTTGAGGTATTCCAATTCAAGAAAGGCAATCATCCAGGAATAAAACGCTATCAAAACAAGAAATGGCAGTAACTTTTTGAAGGTATCTGATTTATGCAACTTGAAAGTTGCCGAAAGCCAGTCTTTGGGGTTGTATACGATCATACACAAAAATATAAATTGTTGCGAAAATTTTGCGAGTTAATTGCTATTGCCGTAACTTCATCGTGCTATGGCACAACAGCGATCAAAAAGAAAGAAAACAAGTACAAAAGGAAGTCAAGTTAGTGGAACAAAGTGGATTTGGATGATAGCAGGAATGCTGGTGCTTTTCCTCTGTCTTGTTGTGTGGCATTATCGGGCTGGAATTATATACTATTTTCGCGTGGCTACCTCCAAAGACAAGTCTCTGACGAAGGAAGCTAAATATGATATTCGTAATATTGAGATTATGAGCAAGCACGATGATAAGGTGTTTGGCATAGACGTGTCTACCTATCAGGAAGAAATAGATTGGCAAAAGGTAAGCACAATCAATGATCATTTTCCGATAGATTTTGTGTTTATCAGGGCGACAATGGGTGAAAAAGGAATTGATGATAAGTTTAGTCGAAATTGGAGTAAAACGGAAAATAGGGCAGTTTTGAGAGGCGCCTACCATTATTTTAGACCCAGTGAGAACTCGGTCAAGCAAGCGAAGAATTTTATTCGGAAGGTTAAACTACAGTCTGGCGATCTTCCGCCGGTCTTGGATATTGAGGAGCATCCAAAACAACAATCTATGGATAGCTTGAAAGTTGGGCTAAAACGTTGGCTTGAAGAAGTCGAAGCCCACTACAAAGTAAAACCCATTCTTTACTCCGGAGATAAGTTTTATAGTGACTTTTTGGAAAAGGAATTTGCAGCTTATACGTTGTGGATTGCAAATTATAACTTTTGGGTTGAGAACCCCAAAGACCATTGGGCTTTTTGGCAATTTTCTGAAAAAGGTACTGTCAGAGGGATTCAGGGCAATGTGGACTTAAATATATACAATGGTAAAATTGAGGAATTGGAAAAGCTGCTTATTCCTTTTAAATAGTAAAATATATGCGTAGAGTTTTTATCACATTATGTGGGGTTTGTTTAGTACTGTTTAATGGTCAAATGCAATTACATGCGGAATCGAAGAGTCATCAGGTCGAGATGTCGCAACCCGCTTCAGATTTACCACGACTAACGTTGAAAGAATTTAAAAAATTGCGTCGTGAAACAGCTATCCAAGTTCTTGATACGCGACCTGGCGATATATTCCTACAAGGATTTGTACCTAAATCAATAAATATAGGCTTTAAAGGTCCTTTTGATCACTTTTTGGCGCACGTGTTTCCCAATAAAGCCCAAAAGCTTTTATTGATTACAGACATAGATAGTCAAGATACGGTTTATCATCATTTATTAAAGTTAGGTTATACCCATATTATTGGGGTTTTAGAAGGCGGCATTGAAACTTGGAAAAGTGGCGAAGATGTAGTCTCGTTGAGTAATATCAGTGCAGGGGAATTCATGAAAAGATCAGATCAAGGTCATATTGTGGATGTAAGAACAGATAAAGAATTTGGTAATGGACATATTGACAATGCAATGAATATTCCATTAACAGATTTCGTTAATTTTGGTTCTACGCTTAAAAAAGACAATCAACAGCTGTATGTACACTGTCAATCAGGTTATAGGAGTGCAGTAGCTGTATCTATTTTGAGTGCTAAAGGATTTAAACATATATGCAATATCCAAGGTGGGTATAAGGCATTGCAAGAAGAAGTAAAGGAGAATCAATAATGGCTACTTTTGACCAGATTATTCAATCAAATTCGCTGGTTTTGGTGGATTTTTTTGCGACGTGGTGCGGTCCCTGCCAGACTATGGCGCCGGTTTTACAGGATGTAAAGGAATTTTATCAAGATGATTTGTCTATCATTAAGATTGACGTGGATAAGAATCCAAAAATTGCTTCGATTTATAAGGTAAGTGGCGTGCCTACTTTCGTGTTGTTCAAAAATGGCCAACAGGTATGGCGACAAAGCGGAATGATTCCCAAGATGGAATTACATAAATTGATCGATCAAGTAAAGTAAAAAATAAGGCGTTCAATCAAATTGAACGCCTTATTTTTTAATGATACTCTGGTGTTTTAATAGGTAGTGTTATATCGCACTAAAATATTAAAATTCATCGTCATCATCGAAGTCATCCAATCCTCCAATCGAGTCGATTTCAGGTAAATCGAAATCATCATCGAAATCATCATCATCGTCATCAGGACCGTTGAAAGATGCGAATTTTACTTCTTCAAGATCTTCGTTAGCTAAAGTTGCCGTGTTCATAAAATAATACTTTATTGTTTCTTATTCAATGTTGTAAAATTAGAGAAGAAAACTATTTTTTAAAACTTTTTTTTAAAAAAATATTAAGCTTTATTTTTCTGTTAATCAGTATGTTGAATTGTATTTTGAAAATAAAAATTTATTTTATTTTATTTATTCATTTGTTTCGCCAATCGCATTGTCCTCGGTAACGATGTCTTTCAATTGAGGGAGATCTCTCACACCATTGATTCCGAAGTGATCCATGAACTGCTGGCTTGTTGCATAAAGTAATGGTTTTCCGATACTATCTGCTTTTCCAGCAATTTTGATTAACTTCTTTTCCAGTAACCGTTGAATAGAGTAATCACAGCTGACACCTCTAATCTGCTCCACTTCTAATTTTGTTATCGGTTGTCTGTAGGCAATGATTGCGAGCGTTTCTAGTGCTGATTGACTTAGTTTTCGCTTGTTATTGTGATTTTGGAGCTGTTGTATCGATTCATGATAAACAGCTTTTGTCAAAAACTGATAGGCGTTGTTGATATAGCGTAATTCGAGTACATAGTCTTCGTCCTGGTACTTCGTTTCAATTTTTTTAATCAAGTCACGTAGCTCTTCCCTGGATACTTCGATGGCTAAGGCTTCCTGCAAAATCTGTTTGATATCGGCAAGATCTATTCCTTCCGCAGAAGCAAATATAATTGCTTCAATATTTCTTATGACGTCTTTCAATGTATCGTATTAATAGTTAATGACCTGTTCGACCATATGGGCTGGTAGTTCGCGAAACTCATACTTTTGAGTTCGTAGTTGTGGGCTGAATCCAGCTTCCAAAATAGCTTCCTGTATAGATTTTGACGTAAACCGATGTGGTGCACCAGCTGCCGAAACAACATTTTCTTCGATCATAATTGAGCCGAAATCGTTCGCTCCAGCGTGCAGACATAATTGCGCTGTGCGCTTTCCGACGGTGAGCCAGGAAGCTTGTATATTTTTAATATTAGGAAGCATAATGCGGCTTAAGGCAATCATGCGGATATATTCTTCGCTCGTTACATTATTGGTAATACCGCGCAGTCTTTTCAATAAGGTGCCATCATCTTGGAAAGGCCAAGGGATGAACGCAATAAATCCATGGGATTCCTGATGTTTTTCATCCTGTACTTCGCGAATCCACACCAAATGTTCAAAACGTTCTTCTATCGTTTCGATATGACCAAACATCATGGTGGCAGAAGTTGGTAGATTGATTTTATGGGCTGCCCGCATAACATCTAACCATTCTTTACCACCGCATTTTCCTTTTGATATAAGCCGTCTCACACGATCATTGAGAATTTCAGCCCCCGCTCCAGGTAGCGAGTCTAGTCCTGCTTCTTTCAATTGTGTCAAAACTTCAATATGGCTCATGTTCTCCAACTTGGAAATATGCGCAATTTCAGGTGGGCCGAGAGAATGTAGTTTTAGCGTAGGATAAAGTTCCTTTAATTGCTTGTAAAGGTTTTTGTAAAACTCAATACCTAAATCCGGGTGATGGCCACCTTGCAGCAGCAGTTGGTCGCCACCGTATTTAAAAGTTTCCTCTATCTTTTGTTTGTAGCTTTCAATATCGGTAATGTAGCTATCTTCATGACCAGGGCGACGGAAAAAATTGCAAAATTTGCAATTTGCAATACACACATTGGTGGTATTGACATTTCTGTCGATCTGCCAGGTTACTTTACCATGTGGCACTTGTATCTTACGCAATTCATTGGCTACGAAAGTCAAATCAGCTGTAGGTGCGTTTTGATATAAAAAAACACCCTCTTCCTTGGATAGGAACTCAAATCGGAGCGCCCGTTCTAATAAATTACTTACATTCATCAACAACAAATATAAGGAGCTTTTAGCTTATTTGGACCTATTTGCGGAATATTTGACAATGCATATTGAATTTTGGGAAACGTTCCGGATATAAAAAACAAAAGGATGTACTTGTGTAACAATAGTATTGCATTGTAACTTAGTGTATAAAATACAATAACTTGATTTATAGCGCTTTGTGAATTAATTAAGATTTTTCCTTTTTTTTTACATTTATTATTCTTTACATTTATTTAACAGATTTTAACATTTCTGGAAAAATAACCAAATTAGAAAAAAATGAATAACCAAGGGGCCTGAATCTGCCAATAATATAGCATTGTTGTCGTCAGACCTAAAAAAATGACCAAAAACTTAAATAATAACCAATATCAACTAAAACAACTAAAGCGTAAACATAAATTTTTTTAAACCACCTATTTAGTAAAATTATGATGAAAAAAACGGACAAAAATTGCTGTTTTGATCTCATATTGGGCCAAAAGTTCAATAAGAGGTTTCTGATTATGAGTTCTCTTCTCATTGGGGGAGGAATGACCACTCATGGATTTGCCAGTGGATTAACTAGCCATGGCAAAGTTGAAGTCGTTTCATTAATCAAAACAAGGAGCGTACAACAGACACCTATCAAGGGGGTCGTGAAGGATGCTGCTACAGGTCAAGGTATTACTGGTGTATCTGTGAAAGTCAAGGGGAGCAGTAACGGGACGTCAACCGGCGAGAATGGTGCATTTACCATTCAAGCAAAAGTGGGCGATGTGTTGATTATCAGTTATATTGGGTACAAAAGTACTGAAGTTACTGTTTCTTCGAAAGCTGATCTTTCAATTTCCTTAAGCGGTTCAGAAGATGCCTTGGAAGAGGTTGTTGTCACAGGTTATTCGGCACAGCGTAAGAAAGATTTAACTGGTGCTGTTGCCGTTGTCAATGTGAAGGAATTGAAAACTACCCCGGCTGCGAGTGCTGTTGAGGCGTTGCAAGGGCGGGCAACAGGTGTTCAGATCGTAGTCGATGGTGCCCCTGGTTCTACACCACAGATCAAAATTCGTGGTTACAGTACGATCAACAACAACGAGCCGCTTTACATTATTGATGGAGTGCCTTATGAAGGAAAGTTAAGCTGGTTGAATCAAAATGATATTGAGACGATGCAGGTCTTAAAAGATGCATCAGCAGCTTCAATTTACGGTTCACGTGCAAATAATGGTGTTGTCATCATTACCACAAAAATCGGTAAAAGTGGAAAACCTCAATTTAGCCTTGACTCTTATTATGGTGTGCAGGTTCCAAACAGTGGGCGTTTTCCAAAAATGTTGTCTCCACAACAAACATTGGATATTGAAAACAGATTGGACGGCACAAACAATGTGATGCCTGATTACCTTATTGCTGGACCTAAAGTGGGCGGGAAAGATGTGATTACAGCCGCAGACGTGGATATGTCAAAATATAAGTACGATGCGAGTAGCCGAAGCGATTTTTATCAAATTACTAAAGCAAATAAGGCCGGAACCAACTGGTTTGATGCTTTATCCCAAAATGCGCCTACTCAGTCGCACCAACTTAGCGTTTTAGGAGGTGGTGAAGATGCTTCCTATGCGATTTCGGGCGGTTATCTGAAACAAAAAGGAACGATTATTCATACCGGTTTTGAAAAATATAATCTTCGTTCAAACACACGCTTCTCTGCCTTTAATAATAAACTACGTTTCGGCGAAAATATGCAATATAGTTTTACGGAAGGATTTGGTATGGGGGTAAATACCAATACTGCCGGGGACTATATCGGTGAAGGTAGTGCTTTAGGTTTTGCGTATCGTATTCATAATATCATTCCTGTATATGATGAGGGCGGAAATTTTGCAGGATCTGTTGGCGGACAGTATGGTAATGGCGAAAATCCTGTTGCTATCGCCTATCGTGCCAAGGATAATAAAAATAAGAGCAATATGTTTTTCGGGAATGTCTTTGGGGAATTTGATATTGTCTCAGGATTAACCTTCCGTAGCAGTTTTGGTATGAAGTATGAAAACTACAATGGTGTATCTTATACCTATCCAAACCCTGAGTTTACAGAAGGAAGTTTTAACAACGGAATTAATGAATTTTTTGGACTGAATAAAGAATGGACTTGGACAAATACTTTAAATTATAAAAAAACATTTAATGAGGCGCATACGTTGAGCATTCTCGCTGGTACGGAAGCTATTCAGAATAGAAATAGGCAGATAAGAGGAAAAGGAAATGGCTTTTTTACAATGTCATCGCTTGATTACCTTTACTTGGATGCCGCTTCAACCGGTCGCGTCAGTGAAGGTAGCGGTTCTGTAGGTTCCTTGTTTTCGGTGTTTGGAAAGGTGGATTATTCCTACAAAGATCGGTATATCTTAAGTGCAACAGTGCGTCGTGACGGTTCTTCTAATTTTGGGCCGAACAATAAATATGGAACATTCCCTGGAGCGAGTGCAGCTTGGCGCTTGTCGGAGGAAGAGTTCATGAAAGGTGTTTCATGGATCTCGGATCTAAAAATCAGAGCTGGTTATGGTGTGACGGGGAACCAACGTATTCCAGCCAATCAATATCTGAATCGCTATCAGGTCGCTATTAATTCATCCTCATATCCTATTGACGGAAGTTTGACTTCCGGTATGTGGCACAATGCCTACAGTAATCCGGACGTGAAATGGGAACAAGTATCCGCATTAAATATTGGGGTGGATTTTACCCTCGCACAAGGTGATTTTGATGGATCTTTCGATTGGTACAATAAAAAGACGAAAGACATGCTGTACCTGTTGCCTTTACCTGCTGTTGCCGCAGGCCGGGCCGGATCGCCTTATGTAAATATTGGTGATATGCAAAATAAAGGTATCGAGTTTTCATTGAATTATCATTACGGTAGACGTCAAGAAAGTGCATTTAAATTGGATCTGTCCGCTACTATTTCACGTAACGTGAACAAGATTGTTTCTTTGGCACCATCAGTAACCCAACAAGTGTACGGTAGTTTTAGAAGTATGGAAACCTCCATCTTAAAACCTGGAGAACCTCTTGGTGCTTTCTATGGCTATAAAGTAATTGGTATTTATTCGGAAGCAGATATCAACAATGCGAGTGTCGCTAAATATGAGGATGGAAAGTCGAGAGCTGGTGGACTTAAATTTGAGGATGTCAATGGTGATGGCAAAATTGATGCAAGTGACCGTACCGTTATAGGTAGCCCACATCCTGATTTTGTGTATTCATTCAATATCAATGCGGCTTATAAAAACTTTGATTTTATGGCCTACTTCTATGGCTCAAAGGGTAATCAAAACTATGAAGCTACGCGGTATTTTACAGATTTTGGTGTGTTTAGAGGTCAAAAAAGTACGCGCGTATTGGATGAATGGAGTCCAACGAATAGCGGTAGCATGATCCCTTCTCAAGTTAGAAATGCTTCACCTTATGAGTATGCTTCTTCGAGCTACTATGTACAGGATGCAAGTTTCTTGAAACTGAAAAACCTTCAAGTTGGCTATAACTTCGATACCAATCGGGTTTTTGGTAATAATACCGGTATCAAGAAACTCCGTGCTTATGTGGGGGTAACAAATCTGTTTACAATTACTAAATATGAGGGGCTTGATCCAGAAGTTACGGCTACTCCATCGACTTACCCAGCCTTGGGTGTAGACTTTGGTGTGTATCCACAGGCTCGTCAATATATGTTGGGTGTTAGTCTAGGATTTTAAGGGTTTAGTGATTTAAGTTAAAATTTGATTGAAATGAAAAAAAGAAATATAATTACAGTTTTAGGTATATCATTGACTTTATTAGCCTCTTGTGGAAAATCTTTTTTGGAGCGTGATCCGCAAGCTGAATTGCCTGAGTCTCAGATTGTAAATTCAAAAGGTATAGAGGCCTCTCTTATTGGGGCGTATGGTATATTAAACGGCAATGTCAACGGTACCTGGGGGAATTACTCTTCGGCGCCTAGCCAATGGTTGTTTGGTGAAGTTGCTGGAGATAATGCACATAAAGGATCTGAGGCAACCGATCAACCGAACATGAATATGATCGAATTTCATACGCCAAATAGTTCGAATGACAACCTGAGTCAAATGTGGGAAGTCTATTATGAGGGCGTATTAAGGGCAAATAATACGTTACGTATTCTGAAGGCTGACCAAGCAGGTGGAAAAACGGTAACGGCTGCACGTGCGAAGGAAATAGAAGGTGAAGCCCGAGTGTTGCGAGCGCACTATTATTTTTATTTATGGCGTGTTTTTAAAAATCTAGCGTATGTTGATGAGAATACAACAGATGATGAGGCTAAAACGAAACCGAATAAGGATGATATACTTCCGAAGATTATTGACGATTTAAAAGCAGGAATAGCTAATTTGCCAGCGGCAAAAATCAATAGCCAAGCCGGACGTATGGATCAAAATATCGCGAAAGCTTATTTGGGTAAAGTTTACCTCTACCAGAAAAAATATGCGGATGCGCTAGTTTTGTTTAAGGAAGTTATTGGTGCAAAGGATCTACGTACGATGCCGTACCAAAATAACTTTGATGTACTTACAAAAGACGGCCCGGAGGCATTACTGGTATCTAAACATGTGATTAATCCAGATGGATCTGGTGATAATGCCAATGTTGGTGATATGTTGTCTGGATTAAATGGAAGTAATCCTGTAGGTTGTTGTGGTTTCTATCAGCCGACCATTGATTTGGTTAATGCGTATAAAGTCGATGCAAGTGGATTACCATTGTTGGATGGTTCTTATCGAAATAATCCATATAAATCAGATTTCGGTTTGTCTGATGACGCAAAAAAAACATATAAACTTGATATTACACTTCGTTTTGACCCACGTTTAGATTATACGGTTGGCCGTAGAGGTGTAAATTTCTATGATTATGGTGTCATGCCAGGTGATGCATGGATTCGTGAGGTGAGCTCGGGTGGACCATTTGTTGGTATAAAAACAATGATTCCGAAGAGTTTGCATGCAACACATACTGCCTCAGGAGCGGCATATATTACTGACTTGGATGTTAATATTATTCGTTTAGCTGATGTCGTTTTAATGGCAGCTGAATGTCAGGTTGAATTAGGAGATTTAGGTGCAGCAATGAATCTGGTAAACGCAGTTCGTGAGCGTGCCGCAAAATTACCTCCTAAAACGACTGGCGATAATGTAGCAGCGGCAGTATATGTTGTTAAACCCTATACTTCTTTCCCAGACCAAAATTATGCGCGCAAAGCTGTTCGTTTTGAACGTCGTTTAGAATTAGCGATGGAAGGACATCGTTTCTATGACCTCGTGCGTTGGGGTGAGGCGAAAACTGTATTGGAAAGCTACGCAACGTTTGAAGGTGGTTTTATGGCCCGCTATAAAGGCTTAAGCTATAAACCACAAAATGATTACTTCCCAATTCCACAATCGCAGATTGACAGAAGTGGTGGAGCTCTGACACAAAATACAGGATATTAATTTTTGATAGTTTTAAAAAGGAAAGGGAGAGACAATGTCTCTCCCTTTCCTTTTTATAGGATTTGTATCTGAATTTTGGCAATAGACGAAAGGGAGTTCTTGCAGTTTTTTGTATGTTTGAACTGATGAAAAAAATTTTAAGTGCATTGTTGCTGCTTTGGTTTGTGCCAGCGGCTACTTTTGTAGCGAAGGCTCAGAGCTTTGAGGATGTTTATCAGCTATTTCAAGAATCTAAAATATTAAATGATCATTTTGTTGGTTTTTCTTTGTATGACCTAAATGCCAATAAATATGTGATGGACATAAACGGCAATAAGCATTTTACACCGGCTTCCAATACAAAAATGTATACCACCTATGCTGCTCTAGCACTGTTGGGCGATTCAATACCTGGTTTGGAGTATGTGGAACGCGGAGACTCGCTGCTTATCTGGGGGACAGGTGATCCGACGTTTCTGCATAATCGGTTAGATACCAGGGTAGTGTATAACTTTTTGAAAAATACGAATAAACGCATTTTTGTTGTACCAGGGAAAATGAAAAATAAGTTCTTTGCACATGGTTGGGCTATGGAAGATTTTGAAGCTTACTATCAGCCTGAAATCAGTACATTTCCTATTTATGGCAATGTGGTCACTTTTCGTCAAAAAGGTTATAATTATTTATCGACCTCTCCAGCGAGTTTTCAAAATTCACTGGATTTTTTGCCGGAACCTAAGGTAGGTGATTTTGAACTTTCCCGCTCATTTCGTGAAAATTCTTTTTGGATGTCCAAACGTCCCGTTCCGAGCGGTTATGTCAATGAGGTTCCATTTATCTATTCTGATAGCTTATTTATTAAATTATTGTCGGATAGTCTAGGTAAATCCGTGACCTTATTGTCTTACCAAAAACCAAGCAATACCAAGATACTCTATTCAGGCAGTACCAAAAATTTAATCCGTGAAATGATGTTGCCAAGTGATAATTTTATTGCTGAACAGTTTTTAATGATGTGTTCGTGGAAACAATTCGGTCAATTTGATACTTACTTGGTGCGGGACTGGATGAAGAATAACGTTTATAAATACTTTTCAGCTGAGGTTGCTATTTTTGATGGATCGGGACTATCATCCTATAACAAAGTGACTCCCCAGAATAATGTCGATCTATTGGTCGTCTTGAAAAATAAGTTGCCGGATGAGAAGGAACGTTTTCGTCTTTTTCCGGCTGGAGGTGTAGATGGTACCCTAAAACGTACCTATAGCAAAGATCTCGGAGAACCGTTTGTTTTTGCTAAAACGGGAACGATTACATCTGTCTATAATCAAAGTGGTTATTTGATCACGCGGACAGGAAGGCGCTTGGCATTTTCTTTTATGAACAATAATTATATAGATGATCGAGCAAGTGCAATTCGTAAAGAAATGGCTAAAATAATTACTTATATTCGTCAAACTTATTAAGCCAATTTAAATGGAAGCAATTGTAAAAAACAATAAAAAATTGATTCGTTCTTGGGCCATGTTCGATTGGGCCAATTCTGCTTACAACCTTGTTATTACTTCCACGATATTCCCTGTTTACTATACCGCAATTACTACCACAAAAGAGCATGGTGATGTTGTTCGTTTCTTTGGGATTGAAGTCGTCAATACCGCACTTTCTAATTTTTCTTTGGCCTTTGCCTATCTGTTGATGTCTTTTTCTTTGCCCTTTATTTCTTCGTACGCTGATGCAAAAGGAAAAAAGAAAGAGATTATGAAATTCTTCACTTATGTTGGAGCAGTTGCATGTATGTGCTTATTTTTCTTCAAGCTTGAAACTTTGGAAATTGGTATCATCTGTTTTGTGCTTGCAGCGATGGGGTATATTGGCGGTGTTTTGTTTAATAATTCCTATTTGCCGCTTTTGGCGACAGTCGATCAACAAGATAAGGTGAGTGCGCAAGGTTTTGCTTATGGTTATATTGGCTGTGTCACTTTACAGATTCTTTGTTTTATAGTGGTGCTTAAGCCTGAATGGTTTGGTATTACAGATGCTTCACTACCGGCCCGTATATCGTTTCTAATGGTCGGATTGTGGTGGCTTGGGTTTTCAATGATTCCTTTCAAATACCTGCCTAAAATCGATGCAACCGAGAATAACACAGGTAAGAGTTTTGTTCAGAATGTACGGGATGAATTCGGCCATGTTATCCAAAAAATCAAAGGTATTCCTGAAATAAAGCAGTTTTTGCCGGCTTTTTTCTTCTATGCAATTGGTGTTCAGACTTTGATGATTGTAGCCTCCTCTTTTGGGGAGAAAATTTTGCATTTAGGCGCAGAAAGGTTGATTGCTACAATTCTTCTCATTCAGCTCGTAGCTATCTTAGGTGCATTTTTAATGTCTTATTTATCTACGCTTTTTGGGAATATTAAGGTGTTGATCGTTGTGGTGATGATCTGGATAGGCATCTGTATTTCGGCCTTTTATTTATCTACTCCACTTCAGTTTTATATTATTGCTGCATTGGTCGGTTTAGTTATGGGCGGGATTCAGTCCTTATCGCGTTCAACCTATTCTAAATTAATTCCGACGGATATCAAAGATACGACTGCTTTCTTCTCTTTTTATGACGTCACAGAAAAAGTTGCTATAGTTATAGGATTATTCTCATTCGGGTTTATAGAACAGGTTACACATAATATACGATATTCGGCATTGGTTCTTTCTTTATTTTTTGTAATTGGATTGTTACTTTTGATCCGGATATTAGTATCCAATAAATCTTAATTTTATTGATTGAATTGCATATGAAAGTAGAACTTTTTGTTCCTTGTTTTATAGATCAGCTTTACCCTGAGACCGCATTTAATACGGCTCGTTTATTAGAAAAGGTCGGTTGCGAGGTTGTCTATAATCCTGAGCAGACATGCTGTGGCCAGCCTGCCTATAATGCTGGATTTTGGGATGATGCAAAACAGGTCGGACGGAAGTTTTTAGGTGATTTCTCAGGAGATCATGTGATTATTTCTCCTTCGGCGTCTTGTACTGGTATGGTACGACATGCTTATAATGATTTATTCGCAAATTCGGCCGATTCCCATCAGTGTCATAAAATACAGCAACAGGTTATGGAAATCTCTGATTTTTTAGTAAACGTGCTAAAAAAAGAGTATTTTGGAGCTGAGCTTGAGGGTGTTGCGGTGTACCACGATTCTTGTTCGGCTTTGCGAGAGTGCAAGATTAAAGAGGAACCACGGAAATTATTGAGTAAGGTCTTAGGTTTGGAGATGGTGGAGGTGAAAGATAGCGAGACATGTTGTGGGTTTGGGGGTAGTTTTGCCGTTAAATTCGAAGGAATATCCGCAGCAATGGCTGAGCAAAAAGTGCGCAATGCACTTGATCTGAATGCGGATTATATTATTTCCACTGATTCATCTTGTTTGCTACAGCTTCAATCTTATATCGATAAACATAAATTACCCATTCAGACGATGCACCTCGTTGATGTGTTGACTACTGGCTGGGGAAATATTTAAATAACACATTAAATCTAAACACATGAATTCAAGAAGAGATTTTCTTAAAAACCTTGCACTAGCGTCTGCTGGTATAGCATTAGCTCCCTCTTTGGAGAGTTTTGCGGCAGCAAAGAAAGATTGGTTTGACATTTCCTTGGCTGAATGGTCATTGCATAAATCCTTGTTCAAGGGAGATTTGAACAATTTGGATTTTCCGGTATTGGCTGCCAAAAAATACGGTATCTATGGGGTGGAATATGTAAATCAGTTTTTTAAGGATAAGGCTAATGATAATAATTACCTTACTGAGCTAAATATGCGTGCAAAAGATAATGGTGTACGTAATGTACTCATTATGATTGATGGTGAGGGAAATCTCGGTGATGAAGATGAAACAAAGAGAAAACAAGCCGTGCAAAACCATTATAAGTGGATTTCTGCAGCTAATTTCTTAGGTTGTCATGCAATCCGTGTCAATGCGGCTGGAAAAGGGACTCCTGAGGAAGTGAGTAAACGTGTTGTTGAAAGTTTAACAGCGCTATCTGATATTGGTAAAAAAGCGGGGATTAGCATTATTGTAGAAAACCATGGTGGTATCTCTTCACATGGTGACTGGTTGGCTAATACATTAAAAGCAGTGGGTAGTAAGTATTGTGGAAGTTTACCTGATCTTGGTAATTTCTATGAGTATGATCGTTATCAAGGTGTAACGGATCTAATGCCTTATGCACATGGTGTGAGTGCCAAAACACATGATTTTGATGCCAATGGAAATGAAACGCAAATTGACTATGAGCGTATGTTGAAGATTGTTAAAAAAGCAAAATTCAAAGGTTATGTGGGGATTGAATATGAGGGAAGTAAGTTGAGCGAAGAAGAGGGTATTTTTGCTACTAAAAAATTACTGGAACGTTTGCGCCCTTTGATCTAATATTTAACTAGTCGAGTTCTTTTCAGGAAATGGAAGGAACTCGGCTCGTTAAATAGGTTTTAATTGAAGTGTTGCTCGGATGCAACAACGAAAAAAACTGCAGTCCATTCGTTAGAAACCTATTAAAATCTTCACTATCTTGCTTGAGTATATGAAGACGAGTGAACAACCTCTTTCTTTGTGTAGAGGATCATCGGATTTTTCCGTTTACCGATGGTATATTTTATAAATGGAAATCGCACTACCTTATTTTGAAAAATAACGACTAAAAAAAACATGAATTTTGAAAAAAATGCTGTTCTTGAAACCCATTTGCAAAAAGTAGGGGCGGAACATGTATTGGTACAAGGGCATCCTGCCGGCTTGTTTGTATTATTCTTCACAGAGATGTGGGAGCGTTTTAGCTATTATGGTATGCGGGCACTGTTGGTAAATTTTCTGGTTTCTACCATTGCCCAACAAGGATGGGGTTGGACCAACTCCGAGGCCATGAAGCTTTATGGTTTGTACACCGGGATGGTGTTTTTAACGCCACTGTTCGGCGGGATTATAGCCGATCGCCTAACAGGATATAAAAAATCCATTATGGTCGGAGCTATAATTATGACGCTGGGACATATCGCTATGGCTTTAGAGGGATTTAATAAAAGCTTCTTTTTGGCGGGTTTGGTGCTGATTGTTTTGGGAAATGGTTTGTTCAAACCCAATATTTCTTCGATGGTAGGGAAATTATATCCGGATAAAGGAGGTAAAAAGGATGCGGGTTATACCATCTTTTATATGGGCATCAACGGGGGAGCGTTTTTAGGTATGATGCTATGCGGTTATATTGGTGAGAAGATCGGCTGGCATTATGGATTTGGGCTTGCCGGAGTATTTATGTTTTTGGGAATGTTGCAGTTCTATTTTGCGCAGCCCATCTTCGGAAAAATTGGAAATACACCCCAGAAACAAGAAGAGTTAACCGATATTGCAGCCGGAGAAGAAGAAAATCCAAAGCATATTGTTCGTGATCGTTTGCTGGTAATAGCCATTTTTATGTTGTCAAGTATTGTTTTCCATTTAGCTTTTGAGCAAGCAGGTGGCTCGATGACGATCTTTGCGAAAAATTATACACAACGGGTATTGAGTGGTGAAGTGGCGGTTTTATTTAAATGGTTGGATGCTGCATTGACGGTTTTGCCGATTGTGGTAATTACTGGCGTACTGTTTGTTTTAGCGAAGAAAATCGTACGTAAATACCCTATGATCATACTTTTTTCGAGTATTTCTTTTGTGATCATTTGGTCTTTGTGCCTTTGGAAAGTTTATCGGGAATATTATGGTATGAATTCAGAAGTTACTGTATCCTGGTTTCCGATGTTAAATTCTTTCTTTATCATTACCCTGGCCACATCATTTAGTAAGATATGGGAGAAAGTGTGGAATCCTTCTGGTCCAATTAAGTTTGCAATGGGACTGACATTGGTTGGAGTCGGTTTTGCAGCTTTATCTATTGGAAGCTCTGAGATTCCTACCGGTGCAAAGACGGCCTCTGTTAGTATGATCTGGCTGGTGTTGGCGTACTTTTTTCATACAGTGGGCGAATTATGTATTGGTCCGGTCGGACTTTCTTATGTCAGTAAACTATCGCCAAAAAAATTCCTGGGGTTATTGTTTGGTTTTTGGTTTTGTGCCAATGCCATAGCTAATTTTATAGGGGGTTTTATTGGGTCATATATTGATAAGATTACAGAATCTCATTCCATGTCATATTTCTTTGCTGTATTTACAGTAATTCCTATGGTGGCTGCTGTATTTCTTATTCTGGCCAACAAAAAAATAAAAAAGATGATGCATGGAATTGATTAATTCATAGAAAAATAGTGTATCTTCAAGCGATTTTTATCAAAATAAAAACAAAACCTGAGTTATAAAATAATTATTGAAATTATATGAATCAAGAAAAAGATCAAGTTCTTGTAGCACATCTTGCTAAGCAGGGGATCGATGACAAGATGGTAAATGGGCATCCTGCCGGATTATTTGTGCTATTCTTTACAGAGATGTGGGAGCGGTTTAGTTACTACGGTATGCGGGCATTGTTGACCTTATTTTTAATAAGTTCCCTTGCTGATGGAGGATGGGAATGGAGTAACGAACGTGCCATGAAACTTTACGGTTTGTATACTGGTTTTGTCTATTTAACACCATTGATCGGTGGAATGATTGCGGATAAGCTAACCGGTTTTAAGAAGGCGATTTTGATAGGCGCTTTGGTAATGACATTGGGGCACCTGTCTATGGCATTTGAGGGTGTGAATTCCAATTTCTTTTATCTCGGTCTTGTGTTAATGATTTTGGGTAACGGGATGTTTAAACCTAATATTTCTTCTATGGTGGGAAATCTTTATCCAGATCAAAGTCCTAAAAAAGATGCAGGGTATACCATATTCTATATGGGCATCAATGCCGGGTCATTTTTGGGAATGCTTCTATGCGGTTATATCGGCGAAAAAATTGGTTGGCATTATGGTTTCGGGCTTGCTGGAGTATTTATGTTCTTTGGTATGTTGCAATTCTATTTTGGACAAAAGATATTTGGAATTATCGGAGATTCACCGAAAGCACTTCAGGCTTACCATGAAAAAAAGATCAAAAATCACGAAGAGGAGGAAGAGGTCATTCCTGCACATGTTGTCCGTGATAGGTTAATCGTTGTCACCATATTTATGTTGGCTAGTGTGGTTTTCTTTTTGTCTTTTGAACAGGCGGGCGGATCCATGTCTATCTTTGCAAAGGATTATACACAAAGAGTCCTGTCTGGAAGTTCAGCAGTGACATTTAAATGGATTGATACTATTTTGACTATTGTGCCTATCGTTATTGTGACGATCGTTTTAACAGCATTGGCTAGAAAAATATATAAACAGTATCCATTGACTATTTTATTTACCGCTGTCTCATTTGGTATCATTTGGTGCTTGGGCTTATGGAAAGTATTTCGAGAAATTGGAATAACCGGATCGGAAGTTGGGGCCTCATGGTTTCAAATATTGAATGCATTTTTTATTATTTCACTGGCATCGTCATTTAGCAAATTTTGGGAGAAGGTCTGGAATCCTTCGGGACCAGTTAAGTTTGCGCTAGGTTTAATATTGGTGGGAATTGGATTTGCAGCATTAGCTTATGGGGCGAGCGAGATTCCTCAAGGAGCAAAGACAGCGTCTGTGAGTATGATTTGGTTGGTGATCGCCTATTTCTTTCATTCAGCAGGGGAGCTTTGTCTTTCACCTGTTGGCTTGTCTTATGTTAGTAAGCTTTCCCCAAAGAAATTTTTAGGGCTTCTTTTCGGTTGCTGGTTCTGTGCTTCGGCAATTGCCAATTTTATAGGTGGATTTTTAGGCTCATACATTGATCGCATTACAGAAGAGCATTCGATGTCCTATTTCTTTATGATATTTGCAATAGTTCCTGGGGTTACGGCATTGCTATTAATTGTCTTGAATCCAATATTGAAAAAAATGATGCATGGGATCAACTAATCAGGATCGATAGCATCACAAAAAAAGGGCTAATCAATACACTGATTGGCCCTTTTTTTATCTCTTTTTTACTATTGATGCTTATTCTTCCACTTTTAAAAGTAGTTTATCGATGCGGTGTCCATCCATATCAAGCACTTCGAAAATTAGATTTTTAAATCGGACACGTTCGCCTTCTTCGGGTACATGATCTAATCTTAGGAATACCAGGCCTCCTACGGTGGTTACATTGTTGATCTCATCTTCGTCTTCTTCAGAAAGACCGATTTCAAATTCATCCAAAAGATCCTCGATCTGATATTGTCCGTCGACAACATAATCACCGTTTTCCAATTGACGTATTGTCGGACGTGCACTTAGGTCGCTTTCTGTGATGTTGCCGACCAAATCGCCAACGATATCCCGTAACGTAATAATTCCCTGTGGTGAGCCATACTCATCAATGACAACCGCCTGATGTATACTGGAGGTACGTAAGGTGTTCATAATGCTATAAGATGAACTGAATTCATTAACAAACTTGATCGGTAACATAAGTGTTCTTAGATCAAATGCTTCGTTCTGGAGGCATTGACGAAGTAATGATTTTACATGAACAACACCTTTAATATTGTCGAGGCCACCTTCACAGACTGGGTAGATGGAATGATCGTTGTCCAGAATGATCTTTCTGTTTTCTTCAAAGGAATCTTCCAGATCCAAGAATACAATGCTTTTGCGGTGAGTCATTAGGTTGACCGCTTTTTTGTCACCTAAACTCAACAAACGGTCGACGATATCGTGCTCAATACCTTCGATGACGCCACTGTCGACACCTTCGTCTACTAACGCCTTAATTTCTTCTTCTGTGACACTATTGCCGCTACTCTTGATATTGAGTATTTTGACAATAAACTCTGTCGACATACTTAGTAGCCATACAAATGGCCGAACGATTTTGCTGAGCAGGTTCATCGGGTAAGCGATCAGCATGGCGTACTTCTCCGGAATAGCCATACCGATACGTTTGGGGACCAGTTCACCAAGCACCAACGAAAAGTAGGTGATGATAAAGACGACAATGATGACGGCGAGCTGTTCGCTATAGGGGGCTATGATACTGGATTTATTAAAGATCTCTACGAGGTAAGATGAAATATTGCCGCCAGAAAAGAATCCTGTTAGGATTCCAATAAGGGTAATACCTATTTGTACAGTGGATAGAAAGCTGTTGGGCGATTCTTTTAGGTTTAGCGCTATTTTGGCAGCGGCATTGTTTTTATCGCTTTCAGCCTGTAGCCTTGCCTTTCTGCTGGATACGATGGATATTTCTGATGCCGATAGTATTCCGTTTAGAATAATCAGGGCTAAAATAATAATTGCTTCGGTAAGCATAATGAGTTGAAAAAGTTATTTGCTAGGGCTAATTTACGGAAAAGACCAGCCAAATAGTAGGATTATTATGATTATGTCAAGTATTCATAAAAAAAGCCGTATATCTTTCAATACGGCTTTTATGATAATAGGCGTGTTTTTTCAATTACATTCCACTGTCATCTAACATAAAGGTGTTTTTCTTGGTTTTCCATTTTCCTTTTGTGAAATCAGGGAATTCCAACGTTTTATTTCCTTTTGCAATAGACTCGGTAGATAATGGGAATACGGCACTCATGGTTACCGAATCATACACGTCAATTGGAGTCTGTACCTTTTGTTTTACAGCCTGAATAAACGCATTGAATACAAACCAGTCCATGCCGCCATGACCAGAACCGTTTGCTACCTCTTCATATTTTTGCCAGATTGGGTGATCGTATTTCTTTACCCATTCGTCCGCAGAATCCCAAGTGTGTGGTTTGGATTTACCCTCGATGTGAATACCTTTGGCAACATCCATCCAAATACCGTCTGTTCCCTGTACGCGGAAACCGATAGAGTAAGGTCTTGGTAAGTGTGTATCATGCGTTAATAACATGGTTTCTCCATTCGCACATTGTAACATCGTTTGAGTGATATCACCATTTTTGTAATTGATCTTACCGTTAGGATGTCCCGGGGAAACTTTATTGACATAGGCTGCCAATCCGCGGGCTTTACTTGAGTACGAAGTGATATGGGTGAATCTGTTGCCCTTGTTGATATCTGCAAATTGCATAATTGGACCTAAACCGTGTGTAGGGTATAGATCACCATCTTGGTCGATATTGAACTGTGTACGCCACTGTGCCTCAGAAATCGCTTTCGGACCATATTCAACGCCATGGCCATAATAGGCTTTTCCGTCATTGAATAATACCTCGCGTAAATCGTGTTGATAACCGCCTTCCAGGTGCAACAATTCACCAAATAGACCTTGTCTGTGCATGTTCAATACAGCAAGTACATCACGACGGAATGCAACATTTTCTAGGGTCATGTAAGGCTTTCCAGTTTCTTCGGATACTTTCACAATATCCCAGTGATCTTGTAGCGTTAAACCTGCAATAACCTCGCAACCCACGTATAGACCAGCTTTCATTGCATCGATAGCTTGGTTTTTGTGGAATTGCCAAGGCGTTGCAATAATGACAGCATCTAATTTTTCATTGCTTAACATCTTTTTGTAAGCATCAACTCCACCAGTATACTCTTTTGGAAGTTTGGTGCCTTTTGCATTGAATTGTTTACGGCATTGTGCTAGAGATTCTTCCTGGGTGTCACAGACAGCCACAATTTCTAGATCATCTCTGTTTAGGGCAATTTGAACGTGATTACGTCCTCTAAGGCCTACGCCAATAAAACCGATTTTTATTTTCCCATTTGATTGAGCAAATAATTCTGTACTTGAAAGGACACCGATTCCAGCTGTAGTGATGGCAGTCGATTTTATGAAATTTCTTCTATCCATTGTTTTGAGATATAAGGAGTTTGTATATTAGTTATTTACTTGTTTGAAAACAGTCCTTAAGACTGGCTACTATTAACAAATATATTATTTCATTTGGGATAAATGAAAGTGCAAACGTTTGCTTAATTTTATTAAATTTCATGCAAACGTTTGATTGAAATAAAAATTATCATTTATTAATTCAATTTGTGATATTGCAAGCACATTGATGATTTAAAAAACATAGTTTAATGTCTGATTTTAACCAATTAGTAGTAGAGAGCGCAGCAAAACAATTCACATTAGAAGGAGATATCATTTCAGTGCAACCGTTTGGTTCTGGTCATATCAATGATACTTATCGTGTAGTTACTACTGTAGATAGCGGTATATCGCATTTATTACAACGTATTAACCACCATGTTTTTCCGAACGTGGATGGATTAATGCATAATATTGAGATTGTCACCAAGCATCTTAGTAAGAAAGTTAAAGTCGCTGAAGGAAAAAGAATCAGCGATCATGTATTGACAATTGTTCCTACAAAAGATGGGAAATTATATATAAAAGATAGTCAGGATAATTATTGGCGCATGTTTATCCTCATAGAGGATACCAAAAGCTATGATATTGTAGAGACTGAGGTACAAGCCGCTGAGGGTGGTCGTGCTTTTGGTTTGTTTCAAAAGCAGCTCTCGGATTTAGATGCTTCATCGATCGTTGAGGTACTTCCTAACTTTCATAATATAGAGTTTAGACTCGAAAATCTTCGAAAAGCGATCGCTAAAGATGTCTGTCAACGCGTAGCGTCGGTGAAAGACAAATTGGATTTTATCTTTAGTCGTGAAGATCGAATGAAAACCATTCTTGAACTTGGTAGTAAGGGGGAGCTTCCGCTGCGTATTACACATAATGATACAAAGTTTAATAATGTGCTCTTAGATCGCCACGATAAGATGCAATGTGTCATCGATTTAGATACTGTCATGCCGGGCTATGTGGCATATGACTTTGGGGATGCTATTCGGACGATTATTAACCCCGTTGCCGAGGATGAGAAGGATGTTTCGAAAATTCTGCTAAATCTTGCTTTATATAAGGCATATGCCGAAGGTTATTTGGAGGAAGCTAATGACTTCTTGACAACTTTGGAGAAAGAAACATTAGTAGATGGAGCCTTCTTATTGCCATATATGCAAGGAGTACGTTTCTTAACGGACTATTTGGAAGGAGATCATTACTACAAGACTAAATATGAGGACCATAATCTGGTGCGTACAAATACGCAACTGAAATTGGTTGAAGAGATGGAAAAGAATGAAGCATTTATGCGAAAGGTAGTTTTTGATTGCATTTAACAATTTTATACCTTTAATCATATTGAGAAGCTTCCATCGCGTAGATGAAGCTTCTTTTTTCTGTAAAAAAAAATATTCGAATGAAAAAACTAACCATTTTGCCTATCGCAGCGGAGCTGACCAATACACTAGATTATCATACTTTGTCGAAGCTCTTGAGCAATCTTGAATCGCATTCTTTGGAGTTTAATAATTGGAGCGAATCTTTCCCGTATAAACCTGAGGTACAATTTAAGATTGGCTACACCCGGGAGTATCTAGTGTTGCAGTACGATGTCGTCGAAGAACAACTTCGGGGTAATTATTCCGAAACAAATCAAAATGTATGGGAAGATAGTTGTGTGGAGTTCTTTATTTCATTTGATGGACGTAAACATTATTATAACCTGGAATTTAATCTAATTGGAACGGGCTTGATCGGTTATGGCCCGGCTGAAAAGGCTAGTCGAAATCGGTTGGATATTACAACGATAGAACAGGTGCGTACTTACTCTTTAATTGAGCGCAATGGTTCCGATAAGCGATGGAGTATGATTGAGGTAATTCCACTTGCTGTATTTCAGTTTGACGATGTTGTAGACCTGAAAGGTAAACTGATACATGGAAATTTTTATAAATGTGGTGATCATCTCAAACAACCACATTTTATATCTTGGAATAAAATAGAAAACCCAACTCCTAACTTCCATCTCCCCGAGTTTTTTGGAGAAATGGTCTTTGGTTAGGAGTTGAGTAAAAAAGTTGATGCTTATTGGTAAACAGATTCTTTTTTGAATTTCTTTGCCAATAAAGCATATACTAATACACGGTATTTATTTTTATTGGATTTGCCAATAGCGGTAATCACTTCCTCTAGTGCCTTGTCTAAATCCGGCCCATCTTTTAGGCCTAATTTTTTGATCAAAAAATTTTGTTTGACACGGTTCAGTTCTTCGGGATCTGATGCAGCGACGGTTTCGGAGTCTGCATTGTAAATGGAAGGTCCTATTCCTTTTGTTACTTTTGCAATAAATGCTTCATCTAATGATAAGCCTAGCTTTTTTGATTCTGCAACATATGCAGCAATTTTTTCATCTAATTTGCTCATAATTATGTAAGTGATTTAATTGTAGTGAGTTAAGTTAGGTAAAAAAGTCGATAAACAAAATTATTCTTTGGTTTAGGATAAAGATTGTTACATTTGTACCCTTGATAAGTGCTGTTAACTAAAATGTGGAAAATTTCAACTAATTATTCTTCGTAATTGTTGTAAGTTACATTTTTATAAGTTATCTTTGCACCTCAATAATTGAATATACGTAATCATAATAATAATGAAAAAAGATTTGCATCCTTCAAATTACAGATTAGTTGTATTTAAAGATATGTCAAATGACTATGCTTTTATTACAAAATCTTGTGTTGATACTAAAGAAACTATCACATGGGAAGATGGTAATGAGTATCCAGTTGTAAAACTAGAGATCTCTCATACATCACACCCTTTCTATACAGGTAAAATGAAATTGGTTGATACTGCTGGTCGTATCGACAAATTCCGTAATCGTTACAACAAAAAATAATTGTAGCAGATCTGTATATTACAATATTAAGAACTCGATAAATATAATTTGTCGAGTTTTTTTTGTTATTTTTAATTTGTGAAAATCTTCTTTACAGATTGCTTTGATTCGATCCAATTGTTGGATAAGCTTAGCTCCCCATTAACTACTTTTGATAGAAAGAGTCTTTATCCATTTACTTTCGTGAAATCTTGTTTGGACCTTCGGGTTGGTATACTGACTTTACGGGAGAAATGGCAAAAATTAGCTTTAGAATTTGATGTACACTATATTACCGCTCACTCGAACGAGGAGGGGGTTATTTGGCTGTCTGAGAACGTTATCCCGTCAGTAGTATTATTGCAGGCTATACAGCGCTTGGGCGCAGGAGAGGTCCTTGTATGGGGTGGATACGTTGTAGCTTGTTGTTATACCCATATGGGCTCTTATCGTGTACAAGAGTTTGATACGTCAGTGGATCTACTAAAGGGGGTAGAAGATCTGTTTTTGCTTACAGGAACTGAAATAACACGTGATTTCAATCTTCTGGTACAAGGTGTTCAGTCGTTCGATATATCTGTGACAAATCAATTGTTAGGTAATGACCTTTATGTAGCCGCTCGTGTTAGCATGGAATGTGCTACCCTCAATACCCTACAAGGTCCCATATATATCGATGAAGATGTTACAATTATGGAGGGAGCGCATTTGCGTGGTCCATTATACCTTGGTAAAGGAGCCGTTGTAAAAATGGGCGCTACGATTTATGGCAATGTTTCGATAGGGAAGCAGAGTGTCATTGGGGGAGAGATCGGGAATTCCGTCATTGGTGATTTTTCGGCCAAGGGGCATCATGGTTATCTAGGTTGCTCGGTGATAGGGGATTGGTGTAACTTAGGGGCTGGTACCTCTAATTCCAATTTAAAGAATAACTTAAAGGCCGTTTCAATTTACGATTATGCATTGGATGGTGTTCGGGATACAGGTCTGTTAAAATGCGGAACCTTTATTGGAGACTATACGCGTCTTGGTATCAATTCGGCTTTAAATACAGGGAC
This sequence comes from Sphingobacterium paramultivorum, assembly GCF_014109745.1. Lineage (NCBI taxonomy): Bacteria > Pseudomonadati > Bacteroidota > Sphingobacteriia > Sphingobacteriales > Sphingobacteriaceae > Sphingobacterium > Sphingobacterium paramultivorum. The sequence goes on from NZ_CP058555.1 coordinate 6,070,092, forward strand.
GGTAATTGGAATTGCAAGCATGCTAGCAGATACAAGTTTTTATGCTAAATTTGTACCGTCATTTGCTTGGGTGTTTGACGGAGGTGCGCAAACTTATGAATTTGATAAGTTTATGGCATATTTGGAGACGCTGTATGCATCAAAAGGGGAAGAGCTCTCGGAGCAGATTAAAGATAAATTGAATCAACTTAACAAAAAATATAATTAAATCGTAAAATCATGCGTAAAAAAATCGTAGCTGGTAATTGGAAAATGAATTTAGACTATCAATCAGGATTGAGCTTGTTTTCTGAAATTATCAATATGGCCAAAGATGAAGTGATTGGAAACCAAGAATTGGTTGTTTGTAGCCCATTTATTCATTTGTCAAGTCTTGGACAATTGTCGAAAAATGTTGCAAATGTAAATATCGGTGCACAGAATATTCACCAAGCTGAGTCCGGAGCCTATACAGGTGAGATTTCGGCTTCACAAGTAAAATCAGTAGGTGCTTCACATGTTATTTTGGGGCACTCTGAAAGACGTGCTTATTTTGGTGAGACTGATGCATTGTTGGCATCTAAAGTGGATATTGCATTAAAGCATGATTTAACACCAATATTCTGTATTGGAGAAACAAGAGAAGAACGCGAATCTGGAGCTTTCTTTGATGTGATCAAAACACAATTGACAGATGGATTGTTCCACTTGTCTAAAGAAGCTTTTGCATCTGTGGTATTAGCATATGAGCCAGTTTGGGCAATTGGTACTGGTTTGACAGCTAGCCCTGAGCAAGCACAGGAGGTTCATAAATTTATCCGCGAGGTGCTAGCTGACCAATATGGTCAAGAGATTGCTGATAATACAAGTATTCTTTATGGAGGGTCTTGTAATCCAGGTAATGCAAAAGATTTGTTTGCTCAAGCCGACATCGATGGTGGTTTGATAGGAGGGGCTTCTTTAAAATCGAGAGATTTTATTGATATCGCTAAAGTATTTAACGGCTAATTTTTAGAAATGAAATACGTAGAGGTTATCTTTCAAATGCGATCAGGTGAAGAATGGCAAAAGGATTTGTTGATATCTGATTTGGCTGATATTGGCTTTGATACTTTTGAGGATACCGAATCTGGATTTGCAGCTTATATTTCAGCTGCAAATCTTGACTTGCAAGCATTAGAAACTTTGATGCTTCAACCTTATGAAGGCCTAGAGGTCGATTATAAGATACAGGAAATAGAAAACCAGAATTGGAACAAATTGTGGGAAAGTAATTTCAACCCAATTGAGGTGGGGGGGCAATGCTATGTGCGTGCAACTTTTCATGAGGCAAAACCGGAGTTTCCCTATGAAATCATTATAGATCCGAAGATGTCTTTTGGCACTGGCCATCATCAAACAACTTCGATGATGCTTCAGTATATTTTGGAGAATGATTTTAATGGCAAGCAGGTTTTAGACATGGGCTGCGGTACAGGTATTTTGGCCATTTTGGCATCAAAAAAAGGAGCGAATTCTGTGTTGGCTGTGGATTATGATGAAATATGTGTTGAAAGTGTGATCGAAAATAGGGTACTCAATCATGTTGAGGATATTGAAGCGCTCTGCGGATCTTACGAAGTATTAACAGATCGGGTCTTTGATGTGATTTTGGCAAATATTAATCGTAACATTCTTTTAGAACAATTACCTCAGTATGCATTGAGCATTCGTACAGGGGGTGAGCTGTACCTAAGTGGTTTCTATGAGCAGGAAGATTTAGCAATCTTAAGCGATGCGGCGACGTCATTAGGTTTTGAGTTTATCTCCAATAAAGTTTTAAATAATTGGTGTGCAGCCAAGTTTGTGAAGCGATAATTTAGCTATGCGGATTCATTTTATAGCAATAGGTGGTAGTGTGATGCATAACCTTGCTATTTCATTGGCAAAACAAGGGCATCAAGTGACAGGTTCTGACGATCAGATCGTGGAGCCTTCCCGTTCTCATTTGATTGAAGCAGGATTGCTTCCTAATCAATTGGGCTGGTTTGAGGAAAAAGTGACGGAGGATATTGATGCTGTGATCTTGGGTGCTCATGCCCAGGCGGATAATCCTGAATTAAAGCGGGCGCAAGAATTAGGTCTTAAAATTTATTCTTTTCCAGAATTTATACAAGAGCTTTCACAGGATAAAATCCGGGTGGTTATCGCTGGAAGTTACGGTAAGACAACCATAACGAGTATGGTGATGCACGTTATGCGATTTCTAGGAAAAGAATTTGACTATTTGGTAGGAGCTCAATTAAGGGGCTTTGATAAGTTGGTTGATATTACTAAGCATAATAAGATTATTATTATCGAAGGAGATGAATATGTTTCATCCAAGATTGATCCGAAGTCTAAGTTTTTGTATTATAAACCGAATATAGCCTTAATTTCGGGTATTGTATGGAATGAGTTTAACTCGAAAATATCACAAGAGGAATATATTAAACAATTTGAAGATTTTATTGACTCAATTCCACATAAAGGTACCTTAATTTATAATAAGGAAGATGTTGTGTTACAGAAGGTTCTTCAAGATACGAAAGATTGTAAGATCAATAGACATGGCTATAAGATTCCTGATTATACAATTAATAAGGGAGTAACTTATATCAGCACACCGGATGGTGATATTCCTTTGCAAGTGTTTGGTAAGCACAACTTATCCAATATTGCTGGGGCATATACGATCTGTGAATGGTTGGGGATCAAAAAGAAAGAGTTCTTTGAGGCTATAAAAAGTTTTAATACTTCGATCCGTTATTTGGAGTTTGTTGCAAGCTCGGAAGGATCTGTGGTTTATCAGGATTATGCCTGTAATGCGGATAAAGTGAAGTCAAGTATTCACGCCGTGAAAGAGCAATTTCCTAATCAGAAATTGGTCACAATTATCGAATTAAACTCGTATGATAGTTTAGATTCTTCCTTTTTGTTACAATATGCAAACTCGATGAAAGAGTCGGATGTATCTGTGGTCTACGTGAATATAAATTCTTGTAAAGAACTTAATAAAGATATCGAAAGTGTCCCAAATAATATTAAGGATAATTTTAATAATCCTGATTTAGAGGTTGTTGTAAGTTTAGACGGACTCTATTCATTTTTAGATGGTGTCAAATCAAAGGGCTACAATTTACTTCTTATGAGTTTAAATAATTATAATGGGGTTAATTTGTCCGTGCTGGCTGATCGGTTTTTTAGAGATTTTTAGAGAAAAAATTATAATTTAATGTAAATTAAATTATAATTTATTATTTTTGTTTAAAATATCTACCAGATGAATGCATTAGGAAAAAAAATCAGATTACTTAGACACCAAAAGGGGTGGAGTCAAGAGGATGTTGCAAAACGATTGGATATCTCAATCCCAGCATTTTCTAAAATTGAAACAGGGATTACAGATGTGAATTTGTCTCGCCTGAATCAAATCTCAAAATTATTCAATTTGACAGTTGTTCAACTTTTATCTACTTCTGATTCTGAAGAAGACAAAGAGTATGTAAATGAGGTGAATGCTTTGACGCAAAAATTACAACTACGCGATAGCGAAGTAATTGAATTGCAGAAAAAGGTTATTGACCTTTATGAGCAATTGCACAAAAGATAAGGCATATTAAAATTGTTACCGAAAAGGCAATCCAAAGGGTTGCCTTTTTTTGTTTATGCAACTTTATTTTGGTCAAAAGTGATTTTGTTTTTGTTTCTTTGTAAGTATTTTATCAAAAAATAAAGGTTGATTATTTATGGGGAGATTAAACGGGGATATTGCGACTAGCCCGTCGACTGATTTTTTTAAGTCAAATGTATTGGGACAGCGTTCAGGGCTCTTTGTCCTTTTCTTTACTGAAATGTGGGAACGTTTTTCGTTCTACGGGATGCGTGTACTCTTAATGCAGTTTTTAACTGCTGCAGTTATTCAAGGTAGTCCTTTCTCGGGATGGTCCTGGACTGCACAACAAGCTGGAGCACTTTATGGGACCTATGCCATGATGCTCTATTTAACTCCTATTATAGGAGGGATTATAGCGGATAAATATATTGGATCACGTAAAGCTGTGATTATCGGTTCGGCGATTATGACGCTTGGCCATGCTGCCATGGCCTTTGATACTTCGATTATGTTTTTCCTTGGTTTAGTGTGTCTAGTTATCGGAACGGGTTTCTTCAAGCCTAACATGCCATCTATCTTAGGTGAAATATATAAAGATCTGCCAGAAAAAAAGGACGGAGCTTATACCATATTCTATATGGGGGTCAATGCCGGCGCTTTCTTTGGTATGATGCTATGCGGATATATTGCCGAAACTTACGGCTGGCATTGGGGATTCGGTTTGGCTGGTATCTTTATGCTTTTGGGAACACTGCAGTTTGTTTTCGCAAAACCACTCATGGGAAATCTTGGTGTTTTAAATAAGTCCACCTCTGGGGAGCATAAAGTTATCGCTGAGGATACGGATACAAGAAATCCATTTACCATACGTGATTATGTATTGATAGCGATAGTTTCTATTATTGGTTTTGTATACGCTTTTAATGACCCTTTATCTAAGAATGGTATTGTTGATGTATTTTCTCGTTTGGATACGCCGTTTCTAAGAGGGCAGTATATAATGGTCATTGTGGCGTTAATTCTCTTCATATATCTTATTGTTACACGGATTATGCGTTATGATAAGGTTGTAAGGGATCGGATGTTCGCAGTTGTGCTGTTGGCTTTTTTCTTGGTCTTCTTTTTTATGAGCTTTGAGCAGGGGGCAACTTCATTAGTTCTTGTGGCTAGAGATAATATTGATAGATCACTTACTGGTGCTGCATTGACAACCTTTAATGTGGTAAATGGTTTATTGACGATTGTACCGCTTTCGATTATCTCTTGGGTTCTGATTAAATTGGCAAAAGTAACCTGGGACAAAATTGCCATTTCAAATATCGTATTGTTTATCTGTTTTGGGTTGATTTGGGGAGCAGTAATCTGGATGTTGTACAATGAGTTCAATAAAGAAGCATCAGAAATCAAAGTTTCTTGGTTCTCTATCTTAAACTCATTTTTTATTATTGCACTAGCCTCTTCGGTATCCAAAATTTGGGAGTCGAAGTATAATCCATCAGCAGCCTTTAAATATGGCTTTGGTCTGATCTTGGTTGCGATAGGATTTTTCATTATTGGATTAGGATCAATAGGAATAAGTCAGGGTGCTAAAATCTCGATGGTATTTTTGGTGCTGACCTATTTGTTCCATACATTGGGTGAATTATTTATTTCACCGGTAGGCCTCTCTTACGTATCGAAATTGGTACCGGCTCGCATGCTTGCATTTATGTTTGGAATCTGGTATTTGGCGATTGCTATTGCACAGAAGGTTGCAGCGGTATTGGGAGGACAAGTGGAAACAATTCAAGAGGAACACTCCTTGAGTTACTTCTTCTTCTTATTTACAGCAATTCCTGCCTTAGCAGGCCTGTTGGTAATGCTGTTTAATCCATTGATTAAACGATTGATGCACGGAATTAAATAACAAATATATAAGCTTCTTTTACGAAAGAAGCTTTTTTGATTAATATAAATTAGTATGGAGGTTAGTACAAGGGAATCGCTAGAAGAGATTCAAAATTTTGACGGAAAGTACCCAAAGCAAATCTGGAGTTTGTTTTTTTCCGAGATGTGGGAAAGATTCTGTTTCTATGGTATGCGCGGTATGTTGGTGTTCTTTATGATCACACAACTAAACTTTGCTGAAAAGGATGCCAATTTACAGTATGGAGCGACACAGGCATTTGTTTATGCGTTTACATTCATAGGTGGGCTGTTTGCAGACAAAATTCTTGGTTTTAGAAAGTCTTTATTCTGGGGTGGCTTATTGATGATCGTAGGGAGCTTATTTCTTGCAGCAGATCCGCATAAGTATTTCTTTTTTGGTTTATCATTTATCATTATAGGTACCGGTTTTTTTAAACCCAACATATCAACGATGGTAGGCGAGCTGTATAAAAAAGGTGATGTTCGTCGTGATGGTGGTTTTTCGTTGTTTTATGCGGGAATAAATTTAGGTGCATTCTTAGGTGGATATATCTGTGTTGCGATCGGTAAAGGATATATGTTGACGTCAATTATTTCTGAGGGACATCGTTGGAATGTCGCTTTTGGTTTGGCGGCGGTAGGAATGTTGGTTAGTTTAGTGAATTTTCACTTTACCAAAAGGCATTTAGGACCAATAGGACTTCAACCAGGGGATCCTGAGGCCATAGTAAAGACGAAGGCATTACCGAAATGGGTAGAATATGCTGTATATATTGCCACGTTGATTTTTATCCCTATTATTCAGATCATGGTGTCAAAAACGCAGTATACAGACTATTTTATGTACACAATTGGCCCATTGACGCTGTTGTATCTTTTCTATGAAATGTCTAAAGTGACTGCTGAAGAGCGGAAGAAATTAATTGCAGCCCTGGTGTTTATTCTTTTCTCGATTATTTTTTGGGGAATATATGAGCAAAGTGGCGGTTCCTTAAGCATCTTTGCTGCTAAGCATTTGAATGATTCTTTATTGGGCGTTATGACGCTCGATCCAAATGGTGTTAACAATTCAGGTGGAGCATTATTTATTATTGCATTAGCACCTCTTTTTGGCCTTTTTTGGATTTGGCTGGGCAAACGTAAACTTGAGCCAAATACCATTATTAAGTTTGGTCTTGGTTTTGTTTTCTTGGGATTAGGTTATTATGTTCTATTTGCTACGCGTTTATTCGCTCACGACGGTATGACCTCATTGGATGTCTTTACCCTTGCGCTGCTTGTGATTACCGTTGGGGAGCTTTGTCTATCACCAATTGGTCTTTCCATTATGACGAAATTGTCTCCGGCGAGATTACAAGGTATCATGATGGGAATGTGGTTCTTGGCGAGTGCTTATGGTCAATATGTAGCAGGTTTGATCGGTGCTAGTATGGCCGAAGCTAAGGAAGGAAGTTCATTGGCGGATAAATTGGTGACTTATACGGAGAGTTATAAACAATTAGGCTTATATTCTTTGATTGCTGGTGTGGTGCTTATAGCCTTGTCGCCCGTTGTGCGTAAATTGATGGGTAACGTGAAATAAGCGTTAATAATTTTGACACAGTAAAGTTATTCTTTCAACATAAAAAAAGCTTGATTATTAAATCAAGCTTTTTTTTATATCAATAAATCCATTTGAATTTATAATCTTTTTCTGGAACCTTCATCCGATCAGCCAGTCTAGCCAAACGATCTGGTAGTTTCAGTAGATAATCTCTCGCTTTCTCACCTTTATCATTCAGGCCGGTAACTTGATCTATTTTCCACTCACTATTCAGCTCTTTTAAGATATCCACGTAGTCCAAAGCAGTATATACTCCCAATCGTTGGGCCGCGTCTGAGAAATGTGCAAACGCTTCTCCTTGGGGCTCGCCTGCTTCTCTTAAGAACTGGGCTGGCATAACGATTTTTTTACGCATCATATCCTCAAATGCAATCATGACTTCACTCGCGTCTACTGTGATTGCTTTTGAAATAAAAGACATATAGGCTTTGGCATGGCGTGCTTCATCAGATGCGATGACACCACACATTTTTGCCAAAAGTTTATCACCGCTTTTTTTGGAAAGCCCAGATACACGACGGTGGGAAACGTTGGTTGCCAATTCCTGAAATGAAGTATAAATAAAATTCCGGTAAGGGTCTGCACCAGTACCGATATCAAAACCGTCTTGAATAAGATATTGCGTAGACATTTCAAATTGACGCATGTCTATTCTACCCGACAAATAAAGGTATTTGTTCAACAGATCACCGTGGCGGTTTTCTTCAGCCGTCCAAGCGCGTACCCATTTCATCCATCCACCTTGCTCGTTTTTGTCAACGTCTTCTACCATGGTCAACCATGATTCGTACGTTGGAAGGGCCTCTTCGGTGATGGTGTCTCCAACTAATACTGCGACCAAATCATAAGAGAGTTCTTTTGCACTTTCCTGCAACTCTTTTACTTCCTCAAAAAAACTGTCCCTAGAAGAATCTGGAAGAAAATCGGCAGGTTGCCACATTTCTTCAACAGGCTTCAGGTATTCGCTCATCTCATTGAGCATGAACGGTTCCAAATAGGCCATCACTTCTTTACGTGAGCCTTCTGGTAAATTTAGAGGTAATTCTTGCATATCATTACAAAGGTAACTAAATAGCATCAATAAATTATAAAAGCTAACTATAATTGTTTAAAATGCCAAAAAATCCTTTTTTGGCTGAGGACACCTTCGAAAACCGACATTGATAATGACATAAAAAACAGATTGGCCAGCCCGTATTCGATAAAATACTATTAACTTTGTATAAATTATTTAGACGACGTTGGAAAAATTTAATATAGATAAAATACGTGCCGATTTTCCGATTCTCAAGAGAGAAGTAAATGGTAAACCATTGGTTTATTTGGATAACGGCGCGACAACACAGAAGCCGAGTTCTGTTATCGATTCGATTGTACATTATTATACAGATATGAATAGTAATGTGCATCGTGGCGTACATTATCTTAGTCAGATATCGACGGACGCTTTTGAGGTGACTCGGAAAAAAGTTCAGGCTTTCATCAATGCCGCTGAAGATAAGGAAATCATTATCACCAAAGGAACAACAGATGGAATTAATCTGATTGCAACTTGTTATGGCAGAGCTTTTATCCATGAAGGTGATGAGATTATTATCTCAGCGATGGAACACCATTCTAATATTGTGCCTTGGCAGATGCTTTGTGATGAAAAGGGCTGTAAAATTCGGGTCATTCCGATGAACGATAAAGGTGAGCTTGATATGGATGCCTACAGCAATTTGTTTAATGAGAAAACCAAATTAGTTGCTGTAACCTATGTTTCAAACTCCCTTGGGACAATCAATCCTGTGAGTGATATGATTTCAATTGCTCACCGACATGGTGCTGTTGTGTTAGTTGATGCTGCGCAGGCGATTCAACATATACAGATTGATGTTCAAAAGCTTGATGTAGATTTTCTGGTATTCTCCGGACATAAAATGTACGGCCCTACTGGAGTTGGGGTGTTATACGGTAAAGAGGATTTATTGAACGCGATGCCGCCTTATCAAGGTGGTGGAGATATGATTAAAGAAGTTACTTTTGAAAAAACGACCTATAACGAACTGCCCTTTAAATTTGAGGCCGGTACGCCCAATATTGAGGCCGGTATCTGTTTGAACGAGGCTATAGATTATATCAATTCAATAGGTCTGGAAAATATCGAGGCTTACGAACATGATTTGTTGCAGTACGCTACGGAGAAGTTGGCTGAAATCCCAGGCATGCGGTTTATTGGAACGGCCGAGAAGAAATGTTCCGTTATTTCATTTGTAATTGACGGTACTCATCCTTATGACGTTGGTGTGATCTTGGATAAATTAGGAATCGCTGTGCGTACAGGCCACCATTGTGCCCAACCTGTCATGGATAGGTTCGGTATCCCGGGAACTATTCGTGCTTCTTTAGCGGTATATAATACAAAAGAGGAAATAGATATTTTGGTCGCCGGTATCCAACGCGCGGTCAATATGTTGATTTAATAAAAAATAGGTATGACCATTAATGAAATACAGGATGAATTAATTGAGGATTTTGCTTTCTTTACGGATTGGATGGAAAAATATGAGTACATCATCCAGCTGGGAAAAGAAGTGCCTCTAATTGATGAACAATACAAAACAGATGAATATATCATCAAAGGATGTCAGTCCAAGGTATGGCTTTTCCCGGAAATAAAAGATGGAAAAGTGTATTTTACGGCAGATAGCGATGCGATTATCACAAAAGGCTTGGTGAGTTTAATGGTCAAAGTGCTATCTGGACATAGCGCCAAGGAGATCGTTGATGCCGATTTATATTTTGTAGATAAAATAGGGTTAAAAGAACATTTGTCACCGACAAGGGCAAATGGCTTGCTATCCATGATTAAGCAAATGAAATTGTACGCATTGGCATTGCAAGTGAAAGTTTAAAAGGGGATTATTCATCCCCTTTTCTTAATACTATTTTACATAGCTCTTATCCTCAGCTTGAGGTCCCTCTTGAAATTATCCTATGAGCTCCTGGATAATAATTTTTTTCATTTTCATGAGCGCTTCATTTGCCCCCGGTCGCTGTAGTAATGTTGCAATTTGTTCGGGTACAATCTGCCAGCTTACGCCGAATTCGTCTTTACACCAGCCACACATGCTCTCTTTACCTTTCTTCGTGATATTATTCCAGAAATAATCAATTTCCTGCTGATCTTTACAGAGGATGGTGAGTGAAATACCTTCGTTAAACGTGAAAGTTTGAGGAACTCCGCTATCCATTGCCATGAGCGTAAAATCCCGGACTAAAAATTGGGTATGTTGGATTGATCCGATATATTCACCTTCTGTGTATTTCATGATCCCATTGCTTCGAAAATCATGAAATAATTCCGCATAAAAAGCTAAAGCTTGTTCGCAATTTCCCTGTTGCTCTCCGCAATACATTAAGGTTGGTACAATTGCCTGCTGGTTGGTATCGCTCCTTTTACCGAGGTATAATTGCCAATTGACGCCAAACTTGTCGGCCAGCCAGCCGTAGTAAGGGCTCCAAGGGTAGGAGTTTAGTGGCATTAAGGTATTGCCGCCCGCAGAAAGTGAATTCCAGATACGATCAATTTCCTCTTTGCTTTCGCAAATGGCCATAAAAGATATGGATGGGTTGGGTTTGAATATGGGACCTCCATTTATTCCAATAAATTTTACACCGTTTAGGACAGCTTCAACAACGATGGGAGAGCTATTGCTAATATGGCTTTCGGGGAAGATGCGACAGTAAAGATCAAAGGCTTCCTGCGCGTTTTGATCGAACCAAATGGATGGGATAATTGAATTATTCATCATTTTCTTTTTGTTTTAGCGTTCACCTATTTGTATTTGTCGTTCAAGCCCTTTTTAGCGAGGACCAACGGCTTAATTTTTTCAAGACGGGATTGTTTCGTTTTTTCTTGCTTGGCCTCATCGATATACTCGATGTATTCTTTCTGTTTTCCTGGTGTTAAAGCCCGGAAACTTTCCCCGAAGATCGGATCTGCCTGTAGCGCTTCTAATAATAGACCGGTGGGAGGCTTCGTTGGAGATTTAGTTGGTTTGAGCTCTTTTCCCTCGTCAATGGTTTGGATGGATTCTTGGATATAGGCGGCTATTTTTTCGACATCCATATCCATAACGTCTTCAAAGCGCCATTGTCGTAATGCTTTCGTTTTTCCTTCGGAGGCACTGATGAGATGTTTATCCTGATCTGCTAAGAATACACCATTATAAAACCAGAGGGAAAAGAAATTTTTAAAGCCGCCCCAACCGATGACATTTTTTCCTTTATGAGTATAGATATAACTCCCCCATTTGAATTCCTTTTTTAAGGAAGTTCGCAGGATGATTTGCTGCATGAGTTCTTCGGCCTCCTGCCAGTTCCCTCGGCTTTGGTACCAATTAGGACCTTGTTTGTCTTTAAGCTTATCAATATTAAAATTGACAATATCGGTAATTATTTGTGTTGGAATCGGTTGATCCAAGGGGATTTGTATCGCACCTTTTGTGGTTTTAAAATTTTTGAGTTCTGTAGCGAAGTACTCGATAGCAGCGGGTCCTGGATAGAGGCCCAAATGGTTTTTGTTCATCGCAAAATGGATGATATTACCCTTGTATCTGAAGGTCGGCATTTGATAAGAGATCGTTTCATCTGCAGAAGGAGGGACTAGGCCAGCAATAAGCTGTCTCACCTTGATCAGATATTCTTTTTTCTCCTCTTCAAATTGATTGATATATTCGTCTATTGTTGCGATGCTCGTTCCCATAATTTGTGTTATTCTTTGATTCTCGTATACTTATTTTCAATAAACTGTATCGTTTCGGACATAAGCTGATGGAGTATCTCTATATTGATGTCGCTTAATTTCTTGATGTATATGCAAGCTTTGCCTATTTTGAATTTCCCTAGCTGATCGACCAAATGTCGGTGCTCATCGGCGCCGGTAAATACATAAAGGGAGATTGCTGATTTTCGGGGGCTAAATCCGATCAATGGAGCATAGCCTTCATGCCCACTTGCATAGGTATAATGATAGTTTCCAAATCCGATGATAGTTGGTCCGTACATTTTAGCCGGCTCACCCGTTGTGGTTTCCATAAGCTGTATCAGTGTTGCACTATCGATTTGTTTTTGTGGGTCGTCAACTGTTTTTATAAAGTCTTGGACAGATGCTTCGGTATATGCAGTTTTATTTTTTGCCATGTATAGTTGAAGTCTTTGCCGGATATTCGGATAACCTTAATTGAATGTATTGTATTTGAAGCAATTCGATGAGCAGCTATTTTTCGATAGCACTATTTTTGGAACATAAAATCGAAAGCTCCAGTTCTCAGATTGATATCATATTCTAGATACGCTTTCATACACGCTAAAAAGTTGGCCCAACCTTCTGTTTGTCGCATCATAATTAGAATCCCATCTGCATCGTTGTTCATCTCGTGTTCTGTAATCTTTATGACCGTCGCGTTTTCTCCGAATGTGGATAGTGCAATTTCTACCAGTTGATTGGGAAGTCCTCCACTCCAGTCAAAAGAGATATGAGAATTGGGGCTGATGGTTTTTCCTGTCACGGGAAAACTGTCGGGAAATTCTGGAAATGTCCATTCTACCGTTTTATCTGTCTCTAGACGTCCAGTTGAAGATTTTATAAAATAGTGATTCATTTTATTAGGATCTACAATAGCCTCAAAAACTTCGTTGATTGGTTTCTGAATTTGGATGCTGGCTTTGGCGGTTAGTTTTTCCATATTAATTTAAAGTTTTAGACAAATATTCAATAAATACAGATAGCTTGTATCTGATTATGTTAAAAATATTTAAAAGATCTTTTGGTGACCATGGAGCAATCTATCGCTTAGATCACTGTTTATTTATTTTAAGATGTATATACGATATAAACATCCTATTAAAGAATAGGTTTTCTTTTTTGGGGGACTCGGATCAATATTTCCCCTAAAACGAACGAATTGTACACTAATAAAATGTAGTTTTAGATTATTTTTGATTATAGTTAAAATCGATCCTGTATTCCTTCCATTAGGTCGCCAGGAACGATAATTCAATAAATTTAGAAAGGGTGTCTGCCTGAAATCCTTCAGGTTGGATTTGCCATCTTCATAAAACCAAAGTTATGTTTAAAATCAAGTATTTTTTTCTTCTTATGCTTTCTTCGGGAATATTGTTTTCGAGCGCACAGATTAAAAATGTAAATGAGGGCAATGAGGCTTCAAATATGTTTAATGATGCGACAGCACGTGATAAAAATGCGATTGTTGAAGCAGAAACTGGTTGGTGGAAACAAGCTGCATTAACTCGTGAACAACGCCTAGAAAAATGGAAGGTAGCCTCATTTGGTATGTTTGTTCATTGGGGTGTTTATTCTCAATATGGAAATATTTGGAAGGGGAGGCCGGGAGGGGGCTATGCGGAGCATCTGATGCGTGTGATGAAAATCCCACGTAGTGAGTATCTTGATTCTGCACGTAGATTTAATCCTTTAAAGTTTGATGCAGAGGAATGGGTATTGTTGGCAAAAAATGCAGGGATGAGATATTTTATCATCACGGCTAAGCATCATGATGGCTTTGCGATGTACCCTTCTGCATTTTCAAGTGACTATTCATTGTCAAGCACCGCATTTAAAAGGGACCCATTGGCGGAATTAGCAGCAGCCTGCCATAAACATGGGCTTTTGTTTGGATTCTATTACTCGCATGCTTTTGATTGGGAGCATCCGGATGCTCCGGGTAATGACTGGGATTACAGTAATCCAGGTGGGGATAAATTGTTGGGTGGTACAAATTGGTTTGACAAACATCCCGAATGGTTGACAAAGGCCAGGCATTATGTAGATCAAAAGGCGATTCCACAGATTGAGGAACTTATTCAGCGCTATCATCCGGATTTGTTGTGGTTTGATACACCTCATAAGTTGCCGCTATCTGAAAACCTGAGAATTTTAAAGGCTATTCGAACAGCAGATCCGAATATCATAGTCAATGGTCGATTGGCGCGTACCGAGGAAAAGAATTATGGCGATTATCTGAATACGGCAGATCGACCTGAGGAGTATTATCCAGTTGCTTCTGGCGCTTATTGGGAGGCCATACCAACTACAAATGAATCCTATGGCTATTCGTCGACCGATAAGAGCCATAAACCGACCGCTCATTTTATCAAACTCTTAGCGAAGGCTAGGGCCATGGGTGGGAATATTCTAATGAATATTGGCCCCAAGGGTGACGGAAGCATCGACAGCGCTGATGTCGCTATTTTAAAGGGCTTAGGTTACTGGATGCGGGGGAGTAGTGGAAGTGTCATTGATGTTGGACCATCTCGTTTGCCTCGTCAGCCGTGGGGAGTCATTACCCAACGTAAAAATACCCTGTATTTACACGTTTTCGAACGCCCTCTACGGAATGATCTGATTGTCGGTGGACTGATTGCTAAGGTTAATTCTGTTTCGTTATTGTCGGGAGAAACGATCAGAAAATATAGGTCCGACAAAGATGGACTGCATATTCCTATAGATCAAATAACGTCTCAGGATGATGACCTGGTTGTGGTGGTGCAATTGAAGGATACGATAACTAATCCAATAAATCCTGATTTAATGTATGTGGATCATAATATCAATAAAAATCGGCTACTGACCTTTTATGCAAAACAGATAGGTAGTCCGATGAAGTTTGGGGATGGTAAAAGGAATCGCTACTATGTGACGGGTTGGGCTAGTTTAAGTCAGGGTTTGAGATGGGAAACGAATGTGTTAAATGGCGGACGCTTCAAGGTGGCTATACGGTATGTGAAAGATGTTGCAGGTACGGGAGGGAAGCTCGGCTTAAATTTAGGGGGGAAGAAGATTGATTTTACAATAGATCCGTCGTCTTCTGTCAGTTTGCATGACAATCAACTTGAATTGGGTACGGTGGTATTGCCAAAAGGCAAGCAAGTGATTGAATTAAGTGCCCATACTATAGCGGGGGCAGAAATGGTGAAGTTTTTGGAAGTAATATTGCTGCCCGAATAATTTGTATTGAGCTTAGTGAGCATCTGTCTTGCGGAATCGAGAACCGTTCAAAACGCTACAGCTAAATACATTTCGGCCAGGTAGATCGCCTATATGATCTAGGTTGGTGCTATGTGCTCAGATAGCTCTTAAGGTAAAATACCGTAGAAATATCTTTCATAATCCATTCGCATTTTATTAAATTACACTAGTAAATATTAACCGCTATCGAAGGATTGCCATGGATCAAACCGCTAAAAGATCATCTCTTATTTTATATTTCTTTATCATGTTGTTTTCGCAATGTGCCATCGCCCAACAGACTTTCTCCTATGGAAGTTTCGGCAAGCTGAGCATGTACGCGCCGAAAGGTAAACCAAATGCCTTGGTGTTATTTGTTTCTGGAGATGGGGGTTGGCAGTTTGGGGTAATTAATATGGCTAAATTTCTAGCTGCACAGGGGGCGCTCGTCGCCGGTATCGACGCGAAGCATTTTGCTACCTCAATGGCACGTTCAAAAAAGGATTGTTATTATCCTGCTGCAGATTTCGAGCAGCTCAGCATGGCCCTCCAAAAGAAATATCAGTTTGAAAGCTATCAGAAACCCATATTGGTAGGTTACTCCTATGGGGCAACCCTGATCTATGGCTTGATTGCCCAGGCTCCGGCAGGTACCTTTCGTGGTGGGATTGCCTTAGGTTTCTGTCCAGATATCAATATTGCTAAACCACTCTGTAAGGGCAGCGGATTATCTTCCCATATCTTAAAGCCCGGAAAAAGTTATTATCTGGATCGTAGCGAAAAGTTGGCCGCTCCGTTTTGGGTACTTAATGGTGTAAAAGATCAGACCTGCCCCTTTAATGCCACAGCAGATTTTCTTAAAGGGATAGAAAATGTCCAATTGGTCAGCTTGCCTAAAGTAGGGCATGGTTTCTCCATTGCCGATAATTGGCTGCCCCAGTTCCGGATGGCTTTTCAGAAGTTGCAGGTGGCGGGCCAGCCTAGCCAAAATACAGGCGTACTCAAAACGGATATGCCCATTGAGATACTGGAACCCAAGAGCTCTACAAGGGAATTGATGTTTATGATTTCTGGCGATGGTGGTTGGACCAGTTTCGACAGGGGGTTGGCCAGTGCTTTTGCGACAAAGGGGATCAAAGTGATTGGCTTGGATGCACAGAAATATTTTTGGAATGCAAAGACACCAGAACAGACGACAAAGGAAGTGTCCGAGATCTTGACCTATTTTCAGGAAAGGGAACCTAATATCACTTTTTCGATAATGGGTTATTCTTTTGGCGCCTGTGTGATACCCTTTATCGCCAACCGCCTTCCCGAGAAGTTGAGAAAAGCGACCACTGGATTGGTTTTGTTATCGCCAGATGACCAGGCCGATTTTGAGATCCATGTGGCGGATATGCTGAGTTTAGGTGATCGTAGTGAACCTTATGATGTAGTAGCGGAGTTGAAAAAAGTAAGTCTGCACAAACTGTGTATTTTTGGTTTCGGGGAAGATAGCGAGATTGCAGCGAAGTTTAGAAATACAGGAGCACCTGTAGAAATTTTGCCTGGAGGGCACCATTTTGATAATGATTACGAAGCCATTGTGGCTAAGGTGATCAGCTCCATAGCGATCAAATAACCAAGTTAATCATATACCCAGCCTAATGATGAAACATTCACTTAAGGCTAATGATTATTATTTCAAGGAAATTCTGGCTTTTCTATTCTTTTACTAACGGTACCTTCTTGGAGGGCCTTGCAGTGCTAGAGGTCTCGCTGATCGATGTATTGAGGTCTTTTTGTATGAGCAATATTGATTCGATCACTGTGATGTTGCTTTACCCGGCCTATTTCTGAGTCTTGAGAAGATCAATTTTTAGACAGTAATTAGTCCAGTCATTATTCAGTTTATACTGAACTATCATTGAGCCACTGAACGAGAACTGAACAAACACTGTAATAAGACCTACTTTCGTCCCTATTTGATCCTAATTTGTTCCGATCGAACCCTGGCGACACTTCTTTCGGGTTCAAATACTGCTAAAGCAAAAAAAGCTAATCGTAAGATTAGCTTTTCTTTTGTGATCCCGCTGGGATTCGAACCCAGGACCCATACATTAAAAGTGTATTGCTCTACCAGCTGAGCTACGGAATCCTTTCTGTTTTTGAAAGTGATGCAAAGGTAGAAAAATAAGTTATTTGTGCAAAATGTTTTTGTCTTTTTTGTTGATTAAAGTTGTAACTATTTAAAAATTACTGAATTATTTTTTGTTAAAAAAGCCTTTTAGGAAACTTGCGGATAGGATTGGTTCGTATGGAGGCTGTTTCTTGGAACGAGTGGGCGTATTTTTAATGCAGGATAGCCATAAAAAAAAGTCAGCTAATTGCTGACTTTTTTATTCTGTGGGGTCGTATTGATAACATTATTCAGTTACCACTCCCATTTTACTAAACTTATCAATTCTTTCAGTAACTAATGTATCGCTATCTTTAGCTGTCAATTCAGCAAGATCTTTCAACAGCTGGCTTTTTAGATTAGCCGCTGCTGCCGCAGGATCTTGGTGAGCACCACCTAGCGGTTCAGGGATAATACCATCAATCAAGCCGTTACCCAACATGTCTTCTGAAGTCAATTTTAATGCCTCAGCGGCTTTTTCTTTATGATCCCAGCTTCTCCATAGGATAGAAGAACAAGATTCAGGTGATATGACCGAATACCAGGTATGTTCCATCATGTAGACTCTGTTTCCAACACCAATACCCAAAGCTCCACCTGAAGCTCCCTCACCAATAACAACGCAAATGATCGGAACTTTCAATACAGCCATCTCCATGAGGTTACGTGCAATCGCTTCACCCTGTCCGCGTTCTTCAGCTTCAAGTCCTGGATAAGCACCCATCGTATCAATTAACGTGATCACAGGTTTATTGAACTTTTCCGCCATTTTCATTAAACGTAGGGCTTTTCGGTAGCCTTCAGGGTTGGCCATTCCAAAGTTGTGGAATTGACGCTCTTTGGTGTTTTTACCTTTTTGATGACCGATGATCATAACGGCATTACCATCAATAGAAGCCATACCACCGACGATCGCTTTATCATCCTTAACGGTTCTATCACCATGCAACTCGATAAATTCGTCGCAGATCGCTTCTATATAATCATAAGTCTGAGGGCGATCCGGATGGCGTGACATTTGAACGTTCTGCCAGCCTGTTAAATTGCCGTATATTTCTTTTTCAGTAGAAGCAAGCTTTTCTTCAAGCTCACGAACGGTTGCGCTCATGTCAACTTGAGTTTTTTCGGCAACTTGAGTTACCTTTTCAATTTGCAATTGCAAGTCTGCAATTGGCTTTTCAAAATCAAACGTGGTTTTCATATATCTATTTTATGAAAATATTCAGAGGGCTAATTTAGCGCATTTTTTCTGAAATTAAAATTAGGGAGGATAATATCATTGGAATTCCTTTGTTACATTTGCGTTATAATCGTACTGGTGGCTTAGTTTTTGATTGTAGGCCTGTGAAAAATGTTGACTTATGCTGAAAAAATATTTTTACTTTCTTTTGTTACTGATCTTACCTACACTTGTTCGATCAGAAAGTTATCCTGAGGTTTTATTTGACAATAGTGTTATCAACGGGAGTTATGCTAAGAGTATCGCTCATTATACTGGTGAATCATGGATCCAAAATGTAAGCTATAGCCTACCAGTTTCTGATAGCTTGTTTTTTACGCCAGGCAATTCGCTTTCTTTGCGGTACGTTTCTTCTCCTAATGGTAAATGGGAGGCAAGTATTTTAAACGATAAACAGAAATTTCCCTATTTAATTGCCAAGGATGATCAGCTAACTTTTAAGCTTTTTATTCAAAGCAATACTGAAAAGGGACAATTGCCAAAAGTCACCTTACAGCAAAATGATACAAGGACAAATGCTGTGGATATCGCAAATTATATCGATGATTTTGCTTATGATACTTGGCTTAATGTTTCCATTCCAGTCGCCAAATTTGTAGGAATTTCATTAGGGAAGCCTGTTTCGGCTTTAATTTTGGAACAGAATGGAACTGCACTGCAGACAAATCAATTATTTATCGATCAAATAGAGTTTTTGCCCAAAAACTATCCAAAGGTAAGACTGTCATCAGCAGCTATCTTATCTAAGATCAGTTCCGTGGATAAACAAGTCGAGTTGGTCTGGCAATTGCCGCTAACACCAAGTATTCGCTATGTGAAAATCTACCGTTCGGAAGATAAACTCAATTTTCAGCCGATCGCAATTTTACCCATCTATGTACAGAAGTCGCTAGATAGAGTAAATGAATATAACAAATCTTATTATTATAAGATCGCTTGGGTAGACTATAATTATGTTGAATCTCCTTTTTCTGAGGTTAGGGAGGTACAGACAAAAAAAGGTACGGATACGGAGATGTTAAATTTTATCCGGAATGCTCATGTGAATTATTTTATAGACAACTATGATGTGAATAGTGGTATGTTTCTGCCTGATCGAGGCAATAGACAGGCTATTGTATCTACAAATGAAACTGGCTATGCGATCTTGGGTTTGCTTGTGGCTGGAGAGAATAACTTGATCTCGCGACAAGCTCTTTTGGTCAGGTTAACACGGATTGTGAAATTTTTGAGTAGTGCACAACAACATCAAGGGGTCTTTACGGCGCTTTACGATGGCCGGTCGGGGGTGCCTTATTATCGCGATTCAATTCCAACATACGATTTGCGCGGAACCTCCCATATCATGGAATCGCTTTTAATCGCTCGCCAATATTTTTCTAAAGAGGATCCTGAGGAACAGACCTTGAGAAATAACATTACGAAGCTCTGGGAACGCATAAATTGGAACTATTTTACAGACGCACAGAATCCTGATGTACTCTGGAATAAGTGGTCGCCTGTAGACAGTACAGCTAGATCGAGGCCTTTGGGGGGATTTAACGAGAGTTTGGGTACCTATTTACTGGCGATGTCTTCACCTACCCACCCTTTAGCTATTTCAGCTTATATCAATGGATTTGCAACCAAACATAAAGGCAACGAATTGTATTTTGGGGATGAGTCCAATGATTTAGCTCCTGAACTCAAAATGAAATTAAATGATTCTTTAGCGCGTTCAATAAGTGCAAACCCTTTAGTTGGCGACATGGGAAATGCCGGAATTTCGATCTACTCCGACGACAAAGTTATTTTTGCCAAGAGTATTGCGGGCGGCAGTTTAAATGAATCATTGATGTCTGTTTATCGTCCCTTTTTGATTATGGATCCTAAAGGGAAAGTAGATGATTTTGTAGATTACAAGAAATATTTGTCGAATTATATTCTTGCCTATAAACGGAGAGATAATGAAATGAGTATAGGGACACGATTTACAGATATTTGGGGCGTGGAAAATGTGGAAGATACGTATCAGGGGTATTTGGTGAATCCTGCAATAGCTATTGCAGCTTACCCATTTGAAAAGGAGATTGGTCTAAAAGCATTGCGTAAATTTTACGAAGAATACGCTGATGTGTTATTTACACAATATGGTTTCAGAAGCTGGATTGATATTAAAAACAACGATGTTTCTGAAAGCTATCGTGCGAGGAATCAGGCAACGATTGCCGTGATGATCGAGAATGCAAATTCAGGCATGATTTGGAAATTGTATGAGAATATTCCTGAGGTAAAAAAGACTTTAGAAAAAGTATATACCAAGAAATAGATTTGTTACGTTAGATATGACGTAGAAGGGATGTCATATTGGACTTTTTTCGCTATATTTACGTGCTTAAATCGATATTAAATACGTTAGAAACGACATGCTTAGAAAAATTAATTTGGGAATTTTAACCTTATGTGCAAGTTTATCGTTATTTTCCTGTAAACAACAAGCTATTGTAGTCAATCCAGGTGCAGTTGTAACAAAAGATGGAACTGATGATGGTTTGAAAAATGTGAAGAAGGATTTTAATGACGCGAAAAGAACTGATGAAGGGATTAAGTTTAGTATATCGTCTGATTTATTGTTTCCAACAAACTCTTCTTACCTATCTGAGAAGGCAAAAACTGAAGTTAGTAAATTGGCGTTGATCTTGAAGGAAAGTAATAATAAGATCAAAGTCGATGGGTATACTGATGCTACGGGTACTGTTGAGTATAATCAGTGGCTTTCCGATAAAAGAGCGGCGTCTGTTAAGAAGTTCTTGGTAGATTCAGGGGTTGCTGATTCGCGCATCACGGCAAAAGGTTTCGGTCAGTCAAATCCAGTTGGAGATAATAAAAGTCCGGAAGGACGTCAAAAAAATAGAAGAGTGGAAGTTACTATTTTAGATAAAAAATAGTTTATCAGACCAATTCTTAATATAAAAAAAGCGAGATATTTAAGATATCTCGCTTTTTTTATGCAGTTATATAGCGGTTTTATACCGCTGTATATGGTCTCCCGAAACAAGGTATTTTAAAACAGGAGACACCGGAATGGGTGCTGTTCTGCAGAAATTGCTTTCGATAAAATCCGGGCCTAAGACAAATAGCGTTGAAAAAGATGAATTTAGAGGAAGAAGATAATAGACAGAAGCCAATTTTTCGGGAAGCCATGTGGTTTTGGTTTGTGTTAGGTTGGATAAGTTTTGGTGGAACAACAGGCCATGTGACCATTATGCACGATTTTTTGGTCGAAAAGAAAAGATGGGTAAGTAACAGGAAGTTTTTTCAGGCGCTCAATGCATGTATGTTGTTACCGGGACCGGAAGCGCATCAATTGACGATTTATTTAGGATGGAAGCTGCACGGCGTAAAAGGTGGTGTGTTGGCCGGGGTATTTTTTATTGTTCCCTCACTGCTTATTATATGTGGACTCAGTACGCTATATGCACACTATGGCAACTCCGCATTGCTTATTGCTTTATTTTCGGGTTTAAAACCTGCAGTTCTAGCGATCATTATATTTGCAACCTTTCGGGTAGGGCAGAAATCTCTTGTCAGCACATGGCATTATTTGGTAGCATTGGCCGCTTTTTTTCTATCGTATTTTGCTGGGGTTCCAATGCCCTGGATTATTGTGGGGGTGATCGCTTTTGGTCTACTACTATATACAATCTTGTCAAAAACTTCCCAAATTGATGCTAATCGTGAAAATGAAGATAAGCAGTTTGAATCTGCTTATTATATCAATACGCTCGAAACACTTCCTTCCGTATCCTACCGTCGTGTTTCTCTTCAGGTGCTGCTGTTTTTCTTACTATGGTTGATTCCGTTGACCATTTTGCTGTTTTTTACCATCGATACTGAATTTTGGAAGACACTTTCTTTTTTATTTACAAAGTCCGCTTATTTGACGATTGGAGGTTCTTACACCGTCATTCCCTATGTTGCGGCCCTTGTGACAGAGAAATTGTTTTGGCTTTCGAAGAGCCAGATGATAGATGGATTTGCTCTTGCAGAGACGACTCCGGGGCCTTTAGTGGTTGTTTTGGCGTATGTTGGTTTCATGGCTGGCTTCAATCATTTTCATCAGTCCTATCTCATGGCAGCAATAGGTTTGATCGCGACAGCATATTTTACTTTTTTGCCAAACTTTGCCTTGATTTTTGTTGGGGCGCCACTGATCGAACGGGCCCAAAAAAATACATGTATACAATTTATCCTATCTTTAGTGACGGCATCGGTGGTTGGTGTAATCGTTAATTTAGCCTGTTATTTAGGTTTAGGAATTCTATTTCCAAGTGGTGTCAGTTCTTGGTATGCCATTGAGCCGATGGCTCTGGTTTGGGTGCTATTCTCACTTTTTCTTTTATTCAAGTATAAAATAGGCATGTTGAAACTTATATTGTTAAGTTTAGTCTATGGCTTTCTCTTATTTTTATGGCGATAAAATAAAATGTCCATTGGCTGATGAGCTTCGCAAGCAAGTTTATTAAAGATTGAAGGGAGTCTTGTGAATTTGATAGAGCCATTCGAGGTAACATACGCGCATAAACAAGAAAAGCCCATCGTTAGATGAGCTTTCTTGTACCTAGGGCGGGAATCGAACCCGCACTCCCTTAACGGGAACAGGATTTTAAGTCCTGCGTGTCTACCAGTTCCACCACCTAGGCAGGTGAGCGAAAAACGAGATTCGAACTCGCGACCCCAACCTTGGCAAGGTTGTGCTCTACCAGCTGAGCTATTTTCGCATTGGAATTTTATTTCAATTTTCAAAAGAACCTTGCGTTCCTTTTTGGTGATGCAAATATAGAGCGAAAATTTAATATTGCAAAATATTTATTTACTTTCTTTCTGTGTTTTTTATAACTCCTTTGAATTCAGTGTGGAAAAAATTAAATCACTCTCAAATCCGCGGGATAGCGCAAACTGATAAACTTTGTTTTTCACTGTATAGTGGTTCTTACCACTAATTTCACGGAGTTTTTTGTCAACGATATGATTTAAGATTTGTTCATATTCATCTAGATCGATTTGCTTAAATGCAATTTTTATCAATTGTTCGGAGACCCTTTTTGCTTTGAGTGCCTGCTTGATTTTTACTTTACCCCAGCCTTTCATGCGGAGTTTTCCGTTACAGTAGGCAATAGCAAAGCGTTCTTCATTTAAAAAATTATCGCTGATCAAATTGGCCAATACATTTTCGACTTCTTCTTCGTTTAGTCCCCAGCTGTAGAGCTTATCGCGTACTTCTTGCTGTGCGCGTTCTTGATAGACGCAATAGCTTTCCGCTTTCAACTGCGCCTGATGCTGCGTTAATATCTTCTTGTTTCTTTTTTCTTCGTCAAACATATTGTCAAAATTTCAAAAATAATATGAAATAACTAAAAAAATGTTCAGTTTTGACACAATCAAAATATATCAGGAGAATGTACAAAATATCGGAAATCGCCCAGATTTTACATCCCAATCGCACATTTATCACGGATCCCAATTCTTTTGTCCAGCATTTATTTTATGACAGCCGTAAAATTGCCCAGGCGGACAACGGGATTTTTTTTGCACTTCAGAAGAACAGAGATGGTCATCGGTATATCCGGGAAGCCTACGAAAAAGGAGTTCGTAACTTTGTGCTTCAGGCCGATGAGGGACAGGAAATGGAGCTTTTGGAAGCTAATATTCTTTGGGTAGCGGATAGTTTAGTTGCTATGCAGGAGCTGGCAACTTTTCATCGTCAGAAATTTGATTATCCTGTCATCGGAATTACTGGGAGCAATGGCAAAACGATTGTAAAAGAGTGGCTTTTCCAGCTTATGTCTCCTGAATATAAGATTTATCGGAGTCCTAAGAGCTATAATTCTCAACTTGGTGTGGCTTTGTCCTTGTGGGGATTGTCCGATCAGTATAATCTTGCGCTAATCGAAGCGGGAATTTCAGAAAAAGGGGAAATGCTGCGCCTTGAGCAGATGATAAAACCAACTATAGGACTATTGAGCAACATCGGTGTTGCCCACAAAGCTGGTTTTAAATCTAAAGAGGAAAAGATCTATGAAAAGCTCGAGCTTTTTAAAAATGTTGAAACCATGATTTTTCCAAATAGTTACCTCGAAAATATTCAATTGCCATATAGACCACGAAAATTTTCCTGGGGGCTTGATGAGGGCCTTTCTTTGGAAGTGTATTCCATCAAGCAGGTTAATGACCGATTTACTATGGTCACGTTCTATTATGCCAGTCGCACCTTTGCTGTTGAAGTACCGTTTGTGGATAAAGGAAATGTTGAGAACGCGATAAATTGTGTAGCGGTGATGCTGCGTTTTGGTTATGAAAATGAAGTGATCGCAGCGAGGATTAAAGAGCTGCAGCCAGTGGCGATGCGTCTTGAGTTAAAAAAAGGAAAAAAGAATAGCTCAATTATCGATGACTCGTATAGTAATGATCTAGATGCACTGCAGATTGCCCTGGAGTTTTTAAATCAGCAGGGACAGCATCCGTT
Source organism: Sphingobacterium paramultivorum (assembly GCF_014109745.1). Taxonomy (NCBI): domain Bacteria; kingdom Pseudomonadati; phylum Bacteroidota; class Sphingobacteriia; order Sphingobacteriales; family Sphingobacteriaceae; genus Sphingobacterium; species Sphingobacterium paramultivorum. The sequence goes on from NZ_CP058555.1 coordinate 6,095,133, forward strand.
CAAGATGTTGATATTGTCGGATATCCCTGGTGTCCATATCGAAGATGAAAAAAGTTTGTCCAAGCTGAAACGTTTGCTTAGTGAGTATCGTTTGGATAAATTGATATTGATAGGTGAAGTGTTGCCTAAAGTGGCAGCACAATTTGAAGTGCCTTCTATTTCATATAGCGATACAACTGCTTTCTTGGCCGATATTAGGTCGCTTTCTTTTGAAAATGCCACGGTATTATTGAAAGGAGGACGTGAGTTTCATTTTGAACGTATCAGTCAGCTTTTAGTTGCAAAATCACATGATACAGTGCTTGAAATCAATTTGAATGCACTGGAGAATAATTTGAACGTATATCGACAGCTGCTGCCGAAACAGGTGAAGTTGATGACCATGGTCAAAGCTTTTTCTTATGGTAGTGGAAGCTTCGAGATAGCAAACCTTTTGCAATTCAATCGGGTGGATTATCTGACTGTTGCTTTTGCGGATGAGGGGGTTGATTTGCGTGGTGCGGGCATAAAATTACCTATTGTAGTGATGAGCCCTGATGAAAGTTCTTTTGAGTCCATTGTTCAGTATAACCTTGAACCGGAAATTTATAGCTTTAGAATATTGTTTTCTTTTTTGAATTTTCTGAAAACGAAACAAATAGCTTCTTTTCCGATTCATATTAAGATAGATACAGGTATGCATCGGTTGGGTTTTATGCCTGACGAGGTCGATCGTTTAATAGCTGTGTTACGTGCGGAAGCGATTTTAGAGGTTAAATCTGCATTTTCCCACTTAGCGTCTGCAGGTAATGAAAAGGATTGGGAATTTACACAAGGACAAATTGATCTGCTGGATGAATTTACAAAGCGTCTCGAAAGTGGTATAGGATATTCTTTTCTACGTCATATTGCAGCAACATCGGGTATTGAATTGTGGCCGAATGCGTATTTTGATATGGTGAGGTTGGGGATAGGTCTCTATGGTATCGATATCGAGCGTCATGATTTACCCATTAGGGAGGCGAGTACCTTGAAAACGAATGTGACACAAATTAAATACCTCCCAGCAGGTGAAACCGTAGGTTATAATAGGCACGGCGTCCTGTATAGAGATAGTAAGATTGCGACAATTAAAATTGGTTATGCGGACGGTTACGATAGGCGTTTTGGTAACGGTGTCGGTAAAATGTTGATAAACGGTTTTTTAGTCCCTACTATAGGAGATATATGTATGGATATGTGTATGTTGGATGTAACGGATGTGGAAGTTGGAGAGGAAGATGAAGTTATCGTTTACCCTGATATAAAGTCAGCGGCGAAGGCTATAGGGACGATTCCTTATGAATTGCTGACGAGTATTTCCCAACGCGTAAAAAGAGTATATTTTTATGAATAATAAAGGATATTCTGCATTTTTGAATAATATTTTATTTTCAATTCATGTTTAGTAAATTAATCAGAGGATTTATTAATTATTTGATACGAGGTGTCCTGGTAGTGGTTCCTCTTGCTGGTGCTATTTTTTTAATAGTTTGGATTGTTGCATCAGTTGATTCGGCATTGAATCTAACTGAACATTTTTTGGAGGATGATAGGGGGCACCCCTTGTATATTCCAGGAATAGGTATTCTGACCGTTATTTTGGTATTGGTTTTGGCGGGGCTTATTTTTACAAATTTTGTTACAGACCCCATTAAAGTGTGGATTAATCATCAGATCCAGCGGATTCCACTTTTAAATACATTATATTCTTCGATTAAAGATTTTACGGAGGCCTTTGTTGGTGATGCAAAGAAATTTAATGAACCTGTCTTGGTGACGGTGAATGAGTTTGGTCTGAAGAAGATAGGTTTCTTAACGCAGCATGATTTAAAAAGCATTGGGCTTGAAGAAGATGTTATGGTGTATTTTCCATATTCCTACTCTTTTGCAGGACAGGTTGTTATTATCAGTGCAGACAAGGTCAAAAAATTAGATATGTCTCCAACAGATGCCATGAAACTCGTTGTTTCCGGTGGTGTGAGCGGGATAGCCCATTAGTCGGCTTTCATATCGGTTAAGTAAAAATGCTGGAAGTCGTTGTATGATTTCCAGCATTTTTATTTTTGCTTATTCTGTCTTTCTACTTGTGCGACTTTTTCCAATTTATACGTCCACGTTGTTATTGGTTTAGGACATTGCTATTGATTTTTTTTCTGCCCTAAAGTGGGATTTACAGGTGGGATTGGAATATAGCCGTCATCTCCAGGTACTTTTGGAAATTCATGATTTTCCCATTTTTCGCGCGCTATTTTTAATGTTTCAATGTCTGAAGCGACGAAGTTCCAGTCGATATATCGTTGTTCAGGAAAAGGTTCACCACCAAAAATGTAAACTGAAGTACCCGCCTTCATTTCGAATTCACATAGTTTCGCATCCTTGGCAACTAAAATCTGTTTTGGACCGAATTCCTGGCCTTCCGCATGAACAGTTCCATGAAGGATATATAATCCACTTTCGCCATATAGGTGATCGCCCAGTTTGATGGTCGCATCTTGTTCTGCTTTGATTTCAATAAGATATAATGGACTATATACGGGAACCTCGGAACGATGGTTTTTAATTTCACCTGCAATTAAACGATAAGATACACCGTCTTCGGTCCAATGTGGAAGCTGCGGTTCTTCTATGTGAACAAAATTAGGTTCCATTTTTTCGAGTTCTTTTGGTAGGGCCACCCAAATCTGCAGCCCATGTAGGTCGTGCGGGGTAGATCTCAGCTGTTCGGGAGTTCTTTCGGAGTGTGTGACACCCTTACCAGCCGTCATCCAATTGACTGCTCCAGGTTTGATCTCCACGGCATTTCCTAAGCTGTCACGGTGCATAATGCTACCTTCGAATAGATAAGTCAATGTGGATAACCCGATATGCGGATGTGGAGCAATATCCATAAAGCGCGGTTCGGCAATGTTATCTGGTCCCATGTGGTCGATAAAGATAAAAGGGCCGACCATACGTTTCTGCCTGAAAGGCAGAAGTCGGCCAACTAAGAAATTGCCTATGTCAGCGGCTCTTTCTTCAATAACTATTGCAATATTTGACATAATGTTTCCTTATTTTTGTGTTTCTAATCTACAGCAATTTAAGAAATGTCGAGTATAATCAATCGTTTTTTGGGTAAAAAGAGTGTAAGAAATGAAGAGCTTTTGGCACTTGCGGATAGGTTGTCTTTTAGGAACAGTCAGCTGGACAGTTTTTTGATAGGGCATTTTATACAACGTAACAAAATAGATCCAGTGGAGTATTTTGCTTTTCAAGAGCAGTTGCTTAAGCTTCATGTTGACCGATTTGAGGCTCTGCAGGTAGAGCTTAACTTGTTGAACCAATATTTGCAGTTGGCCGAACGTTTTCTTCCAGCAGGTTTTTCAGTCAAATGGGAAAATAAGCTACACTCTCAGGATGAAATTATGTTGCCGCCGCTCATTCTTTTTCCTGTGGTACAGCATGCTGTTGAAAATGGTTATAATACGATGTTTTCTCATCCAGTTCGTATACGATTATCGGGCTCATCAAAGCTGATTATGCTGGAAGTGAGTTATCGCGTGAACCATTACCTGGAAAGCCAGTTTAGCAGCACATTGATACGTGATTTTCGACAGCGATTGGACTATCTTTTTCCGGAAAAACATAATTTGCTGATGAATAGTAACAGCAATACTTCTCGAATAACCTTAACTATCCAACTTTAGATGATATTGAAGTGTTTTAATGCATTCCAGATGCCATTTTCATCAACGCTATCTGTTATATAATCTGCAATTTCCTTTACCTCGGGATTTGCATTACCCATAGCAATTCCAATATGGGTGTGCGCTAGCATTGTAATATCATTTCCGCCGTCGCCAAATGACATGGTTTCTTCCAAGGTGAAGTTGAAATGGTCTAAAAAAACATCTATTCCAATTTTTTTGCTTTGCCCCATAGGATTGACATCAGCAAAAACGGGCGTCCATCTCGAAGCAACTGAATTTGGCATCACATTTTCCATGAATTCAGCTTCTTCTTCAGGATTGATGAAAACATTGACCTGCATAACTGAGTCAAGATCAAAATTCTGTTCGTAATCCCGAACTGGTGGGGTGGGGACATTGACCTGCTGGTACATTTGGAATACCTCCGGTGTAACCTGGTTCAAGGAAATTTCTTTTTCAGACATGAATGAAAAAGTCAGGTCTTCACGCTTTTTAGCATAATTTAATAAGGAGCGAATGTCTTTTTGAGGAATGTTATTTTTATAAATGACGTCCTGTTCCTTCGTGACGCAATACCCGCCATTGAAGGTGATATATCCATCAAAATCGAGGTAACGAATATGCCCCAGCTGATTGTAGGACCTTCCTGTTGAAACAAATACCTTGATGTTTTTTTCTTTTAATAATTGAAATGCCTGTTGAGTAGATTCGGGAACTTGATGTGTTTTGAAACTTAGCAAAGTTCCATCGATGTCAAAAAAAATAGCTTTAATCATGGATTTTTGGGTCAAAATCAAATATACTAAATACTTGGGATAGTGTAACTATTACAATATTAAATTTGAGGTGTTTTATCGCCTAATAGTGCTTATCTCGTTTTTAATTGTATTGAGGATAAGTATGCCCAAATGGAAGACAGACGGTCTGTAGATGTTAAGTTGCGGTTCTAGATGAAAATTTTTACCACACTTGGTGGAGATAAGTCAACATCAACCGCATAATTAAGAGGAAATAAAACCAGAGATAAAAGGGAATTAAAAGGAAGATTATAGGTATTCATCCGAATGAAGTCCGAATGAGGTCCCTATAAAGTCCCTATGAAGTACGTGTTAAAGGAGCTGTAAATTTGATGTTGGCATAATGTTGGATCTTTTGATATACATGATAAGAAAGAGCTCGAGGGCTTGATGATTTGGCCTGATATTGACTTTTTCGAGGCGCATAAAAAAAGGAAGATCGAGGAGTTTATGATCCTGTTTCTTATTAAAGCGTAGCTAGCGGCCGGTATCGTGTGAAGCTAGATTTTCTTTAGTGGATTTTCGCAAAAATCTGACACAATCTTCTCTAATAATTTCGTAAATTTCAAGTTCAAAAAAATGTAAATTGTCTTGCATTTAATGTATTGTATTAAAGAGGGTTAGAATTTTATGTATATTATTTTCGATACGGAAACGACGGGTTTGCCTAAGCGTTGGGACGCACCAATTACCGATACGGACAATTGGCCTCGCTGTATTCAGTTGGCTTGGCAAATTCATGATGAGATGGGAAATTTGGTCGAACATCACGATTTCTTGATTAAGCCAGATGGATTTGATATACCCTATGACTCTGAAAAAATACACGGCATATCGACGGCATTGGCAGAAGAGCAGGGGGTGCCGCTTCAGGAGGTCCTAGAGAAATTCAATGTGGCATTGAATAAAGCCAAGTTTGTTGTTGGACAAAATATTGGTTTTGATTTGAATATCATGGGCTGTGAATTTTACCGTTATAGTGTTGCGTCTAATATGGCTAATATGCCTGTATTAGATACCTGTACGGAAGTAACAGCTGAACTCCTGAAAATTCCAGGTGGTCGCGGTGGTCGCTTTAAATTACCTAATTTGACCGAGCTGCATTCCTATTTATTTGGAGTACCGTTTGCTGAGGCACATAATGCAACAGCCGACGTTGAGGCGACAACACGTTGTTTTCTGGAGCTTGTCAGAAGAGAGGTTTTCACTACTGAGGAACTTCAGGTCGATACGGGCTACTTTGTCGATTTTAAAACGAACAATCCTGGTCCTATACCCACTGTTGGACTGAAACATATCAACCTAAAAGCAGCTTCTGATGAAATTAGAAAACGGTCTCAGCCAGATGAAGTCAAGGTTGTCGTTGATGCGGACGCGTTAGCAGCTTTAAAGGATGCCAAATTTGCCCATTTGCATAATCACTCTCAGTTTTCGATTCTGCAGTCGACGATGTCGTACGATAAGTTAGTTTCGGCAGCAGTCAAGGATAATATGCCTGCTGTTGCGTTAACGGACCACGGAAATATGATGGGGGCTTTTGAGTTTGTTTCTCGTGTTATAGGCCATAATAAAGAAGTTGAAGCGCAAAATGCGGAGGCTGTTGAAAATGGACAGGAACCTACTGGTCAGCTTTTAAAGCCAATTGTTGGTTGTGAATTTTTTGTTTGTGAAAACCACAAAGATAAGTCGAGGAAGGATAATGGTTATCAGATTGTGTTATTAGCGAAAAATAAACGCGGGTACCATAATCTGGCTAAACTGGCTTCTTTTGCTTATACGTCCGGGTTCTATTATGTTCCGCGGATTGATAAGGATCTTATTCTTCAATATAAAGAAGATGTTATCGCTTTGTCAGGTAACTTACAAGGCGAGGTGCCGAATAAAATACTGAATATTGGTGAGAGCCAGGCCGAAGAAGCCTTGCTGTGGTGGAAAGAACAATTTGGGGATGATTTTTATCTTGAATTGATGCGTCATGGTCAGGAAGATGAAGATCGTGTGAACCAAACGTTGCTGAAGTTTTCCCGTAAATATGAGGTTAAAACTGTTGCGACCAATAATACGTATTACGAGAAGAAAGGCGATGCGCATGCACATGATATTTTGCTGTGTGTGAAAGATGGTGAAAAGCTCTCAACGCCAAAAGGTAGGGGACGAGGGTTCCGTTTTGGCTTACCGAATCAGGAGTATTATTTCAAGTCTTCGGATGAAATGAAGGCTCTATTTAAAGATTTGCCCGAAGCGATTTTAAATATCCAGGAGATTGTCGATAAGATAGAGATATTTAAGTTAAACCGAGATGTCCTTTTGCCTAAATTTGATATACCCGAAGAATTTCAGGTGGAAGCCGATCTTGAAGATGGGGGAAAACGTGGTGAAAATAAATACCTGGCCCATCTTTGTTATGTGGGGGCTGAGAAACGCTATGAAGAAATTACGACTGATATTCGAGATCGCCTAGACTTTGAGTTGGCTACCATTGAGAAAACAGGGTATCCAGGTTACTTTTTGATTGTTCAAGATTTTATTGCGGCAGCCCGAGATATGGGTGTCTCTGTGGGGCCAGGACGGGGATCTGCAGCTGGTTCAGCGGTGGCCTATTGTTTGGGAATTACCAATATCGATCCGATTAAATATGACTTGCTTTTCGAGCGTTTCTTAAATCCTGACCGTGTATCCATGCCCGATATTGATATCGATTTTGATGATGAGGGGCGTGGACGGGTTATGCAATATGTAATTAATAAATATGGTGCTAGTCAAGTTGCCCAGATTATTACCTACGGTACAATGGCTGCAAAGTCATCTATCAAAGATACAGCTCGTGTATTGGATTTACCTTTAGGGGATGCCAATGAAATTGCCAAGCTGATTCCGAATCTTAAATTATCCAAGATTTTTACTTTAGATGACGCCGGCTTAAAGGAAAAACTGAGGACTGAGGAAATTGAAGCTGTTAATAGATTGAAATCTATTGCTGATGGTGCTGGATTGGAAGCTGAAACGATCAGACAGGCCCGGGTTTTGGAGGGGTCTGTACGAAATACAGGTATCCATGCCTGTGGTGTTATTATTACGCCAGACGATATTACTAATTTCGTTCCTGTTTCTTTGGCAAAAGACTCGGATCTTTATGTGACGCAGTTCGATAACCACGTTGTTGAAAGTGCCGGTTTGCTGAAAATGGACTTTTTGGGTTTAAAGACACTGACACTGATAAAAGATACGGTCGAAAATGTCAAATTAAGCCATGGTATCGTGCTGGATCCGGATCAATTTCCGATCGACGATGAGCTTACCTATGAGCTCTTTCAACGTGGAGAGACCATAGGGGTGTTTCAGTATGAATCTCCTGGAATGCAGAAGTACATGCGAGACCTTAAGCCGACGGTATTTGCCGATTTGATTGCGATGAATGCACTCTATCGTCCGGGCCCAATTGAGTATATCCCAAGTTTTATTAAGCGGAAGCATGGTATAGATCCTATTGTTTACGATTTGGATGCCTGTGAGGAATATTTGAAAGAAACTTATGGAATTACGGTATACCAGGAGCAGGTAATGCTTTTGTCTCAAAAGTTAGCTGGATTTTCGAAAGGTGATGCCGACGTTTTGCGTAAGGCCATGGGTAAGAAGCAAAAAGCTGTACTGGATAAGATGAAGCCTAAGTTTGTTTCGCAGGCAGAGGAGAAAGGGCATAATGCAAAAGTTCTGGAGAAGATCTGGACCGACTGGGAAGCTTTTGCAAGTTATGCATTTAATAAATCCCATTCTACCTGTTATGCTTGGGTTGCCTATCAAACAGCCTATTTGAAAGCGCATTTTCCGGCGGAATATATGGCTGCCGTACTTTCTAATAACATGAATGACATCAAGCAGGTGACATTCTTTATGGAGGAATGTAAACGTATGGGACTAGAGGTACTTGGTCCTGATGTGAATGAATCTTATTATAAGTTTACGGTAAATGAATCTGGAGCTATTCGTTTTGGGATAGGTGCGGTTAAAGGTGTCGGGGCAGGAGCAGTAGATGCTATCGTGCAAACACGGCAATCAGGATTGTATAAATCTGTTTTCGATATGGCCAAACGGATTGATCTTCGTGCGGTCAACAAGAAAGCTTTCGAGAGCCTGGCTTATGCTGGTGGTTTTGATAGTTTTGACAATACGCATCGTGCACAGTATTTTCATTCGGATGAAAGTTCAACAGGAATGGAAAAGGCGATACGATTCGGCCAGCGTTTTAAAGAAAATGAAAGTTCGGCCCAGGCGAGCTTGTTTGGTGTAGGTGGTGCTGCAGAATTGCCGGAACCCGTTTTGGCACCATGTCCGCAATGGGGATTGATTGAAAAGCTTAAGTATGAAAAAGATGTTATCGGTATTTATTTGACCAGTCACCCCTTAGATACATACCGGTTTGAAATTGAACATTTTTGTCAGAATTCGGTTTCAGATTTGGCATTGATCAATAAGGTTAAGGCGGCAGAGGTCGATGAAGAGACTTTGCTTGAGTTTAATCGGATCAAGAATAAAGAATTGGTGATTGGTGGCATTATCGCATCGGCAAACCATCGATTGACAAAGACTGGTAAGCCTTTTGCGTCGTTTATCATAGAAGATTATAGTGATTCTTATGATATGGCAGTTTTTGGCGAAGAATACGTCAAGTTGAAGGGATATTTGCAAGAGGGCTATTTTGTGCAATTACGGGGTTTGGTACAGGAACGTTTCAGGCAGGTTGGAAATTGGGGCTTTGAGCTGCGCAGTGTACAGTTGCTTTCCGATCTTCGTGAGAAGATGGCAAAGAGTTTTACGATTAATATTCCTTTACCTAAGTTGAACGAGGCATTTCTTGACGGAATCAAAGATATACTGGCACAAAATGAGATTGAGGGGGTTGTGCCAAATTGTCAATTAAAGTTTAAAATTTGGGATCCCCAAGATGAAATATCTGTCGAAATGCCAGCTAAAAGTCTGAAAATAAACCTAACAAATGAATTTTTGGACTGTATAGATAAGTTTGAAGGGATAAATTACCGATTGAATTAGTTTGGATTGGAATTTGTGTAATTAAGATTACAAATACATTGGTAGTTGTTACTATCTTTGTTTATTGATTTTAGCAATTAAATAGTATTAAAGATATAACTTCGGTTTATAAAATTAAAAGATTATGGCATTAGAAATTACAGATAGCAACTTTGAAGAAGTTGTCTTAAAAGCAGACAAACCAGTATTAATTGATTTTTGGGCAGAATGGTGTGGTCCTTGCCGTATGGTAGGTCCTGTGGTTGAAGAACTGGCTAAGGATTATGAAGGTAAAGCTGTTGTAGGAAAAGTAAATGTGGATGAAAATCCAGAGATTTCTGTTCGTTATGGCATTCGTAATATTCCAGCTTTATTGTTCTTTAAAAATGGAGAAATAGTTGATAAACAAATTGGAGCTGTTCCAAAATCAGTATTGAACGAGAAATTAGAAAAACAATTAGCATAACTTAGCTAAATAATAAAAAAAGCCTGAAATATTATATTTTAGGCTTTTTTTTTGTTTTTAAAATCCAATTTTTTTGATTTTATTTCGAATTTTAGTTGTTTTATGTCTGTATTTTATTTGTTTTAGTGTGATTTTATGTATTTATATTGTTTTTTAACAGTGTAATGTTTTGTATTTTTTGTGTTTCTGTGTTTTAATATGGTTTTGTTGTTAGTTTTAATGTATTTATGTTTAATTTTTGATAAAAAATCAATTTTATTTGCAAAAACCAATATTTTTTGCTTCTTTTGAGTATTGAAATTGGTTTTCGAAAAGAATTTGTTTCGATTTTTCGGTTTTGATATTGTTTTTTTTGACTCGATGATTTAGGAGTTGTTTTTTTGAAAAAAAATAGAAATTGACAAAGATTTTCCCTTTCAAATACCCTAGATTATGCCTCGCGTTGCTCTCCGTAACGCGAGTTTTTTTTTTGGTAAAGTATGGTAAAAATAAAAGCGGCTATCCTTTCGGATAGCCGCTTTTTATTATTGACTAAATAAACTGAATTATTCAGCAATTACTTCGAAAGGAACTTGAACTTTCACTTCTTTGTGTAAGTTTAAGTTTGCGATGTATTCACCTAATTCTTTAGGTTCTACTTCGAAAGTGATACGACGACGATCTACATCAAAACCTTTTGCTTTCAACGCATCAGCAATTTGAATGCTGTTTACTTTACCAAAGATTTTACCAGATTCACCTGCTTTAGCACCGATTGAAAGTTTGATAGCTTCCAATTTACCAGCTAATTCAGTAGCGTCTTTTTTGATTTTTTCTTGTTTGAACTGAGCTTGTTTGATGTTCTCAGCTAAAACTTTCTTTGCAGATTCAGTCGCTTGGATAGCAAATCCTTGCGGGATTAAGTAGTTACGACCGAAACCTGGCTTTACATTAACGATATCGTTTTGCTCACCTAAGCCTTTGATATCTTGTTTTAAAATTACTTCCATTTTCTATCGTCCTCCTTATTTAATTGCATCAGCTAAGTAAGGTAATAAGCCGATGTGACGAGCACGTTTAACAGCTTGAGCTACTTTACGTTGAAATTTCAAAGATGTACCAGTTAAACGACGAGGTAAGATTTTACCTTGATCATTTACAAATTTCATCAAGAAGTTAGCATCTTTATAATCGATATATTTGATACCATTCTTTTTGAAACGACAGTATTTTTTACGGTTGTCCTCTACTTTAGGAGCAGTTACGTATTGGATATTTTCGTTAGCCATTAGTTTGCACCCTCCTCAGTTTTAGTTTCAGCTTTTTTGTTGAATGCACCGCTACGTTTTTTCTCGTTGTATGCTTTAGCATGTTTGTCTAAGCTTACAGTCAAGAAACGCATAATGCGCTCATCACGTTTGTATTCAACCTCTAATTTATTGATTAATTCACCTGGAGCCTTGAATTCAGTTAAGTGATAAAATCCAGTAGTTTTTTTCTGGATTGGATACGCTAATTTTTTCAAACCCCAATTGTCTTCAGCGACAATCTCGGCTCCGCCTTCTGTTAAGATGTTTTTGAATTTTGCGATTACTTCTTTCGCAGCATCATCAGAAAGCAACGGGGTAAGAACGATTACAGATTCGTACTGTTGCATTGTGTTAATTAATTTTGTTATTTAAAATTCCACTTTTGTGGAAGTGCAAAGGTAGTTATTATATTGTTATGTTGCAAAGCTTTGAAATAAAAAAGTTTAGATCCTTTGGAGGGATCTAAACTTTTCTCAACCGAACTAGGCTATATTTTAGTTCAATTTCTTTAATTCTTCTTTGATAGCTGCCTGTATTTTCTCGCTAACAGGGACTAAAGGAAGTCGTAATTGATCTTTTCCGATCCCCAATTCCTGTAGAATATATTTTACACCAGCAGGGTTTCCTTCAATAAAACACAGGTCTGTAATGTCAAGGAGTTCATTATGGATCGATCTAGCTTCCGCATAATTGCCTTCAGCGCATAACTTAGCTAATGTGGCGACCTTTTTCGGTAACGCGTTTCCGATCACTGAGATGATACCAGCTGCTCCAAGAGACATCATCGGCAAGGTAACCGGATCATCTCCGGAGATCAAGAGAAATCCTGTGGGTTTATCCCGTAGAATTTCGCTGAATTGCGCAAAATTTCCAGAAGCCTCTTTGATGGCTACGATATTTGAAAAATCATTGGCCAGTCGTAATGTTGTCTGTGCTGTTATATTGCTGCCCGTACGCCCAGGTACATTGTATAAAATAACCGGAAGTGGAGAGGCGTTTGAAACAGCCTTGTAATGCTGGTAAATGCCTTCTTGTGTTGGTTTGTTGTAATAAGGAGATACGGATAAAATCGCGCAGAAGCCTGTTGGATCAAAGCTCTTAATTTGTTCCACAATTTCGGCAGTATTATTTCCACCAATTCCAGCAACCAAAGGAAGTCTACCGTTCACGCGCTTGACAGTAAAATCCCAGATACGCTTTCGTTCATCATTGGTTAAAGTGGCAACTTCTCCAGTTGTACCTAAAGAAACCAAATAATCCATACCTTCGTTGATTTGCAAGTCAATTAGCTGACCTAATGCTTCGAAATCAACAGATTCATCTGAGTTAAAAGGAGTGACTAATGCTACCCCTGCGCCGTGAAGCTCGTTCATCTTGTTTTTGTATTTATATAAATTTAATTAAAAAAACTTACTTGGGATTAATGAGTTCAAAGAGTTCTTTATCATTAATCATCGGGATACCCAGTTTTTCTGCCTTCGCTAGTTTGGACGGTCCCATTTTATCTCCCGCTACGAGATAGCTTAATTTGGCAGAAATGGAAGATAACATCTTTCCGCCATTGCTTTCAATTACTGCTGCTAGCTCTTCACGTGAATGATCTGCAAATACACCGGAAATCAGGAAGGTTTTCCCTTCAAGTGCATTGCTAGCAAGGATGATCTCCTTTTCTTCAATTTCGAAATTTAAGCCATAATTTCTCAGTGCGACAATCTGTTGTTGATGAATTGGATTGTCTAGGTATTCTTTGACACTCTCCGCAATACGGCGTCCAATATCTTGTACTCCTTCGATTTCCTCTGTCGAGGCTTGTGCTAGTGCATCAATATTTTTGAAATGCTGAGCTAATTTTTTTGCAATCGTCTCGCCGACATGACGTATTCCAAGCGAAAATAAAACTTTTTCAAAAGGTTTTTCTTTGGATTTTTCGATGCCGTTGAGCATGTTATCGATTGATTTTTGACCGAAGCGTTCGAGTTGTTGTAGGTCATCTTGATGGTCTTTGAGTCCATAGATGTCAACGATATTGTTCAACAAACCTTTCTTGAAGAAAGTATCTACGGTCTCGTCTCCCATTCCTTCGATGTCCATCATTTTTCGTCCGATAAAATGCTGCATTTTGCCAACAATTTGTGGCGGGCATCCAGTTTCATTAGGGCAGTAGTGTACGGCTTCCCCTTCTTGTCGTATGAGTACTGTGTCGCATTCCGGACAAGATGTAGGGTAGACAAAACTTGTTGATCCTGCTAATCTTTTCTCGAGGTTTACCCCAATTATTTTAGGTATAATTTCGCCCCCTTTTTCTACAAAGACAGTGTCATCTTCGTGTAGGTCGAGACGTGCGATTTCATTTGCATTGTGTAAGGAAGCGCGTTTTACCGTTGTGCCTGCCAGTTGTACAGGTTGAAGATTGGCAACAGGTGTAACAGCGCCGGTACGTCCAACTTGATAACTAATCGAGTTCAGTTTGGTTTCTACACGCTCTGCTTTGAATTTATAGGATATTGCCCAACGCGGATTTTTGGCAGTAAAGCCAAGTTCCTCCTGCTGTGCGTAATCATTTACTTTAATAACAATTCCATCAATTTCATAACCTAGGTTATGACGTTCGACATCCCAGTAGTCAATAAATGCAAAAACATCGGTTAACGTGCTGCACTTTCTGCTATGCTCGCTGACGTGAAACCCCCAGTCTTTGACATGGTTTAAGCTATTCCAATGGTCGTGAAATAGATTTGTTCTGTTGTCGCAGTACAAAAAGTAAAGGAAACAGTCCAATGGGCGTTTTGCAACTTCAGCAGAATCTTGGAGTTTGATGGTTCCAGAGGCGAAATTTCTTGGGTTGGCATAGGTTTGCTCCTCATTATCGGCTCTTTCCTTATTCAGGCGGAGAAACGCTGATTTGTGCATAAATATTTCACCTCGTATTTCGAATTGATCTGGATAATCTCCTTCTTTGAGTTTGATCGGTATAGAACGAATGGTTTTAACATTGTTTGTGACAACATCGCCTTGTGTACCATCACCGCGCGTAACGGCTTTACTTAGCAGGCCATTTTCATAAGTCAAGCTGATGGATAAACCGTCAAATTTTAATTCACAAACATATTCGAAGTGATCGCCGATAATTTTGCGGATTCGCTGGTCGAAGTCAAGTAATTCCTCCTGATTGTATGTGTTGCCCAATGAAAGCATTGGCCAGCGGTGTTTTTCCGTTTGAAATCGGGAGGTAATGTCTCCACCAACACGCTGTGTAGGGGAGTTGGGGTCGGCAAAGTTGGGATATTGAGCTTCCAGCGCTTCGAGTTCCTTTAATTTAAGGTCGAAGTCGTAGTCCGAAATAACACTGTTCGCCAATACATAGTATTGATAGTTATAATGGTTGAGCTCTGCCGTTAAGTCTTTTATCTTTTTTTCAATATCCATCACCAACATTTTGCAAAATTACAAATAAAAAGTACGTTTAAATAAAATAAATAAAGAATCTTGTCGTAATGACTGCTTTATTTTTAAAATGCGTTTTTCTGCATTTTATGTTACAGGGAAATAATACGCTATTTGAAATCCTCTGGATTTAGCTGAGAAAATTTATGTTTGTTATTTGTGTAAAAATCAATGATAATCGATTTTGTGTACTGCCCTTTTGTATTTTCTTTCACCTTGTATTTTTTTCGTTTTTTAGCATTTTTGAAAATATTCAAGAAGAAATACTGATGTGCGCGACTGATTGCCCAGGCATCCTTGGGTTTCCTGTCGATCAGAAACTTAGCAAGGGCTGCAAAGTCAAACCAAAGCCTGATGAAAATAATCCATATTGCTTTGCCCAGCGGCAGGTTTTTCTGCAGCATGACCATGTTATTCCTAAAATTGAGATAGGTCTTTTTGGGATTACTTGCATTGAGGGTGCCCCCACCAACATGATAAACAATAGATTTAGGACAATAGCCTATCCCATAGCCCATTTTCTTTAATCGCCAACACAGATCGATTTCCTCCATATGAGCAAAGAAATCTTCGTCAAGTCCATCTGCCTCTTTCCAGGCTTCTGAGCGAATAAAAAGTGCCGCTCCAGATGCCCAAAAGATTTCGGATTCATTATCGTACTGTCCAGCATCATCTTCTACTTCATGTAGGATTCTACCTTTACAGAAAGGAAAGCCAAAGTAATCCAGGTAGCCACCGGCCGCTCCGGCGTGTTCGAACTTCTGCTTGTTATGAAATGAGCGTATTTTGGGCTGTGCTGCTGCTAGGGAAGGGTTTCTTTCCAAGTACTCAATCACTGGTTCAATCCAGTTTTGGCTCACTTCGACATCCGAATTGAGGAGTACATAGTAATCAGCATTTACACGCTGCAGTATTTTGTTATAACCGCCTGCAAAGCCATAGTTTTTATCATTTTCAAGGATAGTAATCGTCGGATAGTACTGTTTCACAAATGAAATTGAATCATCATCGGAGGCATTGTCTCCAATGACAAATTCGACATTCGGATACGAACTGTTATATACGGATGGTAAAAATTTTTCCAGAAAAAATCGGCCATTCCAATTGAGGATAACGACAGCTACTTTTGGTAATTCACTCATTTTCTACGTTTTCTTTTCCAGCGATTATGTGACCATAACCAATATTCTGGGTTTTCACGAATAAGCTGTTCAGCAAATTGATTGTGTATATCGGTAATTTCATGTTCTCCAACGCCACTTGGATCTTCGATTAAAGTAACGAATTTACAGAAATATTGCCCTCTTTTGGGCTTTCTTCCGATATAGCAATAGACCACAGGTGCTTTACTTATTCTAGAAAGTCTTTCGGCTCCTGTATAGACCAATGTTTCCTGATTTAGCCAATTAATAAAATAATCGGAATCCGAATACAGCGGTGTTTGATCGGCAACGAGTATACTGATATTGGGCTGGCCCTTCAACTTTACAATATGACGGAGTATTTGTTTCATTGGTACCATTTCGGCGCCAAACCGACCTCGCATATCATTGTATACTGTGTCAATGTCTTTGTTGTTGAGTGGTTTGTATACAATCAGCGTAGGGAAGTTTGTGATTAAGCTCAAACGGTGAATACCAAGCTCCCAATTGGCATAATGTGAGGTCACCCCAATTACGTTTTTGCCCGCTTCGAGGTGTTTCGTCAATTCTTCTACATTATCCAAAGTTATCTTTTTCTTGACTTCCTCAGCCGTAATCGTTTTCAATTTGATCGATTCGACAAGAAGATCCGGGAAAAAACGATAAAACTTTTTGGCAATCACCAGACGTTCTTTATCCGTTTTTTCTGGAAAAGCATTCTTTAAGTTCTGAAATACAATATTCTTCCTATATCCAATAATATAGTAGAGTATGTAATAAAGCCCATCGGAGATCAAATATAGAAACCAATAGGGGAGAAGAGAGATGATATAGATTAATGCGTTTAACGCTTTTTGTTTCATGCTATAGCTAAAATTCCCAGTGTTCTTTACAAATATCCTTAATTTAAGTTATTTTTGCGTCACTTATAACAAAAATCATCAGTTTTTATGGAATCGCAGTTATTACTTCCGGCATGTTATCTTCCACCAATATCCTATTTTCATACGATACAAGAGCATAATCTTCCGTTGATCATCGAGAAATATGAGCATTTTCAAAAGCAGAGTTATCGTACGCGGGCCCGCATTGCTTCAGCAAATGGTGTGCAGGATTTGATCGTACCCATTCAACATGGCAATAAAGAACGTGTTCCTATGAAAGATATTCGGATAAGCTATGAGTTTGACTGGCAGCGTTTACATTGGCTAAGTATTCAGACAGCTTACCGTAGCTCTGCATATTTTGAATATTATGAAGATGATTTTATGCGATTCTATGAGGAAAAGTTTGCGTATTTGGTAGACTTTAATGTTGCTCAATTAGAACTCATTCTAAAATCGATCAAACTTAAACGAACATTAGGGTTTACGGAAGAATATGTTGCTGCGCCTTCGGAAATGATCGATTTCCGTAACCTGATCCATCCTAAAAAAGAAAGTGTATTGCGTGATCCAAAAGAATATTATCAGGTTTTTTCTGATAAAAATGGATTTTATCCCGATTTAAGCATTATCGATTTGCTATTCAATCAAGGACCACAATCAAAAAGTTACCTGTAGCCTGACGGTTTTTTGAACAAAATGCGTTTAATATTGTTGTTATTCAATATTGAACGCATTTAAATGAAACATTTCTTTTTTACTTTTCTTCTTTTTTCTTTGTGTTGGACTTTCGCGCGGGCTCAGGGCGGTGTTGATACGATACATTATCGAAAAGTTTACTATTGGGGTACAACGGGAATGGGCTTCCCGATCGGAAAAACCAAAGATATACTTTCGCCAAAGTTTTCTGGTAGCATTGGTTTGGATATCTCCCTGAAAAATCCAATGTTTTTTGTATCCCCCACACTTTATACACTTTCATTCAAGTATAAGCAGCGATTGGTCGATCCTAATTTTGAGTATCGTATCGAAGATGCAAATACCAATTTCTATACCCTTTCATTTTCGGGGGGCATTAGGAAGCAGATGCGATTATTGAATATCTATGGTTTTGTAGGCCCTGGTGTAGGATTGACGAGTGAGCCAAGGGCAAATGTGCTCGCGGACCAAAAGCTTATTAAGATGGAAAATAAAAATCACCTGAATTTCTCCAGCAAAATAGGTGCTGGAGCAGATTATAAATTTAACGGCTTCTTTTTAGGGCTTGAGCTTGGTTATCTCCATAATTTTAGGAAGATACAGGATACTCCTGTGAATATTTTTACCGTTATGGTGGGATTAAAATCCGATATTACACAAATTGGGGATAAAGTCATCAATGTCATTGGCATCGATGGTTCCATTAGTGGCAAAAAAGAGAAAAAATAGACGACTTATTTTAAGACCTGAATAGTATCTCCAACATGTGCTTCGGCGTCGCTGCCTGTTTTTTTAACTTTTTCCGTTTGTTCAACCGCTACTGCAAATGTAGACGGAATAATGCCTGCGCCAAATTTAATGGCATAAAATTTGGTGAATTCCGCGCCAAAGTACAATATCGCAGCCGAATAGTAGATCCATAATAACATGACAATGATAGATCCTGCGGCTCCGTAAAAGCTTGCTGTGGAGGAAAGGTTCAGATAGATTGAAATGCCGTACCTGCCTAACATAAAAAGTAAGCCTGTAAAGATAGCTCCGCCAAGCATGTCTCTGAATTTTACTTTAGCATCCGGAAGGAAGGAAAAGATAAAGCCAAATAAAATGACAATGACCGAAAATGTGATACCCGTATTGACCCATGAAATGAGTGCAATCGGAATAAAAGGAAAATAAGTCATGACTAAATTGGTCACGGCAACGATAACTCCGTTGATCATGAGTGAGGCAATTAGCAAAAAGCCAAGGGCGATCACGATGGAAAAAGAAATCAACCTGTTGATGATTAATTTTAGCCATCCTTTTTTTGGTTTCGGTTTTACTTTCCAGATATTGTTTATTGAATCCTGTATATCAACGAATAAGGTCGTGGAGGACAGAATCAATGTAACGATACCAATCGTGATCCCCATATTAGATTTATTCTCGAAAGTTATCTTCTGAAGATAGGACTGGATCTGTGTGGTCACATCCTGACCAAAAAGAACCATGACTTCCTCCAGCACCTGATCCTGCGCTGAAGATCCACTTTGAAGATGTTCTCCATAGAAAAATCCGATACACCAGATAACAATCATAAGAAGTGGGCCGATGGAGAAGACGGTATAATAAGCCAATGAAGCACTCTTCTTCATACATTTGTCATCATTGAATCCATTAAAGGCATCAACTAAGACATGCCAAATGCTTTTCCAGTAGGCGAGTGTAAATAAATCTCGTAGTGTAACGTGCTTCATAATAAGATGATCAGCTCCAATAATCGTGCAAATTGTTACTCTTGGTTTTGTTCCTGATACAATTTGTCGATTGCGGCTTCGTTCTCTTTTAAAATAATTTTTCGTTTTAGACTCAATTTTGGTGTCAATTGACCGTCGTTTATTGTCCATTCCTTTGGAAGAAGAATAAATTTCTTGACAATTTCCCAATGTCCAAAGTTAGTAGATAATCGGTTAATTTCTTCTTGATATTTTTGGATTACTTCCGGATTTTTGATGATTTCTTCGTTTGAACCACTGGTAATACCTTTTTGGTTTGCCCATTTGGACAGCACATCAAATGCGGGAACAATCAAGGCTCCGGGAAATTTTCTATTTTCTCCAAAAACCATGACTTGTCCGATTAATGTAGACTCCATGAGTTTGTTTTCAATGGATTGGGGCGCGATATATTTCCCACCTGCCGTCTTAAACATTTCTTTTTTTCGATCGGTTATTTTTAGGAAACCATCGGACGTAATTTCTCCAATATCGCCCGTCTTGAAAAAACCATTATCGTCAAAAGCTTCTTTTGTAGCTTCTTCATTTTTATAATAGCCTGTCGTGATACTAGGGCCCTTGACAAGAATCTCACCATCTGAAGCAATTTTAACTTCTAAGTTTTTCAGGGGTTTACCTACAGTTCCAAATTTCAACCCATTGGGCAAGTAAGAGTTTACAGCAATAACAGGAGATGTTTCAGTCAGGCCATACCCCTCAAGTACATTAAGCCCAGCGGCCCAGAATACACGCGCTAAACGCTCTTGAAGAGCTGCACCACCGGATACAATGATCTTAATATTTCCGCCAAGAGCTTCTTGCCATTTCGAAAATATCAGTTTTCTAGCGATCGCAAGTTTGAACTTGTAAAGCGGTCCATTATGCTCCGGTTCTTGAAATTTCAAACCAAGATCAACAGCCCAGAAGAAAATTTTCTTTTTTAATCCAGTTAAGGCTTTCCCTTTTTCAATAATCTTATCGTATACTTTTTCCAGGACACGGGGTACGGTGGTGAATACATCCGGTTTGACATCGTTGATATCGGCAACAACATTGTCTAAGGTCTCGGAGAAATAGATCTGGATTCCTTTCGAATAGTACATATATACCACCATGCGTTCAAAAATATGGCATAGTGGAAGAAAGCTAAGTGCCGTTTTGAAATCCGATCGGATGAGATGATTGCATGCCAAGACGTTGCTGTATACATTTTTGTGGGACAGGTATACGCCTTTAGGGCGTCCTGTGGTACCTGAAGTGTAGATCAGTGTCAATAGATCATCTTCTGTAACAGCCTCTCGAAGTGGAGCAAGGTCGGTTGTGTCATCTTTTGCTGTTTCGATGAATGTTTTTAGCTGCGTATAATTTTCAATAGCATCAAATGTATACAGTTGCGGGTGTATACCGTGCTCCTTGATGGCTTGTTCAATACGGTCCGTCAATTCTCTGTTGCTGACAAATAGTACGTTGACATCCGAGTCATTTACAATAAACGAAAGATCCTGTGCGGATAAAGTGGGATAGAGGGGGACAGTTGCGAGACCTATTTGATTGCAGGCAAAATCAACTAAATTCCACTCGGGTCTGTTGCCGGACATGATTCCTACCCGATCACCTTTTTTGAGGCCTAATTGCAGTAACGCCCTGCTTAAGGTGTCAATTGCGTCGGTGTATTCTTTGGTAGAATATGTCTTCCACTTGCCATTTCCATCTCGCCCTGCCACCATGATGTCCTTTGCGTATTTTTCTTTATATAAGGTTATAAAGTCAAAAATTCTGCCCATATCACTTGAGTTTATTTGGTTACTACTACATGCTGTATTGACCTAAATATACAGAAATAAAGTTGGATAATTTGGGATTATTGTCATAACAAATTAAACATTGTTTCGTTATAGCTGTAATGGATATTTACCCTATTGAAAAGGTCCTTCGTAGGGGAAGTTCTGGTAAATAGTTTTTTATGTGCACTGCAATTATATTGCATATAAAAAGCAATTTATCTATGTTTGGAAAAATGTAAAGCAAAAAAAGCGTACGATTTTTATGAAAAAAATATTTTTGGCTGTCGGTGGAATGCTGATGTTTGGAGCATTATCCAATAGAGCTATGGCTCAGTTGGACAATAGGGGTGCTATTGGTGGACGATTCGGGTCTGCTCAGGGAATTACATATCGTCACACGCTTAACTCGGACCATGCATTGGAAGGAATTATGAGTATTCAGAGCAATTCTGATTTTCGCCGTTTCCGCGTTGTGGGCTTATATGAAATCTATAAACCATTGACTGCTGGGTTTAATTGGTATTATGGTTTTGGTGGCAGTATCGGTTCTTATAAGGAGAAAGACAAAATTATAGATGGTCAGCGCCATTCATTTGATTCACAGCTTAATCTAAGTATTGACGGTATCGTAGGTATTGAATATAATATTCCGCAGGCACCGTTTCAAATCTCATTGGATGTAAAACCATATTTTGATTTTCTAAACGAATCCAGTATCAAATTATTTGATCCGATCGGTTTTTCGGTAAGATATAAATTTTAAAAAAAGAATAGCGGGATTTCCCGCTATTCTTTTTTTAAATGATAATACTTCTGTGTTAGGCCATCCAGATTTTACCTAGCAATTCCTGTAGAAAAGTTTGTTCTTTGAGCGGACGGATTTCGTATATCTTTTTATTGCTCTTTCTGATTTGAACAGGGATTTCTCGCACTAAACCATCTCGTGCCACCAGGAAGTTTAATGTTTCCCCCTCTTTGGCATGTTGAACAATGAAATCAATTTCCTTGTCTTTAACATCGAGCCTGTTATTATTAATTGCAATCAGTTCGTCTTTTACACTTAATCCGGCATCATACGCACCAGAATCTTTTTCCACTGTCGCTACCGAAATTAACCCATCCACTTTGTTGGTTGTAATACCTAGTGTCAACGTGTTGTTATTAACATTGGTATCAACAATTTCATAACCAACGAGATTAAAATAATCGTTGTATTCCAGTTCTCCGTCCTGATGAGCAGCATTGAAAATGTCGTCCAGCGAAGTGCCTGCGATACGTTCAGCAAGGCTTCTCAATTCATTTTCTTCAAATCCACGATCAAGTTTTAGGAAGAACTCCTCATAAGCCTCGCGGATAACATCATCCAATTTTAGTCTACCTTCTGTAGCGGCAATAATTTTAATATCCAACAATGCTGTCAGCATTGCACCTTTGTTGTAATAGGAAATTCCTGAATTCATCGAATTTTCATCAGGCCTATAATATTTAATCCAGGTATCGAAACTTGAGGCTGCTGCAGACTGTATCGTATGCCCTGGACGGTTTAATACAATGTTGAAATCGTTAGCTAGCAAAGCGAGGTACTCTTTTTCATCATAGAATCCACAGCGTTTAATAATTAAATTATCATAGTACGAAGTGAATCCTTCCATGATCCAGAGGCCTGTGGTATAGTTTTCGGCATCGTAATTAAACGGTCCTAAAGCTTTTGGACGTAAGCGTTTCACATTCCATAGGTGAAAATACTCATGTGCAACGAGACTCAAATAGTTTTTGTAGCTTGTCTCATTTAGATACGCATTTCTCGAGGCTCCCAATACTGTTGAATTGAGATGTTCTAGACCTCCACCTCCAGATTGGTAGTTGTGGGTAATAATGACATATCGCTCATTGGGGTTCGAACCCCAGATGCGGGTTTCCTCTTCGACGATACGTGTGATATCTTTCGTCAGGCGTTCTTTATCATAGCTTCCACCTCCGACCATGGCGCATTCATGTTCGACGCCGGCAGCTTGGAATTTCCAGACATCCTGGTTCCCAGCTTCGATGGGCGTATCGTATAATACGTCAAAATTTGGTGCATAAAACTTACGTTCTTCAATTTGTTCGAGTCCAGTTGATATACTTGCCCAAGAATCTTTTAGTGCTATGCTGACTGTCGAAGGATTGTCTATACGGCCATCTATATGAAAGAAAGTTGCCGTAGGCACAATAAAAGCATGGTCACCATCGAAAAAGTTGGTACGCACAGAAACTTCAAAACCGTATACGGCGTAGATTACTTCGATCTGATCCAAAGATTCTGTGGGTATTCGCCAGGTGTTCTTTGAAATTTTCTGGTAGGCAATTGTATTTCCTGTTTTGTCAAATGATCGGAATCGTTCTACGTTTTTAGCATATTCACGAATTAAATAAGATCCAGGAGACCAGACCGGCATTTTTAGATCGACATAAGACTGATTGAGCTTTGCGATGCTCATTTTTACTTCGATATAATGAGCTTGTGCTTCTGAAAATGATACCTCAAAATGTATTTCGGGTATATTGAAATGGTCACTGTCCATGAAAAATGATTTTAGTATGAGCTTACAAAATTAAAAGTATCGTACGCTTAACCAAACAAAAAAATAGATTGTTGGTTCTACAATTATGAATCAGCGTGCTCCGTCATTGTTCTTTTAGTAGAAAAAGAACAATGACGGGAAGCAGCTAATAGTACCCTCCAATATACATAAATTTATTTAAGAAATGAGGTGTAAATCGATAGGCATAATAGCTGCTTTGGATGAAATACCGGTTTTTATTGGGCTGGGGAGATGAAGCAAAAAATCTGTTTTTTATCAGAATTTTTGCTAAGTTTGATACAGTAGTTTATAGGGGGAAAATAATCAAGAATTTGTATGATCTTAGTTGTTGATAGCGGCTCTTCAAAGTCGGATTGGAAGTTGGAATTGCCAGATAGTGCGCCTATCTCATTCAGTACAAATGGACTCAATCCTTTTTTTGTGAATGAAAAGGAAATCACACGTGTTATTAAGGAAATACCCGAAATTATTCCCTATGCCGATGAAGTTACTGAGTTGTATTTTTTTGGTGCAGGATGCATTACACCTGATCGTCGGGAAATGGTTTCAAATGCATTGACACCCTTATTCGAAAATGCTTACATTTCTGTTGAGAATGATCTTTTTGGGAGTGCCATAGCGACCTGTGGTAATAAAAAAGGTTATGTAGCGACATTAGGGACAGGGTCTGATTTGAGTTTTTTTGATGGAGAGGAGCTGATGCCCTCGCATAATGGAAATGGCTATGTATTGGGTGATGAGGGGTCGGGGGCATATTTTGGGAAAAATCTTGTCAGACTTTTTCTATATGGCCGTATGCCGAAAGATCTGAACGAAAAATTTGCGAACAAATACAGAATCAATAAAGAGATCGTCATCAAAAATGTTTATCAAAAAGAACGCCCAAATGCTTTCTTAGCATCATTTGCGCCGTTCATGTCCGATAATATTACCCATCCCTTTATTATTGATCTGGTAAAGAGTGGATTCGAAGAATTTGTTCAAGCTTCGATTTTGACCTATCCGGACTATAATAAATATGCATGTCACTTTGTAGGTTCTATTGCTTATAGTTTTGATTTAATTTTACGGGAAGTCTGTGAAACACATCAGATAAAGGTAGGTACCATTTTAAAATCTCCTATCAACGAGCTTTTTGATGCGGTACTGGAAAGAGAGAGTAATTCATTGTTAAGTCTTTAAAATAATTAAATATGATTATTGCAACTATTATGGTGTATATGTCAATGTTATTTGGCAATCCCAATTTTTATGATTTTAAGTTTACGACACTTGATGGGCAAGAAGTGAAAATGTCCGATTTCAAGGGAAAGAAAATATTGATCGTGAATACAGCCTCAAAATGCGGTTTCACAAAACAGTACAAAGATCTGGAGGAATTGCACAAAACCTTTGGCGATAAGCTCGTCATTATTGGCTTTCCGGCAAATAATTTTGGACAACAGGAACCCGGGTCAAATGCGCAGATTCAAGAGTTTTGTGAACAAAATTATGGTGTTGATTTTCTAATGGCCGAAAAGGTCGATGTCAAAGGAGATCAAATATCACCCTTGTTTAAGTATTTGACCGCTCAGGAGAATCCCGATTTTAAAGGTGAAATCAAATGGAACTTTGAAAAGTTTTTGATTGATGAGAACGGTAAACTTGTACATCGTTTCCGTTCAGCGACGAATCCGCTGGACCCGGCTATTGTAAATTGGGTAGAAAACAAGAAGTAGTAAAAATAACAAAAAAAAGCTGCAGATTTTGCAGCTTTTTTTTGTTATTGTCCATTCGATCCGAGGGCCTCTGGTTTTCCCATAAGCCTCAGCAACAAGGTTGGATTTTATGGGTTTGGCTTTTGTTTATTTGATGTAAGCTGTTGCCTATTTGATATATGCATCGTACAAGGCTCCTATGCAGTCTTTAAGCAAAGGGTTGAAGTCATCGCTATCGGGAATATTGCAGCCATTGGTTATCACAATAAATCCATATTTTTTCTTTGGATTGAAAAACAGGGCACTATATAGTCCATATGCCGAACCGGTATGTCCTGTCAGGGTAACACCATGGACAATTTTTGCATTGTTCATAATCGCTAATCCATAGCCCGATTCTTTATTTACAGCTGTCTGCATAATCTTCGCATACTTTTTAGTGATGATGTTTTTTTCCTGACTATGGCCGTAATTCATATGCATCATCATGTATCTGGCTAAATCTAAGGCAGATATTTTCATTCCACCTGTCGGAGAAAGCACAGGAGTGCTATACCCCAAGATGTACTGATTGAGTTCTTCCCGACGTGGATTATAGGCACTGGGCTCTTCATGTGGATTTCCCTTTTCATCAAAGGCATATAACGAAACCAATCTCTTCTGATCCAAGGAGTCTATACAGTAACCACCATATAAGTTGAGCGGTTTGAGGATATGATTAACAATGTAGCTGTCGACACGTGTATTGGTCAGTTTCTCTAGGACGGCTCCTGCCATATTAAAATTGAGATTACAATATTGGTATTGTGTGCCGGGTTCATAAAGATTGTAGGAATCTTTCCAATTTGGGTTCTTGGATGGATTGATGACATCTAGGTTGAAGTAACCGTTTTTATCATTGACGCTGGACGTATGGGAAAGGATCATTCGGAGTGTTATTTTTTTTCCTGGATAATTGGGGTTTCTGATTGGAAAACCTATCAAATCCCCGAAGTCGTCGTCTAACTTGCATCGGCCGTCTGCTATTAATTGCATTAATGATGTTGCAGTGAATGACTTTGAAATAGAAGCAATTCTAAAGAGGTCATTTTCTCCGAGAGCCGTTTTGGTTTCCAGGTTTTTGTAACCATAATTTTTGTGGTATTCAATTTTATTGTTTTTGACTACGACCACACTGAGCCCTACAGCATTATACCGAAGCATAATTTCTGTGAGATCATGATCGATCTGTGTGTGCTGGCCCAACAAAAATGTGGGAAAGAATAGAAAAATAAAGACGGAGAGTAGGAGCTTATGCTTTCTCATTGAATTGATTGGTTGGAATGTTAGTTATGGTATAAATGTAATGAAATCCTTATGATTAATAGAAATAGTTACAATGAATCCTTGCAACATATAATAAATGCTACATAGCTGAATCATTCACATATTACAACAACAAGCTATTTTTATTTAAAACTATTCTAAACAATAAAATAATATCGTATGTTTGCGCCGACAAATAATTTTTACGAACTCACAATTTATTAACATGAAAAGAACTTTTCTAGGACTTGTTTTAAGTCTAGGATTGGTAGGAGCAATTCATTTGGATGCATCGGCGCAAAGTAAGGGGATACATGGCCGTGTTAAAACCAAAGATGGTGCACCAATTGAATCGGCTACAGTAACCATAGTTTCTTTAGGTAGGTCAACGTCGACTTCCGGTGATGGAAGCTTCCATTTTTCTAATCTTCCAGATGGAACCTATACTATTCGGATCAAAAGTATCGGAAATGGAGCTGAGGAGCGTACCATCGAGGTTAAAAATGGAAAGGCGACAGCCATTAATGTTTCTTTGAATATTTCTGAATCTCAATTGGAACAAGTGGAAGTGGTGGGCTACAACTCGCATAACAGTAAAACTGTTAATGTAGGTAAAGCAGGTATTATTGATCGGGATTTGCCGCAGAGTGTACAAATTATAAACGAACAGGTTATTGCGGATCAACAGGTTAATCGCCTGAGTGACGCGCTAAAAAATGCAAACGGTGTCGCGATGGGAGCGAATCGCGGTGGGGTCAACGAAAATTTTTACGCAAGGGGCTATAGCTTAGGCGGGAATAATATATTTAAAAATGGTGCGCGAACCAACAATGGAGGTTCGATTGAGGCAAGCACCTTGGAATCTGTAGAGATTTTAAAAGGAAGTTCTGCTTTGTTATATGGCGGTGTATCTGGTGGGGCCGTTGTAAATCTAGTTACGAAAAAGCCTAAATTTTATTATGGAGGCGAGGCTTCAATGCGCGTAGGAAGTTATGACTTCTATAAACCAACAGTGGATGTGTATGGTCCAATTTCCAATAAGGTTGCATTCCGCGTTATCGGAACTTATGAAAAAGCGGGTAGCTTTAGGGATCAGGTCACATCAAAACGTACTTATGTGAATCCTTCTGTTTTATATAAAATATCCGATAAAACTGATCTCAACTTTACATTCGATTACTTAAAAAGTGATTTTACGCCGGACTTTGGAATGGGAACTGTGGATGGAAAGTTGAATAATGAAGTTGGCAGAAACACTTTTATGAATGTGCCTTTTGCTTTCAACAGAACAAATACCTCAAACGGGCAGATCAATTTGAACCATAAGTTTAATGATTCATGGAATTTAAACGCAATAGCAAGTTACCAAACATACGATCGTGATTATTATGGATCAGATCGGATTCAAGCGAATAAAAATGGAATTGCTCCGCGGAGTTTAACCCGATCCAAATCAAATGAGTTTACGGCCAACCAGCAATTGAATCTAACCGGAACTGTAAAAACAGGATCTATCAAGCATAAGATCCTGGTGGGAGCAGATGCCGATCAATCGCATTCAAATGCGTATGCCTATAAAATTGATGCATCTAAAAATGTGGGCGGTGTATACGATTCCATTTATGTCTTTAATCCCTCACAAACTGCGCAGCATTTGGCTTCGGGAAATGGACTTCGAACAGATATGCCACAAGCTGATCTATTGACCAAAACAACAACGGATATCTTCCGTTATGGTGCATTTTTTCAGGACTTAATAGAAGTTACTGAACAATTTAAAGTATTGGCTGGTGTTCGCTATACGTATCAGCGTACACCGAATTCGGAAAAGTATACTTATGCGACGAATCAATCGGAAGAGATTATTAATCTAGATGGTCAAAAAAATCCGATCGGAGCAAAAGTCGACAAAGCATGGTCGCCTAAATTTGGATTGATCTATCAGCCGATCCGTTCATCGAGTGTCTATGTTACTTATGCAAATAACTTTACATCGAATTCGGGATACGATGTGAATTATCAACCCTTGGCTCCCTCCATCATCGATCAGTATGAAGCAGGTGTGAAAAATGACTTTTTCAATGGTAGGTTATCCGCAAATGTTGCTTGGTATAGAATTAATAACAATCGCTTTGCCCAACAATTATTGGTACTTCCGGATGGAACAAGCAATAGCGATGCAAATATGAAAGAATTTTCTGGAAAGACGGCTTCCAGCGGATTGGAAGTTGATGTTACTGGAACCTTACTTCCAGGATTGAATGTTATCGCCGGTTATTCCTACAATTATATGCGTTATACCGAAACCAATCCAATTTCAAGTTATACAACCATCGTTGATGGTAAGGAGAAAGTGACTGAAATCTCTGGAAACGAAGAAAATGTACGTTTGGTAGGAACTACAGCACATACGGCTAATGGAACCGTGTTTTATACCATTCAAAATGGAGCAGTTAAGGGACTGAAATTAGGTTTTTCTGCATTTTATACAGGTAGACGTAATGCAGGTTGGAATAATACAAAGATCAACGTACGCGACGGTCTTAATCGTTTGATCTCCGTTAGTCCATTTACAACCATAGATTTCTCCGCTGGTTATGCGTATAAAAACTGGAGTATTTTGGGTAAATTATCCAATATCACCAACGCGTTTAACTATTATATCCATGAAAACTATAGTGTGAATCCGATTCCGCCGCGTAGTTTTATGGCAACTTTAGCATATAAATTTGAGAAGAGGTAATATCGCTCTTCAACCCATAAAAAAACGGAGCCAGCAACATGCTGACTCCGTTTTTTTATGCTGGAATTTCAATAGATATCTCTTTAGGATGCATTAAAATCAAGATACTCTTTCTGGATACATGCTATAAATTCGTCTAATGCACTGTTTTTACTTTTTATATTAGAGACCAGGATCACTTCTGTTTTGCTATCCATATCCTCAAGCTTCATGATTTTTAGGTTTAAATGCGGGTATTGTTTGATAGTGGACGCAGGGACGACTGCCATGCCCAAGCCTTGTGACACCAACTCAAGGATGGAAGACATCGAATTGCTCTGATGTACAATTTTGGGTTCGAATCCCATGCGGTTACAGGTATTAATAACAAGCCGATGATATTCCGATGCGTATTTCTGATTGAAGGAAATAAAACTTTCATTAAAAAAGTTGATCGCATTAAATTCCACCTGTGAATGACCTACAATCACCATAGGGTCTTCGAAAAGGGGAGTGGTAAGCAATTCACTTGAATAAATTGGAGCACGCATAATACCCAGATCCAATTTTCCATTTTCGAGCGCCAATTTTTGTTTCTGCGTCGATGTTTCGAAAAGACTAACTCTTAAGTATGGAAATTTCTGTTGAATTTGCTTTAATACCGTAGCAAGCATTTTCTTAGGTGTCGAACTAATATAGCCCAGTTTGAATTCTCCTGAGATATTGTTGTGGATCTGTTTGGTGATCGTTTTGCTGTGCTCGATATTCTGTAGGATCTCCACAACCTCCTCCAAAAAGTATTTACCTGCTTCCGTTAGTTCGACGCGTTTGTTGGTTCGGAAGAAAAGAATAACCCCTAATTCGTCTTCTAGATCTTTAATCTGCCGGCTTAATGGCGGCTGGGACATAAATAAGCGTTCTGCTGCTCGGCCAAAATGAAGCTCTTCGGCTACTGTTTTGAAATAAATGAGATGTCGGATTTCCATCGATACTTTTTTGGTATGAATTGATGACAAAATAAATATTTTTAATGAATTCCAGTTAGTCCTACCTTTAAATTATTAAAAATTAATGGATGAAAATACGCCCGACCAGACAGTGTAAGATACTGCTGTACGGGGAATCTATCTGAACTTTAGAGAATAAACAATTTACAAATGAACAAAGCGACGCTACAGGAGATTGAAACACGGTTTGACAATGATGTCGAACGGTTCTCAAATTTAGAAACAGGTCAAGCAACCACATTGGATGCTGTATGGAACATGGAGCTTATTACGGATGCCATTGTTAGTCTTTATCCAAACGCTCAAAATATATTGGACATTGGATGTGGAGCTGGCAATTACGACGTAAAACTATTGCAAAAATTGCAGTCTAATCCAAATGTTAGTCTGTTGGATTTGAGCCAGCCAATGTTAAATAGAGCAAAGGAACGCGTTGGAAAATTAACCAATGGAGAAATTCATTTGATTAAAGGCGACTTTCGTGCTGCAGCTTTAGAGGAAAACAAATTTGATGTCATTATCGCAACATCCGTTTTACATCATCTTCGAGATGATAACGATTGGGAAAATGCGTTTAGCAAGCTGTTCCGCTTATTGAGAACCGGAGGAAGTCTGTGGATTTTTGATTTGATTGAGCAAAATAATGAACAGCTTCAAAAATTAATTTACAGGGAAAAATATGGTGAATACTTAACTAACCTGAAGGATGAACAGTATCGTGATCATGTTTTTGACTATATCGAGCATGAGGATACGCCAAGATCGCTGATCTACCAACTAAACTTATTGACACAAGTTGGCTTTAAAAATGTTGATGTTTTACACAAAAACCTTTGTTTTGCTTCTTATATGGGATTCAAATAGGGGCTGGAAAACGAGTGTCAAATAAATAAGGCGATACGGGGAGTATCGCCATAAAATCACACTAACTATTAAAAAACCTATAGGACTAGGAATTTACAAATTCAATAAACCAATGTATGTCTCCATCCCACGCTTCTCTACTTTTATTCCTCGTCACATGCGAGATGTCAAATAAATAATAAAATGTAATTATTAAGGTCAATACTTTAAAAAAATCAAGTATTTCCATTGGTTTACGTAAAGATATGTCTTTATTTTTTAAATACAAATAAAAATGATGAAAATTGAAAAATTATTATTACTTGACTGTTTTTAAGAATTCTTCCCAGGCGATTTGATCTGTTTTGAAGGTCAAATCTTCCGTTAAAACCGATTCAATTGGTACCCATCGAAAAGATTGAAGCTTATTATCTTCAGGTTTCTGATCAGGATCGAAATCAAAAGCTTTGGTAGTCGTTCTGATCTGAATAGCTGAGGTATTCTTTACCTGATAGTAAATCGATATGATTTGGCTATCGTTAAAGCTTGATTTCTCATAAAAGTCTGTGGTGTAAATATGCTTAACCACAGCAATGTCAAAATCACATTCTTCCTGATACTCCCGGATCAAAGCATCCAATAAGCCTTCCCCGTATTCTAAGCCCCCACCAGGGAATTTGGTAAATGAAACATTTTCCGTTCTTTCGTCGCTGATCAATACCTCTTGATTTTCATTGATCAATATTCCGTACACTCTTACGTTAAATGGAAACATGGGTTAATTATGTTTGTATATATTTAGTTTCTGTTTTTTTACAGTGGCATAAAACCATTGTCTACTGCAAATTCATCCAATCCGATATAGGAATAATGTCTGGGAAGAAACCAGCCTATTGCTTCCATGATATTTGTAAATTCTTTTTCAGTCCTGAATTGATTTGCAACGATATTGAATGCCAAATCTTGTGAAGCATTTTCTTCATCTTTATAATTACGGGCAAGGAGCATAACCTTTGCGTTCTTTACACCATAATAATCCAGAAATTCACGTAATTGGGTGCGGACAGCCTGTGGGAGAATTGTCTCGGCAGGTTGCCCCACTAATATTTCTTCATCTTTGCCTATAATGGTTTGTTCATTTTTCTTTGAGAAAACACTTTCATCTGTATAAAACTCTGCATTTAAAAAGTAGTTAACTAAGTCGCCATAGGTGAATACCCAGTCAGGGTTTTCATTTTGTGTATTGATAGCAATACCAAAACCTTTTGGCAACACGAAATCCTTTAGCCGATTTTTAATGACAAAAGCCTGAAAGTTCTGATCCTTAGGGACACTTTCGAGTTGAAAATAGGGAAATCCGTCAGGCCCAACAACCACTTCTGTTTCTGCTAATTTTAAGGTACATTCAGCAATATTAGCCAGAAATATATCACGCCACTCTTCATCCCGTTCTTCAAAGGGAACTTCCATCAGGCTATTTA
The DNA here is from genome assembly GCF_014109745.1 of Sphingobacterium paramultivorum. Classification (NCBI taxonomy): domain Bacteria; kingdom Pseudomonadati; phylum Bacteroidota; class Sphingobacteriia; order Sphingobacteriales; family Sphingobacteriaceae; genus Sphingobacterium; species Sphingobacterium paramultivorum. The sequence continues at coordinate 6,127,770 of NZ_CP058555.1, forward strand.
TTATAATCGTTTTTTCAAGGTCTCCCAATCGATTATCATTCGCATTGTTGCTATCGTCAAATAAATGTATTGTATTCATCTCGGATTATGATTTTTTGATTTGCTGGTAAAAGTAAAAGAATATTTATTAATTAACGACGTTTTCTTGATTTCGAGGTGCCTTTTCGTTGATTGTTTTGGCTGCTGGAAAGCATTTTCTCCCAGCTCAATAAATAAGGATGTTGATCATCAATTTTAATTTGCCGTTTTAAGGATAACTGTAATTTTATCCACTTTTCATTGTCCTCTGCATCGCAAAAGGTAAACGCCTTTCCCGCGGCTTCCGAACGGCCTGTTCGACCTATTCGATGCGTATAGAGCTCAGGAGTATCCGGAATCTCGTAGTTTATAATAGCCTCTAAGTCTGGAAAATCTACACCTCGAGCCAAGAGGTCCGTCGCAATTAATACACGTACCTCTTTTTGTCTGAACTTATCAATAATCTCTTCTCGTTTTTGCTGTGATTTATCGCCATATAATGCCGAGCAAGAAATACCGTGTCGATCTAGATCGGTTGCGATCCGTTCGACAGCATGAACTGTTCGCGTGAAAACAATTACCTGCTGTGAAATACGGTTTTCAAGAAGATAACGGAGAAGATTTTTTTTATCATTTTTATCGACATAGAGTACAGATTCTTCTATTTGGCCTTTTTTTGCTTTTGCTTCTAGGGTGATCTCAACAGGGTTAATTAATATCTTTCGAACAATTTTTTCGATTTCAACGGTTTTCGTTGCTGAACTGAAAATGGTTTGTCTCTCAGCGCGCAATGTGCCGATAATTTTATTGAGTTCTTTCGTGAAACCGAGATCCAACAATTGATCGAATTCATCGATCACCAATGTATCTATCGTTTTTAGATCGATAATACCTTGTTCAATGAAATCCAACAAACGTCCTGGAGTAGCAAGGATCATCTGGGCTTTTGGATAAACTTCAAGCTGACTTTCATAAGTTCCCCCACCATAAAAACTAGCGATAGTCAAACCCATACCATCGATAAGACCTGATATGCGCTGTTTGGTCTGTATACAGAGCTCCCGTGTAGGAAGGAGTATAAGGACCGATAGGTGGTCTGCGGTAATCTTGGTTCGTAAGCGCTGAATAATAGGGATGGCGAAAGCCTCCGTTTTTCCCGTGCCAGTTGGGGCAATCGCCAAACAGTCTCTACCTTCCAAAATGGCAGGGATAGCTATTTCTTGAATAGGTGTAAGCGAAGAAAGCTTTTGTTTTTCAAGATTAGCGATAAGGATTTTATCGAGTTTAAGTGCTGAAAAATTCAAAATAATGAATGTAAAACCCAAAAATAAAAATTTAAAAGGACAATGGTGTTTTTGCCTGCTTATTGGAATTAAAAATCTGCAAAAATTAGGATTTTTTGTCAAAAAGTACTAATTTGAGAAATTAGAATATTCTATTTCAAATCTGAGTTATTGATTATCAATTTATTTGATAAACACCAATTATATAGAATAATATTTTTGTTAAATTTGTTGAAACAAAAAAGAATATGTTTGATACTGCATTTGACCAAAACAATGAATCTATTTCCACTTTGAGCTTTGACGAGTTCAAAAAGATTATTGTGAATGATTATCGAACTGCCTTAGAAAGTCGTTACGTGAGTTTATTGGGACGTAAAGAAGTGCTTACAGGTAAGGCTAAGTTTGGTATTTTTGGCGATGGAAAAGAATTGGCACAAATCGCGATGGCTAAAGTTTTCAGAAATGGGGACTGGCGGTCGGGATATTACCGTGACCAAACATTTATATTTGCTTCTGGCATCAGTGATGTCTACCATTTTTTCTCTCAATTATATGCCCATCCCGATGTCGAGGCAGATCCTTCTTCTGCAGGAAGGCAAATGAACTGCCATTTTTCGACTCGTGTTGTGGACGACCAAGGGAACTGGTTGGATCAAATGGTTCAGAAAAACTCGTTTTCAGATATTTCGACCACCGGTGGTCAGATGGCAAGATTGCTGGGCTTGGGCTTGGCTTCTAAGTTGTATAAGCAGAATAGAAATTTAGACTACCTATCTTATTTTTCAAATAGAGGAAATGAAGTTGCATTCTGCACTATCGGAAATGCAGCTACTTCTGAAGGTGTATTTTTTGAAGTTATTAATGCCGTAGGTGTTCACCAGATTCCAACAGTGATTTCTATTTGGGATGATGGATATGGGATATCTGTGCCCAATGAAATTCAAACAACAAAGGGAGATATCTCAGAAGTCCTCAAAGGTTTTCAGAAGGAAGAACTGACAAACGGAATTGAGATATTCAAAGTGAGAGGATGGGATTATGCGGGTTTATGTGAAACGTACGAACAGGCTGCCCTTATTGCGCGCGAGAAACATATTCCATGTTTGATTCATGTGACCGAATTGACGCAGCCGCAAGGACATTCTTCTTCAGGTTCACACGAACGGTATAAATCGCAAGAAAGATTGCAATGGGAGACTGACTTCGATTGTCTAGCGAAAATGAAAGAATGGATCTTAAGTTCTGGTATTGCTACCGTAGAGGAACTGGATCAATTGGATCAACATGCCAAAGACCATGTTCGTCAAGAACAAAAACGAGCTTGGGCCGATTATATTAAAACGTTGAGCATTGAAGCTAGGGAAGCCATTGATTTACTTCAGGGCATTCCAAATGAGCGGGCTGATTTTGCGTCAAAGAAATTACAATCGATGGTTGAGCCTTCTTTGAAAGAGGTTTACGGCCAGGTTCGCAAGGTATTGCACGAGCTTAAAGGTCAGCATAGCGATGGGCGCCAGCAATTATTAAATTGGTATAAAGAGAAGCAGGAACTGAATGAGAAACGTTATAATTCAAAATTATTTACAGATGGTGTAGATTCACCTGCTCATGTGACGGTTGTACCTGCAGTCTACAGTGAAGAAGCTAAAGTGGTTGATGGACGTGAGGTTTTGAATCTATGTTTTGAAGAGAACTTTAGACGTGACGAAAGACTATTAGCATTTGGAGAGGATGTCGGTAAGATTGGAGATGTGAATCAAGGTTTTGCAGGTCTACAAGAAAAGCTTGGTGTGCATCGCGTATTTGATACCGGTATTCGTGAGAATTCAATTATAGGAAAAGGACTAGGTTTGGCAATCCGTGGACTTCGTCCAATTGCTGAGATCCAATACCTGGATTACCTAATCTATGGTATTACGGTCGCAAGTGATGATTTGGCAAGTTTAAGTTATCGCACCTTTGCTGGTCAGAAAGCACCATTAATTATTCGTACAAGGGGTCATCGATTGGAAGGTATATGGCATTCGGGCTCGCCTATGTCGGTAATTTTAGGATCCTTGAGAGGTTTGCATGTATGTGTGCCGCGTAATATGACACAGGCAGCAGGTATGTACAATACGTTGTTCCGCTCTGACGAACCGGCTATTGTTGTCGAATGTCTGAATGGGTATCGTCTAAAAGAGCGTCTACCAGAAAACGTTGGTGAATTTACGGTGCCAATCGGTTATGCCGAATGTGTTAAAGCAGGACGTGATATTACTGTCGTATCCTATGGTTCAACTTTACGTGTTGTTGAAGAAGCAGCCGTGGAACTGGAGCGTTTGGGGATATTTATCGAAATTATTGATGCACAGACATTGCAGCCTTTTGACAAAGGAAAACTTTGCGCCGAATCGCTGAAGAAAACAAATAAACTACTTATTGTAGATGAGGATGTGCCAGGCGGGGCTTCAGCTTTCATCTTACAAGAGATCTTAGAGAAGCAAAATGGCTACTATCTATTGGATAGTCAGCCGAGGACACTGACTGCAAAAGCACATCGCCCACCATATGGTTCCGACGGGGATTATTTCTCGAAGCCATCTTCTGACGATGTTGTCGAGACAGTGTATGCAATTATGCATGAAGCTAATCCAGAAAAATATCCATCTATGTTTTAATAGATGGATATCTTTTTTTGTTTGACTAAGCTAAGTATTCCAACGAGGGATGATATCTTTTCTTAATTGAATATACTCGCAGCACCAATCATAGCTGCTTTTTCACCAAGTATTGCGGTGTAAATCTGAAATCTTTCAAATTCTTTTCGGTCACCAATGAAAATAGGTAGCGCCTTAGCGATATTGCCACCGATGATAAATATTTCAGAAGAATGTTTCTCTGCGAAGAACTGCATAAAATCAAAGAGATGTTTAGCATATTCATCTTTGATAATTTGAAATTCCTCAGTTTCCCGATGATTATCTAAGATCTCCTTAAGTCCCGTAACATCTTTTCCTGCTACTTCTTTGAAACGTTTGACGAACCATCGTGTGACAAGAAATTCTTCGAAAATACAATCTTCATAAGGGCTGTTCCATAGGGCTGCATCAAAGGCCTTCTCGCCTTTATTCCATACCGCAGAACCAAGTCCGGTACCCAACGTAATTCCTAATATCCGGTTGTTTGTTTGCAAGTTCTGTACGAATATTTCACCTTGTAGGAATGCTGCTGCGTCATTGATAAAGTGAATAGACGTAGGCGAAAGTCCCAATTCTTCAGCTAAAAGAGTTTTGACATCTTTATTGTAAAGATTGTCATACTTGCTTTGTCCCTGTATTTTAGATATTCCATTTTCGTAGTCAAAGGGGCCCGGCATGGCAATGCCGATGAACTGAATAGGAGCAGGAGAAGTGGCGATGATATCGCGTATAGCTGATGCCCAGGTTTGTAAAATCGTTTTAGCATCTCCTTGAGAAAAAACGTGGTTTCTGGCCACGTTTTCTAAGTATATATTCCATTGTTTTGTGTCAATGATACAGGCAGAAATATGTGTGCCTCCAATATCAACACCTACGACATAATTATCTTGCAGCATGTTTGTAACTTTGATTTTTAAGTAGATGATCCGCGATTACAAGTGCTGCCATAGCTTCCACAATAATTACTGCTCTCGAAACAACACAAGGGTCATGTCTTCCCTTGCCACTTGCAATAGCAGGGTTGCCATGGATATCCACTGTTTCTTGATCTCTCATGATAGTGGCAACAGGCTTAAATGCTACTTTAAAAGTAATATCCATACCATTTGAAATCCCTCCCTGAATACCTCCAGAGAAGTTGGTATGTGTGTGCACTCGATTTAAATCATGGTCATCTGCTACAAATATATCATTATGTTCGGAACCTCGCAACTCCGAACCTGCAAAACCTGAACCATATTCAAAACCATGTACAGCATTGATGCTCATCATTGCTTTTGCAAGGTCTGCATGGAGCTTATCAAAGACCGGTTCGCCTAAACCAACAGGGACATGTCTGATGACAGCCGAAATACGTCCGCCAACTGTGTCACCCGCTTTTCTGACCGAGTCAATAAACTCAACCATTTCGTTTGCTGTTGCTGGATCTGCACAACGTGCAATGTTAGCTTCCCGTAATTCAAGCAAAGCTTTTAGATCTTTGGTATCTACATTTGGTGCCTCGATAGTGCCTACCCCCGAAACGTGGGCAAAGATTTCTATGCCAAATTGATTCAGGAAGCTTTTTGCTACTGCACCTGCAGCAACACGGGCAGCGGTTTCCCTCGCCGAGGACCGTCCACCGCCTCGATAGTCACGGATACCATATTTCATCTGATAGGTGAAATCAGCATGGGAAGGCCTGAAGATATCTTTGATATGTGTGTAATCTTTCGAACGCTGGTCTTCATTTGGGATAACAATTGCTATTGGTGTTCCCGTTGATTTCCCTTCGAATACGCCAGATAAAATCTGTGCGGTATCACTTTCTTTTCTTTGTGTCGTGATCTTAGATTGACCTGGTTTACGTTTATCGAGCTCAGACTGGATAAATTCCTCGTCGATTGTTATATTTGAAGGGCAACCATCAATAATTACACCTATAGCTTTGCCGTGTGATTCGCCAAAAGTGCTAATTCTGAATAAATCGCCAAATGAATTTCCTGCCATAAAAATTAAATTTCAATAAACTTAGATAAATTTGCCTTTAAATGCAATTCTAAAGCACCAGACTGGCTACAAATTTATGGATCTGTAACTCGTATATGGCCTAATAGATTACATCACAATTTTCTGTCCCAGGCTAAAGGCTATCTGGGAGATTGAATAATAAAACAGAGATTAATGTTGATGTTAATCCCTGTTTTTAATATGTTAGTCAATTACAAAAGCTTGCGCTTGTAAATGTTTCCAAAAATCAGGATATGATTTTTCTACAACTTGAGGTTCAGCAATCTTGATTTGGTCAAAAACTAACGCCAGAGGTGCAAATGCCATCGCCATACGGTGATCTTCGTAAGTGTCGAAGGTTACATCTTCAGGCTGATATACCTGTGCTGTTTTCAGGTGATAGGTATCACCATCTTCGATCAATTCAGCACCGAACTTTGCGATTTCGGTCTGTAACGCAGCGATACGGTCGGTCTCCTTAATCTTTAAGGTTTCTAGGCCTGTAAAGGAAACATCACGTTTTAAAGCTGCTGCGATAACGACTACTGTTTGCGCGAGATCAGGACATTCTTTAAAGTCGAACAACGTTTTGTCTGAATTGATTTCTTTTTTATTTAAATGCAATCCATCTGACTCAAAGCTCGAATAAACACCAAAATGCGCCATAATGTCTGTGATGGCAATATCGCCCTGTAAACTATGTTGTCTTAGCCCGGGCAATATAATCGATGCATGAGCATCGGCTAGTGCTACGATAGCATACCAATAGGATGCTGCGCTCCAATCTGGCTCGACATATATGGTTTGCTTTTCAAATACCTGCGGTGCAATTTTAATCGCATTCTCCGTCCATTCATGTTGGATCCCGACACTTTTAAGCATATCTAAGGTCATGGACACATAAGGTCTGGAAGTTAATTCGCCTTCAATCTCTAACGTAAGTCCCTTTTTTAATGCTGGAGCAATTAATAGCAAGGCGGATATATACTGACTGCTGATATTTCCTTTGACCTTAACACGGTCTTTTCCTTGAAATAATCCACCTTCAATCTTCAAAGGAGGATAACCCACTTTTTTTTCATAATGGATTTCGGCGCCAATTTCTTTCATAGCATCGACCAATATCCCGATTGGACGCTGTTGCATGCGCTCTGTCCCCGTCAGGATGAAATTTCCTTTAACAAGGTTGAGGTAAGCTGTAAGGAAGCGCATAGCCGTTCCTGCAGGGCCTATGTCAATCGTATTATAACCGGGTTGCGGTTCTGATGCGATTTGCAATACGCGGTTTAGGGTAACCGTATCTGCAGCCTCAGAGAGGTTGGCTATTTCAACTTGTCCTTTACTCAGCGATTGGATAATAAGAGCACGGTTGCTCTCAGATTTTGAACCTGTGAGTTGGACCGTGCCCTGTATTTTTTTTGAAGGATGCGTCAGCGTGATGACTTCTTGATTCATTATGCTTCTGCTGTTGGTTGCTCCTGAGTATTCATGACCGCATTTTGTTTGCGGATAGATTCGTTGTGAATTAATTCGAGGAATTTCGTCGCAAATTCGCTACCTAAAGAAAGCGCTTCCGCTAATTTAGTGCGTTTTTGAACAATTTCATCCCAACGGTTAACCTGCAAAATTGTCACGTTGTTATCGCGTTTGTATTCGCCGATTTTCTCAGCTATTTTCATGCGTTCACCAATTTTTTGGATGATCAAATCATCTAATTTGTCGATATTGCTACGCAATTCTGCTAATTTATCTTCGAATGAAGGATTGTCAGAAGCTGCTTTACGTAATGTCAAGTGGTCGATCAACTCGGCCAATGCAGCTGGCGTTACTTGTTGTTTTGCGTCAGTCCAAGCGACAGATGGATCAATATGTGATTCGATGATCAATCCTTGCATATCCATATCCATTGCTTTTTGTGCGATGTATGGTAACAATTCGCGGTTTCCACAGATGTGACTTGGGTCGTTGATGATCGGTAGATTAGGACAAGCAGTTTTTAACTGAATCGCTAAATCCCACATTGGTTCATTACGGAATGCTGTTTTCTCGTAAGAAGAGAAACCTCTATGGATAGCACCTAATTTTTTGATACCAGCACGGTTGATACGTTCCAATGCACCGATCCACAACGATAAATCTGGGTTTACAGGGTTTTTAACAAATACTGGAATATCTACACCTTGTAAAGCATCAGCAATTTCTTGTACGGTAAATGGATTGGCTGTTGAACGTGCGCCTACCCATAGTACATCCACACCAGCAGCCAAAGCTTCTTCCACGTGTTTTGCAGTAGCAACTTCAGTAGCTGTTAATAAACCTGTTTCTTCTTTCGCTCTTTTCAACCACTCCAAACCAATTGAACCGATTCCTTCAAATTCTCCCGGACGAGTACGTGGCTTCCAGATACCAGCACGTAAAATATTTACTTTTCCGGTATTTGCCAACAAATGCGCTGTCGATACCAACTGCTCTTCTGTTTCTGCGCTACAAGGGCCTGCGATAATTAAAGGTTTGTCTCCTGTGTCCAACCAAGATTTTAAAGGAGTGATGTCTAATGTATTTTTCATGTTAAGTTTGATTATCTATTTTAATATTGTATGCGTAAATTGTTAATTATAGTTTTTCGTTTTTGACATACTCGCCCATAATATTGAAATTAACACTATGTTTGAGTACTTTACGTATTGCTGCTTCGTAGTCTGTTTGTTTTTTCCATTCTACGTCAACGAAAAAATCATATTCATTGCGTTTTCCGATTACCGGCATTGACTGAATTTTGCTCAAGTTGATATTCTGTTCGGCAAAGCATTGTAAAATAGTCGCCAGAGATCCTACTGTATTTCCTGTTTGGAATGATAATGACGCTTTATTAGCATTCTTATGTTCGACAACCTCATTGGATAATACGAGGAAACGTGTTGCGTTCTTCTTATTGGTTTCGATTCTCTTTTCTAATATTTCAAGACCATAGATTTCAGCAGCCAATGTCCCAGCAATTGCCGCAGTATCCGTTAATTTGCGCTCCGCAATCATTTTCGCAGTTGCAGCGGTATCAGATCCCTCGGTTATACGTACACCTTCAAGTTCAGAAAGAAATTCTTCACATTGGCGAATGGCAATCGGATGCGATTCGATGTGTTTGATATCCTTTAATTTAACGCCTGGCAATACCATGAGATTCTGTTGGATGTTTAGGTAAACTTCTCCAGTGATATGGAACTTATAATCTCTCAATAAATTATAATTCGGTAATAGACTTCCCGCAATTGAATTCTCGATCGCCATAACGATATAGTCGACTTTTCTTTGCTTCAGCAATTCACAAGTTTTTTTAAATGAATCACATTCTACAATTTCAACTTCTCTTCCGAAAAATTTAAATGCGGCCTCTTCATGAAATGAAGCCTTTGCTCCCTGTATTGCAATTTTTAAACTCATTGTTTTTTTGTTCGCTATGTTGTCTCCAAAAAAAAGAGTCCCGATCATTTGAACCGGGACTCTTCTTGTTTGTATTTTTTATGATTTATACACAATCTAATCCCGGCTCTTATTTTTAAAATAAAAGAAGTTAAAATAGAAATATGTATATGATCTGTTCATCCTGTTGTTGTTTGACATTTCAAATGTACGAATGTTTTTGAAATATCAAAGAAAAAAATAATTTTTTATTATAAATATTGAGTTAATTTCATGGTTTTTTTATGTGTTTTTATATGATTTTTTGATTAATTTTTGGTGGTTTATTTGTAATGTTTTTAAAGTGTTTATTTTTCTTTAATTCTGGTATTATGTTGTTTTTTAGTTGTTTAAGTTTTTATTTTGTTGTTTTTATTTTATAATAAATTATGTTTTTGTGTTATTTTTTATGTTAAAAATATCTGTGTTTTTATGTGATTTTTTGTTGTTTTTTTTGTATTAAATTTATGTGTTTTTACTATTAATATTTCCGTTTTTTTTGGCTGTTTTGTTAAAAAAGTATTTTACTACCTTTGGGCAAACGCTGGATTTTATGCTAAAACGACGTAATTTTTATGTATGTGTATGTATGATCTGTTTTTTATTGACAGGTTTTACGTTTAAAGGAGAGGAAAAAGACGCGAAGGTAAAGCGCGTTATCGATGGCGATACCTTTGTCATTGAAAATGGAACCTCAAAAGGGGAGAAAGTTAGGTTGATAGGGGTAGATGCCCCGGAAACGAGACGGACAGCACGTAAGGAGATCGGTTACTATGGTCAAGAAGCGAAGCAGTATTTAACGGGGATGTTGAATGGGAAAAGTGTAAAGTTAGTCTTTGACGTTGGAAAACGGGATCGGTATGGAAGACTTCTTGCCTATGTGTATATTGGAAAGAAATTTGTCAATCGGGATTTGGTTGAACAAGGTTATGCAGTATCTTATACGCTAGCACCAAATGTACAATATGCAGATTTATTTGTAAAATTGGAACGTCAGGCTCGTCAGGAGAAACGTGGCCTTTGGAAATAAATGAATTTTGAATCATGATTTTTGTTTTATTAAGTGTCATCTGCAGCGTAACCGTTGCTGTTTTATTAAAATTGGCAAAACAAAATGGAGTCGAAACCAAACAAGTTATCGTTTGGAATTACCCCATGGCGGTTGCACTGACCTATTTTGTATTGCAACCTGATCTAAAATCGCTGGTATGGGATGCTATGCCGGTTACGTTGTATACGAGTCTGGCGATATTACTTCCTGGGATGTTTGTTTTTATAGCTTTGTCCATTCGCTATAGTGGTTTGGTCAAGACAGAGATTGCACAACGCTTATCGTTGTTTATTCCCTTGCTTGCATCATTTTTCTTCTTTCATGAAAAAATGGAGGGACATAAGATGCTTGGAATAGCCTTTGGTTTGTTGGCCATCCTGTGTTCTATTGGTTGGCAAAAAAATCAGTATAGTAGCTCGATGGCAGATAGGCGTTATAAAGCGCTTTATCCATTATTGGTATTTATCGGTATGGGCATAATTGATATCCTCTTTAAACAGGTCGCCTTGCATGTTAATATACCTTATATCAGTTCCATGTTTATTATCTTTGTGATGGCGATGTTTATTGCAATGGTGCTATTGCTGTATTTCCTTTTTGTGGAACAGCAACGTTTTTCAAAGCAAGCTATGGGATATGGATTGGTTTTGGGTGTATTTAACTTTTGTAACATCCTGTTCTATATGAAAGCGCATCGTGCCCTACCAGAAAATCCATCAGTCGTATTTACTGGGATGAATATTGGTGTGATCTCATTGGGCGCTTTAATTGGCGTCTTATTTTTTAAGGAAAGGTTATCGTTATTGAATTATATAGGCATAGCGCTTTCTATTGTTTCAGTTTTAATCATAGCATATCTATGAGTTTATTTGAAGATACTTACCGGACTATTGATGCAAAATACGAGGGAATTTTTAGGGATAAGGGCAGTAAGTTTATTGCTTATGCTTTTCCATTTAAATCCGAAGATCAATTAAAAGATCTGATCTTGGAAGTGAAAGCGATTCATCCGAAAGCGAGACACCATTGTTGGGCTTATCGTCTCACACCAGATCGTGCGGTCTTTCGCGTGAATGACGATGGAGAACCTTCAGGGACAGCAGGACGCCCTATTTTGAACGTCCTCCTATCGATGGATGTCACCAACGTTATCGTGATTGTCGTTCGTTATTTCGGTGGTACTTTGTTGGGTGTCCCAGGCTTGATTAATGCCTACAAATCAGCAACCCAAGATGCTTTGACCCAAGCAGAAATTATCGAGCGTACAGTGAATGACCATTATAGTATTACCTTTGATTACCTCCATATGAATGATATTATGCGGATCATAAAGGAAGAGGACGTGGAAATTGAAAAGCAGAAATTTGATAATCAGTGTTATTTGGAGTTTGAAGTCCGAAAAATGCAAGTCAATCGAATTGTTGATCGGTTTTCCAAAATAGAAGGTTGTCAGTTAACTTATTTATATACGATATGATCAACGAATCGGAATTGATTTTAAACTCAGATGGCAGTATATATCATCTGAATTTGTTGCCGGAGGATCTGGCAAATACAGTAATCACAGTTGGTGATCCAGATCGTGTAGCCAAAGTATCGAAGTACTTTGATCGTATTGAACTCAAAAAAGGGAAGCGTGAGTTTATTACGCATACTGGCTATTTGGGAAATAAACGGTTGACGGTAATCTCAACAGGTATAGGTACTGATAATATAGATATTGTGTTGAATGAACTGGATGCACTGGCAAATATTGATTTCGCCAATAGAACGGTAAAGTCGACGCTCAGCTCATTGGATATTGTTCGCATTGGAACCTCTGGAGCGGTACAACAAGATGTTGAGATGGGAACTATTTTGGCCTCTGCTTATGGAATAGGTCTTGATGCATTGATGAACTATTATCAGGGATCTTACGACGGTGAGGAGCAGGCGCTTCAGGCTGAACTAGCCGAATATTTTTCCGCATTAAACCTAAAACCCTACGTTGCGAAAGCTGGCGCAAGCCTTCTGGATCGAATTGCCTTTGATTTACCGAAGGGAGTCACGTTGACTGCGCCCGGATTTTATGCTCCACAGGGAAGGACTGTTCGCTCAACTAATACGATCCCCAATTTTATAGACTTGATCAAGTCCTTCCAATATAAAGATCAGCGTTTCACCAATTTGGAAATGGAAACAGCTGGTATTTATGCATTGGCTAACATGTTTGGACATCAGGCTTTATCCATCAATGCAATCTTGGCAAGTAGGGTAGATGGTCGGTTTTTTTCCGCACCTGAAGAAGTTGTTGATAAAGCTATACAGCTCGTTTTGGAACGTATTTAACCGTTTATCTGTGCCATGAAGGGAGACTTTAGTTTTTCTCAATTGATGCAGTAAAAGAGTTGAGAAGAACTAAAAACCAAATAAGGATTCAAATAGAAAAGGAGTTGTTTTTAGACAACTCCTTTTCTATTTGAATCAAATTTAAGCATGATGAACAGTAAAATGGTGAAACTCCATAAGGATGAACCACCATAACTAATAAAAGGCAGCGGAATCCCGATAACCGGAACAATACCTATAGTCATACCGATATTGATAAATAAGTGAAAAAAGAGGATGGATGCTACACCGTATGCATATATCCTGGCAAAGGCTGAACGCTGTCGTTCAGCTATATGAATAATGCGTAGCAGTAAGATGAGATAGATAAGTAATAAGGTAACCGATCCAACAAATCCCCACTCTTCTCCAACAGTGCAGAAAATAAAGTCCGTACTCTGCTCAGGCACAAAATTGTATTTTGTTTGAGTTCCCTGTAGGTAACCTTTGCCTAGAAGCTGCCCTGATCCAATTGCAATCTTCGACTGATTCAAATTATATCCTTTGCCCTTAGGGTCTTCCATTTTGCCCAGGATAATGTCAATACGGTCGCGTTGATGGGGTTGTAGCACATGTTCATACACCAAGTCCACACAGAGAACAAATACAGCGCAGGCTGCAAAAAGTATACTCAAATTAATAATGTATTTCCTTCTCTTGCGGTAGTTCCACATAACAAGGCCAATGAGCAATGCTAAAATCAAGATAAGTATCCATGGCTCGACCAATAAAGCAAGGACAAAAAGTAAAATACAGAGACCGCCAAATATTAGTAGTTCATTATTTACATAGCCCTCACGGTAGAATACAAAAATCAACGAAAAGAATGCAAGGGCAGATCCCGTATCGGGTTGTAACATAACCAAAAATACAGGAAATAAGACAATACCGGCTCCCATTGCCAGTGTCTGCATGGTCGGAGCTTTATTACTTTGTGAACTTAAAAAGTTAGCCAAGAGCAGACAGGTTGAAAGTTTTGCAAACTCAGAGGGCTGTAAGCGGAAAAAACCTAAGTCAATCCATGCCTGATTTCCGCCGACATTTCGCCCTACAACGAGCACGATAACAAGCAGGACAGCTGTTATACCATAAAATATCGGTGAAGCGGAGCTGAAAAATTTGGCGTCTATGATCAGAATGGATACCCCTAGAATAATTGCGGAAACAAGATATAAAGACTGTTTTCCATAATTGGTCCCTAAGGTAAAGAAATTGGGTAGTTCAGGATTAAATACAGCCGCACGGATATTGAATAAGCCAATTAAGCATAGCGCAAGCCAAAGAGTGATGGTTAGCCAGTCTATCTTTCCAAAGAAACTAGTTTTTTGATTATTCATATCTTCTCTTTATCTCGCTATGGTGAACAATTGTTTCCTTTGGTTTTGTTAAGGCAGCCAGCTGACGTTTTGATTTTAAGGTGTCGGTTTTCGATTTGACTGAATCCGTCTTTTTTACATCTTTAGCCTTTGGATCCACAACCTTTTTTGGTGCAGGAAGAAAATTCGCTTTATAAATGCGGTCCTGAATATATTTTGGTGCAGTTATCGTGTCTTTGAGGTATTTCTCAACCATCATACTTGCGATAGGTCCTGCCCAGGTTCCACCGTAACCAGCATTTTCAACAAAGACAGCAATGGCAATTTTAGGATTTTCTCGAGGTGCAAAAGCAAAGAAAACGGCATGGTTTTCTCCGTGTGGGTTTTGTGCTGTACCTGTTTTTCCGCACATTTCGATGCCTGGGATACGATTGGCCCAAGCAGTACCTTCGGGCGTATTGACAGCATCACTCATCCCTTGGATAACAACAGGATAATACCGCTCATCCACACCGGCACTGACTTTTTCGGTGAATTCCTTCTTGGCAATTTTCTGTGCGCCAATACCTTTAATCAAATGGGGTCTGTAATAAAAACCTTTGTTGGCAACGATAGCCATAATATTGGCCATTTGCAGCGGCGTTATACCCATTTCCCCTTGTCCAATAGATAAGGAGATATTGAAACTTGAACGCCATTTATCGTTACCATATCGTTTGGTATAAAAATCTGACGTAGGTAGTAAACCTGGTTTTTCACCCGGTAGATCAATCCCTAGTTTATGGCCAATTCCAAACTGTGTCACTGCATTGCGCCATAGATCGTAGGCCTTAGGTCCCGAAAGCCCACGTCCGTCGATCATCTTAGCATAGGTAAATCCATAGTAGGTATTACATGATACAGCTACAGATCGCTGTAATGTAGTTGATCCATGATAGTGTGTACAGCCCATCCAGCCGCGTCCACCACCATAGCTATATCCATGTGGACAGAAAAATACCGTATTGCGATCAATAACACCAGCCTGCTGCGCAGTCAGTGCCGAAACAACCTTAAATACAGAGCCTGGGGGGTAAGAGGCTTGAATAGGACGGTTAAAAAGCGGTTTGGTGTCGTCTTTCAATAATTTCATATAATTATTGCCAGACTGTCTGCCGACCATCATGTTTGGATTGTAACTTGGGCTACTTACATACGCCAAGATTTCACCCGTTGCAGGTTCAATAGCGACAATGGACCCCAATTTATTTTTCATGAGGTTTTCCCCTAGAATCTGGAGGTCCTTATCCAAAGAGGAAACCAGTCCTTCCCCTGCAACAGCAAGTGTGTCGTATTTCCCCTCCATAAATACCCCTTTCGGGCGGTTCAGCGCATCAACCATTAAGTTGTTGACACCGCGTTTTCCGCGAATAAGGTCTTCATAAGAACGTTCTACCCCACTTCGGCCAATATAGTCACCACTACGATAAAACCCATTGGAGCGTTCAATATCTTTATCATTTACCTCACTCACATAACCCAAAAATTGAGCCGCTATGCTGTCGGGATAACTCCTGATTGTTCTTTTTTGGACATAGAAACCACGAAATTGATATTGGTATTCCTGATATTGGGCCCATGTCCGTACAGAAAGCTGTTTTTCAAAAATGGATGCACGGTAAGGCGAGTGTACTCTTGCCTTTTCCATCCGTTTGATAAAGCCTTCCTTGTCAATGTCTATCAATTTGCAAAACAAAGCGGTGTCAATTTCTTTCACCTCACGTGGAGTAACCATAAGGTCATATACCGGTTCGTTCTGAACTAATACCTTTCCTTTTCGGTCCAATATAACCCCTCTGGCCGGGTACACAATGACCTTACGCATGACATTGCTGTTTGCGGAATGTATATAGGAATCGTCTATGATCTGTAAATAGAATAAGCGGGCCACCAAGGTCAATGTGATGGCAATAAAGATTCCCGAAACGACGTACTTACGCGCAAAAAAACTGTTCATAGAAATGAATTTCTATCCATCGATCTACTACAACCGATCTTTCTTTTTGTAGAATAATATGCTAAATAATAGCATGATAATTACTGTAAATATACAACTTAAAACTATACTCAATAAGGTGTATTGGATGTGCTGGAAGGAAAAAGATTCCAAGAGATACAAAAATGTATGATGAATCAATGTTCCGAAAAAGATGTAGGAAAAGAACCAGCGAATATTCATGAACCCCAACATCGGGGTAAAAAAAGATTCGCGTTCTTCAACTTCGAGCGTAATTTTCATGAAGAAAATACGGAAGGCTGCCAATGCAACACAGGCTGCGGTATTGACACCAAGGGTATCATAAAATGAATCTACGGTAAGTCCTGTGAGAAATGCGATCAAATACACCAGGAAATTAGGTGTTCCTGTCGGAAGTAAAAAAATAAATAAGATATAGGGAAATGCAGCGACCAGATTGTAATAACCGATATTTTGAAATAGGAAAACTTGCATGCCTATCAAAACGATAAATCGAATAATATTAAATATTAAAATCCTAGCCATTGTCCTTTGTCGATTCTTCTAGTGTCTTTAATTCTTTATTCAACAGGTCTTTTACAACGTAGACATGTTGCAAGTTGGAGAAATTGGTGCTCAATAATAGTCTAAGATCCAAAAAAGCATCTCCTGAAGAAATACCCGTCTGAATGACCGTCCCGACAAAAATTCCTTTTGGAAAATGTCCTGAATATCCTGAGGTATACACTTTGTCTCCTTTGTTGACTTTGATATGGTTTGGAATTTCCTTGACCATTGCCGCGCGGTAATCCATGCTATTGCCCCATACCAACGAGCCGAAGACCTCGGTATGCCCCAGTGTAACGGATATACGCGTATCTGGATGCAATAGGGATTGAACTGTCGAGAAGTTTTGGGAAACATTCAAAACAATACCAACTACCCCGTTGGGAGCGATAACACCCATACCTCGCTCTATACCGTCTTTACTGCCTTTATCGAGTGTAATCGTATTTGCCTTTTGGTGAATGCTATTGTTGATGACATTCGCAATAATAAATTCGTAACGCCCAAACTCACTGCTATCGATTGCTGGGACAGGACCGATCTTGATGCTGTCAGTTGATCGATAGGCTTGTAAGTCCTTCCTTAATTGTGCATTTTCCTTTGCAAGTGCATCGTTAGTCTCCCCGAGGTGCAGATAGCTTTTCCAGGAATTGACCTTTGCATACAGGCCTCCGATGATACTATTTGAAGAATTTAAAACAGAGTTACGTTGGAAAGAATTGTTGGTGATCACCAAAAATAACGAGAATCCAAAAAATAGGATAAACCAGAAGAATGCATTATATCGTCTCAGGAATAACCAAAGGTTTCTCATTTTTTAATGTGGGTATTTAATAAGCAAGCGATATAATAGTTTTGCATATTATATCGCTCTTTAATAAAATATTGTTATTAATTATCGAACGTTATGATTGCATCAAAAATTTAAATCGTCCAATATTTTTAAGTGCAATACCAGTTCCTCTTACGACAGCACGTAACGGATCTTCGGCAATATGTACTGGAAGTTTAGTTTTCGCTTGTATACGACGGTCCAAACCACGCAATAATGCACCACCACCGGTAAGATAGATACCTGTTTGATAAATATCTGCTGATAATTCTGGAGGAGTGATTTCAAGTGCTTTTAAGATCGCCTCTTCAATTTTTGATATGGACTTATCTAGACAATGCGCTATTTCGGTATAAGAAACAGTGATTTGCTTAGGAACACCTGTCATCAAATCACGGCCTTGAACAGCGAAATCTGCCGGTGGTTCCTGTAACTCAGGTAGAGCAGCACCGACTTCAATTTTGATTTTTTCAGCCGTACGTTCACCGATCATGATGTTATGTTGTCTTCTGATGTATTGAACGATGTCAGAGTCGAAGTTATCACCAGCAACACGAATGGACTGGTCACATACAATACCCGATAAAGCGATGACAGCAATTTCAGTGGTACCACCACCGATATCGATAATCATATTACCCATTGGTTCTTCCACATCAATTCCGATTCCTACAGCAGCAGCCATGGGTTCATGAATTAAATAGACTTCTTTGGCACCCGCAATTTCTGCTGAATCGCGCACAGCTCTTTTCTCTACTTCCGTAATACCGGAAGGAATACAAACAACCATACGTAGGGAAGGGAAAAACCAGCTCTTACCATTGTTTACCAATTTTACCATACCTCTGATCAGGTGTTCAGCTGCCGTAAAATCAGCGATTACTCCATCACGCAAAGGACGTACTGTCTTTATATTGTCGTGTGTTTTACCCTCCATTTGCATGGCCTGGCGACCAATGGCGATCACTTTGTTTGTGGTGCGGTCAAATGCAACAATAGAAGGTTCATCCACTACTACTTTGTCATTATGAATTATTAGGGTATTTGCAGTACCCAAGTCAATCGCAACTTCTTGCGTAAACCAATTAAATAAGCCCATCTGCTAATCCTTAAGCTATTTTAAAATAATATGCAAACCTACACAAAAAAAATTAATCTTTTTGAGGTTATACATCAAAAAAAACTACATTCTGAAAGTAAATTCTATCTGGAAAAAACTGTCTTTAAATTTAACGAATATAATCTGTAATTCTTACGTCCAAGGTGAAGTTATTTTTAATTGGACGCCGTGTTAAAGAAGAATTAAGCAGGTGTTTTTGAAATCATTGACTGCGAGAAGAAAGAATCCAATCTTGAAAAGGTGGTTTTGACAACTATCTGGAGAGGGCTGTTGTTTCGAAGTGTTCCCACACTCCGCTATTACATCTTTTTGGCGAGTGGATTAAACAGGTAAGATAGGGGTAAAAAAACAGCGCCATTATCGTTTGGGATAATGGCGCTGTCGATGTATTGAAATAGTTTATATAGACTCCAATAGAAAGTTATTGCGCTGTTTCTGCCTGCTGTTCTTCCGGAGTCGGCTCATCATATTTGTGAAAGATCAAACGGACACCACTGTTTTTGGTGAAAAATTTGACCGACCAGTTTACGAATGTGATCAATTTATTTCTGAATCCATAGATGGACATCAAATGGACAAACATCCACGTCATCCAGCCAAAGAATCCATTGAAATGGATTTTTCCCATGTCAACGACAGCTTTATTACGACCTATCGTAGCCATGGATCCTTTGTCAAAATAGTTGAATTTCTCGGTTGGTTGATTGGACATTGTTTGAAGAATGTGTTTTGCAACATATGCTCCCTGTTGTTGTGCTACCGGTGCAACACCTGGTAAGCCACGAGGAAGATCATCTGTAATAAATGCCGAAACATCACCAATGGCATAGACAGCTGGCATATCGATAACACGGCATTGATCGTCTGTCTGTATACGGTTACCACGTTGGATAATCTCCTTTTTGAAACCATTCGGATATTGCCCAGCTACACCTGCTCCCCAGATAACCGTTTTTGTTTCAATGCTTCTGCCATCGGCGAAAGTAATTGAATTGCCATCATATCCTGTTACCTGAACATTTAATAGTATTTCTACACCCAAATCTTTGAGGTACTTTTCTGAATCTTTAGAAGATTTTTCAGATAAGTTAGCCAATACTTTTGGAAGTCCTTCAACCAGGTACACCGACATCTCAGATTTTTTCAATTCTGGATAATCTTTCTCAAGAACATTGTTTTTGATTTCTGCAATTGCCCCCGAAAGTTCTACACCTGTTGGACCACCCCCAACAATTACAAAATTCAAATTAGCCTTACGATCAGTAGGGTTTTCTATCCGTACCGCTTGTTCGAGGTTCTGTAAAACATAGCTTCGAATATTTAATGCTTCTTGTATGTTTTTCATCGGCAAAGCATATTTTGTGATTTGTTGATTGCCGAAGAAGTTCGTTGTAGCACCTGTAGCAACAATTAAATAATCATAGTCAAAATCACCAACATCTGTTCTTACAATCTTAGCCTCGTTGTCTACGCTTTTTACGTCAGCAAGTCTAAAATGAAAGTTGTCTTGGCCTTTGAACATTTTGCGGACAGGGAAAGAGATGGAGTCCGCTGAAAGAGTACCCGTAGCAACTTGGTACATCAATGGTTGAAAAGTATGAAAGTTATTTCTGTCCAGCAACAGAACTTCAACTTCCTTATTTTTAAGCTTTTTAGCAACTTCAATTCCTCCAAATCCAGCACCAATAATGATTACTCTTGGGAATTTTCTATTTGAACTATTGCTTGGCATATTTTTAATAGTTTGTTGTAAAAATTCGGTACAATCGAATTAAGCTGCAAATATCTTAAATTTTGACTCAAAAAGCTAAGAAATATTTATTTATTGTGCTGATATGTTGTGAATTTTATTGTAAAGTAGCTAATTCTTTCAACAATATGTTTTGTACTTATTTGATTTTTAGTTCTTTATGGTGAATATTGCTGTCTCAAAAAAAAATAGATTAATAGTGTTATCATTGTGTATTTTATACACAATGATAACACTATTGTAGCGCGCCTTTTATCTTGATTTTCATACCGTTGTTGTTATTATGCAGATAAAGCTGACAGGCAAGCCGGCTTTGATCATCGGCATCCGGAAGCGTATCCAGCATATCGAGCTCCTGATCACTCGCTGAAGGAAGCGTATCCAGGCCTTCGACAACTTCGACATGGCAGGTAGCGCACAGCGCCATACCACCACAAGTGGCCAATATTTCATATTCGGATGCCTTTAAAATCTCCATGAGTGAAAGATTGATATCGGTAGGAACCTCCAACGTATTTTCGGTCTCATCACGATCAATAACAGTGACTTGAATTAAATTATCGTCCATGGCTAGAATGTATTTATACCGTTTACAGTGGTGTATTTGAATGTCAATTTTTGATCTGGGTAGACAAATTTAAAAGCACTTTGACACATAAGTGCAGCCTCATGGTACCCGCAAAGAATGAGTTTCAGTTTGCCTGGATAGGTGTTGATGTCTCCAATAGCATAGATCCGCTCGATATTGGTTGAGTAATCAAACGTATTGACCTCTATCGCATTTTTATCGATATTTAATCCCCAATCTGCGATTGGACCAAGCTTCGGCGTAAGACCATATAAGGGAATGAAATAGTCTGCATCTGTTGCGATGACTTCTTTTTCTTTATTTGTTGTTTCAACATGGGACAAGTAGTCATTGCCATGAATATTGGTCAGATTGTGGGACAATAATAAGTTGATCTTACCCTGTTGGGCCAATTTGAAAACCTTTTCAGCGGAGTCCGGAGCGCCCCTGAAGGAGTCACTTCGGTGGATTAAAGTGACCTGTTGCGCAATATCTGCGAGATGGAAAGTCCAATCGAGCGCGGAATCACCACCACCGGCAATGACGATTTTTTTATCCCGGTACTTGGCTGGGTCTTTTACCATATAATCTACGCCTTTCCCTTCAAAGAGGTGAAGATTTGGAATTTCGGGCTTGCGCGGTTCAAAGCAACCTAGGCCCCCAGCGATGACAATGACCTGTGTATGAACCATCGTATGATCATTGGTTTCTACAATAAAAGAACCGTCGTCCTGTTTTGTTATATGTTCCACACGCTCGCCTAAGGTGAATGTGGGGTCAAAGGGTTTAATCTGTTCAAGCTGTTTATCGATCAACTCCTGCGCAGTGATACTCGGATAACCAGGAATGTCGTAGATAGGCTTATGGGGGTAGATCTCTGAAAGTTGACCGCCCACTTGGGGGAGCACATCAATCAAATGGCAGCGCATTTTTAAAAGCCCAGCTTCAAAAACTGCGAATAGGCCAACAGGTCCTGCTCCGATGATACAGATATCCGTATTTATCATAGCTATTCTATATTTAAATTGTTATATATTGTATTCAAAATCCTTGTGAAAGCTTCGAAATCTTTGTCCGCTAGATTTTCCCAGGCCTTCATGCGAATCTCCGTAACAATTGGCGTAAGCGATGCTACTTTTAATTTTCCTTCTTCTGTCAAATGGAGGTAGAGACTTCGACGGTCTGTTTCGTCAGTGATCCGCTCAGCCAGATTTTTTTTAAGGAGGATATCTACGATCCGTGTCAGTGTGGGCTGGTCTTTTCCGCAGCGCTTGGCCAGTTCTTTTTGTGAAAGTTGATCTGTTTCGTACAAAGCCTTTAAAATGGTCCATTGGTCTACAGTAATATCAAATCCTTTCTCGGCAAAAGAAGATTGGGCGAACTGTTTTACTTTCTTGGCTGTTTGGTCCAAGATGAAAGAGTAGCGGTCAAATTTTTCGTTTAGCATACAAATATTTAGTACAACAAATATATTTAAAATATTTAGTGTGACAAGTAATTTGAATGCAATAAAAAAGGGCGTTCATTCGAACGCCCTTTTTTATTTTATCAATATCAGCTATTATGGTCTTACGACTTCAGCTTTTTTAGCAGTATTACCTTCTGCCAAATGCTTTCCTTTACGTAAGTCATATACTGAAGGTGCAGCTAAGATAATAGATGAATATGTACCTACGATAACACCGATTAAGATCGCGAATGAGAATCCACGGATAACTTCACCACCAAAGATAAACAATACAGCAAGAACAAATACGATTGTCAACGATGTGATAATTGTTCTACTTAATGTCGAGTTGATCGCATGGTTTACGACATCGCCAAGATCTTCATTATGCGCATTTGGTTTCGATACGAATTCACGTAAACGGTCAAATACAACCACTGTATCATTCACCGAGTAAGCAATTACAGTTAATATCGCTGCTACAAAGTGTTGGTCAATATCAAGTGAGAATGGTACGATACCATCCAAGATAGAGAATAATCCCAATAAAATAATCGCATCGTGAATTGTTGCAATAGCTGCTCCAACTGAATATTCCCATTTATGGAAACGAATCAAGATGTAAGCTGCAACAATGATGATAGAGAAAATTGCTGAGCTGGTTGCTCTGGATTTGATATCAGTAGCGATACTTGGTCCAACTTTTTGAGACGAAAGAATCTCATGTTTATTGGACGCATCTACTTTCGATAAACCTTGGTTTAATTTGTCCAATACTTCTTTATCGGCAGTATCCGAAGTTTCTTCAATATGGTAAGTTGTTGTAATACGCAATTGATTGGCTGCACCGAATACTTTTACCTCTGTTGTTTTCTTGAAGATATCATCCAAGTTTGTACGCACAGCTTCTAAGTCCACAGGTTTATCATAGCGAACAGTATAAGTACGTCCACCTTGGAAATCCACACCTAAACTGAATCCTTTTGTGAAAATTGATGCAGCAGAAATTAACACAGCAACGATTGAAATCGCGTAAAAGATTTTACGTTTCTGCACGAATTTGAAGTTTGCGTTATGCAGAGTGTTTGCAGACCAAGGGAAAGAGACTTTGATTTTGAAATCTTTCGCCAACATCCATTCAAAGATAACACGTGTAACTAAGATCGCAGTAAACAATGAAGTAATAATACCCACCATTAACGTTGTTGCGAAACCTAAGATCGGACCACTACCAAATAAAAATAGGATAATACCAATTAAGAAGGTTGTGATCTGCGAATCCAGGATGGAAGGTAAAGCATGTTTGTAACCATCGGCAACAGCCTGACGGATCGATTTTCCTAAGCCTAGTTCTTCACGGATACGTTCATAAATCAAAACGTTTGCATCGACAGCAGTACCCATTGTCAATACGATACCGGCAATACCAGGTAGGGTCAGTACAGCATTTAAGGATGCCAATACCCCCATAATGATAAATACGTTTAACAATACCGCGATGTTCGCTACGATACCCGCAGTATTGTAGTAAGCGATCATAAAGATCATTACAACGATAATACCGATAACAGCAGAATTTACACCGGCGTCAATGGCAGCTTGACCTAAAGTAGGACCAACAACGGCTTCTTCAACGATTTTAGCAGTTGTCGGAAGACGACCTGCCTTCAATACGTTTGCTAAATCTTTGGTATCTTCTACCGTAAAAGATCCAGAGATTGATGAGCTACCATTTGGAATTTCACCGTTTACAGAAGGAGCAGAATAAACTACATTATCAAGCACGATAGCAATTGCATCTCTGTTTTGAGCTGCTTTTGCTGTAATTTTCTTCCATTGATGAGCACCTTCACTGTTCATTTGCATACCAACCACAGGTTGATTTTTCTCATCAAAGTTTGCTGTTGCGTCAGTGACCACATCACCTGTCAATACAGCACCATTGTCCTGTCCAGACCCCTTAATTGCATATAATGATAGTTGCTCAGGTGTTTTTTGTTCAGGTTTAACAGCCCATAAAAGCTTTAAGTTTCCTGGAAGGATTGATTTCACCTCAGGACGTTGCAAGTAAGCATTTACTTTTGCCGTATCTTTTAATGAAGCAATACCGACCATTGAACCTGGCATAAGTGCCATTTGTTGGTTTTCGCCCATATAAACAGCTGGACGTAATACTTCAAATAATGGGTTTTTCTGACCTAGATTTACAGCAGCACTGTCTTTCTTAGCATCTTTTTTACCACCGGTTAGATTAGACAATAAATCATCTGATTTTTTGCTCGTATCTGCAGCAGCATTTGTCGTAGCAGCTGGAGCAGCTTTTAACGTTGATGCTAAAGTTTTATCGATATTTTCCAGTATTGGATAAACTTCCTGGTTTGTATATGTTTCGTAGAATTCCAATTTAGCCGAACCTTGTAATAGGTTACGAACACGGCTTTCATCTTTCACACCAGGTAATTCGATCAAAATACGGTTTGTACCTTGTTGAATTTGAATGTTTGGAGATGCAACGCCAAATTTGTCGATACGTGTACGAAGTACTTTGTATGAATTTTGGATAGCATTGTCTGCTTCTTTTTGAAGGAATGATTCAACTTTGGAGTCTGAATCACCAGGTTTAATTAGAGCAGCGTTATCTTTTGTTGAAAAGAATGTCGAAAGTGGAGTTGTAGCACCGATGGATTTGTACTCTTCCATAAATAAAGCAACGACTGTTTTTGCACTCGTTTTGCTTTTTACCACTGCTTGCTCCAACGCTTTGTTGAATTTCTCATCTTTTGGATTGTTCGCCAAATTGCGGATCAATTCGTCCAATGAGATTTCCATTGTCACGTTCATACCACCTTTCAAATCCAATCCCAAAGCGAGTTCATTTGCTTTGGCTTCCCGATAGGTGTATTTTGCAAAACCTAAATTGTACACTACTTCACCGGCCATTGAGTCGAGATAGCTTTTCTCTTTCGCCAAATCTCCTTTGGCAAAATTCTCAGCATCTCGTTCCACATTGCGGGTCACCCAAGTAAATGATAGGGAGTATAGACACGCTAATGACACCACTATCACTAAAAGTTTAATCAGCCCTTTACCTTGCATCGTCTGTTATAATTGTATTAATTTTAATGTTAAATACTGTTTATGTAATTGATAATTAGTTCTCGTTTAATCACATTTTACCAAGAATGGCAAAGGTATAAAATTTTTGTAGAATGAAAAGTTTTATTTACGCCAATCAGGTCAATGGCATAAAAATAGGAGAATTGAAGAAAAAAAGAAATATTTATTGATTTTATTTATAAAAAAAGGTCCTGCTCAAAATAGAGAAGGACCTTTTATACTGTTTAGTTGTTTTATATTATCTCAATGTGTATTTAATACCAAATGAGAATGTTGACGCATGGAAATCACTTCCATGGTTTAATTGCCAATCTGGTTTCCAGTCAGCATGAAATCCAATTGGTGCTGAAGGAATTTTAAATTCCAAGCCTAATTGTGGTCTTAAGCTTATCGCTGTATAATTATCTCCAATATCAAAGAAAGTAGCCTGTGCACCAATACCTGCATACCATCCTAATCCAGCTGCTCCACGGAAAGGTCTAGCATGTTGCCAGTCAGCCCCTATTGCTACAACATGGTCGTCAAACATCACTTGTGCTTGACCGTTGTTAGCTCCTCCGATTGATTGTTTATATTGAACACCCCAAAGATCAGCGTGTTTAGTGCCATCAAACACAACACCAATTGCTGCACGTTGAGGAGATTGAGCTTTCGCTTCCTGTGCGCCAAATGCTAATGCTGCGACGGCAGCTAATGAGAGTAATGTCTTTTTCATAATTATCTTATCTTTATATTTTCATTAATTAAAATAACTTTTCGTGTTACCAAAAGCAAATAGCCTGCCAAAAAATGATAAAGGCTGGGACGTACCCTAAGTGAATGCTTAATTCATAACGGTTCTAATTTGTCTTCCGATTGTAATTTGTATCTTTTATTTTTTATTATTGCTTATTTTTCTTAAATTTGCCTGGCAAATAGAAAACCCAATACATATTTGCCATGCAATTAGATCCACAAAAATTCGTAGCAGAAGGTCTCACTTACGACGACGTCTTATTAATTCCAGCTTATTCTGAAATTTTACCCCGTGACGTTGATACGAGCACTTCGCTAACAAAAAAAATCAAATTAAATATTCCATTGGTTTCTGCAGCAATGGATACGGTAACCGGTGCTGATTTGGCGATTGCGATTGCACAAGCTGGCGGTATTGGTATGTTACATAAGAACATGACGATTGCAGAACAAGCTGCTGAAGTACGCAAAGTAAAACGTTCGGAGAGCGGTATGATTCAGGATCCAGTAACGTTATTGGCAACAGCAACTGTGGGTGATGCCTTCAATATTATGAAGGAACACAAAATCGGTGGGATTCCTGTTGTGAACGAACAAGGTCAATTGGTCGGTATTGTAACGAATCGTGATCTTCGTTTCCAAAAAGATATGAGCCGTCCAATCAACGAGTTGATGACTAAGGAAAATCTTGTCGTTGCTCCCGAAGGAACGGATTTGGTGAAAGCGGAAGAAATTCTTCAGAACGAAAAAATCGAAAAACTTCCAGTAGTCAATGAAGAAGGTATTTTGAAAGGCTTGATTACCTTTAAAGATATCCAAAAATATAAGCATTACCCCAATGCTGCCAAAGATAGTCATGGCCGTTTATTGGTTGGTGCGGCAGTAGGCGTTACTCCAGATACCCTTGACCGCGTTGAGGCTTTGGTGAAAGCAGGTGTGGATGTGGTCACAATCGATACGGCACACGGGCATTCTAAAGGTGTAATCGATAAGTTGAAATTGGTGAAATCGCAGTTCCCTGAGCTACAGGTAATCGTTGGAAATATTGCGACAGGTGCAGCAGCAACAGCTTTGGCTGAAGCAGGTGCAGATGCCGTAAAAGTAGGTATCGGACCTGGCTCAATTTGTACAACCCGTATTATTGCTGGTGTCGGTGTTCCTCAGCTTTATGCTGTATATGAAGTTGCCAAAGCACTTAAAGGAACTGGCGTGCCATTGATTGCAGATGGTGGTATCAAACAAACAGGTGATATTGCAAAAGCAATTGCAGCCGGAGCAAGCACAATTATGGCTGGATCTTTATTCGCTGGTGTGGAAGAAGCTCCAGGCGAAACAATTATCTATGAAGGACGTAAGTTTAAATCTTACCGCGGTATGGGCTCAATCGAAGCCATGGAAAAAGGATCTAAAGATCGTTATTTCCAAGACGTAGAAGATGATATCAAAAAATTGGTTCCTGAAGGTATTGTTGGTCGTGTTCCTTACAAAGGTACATTGGCTGAGGTCGTTTATCAATATATTGGCGGATTACGCGCTTCTATGGGATACTGTGGTGCTGCAACAATTGAAAAATTACAGGAAGCACAGTTTGTCCGTATTACAGGAGCAGGGTTGAGAGAGTCCCATCCACATAATATTTCCATTACAAAGGAATCACCAAATTATAACAGCAGAGGCTAGATGTTGCTTGGATGATATAAAAACCGATAATCTTGATTATCGGTTTTTTTTGTGTAAAAATATTAGCAAGATAGCCCCAGTGATCAATAGGAAATTTGTACTTTTATACCCTATTCTCAGGTTTTAAAATTTAAGGAGTTAATTTGGATTATTTAGCGGGTTTAAACCCTTCACAACGAGGAGCCGTAGAGCAAACAGAAGGTCCTGTGATGATTGTTGCGGGAGCTGGTTCAGGAAAAACACGGGTAATTACCTATCGTGTAGCACACTTGATTCGAAAAGGTGTTGATCCATTCAATATCTTGGTATTAACATTTACCAACAAGGCCGCCAAAGAGATGCGCGCACGTATCGTTTCTGTTGTTGGGAGCGAAGCGAAAAATATTTGGATGGGCACATTCCACTCGGTATTTGCAAAAATACTCCGTGTAGAAGCTGAATTGATCGGTTATCCCAGGAACTTTACCATCTACGATACGGACGATACCAAAAGTTTGCTGCGAGCAATTTTAAAGGAAATGAATCTCGATGATAAGCTGTATAATGTCAATCATGTGTACGGACGTATCTCACAGGCAAAAAACAACCTGATTTCACCGCAGGAATATAATAAGAATGAAGCCATATTGGCCGAAGATATTTCCAATGGTCGTGGTCAATTGGGACAGATTTATATGACCTATGCACAACGCTGTTACCGTGCTGGGGCAATGGATTTTGATGACCTCTTGTTTAAAACAAATGTCTTGTTAAATAAGCATCCAGAGGTACTGCATAAATACCAGCATCAATTTCGTTATCTGATGGTCGATGAGTACCAGGATACCAACTTCTCTCAATACCTTATTGTCAAACGCCTGGCAGCAGTCAACGAAAATATCTGCGTGGTAGGGGATGATGCACAATCGATCTATGCATTTCGTGGTGCAAATATTCAGAACATCCTGAATTTCCAAAAGGATTATCCTGATGTGAAGATCTTTAAACTGGAGCAGAATTATCGATCGACTAAAATGATCGTGAATGCAGCCAATTCGGTGATTGCGAATAATCAGAATCAATTGGAAAAAAATGTTTTCTCGGATAATGAAGAGGGCGAAAAGATCAAGGTTTCACGTGCTTTCTCTGACAATGAAGAAGGTAAGATCGTTGCCGACCAGATCATTGAAGAGAAATCGTTAAAAGGGCTTAATTATAAAGATTTTGCTATTCTGTATCGTACCAACGCCCAATCCAGGGCAATGGAGGAGGCCTTACGCAAAATTAATATCCCCTATAAAATATACGGTGGTACTTCTTTCTATCAGCGCAAAGAAATTAAAGATCTGATCGCGTATTTCAGACTCACCTTCAACCCAAATGATGAGGAAGCACTAAAGCGTGTTATCAATTATCCACGTAGAGGGATAGGGGATACGACGATAGAGAAGATCATGATCGCTGCAGATCAGAATCAATATCGTATATGGGATGTTGTTGCAAATGCAGCCCAGTTTCTAGACGGACGTAGTGCAACTTCTGTCGGTGGTTTTGCACAGATGATACAGAGTTTTCAGGCTCTTGCCAAAAACAATAACGCATTTGATACAGCAATGCATATCGCGCAGCACTGTGGTATTCTGAAAGAATTGTATGAAGACAAATCTGTGGAGGGATTGGCACGTTACGAAAATATCCAGGAACTCCTCAATGGGATCAAGGAATTTTCGGAACGGGAAGATATCGAAGAGCGTGGACTTGATGTCTATATGCAGGATATCGCCCTGTTGACGAACGACGATAATGATAAAGATCCAAATGCTGATACTGTATCATTGATGACCATCCACTCTTCCAAAGGATTGGAGTTTCCGATCGTTTTCATTGTAGGCTTAGAAGAAAACCTATTTCCTTCCCAGTTGTCGTTGAATTCCAGGTCGGAATTGGAAGAGGAACGAAGACTTTTTTATGTCGCTGTTACGAGAGCTGAAAAAAAATTACTACTTTCGTATGCTACTTCGCGATATCGTTGGGGAACGCTGAATAACTGCGAACCCAGTCGCTTCTTGGATGAATTGAATCCGGCATGTCTTGCATTGGATTTTAAACCACGACAAACTTCTGCCTCAGCCGGAAGTTTTCAAGGCGAACGAATTGCATGGCAACAAAAAGACAGTGATGATACGTTTTCTAAACCTAAGCCTAAGCCTATGGTTAAAACGACATCAATACTGCCGAAAGCCCACAAACCTACTGCGGGTTTTGCTCCTTCAGATACATCAAATCTTCAAGTCGGCATGGAAGTTGAGCATGAACGCTTTGGATTTGGGAAAGTTGTTAATCTCGAAGGAAACAAAGGAGATATAAAAGCAACTATTTTCTTTAAAGAGTTGGGACAGAAACAATTGTTGCTTAAATTTGCAAAACTTAGAATAATTCAATAATAAAATACCAAAACGGCATCTTGATCGTTTAATTAGGTACTTATATTAGCTATATGAACTTTGACTACAACAGCACTAGACCAAAATTGATCCTTGCAGAATATGGTCGCAATGTGCAAAATATGGTAGATTACATCTGTACTTTACCCACAAAGGAAGAAAGAAATAAACATGCGCAGATTGTAATCGATATGATGGGGGTATTGAACCCACATTTGAGAGACGTGTCTGATTTTAAACATAAACTGTGGGATCACTTACAGATTATTTCTGATTTTAAATTGGATATTGACTCGCCTTATCCAATTGCTACAGCGAAAAGTGTGAAACACGAAGTTGAGCATTTGGGCTATCCGCAGCATTCCATTAGATTCAAGCACTATGGTTTTACCGTAGAGAAAATGATTGAAAGGGCTTTATTGGCTAATGACGAAGCCAAAAGAGAGCAGATGGTTATCGGTATCGCGAATTTTATGAAAATGGCTTACCTGACCTGGAATAAGGATTCTGTTTCGGACGAGTTGATCATCCAAGATCTAAAAGAGTTATCAGGTTATCAATTGACCTTGCCAGAAGGTACCGTATTGACCAAACTTGACTTTAAAACCCCGCCTCCGGGAAATCGCGTTAAAGGTCCGGCTAATAGTAATTCAGGCGGAAATAATAACAATAGCAATAATAATTCGGGTCACCAGTCGAAAGGTGGAGGCAAGCCTCGTATGACAAGTAACAATAACAATAATACGAAGCGCAATAACTACGGAAGCAACAATAACAGCTACGGAAGGGACAACAATAATAATAATAATAGTTACGGAAGGGACAACAACAATAATAGAAACAGAAAGCCTCAGGGTAATTATAATAATAAACGAGGCTAGTTCTTAAAGATTTTGTTTAAAGAAGCAGGCAATTGCGAAGTGATTAACAGATTTCTTTACAATTGCCTTCTTTTTTTAAGAACCGCACTGCTTTAATAGGTAGCATGGTTCTTTGGCCTTCCATCTTTGTATGTTAGGGGGAAGGCTAAATATCCCAATGCAAATACAAAAACAGGGATATGATACTAAGAAGATATCACTTATATATAAATGAACGCATTTGAAATAATCGGTGGAAAACCGTTAAAGGGAGAGATTATTCCTCAAGGAGCAAAAAATGAGGCCTTACAGATCCTTTCTGCAGTTTTACTGACAGAAGAACCTATGACCATCAGTAATATCCCAGATATTAAGGATGTCAATAAGTTGATCGATTTATTGGCTGCTTTAGGTGTTAAAATTAATCGCATAGATAAGGACACATACGTTTTTGAAGCTAAAGATATAAATATAGACTATTTCCAATCACCCGAATTTAAAGAAAAAGGCGGTGGATTGCGTGGCTCTATTATGATTGTCGGCCCTTTGTTGGCTCGATTCGGAAAAGCCGCTATTCCGAAACCGGGGGGGGATAAAATCGGACGTAGACGATTGGATACACACTTTTTGGGCTTTGAAAAATTGGGTGCTAAGTTTGTGTACGATGCGACTACCCATTTTTTTAACGTTGATGCAACGGAGTTAAAAGGAAGTTATATCCTTTTGGACGAAGCTTCTGTAACGGGTACTGCGAATATCGTGATGGCTGCTGTATTGGCAAAAGGGACAACAACGATATACAACGCTGCTTGTGAGCCGTATTTACAACAACTCTGTAAAATGTTGAATCGCATGGGTGCTAAAATATCCGGTATTGGATCTAATTTGTTGACCATCGAAGGAGTAGAGCGTCTGGGAGGAACTTCACACCGCATGTTGCCTGATATGATTGAAATAGGTTCTTTCATCGGACTTGCCGCAATGACAGGTTCAGAAATCACCATTAAAGACGTCTGTTTTGAGGAACTTGGCGTTATTCCATCTGTATTTTCACGCTTAGGCATCAAGTTTGAATTACGTGGTGATGATATTTTTATTCCGGCACAAGAATCGTATGAAATCGATACATTTATTGATGGATCTATTCTGACGATTTCAGATGCACCTTGGCCAGGTTTTACGCCCGATTTATTAAGTATAGTGCTTGTTGTGGCGACTCAGGCAAAAGGAAATGTATTGATTCATCAAAAAATGTTCGAGAGCCGTTTGTTCTTCGTGGACAAATTGATTGATATGGGAGCTCAGATTATCTTGTGCGACCCACACCGTGCAACCGTTATTGGACTGAATAAATCACACCACCTGAGAGGTATTGAGATGACTTCGCCAGATATTCGTGCCGGGGTGTCTCTATTGATTGCAGCGCTATCTGCCAAAGGAAAATCTGTGATACACAATATCGAACAGATTGAACGTGGCTATCAAGATATCGAAGAACGCTTGCGTAAATTAGGAGCAGATATTAAACGTGTCGATGCCGAACCAAAAGGTCATTAATTAAAGCGACTAGCCTATGTGCTAGCGCAAGATAAAAGGAGCTCCGGATACAAATTCTGGGGCTTTTTTTGTGATATCTGCATCAAATAAGGTAAATTTGTCTAAACTACATTTAAACAGCTATAGATATGAAAAAATATCTAAAAAAGTACGCCTTAGTTTTCCCATTATTAGGCATAGTACTTCTTTTTCACAATTGTCAATCCTCTACACCTAAAGAGGTTAAGCTACATGAAGAATCAAATACAACAACGGATATCCGCTCTTCTAAACGGATCAATGCTGCGGTAATCGTACAAAAAGTTACTTTTCCCAATATGCCTTTTGCTGAACTAATCAGGTTGATGAATCTGACCAAAGATAGTTCACCTGCTGCATTGTGGAAAGCAATATCCACACTACCCCAGGCGGAACAAATGAAGAAAGATAGCTTTGATCTTGAAAATCCTCTGCAGCGTATGGAGCTGATGCTTGCTCCTTTACGTAAGATGGAAATTAAATTCGATCAACAACAAGCGAAATCTGATGCTGAGGGCCTGACGTACCGCTTGGAAAATTATGTGAATTATAGCAAAGGTTCAGGCGAGTTTTTTTTAGCAAATAGCGACAACGCTGCTATCAATGTAGGACTGAACTATCCAGAAGGGAAACTTAATGGATTGGCGAAGGTGCAGATACGAATAAATCCCAAAGAGTATATGATCGATAAGACCGGAAAAACAAAAGTAATTGCCGGAATTACCTGTCAGCAGGCCATTTACAATAAAATTGATGCTATGGATAAGACACTCCCTAAATTTGTCGTTTGGAAGAGCCCACGGATTCCGAAAGGAATCAATCTGCTGCATCCTTATGTGTTTGATGAAAACGAAGGAATTCTTGAAATTGATGCCTATCTCAATGCGGATGAAAATTCCCTATTGCGTTTTACAACCACAGCTGTCGTCGAAAAGCAATTTGAACCCAAAGAATTTGAGGTAGCAAAAGCACATGCTAAGCTTGACGGGGCCAAGGATCAAAACAACATCGAAAAAAATGTACTTGATGTGGTGTTTCATTAGAAAACACCATAAAAAAGGAGTTGATCACATGATCAACTCCTTTTTTATTTGGGATATATGTCAAAGTTTACATTAAAGGAGCCGGTGCTTCTTCTTCAAATAAAGGAAATTCCTTGATAATGTTGTACCATGTGATAACCTTTTTAATATCCGAAGAATAAACACGTGATTCATCATGGCCAGGAGCTACTTCACGGAAGAAATCTCTTAATGTTGCGCCATCAGATTTTGTATCTGGCAGAGCGATGCCTTTCTCTTTGATTGTTTCAAAAATATTCAATAGACGAATTTCTTCTTCTTCACCATAGATTGTGATATCTTCCAAAGTCGCCATTTTTGTAGAAGATAAACTTACTACAGTTTTGATTTTTGCCTGATCAAGGGTTTCTAAAATAAAACCACCTTTATTTTGTCCAACCAATTTGAACAATCCTGGTTTACCAGTTACGGATACTAATGCTCTTAAATTCATTTTAATACTATTTAAATCTCCAAGAATTAATCTTCGATAACTTCAATTGATAAAATACGGTCACCTTGTCTGATATCGTCAACAATGTCTACGTTTTCGATAACTTTTCCAAAACAAGTATGGTTACGATCTAAGTGAGCAGTGTTGTTACGGCTATGACAGATGAAAAATTGAGAACCACCTGTGTTACGGCCTGCATGAGCCATAGACAATACACCTCTATCGTGGTATTGGTTTTCGCCTGTTAATTCACAGTCAATTTTATAACCAGGGCCACCTGTTCCAGGGATTCCTGCAGCTCCTTCACGTGAATTTGGACATCCACCTTGGATAACGAAATCAG
The DNA here is from genome assembly GCF_014109745.1 of Sphingobacterium paramultivorum. Classification (NCBI taxonomy): domain Bacteria; kingdom Pseudomonadati; phylum Bacteroidota; class Sphingobacteriia; order Sphingobacteriales; family Sphingobacteriaceae; genus Sphingobacterium; species Sphingobacterium paramultivorum. The sequence goes on from NZ_CP058555.1 coordinate 6,162,462, forward strand.
GTATCACACGGTGAAATGCTAATCCATCATAATATCCTGATTTAGCAAGTTTGATAAAATTGGCTACTGTATTTGGAGCATCAGCTGTGTAGAACTCCACAGTCATGTCGCCTTTTTCTGTTTTAATAATCGCTTTACTCATATTCAAAAATTTTTATGAAATACAAAGATAACGTTTCAGAGTGAAATGTGAAGTAAATCCCGATTGCCAATTTTTTTTAATTGATAGATTGTGTATTTCTCAGGATATTAAGTAATAGTATTTTTGTATATTTATGTACGCTAGCCAATTATAATTAACTGTAGATGTCAAATCCGTACAAACTAGTCATCCGGGAGTGGGCAGAGGCCGATCGACCGAGAGAGAAGCTGTTGAGCCAGGGGCGTAGGGCGCTTACCGATGCCGAATTACTGGCTATCTTGATCGGATCTGGTTCCAAAAATGAAAGTGCTGTCGAATTATGCCGGCGCATATTGGCCGATGTCAATAACAACCTGCATACGCTTTCGATGATGGAGGTATCTGAACTGAGCATGTATAAAGGGATAGGCGAAGCAAAAGCCATCGCCATTCTCGCGGCATTGGAGCTCGCCCGCCGCAAAAATGACCTGCCCGCAGAAGAACGTAAGCTCGTAAATAGCAGCCGCTTCGTTTATAACTTTATGAAACCCATATTACAGGATCTACCCCATGAAGAGTTTTGGACCCTTTATCTCAATACGGGGTATAAAATATTAGACAAACAGCTGATCGGACGCGGCGGTAATGATTTTACGCCAGTCGATGTCCGGATTATATTACGATCTGCACTTAGCCTTAAAGCACATGCAATTATATTAGTTCATAACCACCCCTCGGGCACCTTGTATCCGAGCAATGCTGACAAAATTCTGACGCAAAAAATTGTTGAAGCCTCTAAAATTATGGATATTAGAGTTGCCGATCATTTAATCTTTACCGATAACGGATATTATAGTTTTAAAGATGAAGGTATAATCGACTAGTTACAGCAATTCTTGGTATGAACAAAAACAGTATTGATAGATTCACAGACAGGATTGTCGATTACGAGAAATTTAGACCTTGTTACCCAAAAGAGATTATTCAGGTGCTTAAAGAGCAAATAGGGCTTGATAAAAAGTGGTTGGTTGCCGATGTCGGTAGTGGCACAGGGCTATCTACGCAACTTTTTCTCGAAAATGGAAATGACGTTTTTGCCGTTGAACCCAATCGGGAAATGCGTGAATCTTTACTTCATCATTTTAAAACCTATCGGAATTTAATTGCGCTGAATGCGACTGCCGAAAATACATCGATTGAGTCTGGATGCGTAGATCTCATTTTTGCAGGGCAATCTTTTCATTGGTTTGACCGGGAAGCATGTAAAAGGGAGTTCGCTCGCATTCTCACAGAAAATGGACGTATTGTGCTGGTCTGGAACCAGCGTGATCCCGGCGACGCTTTTCAACAGGAGTACGAAGATTTTCTGCTCAGTCATATACCAAGTTATCAATCTGTCAGTCACAAAAATATCAGTGATGATGATCTCAAACAATTTTTTGGATCACGTTCAATGACCAAGGTAACCTTACCAAATCAACAGATATTGGACCTTCGGTCGTTTTTGGGAAGAGTACGTTCATCATCCTATTTTCCAAAAGAGCAGGCTGAAAACAAAACGCTCTATGACGATCTCCGTACACTTTTCGATAAGTACGCAATCTCTGAGCGTATCGTATTCAAGTATATTACCGAAATTTATATCAGTTAACTAAGAAATAGGAATTTGCAAAGCTTCTTTCGTTGAATTTTTTCTCTTCCAGTCGAAAACTCTTCGTATAGGCGAAGAATGAAAAGGGAAGATTAAGATGAATAACGTTAGGATTACCCCGATAATAAATAGCCCGGAGTAGGCGTCGCGTAAGGATAGTAGCGAGGCTTGGACTTGGACCGATTTCATTATATTTCCTCTTTGTAGCACCAAGCTATTTGTTCGATCGATTATACCAGCAAGATCATTGGCATTAAAGATCTGTAGGTGGTAATACCAATTGGCAATGATGTTTGACCAGACTACAGGCACCAAAAATGAACGTGTAAGAATCAAAAATACTAACCCCGAGAGGTAATATTTGCTGGGAATATTACCGGCCATATACACGCCTATTCCAATGTAGGAGGTGATCACGCCCATTCCTCTTAATGTCAAAGGGAGATAGAACAAAGCCGTGTTTGTTTGTTGGTCGATAATTCTTGCAAAGAAAAAGCAAGATAGGGCATAACACGCTGCGGAGAATGCCAAAATGAACTTGCATTTCTTTGTTATTTTGAAATATATATAAGCGATTACTGCGCCGATCATATAACCAGGAATTACATAGGTATTTATCTCGGCGACTTCCAAGGGGTTTGTACCAAGCGTAATTCCCAAAAGGGAGGAGTACAGCGAGGTCGAGCTATAAAAAATGCCGAAAATAAAAATTGTTCCAATGGAGATAGGCAGAATCCGTGTTGAGAAGGCTTCAAAATTTAAGAGTGATTTTCGGATTAGTACACTTCTATTTATAAAAAGTATAAAAAAACAGAGCGATGCGATTCCGGTGACCAAAATAAACCTGGAATGAAACCAATTTTGTGTCAGACCATATGTGCTGAAATAGGCAAAATTCAATAATGAAATACAAAGTAAAATACTTCCAAACCAGTCATATTGATAGAGAGGTACCTTTTTAAAATCTGACGATTTCATAAAGATAATGCAGATTAACAACGCTACTGCAAGTAGTATATTTTGAAATAAAAAGACAGTTTCCCAATAGAAACGTGTTGCAAATAGAACAGATACATAACTTGCCAAGGCAGGAATGATCATTGTCATGGGGTAGTAGACTGCATATAATTGATACCGTTCTCCACGTGGCATGAGAAAAGGGATCATTTCCCCAATGATAGCCATAGTGACAATAATCTTGGCACTTCCGATAAAAAATGTGGACATACAGATGTTGACACCATTATTGGCATGTTCCAAAACCGTATTGGAAGCGAGGATAATGAAGATAGATACGATTAATATCGTCTTTTTGGAAAATAATTTCAACAACCTAAATACCAGTGGTATGGCACATACCATTCCCGCATAATAACAATATGTAGCCATATTCAGATCTGCGGTGGTACCGGCGTATCCATTCATGACATACGTGTTAATGGATGTTGGGATTCCATTATTGAACGAAAATAAAATATTGAGTACAAACAGAAAGAACAATTCCCAGCCTGAACTCAACCAATCTCTGAATATACGATCTTTCATGATTATTTAATACGTATGATAGCATTCATACCTACGCGAAGCATGGCAAGATCTTTTTGGGTATTGGATGCTGTAAAATTAATTCTAACTGGAATGCGCTGTTGTACCTTAACAAAGTTCCCCGTAGAATTGTCAACCGGGACAGCAGAATACTTAGATCCTGTTGCTTCGGATATGGCGGCTACTTCACCTTCAAATGTCTTCCCTGCCAATGCATCAATTTCAATGTTGACTTTTGCCCCGAGGGCAATATTTTTTAGTTGACTTTCGGTATAATTTGCCGTAATCCATTTCTGCTCATCACGTACAATATTGACCAATGGCGTACCGTTTTGCACCAATTGTCCCTCTTCTATCGTCCGCCGTCCCAATACACCATCGTATGGCGCAGTGATAACCGTATACGAAAGGTTTAACTTGGCAAGATCAATCGCAGATTCGGCCTTTAGCAATGAGGCATCATTGATTGATAGCTTCTGTTCAGACTCATGCGTGTTAAGTTTCGATACACGCTCTTGCGCCAAAAGTGCCTTGTATTTGGCTAACATGGCCTCATAATCTGCTTTTACCTGATCGAATTGATATTGCGTTACTGCTTCATCTTTTACCAGACTCTCGTAGCGCCTATAATTCAATTCCATATTATCTAGCCGGGCTCTCATCTCATCGATATTGGCATTTGCTATCGCAGTACTATTGCCGGCAATGGCAATTCCAGATTGCGATATTGTTTTACTTGCTTTGGCATCGGCAAGGGTGGCTTGTGCATTTTGTAATAAAATTCTGTACTCAGCATCATCAATAATGACGAGTGTATCGCCTTTGTGAACTTTTTGATGCTCATCAAATCGAATTGTTTTGATATAACCGCTGATACGCGAATTTATAGGGGTAATATGGGCATCTACCTGGGCATCATCTGTATAAACAGATTCGTTGATGTGGAAAAAGACTAAGATACCCCAGATAATTGTAACCACAATGACGACCGCAGATAGGATGTTGATGATCCATATCTTCCGCCTTCGTTTTATTTCTTTCTCACTTAATGTTGAATTGCTCATGACTCAATTACTTATCTTATTTTTTTCTGAAAATCAAGGCTCCCGATACTATTGCTTATCAATAATTGCGGTCAATTTTTCGAGAGTTTCTGTAATTTCCAATACTTTTTTTTCTGATATCTCCTGCAGGATCACACGGTAGAGGTCTTGTTGGACAGGGTCTAATAATGTCCTATATTCGTCTCCCTTTACCGTTAATTCGATTAAGTTATTTCGTCTGTCATTGGGATCGCTGACGCGTCTAACCAGATCTCGTTTACAAAGATTATCGATCAGCGGAGTGACACTTGCTTTGTTCTTTTGTATCGCTGTGGCTATATCTTGCTGATTCATTTGCTCCTTTTTCCACAGTGCCGCCAATACTTGCAACATTTCATAGGTGATATCCAACTGCTGTTCCTTTATTTTCTGGATATAGTATTGTTTTAAGCTCGTTCGCAAAGCAATGATACTATCCACTAAGGGTTTTACTGGATTCATGGATTCGTTTTTCATAGCACAAAGTTAAATATAAAACAGTTAAATATCAAACTAATTTGCTTTAGTTAAAAATGTGTTAAAGATGAGTCCTTTAGATAGAGATGGCATTTTATTTGGGAGTACTTAAACGAAAGGAAAAAAAGATATGTTAGGAGTTGAATTAATCTTCTTTAGACGTTGCCTACTGCCACTGCTGATTTTAGGAGGCGGGATAAGTATTGTAAGGGCCCAGCAAATGCATGCTTTTAATAATTTAGAAACCGATTATCATTTTGTATATCGGTGGGTAGATCCATTCTTCCCTTTAAGCCCACAGGTAGATGTGATGACCTTGGGTGTTGCGCCGATCGATAAAGAGCCCGAGCAGCAGGAGAAAATAAAAACGTCAACAGGAAAACAGCGTTTTACTGGCAGGGTGAGTGAGCGCGTATATGAAGGTTCGGAAGTAATCGCTAGCCCTGGAGAATCGGTTGGAAATATAACCTACAGCTCCATTAACTCACCCACACGGTATCGAGTTGCCATTGATCGACGGAGTAATGAGCAATACCATGGAAAGCCTGTATTTATAGATGCGAAGGGAGTAAAATATATAATTGATTCGAAATTTAGAAAACAAGTTGTCGAATAATTCCTTGGCTAAGTTAAAAAATTGTTAAAAATATTTTTTTCAGGTAATTAAATCGAAATATGGCATTTGTATTGTACTTTTATTTACAATTATTTATATAACAATTGAGTTATGAAAGCAATAAATCGTTTCAAAAAAATCACAGCTGCATTAGCTTTGATCGCTGCAGTCGGATTGGGACAATCCTATGCACAAACGGCTCCTAAAAAAATGGAAAAAGAAGCCAAAAAGTCTGAACAAAAAGCAAAAGAAGTAAAGACTAAAGCCAACGAGGCCGAAACGAAAACGAAGGCAGCGCCGGTGAAAGCTACAGCGAAGAAGGAAGCTGCAGTGAAGGAAAAGTCAGCGCAGACGAAAAAGATGGCTGATACAAAAACACCGCCAGCAGCACCAGTGGAAGCGAAGGAAAAAGCCGTGAAAAAAGAAAGCGCTAAAGCTGAAAAACAAGCTACTGCTGTTAAAAAAGATGCCGTAGCTACAGCTGATAAAGCAACAAGTGAAAAATATAACGGCCATACAGTCTATCTCGGTCCAAAAGGTGGTAAATATTATATCAACGGAAATGGTAACAAAACGTACATTTCTGACAAAAAATAAAGAGCAGCTGACAACGAATTATATCAAAAAAGGGGACATCGATCGATGTCCCCTTTTTTCATTTCAATAGTTTATCGTAGCAAATTCATTAAATAGCTTTTGTCCAGATAAAAGACATCTAAACTTCCGCCGTCATCCAGAATGCTGTTGCTAATCTCCTTTTTATGTTGCTGTAAGGTCTGAATTTTATCTTCGACTGTGTTAGGACTGATTAATCGAACAGCGGTAACCGTCTTTTGTTGACCCATGCGATAGATCCTGTCGATCGCCTGTTGTTCAACAGCAGGATTCCACCAGGGGTCTACCAGGTACACAACATCTGCTGCGGTAAGATTAAGTCCGGTACCACCTGCTTTTAGACTGACCAGAAAAACGGGGATATCCTTGTCGGATTGAAAGTCGTTAACCAATTTACCTCGATTTTTGGATTGGCCCGTGAGCATCAACGCGCGAATACCCTGTTTATCCAAAGCTTCTTTAATCAGGTTGAGCATACTGACAAACTGTGAAAACACGATCATTTTGTGCTGGTCTTTTTTATGCTGAATCTGCTCGATAAGCATTTCGATTTTGGCAGAGTCCGCAGCGGTAGTCAGATCTTCGTATTGGAGAAGTTTACTTGAATTACATATCTGACGCAATTTTGTTAGACCTTTTAGTACATGCATGGGACTTTTCTTGATTTCATCGCCATCTTTGGCAGAGATAAAATCCCGAAACTCTTTTTCATAAAGATCATAAATCCGCCGTTGGGCAGTTTTCATCTCACAGTAAAGAACCAGTTCATTTTTTGCAGGAAGATCACGTAATACATCCTGCTTTGTTCTCCGGAGAATAAAAGGCTTTATTTTCTCTTTCAGCATTTTTTTTCTCTTGCGGTCATGGAAAGTATCAATAGGAGTCGTATAGACATCTTTGAAATATTTTTTGCTTCCTAGCAGACCCGGTACAATAAAGGAAAGCTGGGCATAAAGATCCATCGTATTATTCTCGATAGGAGTTCCTGTTAAGATGATGCGATTTCTTGATTTTAATAAATTTACCGTTTTGTATCGCTGGGAATCCGGGTTTTTGATTTGCTGCGATTCGTCCAATATGACATAATTGAAGGTTATTTTTTTTAGCATATTGATATCCGTCAGCAGGTTGTGATAAGAAATTAAAACAAGGTCATACTGTTCAAACTGCATCCCTTTTTCTATTCTATTTGGGCCATCTAAAACTAACGTTTGAAAAGATGGAAGGAATTGCTGGATTTCATGCCGCCAATTAAAAATTAAGGTCGTGGGAAGTACAAGTAATGTTGGTGCAGATTGTCCCTTTGCTTTTTGAGTAGCCAGAAAGGCTAATATTTGGATCGTTTTGCCAAGTCCCATGTCATCGGCAAGACAGCCGCCAAAGTTAAGCCCGTCCAAGAAATGCAGCCATTGTAGTCCTTGTTGCTGATAAGGACGTAAGTTTCCGACAAAAGTTGGAGGTACCTGGACCTCGGATAGCGAAGAAAAATTAGCTAGCTGCTTTCTCAATGTGCTGAGCTCAGCCAACACAATGGGGTCTAGCTCGGACTGATCAAATAGTTGATCGATCTCATTGAATTTGTATTTTGGAATTTCAATGAAATCATCAGCGATCGATTCGGCAGCATTAAAATAGGTCTCAAATTTATCGAGCCACTGTTGCGGTAAAATCCCCTGGGTGCCATCATCCAAGGTGATGAATTGCGAGCGGTTCCGTACTGCCTTTTCAAGTTTTTTTAGGGAGACACTTTTGGGACCAAACTTGACCTGTATATTGGCATTGAACCAATTTTGTCCACTGAGGACCTCCACATGTATTTTTCCCTTAAAACGGCTTAATTTATTTCCACGTAACGTATTAAATCCAATGATCTGTATACCCTGATGCTGCCACTCGTCAAAAGCATCCAGAAACCAGTTACTGTCCAGAAAGTATTTGCGATGCAAATAAAAATGCTGAAAGCTTCCCTCATCCATTTGCTCCTGAAAATAGGGATGCTGTTTCAGTAACAGGGAAATAACTTTTGTTTCAGCTTCACGTTTCCGATCGACCAAAAATTGTATACCCTTGCTGTCTGTACCGAATATATTCCGCTTACTTAAAATAGGAATTTCGACTTCACCATAACGCATGACAGGAATAAGGTTGACAAAATCTTCCGATTCCTCCAGAAACAAAAGTGGCTGCATGTCCTGATAATACAGATTTTCCTTCAACTGTGGCTTGCTTGCTTTGGGAATATCTTTAAAATTCAACTCCACGGAATGTGCTATCTGTTCCAAAAACAATCTGTTGAATTCTTCGAACTTACGCTGATGGATCAATAATTGCTCCCCTTTGTTGCCAAACAAACGGATCAACTTGAGGTGAAACTTATTTTCAATCAGAAAAAGCTGATTTTTGATGAGAATGAAATGGTCCAAAAGAACAACTAAATCCTGTAAATTGTAGGCTATCGTATGAATATGAATTTCTCCCTGAATGGCATAAAACGCACCTTTTTTTGTAATAAAGAGCTTAATATCACCTTTGTTTAGGTTAAATTGAATCGGCGATAAGGTGGAGGCTGTTATATTGTCGGATTTCTCATAGTCATGCAGATAAAAATCGAGGTGTAACGGGTTTTTTGCAATCGCCTTCAGGCTGGAGCTGATTTCGATATCCTGTTGCACAGCTTGAGAAAATTGATAAACAGCTGTGTAAAATTGCATTTCCTCAATCGAGCTGCTTTGCCAGATACGAAACTGGCTCTCACTAGCGGAAATCGGGTTTTTAGGTAGGCCAGATTTCGTCATTGGAGCTTGGCACAGGAGTATTTGTAGATTTTTGTAATACCGGTTGCGCGTTAACACCACAAAATGATGATGCTGTTCGGCTGTCGTCTTGGCCTTTGGGGCAAGAGATTCCTCCACTAGATCAAAGTCATCAATGGAGGTTAGCTGTTTGTCTTTTAATAGAAACTCAAGCTTCCCTGCTTTGATCTGGGCTGAAAAATAGTTTTCTAAAGACGATTCCTTTTCCAGTCCATATTGTGCCGCAACCTTCTTGAGGAGATGCTGATAGCGGTTGTGATCAAAAAATGCCAGCCAATTCTCCTGTGTAAATAGTTTACTTAAAGCCGCCTTTTGATGACGGCAGAATCCTGTTTGTGGACAATTGCAAAAGACGGCTGTTGTGGGCAATGTATGTATGATCATCACTTCAAAATCGGTATAATTCTCCAGTACCTGAAAAGTTGCCTGATTGACCTCCATTTCCATCGCATTGACCTGAAAATGGGCCAGTGTCAGGTCCATCCAAGGAAAATAAGAATAACGGCTCACCTTGGTGAAATCGATATCGGTCAATGTATACTGATGGAATTCCATGATGCTTGGTTAAAAATTAAAACTCATTCCGCCATAATAATTACGTAATGGGGCAGGATTAAAATACCGTCCTCCAAAAGCATTTATATCGTTTCCAAGACTATATTTTTCATTGAGCAGATTGTCGGCCCCAACAAAAAGCCTGATTTTATGCGGTGAACAGACAGATTTGCTCCAGGATAATTTGGCTTGCAAAAGATGATACCGGTTGGCATAAACAGTGTTTGCGTCATCCAGTGGTATTGCTGCAGTTAAATTGGAAAGGAGATCCAGTTGGAATTCATTCGGGAAAAGTATATCCAACGAATTTACCCATACTGTTTTAGGAACTGCAGGGAGTTTATTGTCCTTATAGTTTTTGTCGCCTACCTGATAGGTTTTGAACCTGTAGTCATTGAGGGAAAAATTACTGGTCAGTTGTAGGCTACGGACCATACCGGTTGTTTGAGGCCTGATCAAATACATGAATAGCGAGGCTTCCAATCCCTTTTGGTTTATTTTACCCGCATTTTGAAAATATTCAGCACCATTATCCCGTACCTGTCGGATAATGGCATTGTTCATTTGATACGTGTAGGCCGCTGCATCTAAAATAATCCGGCGATTCCACAAATGCCAACGAAGCCCAAATTCATGGTTTGTACCTGTTTCTGGTTTCAGCATCGTATTAATTGTATTGTCTGACGAGCGGACTTCAGCAACAGTTGGTGCAGAGAAACCTTTAGAAATCGATGCTCTAAGTGCAAGGATTGGTGTGATCAAATAGGATAGTGCTGCTCGTGGCATCCAGGTACTTCCGAAATCAATATTTTCTTTGTTTTCTTGTGCGACAGGATAACGTTGCTGGTAGCCAATTTTATTCTCATTTAATCCGAGCGACAGCTCTACCTGGAGGCGCTCTAGCCACTCCAGTTGGGTGCGTGCAAAAAATGATTGCTGACTGTTTTCCAATTTGTCCTTGGCCTGAGGATCGGTAGCGACACCTTGGGCGTTGTCATAATTGTCAATAGCATACCAGCCCTTTTGTGCTTCCAAGCCCAGTTGGACTTCATATTTTAAATCTTGGCTCAACAGATCGGCATAAGATAAATACAGGCGCGTTCCTAAATTCTTTTCATCTCTTTTCTCGTAATTGGTGATGAAGGGATTTTTGATCTGATTGGATGAACCAAATACACTGGCGAATAAGGTCATCTTAGAACTGAGGTGCGTCTGGTTGCTCAGTCCACCAAAGAATGTTTTATCGTAGATTGCTGCTTTTTGTTCAGCAGCACCAGGATTTGGTCCGCCCTTAGGCCGGGCCTGTCTGCGGTCGCTCTCCATTTGTGCTGCGGTGAGCCCTCCCGGAGTTTGGTAACCAAGATCCGAATAGAAACCGGTGAATTTTAATTCGGATGTTTTTGCATATTGCCAATTGTAATTAAGCTGTATATTCTTTTTGTTTAAGGCTGAATTCTGGCGATAACCGTCACTTCTTGTCCAACTTTGATTGATGGCAAGTTGCTGACTCTGGCTGAGGGGTAATATTGCATTGAGCTGTTCCTGGAAAAGACCGTAGGAGCCCCCCGTTAATTGGAGGTTGACTTCAGGTTTGTCAGATCGATCAAATCCCTTACTATAAAAGGAGAGTACACCGCCTGAATTGGCCCCATAGATCGATCCATCTGGACCTTTTAATATATTGATTTGTCCTATTGCGGATGGATCTATCAAGTTAAGATAGGTGTTCCCGCCTGCGTCAGTAAATGGAAAGTCGTCCAGATAGATTTTGACATTGCGAACACCAAAAGGTGAACGGATCATACTCCCACGGAGTGCTAGCCGGTAACTCCCAGGGGAACGTTCTTCCATGCGTAAACCCGGCACCCTGTTCATTGCTGAAACAAAGGAGGGCGACTGCAGGGATTGGATCATTTGGCTGCTTAACACAGCCGCAGAAGATGTCAGTCGCAATAGTGGTTGTTTATTGAAGTAGGCTTTAACTTCGACTTGTTCTAGTCGATTAGTCGTAGTATCCACTTCCTGCGCATATAATTTGCTACATAAACCAAGGGTAGCAAGTAGGTAATATCTTTTCATCGTTAGGGTTTGGTCGGCTTAGTCTGCAAATTCCTGACTGAAATAAATTTCAAAAATCTGCTTTTTCTTATTGTATTTTAGGCATTGAAAATTCGCATATACGGAGCTGGTCGGCACACAAAGACTGTTGGCCATGGCTTCTTTTGAGAATTTTTTGTTCAGACAGCCCTGCTGCAAATCAAAGTTTTTGTTCGTCGAAATATCGGTCACATCAAAGGAATTGTCGTCAATCAGGTAATTTGAATTGTTTAAACGAATATAATCCTCTTGATAAATCAGTTCGGAAGCAACGAGATAATCGAGCGATCCAAAGCTGGATGAACAATCTAGATTTTGAAGGGTATTGACAACTTTTAACTCTTTATACAATGTGTTGTATGTATTGCGTTTATGATCGAATAAGGTGATCTCGATGTGATGATTATCTTTGTTGTACAGCAGATACCCAAGGTCTCCAGAGCCATTTTCGAAGATATTCCCTTTCGCGATCGCTAAAACAGCCAAGTTAGGATGCCCAAGAAAATAATCCTTCTGGTCTGCACTTAGTGTTGTCGTTAACTTCTGGTGAAGTTTATCGAAGAGGCCGGCGTCGTTCATTTTTATTAACTGCTGCGTTTGTTCTTCAATTCTGTCTGCAAAACGCGGGCTATCGTAGCTCGAAGTATCCGATGGGAGCGGTGGTGATGCAGGGGGGACTACCTGTTCTTTCTTTTGTTCGTCATTTTTCGTTGTTTTTGGCGTCTTTGTCTGATGACAGGAAACAAGAGCCAATAATAATACAATGTATAGAAAAAAGGTTTTTAAATTCATGATGAAGTATCGTCAATGCCAATTCAGTCACTCTTCGTGAATAGAAAGAGCAACAACATCGGCTAATTTAGTTATTTTATGGCAAACAAAGCTGTCGCAATCTGGAATTAGAAGGCTTCATTCAGCCCTAAAAAGAAACCACGGGAACCATATTTTCCAAAGGCATAGTCCAGACATAGATTTGTGCGTGTTGCTTTGTTAAAGAGCACCCGTAATCCGGCACCACCCCCAGGTTGCCACCTTTCAAAAAGTTTGGTACCCAGTTCGTCGCTGGCAGTCTGTAGGTTGAAAAAAGCAGCTCCGCTCAAAAAGTGATTCTTTAAAATTGGGAAGCGGTATTCTGTTTCGGCATAACCGAAAGAAATTCCTTTGAAATAACCAATGGTATAACCCCGGCCGCTTCTGACGGCTACGTCTCTTCCCGTTCCTGGGAGATCAAAATAGGGAAGTGTACCACCAAGTTTATAGGAGCCCCAATACCAGAAGGCAAGTACATGAGCCGGGTCGGACTGAGATAGACTAAAGTATTTTCGAAAGTCGGTGGTAAGCTGTACAGCACTTTTGCTACTGCCCAACAGCGTTGTGTTCCATCGCACACCAATATCCGAATAGATACCCTTGTAAGGCCTATTGGGATTGTCTCTTGTCATATATTGCATATTGAGCAATAGTCCATTGGAATTATAACTGTCGGGATCGAAGCCATGTTTTTCGGTGTAGATGGTATTGGGCGTAATGTTGCCATTGGGGCCGCTGCTGGTTATTTTTCGTCGTAAGTCAAACGCCAATCCAGCTCCAACAAATAGTCCGTCGGCGATACGTTTATAGACTTTTTCATTAAATGTAAATGCGTTATATTTTGCTCCGTATTTTTTATGGTCGGGGTTGGCAAGGATCTCTTCATCGGCATTGTTCCATTTTCCATGGGGAGTCATGCCCAAACCCGCATCTAAAGCGACCATTTTGACAAGTGCAAAAGCGCCCTGAAAATTTAGTTTATTGTTGGGGGTAAAGATATTATGGCTGATATAGAAGACCATGATGTTTTTTGTGGTGATTGAGGCGGATGTCGCTGCGATCGACATGGTCGTTGTTTTGGGGTCACCCAGTACTTTCCCCGCGACAGCCTTGATTCCGATCTGACCACCAATGGTTGGGTTGTAGGCAATGTTGGGCATTAAGGTGATGGGAGAGCGTTTACTCGCGTGTTCCTTTTTTCGTTTGGGATGGATTATTCGTCCGATTAAATCCGATATATCGTATTGACTGGCCATGGCCGAGTCACGCTGATGTTTGTACTGTGCAAGAGAGTCTGTTTTTGCATCGGTTTGAGCAGCGAGCAGCGTAGGGATTGAAATCAAAAGTATTCCTAAAAAAGCATGTCGGAAGAAATCGTTAAAACGTAAAAGTTGATGCATACATTCGGGTCTATCTTAAAACTAAACGTCAAAAAAAATAAAATGTTTTCTCAAGTACTCGGAGCCTGTCTTTTTTTGATCTTTGAACAAATGCAAATACGGTATTGTGTTGAAGAAGTTTATTTTTCTTGCGAAGCTGGAGAATTAAACTTGCAAATCACAGCAAATTTATCTTAGTTTGATTATTTAAACTAGGATATGATAGGACGCACTATATTTAATTATGGATTGACTTTGCTTTTATTGACAGGGGTAGCTCATGCGCAAGAACTGTATACCCCAAGGAATATTCAGCAAGCGATCGAAAAGGGAACCCGTACCAAAACGGGTCTACCAGGGAAAAACTATTGGCAGAATTTTGGTAAGTATGATGTGCGGGTGCAATTGGATCCGGCTACAAAGATGGTGAGTGGAACAGAGACTATTGTGTACACAAACAATAGTCCCGATACATTGAAACGCTTGGCTATCCGATTTGTGAACAATGTACACAAACCTAATGCGGTACGTGCTGCATACGCTTCGGACGACTACCTGACTTCGGGCCTAAAGATTAAATCGTTTAAACTGAATGGTCAAGTTTACGAAGTAAACAGCAAGGACTGGGGAACGGTGAAGTTAGGTGATTTTGGGCAGAAAATCCTTCCGGGAAGCACTGCAACATTGGACATTAGCTGGGAATATCCGTTATCTGTCGAAAGCGACCGTGAAGGGCTGTTGAATGCTTCCACCTTTTATTGTGCTTACTCTTATCCGCGTGTGTCTGTATACGACGATTATAATGGCTGGGATCTTCTGGAACATAATGGCCGACAAGAATTCTACAATGGTTTCAACGATTATCAATTTGAGATATCCGTTCCGAAGAACTTTGTTGTTTGGGCGACAGGTGAATTGACAAATGCGGCTGATGTACTGCAGAAACCTGTTCTGGACCGTTTCGAAAAATCAAAAGTCAGCGACACGCCAATACATATCGCGACAGATGCCGAAATGAAAGCGGGGAAAGTGACAACACAAGAAGCCTGGAATAAGTGGAAATTTAAAGCAACCTATGTGCCTGATTTTTGTTTCAGTGTGAGTGATAATTATATCTGGGATGGCGGGAGTGTAGATTTGGGAAGTAAGCGCGTGAGTGTGCAGTCAAGCTATGTCACCGGAACAGCAGATTTTGAACAATACATTGGTTGGCAGCAATATTGCATTGACTGGTTTTCTAAAAATTGGCCTGGTGTCACCTACCCATACCCAACAATGACGGCCGTTCAGGGATTTGCAGACATGGAATATCCAATGATGATCAACGATTCTAGTGTCCCAGATAATCTCGTGGATGCGCGACAAACAGCAGACCATGAAATTGCACATACCTATTTCCCTTTTTACATGGGTATCAATGAGACGCGATACGGTTATATGGATGAAGGCTGGGCTACTGCATTGGAATTCTGGATTGGAAATGCGGAGATTGGTGCCGAAAAAAACAAAGAACTTTTCAAAGATGCCCGTGTAAAGCGCTATATCTTTGACCCTTCTACCGAAGAAGACCAACCCTTGATTACCATGACCTCTCAGTTAAGTGGTTTAGGGTACGGCAACAATGCCTACATCAAGGCCGCATTGTCTTATATTGCATTACGGGATTACTTGGGCGATGAACTGTTTAAAAAAGCATTACACCATTACATGGAGCTATGGCATGGAAAACATCCGACGCCTTGGGACTTCTTTTATAGCATCAATGCTGGAGCTGGGCAGAATTTAAACTGGTATTGGAAAAATTGGTATTTCACCAATAATTACATCGACCTTAAAGTGAATGATTTTAAACAACTTGCTGGCAAAAATACACTGACGATCACTAATGTCGGGGGATTTGCAATTCCGTTTGATGTGTTGATTACCTATACGGATGGATCGGTGGAGACAAAACATCAAACTCCGTCAATTTGGCAACACAATGAAAAACAGGTAATCCTGACTTGGACTTCGACTAAAAAGGTGAAAAATATTACCTTGGACGGTGGCATTTTTATGGATTACACAGCCAAGGACAACAGCAGGGACGTTATTAAATAACCAGATCGATCGTGTCAGCCTTTATGTTTGAAAAGGTTGACACGATTAATGACTGAATGCTGTTGAAGTCTGCCTACAAATAGGTGTCCATTCCTGTAAGCCTTACCCTGGGCCTGTAAGACTACAGCTGATCGATGCTTCGAAATGTCAGATTAATTCGTGCACTGAACGCCTTTTTTGTCGGTGGAAGCCGATGCAACCAATACGTTTGTGTAACACCTTTCATCACCAATAAACTTCCATGGCCCAAGATGATGTCTATTTTTTCTTTGCTCGTTTTATGTTTAAAGGCAAACTTTCGTTCAGCACCAAAGCTTAAAGAAGCAATTGCTCCATTTTTTTTGAGGTCTTTTTCACCGTCGCTGTGCCAGGCCATTCCTTCGTCGCCATTGTGATAAAGATTCAACAGGCAGGAATTATACGTCTCCTGTGTTTGTTCTTCGGCAATCTTTTTCAGCTCAAGAAGTTCCTTTGTCCAGGGAAGCGCTCTTTTAGTAGTGTTGGAATAGCTATATTCGAAAGCCTGGTCGCCATACCAAGCCACTTTTCGTTTGGTGACGATTTCGTTTCCAAAAATAATGGCACGGTCATTTACCCATTCGATCGAGTCCATGAGTCTATCAAAATAGTGGTTTGCTTTCTGTGGAGGCAGTATTTTACCATAATAATTGACAGTCCCATCGTAAGGGAGTAGATTTCTATTGCCATCGAAGAGATTGTCGAAAAGTTCCATGTTATCGTATTGTGTGTGTTTACTAAATAGCCGTATGCAAAGTCTCCCATCCGATCATCGCTGTTTTCCGCATTGGATCCCATCGGTAACCACCAAATATACCGCTGTTTTGTATAACACGATGACAGGGGATAAGGTAAGCTATCGGATTGCTTCCAACAGCTGTGCCGACAGCACGGGAGGCTTTGGGGTTTCCGATTTGAGAAGCGATAGCACCGTAAGTGCTTAAGTTACCCATAGGGATTTTTAATAAAGCTTCCCAGACTTTCAATTGAAAATCAGTGCCTTTTAAATGTAATTTTACCTGACGGATATCTTTATCTTGGGGATTTAATGCGCTGAGTGCATTCTCGTGCATGCTGTTCCCCTGTTGTAGGTATGTTGCGTTCGGAAATCGTTGCTGAAGAGAGTCAAAAGCTGTTATGTTATCATCCGCGTAGGCAATATGACAAATACCTTTTGAGGTGGATGCAATTAGCATTGTGCCGAATAAGCTCTGATAATACGCGTAGGAAATCAATAAATTGGAGCCTTCATTTTTATATTCAGCGGGAGTCATCCCCTCAATGTTGATAAATAGTTCATGAAGTCTACTGCTGCTGGAAAGGCCAAGCTGGAATGTTGTTTCAGCAATGTTATTTTCCTTAAGCAATGATTTTGCATAATTTATACTTACGTACTGTAAGAATTTTTTGGGGCTTGTACCTGCCCATGCGGTAAACATGCGTTGAAAATGAGCTTCACTCATGTAAACATGAGAAGCGATCTGACCCAATGTAGGTTGAGACTTAAAGTTTTCCTGTAAGAAATGTATGGCCTTGGCGATACGTTGAAAATCTACTTCTTGTTGAATAGTCATGATTGTTCATTTAATTTATACAAAGTTGCTAATAAGAAGAAGTCTTTAAAATCCGATTTATGCTAAATTAAATGTTGGATGAAGGAGATTTGTCCGAATGACCTAAGGATTTATCTGGTGCGACTAGATCACGGATCAGTTGTTTGAGTTCTTTTATTTCGGGGAATCGACCGGCTCTTTTTCGATCGAATATCTCCTTATCCGCTACCCGTATTGTATAACGGCCTGCAATTTCGCTGGGGACCAGCATCACTCCATGGATCTCATCCGTGAACGAACTCAGTACCTCCTGCGCCATATAGGCGGCGCGCAGCATCCAATTGCATTTTGGACAATATTCAATTTCAATAACAGGTTTTGTTGCCATGAGTTAAGTTCAAGTACGTTGTTTTGTTTCAAACAAATTTATCAATCCTAGCGCTGCAATCCTAACGCTTTTTGTCATGGAAATTTCGAGATATTTCCAACTCAGCGGAGTGCTGTATACAACAAGCCCATTCCATTGGCCTTTTTCTCGGTTAATGGAATGGGCTTGTATTGTTGGATATTCCTGATAGGTATGCTGGAGGCTTAACCGATTTTCAAGGAGGTCATGGTCAGCGATCCAGCCACTGAATTGTCGTTGAAGAGAAACAACTCGTCATTTTTCTCCTGTAAACCCAAGGTATAGATTAAAGGGAGGTAATGTTCAGGAGTTGGAATTGCCAAGTCGAACTCTTTGCCTTGTTTTCTGAAATCTATGAGCGCCTGATGGTTGCCGTTCTGAATAAATTTCTTCATTTTTTCATTTGCTATAGTAGCCCATTCATACGCATAGCCTGCCGTATCGAGTTTGTCCCAGGCGACCATCCGTAAGTTGTGCACCATATTGCCGCTACCGATAATGAGTACCCCCTTCTTTCTTAGCGCGTTTAATTGCTGTGCAATCTCATAATGGTATGCTGCAGGCTGTGTGTAATCGATGCTCATTTGAATAATAGGAACGTCTGCATCAGGGTATAGATGTTTGACGACAGACCATGATCCATGGTCCAGCCCCCATTTGTCGTCGAGATGAACATCTGCTTTGCTGACAATACGCTGTGTTTCTAAAGCGAGTGGAGGGCTACCTGGAGCTGGGTATTGGACATCAAATAACGCCTGAGGAAAACCGCCAAAGTCATGAATGGTGGCGGGATGCTCCATCGCTGTGACAAATGTTCCACGTGTTTCCCAGTGTGCCGAGACAACAAGAATCGCCTTCGGTTTTTCGAAAGTTTGGCCAATTTTTTTGAATCCCCGGACAAATTCGTTGTCCTCTATGGCGTTCATGGGACTTCCATGTCCTAAAAATAAGACCGGAAATTTGTCCGTTGCCTCCAGTTCCTCGGAAAATTTATATAAAGAGTTTGCTTTATGTGTTACTCCAGCTAATGGTAATGTTGCCATAATTTTAATAAAATCCTTTCTACGCATTTGATATGATGTGGCTGCGTCAATTTTTACTACAAAGGTAGGGGTTGGGGCTGGCTAGGCGGTATAATTATCCTGTCAATCTGTTGTACTATTCGGAAATCTGTTGTACGCTATTCTGAAATAAGTTTTTGGATTTCACTTCTAAATTCCGAAGGCGTCATGCCTGCTTTCTTTTTGAAGACATTGGTAAAGTAGGCTTTATCTTGGTAGCCGAGTTCAAAACCAATTTCCGAGATCGTTTTAGTCGTTGTCAACAAGAGGTTTTTTGCTTCAATAAGTTTCCGTGTTTCGATAATCTCAGAAACGCTTTGTTGTAATATGCTCTGACAAATTAAATTTAGGTTTCGTGTCGACATAAAAAGCTTCTCCGCGTAAAAATTAACGCCTTCTGGACGGCGGTAGTTCTCTTCCAGTATAGATAGAAAGCTTGTGAACGTTGTACTCTGATTTTTCAATTGCTGTTGGCTGTCTGGAAATTGCTTTTTCCGTTCAGATTCAATCATGGTAAAGATGGTGCTCAATAGCTGCTTGATAACCGCATAATCTACGCTAGTTTGTAAGCATTCCTGCTGCATTAGCTGACACAGGACTATCAATCTTCCAAAGCAGTTGGGGCTGGCGAAGGTCAATGTCGCATTTTCATGAAAGTGGGCGTAGAGCTGGAAAGTCGTTTCGGGGATAAATTCACTTTTAAATCGAACGACCCAAAATTCAATGTTATTATTATGCAAAAGAGGTTTGACGCGGTGGGTTTTGCCCTGAGTGACAAAACTTATAAATGGAGCGGTGTAGGTTTTTGTTTTAAAATCGATAAAATGTTCGAGCTTTCCTGCCACACCAATAATCAATTCCTCGAAATCATGTTGATGTATTTCGTTTTTGGATTGCTGTATGCGCAGTGCCTCGTCGGCGTCAACTTTGTAAATTTTGAAAAGTCCGTTCAAAATAAGGAAGATTTTAATTTGCTATTTACGAATATACGGTTTCAATTACATTTTGTTTGTCAAAGACCTTCCTGTGGGCATCTTCGAGCTATTTATTGGAGCAAATTATTAGATATATTTCGGGTGAATCGTGGTTTTCTAGACCTCGTAACTTTCCTGTATCTAAGGGGGCTTCAATCAGATGTTCCTTTAGGGGTACCAGAAACCTAAAATGAGGTTTTTATTGATCTATGATGATTATATCCTTAAAAACTTCGCATTGTTTTGGCCATTAGGGACGCAGTATCTTTCAAGTCAACTTCGGCAATAGGGCCTGCGTCTACATATATATAGGTTATATGGCTATTTATATAGTGTTCTATTTATTCGCTTTTATTTACTTCTTCTTTAAGCTAGATTTTAATTGGTATTTAGTTAGCTTTTGGTTAGGGTTAGTTTAGCTATAACCTAAGCTATACCTAAACTAACCCTAACTAAACCCTAAGTAAACCCTAAGGAAAAGCTATACCAAAATGAGAATTGATCAAGGTTTACTTTAGACTAATCCTGTCATCCTCTGTTCCGCTGCGGTTGCGGTTCGCGGTCACATCCTATCACTATTATATATATCGATGATATTAAATTATGCGGTTCTCTGTTTCGCTAAGTTTGCGTTTTCCGATCTCCCTTTGCTATGCTGCGTCGGTGGGGCGATAGATCCGGCAGGTGCAGTTCGGGATGTTTTCGTTGCCAGATGCCGCTATCTGTCCCCATTCCGGCGGCCGGATCAGCCATCCCAGCCTTCCGATCACCTGTTTTACAAAAAGAATCTCGCACCGTTACAGGCAGTTAGGGGCAAAATGAAATAAATAAGAATAAAAGGCTTGGAAGTGATTGTTAAAACTCCCTATCTTTGCACCACTCCGCAAGGGAGGAACGGTTACCCCGAAAGAGGGAATCATGAAAAAAGAAGGGTTTAAGAGAAGCCTGACAGGATTTAAAATCCCGCTCAGTTTATTTTAAACGCGGAAATCGAAAAAAAGGAAAAGAAAAAAACTTTAAAAAGTTTTTGGAAGTTCAAAAAAGATTTCTACCTTTGCAGTCCCAACGGAAACGAAGGGAAAAACAAAATGATAAAGAGGGGCGCAATGCCTATCGGAATATAGCGGATACGGAAGTTGAAGCGCGAAAAGTTCTTTAAGAAAACACAATCATGTAAGCGTGACGAGTAGACAAACGAAAGTCATGAACAAATTCAAGAATTAGTTCAATTCGATCCAAGATCAGAGATATAAAAAAAAGAATTCTGATTATGTAAATAGTTGGAATCAAAAACTTCATTTTACAATGGAGAGTTTGATCCTGGCTCAGGATGAACGCTAGCGGCAGGCCTAATACATGCAAGTCGGACGGGATCCGTCGGAGAGCTTGCTCGAAGACGGTGAGAGTGGCGCACGGGTGCGTAACGCGTGAGCAACCTACCTCTATCAGGGGGATAGCCTCTCGAAAGAGAGATTAACACCGCATAATATATCTGACCGGCATCGGTTGGATATTAAATATTTATAGGATAGAGATGGGCTCGCGTGACATTAGCTAGTTGGTAGGGTAACGGCTTACCAAGGCGACGATGTCTAGGGGCTCTGAGAGGAGAATCCCCCACACTGGTACTGAGACACGGACCAGACTCCTACGGGAGGCAGCAGTAAGGAATATTGGTCAATGGGCGGAAGCCTGAACCAGCCATGCCGCGTGCAGGATGACTGCCCTATGGGTTGTAAACTGCTTTTGTCCAGGAATAAACCTTTCTACGTGTAGGAAGCTGAATGTACTGGAAGAATAAGGATCGGCTAACTCCGTGCCAGCAGCCGCGGTAATACGGAGGATCCGAGCGTTATCCGGATTTATTGGGTTTAAAGGGTGCGTAGGCGGCCTATTAAGTCAGGGGTGAAATACGGTGGCTCAACCATCGCAGTGCCTTTGATACTGATGGGCTTGAATCCATTTGAAGTGGGCGGAATAAGACAAGTAGCGGTGAAATGCATAGATATGTCTTAGAACTCCGATTGCGAAGGCAGCTCACTAAGCTGGTATTGACGCTGATGCACGAAAGCGTGGGGATCGAACAGGATTAGATACCCTGGTAGTCCACGCCCTAAACGATGATAACTCGATGTTGGCGATAGACAGCCAGCGTCCAAGCGAAAGCGTTAAGTTATCCACCTGGGGAGTACGCCCGCAAGGGTGAAACTCAAAGGAATTGACGGGGGCCCGCACAAGCGGAGGAGCATGTGGTTTAATTCGATGATACGCGAGGAACCTTACCCGGGCTTGAAAGTTAGTGAAGAATGCAGAGACGCATTCGTCCTTCGGGACACGAAACTAGGTGCTGCATGGCTGTCGTCAGCTCGTGCCGTGAGGTGTTGGGTTAAGTCCCGCAACGAGCGCAACCCCTATGTTTAGTTGCCAGCATGTAATGGTGGGGACTCTAAACAGACTGCCTGTGCAAACAGTGAGGAAGGTGGGGACGACGTCAAGTCATCATGGCCCTTACGTCCGGGGCTACACACGTGCTACAATGGATGGTACAGCGGGCAGCTACATAGCAATATGATGCTAATCTCTAAAAGCCATTCACAGTTCGGATTGGGGTCTGCAACTCGACCCCATGAAGTTGGATTCGCTAGTAATCGCGTATCAGCAATGACGCGGTGAATACGTTCCCGGGCCTTGTACACACCGCCCGTCAAGCCATGAAAGTTGGGGGTACCTAAAGCATGTTACCGCGAGGAGCGTGTTAGGGTAAAACCGATAATTGGGGCTAAGTCGTAACAAGGTAGCCGTACCGGAAGGTGCGGCTGGAATACCTCCTTTCTAGAGTATCGCGGATCGGTACTCGTCACGTTACATATGATTGCAAAAAGAGAAAACATCAGAAGAAAGTGCCCGCCCCGAAAGGAGCAGTACTGAGAGAAAGAGATGAACAAGATAAGCTAGTCCCGTAGCTCAGTTGGTTAGAGCACTACACTGATAATGTAGGGGTCAGCAGTTCAAATCTGCTCGGGACTACGAAAAAAAGAGGGGAATTAGCTCAGCTGGCTAGAGCACCTGCCTTGCACGCAGGGGGTCAACGGTTCGAATCCGTTATTCTCCACATCTCCGGGAGGAACATCGACAGATGCTCCTAAAATAAACCGGAAAAAGAGTTCTTTGACATATTGAAAGAGAAAAAAAATTACAAGAGAAGACAACAGTATAGAGACAATACGTGTATGTGTTTGAAGTAAGGGAGAGACCCTCGGTCAAGGCCGAACGATCCCGAACCTAGCATACGTGTATATATATCAAAAGCAGCCGCATAGTGGCAAAAGGCTATGCCGGTGAAGAAAGTAAATAAGGGCACACGGGGGATGCCTAGGCTCTCAGAGGCGAAGAAGGACGTGATAAGCTGCGATAAGCTTTGGGGATTGGCAAATGCGACTTGATCCAGAGATTTCCGAATGGGGCAACCTGACTATTTGAAGAATAGTCGTATAAAACGCGAACGCGCTGAACTGAAACATCTAAGTAGGCGTAGGAGAAGAAAATAACAATGATTTCCCAAGTAGTGGCGAGCGAACGGGAAAGAGCCCAAACCGATCATGTTACGGCATGGTCGGGGTTGTAGGACCACGAGATTGTACAGCGCTATGAACTGGAAGCAGGTGGGAAACTGCGCGACAAGGGTGAGAGCCCCGTACAGGTAAAGAATGTTGACATAGTGGTATCCTGAGTACCGCGGGACCGGAGAAATCCTGTGGGAATCCACCAGCACCATCTGGTAAGGCTAAATACTCCTGAGAGACCGATAGTGAACCAGTACCGTGAGGGAAAGGTGAAAAGAACCCCGAACAGGGGAGTGAAAAGAACCTGAAACCGTGTGCTTACAAGCGGTTGGAGCAGACAAGTTCTGTGACAGCGTGCCTTTTGCATAATGAGCCTACGAGTTACTCTTGTCTGGCAAGGTTAAGTCCTTCAGGGACGCAGCCGAAGCGAAAGCGAGTCTTAATAGGGCGCATAGTCAGATGAGGTAGACGCGAAACCTTGTGATCTACCCTTGGGCAGGTTGAAGTTGCAGTAACATGTAATGGAGGACCGAACCGATAAACGTTGAAAAGTTTCCGGATGACCTGAGGGTAGGGGTGAAAGGCCAATCAAACTGGGAAATAGCTCGTACTCCCCGAAATGTTTTTAGGAACAGCGTCGGCGTAGAGTTTGATAGAGGTAGAGCTACCGATTGGGTGCGGGGGAGTCAAATCCTACCAAATCCAGACGAACTCCGAATGCTATCAAATATAGCCGGCAGTGAGGCTTTGGGTGCTAAGGTCCAAGGCCGAGAGGGAAAGAACCCAGACCATCAGCTAAGGTCCCCAAATTCGTTCTAAGTTGAACTAACGAGGTCCGGTTGCCCAGACAGCTAGGATGTTGGCTTGGAAGCAGCCATTCATTTAAAGAGTGCGTAACAGCTCACTAGTCGAGCGGCCGGGCGTGGATAATAAACGGGCATCAAGAACGGTACCGAAGCTATGGATTTGCACTTAGGTGCATCTGGTAGGGGAGCATTCCATCGCCGGAGAAGCAGTTTGGCAATGAACTGTGGAGGTTATGGAAAAGCAAATGTAGGCATAAGTAACGATAAGGCGGGTGAGAAACCCGCCCACCGAAAGACCAAGGTTTCCTGATCAACGTTAATCGGATCAGGGTCAGTCGGGACCTAAGGCGCACCCGAAGGGGGCAAGCCGATGGACAACTGGTTAATATTCCAGTACTCTTCATAACTGCGATGTGGTGACGGAGTAGTGACACTGCCGCGAACTGACGGAATAGTTCGTTGAAAGGCGTAGGTATAGGGACGGTAGGCAAATCCGCCGACCCTGCTGAAACCCAATAGTACAGCAAAGCTCCGGTGGCGCTGATAGAGCAGGTAAACAGACTTCCAAGAAAACCCGCTAAGCTTCAGGTTATGAAGACCCGTACCGCAAACCGACACAGGTGGTCGAGGAGAGAATCCTAAGGTGCTCGAGTGAGTCATGGCTAAGGAACTCGGCAAAATGGCCCTGTAACTTCGGGAGAAGGGGCGCTGTCTCAGCGATGAGCAGCCGCAGTGAAAAGGCCCAGGCGACTGTTTAACAAAAACATATGGCTTTGCAAAATCGCAAGATGAAGTATAAGGCCTGACACCTGCCCGGTGCTGGAAGGTTAAGAGGGGATGTCATCGTAAGAGAAGCATTGAATCGAAGCCCCAGTAAACGGCGGCCGTAACTATAACGGTCCTAAGGTAGCGAAATTCCTTGTCGGGTAAGTTCCGACCTGCACGAATGGTGTAACGATCTGGGCGCTGTCTCAGCCATGAGCTCGGTGAAATTGTGGTATCGGTGAAGACGCCGATTACCCGCAACGGGACGGAAAGACCCCATGCACCTTCACTATAGCTTAACATTGAGATTGGGTACAGGATGTGTAGGATAGGCGGGAGATGTTGAAGTGGCTTCGCCAGGAGTCATGGAATCAACCTTGAAATACCGCCCTTTCTGTATTCGGTTTCTAACTCGGTCATGCCGAGGACATTGTTTGGTGGGTAGTTTGACTGGGGTGGTCGCCTCCAAAAAGGTAACGGAGGCTTTCAAAGGTAAGCTCAGTACGCTTGGTAACCGTACGTGGAGTGCAATGGCATAAGCTTGCTTGACTGTGAGACCGACAAGTCGAACAGGGTCGAAAGACGGACATAGTGATCCGGTGGTTCTGTATGGAAGGGCCATCGCTCAAAGGATAAAAGGTAC
Source organism: Sphingobacterium paramultivorum (assembly GCF_014109745.1). NCBI lineage: Bacteria > Pseudomonadati > Bacteroidota > Sphingobacteriia > Sphingobacteriales > Sphingobacteriaceae > Sphingobacterium > Sphingobacterium paramultivorum. Next base: position 6,188,112 of record NZ_CP058555.1, read on the forward strand.
GCTGGGGATAACAGGCTGATCTCCCCCAAGAGCTCATATCGACGGGGAGGTTTGGCACCTCGATGTCGGCTCGTCACATCCTGGGGCTGGAGAAGGTCCCAAGGGTTGGGCTGTTCGCCCATTAAAGTGGCACGCGAGCTGGGTTCAGAACGTCGCGAGACAGTTCGGTCCCTATCTGTTGTGGGCGTTGGAAGTTTGAGTGGATCTGACCTTAGTACGAGAGGACCGGGTTGGACAGACCTCTGGTGAACCTGTTATGCCGCCAGGTGTACGGCAGGGTAGCTACGTCTGGAATAGATAAGCGCTGAAAGCATCTAAGTGCGAAACTAGCCACGAGATGAGACTTCCTTATAGGGTCGTAGAAGATGACTACGTTGATAGGCCATAGGTGTAAAGGTTGAGAGACCAAAGCCAAGTGGTACTAATAGCCCGAAGCTTTCTCAAGCAGACAGACACTGTTGTCTTCCTCTTTAATTTTTGAAACAAACAGAAACGAACCTCTTTCAATAGATATGTCAGTTGGCATGAATAAGATGATATGAATATCATAGATCAGCCAATAAAGATTTTTAGGTGCCTATATCGGCGGTGTCTACCTCTTCCCATTCCGAACAGAGCAGTCAAGCCCGCCAGAGCCGATGGTATTGCCGTAACAGGTGGGAGAGTAGGTCGGTGCCTTTTTTTACACGGAAGCCCTTGCTGGAAACAGTCAAGGGCTTCTTTCGTTTGGATACTTCCGTATTTCCATGTACAGGCTATTGCCTATCCTCCGCATATTGGTTATCGCAGCATAGGACCGTCGGCAGTTGTTGCGCAACTCTCATTGTCCTGCAACTACGCTGTAACAGTCCCTCAGGTTTTACACTGCATTCATCATCCCGCTCATTTCATAAGCGAAATGGAAGTAAACGTTCCTTTTTCGATGAAAGGCTTACAATAGGTTGGCTAACCTGCAACATTATTATTGGACAATCGTTTGCATTCCATAATCCCTTTTTTACTTCGATTTACTATTGTATTATTGTTAAGTTAATTTAATGCATTATAAATCATACGCATGAAGATATCTTTTTGGAGCGCAAAAGCACAAGTCTGTTTATTGATGGGATTGGCTTCTCCTTTTATTTTTCAACCCACTCGAGTTGACGCTAAAGTAAGTACGATCAAATATTATAATACAATAGGTCGCGATCAAGGCAACCGTATTATCACGATTCAGAAAATTAATCCGACAACAGTCGAGATTGTATACGATAATGGTCAGCGTCTGACTTTAGATTTCTACGGTAATCATATTTTTAGGATGTTCCAGAATGTTCATGGCGGTATTATCCGTGATCCCGAAGCAAAACCCGAAGCAAAAATATTGGTAGAGCAACCTCGGAAAACGGTCACTGGGCTTGAGGTAAAGGATGAAGGTAATAAGGTCAGCATCTCCACTAACGATATTCTTTTTTCAATGGATAAACAGACTTCACAGTTTAGTATCCTCAATCGGAAAAGCAATAAAATTGTAGTTGAAAGCTTAAAGCCGATTGTTTTCGAAGAGAAACAAGTTAGCGTTGAATTGAAGGAAAATGCGGATGAATACTTTTTTGGTGGCGGCGTTCAAAATGGGCGTTTTTCACATAAGGGAAAAGTGGTTGCGATCGAAAATCAGAACAGCTGGACCGATGGTGGTGTTGCCTCTCCAACCCCTTATTACTGGTCAACCAAAGGGTATGGTTTTATGTGGCATACCTTTAAAAAGGGAAGTTATGCCTTTGGAGCCAAAACCCCTGGGACAGTAAAATTGGCACATGATACAGATTATCTGGATGTCTTTTTTATGATTAATGACGGGATAGTACCTTTGCTCAACGATTTCTATCAATTGACGGGCAACCCAATTCTTCTGCCGAAATTTGGTTTGTATGAGGGGCATCTTAATGCCTATAACCGCGATTTTTGGAAAGAAGATGAAAAGGGAATTCTATTTGAAGACGGCAAACGCTATAAAGAAAGTCAAAAGGACAATGGCGGAATCAAAGAATCGCTGAACGGTGAGAAAAACAATTATCAATTTTCGGCCCGCGCTGTAATAGACCGGTATAAAGCACATGATATGCCTTTGGGCTGGATTCTTCCAAATGATGGCTATGGTGCTGGCTATGGCCAAACGGAATCTTTAGATGGGAATATCCGAAATTTGAAAGAGTTTGGTGATTATGCACGTAAGAATGGTGTAGAAATCGGTTTATGGACACAGTCCGATCTCCATCCAAAAGATAGTATAAGTGCATTACTGCAACGTGATATTGTAAAAGAGGTTCGGGATGCGGGTGTAAGAGTCCTAAAAACGGATGTGGCCTGGGTTGGTCCAGGATACTCCTTTGGTCTCAATGGGGTCGCTGATGTGGGACATACCATGCCTTACTATGGTAACAACGCTCGTCCATTTATTATTTCATTGGATGGTTGGGCGGGCACACAGCGCTATGCCGGTATCTGGTCGGGCGACCAGACTGGAGGCGTATGGGAGTACATTCGATTCCATATACCAACGTATATCGGCTCGGGACTTTCAGGTCAACCCAATATTACATCCGATATGGACGGGATCTTTGGTGGTAAAAACTTTAAGGTCAATATTCGTGATTTTCAATGGAAGACCTGGACACCAATGGAACTCAATATGGATGGCTGGGGATCGAACGAGAAGTACCCGCATGCTTTGGGTGAGCCGGCTACTTCTATCAATCGTCTGTATCTGAAATTGAAATCTCAACTGGTTCCCTATAGTTATAGTGTTGCGAAACAAGCTGTAGATGGACTGCCTATCATTCGTGCTATGTTTTTAGAGCAAGCAAATAGTTATACGCTTGGAAAGGCAACGCAATACCAGTACCTCTATGGTCCAAATTTCCTTGTAGCACCGATTTACCAGGAAACACGTGTGGATGAGAAAGGAAATGATATGCGCAATGGTATCTACCTGCCGGATGGTGAATGGATTGATTATTTTACGGGTGAAAAATACCAGGGAGGGCGTATTATCAATAACTTTAATGTGCCTATTTGGAAGCTGCCTGTTTTCGTGAAAAATGGAGCCATTATTCCGGTGACCAACCCAAATAATAATGTGCTGGAAATCAAAAAAGATCAACGTATTTATGAGGTGTATCCTTATGGGAACTCCAATTTCGTGGAATATGATGATGATGGAAAGACAGAGGCTTATCGTTATGGTAAGGGGGCAAATACATCCATAACTTCACAGTTAAACAACAATAGAGTTGTTTTTGCGATAGCTCCAACGCAAGGCGAATTTGACGGTTTTGAGAAAATGAAGTCTACGGAAATTCGTTTCAACGTTAGCAAAGCACCGAAGAAATTGACAGTAAAGGTCAATGGGAAAAATAGCAAACTTAAAGAAGTGAATAGCATAGATGCATTTAATACTTCTGAAAACGTATATTTCTATGACGCACAACCAAACCTGAATCAGTTTGCAACCAAGGGATCTGAATTTGAAAAAGTACCTTTGGTGAAAAATCCGATGTTGCTGGTGCGACTAGCCAAACAGGATGTCTCATCGACCGCAATAGAAGTACAATTGGACGGTTTCGAATATGCTCCTGTTGACAACTATCTAACGCAGACTGGTGCTTTGACCTCACCCAAAGCTGTTATCACAGATCAAAATACACAAGCATATACCTTAACGCCAACCTGGGAAAAGGTTGCAAATGCTGATTATTATGAAATTGAATTTAATAATCTGATCTATTCGACCATCAAAGACAGTCAATTGCTATTCGAAGGATTGGCCGCGGAAACGGATTACCAGTTTAAAATTAGAGCTGTCAATAAATCTGGTGTTTCAGATTGGAGTACATTTGCCGCAAAGACAAAGGCAAACCCATTGGAATTTGCCATCGAAGGAATCAAAGCAGAGACTTCTGCGGATAACCAAGGCGGAAATGGTATCAATAAATTGTTCAATTATGATGAGGGGGATATGTGGCATACAAAATGGGGACAGACTGCGGTTCCGTTTGATATGACCTTAGATCTAAAATCCGTTAATCAATTGGATAAGTTTGAGTATCTTCCAAGAACCGATGGCGGAAATGGCATCATTTTAAAAGGAAAAGTATTCTATAGCAACGATAAGGACACCTGGACAGAAGCTGGTAGTTTTGATTGGAAACGTGATGGCGAAATGAAACGTTTTGATTTTGGAACCCATCCGGTGGCTCGATTTATCAAAATTTCAGTTTCTGAAGCTGTTGGTGGTTTCGGTTCAGGAAGAGAATTATATGTGTTTAAAGTACCAGGATCGTCAAGCTACTTACCGGGCGATATTAATAATGACCGATTGATCGATCATAATGACTTGACTTCCTATATTAACTACACGGGATTGCGACTGGGAGATGGAGATTTCGAAGGTTATGTCAGCAATGGTGATGTCAATAAAAATAATCTGATTGACGCTTATGATATTTCCAATGTTGCTGTTGTCATTGAAGGTGGTGCAAAACCAAATAAAGAAGAAAAGGTCAGTGGTAAATTAAAATTGATTCCTTCAAAAACGACCTTAAAATCGGGAGATATTGTGGAGATCAGTGTTAGTGGCGAGAATCTTAAAGCTGTCAATGCACTTAGTTTTGCTCTTCCTTACAATCAGGGTGATTTTGAATATGTCGGTATTGAGTCCTTACATTTAAAAGAGATGAACAATTATAGCAACGATCGTCTTCACACTAATGGAAGTAAGGCTCTGTATGCTACTTTTGTTAATCTGGGCAACAAGGAGACTTTGAATGGATCTGAAGTTTTATTTAAGATCAAATTGAAAGCAAAGCGTAATGTCAATTTCAATCTGAAAGCGATAGATGGTATTTTGGTTGATAAAAAGCTGAATTCCGTTACTTTCTAAATAAATAGCCTTAACAAAAAGGGGAGCCTCATAGGCTCCCCTTTTTTTGTTAATTAATGTCTAAATAGTGCAGCTAATTAGTCCAATATCATACTGAGATCCATCAGCAGGATTTCAGTATCTGCTGAGGTCACTTTCAGGTTAATTTCAGCGACATCCCATATTCCAAAGCCATCTCTGCTTTCTAATTCCTGTCCTTCGACAGTAACACTACCTTTTATTACAAAAACATATACACCATTTCCTGCCTTTTTGATCTGGTATTTTGTTTGGACGTCCTTGTCAAAATGCCCCATGGAAAACCAGGCATCCTGATGGATCCATACACCCTCGTCTTCTGGATTTGGAGAAAGAATTTGCTGGAATTTATTCTGTCTTTGTGTTATATCCAATGTAATTTGATCGTATCGGGGGCTCACATTCCGTTGATTAGGGTACACCCAAATTTGAAGAAACTTGACTACCTGATCGGTGTTTTTATTATATTCACTGTGTATGATGCCCGTTCCGGCGCTCATGACCTGAATATCTCCCTTCCGGATAATGGCTTTGTTACCCATGCTGTCTTCATGTTGCAAATCACCTTCCAAAGGGATACTGATGATTTCCATATTGTCGTGAGGGTGTTTGCCAAAACCTCTTCCTTCAGCCACCATATCATCATTTAGTACCCGTAACACGCCAAAGTGCATACGTTCGGGGTTGTGATAATTGGCGAAGCTAAACGTATGATTGCTATCTAACCAGCCATGATTTGCATGACCGCGTGTAGCCGCTTTGTGGAGGACACTATGGTTTTCCAATCTGTCTGAATTATAGTTTACAGCTTCGGCATCCAGCGTTTCAAGCGGTTCTATCTCGTCAATATCATTCTTCAAGATATCAGCTGAAGACACTGTTGATGCAAATATTCCGGAACCTAAAAGTCCCTTTTTTATAAAGTTCTGTCTGTTCATGATCTTATTATTTAGTATCCAAAATTAGCCTATTAGCCGCCGATTTCTATTGATCTAGTTCAATAAAGAAAGAGTTTTAACGGTTTTCGGCTGTTTCTCTAGGAAGCTATCGCCTGTGCTTTATTAAACGGAGAGTAAGTCTGGAAAAAGACTATAGACTTCATTTTTTAGAAGTCCACTTCCACCGCCATAATGTTTGATCAGACCAATCGGATAAGTGAGCCGCGTAAGGTGATCTGTTATTTCACGCTCTTCCTGAGGAGAGAGTCCCGAACTCAATAACAAAACATCTACAGGGACGTCAATAAGCTGTTTTTTACAGGCATCCAAATCGTATTGTATCGTTGCATTCCAGTTGGGCGTGTTTTCAATGATTCTCTTGAGCGTGAGGAGAATTTCTTCATTTTTACCAAATATGAGAAAGGTTAAGATTTTCATGATGTTCTTGTTTAAGGATTTGTCCTGATGAGCGTATTGATAATGGCATTACCCTTTAAAATTTTTGAAATGGGACATTCTTCTGCAATTTGTTGAAGGCGTTCACGGGTATCTTCTGCTAAGATTTGTCCAAAAGCTATCTCGCGATCAAAATATGTAACCACCTGTCCTTTTTCAATTTTGAGGTACATATTTGAACTGACTGAAATTTCTGGAATATCAAGCCCTTTTTTATCGATGTACATGCGTAAAGTAGCTAGGGTACAAGATACAAGCGATGAGATAAGAAGGGTGTAGGGGTCAGGACCAAGATCTTTGCCACCAAGTTTTTCAGGTTCATCCGTAATGAATTCTCCATTTCTCCATTGTATTGTGGTCTTATATTTCTGCTCAGTAATATGGCCAAGGATAGGGTTTTCCAATATATATTTCATACGGATTATTCTTTTGTTTGTAATACAACAAAAATAAGCCTGAATTGATTCATTTCCATTGATGTAGTTCAATAAATATAGTCATATTGTCTCCTGATGTTTTTTATTGGCTGATAAGATTGATGGATTTCCGCTGATGAATACACCTTATCGCCACAGAAAAAATAAAGATTGGAGTAAGTTGAATCACATAAATTTTCTTACTTTTAACAATCAAATTCACTCAATTTTTTAAAGGATTTCAATTTAATATTTCGGTTATGATGAAGAGATTTTTACTTGTCGGACTTTTTGCTGGTATAACCCATTTTATGGCTTTCTCGCAATCTCATGAACTACGTGTGGGTGTTACCTCCGGTGTGTCCAATTTTACGGGATCGGGAACCGAAGCAAAGAGTACGTTGAATGGATCTACGCAGCAGGACTATTATACCAATAATCCTTATGGAAAAAAATATGGAATCAATATTGGTGGCGCTTTAAACTACCGTTATGTTTTTGCCAACAACCTAATATTAGGTTTAGAGGGTGCATATGAACGATTGCAGACAAAGATTGATTTGGAAGGCAATGAGTTTATGAATGGAAGCCGTGGTCAGACCCGTCTAAATCAACAATTTATCAATTTTAATCCTTTTGTTGGCTATCGTGTCTTTTTTGAACCGATGACAATGGATATTCAGTTGGGTATGGATATTGCCAAAACGCTGAGCATCAAAGAAAGTGGTAGCATTGAAGATAAACAGGGGAATAAAACAAGTTTTGATCGTGATAGAGGCAAGGTTATTGATTTGGATCTACGCCCTCGTTTACAGTTTAATGTAAATTATGACCGTTATACCGTGTTTGCCGGTTATTCATGGGGCCTAAAGGACTACCGTAGTGGAATGGTGGGCGGCGATCCCGGTGTGGCACGATTAAATGTATTCCGCTTGGGTCTGCAGTATCAGCTATTAACTCCTATCTTCAAAAATGACTAAAGGCAGGTTAGAAGCATTCAGTGATGGCGTTTTGGCCATCATTATAACGATTATGGTACTTGAATTAAAAGTACCTGAAGGATTTACTTTTGCGAGCCTTAAACCATTATATCCTAAAATTATCTCCTATATCGTTAGTTTTGTTTACGTTGGACTGTACTGGAATAATCACCATCATCTCTTTCAAATTGTTCGAAAAGTAAACGGAAAAGTTCTTTGGAGCAATTTGAATTTATTGTTTTGGCTATCATTAATGCCGGTTACAACGAATTGGATCGGTGAGTCACATTTTGAAAGGGATCCTATTATCGCTTATGGCTTTGTCCTGATCATGTGTTCCATATCATATAATATCGTTGAATATTTTGTGATTCAAATCGAAGGGGAAGAATCTGCACTGAAAAAAGCGGTTAAATCGAAAGTTAAGGAAAATATTTCTACAGCGCTGTATTTTTTGGGGATAGGACTGTCTTTTATTAATCCCTATATCAGTTTGCTCATGTATGGAACAGTCGCTATTATGTGGCTTATACCTGACCGCCGTATCGAGAAAGAAATGCGGAATCAATAGTTTTGCTGCTCCAAGGCTTTCAGGATGAACTGAACGCGATCGTTTACTGTTGTTTTTGGAACCTCAATGGTTTCATAACCGAGTTTTGTATAGGTCTCTCTCATTATCTTGAAAGTGTTTTCGGCCTCCCGCCAAGTTTGTTTCCGCTCGTTGTCATTCGCATAGATCTCTGCCCAAGGCGGTAAGATAAATACTTTTTTATGATAACGTCGACCTTTTGCTTCGTGAAGCAGTTCTTCTTCGATTGCAAGACCTTCCATTGCAATATATGCCAAAGTATCTGGAATTCCACGATCAAAAAAGACGTAGTGTTGGTGATCTTGCCTCACCTGCATCAAATAGCTGGCTGATGAATCTGCCAACATGAGTTTGGCATAGTGAATTTTATTTTTCCAGGGCAGACCATCAGCATCGGCTTCCAATTGTTCTCGGATGATGCGCCGTGCATCTTCTTCCACAATGCTGAATCCCTGCTTATGTAATTCATTTAATAAGGTTGTTTTACCGACTCCAGGTCCTCCCGTCAGAACGATAAAATAATGTGTTTGATCCATAATGATTAAAATGAAGTGCTTCCCGAAATGGAGAAAATTGGGGTAATGACTGATTGTTGGCTACTATTTTAAAAATTAGCTGTATTGTTTTGCGATTTTCTTTTCGGGTTCGACGTAGAATGTATATAAGAAAAATAAAAATATATATTCTAGTGGTTTCATCAAAATATAAGTCACATTTGAGGCACTGCTGGAATTAATTTTTACGGAGATATTAAAACCATATTTATCGTAGCAATATCTGACATAGCGATGTAGTGCTGGTGATAAATCGCTTAATATTTCTTCGAATGCGTTGGCCACCTGAAGCTGTCTATTGACAATGATCGTGTTGCCATGTCTTGTGCCTAGCCGTAAGGGTTTAACAAGAGCGGGATCTCCTTTTGCCGCAACTGTACAGAGGTAGTGGCCCTGATGATCGAGGATAGGAGGGTGCATTTTTTGTGAAAAAGCCCAAGTAGTTGTTTCTGTGAAAACTTTCACCATGGAGTCCCGATCCTGCCCCAATAGGATGAGGATGATAGTTAGTAGGAGAAAGACCGGAACAAGTAAAATAAGAGCCCATGCCGGATAATTCAGTTTTGAGGAAAGCAGGTTATTGATTTTATTGAGCGTGCTGTTGGCATAGCTTCTGTTCATAGCGTAACCCCGCTCTTCAACGATGATTTTACGGATTAGCCCAATGCCCATAATCAAGCAGCATATTGGCGTGAAAATAAAGAATAAAGTTCCATCGTTGCCAACATACATATCCAATGTGGACGTATCGTGGTGACTGACCTGAACGAGCACAAACAGACTGATAATACTACCTATCATTAACATAATCAGCATCAGAACAAGAGGAATAGGGGGGATTTTTCGTCCCTTGAGCCAAATCGCTATTGCTGAAATATTAAATGCAATAAAATAAAATGATAGCGATACAAGGTGTTTTCCGCCGAAGGGAATATAACAATCACCATCTACGGGATCTACGGCTTGATTATATTGACTCGAGTGGAATAATAGCCCTACCCCGCTTATCATTAATGAAATCAGGTAGCCGATAATAATGGCATACTCAACAATTGTTATTTTCCGCTGTTGTTTTTTGACAGCCGAACGAAGCAGATATAAAATCCCGAACAGCGTAAGAATAATAAGGAGAAGAATGAAGATCATAATGGGGTGAGCAGTTATAATTCTAAGACGAATATCGTCAAATCATTTGTTTAATTCAGATACAAGGCAATCAATTGTTTTTGGAATATACCGTATAACGGATTGAAATCAATATTATTGAAGTGTTTAATGGCTCGGAATTCAGGATTTCTTCAACCGTGTAGATGCTATCAAAAGTATCTATAGTGCCAATGTTCAGCAAAGACCAGCGACTAATTTTTACCGAATAATCTGCTCCAAAAATTCTTTTTTTTGCTGCTTTGAGAACTGTCTGTGGTTTCAAAATGTTTAGGGTCCGCATGGATTGTCTCTGTTTTGACATTTGGCAAAATCTCATTTTCTGGAAGTCCATTGCGTTGTTCTATTTCCTGGATCTGTTTTAATGCTGTTGTCTGATATAAAAGCGGTCCGTCTTTGTCGCAGTTAAAAAGGTTGGAGTAACTTTTTGATTCATTCAGATCAAAAGGTTGTGGTTCTACAACTTCTGTTGCTTCCAAGAGACCAAGGTTACGATCTTTGGCATATTGCAGTGCATTGAGGAAAATAGAAATACGGTTATCAGAAAATAGCGTATCTAATTCAGCCTTGATCGTCGGGTCACTTTGGTAATCTATCAACAATTGCGCGACTTTTTCTGCCGGGATAAACACACCCGAACAATAATTTTCTACAAGCCTATTTTCGATATTATTGGTTAGAAATTCTTGTTGGACAAATTGTTCCCACTGTTTGTAATAGCTGGATAAATGGTCATTTTTGGAGAAGGACAGGGCTCCACCTCGAACATAAAAGTATTTTTCGAAAAAACCTTGGACAACAGCAATGAAAAAACCATGGGTTTTGTCAAAATAATCATTTTTGTCGGTTTCCCGGCCCGCATTTAAGGTGTCTTGGTATTTGGTTTTATAGAAGTCTTCTAGTTGGTGAGTTGCAGAAACTTCCTCAATCTTTTCAGGATTTTTGAGCAAGTCAAAATACCAAGTTTCTATCTGCTGTTCTGAGATGGGGTGGTAACTAATATCATAGCCCATAATGACTGTTTTTAATCTCTTATGTTGTAATTGCTAATATATTAAAAATTAACATTTTGTGCAATATAAATCGCTCCGATATCGTGCTTTTTCCGCCTAAAAGGAAGGGTTTATGACAATTTATAGAGCAGGAGGGCGGCGGCAACATGTTTGCCTTTTTCATGATAATTAATTACTTTGGTCACAAACAGTATTTATATATGAAGCACTTACTATTTATTATTTTCATGTCGATGAGCTTATTTTTTACGGCTTGTCAATCCCCAAGTCCAGAGACTTTTTTCGGAAAAGTTGTTTTAAACACAAATCTTGTAGCAGATTTTGCCCCTGAACGCTATGGCAAACAGCTCGAGCAGGAGACCGTAGAATTTGCGGATATGCCCTCCAGTAAGAAAGTAGGCGATGAAGCTCAAAAATCTGTCGGGATCAAAATTCAGATTGTCGAAAAGGCCTTAAAGGATATTAAGGAACTGAATGTTTCCGATGCCGATGCAAAAGCACTGAAAGAGCAGTCTATTGCATTATTTGAAAAAGTGTTGTCTGTCTATAAAAATGAATATACCGCTTATGCAAAGTTATGTGATGGCAAAGGTTCGGCTGAAGAAAAGCAGGCATTACTCCAAAAGATCGAAAAAAACGATATGCCTTCCATTAACGAGGTGTTTGACAACGTATATACTTTAGGAAAAGCTTATGCTGAAAAACATAACCTGAATGTTAACTGGGGAAATTAAGCAGATGAAGGAAACAAGTTTATACAGAAATAAAAAGAAAACAAGTCAGCTATTGTCAATTTCGGGAGGCCTATGTTTGTTGCTTCTGGTCATTTTATTGTACAGTATCGGTTTATTTGATGGTGTATTTAAAGCCAAACCGACAGTTTTCTCTGCAGGAGCATTGCTGGTACTCTTAATTTTATTGTTTTCCAGCCTACTGAGCCTTCGGGATAAAACAGCGCAAATTGTTTTGAACGACCGCTATTTTCTTGGAAAGACAACACCAGTATCGAAAGCTTTTGGCCAAGGCGACTGGCAGGATGTCAAAAGCATCGACTTACAAAAAGTCGGTGGTGATACGATGGTCATTGTTACATTGGGTAATCCCCCTAAATATAAAGAGCAGCTTTCGTCGCTGTTATGGAAAATGGCTTATCAAGAATCCACTCAAGAATTGTCTATCATGTATTCGTCCTCAACTATTGATTTGGATCCCTCGGAGCTATACCAACTTTTTGTATCCTATTGGAAAGGGGCAAAAGTAATCGATAAGTAGTAAACAAATTAGGCCATTGCAGACTTTATAGCATCAATCTTCTGTTGGATGATCTCTTTTTCCAATGTTGTTTTAGCCAGGATTTTTGCTTTGTTAAAGTTTGCGATGGCTTTGTTTTTGTCCAGTTCCTTATAGAGTTCACCAAGGAGCACAAGATAAAAGTGATTGTCTTCTAGTTGTAAGGTTTTTACTTCGATTAATGCGGCTTTAACACCTTTTACTTTATACAGTGCAAATATTCTATTCAATGCAGCTGCTGGGGAATAATTGACGACTAATAAACGGTCATACCATTGCAGGATTTCGGCCCATTTTTCTGGACTGTCTTCCTTTATACAATGGCATTGCGCAATCTTTGCCTCCAGATGGTAGGATGTGAGTTCGTCTCCCGATGCAGCGTTCTTGAGAAAATGAAGCCCTTGATGTATAAGTTCTTGATTCCAGCGCTCCTCATCCTGTTGCTCATACAAAATGAAATCACCTTCATTGGTCAGCCTTGCCTCGAAACGGGAGGAATGAAAACAAATCAGCGCAATAAGCGCATTGGTCTTAGGTGTATTTGTTTTTTCATAAGTCGAAAGCATTAACGCAAGGCGTAAAGCTTCAATACAGAGCTCCTTTCTTAAAATTTGATTTTGGGTTTTAGAATAATACCCTTCATTAAATAAGAGGTAAATAATATGGAGTACGTTATCGAGGCGTTTAATAATTTCTGTTTCAGGGGGCAGTTCGAGTTCGATCTTTTCTGAACGTAGTTTTTCCTTCGCTCGGAATAGGCGCTTATTGATGGTTTCTTTGTTGGAAAGAAATGCTTCGGCAATTTCTTCTATACCAAAACCACAGAGGATTCTAAGGGCAAGACCTATTTGAGCCTCACTGGCAATTGCAGGCGTGCAGATTGCAAACAGCATTTTTAATTGGCTGTCTTTGATATTTTCCTGCGAGAAATTAAAGTCGTCGAAGCTTTCCGCTTCCGGCTCTCTCTGCCGCACTTCAGGGATGATTTTATCTGTAAATATTTTATTTCTTCGAAACTGGGCCAATGTCTTTTGTTTTGCAGCCGTGTACAGCCAAGCCGTAGGATTTGCAGGAACGCCTTTGGTCTGCCAAGATTCTGTGGCCAATAAGAAAGTTTCGCTGACGATATCTTCGGCGATTTCGATGTATTGGAGACCAAAACCCTTACTGATGACAGCGACTATTTTGGTAAATTCTTGCTGGAAAAGCTGTTTTAGAAAATCCGGATCCATAAGTCTAAAATAAGGGCGGCTGTGCGTGTGTACAGCTGCCCCGTATATGATTAGTTGAGCAGTGCACGTATCTCTACACTGCCGTTAAATTCGAGGATAGGACAGCCATGGGCCAAGGTTGTGGCTTCGTCAAGATCGTCTGCTGCGACGACAATAAAACCGCCGAGTCTTTCCCTAATCTCCACAAAAGGTCCATCCGTAACGATACCGCCTGGCTTTAATACCTTTCCGGCTGGCTCAAGACGGGAGCCATGATCCTTCAGTTTACCTTGCGCATCGATGTCACTGATCCAGTCGTACCATCTTTTGTTTACAGCTTTTGCTTCTTCCTCTGTCAGCTGACTTGGTTCATTGGCCCCCTGACGAAATAATAAGATGAAATCTTTCATTTTTATGGTTTAATTTATCGTATAAATTTCGACCTCGTGTTTATGAGGTTGGCTGTACTTTGTGCTGCCCAACTTTGTAGCTTCCTGCTTGTGTGCGGAAGGAAATATTGATCCTGTTATACGAATTGATCGCTGTAATGGCCAAGGTCAGGTCGATAAGTTCTTCTTCCGAAAATACAGCAGTTGCTTTCGTATAAACCTCGTCCGACACATCGCCATGCGTAATTTTCGTCACGGCTTCGGCCCATTCCAGCGCAGTACGTTCACGTTCGCTATACAGGGGGGCTTCCCGCCAGGCATCCAATAAGAACAATCGTTGTGGTTGATCTCCCGTCGCCAGTAGATCTTTTGAATGCATATCCAGACAATACGCACAGCCATTGATTTGTGATACACGGAAATAAATAAGATGCAAAAGCTCTTGTTCTATCGAACACTTGCTCAGATATGTACCTATTCCATACATTGATTTCATGGCGTTTTGCCCTTTTGCGAAAAAATTGATGCGTTGTTCCATTTTTTTATTGTTTTTAGTGTAACTGATTTACACCACAACAATGCTTGAAGTTAAAGAAATTGGACATGTTGATCTGTGTATTTTTAAATTAAGTTGTAAAGCATTGTTTTTCAATTGTTTAATTTAATTATTTCTCTAATGAAATTCTAATAATTTTCTAAAAGATCTCTAACGGATTCTAGGAGCAGGAATGTGGACCTTTGCAGGCAAAGGAGGAAAAAGAGATGAGTGTTTTTGAATTTGCCATACGATTATTTGTAGCATTACTTTTGGGGGCTGCTGTGGGAGTAGAGCGCCAATGGCGCCAGAAAAATGCGGGGCTTCGGACAAATACCTTAGTTTCGTTGGGAGCAGCAGCTTTTGTGCTGCTTTCCATAGAAATTGGCGGTGATGCTATCGGACGGATTGCTTCTTATGTGGTCAGCGGAATTGGTTTTCTTGGCGCTGGTGTGATTATGAAGGACGGTTTGAATGTGCATGGTCTAAACACGGCGGCGACGATTTGGTGTTCGGCTGCAGTAGGCGCGCTCTCCGGTCTAGGTTTGCATGCCCAAGCATTTGTCGTTGCGCTGGCTATTATTTTTACACACCTGATCTTTCGTCCAATCGGACAGAAAATGGCCTTCTTGACTTTTAATAAATCAGCAGCATCACAGACCGAATATCTACTGACCATAGGCTGTGGGATAGACATCGAAAATCATATTCGTGTTTTATTGATGCAGATGCTGAGTAGTAACGAAAAACTGTTGTTGACTTCGCTTTCGAGTGACGATACCCTCGCTACAAATGGCGTTGTCATTAGTGCCATCGTTAGAGCTATCGGTCAGCAAGACAGTCTTATCGAACGGATGGCTAGCCGATTGACCATCGAAGAAAGAGTAACAAAAATAAGCTGGGAAATTATAGGTACAGAGTCGGATCTGTAATAAGAATCGGATCTGTAATAAGAACGGGATTTACGGAAATTAACATGAAAGGGGCTATAGGGCTATGATTAAAATGAACAATAAAACAGCAAAGAATCAATTGCACAATATGATCAGTTCTAATGGAATGAATGTGGGGACCGTGACCAAGTTGCAGGGGGTGGCCAGTCAGGATGAAAAACTTGCCTGCGCGATGTTAGAAACGAGCAGAGAGGGGATTACAGACGAAATGGCTAAGGAACGTCAACAGAAATTTGGATTAAATGAAGTGAAACATCAAAAGGCCCCAAAGTGGTATGTGCAGCTATTGAAATCTTTTGCTAACCCCTTTATATATATTCTGTTATTGATTGCCACTGTTTCCTTTATCATCGATGTAGGGCTTCCAGAGGTTGGCGAACGAGATTATAAAACAGTTGTTGTGGTGTCCATTATGATTTTGGTCAGTGCGCTGCTTCGTTTTGTACAGGAGTATCGAAGTAATGCCGCTGCAGAAAAATTAAAAAGTATGGTCAAAACTACGGCGACGGTATTGCGGAAATTTAAAGGGAAAAGAGAGATTCCTATCGTTGAACTGGTGCCGGGAGATATTGTATACCTTTCTGCCGGGGATATGATACCTGCAGATTGCCGTATCGTTCAAAGTAAAGACCTTTTTGTGAGCGAAAGCATGTTGACAGGTGAGGCGCTTCCTGTAGAGAAGAATTATTTGCCCATCCGGAATGCGGCGGACAAATCACCTATTGAACTTTGTAATATTTGTTTTATGGGAACCAATGTTGTTAGTGGATCGGCGACAGCCGTGATTGTAACGACAGGAAGTTACACCTATTTTGGGAGTATCAGCAAATCGATTACCGGCGAACGTCCCGAAACAAGTTTTGATAAGGGTATAAATAAGGTGAGTTTTTTATTGATCCGTTTTATGCTGGTCATGGTTCCGCTGATTTTCTTGATCAATGGATTGATGAAAGGGAACTGGACGGAAGCGCTACTTTTTGCCATTGCTGTCGCTGTAGGTTTAACCCCCGAAATGCTGCCCATGATTGTAACCGCTAACCTGGCAAAGGGTGCTGTCAATATGAGCAAGCGTAAAGTCATCGTCAAGCGGTTAAATTCTATCCAGAATATAGGTGCCATGGATATTCTGTGCACCGACAAAACAGGGACATTGACATTGGACAAGATCGTCATGGAAAAACATCTTAATGTGTATGGGGTCGAAGATGATGAGGTGCTCAAATGGGCCTATCTCAATAGTTTTCATCAGACTGGTCTCAAGAATTTGATGGATAAGGCTGTGCTGGAACATGCCGAATTGCACGATTACTTGAAAGTGGAAGATCAATATCTGAAAATTGACGAGATTCCATTTGATTTTCAGCGACGACGAATGTCTGTGGTCCTCAAACAGCATAATGGTAAACATCTGTTGATCTGTAAAGGGGCCGTAGAGGAAATGCTTGAGCTTTGTACACATGCTTTTGATCCGGGAGATGACCGTAGCCTGCATGTCGAAAATGACCGTACTGTACCGATGGACGATACGATGCGTAAAATTGTATTGAAAACATCCAGAAAGATGAATGAGGAAGGGCTGCGTGTTTTATTGGTTGCGATCCGCGAATTTGACGGTGCTCACCCCTTGACCTATGCTGTTGCAGATGAAGAGAAGTTAACTTTAACCGGTTTCATCGGCTTTTTGGATCCGGTCAAACCATCTTCACAGCCGGCCATTGAAGCCTTACAAAAATTGGGAATCGGGATCAAAGTGTTGACTGGAGATAATGAGATTATCACACGCAAAATTTGTATGGATGTCGGCATTCCGGTGGATCGGATTGTCAATGGAAATGAGTTAGATCGCATTCCGGATACCGAGCTAAATCAATGTGTTGATGAGGTATCGGTATTTGCAAAGTTGAGCCCTCTCCAAAAAGTTCGTGTTGTAAAAGCATTGCGGGATAAAGGACATACGGTTGGATTTATGGGCGATGGTATCAATGATGCAGCGGCACTTAAGGAAGCGGATGTGGGTATCAGTGTGGATACGGCTGTTGACATTACCAAAGAAAGTGCCGATATCATTCTGCTGGAAAAAGATCTCATGGTGCTGCGCAAAGGGGTTATTTATGGACGTCGAACTTTTGGCAATATCATTAAATATATCAAGATGACGGCAAGCAGCAATTTCGGCAATATGTTCAGTATGCTTGGGGCCAGTGCTTTTCTTCCCTTTCTACCGATGTTACCCGTGCATCTGCTTATTCAAAATCTACTCTACGATATATCGCAGGTATCTATTCCTTGGGACAGTATGGATGAGGAATTTATCGTCGAGCCAAAGAAATGGGACGCTGGTAGTGTCTCCAAGTTTATGTTATTTATTGGCCCTATAAGTTCATTGTTTGATTTCGCCACTTTTGCAGTATTGTTTTTCGTGTTCAAGGCCAATACGGTATCGGATCAAACACTCTTTCAGACTGGTTGGTTTGTAGAGGGATTGCTTTCACAAACATTAATTATCCATATGATAAGGACCAAAAAAATACCCTTTATTCAAAGCTGGGCTGCTGCACCGGTTGTTGCCTTGACGAGTTTAATTATGATTATTGGTGTCGTTTTGCCGTTTACGTCATTTGCCGCTGCCTTAAAAATGGAAGCACTGCCTCTGACTTATTTTCCATGGCTTATCGGCATTTTGGTCTGCTATTGTTTACTTACACAGTGGGTCAAAAATTGGTTTATCCAAAAATTTCATACCTGGTTATAGTTTTAAATTATTGGAGTAAAATGCTGAAATTCATCAACAATAATGTTAATTTTAGACAAATTACTCCAATGAAACTTATAACATATACCCTTGCTATCGCTGGATTGGGCCTGATGGCTTCCTGTGGATCGGGAACTCATAACAGACAATCTGCTGCTGATACTGCTGTGAATGAAAAGTTTAAATCGTATGAGGACCGCTTTATTCAGCAGCTTTGGAAAGAAAATCCGGAATGGGCTACCCAAGTTGGGTTCCATCAGTATGATTCCTTGTTGACAATTCCGGATGCCAATACGCGAAAACTACGTATGGAGTTTTCAAAGCGACATTTGGACAGCCTCAAAAGTTTTGATCTGAGCACCTTGAATCTTTCTCAGCAAACAGATTATCATCTGATTCAAAACTATCTTGAATCCAATGTTTGGTCTATTGAGAAAGAGCGCGCGTATGAGTGGAATCCTTCTTCGTACAATGTTGGGGGGACGATCGCTTTTATGCTTGCCGAGAATTATGCACCATTATCGACCCGACTTAAAGCTATTTATCAACGTTTGACGAAGATTCCGGCCTATTATGAGGCCGCTAAAGGACAGCTTAAAAATCCGGCCTTGGTATTGACCGATTTGGCAATTCAACAGAATTTGGGCGGTTTATCTGTTTTTGAAAGCGATTTGCGGGATTCACTGAAAAAATCCGATCTGCCGGCTTCAGAAAAGGATGCCATCCAGAAGGCTTCGCAACAAGCTATTGCGGCGATCAACGGATATGTTCAATTTTTAAAAGTGACACCGAATCCTTCTCCGCGAAGTTTTAGATTAGGAAAAGAACTTTACGACAAGAAATTTGATTTCGATATCCAATCGGGTTCAACGGCCGAACAGATTTATCAGGCCGCTCTAGCAAGAAAAAGCTATTTACACGGAGAGATGTATAAAATCAGCAAAGAGCTGTGGCCTAAATATTTTGGAAAATCATCCTTGCCGTCAGATAGTTTGCTTGTCATTCGAAAGATGATCGACACCCTGTCTGTCAAACATGTTAAAGCAGAAGAGTTTCAATCTGCTATCGAAGCACAGATACCGAAGCTGGTTGCGTTTGTCAAACAAAAGGATTTATTGTACATTGATGATAGCAAGCCGCTTGTGGTGCGCAAAGAGCCTGCTTATATGGCTGGTGTTGCGGGAGCTTCAATCAGTGCACCTGGTCCATACGATAAAGGTGGGAATACCTATTACAATGTGGGCAGTCTGACAGGCTGGACCAAAGAGGCAACGGAAAGTTACCTTCGGGAGTATAACCATTATATCTTGCAAATACTCAATATCCACGAAGCTATTCCGGGCCATTATACCCAATTGGTGTATGCAAACCAATCGCCGAGTCTCATCAAGAGTATTTTAGGTAATGGTGCAATGATTGAGGGCTGGGCTGTCTATACCGAACAAATGATGCTCGAAAACGGTTACGGTGACAATGCTCCTGAAATGTGGTTGATGTGGTACAAATGGCATCTGCGTACCGTGTGCAATGCTATACTCGATTATAGCGTCCATGTGAAAAATATGAGTGAAAAAGACGCTATGCATTTGTTGGTTGATGAAGCGTTTCAACAACAGGCCGAAGCAGCCGGTAAATGGAAACGTGTGTCTGTGAGCAGTGTGCAGCTGACGTCTTACTTTACGGGATATAAAGAAATTTATGACCTTAGGGAAGCTGTAAAACAAAAAGAAGGGAAACAGTTTAATTTGAAGGCGTTCAATGAAAAATTCCTGAGTTTTGGTAATTCACCCGTGAAATATATTCGGGAAATGATGTTAAAATAAATAGAAGGAATTCGAGTAATGATAAAGCCACTCCTCAGAGTGGCTTTATTGTTTATCACAGCTTATTGCTCAATGGCGACATCAGCAGTTACCTTCGCAAATTTGTTTCGATAATCTATTGGTGTAAGGCCTGTAATTTTTCGAAAAATATCCCGAAAGGCTTTTGTATCGGTATAGCCTACATCAAACATCACCTCAGAAACGTTTTTTCGTGATGCTTCGAAGAATTTTTTTGCAGCTTCGATGCGTACGCGTTGCAGGTATTCGACAGGCGTGTTGTTGGTTGCTTCTTTGAATCTCCGTTCAAATGTTCGCCGCCCAATATTGACATGATTGGCCAGTTCTTCGACTGTAATTTTCTCCTCGTACTTCTTCTCGATATAGTCTTGAGCTTGTTGAATATCCAGATCAACATGATTACGTTGACCTCTGAATATGGCGAATTGCGATTGATTATCCCGGCTGATATCCAGTGCAAAATATTTGGCTATGAGTACGGCTGTTTCCCTGTCGGAATACTTTTCCACTAAATAGAGTATCAGATTCCATAAGCTGCTCGCGCCACCACTGCTGTAGATGTTTTCATGTTCAGTGATCACAGCGCCATCCTCAATTTCAATGTGAGGGTATTTTTCCTTGAACTCTTCAATATGTGCCCAGTGTGTCGAACATTTTTTTCCATCTAAAAGACCTGTCTCAGCGAGCAGGAAAGCACCCACGCATAGACTGGCAAGACTAGCCCCTTTGTGGTACAGTTTTGTGAAATAAGGGATCGCTTCGGCATTATCGCGTATTCCTTTTTCTATGTTGCCAAAAATAGGCGGTATAATAAGCAGATCTGTTTTCTGAACGTCCTGTAGTAGCCGGTTTGTCTTGATGGTATACTCCCCACTATTGGCCGGAACGTAAGTCGTTAAACCTACATATTCGACTTCAAAAATAGGCTGTTTTCCAAAGGCCGTTAGAAATTCATTGGCCGTATGAAAGGTTCTGAACGCAGGGGTAATACCTTCGATAGTGCCGTATTCGGGAACAAAAACAGAGATTTGCATATCATTTTTGGTTTATGATATAAAGGTACAAATAGTTTTTGTCGTAATCTACCCCTAAAGTTGTCGTCTTTGCAACAGCCGCAATGTTGTGATCCTTTGCATCTTTGTTATATCAATATAAACAATAGAAAAACAATGGAAAGACAGACAAAAATTACAGTTGAAGCAACGATTAATGCTCCTGTAGAAAAAGTATGGAAATTATGGAACAGTCCAACGGATATTATACGATGGAACTCGGCAGACCCGAGCTGGCACTGCCCAAGCAGTGAAAATGATCTTCGCGTGGATGGTACTTTTAAAAATAGAATGGAGGCAAAAGATGGAAGCTTCGGATTTGACTTCGAAGGAACCTACCATACTGTAAATTTATACAAGGAAATTGCGTATACCATGACTGATGGAAGAACTGTAAATACGCTTTTTTCAGAAGTGGAAGGAAAAACCAGTGTGATTACACTTTTTGATGCGGAACAGGAAAATGATCCTGAATTCCAAAAATCGGGCTGGCAGGCTATTCTAAATAACTTCGTAAACTATGTAGAATCTGCGAATTAGTAATTCTTGGGTTCAAGGCTGATCATCACTGAAATTATACATTTATACAAACGACTTATACAATGAAAAAGAACAAGATTGCTTTTTGGATAGCAACGGTATTTATAGTTCTCTGGGAAGGACTGATGCCACTTGGAACACTGTTATTTGCGCCGCAATATATCAATGCAGGTACAAAACCATTGGGATATCCCGACTATTTTGCCTATGCTTTAATTATCTGTAAGCTGTTGGGCGTTATCGCAATTGCAGTACCGCAGGTTCCGACCAAATTAAAAGAATGGGCCTATGCTGGATTGACATTCAATTTAATATTTGCTTTTATTAGTCACGCATGTGTTGACAAAAATGCAGCATTTATGGTGATGCCCATTTTAGTATTGGGGATACTT
Organism: Sphingobacterium paramultivorum; assembly: GCF_014109745.1. NCBI lineage: Bacteria > Pseudomonadati > Bacteroidota > Sphingobacteriia > Sphingobacteriales > Sphingobacteriaceae > Sphingobacterium > Sphingobacterium paramultivorum. Next base: position 6,210,119 of record NZ_CP058555.1, read on the forward strand.
GCTGTTTCTTATTTCTATCAGGCCAAGATTACTCGTTTAAGCAACAAAGAGACAGCTGGTACAGGAGCATATCATCAGACTTCAGTAGTGTAGCAAGTTTACCGGATTGTATTGGACTGAAAGAATGTACTGAAAGAATGTACTGATAGCGAGTAAAAACAAAAAATAAGCAATGGTTATTCACTTATAAACAATATAGATATGAAAACGAATCATATTTCATTACATCGAATTATTCAGGCAAGTCCTGAAAAGGTATTCCGTGCTTTCGCAGATCCGATAGCACATGCCAGCTGGCTACCTCCTTATGGTTTTGTCTGTACAGTACAGCAAATGGATTTTAAAGTAGGCGGAAGTTTCAAAATGACTTTCATTAATTTTAGTACCGGGCATAGCCATTCTTTTGGTGGTGAGTACCTTGAGATTGAACAAGATACCTTTATCAAGTACGTGGATCGATTTGATGATCCCAATTTACCGGGTGAAATGACTACGACTGTTTCCTTGCGTAAAGTGATCTGTGGTACAGAGCTTAAGATTGAACAGACTGGAATTCCTGAGGTTATTCCTGCCGAGATGTGCTACCTTGGATGGCAAGAGTCGTTGGAAAAAATGAGAAAACTTGTAGAGCCTGAAATACCGGATGCATAGCCAATTGATATGATGTTAGTTCAGCCAATGGAACGCTTGCAAAGCGGAATTTTCATTACATTCTCAGGAAATTGTAGAGCGGCACTTACGTTTTATCAGACCTGTTTTGGGGGAACGTTACATTTTGATATGTTCGACGAACCCTTGCAGGGCTGTGCTGAAATGCCTGTAGTGAGTGCCACTCTTATTTCCGGACGTATCGCAATTTACGGCTCTGATTTGGTACACAACGAGGGACGGAGAGTAGGAAACTACGTCGCTGTGTTTTTGCCCTGTCGGGATATTTCCGAGCGTGGGGAATTGATTGAAAGACTTACATCCCAACAAAAAAGAAGAATAGATTTTGATAAGCAGCAGAAATTTATTGAAGTAACTGATTTGTTCAATGTGCGCTGGGTTCTGGGAATTTAGATTCCGCTTTCCTATACATTTGTTTTTTTTGATAAAAAAAAGCAAATTGGACTTAAAATCAGTGCTATGATCTTTGTAGAAAATGAGTTTGCCCCTTTAAAGAAAGTTATTCTTACGGTTTCTGAATTTGGCTTTCCGGAAATGATGAAGGTTGAAGATCTTCGGTTTTTATCTTCCACTGCGCTGGAGGGTGACGATGCCAATGCCGGAAAAGATTTTGGAGAAGTGTATCCCGAATTGCAAAAGGCATGGGAACAAGAGCGCCATAATTTTGCTTTGCTGTTGGAGAAATATGGCGTTGAAGTGTTGCGGCCACGTAACCTAACAACACTTGAAAAAGTGTCCGGAGGAGAACACGGTTATTCTAATTTCTTTGTCCGTGACCCATTTTTCACCATCGGAAATGCCGTTATTGAGGGGTCAATCCGTTTTATGCAGCGGCGCAATGAAATATGGCCCATTCGCGATCTGTTGGAACGTGAAGTTTATCAAAGTGACTGCCTTTATGTGGCAGCGCCAAGACCCGCCATGGCGGAGCAGGAGGAATTGGCCTTATGGCATGGCCCTTTTCTAGAAGGAGGCGACATCCTGGTATACGGTAAACATATTTTTGTCGGCAACTCTGGGCTTTCTTCAAACAGCCTTGGGATTAAGTGGCTCTCTAAACTATTACAGCCTTATGGTTATCAGGTTGAAGAAGTGAAACTTCATCCTAATATACTTCATTTGGACTGTGCACTAGGACTGATCCGCGAAGGATTGATGATCGTTTGTGGGGAAGCGCTACCCTATGGGATACCCCAAAAACTGAAAACATGGGACAAAATTGTGGTCAATTTGAATGAGGCGAGCTTGCTAGCAACGAATGGTCTACCTATTAATCCGACAGTCTATGTGACAGATCCTGTGTTTGGCTATATTGGAGATAAGCTCTCCGCTTGTGGTGTCCATGTTGAATACGTTGATTTCCAGATCAGCCGTAGTTTTGGCGGATCCTTTCGATGTAGTACACAGCCATTATTGCGAAGTTTTTAGTAGATCTTTTAATGCTATCTGAGCCGCTTGGAGACTCATCTTTTTAGGGTATTTGTCCAAAAGCAAAAACAGTTTTTTTGCCTGCAGATGTGTCTATTGGAAGCCTTTCATTTTCGTTTGTTTTTAACTTTTACTATCTTGATGTAACATATCATTGTTTTGGTATACTAACATATTATTAACAGTTAAAATAAATTATGAATTTATCCATAGAAACCCTTAGTAAGACCTATTCTAATGGGGTGAAAGCTTTAGACAGTGTAAACTTAGAAATTAAGCCTGGGATGTTTGGCTTGTTGGGACCCAATGGAGCAGGTAAGTCTTCTTTAATGCGGACAATTGCGACACTTCAGAAACCCGACAGTGGCCGTATTACTTTTGGTGATATTGATGTACTCAAAAATCAGCTCGATTTGCGGAAAGTTTTGGGTTATTTGCCACAGGAATTTGGTGTTTATCCCAATCTCTCTGCATCAGATCTGCTGCAATATTTTGCAAAGCTTAAAGGAATTAAATCGAAAGCCGATCGGGATGCCATTATCAATCGTGTTCTTGAGGTAACCAATCTTTGGGACGTGCGCAATAAAAGCGTAAGTGGTTACTCGGGCGGGATGAAGCAACGTTTTGGTATTGCGCAATTGTTGCTGAATGATCCCAAGTTAATCATTGTAGATGAACCGACTGCAGGGCTTGACCCCGCGGAAAGACATCGTTTTTTGAACGTTCTACGGGAGATAGGTACAGATCATACCGTCATTTTTTCTACACATATTGTGGATGATGTGCGTGAACTGTGTCATGAGTTGGCCATTCTGAATGGGGGAAAGATTCTTTTGAGAGGCACTCCTAAAGAATCCATCGATCAATTGGATGGTAAGATCTGGGTACGTATCATCAGTCGGGATCAACTGGATGAGTATACACAAAAATACAACGTTATTTCAACCAATTACAATCAGGACAACACACTCAATATTCGGGTGTACAGCGATGCGCGTCCTGATGAATCATTTGTGAACGCTCAAGGCCAATTGGAGGATGTCTATTTTGTAGCGCTAAAAAATGATCAACGCCATGTTTAAAGCCATCTTCCATTTTGAGTTTGCGCGTTGGTTTAAGAGTTCTGCCGTCTACATCTATATGGCACTCTTCTTTGCGCTTTCGTTGTTCATTATGCTGTCTTCGCTCGGTATTTTTGATGGTATAACGGCAACGACTTCGTCCAATACAATTATGAATTCTCCTTGGGCGATTAATGGCATGGTTAATGGCATGTCGACTATTATCTATTTTTTGATACCGTCCATCGTTGGAGCCTGCGTCTACCGGGATTTTCAATACCAGGTGCATACGATACTTTTCAGTTACCCTTTCTCAAAAACGGACTATCTACTCGGTAAATTCTTTGGATCAGTAGCTGTTGTATTGGTTATTGTATTTGCTTCAACCTTGGGGATTATCGTCGCACAATTTGTGCCGGGTATCAATCAATCCTTATTGGGGCCGATTCATGTTTGGGCGTATTTACAGACCTATCTTGTACAGGTTATCCCGAATCTCATTATTTTTAGTGCAATTATCTTTGTGCTGGTAACATTGACACGAAACGTATACGTTGGTTTTGTCGCGGTGTTGATCCTTATTATTCTTCAGGTGCTGGTTCAGAATTTGGCGAACAACATGGACAATCGTTTTGTGGGGGCATTGATAGATCCTTTTGGGGATAGTGCCATCTCATACTATACCCAATACTGGTCTCCAGATGAGAAGAATGTCAACAATCTTCCCTTTACCGGAGCTGTTATTTATAACCGGTTAATATGGCTCGCTGTCGCAGCCTTATTCATTGGCGGGTTTTATATGTTGTTTTCTTTTTCACAACATTCGATTTCCTTTAAATCATCGAAAAAAGGAGTCCGTTTAACCAAAAATAACTTTGATAGTATCTTTAAAATCAATCTACCTAAAGTAAACTATGATTTTTCGACCTTTCATTATTTGAAAACAACATGGACAATGGCGCGATACGACTATCGCTATATCGTCAAAAATCCGGTGTTTTTAATATTGACTTTAGTAGGGGTATTGTTTATTATCTTGATGGCAAGCACCATTGGCTCGATATTCGGAACGTCGACTTATCCGGTGACCTGGAAAATGCTGATGATCCCGGGGACTACATTTAAGTTTTTCCTGCTGATCCTGACGTTTCTTTTTACAGGACTTCTTGTCCACCGCGGAAGCATTACGCGGATGGGGGGATTGTTAGATACAACAGCGACGCCCAACTGGGCTTTTATGGGATCGAAGATTATCGCAATTCTTTTGATGCAATTGACTTTGCTAGCCGTTGTGATTGCGACCTGCATGGGCTTCCAGGTGTACCATCACTATTATAATTTTGAAATTGGACAATATGTGATGCATCTGATGGTGTATAGTATGCTGTCAAATTTGGTTTGGCTGTTTATTTCACTTTTTGTACATACGCTTTTCAAAAATTACCTGGCTGGATTTTTTGTGTTATTGACCCTCTTTATTGGATTACCATTTTTATCCATGGTCGGTGTAGAACAGGAGATCTATCAGTTTAACCAGGGGCCAGATCTGGATTACTCGGATATGGATGGATTCGGCTATGTTCTTCCATTTTTAACGTATCGGGTCTATTGGCTGCTTTTTGCGGTGTTTTTTGCCGTTATCGCCCTGCTGTTATGGCGAAGAGGCGGTTTTTCGGGAGTTCGGGAGCGATGGAGTATTTTTAAGGCGAATTTAGGGCCGGTAACAACGGCAATGCTCATTTTTGCCATTGTGGGCTTTATTGGCATCGGTGCTGCAATATATTACGAAAACCACATTAAAAATCCATATTATACCAGTTTGGATCACGAAAAACAGACTGTTGAATGGGAAAAAAAATATAAGAAATATCAGTACAGGCCGCAGCCCCGTGTCGTGGATATTAAGTTTAATCTGGATATTTTTCCCGATACGCGAAGTTTTAAAGCGCATGCGGACTATGTATTAAAAAATAAGACCAATACGCCTATTGATTCTATTTTTGTCAATTACAATAATTACGATTATACATTTTCTTTAAGTGTGCCGAATAAGCTGATCTCTGCCGACGATAAATATAATTTCAACATTTATAAACTCGAGAAGCCGATGGCTCCGGGCGATTCTATTGTGTTGAAATTTAGTACTGTTAGTCCGGCCAATACCTGGATAAATGAAAAATCGCCTGTGAAGGGCAATGGTACATTTATCAACAATATGCTTTTTCCGAATATAGGCTATCTTGACCGGGGCGAGTTGGTAGATAATGATGTCCGCAAAAAGTATGGACTTCCGTATCGCGATAGAATGGCTCCGCAGACTGACAAAAGGGCTCTGCAGAATAACTATATATCCAACGATGCCGATTGGATCCGTTTTGAAGCTACAGTAAGTACGGCCAAGAATCAGTTGGCTATTGCTCCGGGCTATCTCACAAAACAATGGGAAAAAGATGGTCGTAAGTACTATCAATATAAAATGGATTCGGAAATCCTGAACTTTTTTGCTTTTAATTCGGCCGAATATGAAGTCAAAAAAGATAAGTGGAACGGGGTAAATTTGGAGATTTATTACCATAAAGGACATACCTATAACCTCGATCGGATGATGGCTTCCAGTAAGGCTTCTTTGGCTTACTATACGAAAGAATACAGTGCTTACCCGCATAGACAATTGCGTATTATTGAATTTCCGCGTACAGCGGGAACTTTCGCGCAGTCCTTTGCAAATACAATTCCTTTTTCCGAAGCGATCGGTTTTATTGCTGATGTCAATGAGAAGAAGGAAGATGCGGTAGATTATCCCTACGCGGTAACAGCCCATGAGATTGCACATCAGTGGTGGGCACATCAAGTGGTAGGAGCCAATGTGCAGGGGGCTACATTGATGTCCGAAAGTATGTCTGAATATTCATCGCTCAAGGTTTTGGAAAAAAGATATGGCAAAGGGCAGATGCGTAAGTTCCTCAAAGATGCGCTCGATGGCTATTTACAGGGACGAAGTGCCGAAAAGCTAGGTGAAAAGCCGTTGATGTATAATGAAAATCAAATGTATATCCATTACCAAAAGGGATCCCTGGTACTTTATGCCTTGAGCGATTATCTGGGGGAGGATCTTTTTAACAGGACAGCCCAGTCTTATTTACAACGTACAGCGTTTCAAAACCCACCGTATACAACTTCATCAGAGTTTGTAGATAGTTTTAGACAGGCGACTCCTGACTCATTACGTTACCTGATTAAAGATATGTTTGAAACGATCACCCTGTATAACAATAAAATAGAAAAAGTAAGTTCTAAAAAACTTAAGAATGGTAATTACCAGGTTGATATCCAATTTGAAGTTTCCAAGTACCGCGTAGATGGCAATGGGAAAAAGAGTTACAATGACAAAGGTGGACAGCCGCTGTCCTTTAAGAAATCAGATCGTGTGACCCTGAAATCATTGCCATTGGCAGACTATATCGAGGTAGGTGTTTTCTCGGATAAGAAAAGCAAAGACGGTAATAAACTTCAGGAGCTTTATCTAAAAAAGCATAAAATCGATCGAATCAACAATACGATGACGTTAGTTGTTGATCAAAAACCCGAACAGGTAGGTATAGATCCTTACAATAAATTGATCGATATTGAATCGGACGATAATCGAAAGGAAATATAAGGAGAGCCCGGCATAAAAAAATCCCCATCATGCGATGGGGATTTTTTTTATTGATTCCGCTCTTGCGCGAGCATAAAATAGTAGGAGTTGAACAGAAGTCTTGCGTTTTGAAGTGGCAGGATTATGATTTTCATTGATAAAATAAGACCTTGAATTTGCCGAAAAATAATACATTTGTTGGTTTGTATATACAATTGAAATATTTCATTAAATAAAACCTTTACCAAATAAACCATGCTTGTCATACGATTTGTTTTTGCTATTCTATTGTTGTCTACCGGGACAGCGTCTGCACAGTCCAAGATTTCCGGGAGAGTTGAAAATACTTCACAGAATGTCGTGCCGTCCGCAACTGTGATTTTAAAAAGACTCGAGGGGGAATTAAAGGTCGCGATGCAGTCTGACAGCAATGGAACATTTCAATTTGCGCATTTGGGAAAAGGACAATATACGGTGACCGTTACGGGAGTGGGGTATGAGCCCTACTATGCACAGTATGCCATTCATGGCGATACAACTATTGTCGTTCGTCTCAAAGCCGATGAAAGACGTCTGGCAGAGGCCAACGTGACAGGAAGCAAAGCGTTGGTTGAGCGATCGACAGAAAAGGTAGTCTATAATATAGGAAGTAGTATTACGGCAACGGGGGGTGATGCTTTACACGCTGTTTCTCAATTATCGGGCGTAAGAGTTATTAATAATGAAATAACCGTTGTAGGCAAAGGAATTACGAGGATTATGATCAATAATCGTCTTGTCCAATTGCAGGGGGAGGAGCTTATAAACTATTTGAAAACATATGCGGCAAATCAGATTTCAAAGATCGAGTATATTGCTCAACCATCTGCTCAGTATGAAGTAGACGGCAATGCAGGATTGATCAATATTATCACCAAGCAGCATAAAACGGAAGGCTATTCAGGAAATATTCAGCTTGCTTCAAAATATTACGTTCCCGGGGAGTCTACTATTTCTGGGATGAAGACTTTTGGAGATGTTAGTGTAAGCGCCAATTTAGCTTACAACTGGAAGAAATGGTCCTTTTACGGAAGTATTAACCATACCCGGGGACGCGTTTTGGAAGGATTTCAATTTGATATCTATTATCCGCGACAGCATTGGCAACAGCTCGATACCGGTGCCTATAACCACAATGCCACCACCGCACTGCTTGGAATTGACTATAAGGTTAACTCTTCCGTTACGGTTGGAGTTTCTTATTCGGGTGGACGCGACCGGTATGACGGCGGAGATAATGTGCGTAATCCAATCTATAACAAAAGCGGGGCTCTTGATTCTCTGTTAACAACAAAAGCACATTATCATCCAGTGGCGTTACCAGCTTCGCTCAATACGTATGCAGATGTTAAATTGGATACCATGGGGCGACAGCTTTTATTGAATGCTGATTTTTTGAACTACTATCGGAATGATGTGTCTGATTTTGAAAGTAATGCTTTCGATGGTAATGGAAATTATAAACCTGCAAGTAAGGTTGCTTATTTTGATCAAAATAAACAGAATATTAAAATCTACACATTCAGAGCCAACGTAGATTGGCCTACGCCGTTTGCAACGCTCAGTTTTGGGAGCAAGTTGAGTTTTATTAAGGAGTACAGTAATGCTTTCTATTACAATAAAACGGACAATGGACTGGTTTATAATACCGATCTCAGCAATGAATTTGACTATCGGGAGAATACGCAGGCCTTTTATGGTCTTATGAGCAAAAACATGGACAAATGGAAAGTGCAATTGGGCTTAAGAGCCGAACTTACACAAACAAAAGGGTATTCCTATACCTTGGATAGGCAGACTGATAAAAATTATGTTAAGCTTTTCCCGAAAGTATTGGTGACTTATACTGCAAATCCTGAAAACAGCTTTTCTTTTACTGTCGGTAGACGTATTAATAGACCTTCATTTTGGAATTTGAATCCATTTAAATCCTTATATACGGCATATAGCTACGGTGAAGGAAATCCTTACTTACAACCTGAATACACGTTTAATGGGGAATTAACGCATGTCTATAAATCGATTTTCCGAACCAGTCTTTTTGCCAATCGAACCGAAAATGGATTTATGAATGTCACTGTCGTTCGTCCTGATACGAATTTGGTTTATACAAAACCGATTAATTTTCTGACAAGCACGCGGTTCGGTATTACCGAAGCAATATCATTCAGACCGACTGCTTATTGGGAGACAAATCTGTTGATGAGTCTCTATCATACAACTGCTAACTCATCTTTAGCTTATATAAAAAATGTGAGCGCTCTTGGCGCCTATGTATCTAATACCAATACTATATACTTGAATCGAAGTAAGACGGTTGGTGCGGCCATCAATTTTTGGTATCAGTTTCCGGAAATTGACCATATCGGAAAAACAATGCGTTATTATAAATTGGATTTGGGTATAAAGGCTACTACGGCCAATAAAAAGTGGGATATGGCATTAAATCTCAATGATGCTTTTAGAAGTAGTGCAATGGCGTATGCTTATACCGTAAATGATATTAAACAGACTTTTACAAACTTTCAGATTATCCGATATTGGCAATTGAGTATTGGATACCGTTTCGGCAAGGGAAAGGAGAATAGCAGTTCCAGAACGTCGGGCAACGAAGAGGAGCGAGGACGGGTGCATTAGGGGATTAAACAAAAAAGTCGCTTTTCTATATAGAAAAGCGACTTTTTTGTTCTGTGCTCCCACCTGGGCTCGAACCAGGGACCAAAAGATTATGAGTCTTCTACTCTAACCAACTGAGCTATAGGAGCAGGTCTTTTGTTTTGTCAATTTAAACAGCCGTTGTGCCGTTTTGACGATGCAATTATCGATATTTGTATCGATATTTCAAAATAATTCGATGGAAAAAATTAAAAATATTGTTCTTGATTATGGGAATGTGATCTTTATGATCGACTTTGTAAAACTGAAAGATGCTTTTACTCAGTTAGGTATAGAAAATGTTGATGCCGTATTTGGACATCATGGTCAAAGTTCACTTTTTGATAATTTTGATAAAGGAAAAATTGATTCGACGCAATTTCGTGAGGGGATAAGAGAATTAACCCAAAATCCAGCACTGACGGACGCCCAGATTGATACGGCCTGGAACAGTTTACTGATCGGTGTACCACAGGGTAATCATGAGATTTTAGTCCAGTTGAAAGATCGATACCGTACCTTTTTGTTAAGTAACAACAATGCAATTCATTATGCCTATTGTATGAATGATATTCATGAGAAATATGGTGTTGCCGACAATGAAGGTTTTTTTGAAAAAACCTATTATTCCCATTTAGTAGGGATGCGCAAACCAGATGCGGAGATTTTTGAATTGGTCATGCAAGAACAACAATTGGATCCCGCGGAGACTTTATTTATTGATGATAGTCCTCAACATCTGGCGACAGCAAAACAATTGGGCTGGCATACGGCGCTGTGTACCAAGGAGAAACCGTTGCGAGCTTTATTGGAAGAATTCGAATTGTTATAAAAAATAATTTTGTTTTCCTTTTTAAAAATAAATAGCTTACCTTTGTCCCACTTTAAATTTAAAAGCGGCGAAAGGAGGTATATATAACGCATGATTATCGTAAATGTAAAAGAAGGAGAATCTTTAGATAGAGCATTGAAACGTTTCAAAAAGAAATTCGAGAAAACTGGAGTTTTAAGAGAGTTACGTTCACGTCAAGCTTACGAAAAGAGATCTGTAACTCGTCGCATTCAAGTGAAAAAAGCGATTTACAAACAATCTTTGAATCAAGATGTAGCTAACTAATTGATTCGCTGATAATTTTAAAATATAAAGGGAAAAGCATTGCTTTTCCCTTTTTTTTGTGCTTTTAAGTTTGTAATTTAAGCTATATAGCGAGGGAAAATATGTTGGAAAAGGAGTTTATTCGGTTTTTGCAGATTGAAAAAAGGTATTCAGAACATACGGTTATTGCCTATAAGCATGAGCTGGAGATGTTCCAATCTTTTTTGGATCGTGAGGGACTGACTGTGCCGGATATCGTATATCGTGATTTACGCCATTATTTCGCACAAATGGTAGAGTCGGGAAAAAATGCAAGTTCAGTCAACCGGAGTATGTCTTCAATGCGAACTTATTTTAAATTTTTGCAAAGAGAAGAGTGTATCGCGAAAAATCCCATGACGCTCATTAAAGCGTTAAAAACTGCTAAAAAACTACCTGTAGTCGTTGAAAAGGAAAAGCTGGTGCGTTTATTGGATCAGATGGGACAGGAGCAGGATGGATTTGAATCCTGTCGCGATTATATGGTTATGGAATTGTTGTTCGGTACCGGGATTCGCTTGGCCGAATTGTTGAAAATTAAGGAACAGGATATCGATTTTTTTAATAAAAATATTCTTATATTAGGTAAAAGGAACAAAGAACGCTTGGTTCCGATCAATAATCTTTTATTGAAAGAATTGAAAAACTATTTGCAACAAAAGGCGACGCAATTTGTTGATACTAATAACAGCTTACTAATCGTTACGAAAGAAGGAAAGCCGGCATATGCCAAGCTGATCTATGATATTGTACATCGGCAATTGACGCTGATTTCTACTCAAGGTAAGAGAAGTCCTCATATTTTGAGGCATACTTTCGCAACGGCCCTGTTGGACAATGGGGCGGATTTAAATGCAATTAAAGAGCTGCTGGGGCATGCAGGGCTTGCGGCAACACAAGTGTACACGCATAACTCAGCAGAACGATTGAAGTCAATTTATAAACAAGCTCATCCAAAAGCTTAAAAAAAGGAGGAAAAATGAACATTACTGTGCAATCCATTCGATTTAATGCTGATCAAAAGCTAATCGAGTTTATCAAAAAGAAAACAGGAAAATTGGAGCAGTTTTTGGATTCCATCATTGGTGGCGAATGCTACCTGCGATTGGAAAATGTCGATGATGAGGCAAATAAAATTTCAGAAATTAAATTGAATATCCCCGGAAGCCAGCTTTTTGCGAAGGGACAAGCGAAGAGTTTTGAGGAGGCGACAGATATTGCTGTAGAATCCTTGCGTAGGCAGATTAACAAACATAAAACAAAGACGAAAAATACAGTTGTCAATGGTCGTAATGAAGTTCTTGCTATCGAGGAAGAAGAGGAAGAAGAATACGATTAATAACTATTAAAATATAGATGTAAATATAGGAGGTCAGTAGCAACTGACCTCCTTTTTTTGTAACTGGCTCTTGTTATTGACCAAAAGGAAACTTCGGTGGGTTTTCAGCGCTAATGGTGTCTGCCAATCATGATAAATTCATTTCGCACGACTCGCTGAAAGGCTTATTTATATTAAATCAAAATAATCTTCTGTTTTACTTGGATTGATTATAAATAATATTTATTTTTGATCGATTTAAATGATAAGGGAAATAGAAATGTCAGAATTGGTTTGTCCGTTAGCAAATGTTGAGGAAGTTTTTTCAACCACAGCAGGTACAGTCTATCAATGTAGCCGCAAAAATTGTTTCTGGTTGGAATATAATAATGAAACCACCTCTTTCTCGGTATCGGATTTTTTGAAGTTTAAGAAACGTATCGATGGGATTGATGTTGAGCACATGCTTCACGATACAACACGTTCATCGGATTTTGAAATCATCATGCCTTTCCGTACGGAAAGATGTTTCATCTTAGCTGTAGAGGAAGTACTTCAGTTGCGCGAATTGTTAGATGGCGCTAAATTTATGATGGAATTGAATAGCGTCGTCAGAACTTGTTTGCAGGTTTCGCCATTTGCAGTTTTTGCATAAGGCTATACATATAAACGAATTGAAAGAGCGGTGTACATCTATGGTGTACACCGCTTTTTGTTTGGAAAGACCTTATTTAATTTTAATTTAAATAAGTGTCAATGAGGCCGTCCTCTGGTTTTATTGACATTCAATGATTTTTAGGCCTTTAAGCCACTTATTGTTTTAATTTATCGCTTATTGAAAGTATCAATATTACGTATTTGTAATTGTATTGATTCTAAACAAGTTGCGGTTTCCATGTCTAATTTAGACTGAATTTGTATTGCATATTCTTGATACAGATTTTGAAGATCTACTGTATCTTTGTAATGTAATCAGGTGATAATGTGTTTCACCTGTTGATGTTTTAGAAATTAAACTTAAGGTAAATATGAAAGATTTATTGAAATTAAAATCTTCTTTGAAAGAAGAGATCGAAAATATATTGAATGCACAGATTAAAGTTGAAGCTCATTCTTCAGCGTTATATTTGGCAATGTCTTCATGGTGTGATGATCAAGGTTTGGAAAATGCTTCAGAATTTTTTGCGAAACAATCCAACGAAGAGCGCGAGCACATGTTGAAGCTTTTCAATTATATCAACAACCGCGGTGGTCGTGCAATTTCTCCGGAAGTTACAGGTATCCCGCAAGATTTTGAATCGTTCCGTGGCGTTTTTGAACAAACATTGGAACAAGAGATGTTTGTTACTGAACAGTTCAACAACATCGCCGATAAATGTGCTAAAGCGAAGGATTATGTTACTTTTAATTTTGTACAATGGTTCTTGGAAGAGCAAGTAGAAGAGGAGTTTGTTGCAAGACGTATCCTTGAGTTGTTCGATGTGATTGGTGAAGACGGTACTGGTCGTTGGGAAATTGATAAACACCTCGTTAAGGTTGCCTTTGCGGGTGAATAATAAATTGTAAAAAATAGTGTAAAAAACGAGCTGTTGAGAAAACAGCTCGTTTTTTTATATACAAAATCACAACTTTTTACGTTAATAGCTTAAGAATTCTTATATTGAATTGTATTATTGCAAAGTCTATTTGATGGAACTAAGGGGCGGGAATATTATCCGGTTAGTACTTTTTTTAGCTATAACGAACTTGTTTTTTTTACCCAAAAGCGCTTTAGGGCAGGTGTCAAAAAAAGAAGTTTATGGAATTGTTGTAGATACTGCAGGAAGACCCTTAAATGGCGTCAGTGTTCATCTGACGAGTTCTCGCGATACCTTGTTCTCATCCACTTCGGCAACAGGTTATTTTCATTTTAGTCGTGTACTCGGTAATGATATTCGTATTAGCTGTAGCCAGCTGGGCTTAAGTATATTGGAGCGCAGTTATCCCTTGTACAATAGCACGACAGCTAAATTGGATGTTGGAAAATTGACCATGTTTCCCCATGTGTCTCTTTTAAAAGAAGTTGTTGTACTAAAATATAAACCCATAGTATATAAGCAGGATACTGTTCAATTTAACCTGGATGCTTTTCAATTTGATCGTCGGGCACTCTTAGAAGAGGCTCTTAAAGCATTGCCCAATATACAGGTGTCCCGTGATGGTTCTGTCTATGCCTTCGGTAAACCCATATCCTCTGTTAAGGTGGATGGAAAAAAATTTTTTGGTGGCGATGTGCTCACCGCTACACGTAATCTTCCTGCAGATTTTGTGAAAAGTGTACAGGTTATTGATTTTTATGGTGATGAGGCGACGGCAAAAGGAATTAAAAGTACTGAATCCGAAAAAGTCCTGAATATCGTGCTCAAAGATGATAAGAAGAAAATTACTTTTGGTCAAGCCACGCTTGGCGGTGGTTCGGTAGATCGTTATTTGGGAAGTGCTGGACTGAATCGTTTCAATGACGGTAAAGAGTACTCTGTTATCGCATCGGTGAATAATACGAATACCAATCTCTTTTCTTTCGGCTCTCCCAATGGAGGGGAGCGGGAACGGGAAATGGGCGAGCTAGCCGACTTTGCGGATCCAACGGATGGGGTCAATAAAATCGGATCTGTCGGGGGGAGTTTCTCTAGTCCGCTTTCTAAAACGGTAACAGCAAGCGGTAAGTATTCCTTTACGCAGCGCAATAATTATATCCAGGGAAATTCCTTATTGCAATCGATATATGGATACGGCAAAGCAGCGAATAATTTGATTAGTAATTATGAAGACTACAAGATAAAATCAATCGATCGTATACATAAAATGGACTGGGATTTTGATATGAAGCTGTCGCCCAAAGATCAGCTTAAAATATCGCCCAAACTATCTTGGACCAATTCGACCAGCAATACGTTAAAAGATAGAAGGATCCAAAATAATCGGTTGAGTAGTACGGGAAACTATGGTGCGGCCAATAGTACAGAAAGTCCTGCAGCGGCTTTAGATCTTTTTTACGTGCGAAGTTTTACTAAACCGGGGCGGAAAGTACTTTATACATTGCATACGGATTTTAATTCCCTGGATAAAGATGAGGAAGTGCGCGATTTTAATAGAGCGATTGACAGCAGCACGAACGTGCCAAAAATAACAGAGACTTATCTGAATCAAATGGTCCGTTCCAGCAATGAGAATAAAAATATCCAAAGTCGGTTGTCGTTGGTGGAGCCTGTTGATTTAGGTGGTACCTTGGAGATCAATTACGATTTCGACTATACCAAGATTGATGCTCGCCGCTCCACGTTTGATAAT
Source organism: Sphingobacterium paramultivorum (assembly GCF_014109745.1). NCBI lineage: Bacteria > Pseudomonadati > Bacteroidota > Sphingobacteriia > Sphingobacteriales > Sphingobacteriaceae > Sphingobacterium > Sphingobacterium paramultivorum. Next base: position 6,225,391 of record NZ_CP058555.1, read on the forward strand.
AACAATAATTTTAACAACGGCCCCATACTGGTAGACTCCCTTAGTTTGAAGTACGACTATTCCTTTGCTAGCAATAAAGTTGGCATGATTTATCGGCAAGATTTAAGCGAAAAAGTGAAAGTGAACTTCGGTTTTGCTGTTCAGCCTTCCGAATTAACGGGAAGCTCAACGGACAAACTGATAAAAACCTCCTATTCAAATGTTAACCTCGTACCTTCTGCTGGATTGAAATGGAAGTTTACCAAAGAAGAGGATCTTTCCATGGACTATTATGGACGTAATAACCAGCCTAGCTTCTATCAGATACAGCCTGTGGTGGATAATACCAACACACAAAATATTGTGATCGGAAATAAGGATTTGAAATCCGAATTTGCACATAGTATTGTTTCAAAGTATCGGAAGTCCATTACACGAAGGGGGCAATATTTAGAAGCCAGTCTGGCTTTTAACTTGGTAAATGACAAGATTGTAGCAAACCGGACAATTGAACCCAATTCAACGATACAGAAAACGACTTATCGCAATACAGAAGGTTATTATGATATTAAGAGCTATTATTTGTTTACAGCTTCTTTATTGTCGGATAATTTGCAGATGAGCTTGAATGGTAATGCAGATTATTACAACAATATTTCCTATGTCAATGATAAAAAGAGCTTTGGCGGGCACTTTTTGTTTACACAGGCTCTTCAATTCCGCTATACCTGGAGTGATATCTTTGAAGCCGAATTAAATGGAAACTATTCTTTAAACAGGGCGACATTTGACTGGCCTGTACAAGATAATATCACGGCGCATTCCGGGATTGTTGGTTTGGGATCTAAAGCTTATTTAGGGAAACATTTTACCATGGGCCTTGAGCTTTCTCAAAAATTTAATGCGGGTTATTCGAGCTCATGGAACAATATTAATCCGACGATAATCAATGCGTATATGGAATATACTTTTGGAAGGAATAACTTGGGTATGTTGAGATTTCAGGGATTCGATCTGATGAATCAGAATACTGGTATTTCACGTGCCGTGGTGGGAAATGATATTTTAGATGTTCGGAACAATCGTTTGGCTCGTTATTTTATGCTTTCGCTCAATATAAGATTACAGAAATACCCAAAAAAATCATGATGAAGGCCGTTATTATTACTGAACCGGGTGGACCGGAAGTTTTGGAAGTCCACGATGTGGAGATGCCGCAGATCGGTGAACTTGAAGTTTTGGTGGAAGTAAAGGCTGCAGGAGTGAATAGACCTGATGTCTTTCAGCGTAAAGGCAACTATCCGGCACCAGCCGGTGTGGATGCGCGAATACCGGGATTGGAAATAGCAGGGATTGTAGTCGCTAAAGGGAAGGATGTGGTCGATTGGGCTATTGGTGATCGTGTATGTGCGCTTGTTGCCGGTGGGGGCTATGCTTCCTATGTGAAAGTCTATCAGGGACATTGTTTACCTATTCCCGACCATTTGGGTTTTGCGGAGGCAGCTTCGCTGCCCGAGACCGTTTTTACGGTATGGGACAATGTCTTTCGAAGGGGAAAGTTGCAGGCTGACGATCATTTTTTGGTGCACGGTGGTGCTGGTGGGATTGGCAGTACGGCCATTCAGTTAGCGACCTTGTTTGGTGCGGTAGTATATACGACAGTCAGCTCATCTGAAAAGGCTAGCTTTTGTAAATCATTGGGAGCCAGCAAAACAATAAATTATAAAACGGAGGATTTTCTGGAGGCGCTGAAGCCTTTGGGTGTTGATGTTATTTTAGACAGTATTGGCGGATCATATTTTGAGAAAAATATAAACCTATTGAACCCTGATGGCCGGTTGGTTTACATTAATGCGATGGAAAGCGCAAGAGTCGAGTTAAACTTGCTCAAATTAATGCAGAAACGGATTGTTTTAACGGGAAGTACACTGCGGGCGAGAGACCGTGAATTTAAGCAAGTGCTACGGGATGATATCTGGTCTCAAGTATGGCCGAAGCTTAGCGCTGGCGATTTCAAACCTACTTTATACCGTGTGCTTCCTTTTGCGGAAGCTGCTGAAGCCCATCGATTGATGGAAGATTCAAGCTTATTGGGTAAAATCGTCTTAAGTTTTTGATCGCTGAAAGCTGAGCGGTGTAGTGCCAGTTACATTTTTGAAGTATTTATGGAAGCTCGAAAAGTTTTGAAAACCTGATTCAAAGCAGATCTGCTTCACCGTCTGTTTGTTTTCTATTAATAAATTGCAGGCTGTCTTCACACGCATTTCGATCAGAAACTGAAAGAGTGTTTTTCCGATTTGTGATTTGAAATAACGGCAGAACGAATTGGGGGTCATTCCCGTTAGGGAAGCAAGTTCCTGAAGTCGTATCTGGTCGCGATAATTTTCACCGATATATTGCATGGCAATCTGCATACGGTTGGCGTCCTGATCTTGCAGCTGGATGGTAAAAGTGGGGCTCGTTAACAGGTCATGTTGTTCTTCGGCCGAAATAAATTCTAAGATTTCTAATAAATGAATAATACGTGTGGTACCTGTTGCTGCCAAGATAGCGTCAATTAATTGCACAGTTTTTAGTCGGCTGCTCTCCAATAATGAAATGCCTCTTTTGGATAAACGTATAAGATCTTTGATGGATTTATTTTCAGGTAAATTAATGAAATCATTTCCCCAAAAGTTTTCCTTAAAATGAAGAACACGAATATCTGCACTTTCTGCTTCTTCCTCTTGAAGATAAATTTCGTCAAATAACCAATAGTGAGGCAGGTTTGAACCAACAAGGGTAATATCGCCTGATTCAAAGCGCCGGACGCTATCGCCAATAAATTGGGTGCCTGAGCCTTTGGCAAAATAAATTAATTCCAGTTCTTCATGGTAATGCCAAAGATTATGGTATTGGGGCGTATTGTCTCTTCTCGCGTTGAACGAATGCTCAAGATTGCTATTTAAATGAAGCAGCTGTGCTTTCATAATTATGAAATATATGCAGTAAAGTTACATAATTCAGTTTAGCTATGGTAATATAGCTTAATAATTTGATAATATACTTGAATATTGTCTAGCATTTTTAAGCTTATTTTACATTAAATAACTACTTATAACCATTTGAAAAATATGACGAATAAAAAGAGTTACGCATTTGCCTTGATTTTGGTGACATCCTTGTTCTTTTTTTGGGGATTTATTCATAACCTCGATCCAATCTTAATTCCGCATTTGAGGAATGCGTTTAGTTTATCCCATTTCCAGGCTTCCTTAGTCGATTCGGCTGTATTTATCGCTTATTTTGTGATGGCGATTCCTGCTGGAATTATTATGAAAAGATACGGCTATAAAGCCGGTATTTTGATCGGATTGATCTTTTTTGCCATTGGCTGTTTCCTTTTTGTACCTGCGGCCAATACGATAAGTTATGTTTTCTTTTTGGGGGCTTTGTTCGTTGTAGCCTGTGGTCTTACCATTCTGGAAACTGCAGCAAATCCGTATGTCGCGATTTTGGGAGATCCAGCTTCGTCGGCACAACGACTTAATTTTGCGCAGTCCTTTAATGGGTTAGCGGCCTTTGTTGCTCCGATTTTTGGGGGAAAATTTATTTTATCCCATGAACCCAAATCACAGGAAGAACTGGCGCAAATGGCTGAACAGGCAAAAATGGCATATATTCAGTCGGAAACAGCTGCTGTGAAATTGCCTTATGTGGTACTAGGGATATTGATTTTATTGATTGCTGCTTTGTTTTTCTTTACTAGATTACCTGATATCAAAGATGCTGAGGAAGAAGGTAGAGCCGGTTTTTTCCATGCATTGCGTCATAAAAATGTGCGTTGGGCAGTGGTGGCTCAATTTTTCTATGTGGGAGCGCAAGTTTGTATTTTAAGCTTCCTCGTATTATATGCAACAGAAGCTGCCGGTATATCAGGTAAGGATGGTGCCGATTATGCTGGGTTCGCTGGATTGGCTTTTATGTTGGGCCGGTTTATCGGTACATTTTTTATGCGTTTTGTGTCAGCATCCAAGCTCCTGATCATCTATTCCGCTATAGCGATCTTTCTATCCCTATTTGTCATCTTCGGATCAGGTATTCAGACCCTATATGCGCTGATTGGCATTGCATTTTTTATGTCCATTATGTTTCCGACGATATTCGCATTTGGTGTACAAGGTATCGGTGCCGATACCAAATCTGCTTCTAGTTTGATCGTCATGTCTATTGTTGGTGGTGCTTTATTGCCTCCAATATTGGGTTTTATCTCCGATAAAACGGGACATTTCCAATATGGCTATTTTGTACCATTGGTTTGTTTTATTGTTGTCTTGTTGTTTGCTTTCCAAAATAGAAATGTCAGTATTGCGGAAACGGAAAATCTTAAATCACATTAATTAGTTAGTAATGAAAAGATATGTCATGGCATTGGATCTTGTGGACGATCCACAATTGATCAAGGAATATGAGGATTACCACCGTGAAGTGTGGCCGGAAATAAAACGCTCGATTCTGGATGCAGGTATTCTGCAGATGGAGATCTATCGTTTTGAAAATAGATTGTTTATGAACATGGAGGTAGGTGAGGATTTTTCATTTGAGAAAAAATCAGCTATGGATGCTGCCAATGAAAAAGTTCAGGAATGGGAACAGCTGATGTGGAAATATCAGGCGGCTATTCCGGGGGCAAATCCAGGAGAGAAATGGGTAATGATGACAAAAATATTTGAATTAGTATAATTATGGCTATACAGCGCTATTTACAGATCCATCCAATGGATAATGTCCTTGTTGCATTACAGGACTTGGCTGAGGGAACAACGATTGTTTTTGAAGGTAAGGAATTTACATTAAAGCAAGCTGTTGCTGCCAAACATAAATTCACGATCCAGCCAATGGAACAAGATACGGAGATATTGATGTATGGTGTTCTGGTTGGGAAATTGAATATTCCCTTAGCTGAAGGGGAACTCATTACCACCGAAAACTTGCGCCATGCGTCGGAAGATTTTAGAATGGGCAACCGTAAGACAGCTTGGACAAAACCTGATGTTGCTGCATTTAGAGATAAAACGTTCAATGGATTCCACCGTTCAAATGGGACTGTTGGAACGGCCAATTACTGGTTGGTTATTCCATTGGTTTTTTGCGAAAACAGAAATGTATTGACCTTGAAGGCTGCTTTTGAGGAAAAGCTCGGCTATAAAGTAAAAGCGAATAATTACATCTCTGAAGTTGACGATCTCATTGGCTTATATAAGTCCGGTGCTGATGTAAATGCGATCCTTAGTCAGGATCTACTTGCTAATTCGACTTCCAGTGAGCAGGAACGCCTATTCAAAAATGTCGATGGAATCAAGTTTTTGAATCATGAGATGGGATGCGGTGGAACACGTATGGATTCGGATGCTTTATGTGGTCTTTTGGCTGGCTATATTACCCATCCGAATGTTGCGGGGGCAACGGTGTTGAGTTTAGGATGCCAGCATGCGCAGGCTTCTATTCTGAAGGCGGAAATTGAAAAGCGAAGCCCGGGTTTTGATCGCCCGCTGTATATTTTCGAACAGCAGAAAGAAGGAACTGAAAAGGAACTTATGCAAAAGGCTATTAAGGCAACTTTTGCGGGGATGATGCAAGCTGATAAAAATGAGCGCAAACCAGCCACATTGGACAAATTGTGTATTGGACTGGAATGTGGTGGCTCGGACGGATTCTCGGGTATCTCTGCCAATCCAGCACTCGGTTTTGTGTCGGATATTTTGGTGACTTTAGGCGGATCGGTGATTTTGGCGGAGTTCCCTGAATTATGTGGCGTTGAACAGGAGTTGAGTGATCGTTGTATTGATGAATCAACTGCGGAGCGTTTTATGTCGCTGATGCGTACTTATAATGCAAAAGCCGAGGCTGATGGCTCGGGTTTCTATATGAATCCTTCTCCGGGAAATATTCGTGATGGCTTAATTACTGACGCGATTAAGTCTGCAGGAGCAGCCAAAAAAGGAGGAACCTCACCTGTTGCAGCAGTGATTGATTATCCTGAATTGGCCAACGGTCCGGGGTTAAACTTATTATGTACTCCAGGTAATGATGTGGAAAGTACAACTGCAGAGGTGGCAGCTGGTGCCAATATCGTCTTGTTTACGACTGGCCTAGGTACACCCACGGGTAACCCGATTACACCGGTTGTGAAACTTTCAACAAATACCAAAACTTTTGAGAAAATGCCCGATATTCTGGATCTGAACTGTGGTACCATTATCGAAGGTACAGAGACTATTGAGGAGGCTGCACATCGTATTTTGGATTATGTGATAGAAGTTGCTTCTGGTGAAGTGAAACCAAAAGCGGTGTTGTTGGGTCAAGACGATTTCATCCCTTGGCGTAGAGGTGTTTCATTGTAGTTGAGTATAATGAGTTTATTGAAAATCCATGACAACTAATTATTTACATATGAAACTTAAACATGTAATCTGTGGTTTGGCCTTGCTGATGGGATCTGTATCCGCGAGCTATAGCCAGCAACATTATCAACCGAGTCCCGAAAATTTAAAAAATAGGGAATGGTTCGAACAATCTCGGTTTGGAGTTTTTATCCATTGGGGGGTATATAGTGTGCTGGGAGATGGTGAATGGGTCATGAACAACCAAAATATCAGTTTGGATGAATATGCATTGCTGCCTAAATTTTTCAATCCAATTTCCTTCAATGCGAAAGAATGGGCGAAGTTATTTAAACAGGCCGGAGCAAAGTATATCACCTTTACCACCAGACATCATGATGGATTTTCGATGTGGGATAGCCAGATTTCGGACTATAATGTGGTGAAGAAATCGCCCTTCAAACGCGATATTGTGAAAGAGTTGGTGGAAGCTTGCCATGCTGAAGGGATAAAAGTGATGTTCTACTATTCACTTTTAGATTGGCACCGGGATGATTATCTGCCTGTTGGTAAAACGGGCGGCGGCATTGCGGGCCGCGATTCAACAAAAGGGGATTGGAGTCATTATGTCCAGTTTATGAAAAGCCAATTAACGGAGCTGTTGAGCAATTATGGCAACATCGATGGGATTTGGTTCGATGGTCATTGGGACAAGCCCAATGAAGATTGGCATTTCAAAGAAATCTATGAATTGATTCATAAGTTACAGCCACAATGTTTGGTGGGTAACAATCACCATTTGGCACCATTTGAAGGTGAAGATTTTCAGATGTTCGAACGTGATTTGCCTGGGGAGAATACCACTGGGTTCGGTACGAATGCACATGATGTCGGGAAATTACCGAAGGAAGTATGTGGAACAATTGCTGGATCGTGGGGATTTGAGCTGAAAGATCGGACACGTAAATCATTTCAGGAAGTACTGAAATACCTGGTCAAGGCAGCTGGTCATGGTTCCAATTTATTGCTCAATGTAGGTCCGATGCCGAACGGCGAGATTCAGGACTATCAACAGGAGCGTTTGAAAGAACTTGGAAAATGGCTATCGGTGTATGGTGAAACAATCTATGGCACAGAGGGGGGAGCGGTGTCGCCAACAGACGATTATGCGTTGACGAAAAAAGGAAACCAGGTGTATCTACATGTGTTTAAAACCGATAAGAAGGAATTGTTGATCAATAACCTGCCTTATCAAGTGAAAAAAGTAAGCACATTTATCGGAAAGAAAGAGATTAAGTTTAGTCATAAGAACAATAGTCTACGCGTGGATTTGCCAACATCGACAGATGAAGCAGATTTGGTATTGACATTAACAATTAAATAACAATGGGAAAATTAGAACAAAAAGTAGCTGTAATTACCGGTGGTGGTAGTGGGATAGGCCGTGCGATCAGTCTGCAATTTGCTGCAGAAGGAGCAAAAGTTCATATTCTGGATTTGAATGAAGACGGTGGTAATGCTGTGGTTGATGAGATCTTGGCTTTGGGTGGTCAGGTTGCGTTTAATCGTTGTAATGTAGCTGACCAGCAAGAAATTACTGCTATAGCACAAAATATCGGAAAAATTGATATTTTAGTAAATAATGCAGGTATTGCTCATGTTGGTAATTTGGAAAATTGTCAATCAGAAGATTTTGAGCGTGTTTTTAATGTGAATGTTAAGGGAGCTTATAATGCATTGCATGCGATCGTGCCGATGATGAAAGCGCAGGGTTCTGGAGCAATCCTTAATCTAGCATCCATCGCTGCATGGGTTGGTATCACGGATCGTTTTGCTTATTCGATGAGCAAAGGTGCTATTTACGCGATGTCAATGTCTGTTGCAAGGGATTACATGGCATACGGCATTCGTTGCAATAGCATTTCGCCTGCGCGTGTACATACGCCATTTGTGGATGGATTTATCGCAAAAAACTATCCTGGAAAAGAGGAAGAAATGTTTGAAAAATTATCAGCAAGTCAGCCAATAGGCCGCATGGCACAACCGGAGGAAATTGCCAAATTAGCACTTTTCCTGTGTAGTGACGACGCGGGCTTTATCACTGGAAATGACTATCCAATTGATGGTGGTTTTATTAAATTGAACAATTAAAAAGCTAAAAATAAAATATCTATTATCTCAATACTATAAAAATGAAATTAATACGTTTTGGAGCTCAAGGCAAAGAGAAAATCGGTGTTCAGATCGATGGCGTAAATTACGATGTAAGCGCATTTGGTGGTGATTACAATGAGCAATTCTTTGCTGAGGATGGTGTAGCTCGTTTAGAAGAATTTGTGAAGGCAAATGAAGGTAAGTTGATTGAAGTTCCTCAAGACGAGCGTATCGGAGCACCTTTTGCCCGTCCATCCAAAATTGTTTGTATTGGATTGAACTATTTAGACCATGCAAAGGAAACCAATGCACCTATTCCTGCTGAACCGATCATCTTTATGAAATCGACCACTTCGTTGGTAGGTCCATACGATAATGTGATGATTCCTAAAGATTCTGTAAAAACAGATTGGGAAGTGGAGTTCTGTATCGTGATCGGTAAAAAAGCCTCTTATGTAGAAGAGCATGAGGCCTTAGATTATGTGGTTGGATATGTGTTGCACAATGATGTTTCCGAACGTGAGTATCAGTTGGAACGTGGCGGTACTTGGGATAAAGGAAAAGGATGTGATACTTTTGCGCCAATGGGACCTTTCATGGCTACAAAAGAAGAAATCAAAGATATCAACAATGTGCGTCTATGGTTAAAGGTAAACGGAAAAACCTATCAGGATGGCAATACCAAGGATTTGATCTTCTCGGTAGCACATGTGGTATCGTATGTGTCTAAATTTATGACCTTGTTGCCTGGCGACGTTATTTCGACAGGTACACCTGCAGGTGTTGGGTTAGGATTTAATCCACCGATTTACTTGAAACCTGGCGATGTTATCGAGTTAGGAGCAGATGGTCTTGGGGAGTCCCGTCAGACTGTTGTAGCGTATTCAAAAAATTAATTGCTCATCAGGTTTTCTTTTCATTATGCGTATAGATACCCATCAGCATTTCTGGAAATTCGACCCAATTAGAGATAGTTGGATTACCGAAGAAATGCAGGTCATAAGACGTGATTTCAGCCCTTTAGATATTCAGTTTGTGCTTGAACGAAATGGATTCGGAGGGAGTGTTGCTGTTCAGGCAGATCAATCCAAAGAAGAGACTGCTTATTTGGTTCAGCTGGCTAATGATTATCCTTTTATTAAAGGCGTTGTGGGCTGGATTGATCTTCAAGCAGCAGATATTCGACAACAGCTGGATGGCTATCAATCAGATACGGTCATCAAAGGATTTCGTCACATTGTTGAAGGAGAAGCGGATCCTGATTTTCTTATCCGCCCTGCCGTACTAAATGGACTGAAGGCATTGGCAGATTATGGTTATACTTATGATCTGCTCATCCGTCCACGTCATTATGCAGCAACGCTGGATTGTGTGCAGCAAAATCCAAATCTACAATTTGTGTTGGATCATATTGCCAAACCGCCAATCAAGTCGAAAGCATTTGATGAGTGGGCCACGTTTATCGATGCGCTATCTGCTTTTCCGAATGTCGTATGTAAAGTTTCTGGACTTGCAACAGAGGCCGATTGGGAGGGATGGAAGCTTGATGATTTTAAACAATATCTGGAGCATATCTTTGCACGTTTTGGAAATGAGCGCATTATGTATGGGTCAGATTGGCCGGTATGTCTGCTGGCGGCATCCTACGAAGAAAGTATTGCAATAGTTGAAGATAAATTAGGGCAATTTACAGCTGCAGAGAAGAATGCATTTTGGGCAGAGAACGCTATACGCGTGTATAATCTTTAAGAGGAAAAACTTCAGCATGTTATGAAAGGGAAAAATAACATGCTGAAGTTTTTTATTGGCCATGAAGCAGGATAATCGGCTTAATAACGTCAATATAAATTAATCAATAACCAGAGAACGAGTTCATTGTTGCTAATGTTAAGCACAATCAATGAAACAAACCATTCAATAAAAGTATTATGGATCTTCATTTAAGAGATAAAGTTGTTATTGTTACCGGCGGAGCAAAAGGAATCGGGCGGGCCGTAGTTCATGCGTTAGCTAAAGAACAGGCTATTCCGGTCATTGTTGGTCGTAAACAGGCGGATAATGAAAAAGTCAAGGAAGAAATCAAGCAATTTGGTGTGGATGCACTCTGTATTGAAGCAGAGTTATCTAGACCCGAAGATTGTGAACGAGCAGTCCAAAAGACATTGGAAGTATATGGCCGTATCGATGGTTTGGTGAATAATGCCGGACAAAATGATGGTGTCGGATTAGCATCAGGTAATTATGAAAAATTTGTTGCTTCTCTGCACAAGAACTTAATTCATTACTATCTGATGGCACATCACGCTTTGGATGCATTGAAAGCTTCTAAGGGTAGTATTGTGAATATCTCGTCCAAAACTGGCGAAACAGGACAGGGGAATACCTCGGCTTATGCGGCATCCAATGGTGGACGTAATGCGCTTACACGCGAGTGGGCTGTAGAATTGTTACCTTCCTCGATTCGTGTAAATGCCATTATTGTGGCAGAATGTGCCACTCCGCAATACGATACCTGGATTCAAACCTTATCAAATCCGGAGGAGACCTTGAAGAAAATTACGGATCGCATTCCATTGGAGCATCGCATGACGACAGCAGAAGAAATCGCCGATACAACTGTATTTCTTTTATCGAGCAAATCAAGCCATACGACAGGTCAGTTGATTCATGTAGATGGCGGATATGTGCATCTGGATCGCTCTATTATTGCTGAATCGTAGCAGAACAGCGATTGGATTTTGGAAATTAAACTTGTGTGGTTTTTAAAGTGACAACTCCGGTTCATTTCCAAAATCCATAATCGTTTTTTTTGACACTTTCCGACGAGCTGATTAAAGGTAAACATTGGAGTTTGGATAGCGCGGCAGCTGTGACTATAAACACGATAGGCTGTATAGAACAAGAAAGTTGCTATATAATATGGGGATAAAACAAAAAAAGCCCGTTCAATGAACAAGCTTTTTTTGTGGTGCCACCTGGGTTCGAACCAGGGACACAAGGATTTTCAGTCCTTTGCTCTACCAGCTGAGCTATGGCACCAGTTGACCTTTTATTTAAATCTGTGATCATCAGATTGAAGCGTGGTGCCACCTGGGTTCGAACCAGGGACACAAGGATTTTCAGTCCTTTGCTCTACCAGCTGAGCTATGGCACCGCTTTTTTGCTATGGGTTTGTTCCCCTATTGCGATGCAAATATAGTCCGATAATTTGAATTCTAAAACTTTTATGCAGATTATTTTCGTACTTTTTTCGAACGTGTTGATTTTGATCGAGATAAAATTACAAGAAACTAACATATAAGAAAAGGAATAAGCTGTATCTTTGCATTTCAATAATTAGAGATGAGTAAAAGAGGAAGAGTTTTAGTTGCAATGAGTGGAGGGGTAGATAGCTCCGTTGCTTCTGTCATGCTCCACGAACAAGGATATGAAGTTATCGGTATCACGATGAAGACATGGGATTATGCATCCGCAGGTGGTTCGTCGAAAGAGACCGGATGTTGTAGCCTTGATAGTATCAATGACGCTCGTACATTAGCCGTAAACTATGGTTTCCCTCATTATATATTAGATATACGTGATGAGTTTGGAGATTTTGTGATTGATAATTTTGTAGAAGAATATATTGCTGGGCGCACGCCTAATCCATGCGTATTGTGTAATACCCACATCAAGTGGGAGGCTTTAATGAAACGTGCTGACAAATTGGACTGTGAATTTATCGCTACCGGGCACTATGCCAATATCCGTATGCACGACAATGGTCGCTATGTGATATCAAAAGGTAAGGATGAAAACAAAGATCAATCTTACGTTCTATGGGGCGTGTCACAAGAAAACCTTGCTCGGACCCAGTTTCCTTTAGGATCTTTCACGAAAAAGGAAATTCGTCAGATGGCTTTGGATATGGGGCAAAAAGAATTGGCCAATAAGTCAGAAAGTTATGAAATCTGTTTCGTTCCTGACAACGACTACCGTGCGTTTTTGAGACATAAGGTGCCAACATTGGATCAACAAATTGGTCCGGGTAATTTTATCCTTTCCGATGGTACCGTCGTCGGTAAACATATTGGCTACCCTTATTTCACCATCGGTCAACGTAAAGGCTTAGGTATTGCCTTGGGTAAACCGATGTTTGTGATCGAAATCCTTCCAGAAAGTAATACGGTGGTATTGGGTGAAGAACACGAACTTGAAAAGTCACATGCCTATGTTCGCAATGTGAACTTTGTGAAATATGCAGGACTGGATCAACCGATGGAAGCAATTTCAAAGGTACGTTATAAAGATTCTGGTGCTTTGTCGACCATCTCCCAAGAAGGCGATAAAGTGCGCATTGATTTTGTACACAATGTGAAAGGTATTGCTCCTGGACAATCGGCCGTTTTTTATGAAGGCAATGATCTACTTGGTGGTGGTTTCTTAATGAAATAAGAAGAAGTTGGACTGAGATCTAGCATAAGAATTTTAATCCCTATACTGTAACAAAAGTATAGGGATTTTTATTTGGTTTAAAATGCGATTTATTTGAGCCTCAAACTAGAAGATATTCGCTTTCCGCCTTTGTGAAAATTGAGAAATCTTAATTTGTTTTTACTAATAATTTTAGTAATTTTAACTTATGAATTCGTCAGAATATTTTAAGGGCAGGGGGGCACAGATCAATCCCAATAATAAATTTTTTTCTAACCAATACGTGCAGGAGCATGTTGAAGGGCTGGATGAGGAGTTTTTGGGGACCGAAAAAACACAATTTATTCCGACTCATCCAAAATCCATTATTTCTAAGTCAAATAGTCCGGATCTCCGTTTTGAAAGATCCATTAACCCCTATCAGGGCTGTGAACATGGGTGTATTTACTGTTATGCACGCAATTCGCATGAGTATTGGGGTTTTAGTGCAGGATTGGATTTTGAGCGTAAGATCCTGGTAAAACATAATGCCGCTCAGCTTCTCGAACAGGAGTTTAGAAAATCGAACTATCAGCCCGATTTGATTATGCTTTCCGGCAATACAGACTGTTACCAACCTATTGAACGGAAGCTGGGTATCACACGTTCGCTTTTAGAATTGATGGTCAAATACCAGCATCCGGTCTCTATCATCAGCAAAAATGTACTGATGCGGCGGGATTTTGATCTTTTGCGTGAGCTTGCAGCACGCAATCTGGTTTCCGTTGCAGTAACCATCAATTCGTTGCGCGAGGAGGTACGTCAGAAAATGGAACCACGTACTGCAACGGCATCGGCCCGGTTGAAACTGATCGAGGGATTGGCAGGGATAGGTGTACCCGTCATGCTGATGATGGCGCCCATCGTTCCGGGGATCAATAGTGATGAGATTTCAGATTTGATTCGTTCGGGAGCAGATGCGGGAGCAGTTACGGCCTCTTATACCATCGTAAGGCTCAATGGACAGATCGGTGGTATCTTTAAGGATTGGCTCTATCAGAACTATCCTGACCGTGCTGAAAAGGTATTACATTGGATTGAAGCCTGCCATGGTGGAAAAATTAACGATACCGATTTTGGACGGAGGATAAAAGGGGATGGCCATATGGCCGAGAGCTTACAGCATTTATTCAAGCTTTCCGTCAAGAAATATATGAATAATGGGATGCTTCCATCCTTGAGAAGGGATCTTTTTCGCTTACCCGATGCAGGCACACAGCTGGGAATGTTTTAGTTATTAGTGTCAAATGGCAGCAGAAAATTAAGCCATTTGTGTAATTTTAAAAATGGAAATTAAAACAGAACGGCTCAAGCTCAGATCCGTAGAGAAAATAGATTTGGAAAATATCCATTCCCTATTAATGTACCCTGAATCTGCATTATTTAATCCGAGTGGATTTCCGGATGGAATAGCCCATACGGCGCAAATGGTGGAAGCTTGGTCAGCGCAAATACATGAATCCGATGTCCGAAAGGATTATACCTTTTATATAGAAACTCTAGAAGGAAAGGAGTTTATTGGTCTAATTAATATCAGTGTTGTCAAGCTACGCTATCGAAATGCAGAAGTATGGTTTAAGCTTGTTCCGACAATGTGGAATAAGGGCTATGCAACAGAGGCATTGAACCGAATCCTGACATTTGGTTTCAAGGAACTTAATTTTCATAGAATTGAGGGCGGTTGTGCTGTTGAAAATATCGCTTCCGCGAAAGTAATGGAGAAAGTCGGCATGGTCAAAGAGGCCCGCAGACGGAAAATTTTGCCTTTAGAAGATGGTTGGAGCGACAATTATGAATTTGCTATTCTCGAGGAGGAATACCCGCTTTAAATTTTAGTAAAAAAGCCCGATTCATGCAATGAATCAGGCTTTTTTTATTGATAAGATCGAGGTTCAATAAACTAAGATTTCTTTCTTTTGATCAAAACATAACTTACATAGAGTAATATAAGCCAAGCAGGGATCAATTCTACCGGAAGTTTCATTCCTGTTATCCACATGATGCCAAGTACAGCGATCAAAAAGATCAGACAGATATAATTACTTAGGGGATATAGAAAGGATGGGAACTTGGTCCGCAAGTGGGCATCGAGTTTATTCTTTCTGAAATACAAATGTGTAATGGAAATCATGACCCAGTTTATAATCAGTGAAGATACCACAAGCGACATCAAGATCTCCAAGGCATTTTTCGGCGCAACATAGTTGATAAATACACAGATCGCAGCGAACAGTGCCGAGACCAAAATTGCGTTAATAGGCGCATGATTCTTGTTGAGTTTCGAAAGAAAACGAGGGGCATTCCCCTGTTCTGCCAGTCCATATAGCATTCTGCTGTTGCTGTACACGCTACTATTATATACCGATAATGCGGCGGTAAGGACAATGAGATTTAGTGCATTTGCGATAATTTTTGTGAAATAGAAAGTCTTTCCAAAGAGGGTAAATTCAAATCCATTAAGTTTGTCAAATACCAGTACAAAGGGACTTGTATCGGCGGTGATATTCGTCCACGGTGTCAAAGAGAAAAGAATAATGAGTGCACCTACATAAAAGATCAAGATCCGATAGATCACCTGGTTGGTCGCTTTGGGGATGTTCTTTTCGGGATGTTCGGCTTCTGCAGCAGTAATACCAACCAACTCTAGGCCACCGAAAGAAAACATAATCAATGCCATGGCCGAAAGGAGACCTTCAAAATTGCCATCCGATGTTTCATTAAACCAGCCTTTTGGGAAAAAACCGCCATGTGAAGTCAGGTTGCTGAGACTTGCCTGCTCACCTCCAGTACCGCTTACCAGTAAGTATACACCGAAAACTATCATTGCGATGATCGCAATAACCTTAATAATGGAAAACCAAAATTCCGTCTCGCCATAAATTTTGACAGAGGCAAGATTAAGGGCGTTGATTGCAAAGAAGAAAAATAAACTTGATGCCCATAAGGGTATTTCTGGCCACCAGAACTGCACATAAACACCTATTGCTGTGAGTTCGGCCATGCTCACCAAGATATACAGGACCCAATAGTTCCAGCCCGAAGCATAACCTGCAAAAGAACCCCAATATTTGTTGGCGAAGTAGCTAAAACTTCCTGAAACAGGTTCCTCAACGACCATCTCGCCCAATTGGCGCATAATAAAAAAAGCAATAATTCCAGCGAAAGCATAGCCGAGTATAACTGCCGGCCCAGCTAGTGTGGCAGCCTTTCCGATACCTAGAAATAAGCCTGTACCAATTGCACCACCCAGGGCAATTAATTGAATATGTCTATTTTGAAGTCCTCTTTTTAATTCTTCCTTATTGTTCTGTTTCTCCATGTGTATGGTTAATACGGTTACTAGTCTGTGTTGACCGATCCTTGGCAGGGGAAACCTATGAAGACTTTACTCCGTACCAGAATCGAATTGGTCAAAATTGCTGCCGCTGTATGATGTGCCGACGAATATAGTGGCTCCCAGTGCATCTTTTGCCCTAAGCGCATAAAGTTAACAAAACACTTAGGTATTTGTGCACATTCTGTTGTGCTTTTAATGTATTTCGTTATTTTTTATAAACAATGGCGATAACCATGTTTTTGGCTAAGAAATAGAAAGCGCCGTAATTTGAAAATACGGCGCTTTATGAATTAGTAGCTAGTGTGATTTTTGGCCACTCTAGCTAATAACGAAATCTTATTTGCAAATGCTACTCAAAAAGATAAATTAA
Source organism: Sphingobacterium paramultivorum (assembly GCF_014109745.1). Taxonomy (NCBI): domain Bacteria; kingdom Pseudomonadati; phylum Bacteroidota; class Sphingobacteriia; order Sphingobacteriales; family Sphingobacteriaceae; genus Sphingobacterium; species Sphingobacterium paramultivorum. The sequence continues at coordinate 6,242,045 of NZ_CP058555.1, forward strand.
TTTGCTTTTTGTGTTTTTTCTACGCTGCAGTCGCATCCACAGCCTTTTGAGCAGCTCGACTTGCCCTTCAATGATTTTCGGACATTTTTAACGACATACCATACAGCCGCCAAAACGAGAATTCCTACGATGAGATATTGTACTGTTAAATTATCCATAGCTTTTTATTTTAAAAGTTGATAAGCAATTAAGGCACTGAAATAGGCCAAACCTGTCATAAAGCCAAGCTGTATTAAAGTCCATTTCCACGAACCTGTTTCCCTTTTTACTGCCGCAATTGTACTCATACATTGCATAGCAAAAGCATAGAACAGTAATAAGGATACACCGGAAGCTAAATTGTAAGCCGGTAAACCGGTATTCCGGTTAATTTCGCTTTTCATTTTGCCTAATACCGTTGTTTTAGATGCTTCATCTTCGATATCCACTTCGTCACCAAGGCTATACACGGTGGCCATTGTGCCAACAAATACTTCACGGGCAGCAAAAGAGGAAATAAGACCTATACCCATCTTCCAGTCATAGCCCAATGGTTCAACAACAGGTTCAATAGCCATGCCAAGATAACCAAGGAAGGAGTGTTCCAGACGATAAGATGAAACTTCATGCTCCAAATCTGCTTCGGACAGGTTGGGGTTATTTTTTGTTACATATTCTTCTGCTTGGCTAAATTTGTCGTTTGGACCAAAACTACCTAATGCCCAGAGTATAACGGAAATGGCTAAAATAATTTTACCTGCGCCGAAGACAAAGCTTGATGCTTTTTCCCAAACATTTAAGGCTACATTTTTCCAATCTGGAGTCTTATAGGTGGGGAGTTCAAAGATGAGAAATGATTTGTGTTTTGATTTGATGACTTTGGTCAGGATAATCGCGGATAGCAAAGCTGCGAATATGCCAAGCAGGTACATCACAAACAATACAATACCTTGTATTTGAAATCCTCCTAATTTCGTGTCCGGTATCACCAGTCCGATCAGAACGATATAAATAGGAAGTCGTGCTGAGCAGGTCATAAAAGGCGTTACCAGAATAGTGACCAGTCTTTCTTTGCTATTTTCGATGTTACGTGCAGACATGACCGCAGGAACAGCACAGGCTACGCCCGAAATCAATGGAATCACTGATTTTCCATTCAGACCAAAGGGACGAAGCCAGCGGTCCATCAGGAAAACAACACGGCTCATATAGCCCGTTTCTTCCATGATCGAGATAAAGATGTATAAAATAACGATCTGTGGGATGAAGATTACAATCCCGCCAATACCTTTGATAATACCATTGCTAAGCAAATCGGTCAGAGGTCCTGCAGGAAGTGCTGTTTGCGTATAGGCTGCAAGATCACCAAATAAACCATCGATAAAATCCATGGCTGGTCCAGACCAGGTATAAATTGCTTGGAAGATTAAAAAGAGGATACCAAAGAAGATGACATAACCAAAGATTGGGTGAAGCAGGATGCTATCAATCATATTGGTTTTGTTTTTATTTGAGGATTCATCCTTTACATAGATTTCAGCAAGGCTGCTATCTAAGGATTTACTACGCAGTATGGCTTCGTCTTTTTGCAGCTTTTCGGCCCGCAATTGATATTTTTCACGTATTTGCTGAATAGCCTGATTTTTTTCCTTCGATAAAAAAGATACTTCGCCTTTGGCCAGGTATTGCCAGGTATGGTATTCCGTATCTAATGGAAAAAGACGTTTAGTTTCCTCTAATGCCGCATCAGCTTCCGTTGGTAGACTGAATTTGCTGATATACATGGGCGGAACAGCATCAAAGTTTTTGATCAACTGATCGATACCTTGCCCCGTACGTGCATTGGTTTCGTATACTTTTGTATTTAATAGGTGTTCAAGTTTCTGAACATCGATTGTAATTCCCTTTTCTTTGGCTTCATCGATCATATTGATGACAAAGATGGCCGGCAGACCGAGTTCCCGGGCTTGTTGATAAAGAATAATAGATCGTTTTAGGTTCGTAGGTTCGGCGACGACAACGACAAGGTTTGGTCTGAAACTACTTTCTTTATTGACTAAAGTGTTGAAAACAACTTCTTCGTCCAATGAACTTGGGAACAGGGTATATGTGCCCGGTAAATCAATAATGCGATAAACTTTGTTGTTGGCTTTAACTTGCCCCTCACGTTTTTCGACCGTAATACCGGGATAATTTCCTACTTTCTGATTTAATTTTGTAATCCGGTTAAATAGAGATGTTTTACCCACATTTGGATTACCCAAAAGTGCAATAATCGGGTTATTCATTATTTCTGATCAATAAGGATGACTTTGGCTTCTGATTTGCGGATAGCAATTAAGGCGTTATTAGCACTAATATTTAGACATATGGGACCGTCCAAAGGTGCGATATGTTTCACCTCTACTTCAGTACCGGGAATAAACCCCAATTCGAAAAATTTAGCTGGAATTTCGTGTGAATCAAAATCTATAATTACCGCTTTTTCCCCTTTTTTTAGCTTATCTAAGCTAGTTCTATTACGCATCTGCCTGTTTTTTTGAATTCTTCAAATATACAGAATTTCTACCATTTAGAATGATTCTAATGTCATAGTTATGTATTTAGTAAAAAACAGCTATCTTTACTATTCAGAACGATTAATTATCAACCAGAATGAAGATTGAGGACGAAATCAAAGTAAGTAAATTCAGCAATGAATGGCATCGTTGTACGGTAAATATTCTATACACGTACAATTGGATTAACAATGAGCTTGAACAGCGTGCTGCCAAAGAAGGAATCACTTTGAAACAGTTTAATGTCTTGCGCATATTGAGAGGGCAGTATCCCAAGCCTGCAACCAATAATCTGATTAAATCAAGAATGTTGAGCACTACACCGGATATTTCGCGTATGATTGATCGCATGGTTTCCAAAGAATTGGTTTCACGTTGTCAATCGGGGGGTGATAAAAGGGCAGTGGATTTGGTTATCACTGAGAAGGGTCTCGAGATTCTTAAGAGTTTAGATGAGGATATGCTGATGAAGGATCTTTTACCCGATCGAATTAGCGAAGAAGAGGCAATGACTTTAAGTGCACTGCTGGATAAACTTCGCGGCTAAAAAAATTAATGCGCATGGTCATGATGTTCATGATCATGCGGTTGTTGATGCTGATCGTGCCCATGATCATGTTCTCCGACAAATAAGAAACTTCCGAGTGCAATAGCAACACCGGCTATCACAGCAATCATTTTCTTTTTATTGAATTTATGATGGTCAATTGAGCCCGATTCAAAAAGTATCGTTGTCGATATGTGCAAGAAGATACCAATAACCACGGCCATGATTTTATCAAAATATTGCTGGATATTGCCTACTTCACCTGCACTGATGGCTTTGCTCAGCAAAAAACCAAAAGGGGTCATTGCCGCAAATAAAGCTAATGTAATGAGGATGGTGTTTTTCTTTAAATGCGTGCTTATTAGAATACTTCCCAATGCAAATGCCGCCGGAATGTGGTGGATGGATATGCCTAGTGCAAGTTCAGTCTGATGTGTTGCTGCAAGTGGCATGCCCTCAAGGAAAGCATGAAGACATAGACTGAACATAATACCTATTGGAAAATGATGATTGTGGTGGTCGTGATCATTGTCGGTATGGATATGGCCATGCTCGATCCCTTGGGAGAACTGTTCAAGAAAGAGCTGGAAAAGAAATCCAGCAAGCACATAAATACCCAATACCTCAGGTGAAGTATTGTTAGACTGATAGACATGCGGAATGAGGTGCAGTACCGTAATAGAGAATAAATAGGCTCCACTGAAAGAAAGGATGAGTTTAAGGAAACTGGTTCCTTTCTTTTGTACAAAAAATACAGCAATTCCACTTGCAAATGCAGGTATGAATAAAATTAAAATCAATAAAATTGAATTCATTATACGTGTTCAGTTTTAAAAAAGCTAGGCACAAACCGTTTGAATAAGTAGCCTGTTGCCAATCCAACCAGGATACCTAAGGCTGAACCACAGAAGACATCAAACGGGTAATGGACACCAACATAAATTTGAGAGACTGAAATTAGCGTTGCCCAGGTAATACAAAGCCAAAGCGCATGTTTCCATCTTCTCCGGAAAAGTACAATCCAAAAAAAAGCAAGGGAAAAATGATTGGCCGCATGAGAGGAGGTAAAGCTAAAGCCTGAGCCACATCGCACCCGGATGTTGACATTTTCTTTAAACTCCACGTCGTTACATGGTCTAATCCTTTTTACAGTCTTTTTGATCAAATGAGATGATATACCATCGGAAATTCCGAAGGTAACCAAGGTCATGGCAACAATTAGAATTCCCGTTTTTCCATAGGTCTTTATGAAAAATATGATCAGAAATAAATACAAGGGGGCCCAAGTGTATGGATTGCGTAATATAGGCAATAACCAATCAAATACGGGGTTACTCAAGCCCTGATTAATGGCCAGAAAAATCTCTTGATCGATGTGTACTAATTGTTGAATCATAAATGTTGCTGATGACAATGAAATTCCCAAACTTTAAAAACTCACTTTTCAAAAGTAAAAATAATTTCATTGCAAACGGTTGTTTCTTTTAAAAACAACTTTGTTGCAACAAATATACGTTAAATATTCATTAATTATAATTTTAATTCGATATTTTATTGCCATTGTGCTAAATTTACACGTTAATCAATTCAAAAGAAATGACTTTAATTAAATCAATATCAGGAATACGAGGTACGATAGGCGGGCGTGCTGGAGAGGCACTTACCCCGATAGATATCGTTAAGTTTACGGCTGCTTATGGCAAAATAATTGTCAAGCAGAGTGGTATCAAAAAAATTGTTGTTGGAAGAGATGCGCGTGTTTCTGGTGAGATGGTAAGTAATTTGGTGATTGGAACCCTGCAAAGCATCGGTGTTGATGTGGTTGATTTAGGTCTTTCAACAACGCCGACGGTAGAGATTGCCGTACCTATGGAAAAAGCTGCTGGTGGTATTATTTTGACTGCTTCACACAATCCAGGTCAATGGAACGCGCTAAAGTTATTGAATGCAAAGGGCGAATTTATTTCAGATGCCGAAGGGCAAGAAGTATTGGCACTTGGTGAATCCTTAGACTTTGATTTTTCCGAAGTTGAAGCATTAGGACAGGTTCATAAAGATTATTCCTATTTACAGAAACATGTAGACGCTGTATTGGCGTTGGAATATGTTGATAAGGAAGCTATTAAAGCCGCTAATTTTAAAGTTGCTTTGGATGCTGTTAACAGTACAGGTGGTACATTTATACCTGCCTTATTGGATGCGCTTGGTGTGCAGACAATCTATAAAATCCATTGTGAGCCGAATGGTCAGTTTCCGCATAATCCCGAACCATTAAAAGAGAATTTGACAGATCTATCGGCTGCAGTTATTGAAAACAAAGCGGATTTGGGGATTGCTGTAGATCCAGATGTAGATCGATTGGTCTTTATGATGGAAGATGGTGAGTTATTTGGTGAAGAATATACCTTAGTGGCAGTAGCGGACTACTTATTGCAGCATAAAAAAGGAAATACAGTTTCTAATTTATCTTCCACACGCGCACTGCGTGATGTGACTAAAGCACATGGTGGCGAATATTATGCCGCTGCTGTTGGTGAAGTCAACGTGGTTACAAAGATGAAGGAAGTCGATGCGGTAATTGGCGGAGAAGGAAACGGTGGTGTTATTTATCCGGCATCTCATTATGGCCGTGATGCGCTAGTAGGCGTGGCTATCTTCTTGACACATTTGGCTAAACTTGGTAAAAAAGCTTCCGAATACCGCGCCTCTTTACCGCAGTACTTTATGTCAAAAAACAAAATTACGCTGACTCCGGAATTGGACATTGATAACCTATTGGCCAAAATGGAGGAAAAATATAAAAATGAAGATCATTCAACAATCGATGGCTTGAAAATAGACTTTGAAAATGAATGGGTGCATTTGCGTAAATCGAATACCGAACCGATTATTCGGATTTACTCGGAGGGACCTTCGCCAGAAGCTGCTGAGCAGATCGCGCAGAAGATTATCCGCGAAATTGAAGAAATAATTAAATAAAGACAAGAAGCTGCATATGCAGCTTTTTGTTTTAAGACTGATCTCATCGGAAGAGGATTGTCTTAGCTATTACGAAGTTTTATAATGTATGATTAGAAAGATCATTTTAGGTACGTATTGTTTTCTTAGTTTAATCTTATTTGTCTTTCCGACAAGTGCGCAGCAGCCTATGGACGAAATCAATGGGCTACTGGATCGTTGGCACAAAACTTCGGGTGAGGTAAAATATGGCCCATTTTTGAATGTTATTGCTTCGGATGGAGTTATTTTGGGTCCCGATCATGATGAAAGGTGGGATAAAGCCCATGCGGAGAAGTTCAGCGATCAATATTTCAATCCAAAAAATGCTTGGACTTACACCTATGACAAGCGGCATATCAGTTTTAATGCCGATAGTACGACGGCCTGGTTTGATGAAACGTTTAAGATCAATACCAAGTCCTTTCGTGGCGTGGGCGTATTAACTAAGCTGGACAATGAATGGAAGCTTCGTCAATACAGTATGTCCATGTCGGCACCTTATGCGGATGTGAAAGCGGCCGTAGGTGGAAAGGCAGGTCAGAAAATTCACAGTAACCTGTTATTGGTTATGGTGCTGTTTTTCTTTATGGCCATGTTATTTGTGCTGAGTCAACGCCTCAAGATCTCTTACCCCATTCTGTTGGTTATTGGCGGACTGGTGATCTCGTTGATCCCCGGGGCACCTGTCATAAGTGTTGATCCCGATATCGTGTTTATGGTATTTTTGCCACCCTTGCTTTTTGAAGCGGCCTGGTATACCAATTGGGGGAACTTTCTGAAGTGGCGACGGTCTATTTTTATCATGGGCTTTGGTTTGGTCTTCTTCACATCGCTGGCGATTGCCTACTTTTCGGTCAGTATTATTCCGGGATTTACCTTGGCGCTGGGCTTTTTACTGGGTGGGATTATTTCTCCCCCAGATGCCGTGGCTGCTAGTTCTGTCCTGAAAGGGGTAAGTATTCCTAAACGTGGAATTGCGATATTGGAAGGGGAAAGCCTGGTGAATGATGCGGCCTCATTGACGGTATTTAGATTTGCATCTATTGCCATACTTACCGGCCAGTTTGTGATGAGCACTGCGACGACGCAGTTTCTGATGTTATCGATCATGGGTGTTGTCGTTGGTCTCGTCATCGGTCACATCCTCTATATATTCTTACGTTATGTAGCTAAGTCGTCGAGCATTTCAACACCCATAACGCTCATTGCGCCTTACCTGATGTATATTGTTGCGGAGCATTTTGAGTGGTCGGGGGTCTTGGCCGTGGTTAGTGGCGGATTGTTTCTTTCTTTCCGGGCAGGGGATTACCTCAACTATCATACGCGTATCCAAACGAAAGAGGTTTGGGCGACAGTGGGCTTTCTCTTAAATGGATTTGTCTTTATTTTAATTGGACTTGAACTTCCGGTGATCATCAATGGTTTGGGGGAATACTCCATGGAGGAAGCTATTGATTATGCATTGGCGATCTGTGTAATTGTTATTGTTTTGCGATTAATCGCCGTTTATCTTTCGGCTTTTGTTCCCAGGATATTATTCAAACGGGTCCGCATCAAGGAAAAGAGTCCAGGATGGAAATTGCCCCTGGTCGTTGGATGGGCCGGTATGCGCGGAGTGGTTTCTTTGGCATCAGCATTAGCAATACCATTGACGTTATATGATGGAACGGCCTTCCCACACCGAAATCTGATTTTGTTCATTACGTTTGTGGTTATTTTAGTGACGCTTGTTTTTCAGGGGCTTACATTGCCTTTGTTGATTAAATTGATAAAAATTGAAGAGGTCGATGAGCAAGCTTCAATGGAAGAGCAAATCGATGAGATTCGGGTACGTCTTGGCAAAGAATCTATTGCGTATCTCGATAAACATTACGCAAAGGAAATGCTGGAGCATGAGACAATTGCCCGTGTTAAAGAGCAGATCATCCGGAGCGTAAATGCATCCGAACGAGCGAAGGAAGAAGACACACGTGCACAGCTTTCTGCAGTAAGGGGGCTCTATAATAAAATTATGTTGGAACTTTTGGCGCTACGTCGTGACGGCCTGTACAAGATCAAGGAAAGCAAGGCTTTTGACAGTGATGTCATTAAAGAGATGGAATATTCCCTGGATTTGGAAGAATCGCGTTTGTCGCGCAAGTAGTTGTTTATAAACGATTATGTCTCGGTTTTTTGCTCGTCGAAACCTAACTCCAGTGTTGTAAAAAATAGTGCGCCAGTGTTGTAAGAAATAGCGTGCAGAGGTGCAAAAAATAGCGAATTTAGCTTATAATGCTAAATTCGCTATTTTTCCTTTATCGCCCACTAAAAATATCGCTCGGCCTTTTTTTGGCTTTTGTACGGCATTGAAGCTTTCCTTTCCGATAGACGTCCAGTTTTTTCCGCCGTCATTCGAGAGGTCTGTACCCGAGGTACCCGTGCTGATCAGCTGTTTTTTGGAAAGATAAATAACGGCCGACTTAAAGCCAGCGGGAGCTGTTTCTGGTGCAAACCATGTTTTACCGCCATCGTTGGTTAGTAGGCTATTTTTTTCTTTGTTTTTATCCTCTTTGTAATCGCCACCGACTACAATGCCCGTTTTCGACGAGTAAAATGCTACGGAGAATGGGCCGGTGCTATTTTTTCCCTGAATGATGGGGCAGCTGTAACGTTGCCATGTGTCCCCCTGATCTTTGCTGCTGTAGATATTGGCGATTGTTCCACCGGTGGCAATCCAGTATGTCCCTTTATTATCGCAGTATATGGATGTTCCACTGGCCGCAAAACCAGCCTCTCCTTCGGTAATTGTAAATTTCATATTCGCGGATATATCTTTCCAGGACCTTCCGAAATCGATGCTTTTTAATAGTGGCATTTTCCCCTGAATGGCGTCGCCAAAGGCAATGCCGACCCCTTTTGGTGTAAAAGCAAAACCGTCATAAAATATTTCGGGTCGCTTATCTATGAATACTTCTTTCCAGCTTCGACCGCCGTCATGGGTACTTAAGATGATGGCAGGGGAACCTGCCGAAATAATTAAGGCTTCATTCTCATCAAATGCTTCGATATCCCTAAAATCTGTTTTTTCGTAGCCAATTGGATTGACCCACTGCCAGTTTTTTCCGGCATCGGTGCTGAGCCCGACGGTACCATTGCTTCCGCTTACCCATACAGTTGTATCATCGACCACGCTTAGGCCTCTGTAGCTGCTGTTGCGTTCTTGATTTACGATGTTAATTTTTGCTTGTTGAGCGTTCAGATGGCTCAGGAACAAGATATGGGTAATAAAAATCAGAAATAAAGGTTTCATGTGGTTATACTTTTTATTTAAACAAATCTACTCGTCTTTTTGAATCTTTTCCTTGTTTTTTTAAGATTGTTTTACGGAGCTGAAGAAATCCAACAGTCATTTTCCGTGGTGATTTAAAATAAGGAATGCTTAGTACCACCAACAAAGCGATGCAGGCGGAAGTGCCGAGGGCTCCGCCATAACCAGTAAAAAATTTACTGGTATTGAGCAGGATTGTCGTAAAAATAACACCAGCTAGAGCCAAACCGAAATAGGTTGATAACTGGTTTTTTGAGACCATGCCTATAAATGACGCGCCTATAAAAATAGGGGGGATGTACTGTGCGAGATAAGGAGAAACACTTTGTGGGAAGAAGTGAAGGAAACCTGCGACAAGTAAGGTCAGCATTGCGGATGAGCGCACTGCCCCTTGGTGAAATTTGGTGTTGACATAGTATGTCGCCGTGCTCCCGATGATGCCAACTAGGTATAAAATGAATGTTTCCATATTACTTAAAAATATATAATAGCAGGTATGTCAATGAAACACCAAGAAAGGCCAATGTGCCTAGTTTACCGCCGACACCATTCAATAGACTTTTCGATACAATCAGAAAGATCGCTGTAAAAATACTGGCGGCTAAAATAAAAGAGAATCCATGAGCCACCTGCGCATTGGACATTCCTACAAATGCACCGCAATAAATTGCTGCAGGGAGGTGGGGCAGATAAGTTGAATTTTTGTTGATATTGGGAATGAAAGAGGCTATGGTACCTGTCAGCGCAGCGCCCAATACAGGGCCCAAGCCGAAGATCTGATTGAAATAGTAGGATGCAATCGCTCCTACAGGTACCCAAAGGGCAATTTTGATCGATTCATATTCATGCCTGTGATGATGAATGGGCGACCTGAGGTAACTGTATAAAATCAGTAAGGACAATAGGCCGATAAAAGCCAATACAATATAAGAATGTGTATTTTCTACAAAGATGGCCACTAAAAAAAGGGCCTGAATGACAAATAATAAGCAGATGCTTATTATCCTAAATTTCTGCCGGGCTTGCATTTAAACAAATTTAGGCAAAGGTACTGATTATTTGTCTATTCTATTGGTAGATTTTCTTTTTATCAATATGGGATCAAGAACAATCTGTTCGATTGCTTCGTACGGACTTTTTTGTTTAACCATTTTCAGAAAGAGTTTTGCACATTCTTCCCCCATTTTGTTGGCCTGTTGATCAATACTTGATAGCGTAGGGCTGATAAAGGAAGAAAAGGTCTGGTTTGCAAAACCGATCACTCCTGTGGCTGGAATGGCAATATTTGCAGTTTTTAATGCCTGTATAATCCCGACAGCTGTAAAGTCATCACCACCAATAAAGGCGTCCGGTTGGATTGCAGATTTTAAAATCTGTTCGGTTCCTTTGATGCCGGCTTCAATGGATAAGTCGCCGCGAATGATAAAGTCTTCCCGTGCGGAAATCTGCGCATCTTTTAAGGCCGCTTCGAAACCATGGAAACGATCCTGGAAAATAGCGATTTCTTTGTCCGTTGTGATAAAGGCAATGTTTTTGTAACCCTGTTCGAGCAGGTGTTGTGTTGCAAGGTAACCTGCTTTAAAATCGTCAAGTTTGACCACAGGAGCAGGAATATCTTTATGGGTACGGTCAAAAATAACCAGGCATTTGCGCTGATTGATCACTTCCTGAAAATGCTGGGTTTCTTGCGTCTCCAGCGACAACGAAGCAATGATGCCGTCTACCTGAGCTTCAAGTAAAGTCTTCACGCCATTGACTTCATCTTCAAAAGATTCATTCGATTGATAAAGCAATAGGCTGTAGTTGTGTTTTTTTAACTCTTTTTCAATGCTATGCACGGCTTCCGCAAAAAAATGAATTTGCATGGTAGGAACAATGACACCGATGGTATTGGACTTGCCCGAGGAAAGAGAAGAGGCCAACTTATTGACACTGTAATTCAATTCCTTTGCTTTGTCGAGCACCAGTTTTCGTGTCGCCTCGCTGATCGTAGGCACATTATTCAATGCGCGCGATACGGTAGAGACTGTCACTCCAAGCGCACGGGCTATATCATAAATTGTCGTTTTTTTATTCACGCTCCAAAGTAAATAATTTTATTTAATATTTTGATAATTCAGAAACATACCCTACTTTTATGCAACCGGTTGCAGTGTAAGGCCGATGTTGTTTTTTATAACCAATTAGAATTGATTACCATGTATTTATTAGGTATAGACGTAGGTACTTCTTCTGTAAAAGTTTCGATTGTTGAGGCTTCTTCACAACGTAAGGTTTGCTCGGTGCAATATCCGGACGTAGAAGCTCCCATAATTACTTTGGAGCCCAATTGGGCTGAACAGAACCCGCTCGATTGGTGGGACTACTTTAAACAGGCTCTGTTGAAGGCAAACAGGCTGGGCCTGTATGACCCCAAAGCAATTTCGGCCATTGGCATTGCATACCAGATGCACGGCTTAGTCGTGGTCGATAAAGATCAGTATGTGCTGCGAAATGCCATTATCTGGTGCGACAGCAGGGCTGTTGAATTGGGAAATATCGCTTTTGAAGAAATCGGAAGGTCTTTTAATCTGAGTCATCATCTGAATTCACCGGGTAATTTTACAGCGTCAAAGTTGGCCTGGGTAAAGGCAAACGAGCCGGAAATTTATGAAAAAATAGATAAGATCATGTTGCCTGGGGATTTTATAGCCATGAAACTTTCGGGGCAGGTGACGACTTCCATCTCAGCCTTATCTGAGGGGATATTCTGGGATTTCAAGGACAATGTATTGTCGCGTACGATTATGGATTATTATGGCTTTGATGATCATCTTATTCCTGAGATCTTACCTGTGTTTTCAACGCATGGTCAAATTAAAGCCGCTGTTGCTGAAGAACTTGGGTTATCTAATACAGTGACCATCAATTATAAAGCCGGCGACCAGCCCAACAATGCACTTTCGCTGAATGTCCTTCAACCTGGCGAAGTCGCTGCGACCGCAGGTACTTCAGGGGTGATCTATGGCGTCAGCGACAAGCTGATCGCCGACCGCGAATCGCGCGTAAATACATTTGCCCATGTGAATTATCAAGAGGATGATATCCGGACAGGGGTATTGCTCTGTATCAATGGAACAGGCATTATGAATAGCTGGGGTAGACGATTGTTGGGACGCGATTTGTCTTACGAACAGATTAATGCCATGGCTGGTGCATCTCCTATCGGTAGCAAAGGTCTGCAGGTTATCCCATTTGGCAACGGTGCCGAACGGATGCTCAACAACCAAACGGTTGGAGCTTCAATTTCAGCGATAGATTTGAATAGGCATGAGACAAGCGATATACTACGCGCTATACAGGAAGGGATTGCATATGCTTTTCGCTATGGCTTGGATATCATGCGCGAAAACAATCTGTATCCAAATATGATTCGTGCAGGTTATGCGAATTTATTCCTGAGCGCTGTTTTCAGGGAGTCATTTGTGGGAGCCACTGACGTTCCAGTTGAAATCTTTAATCATGATGGCAGTATTGGAGCCGCTCTCGGAGCAGGTATAGGAAGTGGGTATTATGCAGATTCTACAGAAGCTTTTCGTTCTTTGAAACCTGTGTATACAGTGGAACCTCAATTTGTAGCGCAATATGAGGAGCATTATCAGCAATGGAAGGAATTATTAAACAAACAAATAAATAGCAAATAAGATGAATATTATCAAAGGGAAAAAAGAATTTTTCAAAGGCGTTGGCCAAATTCAATTCGAAGGAAAGGACAGTACAAATCCATTAGCTTTCCGTTATTATAATCCAAAACAAATTGTTGGTGGCAAGACGATGGAAGAGTATTTTAAGTTTGCCTGTTCGTATTGGCATTCTTTCAATGGTAACGGATCTGATCCATTTGGCGGACCGACACATCAATTTCCATGGGATGAAAGCAACGATGTAATCACTAGGGCAAAAGATAAAATGGATGCAGCATTCGAATTTATCAGTAAAATAAATATACCCTATTATTGCTTCCATGATGTGGACTTAGTTGATTATTCGGATAATGTTGTTGAAAATGAAAAGCGTCTGTCAACTATCGTTGATTATGCGAAGGAGAAACAACAGGAAAGCGGTATAAAATTGCTTTGGGGAACAGCCAACCTTTTTAGCCATAAACGCTACATGAATGGAGCAGCAACTAACCCAGATTTTCATGTTCTTGCACATGGTGGCGCACAGGTCAAGGCAGCCTTGGACGCAACGATCGCTCTTGGTGGTGAAAATTATGTATTCTGGGGTGGAAGAGAGGGTTATATGAGCCTTTTAAATACCAATATGAAGCGAGAGCAGGAACATCTTGCACAGTTTTTACATATGGCCAAGGATTATGCCCGCAAAAATGGTTTTAAAGGAACTTTCTTTATCGAGCCGAAACCATGTGAGCCTACAAAACATCAATACGATTATGATGCGGCTACCGTGCTGGGCTTCCTGCGTCAGTATAATCTTTTGGAAGATTTTAAATTAAATTTAGAGGTAAACCATGCGACATTGGCCGGACATACGTTCCAGCATGAGCTACAGGTTGCTGTAGATGCAGGTAAATTGGGCTCCATTGATGCTAACCGCGGTGATTATCAAAATGGATGGGATACAGATCAATTTCCGAATGATATCAATGAATTGACCGAAGCCATGTTGATTATTTTAGAAGGTGGTGGATTCCAAGGTGGAGGTGTGAATTTTGATGCCAAAATCCGTCGGAACTCGACAGATCCTGAAGATTTGTTTTATGCACATATCGGTGGTATGGATCTTTTTGCACGCGCGCTTATTACGGCAGATCATATCCTTCAAGACTCGGATTACAAAAAAATACGGGCCGATCGTTATGCTTCTTTTGATACAGGCCATGGCGCATCATTTGAAGAACGGACATTGACCCTGGAGAACTTAAGGGATTTAGCAGTGGAATTAGGTGAGCCAAAAACAATTAGTGGTAAACAGGAGTATTTAGAAAATTTGGTTAATAGATATATATAGTTCTAAAAATATTTCTATATTAGGCGATCAAATTAAACCAATTACCAATACATGAATAATTATTTAAGCACAAAAGATTACATCGTTTTCCTGATATACTTTGTTATTGTAGCAGGTTATGGATTATGGGTGTATTATCGCAAGAAATCTGAATCTGTAGGTTCCAAAGACTATTTTTTGGCTGAGGGGTCATTGACTTGGTGGGCTATCGGAGCTTCACTTATTGCGTCCAATATTTCGGCCGAGCAATTTATCGGTATGAGCGGTTCCGGATTTAAGATGGGATTGGCTATTGCGACTTATGAGTGGATGGCTGCCATTACACTGATTGTCGTTGCGGTATTTTTTATCCCGGTATATTTAAAGAACAAGATCTTTACGATGCCACAGTTTCTCCATAAACGATATAATGGAACTGTTGCGATGATCATGGCCGTTTTCTGGTTACTGTTGTATGTTGTCGTCAATTTGACTTCTATCCTCTATTTGGGAGCCATTGCGGTAAGTAGTATTTCCGGTATCAGTCTGGATGCCTGTATGTATGCCATTGCGATTTTTGCTGTGATCATTACATTGGGGGGAATGAAAGTAATCGGTTATACGGATATTATTCAGGTTTTCTTTTTGGTATTGGGTGGTTTGGCGACCACTTATCTAGCCTTGAACCTCGTTTCAGAGCACTATGGTGGCTCAGGAGTATTGGAAGGTTATCACTTGATGACCGAAAAAGCTTCCGACCACTTCCATATGATTCTGGATCGTAAAAATGAGAACTATCTCGATTTACCGGGGCTAACCGTATTGATTGGCGGTATGTGGATCGTTAATTTGAATTACTGGGGATGTAATCAATACATCACGCAACGCGCGCTTGGAGCAGATTTGAAAACCGCTAGAAACGGTATCTTGTTTGCAGCATTTCTGAAGTTATTAATGCCTATCATTGTCGTGTTGCCAGGTATAGCAGCCTATGTAATGTGGAAAGATGGCTTGTTCCAAAATGAAATGATGCAACATGGTGAGGTAAACCCTGACCACGCTTATCCAGTTTTGTTGAATTTATTGCCAGCAGGTTTAAAAGGCTTGTCTTTTGCGGCATTGACAGCTGCAGTGGTCGCTTCTTTGGCAGGTAAAGCAAACAGTATCGCAACAATCTTCGCCTTGGATATTTATAAGAAAGTATTCAATACAGAAGCATCGGACAAGAAATTGGTCAATATCGGCAAGCTAACTGTTGTGGTTGCCATGATTTTGGGTGTGCTGATTGCTCCACATTTGGGTATTGATAAAAAAGGTGGATTCCAATATATTCAGGAATATACGGGTTTTGTATCTCCAGGTATTTTTGCGATGTTCATTTTAGGATTCTTCTGGAAGAAAGCAACTTCAAATGCGGCGTTGTTTGCAACAATTGGTGGTTTTATTTTCTCCATCATCTTCAAAAAATTGCCGGATTGGGTCGATCTGTCATTCTTGTCATCGACAGGTTTCTCTGTTCCAAATCCAACAACGGGAGTCTACGAAATTCCATTTTTGGATAGAATGGGATTCGTATTCGTGATCTGTATTATCGGTATGATTGTCATCAGTATCATCGACAATAAGCGTGGTGTCGTGCCAGCTGGATTGGAAGTTGATACCACGATGTTTAAACCACACCGCGCGTTTTTGGTCATCGCATTGATCGTAGCGCTATTGGTTACAGCATTATATTCTATTTATTGGTAACCCAATAACAAATAAGATTTTAAAAACTCCTATCAATCTCGGTTGATGGGAGTTTTTTGTTTGTTTTAAAAATACCTATCTTGGTTTTACTAAAACCATTGCTTAACGAAAGATTACTTAACGAAAGAGCTGCTATGAAAAGAAGATCCCCCTTGCTACTGATGACGCTGTTTGGATTGCTTACTACCTGTACGCCGATGGTGAGTTCCGCTCAGCGTACACAGAAACCACCTTTACATGGAAAACATTGGATGGCTATTACGGGCAAACCCTTGGCGGCAACAGCGGGTGCCCAGCTATTCCAACAAGGCGGAAATGCGGTGGACGCTGCTTGTGCAATGCTCGCAGCAACCTGTACGATGTGGGATGTACTGAGTTGGGGCGGAGAGACGCAAGCGTTAATTTATCATCCGAAACTAAAAAAGGTCATTGCTATAAATGCCTTGGGGGTAGCACCCAGTGGAGCGACAGTCGATTTTTTTAGATCAAAGGGCTACGAATTTCCACCGGAATACGGCCCTCTTGCTGCTGTCACACCGGGTACACCCGGCGGATTGTGCTATATGTTGGCTCATTATGGAACGAAAAGTCTAGCAGAGGTATTAGCTCCTGCTCTTGAAATGGCTGCAGGGTACCCGATTGACGCACAAACTGCAACGAGTATTGAACGTGGCAAAGAGCGCATTAAAGAATGGCCTTACAGTAAAAAGGTGTTTTTAGTACATGAAGGTAAACCCTGGGAAGCTCCCGAAGCGGGAGAGGTTTTCGTGCAGCAGGATCTGCATAAGACCCTGTCCAAATTGGTAGAAGCCGAAAAGCAGGCTCTTGCAGCAGGAAAAGACCGCAAAGCTGCAATCATGGCCGCTTATGACCGGTTTTATACCGGCGATATTGCAGATGAATTTGTCCGTGGTAGTAAGGAGCAAGGTGGCTTAATCACGAAAGCAGACTTAGCCAATTGGAAACCTATTGAGGAGGAACCATTGCATGTCAATTATAAGGGGGTTGATGTATATAAATTACAAGAATGGACACAGGGACCAGCCATGCTACAGAGTTTGCAGTTACTGAAAAACTTTGATCTAAAGGCAATGGGTTATAATTCTGCTTCTTATATCCATACACTCTATCAGGTTATGAACTTGGCCTTTGCCGATCGGGATTTTTATTACGGTGATCCCTACGGTAAACCTAAGACACCTATTCAAGGCCTTTTGCATGAGTCCTATGCCAAGGCGAGGGCCGCAACCATTGATCTTAAGCAAAATAACCCGAATGTACTTCCCGGAGACCCTTATCCCTACGAAGGTAAGCAGAATCCGTATTTTTCGTTACTGGAGCAGCGTAAGAAAGAGTTTACGCCACATACGGAGCTGAAAAATGATTTTGTCCCTAAACATGACGCACGCTCAAGTTCGTTGCTAACGGAATTGCCAAAAACAGCTCTTTTGGCATCTTTAAGGGTGGATAGTGCTTATGTCGACCGTTTATTACGGGGAACCACAAGCGTTGAAGCTGCGGATGAAGAAGGTTGGGTCGTTTCGATCACACCGAGTGGTGGATGGCTCCCTGCCTGTATTGCCGGGAATACCGGAGTGGGCATGAGTCAGCGCTTACAGAGTTTTGTCTTAGATTCATTGATAAACCCGTTCAATGTGGTTGAGCCAGGCAAAAGACCGCGTGTAACACTCACCCCTTCGATGGCATTGAAAAACGGAAAACCTTACCTTTCTTTTGCTGTGCAGGGAGGAGATACACAGGATCAAAACCTATTGCAGTTTTTCTTGAATATGGTCGAGTTTGGTATGACGCCACAACAAGCCAGCGAGGCGGCCAATATCAACAGTAACCAGCTTTGGCTATCGCTGGGAGGAACGAAGACCGACGATCGAAAACCGCGCTCAGGTAGCCTTCTATTGGACAAAAATACAGCGCCAGCAATTATTGAACAATTAAAGAAAATGGGGTATAGCATACAGTTCGGTGACCGCACCAGTGGACCTATCAATGCCATTTATTTCGACCAGCAGCACAATACACTTTGGGGCGGCAGTAGCAACAATGGGGAGGACTATGACATCGGGTGGTAGTTCGTCATTAGCCTGCTGCTCGGTTTTTGGTTTTGTTATCTCCGCGGTATTTGTTATCTTACCTACTGATCGGAAACTGATTTTTGTTATGGAGGGTAGTGTCAATAAATATTCGTTTGTTTTTCAGCCTGATGAAGCTGGTATTGTCTTGGTAGATGGCTTGAAGCGACGATTACGTGCATCGTTAGCCGAACTGTTTCCAGACAAAAACAAAGGCTGGTATCCCAGTTGCAATTCCAAAGCCCATGTAACGATATGTGCTTTTGAAGCAGATGGGAATAAACTGACAATGGCTATTGAGGCTTTGCAGGAGACTTTGGTCTATGAGCGGAGTCAGTATGTTTATTTCGATCATTTTGCATCATTTGCCGGTGGTGCTTTCTATATTGCACCGACAGTACATGCCCGCAGTTATCTCAAGGACCGGGCGCGGAAGGTTGTTCAAACTTTATCGGAGTTTGATTTGATCGAGATTAGCGACGAACCCCATATTTCGATTGGACGACGTCTGGAGCCGGAACAGCTTGAAATTGCAAAAGAACAGTTGCGGTCTGTCGACCTGAGCTTTATGTGCAAGGGCGTTCATGTGCGGCAGTTTAAACCTGATTTAGGTCAATATGAGATCATCGATTTTATACAGTTTGGCAACCTATCGAAGGAAAATTCTGGCCAGCTGGCATTTAAATTCTAATAATATCGCGGTTTAATTGCCTAATAATGTAAAGCTTTTTATCTTTAAGGCTGACAATAGACGATATTGCACTTATAGTACTTTATGCATTACGACGAATCTCATCATAAATCCCTATCTGATATCCATGAAAGTGTAGATGTCAATCAAGGGAAATCCAAATTTAAGAAGATACTTAGTTTCTTTGGTCCAGCTTATCTCATTAGTGTGGGGTATATGGATCCAGGTAACTGGGCTACCGATCTTGCTGGAGGAAGCCAATTTGGCTATACCCTGATTTGGGTGCTGTTGATGAGTAATATCATGGCGCTAGTGCTACAGAATCTATGTGCCCGTCTAGGTATTGTACGCGGTAAAGACCTTGCGCAGTGTAATAGGGAGACCTATCCTAAACGGATGAATTTTGTACTCTATGTGCTTGCTGAAATTGCAATAGCAGCCTGTGACCTGGCGGAGGTTTTGGGTATGGCAATCGGTCTTAACCTTCTTTTCGGCATTGATCTGCTTTGGGGGGTAATGATCAGTTTTGCAGATACCTTCTTATTGCTCTATCTTCAGAAGTTGGGGATGCGGAAAATGGAACTTTTTATCATTGGACTGATCGCGCTTATTGGCATGTGTTTTATGGTAGAAATGTTTTTGGCGAAACCGGATTTTGCAGAGGTGGCCACTGGATTTATACCCAGTATCCCGAATAGTGCCGCACTATATATTGCCATAGGCATTATAGGTGCAACCGTCATGCCGCATAATCTATATTTGCACTCGGCGCTTGTGCAGACACGGAAGATTGACCGGAATGAGGTTTCTATCCGAAAATCACTCAAGTATAACTTTTGGGATAGTGCGATCGCCTTGAACCTGGCATTTTTGGTGAACGCAGCAATATTGATTCTTGCAGCCTCTGTTTTTCACAAAAACGGTATGCATGACGTTGCCGAACTTGAAGATGCTTATCACTTATTGGGCAATCTTCTTGGAACGGAATGGGCCTCAAAATTGTTTGCTGTTGCCTTGATTCTTGCCGGACAGAGCTCAACGGTGACGGGAACCCTAGCCGGTCAGATTGTGATGGAGGGATACCTTCGATTGCGGATTAGCCCGACCTTACGAAGAATTATAACCCGGCTTTTGGCGATTATCCCGGCTGTATTGGTGATTCTGATTTCGGGTGAAGGTCGCGTTGGACAGCTGCTGATCTTTAGTCAGGTGATTTTGAGTATGCAGCTCGCTTTTGCAGTCATCCCGTTGATCCATTTTGTGAGCGATAAAGTCAAGATGGGTATTTTTGCCATTAAACCGATAACAAAAATTGCGGCCTGGTTGATAGCGGCCATTATCGCTGTTCTGAATTTTAAATTGGTATACGACGAAGTGGCCGGCTGGATTGGTGAAGCCAATAATATTTTGGTAACCGTATTATTGATCTTGGGCGCTGTGGGTTTGTTTGCCTTATTAATGATGACGGTATTATACCCCATTTTACTCAAATCGAAACCAACGGAGCTGGAGGTTCACCCACCATTCGAGGCATTGCATTTTGAACATAAGGGCTCTTTTAAGAAAGTTGTGATCGCGTTGGATTTCTCAAATTCAGATCAGAAAGTAATCCAATATGCTTTACAGCTGTCGCATGACGACACGACTTTTGTCGTAGTACATATTGTTGAAAGTGCATCGGTGAAATATACCGGAGATTCGACGGATGATTATGAATCGCGTCAGGATTTGGAACGGCTGAAATTGTATGCTGATTTTCTATTGTCGCAAGGACATCAAACTGAATATGAACTGGGATACAATAACCGGATCAAGAGTATCGCAGAAGTCTGTGAAAAATACGGCGCCGATCTATTGGTCGTTGGAAGCCATGGGCACAGTGGTGTGAAGGATTTTGTTTTTGGTGAGACAGTTAACAAGCTGCGACATGCGGTGAAAGTCCCTGTTTTTATCGCACAATAGGTCTTAAGGAGCTATCCCAAAGAGCCTCTGTCTATTCACTGTAATTTTATTGCTGAAAAAGTGAAGGGAGGGGTCGGTAAGTGCTAAATAATTCGTACTTTTGCGACATCAAATCAAGATATGAGCGACGCTATTAAACACGAGTGCGGAATCGCACTAATTCGCCTGTTAAAACCCTTATCTTATTATCAGGAAAAATATGGTACGCCATTTTATGGCATTAACAAATTGTACCTATTAATGGAAAAACAGCACAACCGTGGACAAGACGGGGCTGGAATTGCAACCATTAAATTTGATGTTAAACCTGGAAATCGTTACATTTCGCGTTACAGAGCAATGGGCTCAACTGCTGTGGCAGACATATTCGAATATGTACAGAAAAAATTTGCTTCTGTTCAGAAAGCATTTCCGGAGGAGTCAAAAGATACGCAATGGTTAAAAGATAACGTAAGTTTTACGGGAGAAGTACTTTTAGGACATTTGCGCTATGGAACGCATGGAAAGAACAGTATCGAAAGCTGTCACCCATTTTTAAGACAAAACAATTGGATGTCTCGTAATTTGGTGGTAGCGGGTAACTTCAACATGACCAATGTGGATGAATTGTTGCAACAATTATATGAGTTGGGACAACATCCAAAGGAAAAAGCGGATACCGTAACCGTTTTGGAAAAAATTGGCCATTTCTTAGATGATGAGAACCAAGATCTTTTCGATCAATTCAAAAAAGAAGGTCATTCTAATATTGAGATCAGCTCGCTGATTGCTAAAAATATTGATGTTACCAAAATATTGAAGCGTTCGGCCAAAACTTGGGATGGCGGTTACACCATCGCAGGTATCTTTGGTCATGGTGATGCTTTTGTTATGCGCGACCCAGCTGGTATCCGTCCGGCGTTTTATTATCAGGATGAGGAGATCCTGGTTGTAGCATCGGAAAGACCGGTCATCCAAACTGCATTCAATATTCCTATTGGTGCTGTGAAGGAAATTAAACCAGGCCATGCCCTGATCGCTAAAAAAGATGGTACAGTATCCCAAGAGATGTTTAGACAGCCCGTAGAACAACGTTCTTGTTCTTTCGAACGGATTTACTTCTCACGTGGATCAGATGCTGATATCTATCAAGAACGTAAAGAATTAGGAAGATTACTGGTACCTCAGGTATTGGAATCTGTCAAAAATAACATCAAAAATACCGTATTCTCGTTTATTCCAAATACAGCTGAAGTATCTTACTATGGCCTAATGGATGGTATCAATACCTATGTTCGGGATTTTCAAAAAGATACTTTATTGAATCGCTCAGAAAAAATTTCTGATGAAGAATTGGATGAGATCTTGAGTATTAAACCTCGTTTTGAAAAACTTAACGTGAAGGACGCTAAACTGCGCACGTTCATTACGCAGGATGCGGACCGTACAGACATGGTACAGCACGTATACGATACAACGTACGGTATTGTAAAGGATCACGAAGATACGATTGTTGCCATTGATGACTCGATTGTTCGGGGAACAACATTGAAACAAAGTATTTTAACGATCCTGGATCGTTTGAATCCGAAAAAAATCGTGATTGTATCATCGGCTCCTCAGATTCGTTACCCAGATTGTTATGGTATTGATATGTCACGTATGGGTGAATTTGTCGCATTCGAAGCCGCAATTAATCTCCTAAAACAACGTGGTATGGCACATATTATCGATGAAGTTTATCAAAAATGTGTGTTATCAATGACTCAGGACGTTAATGATATCGATAATTATGTCAAAGCGATCTATGCACCTTTTACTGATGAAGAGATTTCGGAAGAAATCGCTCGTATCGTAAGACCTCACCACCTGAAAGCAGAGCTCGAAGTAATTTACCAAACTTTGGATAATTTACACAAAGCTTGTCCAGACCATAAGGGTGATTGGTATTTCTCCGGTGATTACCCAACACCTGGTGGAAACAAGGTTGTCAATAAAGCTTATATGAACTGGATTGAAGGAAAGAATGTAAGAGCATATTTCAGCAGCTAAGTTCAAAATTATAATAGGAAGGGATGCATTTATGCATCCCTTTTTTTTTATATTCGTACCAATTAATTTCAATATCCTAAATTAAAAAACCGATTAAAGCAAGGGAATTGCTGTCCGTAAATAAATCTATCATGAAGCATATTTTTAAGAGCCTCTATTTTCAAGTCATCGTGGGTATACTTGTGGGGATCATCTGTGGTATCTATTACCCCGATTTTGCTGTTAAGCTAAAACCATTAGGAGATGCTTTTATTAAACTGATCAAGATGGTTATTGCGCCATTGATTTTTAGCTCCATTGTGATCGGCATAGCGGGAATGCAGGATACGAAAAAAGTGGGGAAAATCGGTTTAACTTCCATTATCTATTTCGAGATCATGACAACGATTGCCCTGATTATCGGTCTGGTCTTTGTTAATTGGATACAGCCGGGTACCGGGATGAACGCCGATCCCGCTAGTCTTGATGTGTCTTCGGTATCCCATTATATTTCAGAATCCAAAGAGCCACATAGTTTTATGGATTTTATCATCGGGATCATTCCAGGTAATGTGATTGCTGCGGTAGCTTCGGACAACATGTTGCAGGTACTCGTTTTTGCAGTGCTATTTGGGATCGGTATGACAAAAATAGGGCAGAAAGCTTCTGAGCCTGTGCTCAATGTATTGCAATCTTTTTTAAAGGTTCTCTTCTCCATTATCAAAATGATCATGTACCTGGCTCCAATCGGGGCAATGGGAGCAATGGGTTTTACGATCGGTAAGTTTGGAATTCAGGCCTTATCTAAACTCGGTATGCTGATGTTGAGCTTCTACCTGACCTGTTTTATCTTCGTGATCGTTGTGATTGGGGCGGTATTGTATTTTTATCTCAAGGTGAATGTTTTTAAGTTTTTAAAATATATCAAAGAAGAGATTTTAATCGTTTTGGGGACATCCTCTTCTGAGTCGGCTTTGCCGGGGATTATGCAGAAGATGGAAGATGCGGGCTGTGCCAAACCTGTTGTGGGCTTAGTTATTCCCACGGGCTATTCTTTCAATCTGGATGGGACAAGTATCTATCTGACGATGGCAGCGGTCTTTATTTCGCAGGCCCTCAATATGCATCTCAGCTTGGAGCAGGAAATTACCTTATTGCTGGTATTGCTATTGACCTCCAAAGGGGCTGCAGGCGTAACAGGAAGTGGTTTCGTTACCCTTGCTGCGACTTTGCCTGTTGTTGGCCATGTACCGGTAGAATCTGTCGCTTTGATCTTTGGCGTGGACCGTTTTATGAGTGAAGCAAGGGCGATAACCAATTTGATCGGAAATTCAGCGGCAACGCTGGTGATTTCAAAATATGAAGATAGTCTGGACGAGGAGCTTCTACATGAAAAGTTAGGTTCTAAGCGATGATATCCGCAAGCAAAAGTTCATAATAAAAGAAACCTTGCTTTAACAAAGAAAGTGTTTGAAAAGTCAGCTCAAACCGTTTAAGAATAGCTGATAAGATTTAGCAAGAGGAATGCATATAATGAGGGAATACCTATAATCTTTGAGGGGAGAATACGTATTCATTATACAACAAATGGGCTATCCAATTTTGGATAGCCCATTTCTATTCAAGACCTTTCGGGGATCTATTAATTCTCTTTTTTGGTATTTTCTATATCTTGCGCCAGATCGATGGCACCAACGACTTTTTCTTCCAATAGCGCGAGTTTAATCACCTGCGACATTTCAGTCACATAGTGGAACTGCATGTCTTTGATATAATCTTCCTTGATTTCTAAGATGTCTTTTTCATTGGATTTACAAAGGATAATATCTTTGATGTTTGCGCGTTTTGCAGCAAGAATTTTCTCCTTAATACCGCCAACAGGCAATACTTTTCCACGTAAGGTAATTTCACCTGTCATAGCTAATTTCTCCTTCACTTTACGTTGGGTGAATAGCGATGTCAGTGCTGTGAGCATTGTTATACCAGCTGAGGGACCATCTTTTGGAATGGCACCCGCAGGAACGTGAATATGGATATCCCAATGGTCGAAAACGCGGTAGTTAATGCCGAAATCCGAAGCGTGGGCTTTCAGGTAGGCTAGTGCAATCGACGCAGATTCTTTCATGACATCACCCAAATTACCTGTCAGGCTCAAACGTCCTTTTCCTGGGCTCAGCGAAGATTCTATAAATAAGATATCGCCACCTACGGAAGTCCAGGCTAAGCCCGTTACGACACCGGCAACATTGTTATTTTCGTAGATGTCCTTATCAAATATTGGAGCGCCTAGGATATCGAGCAGATCTTGTTCGTTAATACTCGGACTGTAATCCTTTTCCATGACAATGCGTGTTGCGATACCACGTACGACAGAGCCGATCTTTTTTTCTAATCCGCGGACACCAGATTCGCGTGTGTAATCCTCGATAATCTGTTCGATGATCTTAGCTTTTAACGAGACATCTTTGGATGCCATTCCATGCATTTCGCGTTGTTTTGGCAAAAGGTGCTTTTTCGCGATTTCGATTTTCTCCTCGATGGTATAACCATTCACTTCGATAATTTCCATCCGATCCAATAACGCAGGTTGAATAGAACTCAAGGAATTGGCTGTCGCAATAAACATCACTTTGGAAAGGTCAAACTCCATTTCGACATAGTGATCATAGAAATGTGTGTTTTGTTCCGGATCTAATACTTCCAATAAGGCCGACGAAGGATCTCCTTTGAAGTCCGCGCTCATTTTATCGATTTCGTCCAAAATAAAAACCGGATTTGCTGCTCCTGCTTTTTTCAGGGACTGGATGATACGGCCCGGCATTGCGCCGATATAGGTTTTGCGGTGTCCTCTGATTTCTGCTTCATCGCGCACACCACCCAAGGCCATACGGGTATATTTACGCCCCAATGCTTTGGCAATAGATCTTCCCAAAGAGGTTTTACCGACTCCCGGAGGGCCTACTAAACAAAGAATAGGTGCTTTCATATCATTTTTTAATTTCAATACCGCAAGGTATTCAATGATACGTTTTTTTACTTTCTCAAGTCCATAATGATCTTTATCGAGCACTTTTTGTGCTTTGTTTAAATCAAAATTGTCTTTTGTTGTTTCATTCCAGGGTAGATCAAGTAGTAGCTCAAGGTAATTGAGCTGTACCGAATAATCTGCAGCCGCAGGATTGATACGCGATAGCTTTTCGAGTTCTTTTGTGAAATGTTTTTCTACATCAACATTCCATTTCTTTTTCTTACCCCGTTTTTTAAGCTCTTCCAGCTCAAGATCGGGCGTGTTTCCACCCAGCTCTTCCTGGATTGTTTTGAGCTGTTGGTTCAAGAAATAATCACGTTGTTGCTTGTCAAGGTCGACACGTACTTTATTCTGGATCTGGTGCTTTAGTTCCAGCATCTGGATTTCTGTTGTCAGCAGCTCCAATAAAAGTTTGGCACGATTCTCTACTTTAGGTATTTGAAGTAGCTCCTGTTTTTTGACCATTTCGACATTGATATTCGACGAAATAAAGTTGATCAGAAACGAAGGACTTTCAATATTTTTAATCGCAATACCAGCCTCACTAGGTAAGTTTGGCGAAAGCTGGATGATCTGCAGCGCCATTTCTTTTAAGGTAGAAATTGTCGCTTTAAAGTGCTTGGTCATCTTCGGCTTCGCTTCATTGAATTTCTCCACACGTGCCTTTAAATAAGGCTCAGTATCGACAATTTCCAACAAGTTGAACCGTTGTTTTCCCTGGATGATGACGGTGGTATTACCATCAGGCATTTGGAGTACTTTAATGATATGAGCTACGGTGCCCACTTTATTTAGTTCTTCAAATCCTGGGTCCTCTACAGTCATGTCCTTTTGAGAAACAACACCGATGGTTTTGCTGCCTTTATAGGCTTCTTTGACCAGTTTGATGGATTTATCTCTACCTACGGTAATCGGAATGACAACACCGGGGAATAATACGGTATTACGCAAAGGCAAAATAGACAATGCTTCTGGAATTTCAGCATTCGCCATATTATCTTCATCCTCTTGTGTAAGTAGGGGGAAGAATTCGGTATCCTCTGCAACGATTGGAATTGCTTGACTGAAATCAAAAGTTTCGAATTTGCTCATAGTATTTATTTTGTGTATTTGGCAGTCGCTGACATGTTGACGGCTGACTTTCAAATTTTAAGCTTCTATTATTGTTTCCCCTATATTGCAAGGGAAGTGCCAATTGCTAAAAGTGAGCAAAATTACAAATCTATTTTCTAGAATAGGAAAAAAAGGCAGGTTAAATAAAATTTATCTGCCATTTGTTGGAGAAATAGGCATAATAATTGTAATATTGGAATGTGAAAGGGCGCCGATGGCAGTTTTTAAGTTTAAAGAAATCAATCGGATGCTTTTTTACAGATGTAGAAACGATCACAAGTGATCATTAAAGAGTGAATATAAAAACGTAACTATTTAGATATGAATTTAAAATCATTTAAATTGGGTTTGTTTACTGGGGTTTTTGCTTTAGTTGCTTTTAGCGCGAATGCACAACAACCTAAACAGGCTGAGCATAGCAACGCTAATGTGAGAATGGGGCAGAAAGCTCTTTTGGATGGTGATTTCAAGAATGCAGAGTCATACTTGACTAAAGCCCTCCCTCAGGAAGGGAAAGATCCGGACGTATTATATATGTTGGGATATTCTCAATTTCAAAATGGTGACTATAAAAAATCAGCTGAAACTTTTGGAAAAGTAGTTGCATTGAACGGTAAAAATGCAAATGCTTTATACTTCAAAGCGAAAGCAACAAACAATCTTGCTACTCAATCCACAAATAAGACATCTGTTGCTAACAAAGAGCAGTTGTTGAAAGTTGCTATTGAGGATTATTCAAAAGCAATTGCTATTACGCCGACTGATTCGAAATTCTATCAAAATAGAGCGATCGCTAATCGTGATTTAGGTATCTTGATCGGAACGGAGGGTACGCCTAACTACAATAAGGCAATGGCAACTGACGCTTATAACAATGCAATCAAGGATTACGAAAAAGTGTTGAGCTTTGATGCATCGAAAAAAGATATCCAAACAGAAATCAAAAAAGCGAAAGTATATAGAGATAACTTGAAATAGTATCGCTATAAAAGCACAAAAAAAGGGAATGCCAATGGTATTCCCTTTTTTTGTGCTTGTTGATTTTGTACCTATTGATTTGTGCCGGTTGAAATGTACTTATTGGAATGTAACAGTTGGTCACAAATGAGCTGCTTTTCATTTTAACGGGATCACCTTTACCGTTTTTACTTTGATAAATTTCAAACGAAATACGCACTGAAACTGTTCTTTTCCTAAATCAAAATGAATATTATGGAAACGAATCGATTGTCAAAGGAAATGCAGCAAATTTTAATCAGTCAGATGACAAAAGAGGCTGAAGCTGCACAGATTTATTTGGCGTTGGGGGTATGGGCAGATGATCAGGGTTATGGCGGAATCGCCAATTTTCTGTATAGACATGCCCAGGAAGAGCGTAATCACATGACTAAAATTATGGGGTATATTCTGGAAAGAGGTGGTCGCCCCAGAATACAAGCGATTGCAGAGCCGCCAGCGGACCCGCAATCGCTGACCGAATGCTTTAATCGCGTTTTTAAACATGAAGTAGATAATACCGAAGCGATCTATAACATTGTCAATTTAGCGATGGCGGAGAAGGACTGGGCAACATGGAACTTTGCACAGTGGTTTGTTAAGGAACAGATTGAAGAAGAGAAGTTAGCATTGGAATTGATGGATAAACTGAAGATTGCCGGTGGTGACCGAGCTTCAGATGAATCCTTGTTTGCGTTGGATTCCTCCCTGGAAGCCATGCCCGACGAAGTAGCCTTGGCAAGGGAAGCGACAGCAGATGACCCCAAATAATTGTAAAATAAAAAAGCGGGATCTTCAAGATCCCGCTTTTTTATTTTACGGTGTACTAATCTTAATCGATCTCACGATCATTTATTATCAGGCTTAATTTACTTGATGCTCAATGGCAGATACACACCGAAGGTGATGTTTCTACCCATATTGTAGACACCAAAGCTCGTGTCTTCCTGTGAAAGACGTCCTGGGCGCAATCTGCTCAACGCATCGTAATAACGTTTGTTGGTCAAGTTTGAAGCTGCTGCAAATACTTTCAGTTGCTGCGATCCGAGATGTAATGTCGTACCGATTCCTGCGTTCAATAAAGTATACGAATTTGCTGGCGTTTCGAAGGTCTCATCAATGCGGTTCTGTTTGAAATAATTGTCTAGCCCCACAGAAACGTAGAAAGCATTCAAACCGCTAATCTTGGGCTCAAGACGCAATGTATTGTGTACAACACCAGCTGGAATCAATGCCAAGGGTCTGTTAAAGGTATTGTTCTGTGCATGGGTATAGCTAAATGTATTATCCAGGTGTATCCAGTTTAACAAATGAAAATTCAGGCTTCCTTCTACACCGTAAAGATTGGCGTTTACCTGGCCATAGCGATATACGTCGTAGGTATGCGAATCGCCATCTTCACCCACAACGGTTTTCGTGTCGCCTTTTGTTGTTGAGGCATAGATAAAGTTGTGGATATAGTTTTCATAGATTCCAATACTTCCTGTAACGATGCTATGTCCAAACTCGAGGGTTGCATCCGCTTGGTAACTTCTTTCAGGTTTTAGGTTTTCATTACCCACTTCATAGCGGTACGTTCCTTCGTGTACCCCGTTGGAACCTAATTCTGCCGGATTAGGCGCTCTAAAAGCCGAACCGGCATTCGCTTTAAAATTGAGGTCTTCGCTGAAAATATGTGTATATCCAAGCGCTCCGCTAACATTGCTGAAACTATTTTTAAAACCAGCGAACTGCTCTTCGTCTTCAATAAAGAGTTGCTTGCCTTTGTTATTGACGTAGTCATAGCGTAATCCAACGTTAAAGGTATTTTCGCCCCAGGTTTTCTTCGCATAGCCAAAAGCGCCCAATTCCAACTGATCATAGGCCGGAATTAAGAATTCAACACCTTTATTTAAACTGTGTTCCTGGCTAGCACTAATGCCAAATACATGTTGCCAGCCATTTTTTTCACTTAACGAATATTTTGCGTCAAGTGAATACGTATTCAGGTCAAAGAATAAAGAAGGCGTTGCTTCTTCAAGCTCCCGACGTTGATTTTTTTGATAGCCCAGATCAAGTTTTAAACTACCTGAACCGATGATAAAGTTATTGTTAAGGGCCAGTTTGTAATGGCGGATGTCCTGCTTGGGGAAATCCAAAGTACGGCTTTTTGAGTTTATGTAAAGCGGGTCACCAGGTTCGGCGTCGTAAAAGCCGATATTATTTTTCAGGTATGAAAAATTCAGATGAGAGTAGCCCCATTGCTTGTTTAGCCCGAGCATACCGCTGAAATTACTGTTGTTAAAACCACTATTCCCATATCGGCCTGCGGGCGTATTATAAGAATAGGCGTTTTGATAAGAACCACGCCCACGCCATACGAAGCCATTTTCATTACCGGTAAGCATAACCGAACTATTGGTTAGTCCGTTGTTGGTGGAGTAGCTGCTCAATACTTCACCTTTAATTTGCCCAGCTGTAGGAACATTTGGTTCAAGCACATTGATTACACCGCCAATAGCATCAGATCCGTACATCAAAGAGGCTGCACCACGCAGGACCTCCACACGATCCGGTTGATTTTGGTCGATTTCAATACCATGTTCGTCGCCCCATTGCTGTCCCATCTGTTTGACACCATCGCTCACCGTAACGACACGATTATAACCGAGTCCCCGTATAACAGGTTTTGAAATGCCTTGTCCCGTTGTGATCTGGCTTAGTCCGGGAACTTGTCGGGCAAGCGCATCAATAAGATTCGTTGCATTTCCCTGCAGTTCATCTTTGGAGATTACAGCAACCGAGGTACTGTTGCGCCGGCTCTGTGAAGTGACCAATGTACCTGTAACGACGACTTCATTGGTTTCAATAATACTTTCGGTTAGGGCGAAATCAAGGGAAAGATTTTCCGAAGTTAGATCGACGGTCTTGACAACGGACTGATAGCCCAAGAAACGGACCTCAACCAGGTAGCGTCCACTTGAAGGAAGTGATTTAAAGCTATACTGACCCTGTTGGTCTGATGCGGTGCTCGAACGAAGCTGTTGCAATGATATCGTAGCACCGGCAATAGGAAGATTTGTTTTGGCGTCCGTTACTTTACCGCTGATTGTTGCGGCGAGAGCTGGAAATATGGAGAAATAGGAGACAAGCATAAAAATGCAGCCTATAATTTTAAGTTTCATCTGTACGAATAATTTTTACGTATATATAACATCAAGGATAATAGCAACCCAATAATTCATCGTATGAATTCTTGAGATTGTCGAGTTCTAAAAACTTTTATGAAGTCGTTTGTCGCAATAATGAGAAGAATATAGGAGTGACATTATTGGACTTATGTAAAAATTAAGCGATGGGGGGACCACGATTGCCAGAAAGCAGTGATCGAATAATTTGATCTCCCGTGATAAACAGGCCAAATTCAACTTGCTGTGTCGGGAGTATTAATTCGCGTAGCGTAAAATGAAAAACAATTTGTGGATGTGAATTTTGGTCACAGATGGAACACTTCGGATGGTCTGCATGGTGTTTTTTTGCAGGGCTATCAACAATACTGAGCGCAGTTTGTGGATGCGCATGGGTATACACAATGAACTGACCAATTAAGAAGGTCATTAAGAGCATTAATGCTGCGAATTTGTTCACTGAGATATTTTTCACGCTGAAATCACTACGTTTAAACCCATTTATCTGTTGAGTTATTTTGTTAATCTGGTCAAAGATAAGGAAAATAAAATATAAAGCAATTGTGTTGCATTTATTATTGTTGTGACATTTTATAGATGTTCGCTTAAAAGATAAATTGAATTTACAAAAAAGCCCTCAAAAATGGATGCTATTCTTGAGGGCGCTGTGTATGGTACTGATCAGGTGGTCTATTTTTTGGAAGGAATAAACTTGCCTTCAATTTCATATTGATTGGCATCCAAACCTTGGACATCCTGCAGTTTGACAATTCGATACAGCGAGTCGCTGTAATAGTCTAATTTTTCTTGACTATCGTATAAGGTATTTGTTATCTTTTTATCGATATGGATGTGTTTTACCTTTTCGTTTTTGTCAAACTCGATGCGCAGTTTCTGTATCTGCAGTTCTTTCTTTTTAGCTGTAAATTCTGTCACACAGTCTACAGCTTTGACTTCATACAGTGATGGATCGAAGTTTTTGCTGATATCTGCAGCTTGAAAAGCGGAGAGTTCATTTTTCCAGCTGCCAATTTTTAGTTCGCGTTGTTCTTTCTCACCGTCTTTGCTGACAGATTTCAGAACTGCGGGATTGAGCTGCTGCAAGCGATTGACTTCGGCATTAAAAAACGAATCGACAGAAAATATAGCTGTAGATTTTTGTGTTTTTTTTGTTGCGGATGGAGATCCACAGCTCCAAAAAAGCAGAGCACTGCCCATAAGAAGGGAAAGTGCTCTGCTGCTATTTTTAAGTAAATTATTATTCTGATACCAATACATTTCCTGTCATTTCAACGGGGATATTGACGCCTAAAAGTTGTAAGACGGTCGGGGCAATATCACCTAATTTACCATCTGCTATTTTCTTATACTGATCGTCAATTAAGATACACGGAACCAAATTGGTGGTGTGTGCCGTATTTGGCGATCCATCTTCATTGACCATAAACTCGGAGTTACCGTGATCGGCCAAAATAATAAAGGAATAACCATTTTTAAGGCCTGTTTCAACAACCGTTTTTGTACATTGATCAACAGTTTCTACTGCTTTTATGACAGCGTCAAAAACACCGGTGTGACCTACCATGTCTGGGTTTGCAAAATTCAGACAGATAAAATCTGGTTGAAGGGTCTCCATGTCGTTGACGATAGCTTCTGTAATTCCTTTGGCAGACATCTCCGGTTGAAGATCGTAAGTCGCTACTTTTGGGGAGGGAACCAACAAGCGGTTTTCACCTTCAAACTGTTGTTCACGACCTCCTGAAAAGAAAAATGTCACGTGCGGATATTTCTCTGTTTCGGCAATACGCGTTTGTGTTTTATGGTTTGCTTCCAACACTTCACCTAAGGTATTGGACAAGTTGTCTTTTTGGAATACCACTCTGACATTTTGAAATGTTTCATCGTAAGAGGTCATTGTCACATAATATAGATCTAATGGTTGTAGATCATATTCTGGAAATGCCTTTTGTGTCAACGCAATTGTAATCTCGCGGCCACGATCTGTTCTGAAGTTGTAACAGAATACAACATCACCTTCTTGGATTGTTGCCACTGGCGCACCGTTTGCATCTACCAATGCAATTGGTTTCACAAATTCATCGGTTACACCTTCGTCGTATGATTTTTGGATCGATGCAACAAGGTCATTGGATTTTTCACCTTCCGCTTTTACCAAAAGATCGTATGCTAATTTTACACGTTCCCATCTGTTATCGCGGTCCATTGCATAATATCGGCCTATTGCAGAGGCAAAAGTACCTGTTGTCGTCTTTAAATAGTCTTGTAAGTCTCTAACATAACCAATGCCGGAGTTTGGATCCGTATCACGGCCATCTAAAAATGCATGTATAAAAACTTGGTCGCTTGTCAATCCGGCCTGTTTTGCAGCATCACATAAGCCTTTTAAATGCTTTGTATGTGCGTGTACACCACCATCCGAAAGTAATCCGATTAAATGTACCTTTTTGTTATTTTCCAATGCATATTTAAATGCGTCTTGAATAATAGGATCCGAATTGAATACACCGTCATTGACAGCTTTGTGAATACGACCCAATTCTTGGTAGACGATTCTTCCGGCGCCAAGATTCATGTGACCAACCTCCGAGTTACCCATTTGTCCAGCAGGTAGGCCTACAGCTTCACCAGAGGCCTCTAAGCTCGAGTTTGGATAAGCTTCTAATAAATGATCTAAAAATGGTGTGTTTGCAGCTTCAACTGCATTTGATTTATCATGTTTTCCATATCCTAGTCCGTCTAGGATCATGAGTGCAACTTTTTTCTTATTCATCGTATAACAAAGATAATCTTAATTTTAGAATCTATCAACGCATCTTAAAAAGTTCCCTTGTTAATCCCTAATAATTTTATAGGTTTGTGGCATAATTTATGTTTGGTTAAAAAACGGAGCTACCTAATGATTGATATGGATGATAGAAGCTGTTCTATAATATGTTGAGCTATATGAAATTTTTAAGCTATTGCGCATTTATACTTATTAATAGTCTTTTTGTACACACTGCGGCCTTCGGGCATTATTTAAGAGAAGTGAATACAGCGGTAAAGGTAGCTTTGCCAGGTGATGATGATTCTTTAGGAAGTATTTCAGAGGAACTGAAATCGTATTTGAAAGAAGGTAATGCAAAAAATATGGCCAAGTATTTCGGTTCAAACTTAACCTTATCTATTTTGGGGGAGAATGGCGTCTACACAAAGTATCAGTCAGAAATCATGTTGGCGGCATTTTTTAATCAGCATAAACCCAAGACTGTTAAATTGACGCAAGCCAGCAATGCGAACAATGGCTATCAATATTTTACATTTACATTAGCTACAGAACAAACAAACTATCGTGTCTTTATTAAGATCGGCGTAGGAAATAATAACCAATCTATTGAAGAGCTAAGAATCGACAAAAATTAAAGCTAGCGATGCTTTTTTTATAAATCTATTTTTCGATTAAAAAATTATTCCACATCTTAGCCCAATAAATAGTATTTATGGAGAAGGAAATCAAGGACTATCTGGCCCATTTTGTAAAACAGGCTGTCGCGGAGGATTTGGGCGATGGAGATCATACCTCACTTTCTACGATTGAGACTGGGGCACAAGGTGAAGCCAAATTGATTGTTAAGGATAATGGTATTTTAGCAGGGGTTGAAGTCGCTCAGGCGATTATTGCCTATATTGACGATACGTTGGCCTGTGAGGTGTTTATCCAGGATGGAAGTCAGGTTAAAGTAGGTGATATTGCTTTTTATGTGAGGGGAAATATCCAAAGTATTTTGCTGGCAGAGCGTTTGGTGCTGAATGTCATGCAGCGTATGAGTGGCATTGCGACAACTACCCGAAAATATGTCGACCTTCTCAAAGGTACAGATACGAAAGTTTTGGATACACGGAAAACCACCCCCTTATTGCGTGTATTGGAGAAAGAGGCCGTTCGTATAGGAGGTGGAACCAATCATCGTTTTGGTCTTTTTGATATGATTTTAATTAAGGACAATCATGTGGACTATAGTGGCGGTATTGTACCGGCTCTAAAGCGCGCAAATGATTACAGAAAGAACCTAAATAAACCAATAGAAATAGAAATTGAAGTCCGAAATTTTGCGGAGCTTGATGAAGTTCTTAACTTTGGCGAAGTGGACCGAATCATGTTAGATAATTTTTCGCCGCAGGATGTAGCCAAAGCTGTTCAGATTATTGACCATCGATTCAAGACAGAGGCCTCTGGGGGAATAACTTTCGACACGATCCGATCGTATGCGGAGGCTGGGGTAGATTATATTTCAGTAGGTGCTTTGACACACAGTGTAAGGAGCCTGGATCTTAGTCTGAAGGCCAAATTAATATAAGAACTGATTTAATTAATGATATCGATTTATTTAGTAACTGCAGTATTACTAGCTTATTTGTTTGGATCCATACCTACAGCAGTTTGGTTGGGACAGGCATTTTATGGGGTAGATGTTCGTGAGTATGGTAGCGGTAATGCTGGGGCGACTAACACCTTTCGCGTATTGGGCCCTAAAGCGGGATCGATCGTGATGTTTGTAGATATATTTAAAGGCTGGACAGCAACAAACCTGGCTTATTTAATAGAACTGGGGCAAAATACGAGCGATGTCCAATTTGTCAACTTTCAGCTGGCACTTGGCGTTATTGCGGTATTGGGGCACTTGTTTCCTGTGTTTGCGGGATTTAGAGGTGGAAAAGGGGTGGCAACCCTGTGTGGTATGATCCTCGCTATACATACACCTGCCGCTTTGGTGTGTGTTTCTGTGTTTATCATCATCCTGCTGACAACCCATTATGTTTCGCTCGGTTCCATTTCAGCAGGTTTTGCATTTCCTTTTAGTTTGGCCTTTATTTTTAAAACAACGATACCTTCTGTGCTGCTTTATGGGATAGCCATCTGTATCCTGTTGTTAATTACCCACCAAAAGAATATAGAGCGTCTGTTAAAGGGACATGAATCCAAGATTTATCTCTTTAAGAAAAAGCCGAAGGAAAAAGAATAGGCACAATAATTGCATTCTCTAAAACGTATTTAATAATTTATTGTGAAATATCCATGTTGGAAAAGCTGAAAGCCGATCATCATCGCTCGGATATTCCATATGGCCATTGAAAGAAAATATATACATATGAACGGAGTGTTTAAGTATTCGGCTATGGTATTAGCGTGTGTAACACTGGCATCGGGGTTGTCAGGTTGCGCAACTTCAGCTGTTACGGGTAAAAAATATTTGAAATTGGTCAGCGCAGATCAAGTGAACCAACAAGCTGCATTGGCTTATAAAGATTTCTTATCGAAAAATAATGCTAAAGTAGTAACCGGAACTGCAGATGCAGCCATGGTGAAACGCGTTGGTAACAAGCTTGCAACTGCGGTTAACCAGTATTTGCAAAGTACAGGCCGCGCAAATCAATTTAACTTCAACTGGGAGTTTAATTTGGTGAAGAGCGATGATGTGAATGCATGGTGCATGCCTGGAGGTAAAGTTGCGGTATATACCGGAATATTGCCGGTAACACGTACAGAAGCGGGTTTAGCAACAGTTATGGGGCACGAGATCGCACATGCTATTGAGGAGCATTCTGTAGCTCAGGCTTCGAATCAGATTGCTTTACAGCTGGGAGGACAGATTTTAGGTTCAGCTGCAGGGGTATCTGGAAACAGTACGCTTGGTGTTTTTAACAATCTGTATGGTTTAGGTGGAAACCTGGCGCAATTGAAATTTTCAAGAAGCGATGAATCTGATGCGGATGCAGCAGGTTTGATTATTATGGCTTTGGCAGGTTATAATCCAAATGAGGCTGTAGACTTCTGGAAACGTATGGCATCGGGTAGTCAGAAAGGGCAGCCTGAGTTTTTGAGTACGCACCCGAGTGATGAGCGACGGATTGCGGATATTCAGAGATTGATTCCAAACGCGATGAAATATTATAAAAAATAAAGAGTCAATACAATTGAAAAAGCGGAGTATGCACCTAGCATACTCCGCTTTTTTTATAAGCCTTATTTACGAAAGTATTATACGCCCGCAAAAGCATCACTAATGCCGAGCACGACACCAACGACTAGCCCCATAAAATTAAAGGCGATGGTGATGATAACCATAATGCCAATAAATTTGTAATGCTTTTTGAGGGCATCTAAGCATAATTCGAGTTGAATGCTGTCGCGATTTTCTATTGCTTTTTTTGCTTTAGATCCAAAATTATAGAGGTAATAGATGGGAAGGCAGAAGAAAGCAAGAAACAGGAGATAAAGTACACCGAATGTGGATAAAGCCCCTGCTGTTACATATTCGTCGGCCCCGAGTGATAATGCACTGGCTCCGAAGACTAAACTGACCATGGTTATGGCAGAAATGCCGATGAAAATAAAACAGACAATGGCCAAAAAATTGGCCCATTTGGCCGCTGAAGCCAAGAAGGAGAGTCCTGCCGGAGACAATTTAATGTCTGCAGGTTCTTGAAAAGAAGAATTTTGAATACCGTCTTCCATGAAGCATAAATTATTAGGTGCGCGAATTTCTGAAAAGTTCTCGGTTTTTGAAACATTTTTTATATAAACCATCACGTCTATACAATCGTTTTGATTTTTTCGATCAGCATAGGTTATAGTGGCTCAAATTCGACAAGAAACTGAGTTGTTTAATAAAAGTCTCGATTGACAGGAAATTAGTTAAAAATTTTTAAAAAATTAAATTCCGAATGGAAGAATGTTGTTACAAAAGATTTTTGCGGATTTGATGTGGAAAATTATTTTCGATCAGTTTGTGCGGAGGGGAATGCTGGTTTAAAACATGTTACAACGTTTTTTTTGCTGATAAATTGTATGTTAATATAGTAAAATTTGTCTGTATTTCATGAAGTGTGTGTGGTTTAGTGTGTTAAGTTTATATTAAGTCCTTTGTAATTTGAAATCTCTTAGTAATTTTGCTTAACATTTTTTAACAAATCACATTATATGAAAAGATCTTTACTCTTTTTCGCTCTTGTTATGGCCAGCTATGGTGCTGTACAAGCTCAGGTTACGACAAGTAGCGTTACAGGTATTGTAAAAGAAGCAAACGGCAGTGTAACTTCGGGAGCAACAATTAAGGCTACACACGTGCCATCAGGAACGGTTTATTCTGGATCCTCGAATGCTGCAGGTCGTTTTAACCTACCAGCGATGCGTGTCGGTGGACCTTACAAAATTGAAGTAACCTATGTTGGACAAAATCCTATTGTTTATAATGATGTTTATATACAATTAGGTCAGCCTTATGTCTTAAATAGTACTTTTGGAAGTAATGAGACAGTTTTAGATGAGGTCACTGTAACTAGAACAGGCGGTTCTAAAAATTTAAAGACTGGTGCTGAAACTTCTATTTCAAGAAAACAGATGGAGAATTTACCAACTGTTTCTCGTTCGATAGATGATTTTACTAGACTAACACCACAAGCTGATGTAAAGGGAGGGTCAGTCTCAATCGGTGGTATGAATAATAGGTTTAACCAATTTACTATTGATGGTGCAGTAACCAACGACGTGTTTGGTTTAAATGCGAATGGTTTAAATGGTGGTGGAAGTGGTACAAATCCAATTTCTTTGGATGCTATTGAGCAGATGTCTGTACAAGTAGCACCATTTGATGTTCGTTCTAGTGGATTTGCTGGCGGTGGAATTTCAGCTGTTACAAAGTCAGGTACCAACCAATTTCAAGGGTCTGTATACCATTATTTTAGAAATCAAGATTTTACCGGTAAGACACCAAAATCATTAGTTAAAGACGGAGACGAACGAACTAAATTAGCAAATTTCTCTGAGAAGACATATGGAGTACGTTTAGGCGGTCCAATTGTTAAAGATAAGTTGTTTTTCTTTGTTAATTACGAACATACTAAAAATAATACGCCAGAAAATTATCCTGTAGGATCTTCGAGTTCTAATTTATTAGAAGCGGATGCTAAAGCTATTTATGATATTGCATTAAATAAATATAAATATGATGCAGGTTCATATACGGATTTAGCGGATGAAAATACGTCCAACAAAGTCATGACTCGCTTGGATTGGAATATTAATGAAAAGAACAAACTTTCATTAAGATATAATTATGTGGATGGCGTTGATATGGGCAATACGCGGACACAGTCTTCATTGACATTTGGTAACGGTGCTATATTAAAGGATTTTAAATCCAATACCCTTACATTGGAATTAAGTAGTCGAATTAATAACTCTTTGGCAAACAGTTTTATCGCTGGATATAGTAGAGTAAGAGATGCGAGAAGCTACAAAGGACAGTTGTTTCCAAATGTGAGAATTAATACTGCGAAAGCAGGTACATATTATCTTGGTGTAGATCCATATAGCAATATCAATCAGCTAGACCAAGATGTTTATACTTTATCGAATAACTTGACTTGGTATAAAGGGCTTCATACATTAACTTTCGGTACGCATAATGAATTTTATAAGATGTATAATGCGTATACACAAAATTCGAATGGCGCATTTGTATTTAGTGATTCCAAAGCAGGCGATATTAATCCTGCTACAGGAAATGTATATACAGCGATCGAAAACTTTGAAAGAGGTATGGCTAATAGCATGAACTATAGCTATAGCAATACGGATGATCCTCGCCAAGGAGCCAAATTTAATGCTGTGCAGTTAGGTTTTTATGCTCAGGATGAGTTTCAAATGCAGGATAATTTAAAAATTACTGCTGGTGTCCGTGTGGATATTCCAATTTATTTGGATAAACCAATGGAAAATACTGATTTTAACAATTCAATTTTGGCAAAACAGTATAATGTCCAAACCAATCGTATGCCTAGTGCGCCTTTAATGTTCTCACCTCGTATTGGGTTCAACTGGGATGTAAATAGAGATCGTTCAACCATTGTACGTGGGGGAATGGGAATATTTACTTCTAGGGTTCCTTTTGTTTGGGCGGCAGGTGCATTTACCCAAAGTGGTGCATTATTGGGTGGTAATAGTCTCGGTAATGGTACAGATGCAAATGTTCCATTTATCAGCGACGTTAACAAGTTGCCTAAATATAGTGGAGCTGTAACACCATCCGGAAATATTACAGTACTTGATAAGAATTTGAAATTGCCTCAAATCGCGCGTTTCTCAGGAGGAGTTGATCAAGTATTACCGTATGGAATTAAGGGTACTTTAGAGTTCATTTACTCGAAAAATTTGAGTGCATTTAACTTTAGAGATTTAAACTTAGAACGTCCGATTGGAACCTTAGAAGGAGCTGATAATCGTTTAGTTTATGATGCGAATAATAATAACCGCCGTGTATTGGATAACTATACGGAAGTTATTTATGTTAACAATGTTAATAAAGGTTATTCTTGGTCAACGACAGCTTCTTTGGCAAAAAGTTTCTTATTTGGCTTGGATGCATCAGTAGCATATACTTATACTGCTGCAAAAGATTTAATCTCTGGTACATCGTCCCAAAATCAGTCAAATTGGTATAGAGTAGCTTCTGTTAATGGTTCAAACAACGTAACGCTTGCACATAATCCATTTAGTACTGGAAGTCGAGTGATCGGATTTTTATCTTTCTCTAAAGAATACCTTAAGCATTTAGGTACATCAGTATCTCTAGTCTACACTGGGCAATCTGGAGCAAGATTTTCCTATTTAGCTGGGGGTAACTTAACAGGATATGCAACTTCGTCTAGTAACCAGTATAACTTGATGTATATTCCTAAGGATCAGTCAGAAATTACATTTGTTCAGAATGGTACACAAACTCCTCAAGATCAGTGGTTAGCCTTGAATAATTTTATTGACGGAAACGATTATTTAAAATCTCGTAGAGGTCAATATGCAGAAAGAAATGGAGCAAGAACACCATTTTCTCATAAGTTTGATTTGAAAATTGTGCAAGATTTGTTTACCAACATCGGAAATACTAAAAACAAACTTCAGCTTTCTGTTGATATCATGAATGTTGGTAACTTGTTGAACGGTAATTGGGGCAAACAGTATACAGGAGCAGGCAGCTTCTGGGATAATAGTTTTATTCCTGTTACATTTGCAGGTTATGAAGGAACAACTAAGAAACCAACTTATCGTTTGGGTAACTTAAATAATAATGTACCTTATTATGTGCAAGACATATATTCAAGATGGTCTGCACAAGTGGGAATTCGTTATATCTTCAACTAGTCTGAATAACCCATTTAAGAGAAAGAGGTCGCTGTAACTAATATGGCGACCTCTTTTTTTATATCCATAGAGTTCTCAATGCAAAGAAATTTATAGGATTTTCCGGTCCTATCCCCTTGAATGGATGAAGCACGCATAAAGCACTCCCTAAGCACAGATATAGCACAGTAATAGCACTGTTTACGCAAACTTTGCGTAAGTCTGTTGGCAAAAGAGAAAAGTATTATAAATGCGCTGATCCAGTACAACTAAACTGCCGAGACGAACCCTGCTAACTTTCGGGATACACTGTACAAGCAAAGTGACGTCATGCGGATAGTATCCATTACCAATCTTTCCACCTAAACGAACAAAAAATACCCCCTTAAAACAGACTGGCTTGCTGATATTTGGGTTATAACTTAATTATAAACCCAACTGATGATGAAGCAGTTCTGTATGTCCATACTCCTGGGGATTGGCGTCTGCATGTCTCTTTGTGCATTTGCGCAAAGCACAGATCTCGTTAATTGGCCAGCGCAGGCTGACCCCAGATTAATAGGTGATCTTGTGGCTCAACGTTTTGTGGCGAGTCCGCATAACAGTTTTAAACCGCCAGCTCCACCAAAAAACATTACTTATCCCGAAGTCTGTGCCTGGTATGGGGCATTGAAGTATGCCGAAGTGAGCAATGATCAGAAATTGTTGACGCAATTGACACAACGCTTTATGCCTTTGTTTGACACGGAAAAGCACCTTGTTCCGCGACCTTGGCATGTGGACTTTTCCGTCTTTGGAACGGTTCCGCTGGAAATCTATCTGCAAACAAAAAACAAGAAATGCTATACCATGGGAATGCGTTTTGCAAATGCACAATGGTCCATTCCGATTGACTCCCCTCAGGTTGTAAAAGACGGTTATCAGAAATTTCTCGATAAAGGACTTACCTGGCAGACCCGCTACTGGATTGACGATATGTATATGATTACCATGATTCAATCAAAAGCCTTTCAGGTAACGGGAGATCAGCACTATATTGATCGTGCCGCCCATGAAATGGTTGTCTATCTCGATACTATTCAAAAAGAAAATGGTCTTTTTTATCATGCACCTGATGCGCCTTTCTTTTGGGGCCGCGGGAATGGCTGGATGGCCGCGGGAATGAGCGAATTGCTGTCTTCATTAAAGAAAGATAACCCGAATAGACCTAAAATATTGGCTGCTTACCGCAAAATGATCACAAGCCTAAAGAAGTATCAGCGTCCGGACGGCCTTTGGGGACAATTGATTGATAAACCTGAATCCTGGGTAGAAACTTCGGGTTCTGCCATGTTCACTTATGCCATTATTATGGGCATAAGACAGGGATGGCTCGATACGGAGGAATATACGCCCATCGCACGCAAGGCATGGATTGCTTTGACGGGCTACATCAACAAAGATGGCGATATCAGCAACGTTTGTGAAGGTACCAACCGAAAAAATGATTACCAGTACTATCTCGATCGAAAACAGAAAACAGGGGATATGCACGGCCAGGCGCCCATACTTTGGTGTGTGTACGCTTTATTAAAAAGATAACCAGCTATGATGAGATTATGGACAATTTTGCTGCTTTTGTTTGCGACAGCAGCATCGGCACAACCTATTCGTTGGCAGGAAGAATACCCCGGTGTTTGGAAAGGAACATTTGGCAAACCCGATAATTATACGCTGCTATCTGCAGCGGGCGCTACACCTCAGGCTGCGACCCTCGAACGGTTGCAGTCTGTCGATTTTCCTTTACCCAAGATGGAGGTGCATGCCGAACTGATCGATGGTAAAACATACCTGCGGTTCCCACTGCAAAAAAACGAACAGATCTACGGACTGGGACTTAATT
This sequence comes from Sphingobacterium paramultivorum, assembly GCF_014109745.1. NCBI lineage: Bacteria > Pseudomonadati > Bacteroidota > Sphingobacteriia > Sphingobacteriales > Sphingobacteriaceae > Sphingobacterium > Sphingobacterium paramultivorum. The sequence goes on from NZ_CP058555.1 coordinate 6,285,296, forward strand.
TTCAGACGGTACATCAGCGGGGGAAGATTCTTAATCTGCATGTCGACCATTACGGTGGCAAAGATAATGGGCGCACCCATGCACCTGTTCCGTTCTACGTCTCTTCCAGAGGATATGGTGTATTGGTCAACTCAGCACAATATTTAACGTATTATGTGGGAACAGGCGTACGGAAAGACGCTAAAGTTCCTGCAGAAGTAAAAGATCGGAATACCGATAAAAGTTGGAACTCCCGGCCTTACTCCGATGCGGTGGAAGTATACGTCCCTACAGAAGGGGCCGAAGTTTATGTATTTGCAGGCATCAATCCGCTCGATGCCATAAAACGCTATAATCTCTTTTGTGGCGGTGGTGCCCTGCCGCCGAAATGGGGGCTTGGTTTTACGCAACGCGTACAAAAGCTTTATACGGCAGATGAGGTAATCAAGGAGGTGGCGGAATTTGAGGAACATGGCTTCCCGCTTGATTTTATCGGTCTCGAACCCGGCTGGCAGTCCAAAGCTTATCCTTGTTCATTTGAATGGGATAAGGGACGTTTTCCAAACCCGGAAGCCTTGGTAAAGAAACTGGCCAATAAAGGTGTACGCCTAAATCTATGGACAAACCCCTATATCTCTCCAGAATCTCCTATCAGTAAAGCTATTGAACCTTTCACCGGCTCGCATACGGTGTGGAATGGGACCGTTCCTGATTTGAATCACGCAGACGCAAAATGCATCCTTGCAGGCCAATTGAGCCGGTCGCAGATCGATATTGGCATCAGCGGATATAAGATTGACGAGGTCGATGGTTACGACTACTACCTTTGGCCCGATATGGCCAAATTTCCCTCGGGTATCAGTGGGATACAAATGCGACAAACTTATGGTGTACTTGCACAAAAATTGACCGACAGCCTATACCGCCAGCAGAATAAACGGACTTTTGGGCTGGTGCGTGCATCCAACGCCGGAGCCAACAATATGCCCTATGTGATCTATAACGACTATTATAGCCATCAGGACTTTATTACTGCACTGGTCAATAGCGGGTTTTGCGGCGTACTGTGGACACCAGAGGTGAGGGGCTCCAAGACAGGCGAGGAATGGTTGCGTCGTTTCCAGACTGTTGTATTTTCACCAATGGCCATGATCAATGCTTGGTCGAGTGGAACAAAACCCTGGTCTTTTCCTGAAGTGGCCGAAAAAGTGAAGTACTATGCGCAGTTGCGGATGGAATTGATGCCTTATCTCTATTCTGAATTTGCAAAATATCATTTTGAAGGAACACCTCCCTTTCGGGCCATGGTGCTGGAAGAGGGATTTCAGGGGCAAACAAAAGCAAGCCTGAACAATCAGGATCTGGAAACAAATCCTTATCTGGAAGCGGTAAACAAGGAGGTAAAAGATCAGTACATGTGTGGCGAATATCTGTTGGTGGCGCCTTTATTTACAGGCGAGTCGACTAGAAAGGTGCTTTTGCCTAAGGGTAACTGGTATGATTTCTATTCGGGCCGTTATGTCGGTAATGGCGAGGAAATCGTTGCCAAACCCGAAGACGATCGGATACCCGTCTATGTAAAAGATGGTGGCATTATTCCAATGACGACAGCACGGCTTCATGCGCCTGCAGCAGGAGAAAAAGTGAACCTGATTATCCGACATTATGGGGAGAAGGAGGGGATGTATAACCTGTATGACGATGATGGTCTGAGTTTCGATTATGAAAAAGGGGCCTATTCTTGGCGTAGGATAGTCCTGAAAAGAAATGCGTCCGGGAAACTGGAAGGCGATATCTCGGCACCAGACAAAAATAAACCGAATACGATAGGTACAGTAAAGTTTGAATTTATGGGGCAATGATATTGTTTTGAACAATAATCTATGTTTTAAGCGCCTAAAAACCATTTTTTACTGCTAAAAAGACCAAAAAATACACTGTTTAACCTCGCGGATTGACTGATATTTGAGGTAACTGATTATAAAAAATAACCAATTTATTAAATGCATGGCCGGGTTATCGATCATCTTCTCATGATAGACAATCGCCATAAAAACTGATTTATTATGATAAAAAGTATCACAAAAATGGGGTGCTTTGTACTCTTCCTATTTCTAGCCTTGGGGAGTATAGCCTTACCGGTCTTTGCCCAACAAAACATTCGGCTTTCAGGAAAGGTGACCAACAAAAAAGGAGAGGCATTGCAGGGAGTCACTGTTCGTATCAAAGGGAAAAGTCAGGGGACAAGTACAGATGCCACGGGGAAGTATCAGCTGGAGGTTGCATCATCCAGTACCGTTGTCTTTAGTCAAGTAGGCATGAAAGAGCAGGAGCGTACTGTCGGTAACCAGCGGCAACTTGATGTCACCTTGGAAGATAGTGACAATGCGCTGGATGAGATTGTTGTTACGGGTTATGGTGGTGTTGCAAAGAAACGTGACCTTACGGGCGCTATATCTTCCGTCAATGCAAAGAAAATCGAAGAGCGTCAGCCCATTAACCTTTTTGATGCCTTACAGGGGCAGGCTGCCGGAGTTCTTATTGTCAATGACGGTGGTGGGGCACCTGGGGCGACAGGATCTATTCAGGTGCGTGGTACCTCCACATTGAATGGGGGAAATGGTCCTTTATACTTGGTCGATGGAGTAATTAACCCCGATGGTGCCACCATAAATCCAACAGATATCGAGAATATCGAGGTCCTCAAAGATGCTGCTTCTGCATCTATTTATGGATCGCGTGCAGCCAATGGCGTAATCCTCATCACAACCAAGCGTGGATCAGAGGGAAGACCCATGGTTAATGTCAATTACAATCATCTTTTCGGCCGTCTAGCTCATTATATCCCTGTGAGTAATTCTGCTGAAGTAAGGGCTTTCCGGTATATTCAAGGCCTCAATACCAATACGGATTCCATCAACCCAAGTTTCAATTCGGATAACGATTTACAAAGACTCTTGTTGGGAAATCTTGCACAAAAGAAGGAAATCAAGATGAGCGTATCAGGTGGTCAGAAAAATCTCCGCTACTACAGCAGTTTGAATTACCTGGATGATAAATCGATCATCTTGAATAGTTACGCCAAGCGTTTACAGTCACGTATCAATGTTGAATATCAGTTTTCATCCAAATTGAGGTATTCCAACAATATTTCTTTTTCATGGCAAAAAGGCAATACGATTCCAATCGGCAATACGATTCGCGTCGTGATGGACCGTCCGGCTTATTCCTTGATTTACTATCCTGATGGATCTTTAACAAGCTACATCGGTTCGAAGCGAAATCCAGTCGCCAACGCCTTGTTTGAAAAAAATATCGATGAAACCTATTCCGGGCAATTGAACAATCAGTTGGATTATCAAATTCGGGACGACCTGAAATTTACGACCTTGTTTAATGTGCGGTTGGACAATTTACAGAATACCCAATTCTCACCACGTTTTTTATCGGCAAACAAGGATCAGAATAGCGGAACAAACGAGTTTAATAAAACGTTTACTTGGGAGTTTCAATCCTATCTAAATTATAACAAGACTTTTGCACAGGACCATAATTTCACGGCCTTATTGGGATTCAGCTCGGATCGCAGACGCTATGACCGTTTTCATTCTGAATATATGAATAGCGTCAATGAGGAAGTTCTGGTGACTTTTCCGGATTACCTCACGCCGTCAAAAACCTATACCACAGCAACGGCCAACGCATCTGCCTCTGTTTTTAGCCGGATTGGCTACAATTACAAAGGACGTTATCTTGTTCAGGGATCCTACAGAAGGGATGGTTCATCGCGGTTCGGCGCGGCAAATAAATGGGGAAACTTTCTCTCAGCATCTGCTGCCTGGCGTTTTTCGGACGAGAATTTCATGAAATGGGCGAAACCGGCATTGGTAGATGCTAAATTAAGATACAGCATTGGACAGCTTGGAAACGATAAAGTAGGCGATTATGAATCGTATACAAAAGTAGCCTTTGGCGGGTCTTATAATGGTGTCGGCGGAGCTGCATTGACAAGTACATTTGGAAATAATCGGATCAAATGGGAAACAACCACCCAGAACAATGTGGGCTTAGACCTGACTTTCTTAAATGGACGATTAGGATTTACGGCAGATTACTATGTCAAGACCACCACAGATTTATTGTATCCACGAGAGCTTGCCAAGGAAACCGGTTATGCAAAAGTGAATGTCAACCTGGGAACAATTCGCAACCGCGGAATGGAGTTTGTAATTAGTGGAAAACCAATCGTAACACGTGATTTCAGCTGGGAAGTGAATGGTAATATTTCTTTTGAACGCGGTAAGATTGTGAAGCTGGCCGATGGAATTCCATTTTTCCCGGGCAATAAATGGTACGCGGAAGAAGGCGGCCGTATCGGAAATTTCTACGGCTGGCGCAATTTAGGGGTGTATGCCTGGGACGAGTCCAATGCCTACAATGATAATTGGGAGAAATTGACACTCGTACTTGACGATCAGGGCAAACCAATGTATCGTGATGGAAAAGCAGTCTATACCTTCAATGGTAGCGATTACCAGGGTACAGTACATCAGCTATATGCGCCCGATGGTAAACTGAAAGGTGGAGATGCTGAATGGCTTAACAATAAGAAAGATAGTTTGATCAATGACGAAGACCGTATGATCCTCGGCAATGCGACACCAAATTTCTACTTTGGTTTTATGCAGACCTTTAGATACAAACGATTTACCCTAAATGTACTCTTTAATGGTTCATTTGGTGGTGAAGTTTACAATGCGCTGCTGCAACGTCAAAATTATCCGACCAACACAGGAGCAGGCTCTCCGGATATGGTCTATAATGTATGGCGCAAACCCGGCGATGTGGCCAAATATCCAAATTATGTGGAGAGAAACAACCGTGGAAACCTAAAAACTAACCAGAATAGCCTTTATATCGAAGATGCAACATTTGTTCGTCTGTCAAGTGCACGGTTGGCCTATACCTTCGATCCGCAGTTGATCAACAGATTAAAAATGAAAGGGCTTACAGCCTTTGTTTATGGAAGCAACCTGTTGACATGGACCAATTATAGGGGCTACGATCCCGAATTCAGTACAAACAATCCGCTGACACCGGGAGAGGATGATGGCCGTTACCCGAGGAGACGGGAGTTTGGATTTGGCGTAAATATCAATTTTTAGCATTTATCGATTAGGGTAAGTTCCGTCTGAAGGATGGGACAGATAAAATATTTTTGACATGAAAACAAAGATCTTAGCACTGTTACTGCTGTCAGCTACATTGGGAGGCTGTAACAAATTCTTGGAAGAGAAACCGCTGGCCGAAGTTGCGCTAGACCAGCATTATAAAAACTTATACGATGTGCAGGCCGCAATAGCCGGAATGTATAGCGCCTTTCAGCTTGAAATGGTAGGTAAGGGGAATTATCAGGATAACAAAGATAATTATCTCGAAAAGTACCTGTATTGGGGCGAGTATCGTGCCGATAATTTTGACCGGGCAATTAGTTACACCAAAGACTATGTGGACGAGATCGTATTAAATAGCCTTACGCCAACCAACCAGTTTTCAGACTGGAGCGGACTCTATACCGCGATCGGGCGCATCAATAACAATATCAAGTATATTCCAAAGGCAGCGGAATTGGATAGCCGTATTACCCCAGAGATGCTTAAGGATTATCTCGCGCAGTGTTATGCGCTTCGAGCGATGTGTTATTTCTATCTCGTCCGTGTATGGGGCGATGCTCCGATATGGCTTGAACCTTATGAGGATGTACAGCAGCCCGCTGCCAGCGCACGTGAACCGAAAGATAAGATATTGAACGAGGTCATTATTCCAGATCTGGAAAAAGCCTATTCTCTGGTCGATAAAGATGCGAAAAACGCCCTATGGACAATCGGCGGGGCAGGAATATGTGCGATCATGTCCGATGTGTATATGTGGAAAAAGGACTATCAAAATGCAACAAAATGGATCACACGCCTGTTTTTGACAAAGTCTCCTACAGGAGTGAGCTATGCCGGAACCAATGAAACCAATTTGCAGGATGGCGCAAGCTGGAAGACTATTTTTGTCAATCCAACTTCGAGTAAAGAAACGATTTGGAGTATCCACTGGGACTACATAAAAAATGGCTGTGCCTGTATGCAAACGTCGTGGTCTCCGAATAATAAGCAGATCATAGTCGATGAAGGAGTGTGGGCAACCTGGTTTCAGCCACAAACGACAACCTCGCCAAGTCCTGATATTAGACCACAACAAACATTGGATGTCTATTTTGGATTGCCAAGCAACAAGAGAGATCGCTTTATCAAGTGGTATCCAACCGATGCAAATCCAACCAAAGCGGATCCATGGCCGGTGACAAATCAGGCCCTCCCGGTTTATTTGACCATGTACCGACTGAGTGACATGTATCTCTTATACGCCGAAGCGTTGAATGGCCTCGGTGACCGAACCAATGCCCTCAAATATTTAAACTTTGTCCGCAAGCGTGCACGCCTGCCACAATATGATGCGAATGATGCATCTATTGCTACAAGCTACCAATTGGAAACGGCGATTTTGGATGAACGTCGTCTGGAACTTTTTGGTGAAGGTAAAAGGTGGTTTGATCTGGTGCGCACTGGACGTGTGAAGGACGTGATGGACCCAATCTTGAAACGTAGACAGGAAGAAGCGGGTAATTTAGATAAACCTGGATTCCTAGATCCAACAAACAGAGTGTATTGGCCTATTCATCGGAATGTTTTAAACTCCAATAAATCATTGGTTCAAAATCCCGGATATACAGATTAATAGAAGAATTTAAATCAGAGAGTCATGAAAAGAATGTTTAAGACCAAATGGACATATAGCGCTATCATCGTAGCAAGTCTATTAATGACAAGTTGTTCACTTTTCGATTTGGAACTGCAAAAAGATTACGACTACGAACATAAAACTTTAGATCCCAATATCGGGATAAGCGCACGGAAATTTTTGGAGAACCGATCGTATGAGACGGTAGAAAATCCAACGGATACAGTTTTCAAATGGATGCGGAAGGGCTTAGAATATGCAGGAATTCCATTGGAAGAATTTGAAAAAGCCGATCGAACCTTTATTTTCTTACATAATGAAGCCATAAAGACCTGGGATACTAAAACGAAGAAGGTGACAGCAGGTCTGTTTTTTGACTTTCCAATTGTGACCGGAGTGGACGGAACAGGCAAACCGATTACGAGACCGGCAACAAAATGGGAAGAATACAATAAAGATGATGTCCGTAACTATTTCCTTTATCTTATGCTGCAAGGGAATTACAACTTCGATAAGCTGACCATTGAAAATATAAAAGCCAAAACGATGCTTCCAGCGAACACTGTTGCCAGCAAAAGTTCTTTATTGGGATACATGAATGAAGGCAAAGGTTTTGATCAGGAAGGGCTGATGGTGTTACGTCTGGTCAATAACAGTGATTTGGCGCCGATTCAGATTAACAATAAAACAACCAATCGATCCGGGGGGTATATTGTGACCAATGGCGTGGTTCATGTCTTTGGAAGCAAGGGCAATACAACAGTTTATCCTTTTTCGGGAGCACTTTAACGAAAGAACCTTTTAAACAAATTTAAATATGATCAAAAAGAATTCAGTTATTGCTTCACTTCTGCTGCTATTGGCGGTAGGAACTAGCTGTGAGAAATCGCCAGCCGAAAAACTCACTTTAAACAGTATTGCTTGTGTGCAATGCCACAGCATTCAGTCGGCAGCGGATCTTCAGGCACTGAGCTTACAGCCCGGAGACACGGTCATTATGAAGTCCGGCCAATGGACCAATCAGGAACTAACCTTCAGTGCTCAGGGGACAAAACAGCAGCCTATTGTATTGATAGCAGAGCAGCGGGGGGCAGTTATCATGAAAGGTACTTCTTCTGTTAGTATCACGGGACAATGGTTAGTTGTGGATGGACTTGTATTCCAGGAAGGGTATACGACAGGCAAAAATGTGGTGGATTTCACTTCTTCCTCTTCAAACTGTCGCCTTACCAATACGTCAATTGTGGACTATAATCCGCCGGCAGCAACGACAGATTATCGTTGGGTTTCCATTAACGGTTCCTATCATCGCATTGACCACTGCTATTTAAAAGGAAAGACCCATCAGGGACCGACCATGGTCGTATGGGGGACCAGTAAACCAATGAAACACCGAATTGATCACAACTTCTTTGGCGAGCGTGCTGCGGTACCGGATAATGGTGGGGAAACCATCCGTGTCGGAACCAGCGACTGGTCGATGACAAATGCACTGACAACCATTGAAGATAATATTTTTCAGCGCTGTAACGGTGAAACGGAAATTATATCCAATAAGATGGGGGCCGATACGATCCGCAACAACTATTTCTATGAAAGCCAAGGAACTTTATGTCTGCGGCATGGCAATGGATCAGCCGTTTATGGCAACTATTTTGTAGGTAATGGCAATAGCGCCGCTGGCGGTATTCGTATCATAGGTGAAGATCATCTTGTCTACAACAATTACTTCCAAAATATGGCCGGCACGGGACAAAAAGCTGCGTTGGCCATTATGGACGGTGTACCAAATTCACCTTTAAGCGGTTACTTTCAGGTAAAACGCGTGAAAGTTGTTGCCAATACAATGATCAAGTGTAAGCAGTCATTTGATATAGGTTCAGGTAAAGGTGGCAATAGCCGGACATTGCCGCCAACGGATGGGAATATCGCAAATAACGTGGTTTCTCAATCTGCCCAATCTACCATGTTGACCTTTACCGATCAACCGGTCAATTTTGTGTATCAGGGAAACATTGTTTTCGATGTACCGACAAGTCAACAGCTGCCGGCTGGATTTACCCGAGTTAATCCACAGTATACGCTAACAACAGATGGCATCTATGAGCCTACGAGTAGTAGCCCGGTATTGGGTGCCTTTGTGGGAAATTATCCTTTTGCTACAGCAGCAGATGCAGGGGCGCCTAAACTGGATACAAAACACCGCGATCTGCTGAAAGCCCAAAATATAGGTCCTGTATTTATGACCGGCCTGGGAAATAGTTTGGTCATTAATCCTTAAAAGACACTAAACATTATTTTATGCGGGGAATAAACGATTTGTTCCCCGCTTTTTTTCGGTAAACAATGCTTCTATTTACCGCATATAATTTTGAGATCAACGGAAACATACTGCTACCAAGTTATACCTAAAAACAATTTTCAATCAGTATTTAGACAGTAATCAGTCAGTGTTTATTCAGTCATCACTGAGCAAGCACTGAACAAGCACTGAACGAGCACTGAACAAGCACTGTAAAAAGACCGAACTTGGTCACCCTCTGATCTTCGTTTGCTGCAGCTATGCTATCTTTCCGTGGATTGGCTATTGTTCAATGAATTCCTGTTGCGTAACTGGAGCTACTATGGCCTTATCGAAAAGATTAAATACAAGGCCAAAATGGTCGGTATTAACATTATTATAGAATGAATTAATCCAATTTTTCGCCGCGATAAAACTTCGTATATGTATCCTGTGCATAGCCGTTGTCTAAGTACTCAAAAGTGCTAGCACCAGCTCCCTTTAACTCCTGGCCGCGATAGAAAACTGCCCAGGAGTCTTTTGCATAACCTCCTCCAAGCGCTTTAAATGTAGATGGCGAGGCACCCTTAACTTTTACCCCCTGATAATAAACTACCCAGGGATCTGCTGCATAGCCGTTTCCGATTAATTTGAACGAGTTGGGGCTGCCACCCTCGACTTTGACTCCGCGATAAAAAAGATTCCACGCATCTTTGGCATAGCCATCATCAAGGTATTCAAAGGTTGAAGCAGAAGCCTCTTCCACTTTCTGATTTTTATAAAAAACAGACCAATTGTCCTTGGTGTATTGACCGCCAAGGGGCTGTGTGTTAGGACCAGCAAATTTATCATTCTTTTCGCCCCTATAATAGCTCGACCAATTATCTTTTGCATAACCCCGGCCGAGATTTTCAAAGCTTGAAGCATTGGCTCCATTAATTTCCTTGCCTAAATAATAAGCTTTCCAGGGGTCTTTGCTGTAACCATTTCCCAGTATCTTGAAGGAAGACGCTGTTGCATTTGATAATGGTTTACCATAAAAATAAACCTTCCAGGCATCGCTGGCATAACCGTCTCCCAGGAATTGAAAAGTAGACGGGCTTGCATCAGTTATTATTGCTCCTCGAAAATAAACCTTCCAGGTATCTTTTGCATAACCCGAACCTAAAAATTGAAATGAACCGGCATTGGCGTTCGGAATTTCTTTACCGCGATAATAAACGCGTGATCCGATTTTGCTGTAACCATCGCCCAGATGGTCCTGAAGGAAAAGGGCAGTACGGTTATATTGCGCAATATTTGCACAAATAGCCTGTGTGGCAGTAGTCAACAAAAGAAGAACGAGCATGGTTTTAAATGGGACTTTTGTCATCATATAGGGCATCGGGTTAAATTTGAAAGCAAATAATCATGGTGTACTCTTGTTAATGAGACCCGGTAATACTAGTAAAGTTTAGTCATTAATTAAATTTTTTTGTACGCTATCTTGCACTTTTTCCGAGATCTGTTTGCTATTTATTTGCCGATGCTTTGCTGTTTCTCTGCTGTTTGTTTGCCGTTTGTTTGCCGTTTCTTTGCTTATTCTTCGGGTCTTCTTCGTATCTGCTTCGAGAATGGTTTGCTATTCGTTTGCCGTTTCTTTGGTGTTTCTTCGCTGTTTCTCTGCTAAAATGGTAATTAAATAGCAACCAATCGGCAAAGAATAGGCAAAGAATAAGCAAGCAAGGGGGCTAGTAAGCCCCTAGCATACCTTACGCGATTACGACCAATCACCCTAGAGAAGGCTAATGCGATCGCAAAAACAGGGGCGATTGGTAAGTTAACCTGCCTAACAGCGAAAGGCTGAACACAAGGTTGCATAGATGGCACTTATTTGGTCGGCTGTAAGTGTATTTCGGGAAAGGAGTAACTGGAATCCTGGATCGTGGTAAACAGGGAATAATCGGTGTAATCGGGAACGGCTATTCTCAGGAGATAGCTGCCCTTTTTTATCACCTGTATTTTAAATTCGCCATTGCTATTTCTAACGGTATCCCGACCTAATAAAGCCAAGGGTTCCCTTTCCTTATTGGACGCATAGGTTTCAATAATAAAATACCCAACGGGGTTATACTGATGGTCAACCAACCGGCCGGTAATACGGTAAGGTGGAGTAGTAAATAGCCCATACAGTGAACAAGAGAGTAGCAGTAGTTTCAGCATATTTTTCCATTGTGTAGCTCGATAATATACAGGTATCCAGCTGATGAATCTTAAAACGGAGATCCTCACCTCGCAATTGGAATGACGATCTATGCAAAGGTAGCCTGCTGCGTCATTGAATAAATATCACAAGTTTATGAAAAACTATCATTTTGCATTTTCTGCTTGTATGCGGAAGGAGATAAACCCGTCAGTTTTTTGAAAAATCTGGAAAGATTATTAGGATCGCTGAAATGAAGTTCAAAGGCAATTTGGGCGATAGACTGTTCGTCCAATACAAGCCGCTGTTTGATTTCTTGTATTTTTCGGTGTTGGAGGAGGGTGATCGGACTATGTCCAGTGTAGGCTTTGATTTTGTGATTCAGCTCATTGCGGTGTATTTTTAGTAAACTAGCATATTGGTTGCAGTTCAGGTTGGAATTGACATGCTCTTCCAGGAGCATTTTAAATCGAGTGAGCAAATTGTTGTTCGCGCTTTCGCTGGCTATATGATGAAATGCACGAAATAGCCGGTCCAGTCGAAGTAAAATACCGGCAAGTAATGCGCGAATCATATTGGGACTGTCAGATCGGAACGCGCCGATTTCAAAAACAATTTCGGAGAGCATGGATTTGAACAACTCAAAATCGACGCCCATCGCGACAATATAAGGTGCAAACGAATAGTTGTAAAAATAGGGGAGTTTGTATACCAGTGTTTTATCCTGAAAAAAAGATTCCAAAAACTCGGGCTTAAAGATTAAATGAAATCCTTTGACACCGTTTTTATCAAAGTCACATTGCTTAATCTGATTGGGCGAAGCGAATAAGATCGTACCTGGGCATAATTCGATGCGTTTTTCATTGGTATAGGCCACACCGCTTCCCTGTTCAAAAAACATGATCTCAAAAAAGTTGATGGTGTGCGGACCGGCCTCAAAAATCAGATCGGTATTATCCTCGAACCGATGGGCATCCATCGCTAAGGGAAAGCCGTATTTGCTGTCGTCAAAATCAAAATAACGCATAATAATGTCTTTACCCCTGTAGGAAACGCATAGGTGCTAAACCCTCGCTCAGTAAATATAATAGTTTTTCTGAATATTACTTGACAGGGAATTGAGGTCCTATCCGTGAAATGCAAGGGCTACCGGTCAAAAAAACACGAGTCATGTCATATCCAGGTCAATGAAAGGCTGTATAAGCTCCTTAATTTGAAAAAGTAATATTTTTTTTTGTATATTGTTGGTTATGAGTTTTAAAGAAAAATTAGAGAACTGGCGCACGTCAATCAATCGCGCCGGTAGTGGTGAGGAATTGTATATTTTGCTTTTGAACTATAAAAGGTTTATCAACAAAAATTGGGTGGACGATTTTGGCGATCCAGGCAACTGGAAATCGGAATTAAATCAGGTCATCAGCAAAGTAAGAAACAAGGTGGATGTAGCAGATATCCGAGCCTGCCAAGATTTATCGTCCTATCAGGACGATGCCCGGCAGACCGCACATTCACTCAATCATACGTTAAAATATCATCACTCATTGACAAAAGGGTAGGCTAGGCCTACCTTTTTTTGTGATCAAAATTTTTTAAATTATTTACTAAGCGGGATGTATAATCAGCCATGATTGTACATCCCGCTTTATTTTTCCCTTATTTCCTCGTGGTAAATAGTGGCTCGCTAGCCTAGTTATGACACACAGCCTGAACCTATTATTGAAAAAAATATTTGCCCATGTCAGAAAATGTTTTTACTATTGTAAAGTAGTATAGAATAGTATAGATTACTGGCCGCTATACTATAAACTAATAACCAATCTATAAGAAGACCAATTTATGATCTACCACATGTATTACCGAATCTGTAAATGGCAGCGATGTAGTCTTGTCTTCCTTTTTCTTCTGCTAACGGGCTTTGTAAACGCACAGTCCAAATCATTTGAATTAAGAGGAGTTGTATTAGATAGTGTCGGACATTTACCCATTTCCAATGTTACAATCGCTTTTGTGGGAAAAAGCGCTGCTGTATCAACGGATGCACAGGGGCAGTTCCTGATCAAAGATGTACACCTCAATGATCAGCTTGTCCTGACTTCAGTCGGATTCGACCGAAAAACTGTTCAGGTCACCAGTACCAACCGGATGACCATCTTTCTGTCTTCATCAAGTTCAAACCTGGATGAAGTGACTGTCGTCGCTTATGGCACACAAAAGAAAACGAGTATGGTCGCTTCGATCACCTCGATCAATCCAAAAGAAATTAAAGGCCCTACCTCCAATCTGACCACCATGCTGGCAGGTCGGGTAGCGGGTTTAATTGCGTATCAGCGCAGTGGTGAACCCGGAAATGATAATGCCTCGTTCTTTATTCGTGGTGTCGGGACCTTTGGTGCCGGAAAAAAAGATCCCTTGATTCTGATCGATGGGATGGAATCGAATACAACAGCTTTAGCGCGGCTACAGCCCGATGATATTGCTGGTTTTTCGGTACTGAAAGATGCGGCCGCCTCTGCATTGTATGGTGCCAGAGGTGCAAATGGTGTGGTTCTGGTGAATACCAAAAGTGGTATCGTGGGAAAAGCAAAATTTAATGCGCGTTTCGAAAACTCAATTTCTACCAATACACGAAATTTCCAATTTGCCGATAACATTACCTACATGAACCTGGCAAATGAAGCGGTATTGACGCGTAATCCCAAAGGGGCTTTGCCTTATGACCAAAATAAAATCGATCATACCGCAAGGGGCGACGATCCGCTACTTTATCCAAATAATAACTGGATCGATCAATTGATTAAAGATTATACAAACAACCAGCGTTTCAATTTCAACGTAACTGGCGGGGGAAACCTGGCGCAATATTATGTCGCGGGTACTTTCAACAATGACAGGGGAATTTTGAAATCAGAAAGCGGCAATAATTTTGACAATAACATTAACCTCAAAAATTATTCGATACGTTCCAATATCACTTTAAATGTAACCCCGACGACCATAGGAATTATCCGTACATCGGCACAGTTTGACGATTATAAGGGACCCATCGGTGGTTATGATGATTGGGGTAATTTGATCAATGGGGGGCAACGGGTATTCAAAGAGGCCATCTGGTCCAATCCGGTGATGTTCCCGGCAGTCTATCCAGCTTCTTACGCACCGTTTACAACCCATCCGCTCTTCGGAAATAGCTTTATACCGACGACAAAGACTTTGTACAATAATCCTTATGCCAAGATGGTCAACGGTTTTCAGGAATACAATAGTTCAACCGTCAATGTACAATTGGAGCTGAAACAGAACTTTGATTTTATCACAAAAGGCTTGTCGGCCCGTTTGATGGCTTATACACAACGGTACTCGTATTTTTCAGTACGCAGAAGCTTTGAGCCCTTCTACTATAATCTGCTGAAAATACCGGGTACAAACAATACGGTATTGAGCTTGCTGAATGAAAACCAGGGAACGGAATACCTGGACTACAGTCAAGGCGATAGGATACAGAATACAACGACCTATGGCGAATTTGCGGTCAATTATAACCGAACCATTGGAAAGGATCACGACATCACGGGTATGCTCATCGGTATCATGCGCAATTATCAGACAGCAAACGGGGGCAATTTACAGGCTTCTCTGCCAGCACGTAACATTGGTGTGTCTGGACGCGCAACGTATGCTTATAAAAATAAATACCTTTTCGAAGCAAACTTTGGTTACAACGGTTCCGAGCGCTTTTCTAAAGATAAACGATTTGGCTTTTTCCCCTCTTTTGGGGTAGGCTGGAACCTCCAGGAAGAGCCGATGTTTGAATTTATGACACCGGTGGTATCTCGTTTAAAACTACGGGCAACCTACGGTTTGGTGGGTAACGACCAGATCGGTAACGACCGCGACCGCTTTTTCTATTTATCGCAGGTTAATCCAAATGATAATGGAAAAGGCTTTTCCTGGGGAAATCTTTGGGATTATACCCGACCGGGTTATTCCATCTCGCGTTACGCCAATCCCAATATTACCTGGGAGCGTGCCAAAACATTTGATGCAGGTTTTGATCTGAATCTTAAAAATGGATTGGGTGTTGTCTTTGACTACTACAACTCCAAGCGAAGTGATATCTTAATGGTACGCTCAACGATTCCGACGACTGCAGGTTTTCAGGCCGATATTCAATCCAATATGGGCAAAGCGGAAAGCAAGGGATTTGACCTGGCTTTGGATTACAACAAATCCTTTGCAAATACCTGGTGGACGCAGTTGCGCGGTAATATGACCTATGCGACCAATCGCTTGTTGACCAACGAAGAGCCAAACTATCCGGCAAATTTATCTTACCTGACACATTTAGGTTATCCGATTAAACAACAATATGGTTTGATCGCCGAACGCTTATTTGTAGATGATATTGAAGCCGATAATTCGCCATTGCAAAATTTTGGTGGAGCATTGAAAACAATGGGCGGTGATATCAAATACCGTGACATTAACGGTGATGGCAAAATAACTGATCTGGATAAAGTGCCCATCGGTTTTCCAACGGATCCTGAAATTATCTACGGTATGGGATTCACCGTCGGTTTCAAAGGATTTGATGTCAGTGCTTTCCTACAGGGCTCTGCACGTTCATCGTTTTTTATTAATCCCGGAAATATTACGCCTTTCGCCATCAATGGCCCCTATCAAAATGGACTGTTAAAACAGGTGGCCAATAGTCACTGGTCGGAAGATAATCAGGATATCCGTGCATTTTGGCCACGATTGACCGACGGATTCAATAACAACAATAATCAATTCTCGACCTGGTGGATGCGCAATGGTGCCTTCCTTCGCCTAAAATCTGTTGAATTGGGCTATACGGTACCAAAGAAGATCCTGGATCGCTGGAAGATGTCCAATATCCGCATTTATACCAATGCCCTGAATCTTGCTGTATGGAGCAAATTTAAAATGTGGGATCCTGAAATGGGCGGTGATGGTTTGGGGTACCCGGTTCAGGCGGTATATAATATCGGAATCAATGTAGGATTATAAAAAACAATGTATCATGAAAAAGTTAACTGTATTTAAATCGATGGTGGTATCAGGTCTATTGTTTTTTCAATCCTGCAACTATTTGGATGTCGTACCCGACAATGCCCCCACAATAGATAATGCCTTTACCATGCGTAGCGAAGCGATCAAATATTTGGCAACCTGTTATTCTTATTTGCCCAATGATGGTGAACCGACTATAAATCCTGCTTTTATGGCAGGAGATGAGCTCTGGCTGGATTACCCAACGCGGAGTATCAACGGGACAAACTGGAACATCGCCCGTGGCAATCAAAGTGTCACCGATCCTTATGTCAACTATTGGGACGGACATATAATCAATAATGTTCGCGAACGGTCGATGTTCAATGCCATTCGCGACTGTAATATCTTTTTGGAAAACATTCAAAATCCCGAAAAGGTACGTGATATGACGCAAGACGAACGTACCACCTGGGAGGGTGAAGTCCTGTTTTTAAAAGCGTATTACCACTTTATGCTGATGCGTCACTATGGCCCTATTCCCATTATGGATGTCAACGTACCTGTCACAGCACCAATTGAGGATACGCAGGTAAAGCGTCAGCCGATTGACCAAGTAGCGGATTATATCGTGAAGGTACTGGATGAGGCCGCAAGTAAGCTGCCAAGTGCGGTGCAGTCGCCAGTAACTGATCTGGGGCATATCACAAAACCGATTGCCTTAGGCATCAAGGCGAAAGTCCTATTATATGCAGCGAGCCCGTTATTCAATGGTAATACGGATTATGCAACCTTCAAAAATGTGGACGGCACCTTATTTTTTAATCAGAGCTTCCAAGCCGAGAAATGGCGTAAAGCAGCGCAGGCTGCAAAAGAAGCTATTGCTGCCTGTGAGGAGCTGGGTATGAATCTATACGAATTTCCAACACCGGTACGTCCACTGTCCAATACCACAATGATTCAGATGAGCATTCGTAACGCTGTGACGGAAAAATGGAACCGCGAGATCATCTGGGGGAATTCGAATTCGCGGACATGGCAGTTGCAGTACTCGTCCATGGCGCATATCGATCCGAATAATGCCGGCAACAACAGCGTCAACGGTACCTTGGCCCCGACAATTAAAATCATTGAACAGTTTTATACGAAAAACGGGGTGCCGATGGATGAAGACAAAACCCTTGATTTTAGCAATAAAAATCAATTGCGTACTGGAACGCATGACGAACGCTTCAACAATATCGAAAATTACCGAACAGCGCGTTTGCATTTTGACCGTGAAAATCGTTTCTACGCCAATGTGGGCTTTGACGGTGGGGTTTGGTACATGGAAAATAGCCCAAGTCAGACAGACGAAAATACCTGGACAACACAGCTTCGTTTAGGCTTATTTGGCAGTGGTGTTTCCGTGCCGATCACAACCTATTACCCAAAGAAACTGGTCAATTGGAAATTTGCCTTTAAGGATGGAAACAGCTCGCATATCGAAGAATATCCATGGCCTATGCTACGGCTTGCCGACCTGTATCTGATGTATGCCGAGGCGTTGAACGAAAGTGAAGGACCGACAGCCGATGTATTCCTCTATCTCGATAAAATTCGCAAGCGCGCTGGTCTGGAAGGGGTGAAAGAATCCTGGGCAAAGTATGCTTTTAATAGCGCTAAACCAACGACAAAAGAAGGACTCCGTGCTATCATACAACGTGAACGTAATATTGAGATGAGCTTTGAAGGTTCCCGCTTTTGGGATTTGAGACGCTGGAAGCTTGCCGCGCAGGAACTCAACAAAAATATCACGGGCTGGGATCGCAATCAGGATAAGGACCATCCGGAGCTTTTCTATCAGGAACAGACCTTCTATCAACAACGATTCGTGGCACCAAGGGACTATTTTTGGCCGATTAAAGAAAGCGATCTGTTGGTCAACCCGAATTTGGTACAAAATCCAGGCTGGTAATTAGCGTATTAAATTGAAGAAAATCATGAAAAAACGAATATATCGCAATAGTATCTATGTCATGGCTGGTTTGCTGTTTCTGCTGCTCGGCTGTAAAGAGGAAAAAGGCTGGACTTTAATGGAGGACGACCAGACCAAACCGGGACTGGTACAGCATCCCTCCGTCGTGAACGGTTATGGACAGGCAACCATACATTATAGCCTTCCAGAGAATGATAACATACTTTATGTCAAAGCCGAATACGTGATGGCGAGTGGCGCCACCCGTGTTGTCAAATCATCGACGTACACCAATGAAATCTTAATTGATGGATTCCCCGATACCAAGCCGCAAACCGTTAAATTATACGCGGTAAGCAAGGCTGAGGTTGTGTCGGATCCCGTAGATGTGATTGTTGAACCGAAGACGCCGATCTTTAATCTGGTGTTTGGGGAGATGAAAGTAACGGCTGCCTTTGGCGGTATCCGCATTACCTCAACCAATAAGGAAAAAGGAAATGTTGTGATCGTACCGATGGTAGACTCGCTCAACAATGGGGAGTACCTGCCCTTGGACAATTACTATGGACAGGATTCTATCATCCTATATAATGTCCGTGGATTGAAATCCAAAGAAATGAAGTTCGCATTTTATGTCCGTGATCGCTGGTTAAATAAATCCGATACACTGTACACTTCGATTACGCCATTGGAGGAAAATCTGTTTAACCGGCAATTGTTTACGCCATTACGCTTGCCTGGAGATGCGCAAATCCTCTACGGTTCTATGGATAATCTATGGGATGGCAATCTCAATACGGGCAAATGGC
This sequence comes from Sphingobacterium paramultivorum, assembly GCF_014109745.1. NCBI lineage: Bacteria > Pseudomonadati > Bacteroidota > Sphingobacteriia > Sphingobacteriales > Sphingobacteriaceae > Sphingobacterium > Sphingobacterium paramultivorum. The sequence goes on from NZ_CP058555.1 coordinate 6,304,303, forward strand.
CAAGCTTTTATACGGTAGAGAATGCAGGGGTACCGCAATCGGTCACTTTCTCGATCGGTAGAGAAGCAAAACTAAGCCGGGTGGTGATCTTTCCAAGACGGGAAAACGGCTTCTACGATAAGGGAAACTTACGTGATTTTGAGATCTGGGGAAGCAATACGCCGAATTTGGATGGCTCTTGGGAGTCCTGGACCAAATTGGCTACCTGCACGGTACGTAAACCATCGGGAACACCGTCGGGAACAAATACCAATGCAGACGAAGTGTATGGTACCTCTGGCTGGTCATTTGATCTACCGGAAGATGCTCCGAAATACAAATACCTGCGCATTCGCAATCTGCGCAATTGGCGGGGTAGTTATTTTATGCAGATTAACCAGATTCAGGTGTGGGGCGTTTATTAATCAATTTAAAAAGCAAAGTTATGAAAAGATATATCGTATTGCTGTCCTTGTTTATCGTGGCGCTGTTGGCGGCCTGTTCCAAAATGGACGAGTTTACCGAGCACACAGACGGGAAAGCAATTATCTACCCGGCAAAGCTCGACTCGATTAGAGTTCGTTCGGGAAAATACCGTATACAAGTAGAAGGTGTTTATAGAGCTTCCTCGGGTGTGTCTGAGCTACGGATCTATTGGAACAGTAAGCAGGATTCGATGAAGATACCGGTCAAACTGACGGGTAAGGTGGATACCGTACGTTACTTAATCGATAAACTGCCTGAAGGGCCTATGAATTTAGAAATTCGTAGTGTGGATGCCGCAGGACGCTTTTCTGTTCCGACCTATGTGGTGGGGAACGTATATGGCGATCGTTATCGCGAAGGACTTTACCAACGTGTGGTACTCGAACAGAATTTTATTGCTGGACAGCAACTGCAATTGGGTTTGCAAAATGTATCGGAAACCATGGGCTTTGATGGACTGCGTATCGCGTATAGAAATTGGGATGGTGGTACCACAGATACCGTGGTGCGTACTAAAAATCAGGATGAAAAGATTGGCCTTCAACGCTATCTTCCTGGTGCCGAAGTTTCCTATCGTACCGTGTTCAGACCCGATAGTTCGGCCATCGATACCTTTATGGTCAAATCGACCAAATTGGCTGTGAAAAAAGACAATATCACACCTTGGTACCTCCAGAATTATAAAACACCATTTACAGCGACGGTCTATGACGGTAATCGCTGGGGAGTTTTGGACAACTGGATGACAAACGCCGCCATGAAAAACCATAACGGTTACGGTGGTTTTGGATCGGACGATGGCGGCGTGGTCAACATTGAAGCAGGCTGGGGAGCTCCGGCTATCATAAATGGTAAAATAGAGCAAAAAGTAACCTTATTACCCGGTAAGTATCGTTTTTTTTGTAACTTATCCTGGACAAATTATGATCAACCGCCAGCAAAACTGGTTGTTAGCAAAGCAAACAGTGGAATTCCAGATCTTGAGCAGATTCAACAGGCAATGGCCCATGCTGATGTTAAATCAGATGGTGTTTATTTTGAAATCAAAGAAAAGGTTACTGTCAATATGGGAATGCTGGTCAATTTTCAACCTGACCATTACATGAAGATCAACGCTTTTCAAATCAATTTACAATAATATCAAGCAGAATGAAGACAGTTATTTTCGCGCTAAGTTTTATGCTATGTACCTTCATGTTATACGCGCAGCCTTTTCAGGTCAAGAAAAATGGCCTAACGTTGACCTATAACAAACAAGATGGAACATATTCACTAAGTAAAGATCAAGTCGCCTATATCCAACAAGCAAGTGCCTATCTGGCACTTGCTAATGGACAGAAAATTAGTACAGATAAACTGAAAGGAACCCGCAGCGTCACAGAAAAGCCTATTCAGGACAATTTGGGCAAAGGCATACAGTATACCATTTCTGTTAAAACCCAACAGGGCATCACATTGCTGCAGCATTTTTATTGCTACGACACAATAGATGGTGTCATCCTTGAACTGGAAGTTAGGGGTAAAAATATAGCCAGTAATGAACTTGTGCCGATCTGGTCAAATGCTTCAATTGCCGGCTTGGGAAAATCCTTGTACCAGCTGGCTGTTCCTTTTGATAACGATACGTTTATTTCGTATGAAAACAATGTCCTTGCAATGAATAGTAAGCGCAGCGCCGAGGTCGGCGTTGTATACGATAAGGACAGCGGAAACGGTCTGTTGATTGGTTCATTGGATCAATCCGTCTGGAAATCGGGTATCGCGATTGAAGGAGATCAGGGGCAATATAGCCACCTGGCAGCACAGGCGGGATTTACAGATGTAACTATCACACGTGATTCCATGGCGCACGGGACGGTGAAGGGGGATGTCATTCACTCTCCAAAATACCTCGTGTCTTACGACAAGGATTGGCGCATTGGGCTCGAAAACTATGCTAAAATCCACCGGAAGCTATCGCCGGCCTATGTGAAATCTTGGCAAGGAGCCACACCTGTCGGCTGGAACAGCTGGGGCGTGATACAGGAAAAACTTAATTTTCAGAATGCCACAGGCACAGCAGACTATTTCGCAAAAGATATTCCTTATTTCCGGAACGCAGATGGCGAGGCTTTTATAGATCTTGACTCTTTCTGGGATAATATGACGCCCGGAGGTATGTCAGGTGACTACACGCAGCTGAAGCAATTTGTTCGCTATTGTGATTCTTTGGGCCTCAAGCCCGGTGTGTATTGGGCCCCTTTTACAGACTGGGGGCATGGAAGTGGTCCCGACCGCAAGGCGGAGGGAAGCCAGTTTACCTTTGGCCAGCTTTGGACCAAAACCCAAAAAGGCTACCACAATTTAGATGGTGGTCGGGCTCTTGACCCGACACATCCCGGTACGTTGGCCCGTATGGATGTGATCCTGGGCAAATTGGTCGACTGTGGCTTCCGAATGATCAAGGTCGATTTCCTCTCTCACGCGGCAATCGAATCCACAGGTTTTTACGATAAGAAAATTCAGACAGGTATGCAGGCTTATGCTGTGGGGATGAAACATCTCGTCGACGTGCTGCAGGGTAAAATGTTGATCTACGCAGCAATTTCGCCATCCTTGGCAACAGCCCAATTTGCACACATGCGCAGAATAGCCTGCGACGCCTGGAAGACGATCGACCAAACTCAGTATACCTTAAACAGTGTTAGTTACGGCTGGTGGCAAACTTATCTCTACGATTTTATCGATGCCGACCACCTGGTCTTTCATGATGAAAGCCCTGAGGTCAATAAGGCAAGATTGCTTTCCGGTGTGGTAACGGGGACCATTATCCTTGGTGATGACCTGTCGAAAAAAGAAAACTGGCAGCCAAAGATGAATCAATATCTGCAGGATCCCGAAATTCTAAAAATTATAGCCGACGGTAAAAGCTTCCGTCCGGCAGGATTTGTAGAAGGAAAAGCCGCAAATACGTATTATTACAAAAAGATTGGAACAACGCTGTATGTGGCCGTATTTAATTTCAATACAGCCCCGGCAGCAATAAACATAGATTTTAAACAGATTGGCCTAGCGCCAAATACAACCTATAAGGCGGTGGAACTGTTTGAAAAAACAGCGCAGGAATTTGTCGCTGAGAAATCCATTGCCTTTGAGCAGGCAGGTGCAAAATTATTTAAGATTGCCCTGTTTTAATCACAACATATGAAGATAAGCAAAGAAGAAAATTTTAAAGTATTGATCGATCGGATCAAACGCCTGGAGGCATTGAATACACTCTCTAAACATGAATGTATTGTGCAGGGCGTGTTGGATGCCATTGATGCCAATGAACTGGAGGTACATGCCAGTTTACCTTCTGTCAATAACTTGATCCAATACCTGGGTTATGCACGCGAAACCTTCGCTAAGGCTTACCGCGATCTGATTGCCCATGGAGTCGTGGAATCCAAAAATAGAAAAGGATATTTTGTAGTCAGTAATAACACGCAGTTGAAACAGAAAGTTGCCGTGTTGTTATATGCTTACGATACTTTTCAGGATACCTTGGTATCCGAATTGCGGGCGAATCTTCCGGAGGAAGTGACGGTCGATCTTTTTTTCCATCACAACAATATGGAAACCTTTGAAGATATTTTCAATCGTATTCAGGGACGATATACGGTATATATTGTCGCTCCGATTGAAAATGCCGATTCTGAGCGTTTATTGCGAAATATTCCTGTGTCAAAACTATTGATTATCGACCGGCTGATGGATTTAGGGGCGGAATATTCTTATGTTTCTCAGGAATTTGAAGCAGCCACCTATGCCGTGTTTCAGGAGCTTTATCCAAAGATCAAAAAGTATAAAGAAGTGATCTTCTATTTTAGGGAAAATACAGCCGAACCCAATGAAATCAAAGATGCGTTCTTGCGCTTTTTGAAAGACTATAAGGTAAAAGGTCATATCGAAAAGCAATACCATGTAGGTGATCTAAAAAAGGGGAAACTGTATTTTACCATTCATAATCCGGAGCTCTACCAGATGTTAAAAGAGGTGCTGCAAAAGGGTTGGACTTTGGGTGAGGATCTGGGGATTTTATCGCATAATGATGATGTTATTAAAGAGATTATCAGCGGTGGTATTACCACCTTTTCGACAAGTTTTGCACGGATTGGGGCCGAAGCAGCCAAGTTTGTGCTCGAAAGAACATTGATCCGGGAAGTGGTGCCGACAACATTGGCAGATCGCGGCTCTGTATAAAAAAGAAAGTTTTACGATGATAATTTTTAGTTTTTGTCTTTTTACCGGTTTGGTTGCGTTATGGTCCTTATGGAAATTTAAGACCACCTATTCCACGACGCTCAACGGCTTCTTCCTGGCTGGAAAGAGCAATAGCTTTTGGATGGTTGGTTCAGCCTTGCTGTTGACAAACTTGAGCGCCAACCAGTTTATAGGTGAAAACGAATCGGTTTATATCAATAATCTTTCAGTTATCGGCTGGGGCATTAGTTCCGTTGTTGCCATGCTTTTGGTATCGGAATTTCTGCTACCTATTTATTTTAAGCATGGCTTTCGGACGGTTCCGGATTTCTTGGCACTGCGATTTGACACCAAAACAAAAATGCTGGTTTCTATACTCATCTTGATTGGATATATTGTCAATTTGCTGCCTCCTGTATTGTATGGTGGAGCATTGAGCCTTGCGACCATGTTTGATGTCCCGGCGTTATTGCATATTACCTATTGGCAGAGCATCTGGTTGCTGGTATGGGCTTTAGGCGTGATAGGTAGTTTATATAGTATTTTGGGAGGTCTCAAGCTGATCTCCTTATCGGATTTAAGCTTAGGCTTATGTCTGTTTTTACTTGCTGTGCTCATTCCTGTCTTTGCGCTCTGGCACCTTGGAGGTGGCGATGTCTGGTCTGGTCTAGCGCAGTTACTGCATGAAAAAAAAGAGCACCTCAATGCTGTCGGCGGAAAGCATGATGCGGTCCCATTTTCGACCTTATTTACCGGAATGCTGCTGATCAATTTCTATTACTGGGGGATGGAACCCTATATTGCACAGCAGGCCCTGAGTGCTAAGAATTTAAAGGAGGCACAAAAAGGGATGACTTTGGCTGCGGGAGGTAAGCTCCTTATGCCCTTGCTGATCAATCTGCCGGGACTTTTGGCTGTGCATCTGTTGCCGCATGTACAGCCTACGGCTTCTGTTTTTCCGAAACTTATCGTTTTAATTTTTCCCGATATCCTGATCGGTTTTTCCTTGGCCTTGGTCTTTGGCGCTGCGATGACAACATATACCGCAGGGCTGCAGAGCTGTGGCAGTTTATTTATTTTTAATATTTACAAACCCTATCTGGCTTATAAAAAGAGGCCATACAGTGAAAAGGAATTGGTACGAAAAGGGAAATTGTTCGAATTGATTATTTCAATTTCAGCGATGTTTATTGCCCCTTTTATCCTTTTTGCCCACGATGGATTTTATACCTATTTGCAGACCGTATCGGGCTTATTTAATATGCCCATTTTCACGATTATGATCTTGGGGATTTTATCCCGCCGTGTGACACCGCGCATGGCACAGATTGGATTGTTTTTATACATGTTCAGTTATTTTTTTCTGGTGTTTGTCTGGAAAACAGAGCTACACTATCTGCACCTGTTCGCGCTGTTGTTTATCGCTGTGGCACTGGTTATCTGGGGGGGAAGTAAACTGAGCCAGCCAAACTATCTATCGGAGTATCAATTTGAGTTTTCGGGCCAGGATAAAGAAGCTTATTGGAAAGGCCGCTATGGTGTGGGCGCAATTTTGATTGTCCTGATGATTGTCATATACCTTGTTTTTTCACCCTTGGGCATTGCCCAATAAAATTGTATAAACCGCTATGTTGATGCACACAAAAATAAAATACGTTCTCTTAACACTCTTGATCATTTGTTTTGGCACTTCCCAGGCACAACGCTATTACCTCTTGGATAATAAGCCCGCAACGGACTGGATGACTGAAGCATACCCCATCGGAAATGGACGAATTGGCGCCATGATCTTCGCGGGCGTAAATCAGGAACATATTCAATTTAATGAAAATAGCCTATGGACAGGTGATGAACAGGAAACAGGTGCCTATCAGGCTTTTGGTGATCTTTTTGTTCGCTTTGACTCCGACGTTAATAAATCCTTTACCGCCTATAGCCGGAAATTGAATTTGGATAAAGGGCTGCATGAAATAGCTTATCAGCAGGATGGACAGCAAATCAACCGTCGGTATTTTGCGAGTCAGCCCGATCAGGTCATGGTATTTGAGTATGCGAACAGTAAAAAAGGGAAACTCAATGCCCAGATTGCACTTCAGGATGCACATGGGCAGGCGGTGCAGGTAGAAGATGGTCATCTGTGGTTTCAGGGAACGCTCGACAATGGTATGCGGTATGCCGCACAGGTACGCGTACAGGTCGTAGGTGGTTCACTTTCCAAAACGACAGATGAAAAAGGACAGGCTGTCCTTAACGTAAAATCTGCCGATCGAATTGTTCTGCTGCTGAGTGCCGCAACAGATTACGCCAATACACGGGCGACCAAATGGAAGTCGGCCGAAGAACCGATGAAGGTCAATGAACGTTATCTGCAGCAAGCGGAAAAATATGGCGTAAATAAGCTCCTGGCACGGCACGTTGCAGATTATACAGCGCTGTTCAACCGCGTGGAGCTTGATCTCGACCATAGCCAGCTGGACGCCAAGCAAACAACAAAAGCGCTGTTGGAAGCCTATAAAAAACAGCCGATCCCGGCTCTGGAAGCTTTGGTATACCAATATGGACGTTATCTGCTGATCAGTTCCTCACGGAAAGGCGGTTTGCCTGCAAATCTGCAGGGGCTCTGAAACAACAGTAACAATCCACCATGGCGCTCAGATTACCATTCCAATATCAATGTACAGATGAACTATTGGCCTGCAGAAGTCGCTAATCTGCGTGAATCGGCCTGGCCTTACCTCGATTATATCAATAGCATGCGTGAGGTGAAAAAAATAAATACACAGAAGGAATTTCCGGGCGTAAGAGGCTGGACCGTAAAGACCGAAAATAATATCTTCGGTGGGGAGAGCTTCCTTTGGAACACGCCCGGAAGTGCCTGGTATGCTCAGGCACTTTGGGAGCATTATGCGTTTAACAGGGACGAGAAATACCTACGCGAATTTGCGTATCCGATTTTAAAAGAAATAAGTGAGTTTTGGGATGATCGTCTGGTTCGACGACCAGACGGAACTGTGGTGGCGCCAAAGGGCTGGTCGCCGGAACATGGACCCACAGAGGATGCCGTGAGCTACGACCACCAGATTATTTACGATCTCTTTAACAACTACATCCAGGCGAGTACAATTTTAAAGTTGGACGACGATTACCGTAAGCATATCACGGCACTTCGCGATGCGCTGCTCAAACCCAAAATCGGTAAATGGGGACAGCTGCAGGAGTGGGAAACGGATCGTGATGATCCACAGGACAAGCACCGCCATGTCTCGCATCTGTTTGGTCTGTACCCCGGTAACCAATTCTCTGTTTTAAAAACACCGGAACTGGCCAAAGCTGCACGAGTTACGCTGACCGCGCGTGGCGACGAATCGACAGGTTGGTCCATGGCCTGGAAGGTGGCTTTTTGGGCCCGCTTGCAGGATGGGAATCACGCCTATAAAATCCTGACTAATTTCATTAACCTCGTTGGCGGCGATGGTATTGATTACAACAATGGCGGTGGCGTTTACGCCAACTTGCTCTGCGCGCATCCACCCTTTCAGATTGATGGCAACCTGGGTTATGTGGCTGCGGTGAGTGAAATGTTGCTGCAGTCGCAGACGGATGTGCTGGAATTACTTCCTGCACTGCCTGATCGCTGGTCGGCCGGAACAGTTAAAGGGCTCAAAGCCCGTGGCAATGTACACATCGAAAAGATGGAATGGAACAACAGCAGTATTAGGCAGCTTATTCTTTCATCGCCGCAAGATCAAACGATTCAGGTGTTAAGTCCTTCCCAATTGGCAGGTCTAAGCCCACAGCAGGAAATCAATGGTAAATACCTTTATAAGATTCAATTGAAAGCAAACAAAATAGTCAAGTTCGTTAACAAATCCTAAATCTATTTATATATGCCAACCCATCATTTTAAACATGTTGTACTCGGGCTTTTGATGACCCAGGGGCTTGTCCATCTGGAGGCACAGGCGCAGTCCAAACAGATTCCTATTGAAACCAGATCGAATGCCTTAGTGTTGGAGTACGATTCCACGAAAACACTGAAAATGCTCTATTACGGTGAAAAATTGAGTGATTCTAAAGAGTACTCGACCATTGCAAGCGGTTATAAGCAATTGACAGATTATAGTGGCCTCTCCAATGCGGCGTATACCCCCTCAGGTTCGAAAAACCTATTGGAACCAGCCATCAGTGTCGTTCATGCCGATGGTAACCGCTCCCTGGACCTGCGCTATGAAAAGCATGCGGTGAAAAACCTAGATGCCAATGTCAAACAGCTTGATATCACCCTAAAAGATCCGGTATACGATATTTACGTCGTTTTACACTACAAATCGTTTTTGAATGAGGATATCATCGAGCAGTGGGCAACGATCCAGAATAAGGAAAAGAAAGCCGTCACGCTGGAAAAATTTGCTTCGGCCAATCTGACCCTGCGCTCCAACGCGTATTGGCTACGGCAGTACCATGGTGACTGGGCAAAAGAAATGCAGGTGGACGAGGCTCCGTTAACACATGGCATTAAGGTGCTGGACAGTAAGCTCGGAACACGCGCGAATTTATTTCAGCCACCTTCCTTTATGGTGTCACTGGGCAAGGCGGCATCCGAAGATGAAGGGACAGTACTGATGGCAAGCCTTGGGTATAGTGGGAATTTTAAGGTGGATTTTGAAGTGGATTACCTCAATAACCTGCGTATCATTGCCGGCATAAATAACTATGCTTCCAATGTAAAATTAGCCAGCAACCAGGAATTTACAACACCCAAATTGATCTATACCTTGTCGACAAAGGGAAAAGGCACCGCCTCCCGAAATCTGCACAATTGGGCCCGTAAATATCAACTGCTGGATGGAAATGGCGAACGCCTGACTTTACTCAACAATTGGGAGGCGACCTACTTTGATTTTAATGAACAAAAATTAAAAGGTTTGCTCCAGGATACCAAAAAACTAGGCGTAGATCTATTTTTATTGGATGACGGCTGGTTTGGAAATAAATATCCGCGTAACAGCGATCATTCCAGTCTAGGAGATTGGCAACCGAACCGGACAAAACTACCCAATGGTATCGCGACACTTGTGGAAGAAGCGACCAAACAGGGCGTTAAATTTGGAATCTGGGTAGAACCCGAAATGGTTAGCCCCAAATCCGAACTCTACGAGCAACATCCGGATTGGGTCGTCAAACAGCCACAGCGCGAAGAACATTACTTCCGTAATCAGTTGATCCTGGATCTGACAAATCCCAAGGTGCAGGATTTTGTTTTCCAGATTCTGGACGATCTGTTTACTAAAAATCCGGCATTGGCCTATATCAAATGGGACTGTAATGCGGTCATTTACAATGCGCATTCCGCATTTCTAAAAGACCAGGGTGCTTTCTATGTTTCTTATGTGGAAGGCCTTTATAAAGTGCTGGAGCGCATTCGTTTGAAGTATCCGAAAGTGCCGATGATGTTATGTTCGGGCGGTGGTGGTCGTGTGGACTATGCGGCACTTCGGTACTTTACCGAATTTTGGCCTTCGGACAATACAGACCCTTTGGAACGTATTTTTATGCAGTACGAGTATTCGTACTTTTTCCCGGCAATCAGCACCTCAAACCATGTGACAGACTGGGGAAAACAGTCCCTCAAATTCCGTACGGATGTAGCGATGATGGGTAAACTGGGTTTTGATATTGTGGTGAGCCACCTGAAAGAACAGGATCTGCTATTCTGCCAGCAGGCGGTAAAGAATTACGACGCGCTAAAAGGAACAATCTGGCATGGCGAGCAGTATCGTTTGGCCGATCCACGTGAAGGTGACTTTGCCGCCCTCAGCTATGTAAATAGCCAAAAAACCGAGGCTGTCATCTTCAACTACCTGGTCAATAACCGCTATGGTATCGGAACAACCGATCCTGTTCGTTTAAAAGGACTGGATGCCCAAAAGCAATACCGGGTGGAGGAGATCAACCTGTATCCGGGAACCAAGTCGAGCTTAGGCCAGGGACAAACCTATTCGGGCGACTACCTGATGAAAGTTGGCGTAAATCCAGACCTGAATAGCAACCGTACCAGTGTTTTACTAAAAATATCGGCACTTTAAAAGAATAACTGTGGTACATCCGAAGCTCCGACTCCAACAGCCGGGACTTCGGATGCACTAAATGTATAAACCCAATTGAGCAACAAACTCAAAAATCATGATAAAACCTAAACAGTATAAACGGACTTTGTTGGCCCTGCTACTCAGCGTTGCCAGTGGATTTTCTGCCCTACAGGCCAAAGTACAGTTGCCGGCTTTTATTGGCGACAATATGGTGCTGCAGCAGAAAGAAAAGGTCAAGATCTGGGGAACCAGTACAGCAGTCGGCAAGGAACTTAGCGTAAACACCAGCTGGAACAACAAGAGCTATCAGGTTGAGGTCGATCAGCAGGGAGGCTGGCAAGTCTATCTGGAAACGCCGAAATACGGTGGGCCCTACCAAATTACCATCAACGATGGTGATCAATTGATCCTAAAAAATATTCTGATCGGTGAAGTCTGGTTTTGTTCAGGGCAGTCAAATATGGAAATGCCCCTGGCGGGCTGGGGTAAGATCAATAACTTTGAGCAGGAAATCAAAGCAGCCAACTTTCCCAATATTCGTATTTTGCAGATTCCAAAAGCAACAGCCAATCAACCTACCACCGCAGTGAAGGTGGAGTCCGGTGGATGGAATCCGGTGACGCCACAAAGTATTCCGGAGTTTTCGGCGACAGCCTATTTTTTTGCACGTGAGATCTACGAGAAAACAGGCATTCCCATTGGCCTGATCCATTCTTCCTGGGGCGGAACAATCATTGAAGCCTGGATGAGCCGGGAGGCACTTACACCTTTTTCAACCTATACGTCTGCCATTGAGAAAATCCAACGTCCGGATGCACAGGAAATCTATGCGAAAGATCTGGCCGAATGGAATCGCGTCGCCGAACAGCAGGATCAGATGAAGACAGCAACGCAGGGCGAGTGGTTTGCGCCACAATTGGATAAAAGCAGCTGGTCTACGATTACTATTCCGAGCTTTTTTGACAAGAACCTATTTCCGGGAATGGATGGTGTCGTTTATTTTGGCAAAGACGTTGAACTACCTGCACATTGGCAAGGTAAACCCCTCAAGTTGATTTTGGGAGCGATTGATGACAACGACATCACTTATGTCAATGGTACAAAAGTGGGTGAAACTGTCGGTTACGACCAGATTCGGAAGTATACTGTTCCTGCAACGGCCAACAACGGCAGCCTATTGCATATCGCCGTTCGCGTATTTGATGGAGCCGGCGATGGCGGAATATATGGCGGTACAGAACAGCCGCGACTGGAAGGACCAAATGGTGAACAGCTATCTCTGGTTGGAGACTGGAAATGCAAAGTAGGTTATGATCTGGCTAAGCTGCCCGCAAAACCTAATGCGATGGAGGGTCCCAACAGACCTACTGTGCTTTACAATGCCATGGTTAAGCCTTTTGTGGATTTTAAAATAAAAGGCGCCATTTGGTACCAGGGTGAAAGTAACGCGGATTCAAAAGACGCTCCTTATCAGCAACTGCTGCCCGCATTGATTCAGGACTGGCGCCAGCAGTGGAACAATGAAAAGATGCCTTTTTATTTTGTTCAACTGGCCAACTTTAAGGCGAAAAGTGTAACACCGCAGCCTTCTTCCTGGGCGAGATTACGGGAAGCGCAACGACAAACACTCAAATTGCCTTATACAGGTATGGCTGTTATAACGGATATCGGCGATGCACAGGATATTCATCCGAAAAATAAGCAGGATGTCGGTAGAAGACTTGGCTGGATCGCAACAGCGCAGCTCTATGGCAAGAAGATCCCTTATTCGGGTCCTGTCCTTCAGCACTGGGCGACAAAAGCTGCAGAAATGGAACTTAGTTTTAACCCCATGGGCAAAAAACTGGTGCTGAAAGGAACGGATAACCGCAACGGTAGTTTCACAATTGCTGGTGCCGATCAGGTTTTTTATCCTGCAGAAGTCAAACAGGTCGGAAATAAGCTGATCGTATCTGCCAAGGAAGTACCATCGCCCGTCGCAGTGCGCTACGGCTGGGCCGATAACCCGGACCTGACTTTATACAACGAAGCCGGCATACCCGGATCTCCCTTCCGAACCGATGACTGGACAAAAAACTAAAACCACATGAATAGATCATCAAAAATAAATCTTCGGAAAGGTCAGTTACTTTGCACGCTTGTGGTTTTCTTTTTTTCGGGCAACTTATTTGGGCAAGTGCAGGGCGGCAAACTTTGGTATCGGCAGCCGGCAAAACAATGGGAGGAGACCTTACCCCTGGGCAATGGAAAAATTGGCATGATGCCCGATGGTGGATTGAAGAATGACCATATTGTGCTCAATGATATCACCCTATGGTCGGGAAGCCCTCAGGATGCCAATAATTATGAGGCCAGCAGGTATTTGGATAGTATTCGAAATCTGATCAAAAGTGGGAAAAACGACCTTGCTCAGCGTCTGATAGACCAGCATTTTATCTGCAAAGGCCCCGGATCGGGCGGCAAGCAATGGGGCTGTTACCAAGTGCTCGGCAATCTGATGCTTGCTTTTGACGGACAAACGGATCTCAATGCAGTGCAGAACTATCGCCGGGAATTGGATCTCGATAAGGCGATGGCAAAAACAAGCTATGAGCTCAAAGGCGTCAGGTATTGCCGCGAATATTGGACAAGCTTTGCTGATGACCTGGGCGTTATTCGTTTACAGAGTAGCAAAAAAGGACAGATTAGCCTGGAAATCAAGATTGACCGTCCCGAAAGGGCAACTGCCAAGACCGAGGATGGCGAGCTTGTTTTGGTAGGACAATTGGACAATGGCGTGGACGGTAAAGGAATGCAGTTTAAAACACGTGTCCGCGTGCAGATTAAAGGAGGAAAACAGCTGGTAAAAGGACAATCTATTGTTATTCAACAGGCTGACGAAGTGCTAATTTACGTGGCAACAGATACTGATTTTAAAGGTAAGGATTTTGAGCGTACGACAGCTGAAACGCTAACAAAGGCGTTGAAAAAATCCTATAGCCAGCAGTATGCCGAACATCTACGAAACTATTTGGCAAAGTTCAACCGTTTGTCGCTCCGATTAGGGCAGTCGAAAGATGACTTACCGACCGATCAGCGTTTGGTGGCCTTTGGTAAAGAACCGGATCAGGATCCAGGTCTGGCAGCCTTATTCTATCAGTATGGTCGCTACCTTAGTATCAGCAGTACGCGCTTAGGCTTGCTACCACCAAACTTACAGGGCTTATGGGCAAATCAGATTCAGACGCCCTGGAATGGGGACTACCACCTGGATATCAATGTGCAGATGAACCATTGGCACCTCGGTGCGGCCAATTTGGGCGAGCTCAATGAGCCCTTGGTGGGACTTGTGGAAGGCCTTATGGCTCCGGGGGCAAAAACCGCGAAAGCGTATTATAACGCACCGGGCTGGGTAGCCCATGTGATCACCAATGTATGGGGCTATACTGAACCCGGAGAGTCTGCTTCCTGGGGAATTGCCAATGCGGGCTCGGGCTGGCTCTGCAATAACCTTTGGGAACATTACCTCTATACCGAAGATATGGACTATCTACGGCGGATATACCCGATTCTCTATGGAGCAGCACAGTTTTACTCCAGTGCCCTGACCGAACATCCAACCAAGGGCTGGCTGTTGACTTCGCCCTCTGTATCTCCCGAAAATTCCTTCAAGCTCCCGAATGGGCAGCAGGCAAATGTCACGATGGGACCAACGATAGATAATCAGATCGTACGCGAATTATTTGAAAATATCATCCATGCAGCAGGATTATTGGGCAAACAATCGGATCCTTTTTTAACGCAGGTTGCGGCGCAACTGAAACGTTTAGCACCAGCTGTGCAGCTAGGCAAAGATGGCCGCATCATGGAATGGATTGAAGATTATGAAGAGGTGGATCCGCAGCATCGGCATATCTCGCATCTGTACGGTTTGTATCCAGGCTATCTGATTCGTTATGACGAACATCCAGACTGGCAGCTTGCCGCTAAAAAAAGCTTAGATGTGCGGGGGGATGATGGACCGAGTTGGGCCATTGCCCATAAACTACTCTTTTGGACCAGATTGCATGAAGGCGAACGGGCTTATAAATTATTTCGGCAACTCATGACCCCACGTGTCGATACACATATCAATTATGGCGCCGGTGGTGGTGTTTACGCCAATTTGCTAACAGCAGGCCCCCCATTTCAGATCGATGGTAATTTTGGTGGAGCAGCTGGCATTGCTGAGATGCTGGTGCAGTCCCATCAGGATACGGTTTATCTTCTACCGGCAGTTCCTCAGGCCTGGAAAAAAGAAGGCCGGGTCACGGGCATGCGCATCAAGGGAAATCACACGCTAGATATGGAATGGAAAGATGGTAAGATACTGAACTATCAGATTTATTCAGCCAAACCGCAACAACTTAACGTATGTATAGATCATAACTGGATCGCCTATCGTACAAAAGAAAAATAACAAAACATAGCGTCCTCAACCGAATTGGATCATGCAATTTTTTGCATGATAGGGGATGCTTTGTGTCAAAAATTTCAAGATAAAAGCACCTTATAAACAAAAAAAGTAAATATGAAAACAGAAAAGACAAGACAATGGCCTTTGATCAAGGGCCTGTCCTTCGGTCCTGAGGCCAGTATAATGGCACTCTGTCTTTCGATAGCTGTACCCTACACGGGCTCAGCAGCATCACTAAGGACGACAGACCGTCGTTTTGCCCCAACAGAAAAAGGCCCTTCCGCCGTCCTTGATAGGATAAGTCAACAGCGTACAATAAAAGGAAAAGTGCTGGACAATACAGGGCGCCCGCTACCCGGTGTGACAGTACGGGTCAAAAATGCAACGCAGGAAACGCAAACGGATCAGCAGGGACAATTCGAGCTCAGCCTGACGGGTGGAACTGTCGTACTGACGTTCTCTTCAGTGGGATTTGAAACCCGGGAAATGGCTGTTGCTGCCAATGAGGGAACCGTGAATGTGCAGCTGAACGACGCTTCGTCGAGTTTGGAAGAGGTCGTTGTGGTCGGCTACGGTACACAAAAGAAAGTAAACCTAACCGGTGCCGTGGCTACAGTGAGTGGCAAAGATATGATCAAACGACCCGTTGTCAATACAGCTTCCATGCTGCAGGGGGCAATCCCGGGTGTACAAATCAATCAGGGCTCGGGAGAACCAGGCAATGAAGGTGTATCCATCCGTATTCGTGGTAAGGGCACCTTTAGTGGCGCCGGATCAGATCCCCTGGTGCTCATCGATGGTGTGCAGGGAAAATTCTCCGACGTTAATCCCAATGATATCGAAAATGTCAGCGTGCTGAAAGATGCAGCCTCCGCAGCAATCTACGGTTCGCGTGCAGCCAATGGCGTTATTCTGATTACGACAAAACAAGGGAAATCGGGAAAAACAACCGTTCAGTATGACGGAAATGTGGGTATCTATAAGCCCACGAAAATGTTTGATCTGATCACCAATTCGGCGCAGTATATGGAATTATACAACGAAGCGCGTAAGAATTCCAATCTCAACGATGGCCTATATCCCGCCGAAGTGATTGCTGCCTATCGCAACAGCAACGATCCTGTAAAATATCCAAATACGGACTGGCTGGGGCTTATTTTCCAAACGAAACCCACTTATACCCATAATCTCGGTATCCAAGGCGGAAATGAGAAGACAACCTTTAATGTTGGTTTGGGCTACGTCAATCAGGATGGAATGATCAAAGGTTTTAACTACGACCGTTATTCCGCCCGCCTCAACCTGACAACCAAAATCTCGGAAGGTATTAAATTCGGAACAAATATCTTGCTCAAAACAGGACATACCGAATCTATTCCAGGCGGATCCAAAGACCTGTTCCTGTCGGCCATGTCGCAGGCACCAACCTATGGCCCATTTTTGCCGGATGGTAGCGGACGGTACACGTACAAAGCTTACGACTGGGAGTACAACAATAAAAATCCTATGGCCGTATTGGATCGGAAATTCACGTACAATACCGATGACTATGCAGCCAATTTACAGGCTTGGATGGAGGTACAGCTGTTTAAAGGTCTTTCCTGGTATACCAAAGGTGCCTATAATTTCAATATGGACAAGTACAAGGATTATAAATCAACGTTGGATGAATATTACTACCATACGGGCACGCTCGGAACAACACTGGATCTTGGAAAGGGCCTTACGGATCAGGATCAGCAAACGATATACACCAATTTATTTACTTACCTCAACTATGATCGCGCGTTTGGGGCACACCATCTCAAAGCTCAGGCCGGATATAGCATTGAAAAAAGTAAGTATACCTACCTCCAGGGCTTCAGACAGAATTTTGTCGACGATACACTAACAGAATTAAATGCGGGGGGATCGGATATTCAACGGGCAAACGGAACCGCCAACCAATGGGCGCTGATCTCTTATTTCGGCCGATTGAACTATGATTATCAAGGGAAATACCTCTTGGAAGCCAATATGCGCTACGATGGTAGTTCCAAGTTTTACGGTAAAAACCGTTGGGCAGCGTTTCCTTCTTTCTCTGCAGGCTGGCGTGTATCGGAAGAATCTTTTGTTAAGGAATTCGCTTCCGGTTGGCTGGATAATTTGAAGGTCCGTGGATCCTGGGGCCAACTCGGAAATCAGAATACCGGCAACTATCCGTATCAACCCGTATTGGGACTTACCGGAAATTATTCTTTTGATAATAGTACGCTAAATTCAGGTGTCGCTCAACAAGGGTTAAACAACCCGATTATTAAATGGGAAACAACAACGATGACCGATGTGGGATTGGACCTGAGTCTGTTTAAAAATTTAGATATCACTT
This sequence comes from Sphingobacterium paramultivorum, assembly GCF_014109745.1. Taxonomy (NCBI): domain Bacteria; kingdom Pseudomonadati; phylum Bacteroidota; class Sphingobacteriia; order Sphingobacteriales; family Sphingobacteriaceae; genus Sphingobacterium; species Sphingobacterium paramultivorum. The sequence goes on from NZ_CP058555.1 coordinate 6,321,884, forward strand.
TTGACTGGTATAAAAAGAGGACGACCGATATTCTAAGACAGTCACAGATTACTGCAATCGTTGGTTTGGGGGCACCTTACGTAAATGATGGAATTGTCGAGAATAAAGGTGTTGAGTTGGGAATTACTTATCGTAATCAGATTACTACGGGAGCATTGGAAGGTTTACGCTATCAGCTCGGTGCAAACCTCGATCGTTTCAAAAACAAGCTGGTCAAATTTGGCGAGCCTGAAATCGGCGGCTATACGATCAAAAAAAATGGCTATGCGATGGACAGCTTTTATACCTACGAAGTCATCGGCATATTTCAATCCGATGCCGAAGTAGCGGGGTCGCCTAAGCAGTTTAATGATAATACACTGGCAGGAGATCTTAAGTATCGGGATGTCAATGGGGACGGAAAAATCGATGCGAACGACAGAACAATTATTTCCGGTGTAGATCCAAAACTGAACTATAGTTTTAATCTAAGTGCAAGTTTTAAGGGCTTTGACTTTTCGGCTCTATTACAAGGGGTATATGGCGTCAAATCCTATGTTTCGGGCTGGGGTGTAACCCCATTTGTGCAAGGCAGTCCGCCGACAAAAGACTGGTTAGACCGTTGGACACCTGAAAACCCTTCGACAACGATGCCCCGTATTTATTGGGGTTGGAGTGCTCCGGAGAAATTCAGCCGTGCTTCCAGCTATTTTATACAGGATGCTTCATACTTCAGGTTGAAAAATCTTGTGTTCGGATACACTTTACCTGAAGGGCTGTTGAAAAAATATAAAATTGACCGCCTAAGGGTTTATTTTTCGGGTGATAACCTCCTTACTGCGACCAAATTTAAGGGCTTGGACCCTGAACGCTATGGAAATGGTGATCTGGTACAGTATCCACAAAACAAGATTTATTCATTTGGTGTACAAGTTAACTTTTAAGTGCTATGAAAAAGAAATTTATAACAGCGTTGATGCTATCCGGACTATTTTTGGGTTCCTGTAACAGTGCCTTGGACCTTAATCCTTTGGATCAGATCGCTTCGGACAACTATTTTAGCAAAAAATCGGATTTTGATAATGCATTGGCCGGTGTATACGCGTCATTGCAGAGTGAGGCTTTCTCCTATGGGATGCCTTTCCGGGACTGTCTGACCGACAATGGCTACAATCAGTTCAACTCAGGTAGCGTCAATGAAATCGTAGGTGGGAATTTAAATCCGACCACAGGGGGGTATGAAACCGGAATTTATAACGATGCTTATGTGGGAATAGGACGTGCCAATCGCCTGATCGAGAAGCTTCAGGGCTATAACGGCTCCGATATGAACGATGGGGAGAAGAAGAACATGGAAGCCGAAGCCCGCTTTATCCGTGCTTTTGTTTACTTCCAATTGTACAGTATTTATGGTGAGGTGCCGCTTGTGCTTACTTCCCTCAGTCTGGAGAATCAGCGTCAGCCAAAGGAAACTGCAGAGAATATTCTAAAACAGATTCGGGCCGATCTGGATTTTGGGATCGCCAACTTAGCGGCTAAACCTTATTTCAATAATGGGGGGCATGCGACCGCAAGTTCAGCAAAAGCCTTGAAAGCACGGGTTTTACTGTTTGCGGCTTATGGCGACAAAGGGGTGCCCGATTTAGCAATTTTGAAAGAGGTAAAAGACTTATGCACCGATGTCATGAAAGAGTATACTCTGAGTACAGCTTTTGAAAATGTCTTTCGCGATGCAACACAGAAGAACAATACCGAGATTATCTTTTCGGTCAATTTTTTGGCACCGAATAATACAGCCCCCTGGGACATGTATTTAGGCGATTGGATTGCTGCTTCACCTTTACAAAACCTGGTGGATACCTATGAATGCAAAGATGGTCTGCCTTATGGTGAATCACCCTTGACTGACCGAGCTAATCCCTTCAAAGATAGGGATCCGCGCTTGAGCAAAACAATTTTCGTGGATCATCCCGACTTTGGCGGCGGTAAGATCCATACACCGTCCAATCCGCGGCCTACAGGTTATGGGGTGTTGAAATTTTTGGATCCGGCCAACTTACCTTTTGGCTTTTCAACATTGAGCCAACAGGATGCGGTTGTACTGCGGTTTGGGGAGGTGTTATTGATGTATGCCGAAGCACAAAATGAAATTGCCGGACCAGATCCATCGGTTTACGATGCCATGAATACCCTGAGGAGCCGCGTTCAGATGCCCGGGTTTCCTGCCGGTTATACCAAGGAAAAAATGCGCGACCGTATCCGCCACGAAAGAAGGGTTGAACTTGCTTTCGAAGGACTACGGCATTACGACCTGATTCGTTGGCATATCGCAGGCGAAGTACTCAATGCGGTCAAAGACAGTAAAGTGCCCTATCATTTTGAAGACAAATTTTACCGCTGGCCATTACCACAAACAGAAATTGAGAAAAGCGCAGGTGTGTTAATTCAGAATCCAAACTATAAATAATAAGATTATCGCCTTCTTTTAAATCGGCAATTTCCTAAACCAACCACAGCAGCGCGCACGAAGTCCTTTCGATGCGCGCTTTTTTTACCGATAACGATTATTGTAAAGGAATCAGGACATTCTGTTCCAAGCGTACAGGGACATGCTTCACCGAGGTAAAACCGTCTTCCTTGGAAATGATGTTGGAAAGATCCAGTCCTCTTTTGGAGAACGTACTGATCAAAGCTGTTCTAAAGGTTGCCTTGGCTGAACCCCAGCCTTGTCCTAAGATGGTGTCATTGTTGAGCTGTATCAGTTCATCTGTTGAGTAATAACTGAATTTTTCCAGTAAGTGTTGGTAAAGATTTGTTGTAGTAGCCATACAATTTAAAAATTTAAAGGATTAAACCATAAACTGTATCCAGATCTTGTTGGGAAAATAATCGTTCTGCGACGTTTATTTTGGTCGAAACCCGTATTAATTTACCACCGCGGTGCCTGCACTCGGTTGGTATTGCATCATGCAATTCTGAATACTCTACAAATATAGTAGATTATTTTTTATAATAAAAAATATTTTTGTTTTTAAGGGTAAATGAACGTTAGCAACAGGAATAGGGAGGTCAAAAGCGAGGCGCGTTGTTGGCTGTGATTTGGTTATGAAGCGGATAGCTGGGCGAAAAATTTATCATGTTACTGTAATCTCATCGAAAATACTTTTAAAAATAGAGATAAGACAATACTTTTGCGCCATGAATAGAATTGCGGAAATTAACGAATACATTGCTGCCGAACGCGAGGTATTATTGCAACACCCTTTGTATCGTAAGATCAAAACGATCAAGAATCTACGTTCTTTTACAGAAGGGCATGTGTACGCTGTATGGGATTTTATGTCTTTACTAAAAGCTTTACAGATTAAATTGACCTGTACGACTTTACCTTGGTTTGCGAGTGAGAATCCATCAACACGCTATCTAATCAACGAAATTGTATTGGCTGAGGAGTCGGATGAATATATTGATGGCCGCCGTTTGAGCCATTTTGAGATGTATCTGGACGCCATGGATGCCATGGGTGCCGACCTTCATCTGGTCAACAAATTTATTGCTCACGCCAAAAAATCGAGTAACATATTCGATGTCATTGCAACGACCACATTGGACAAGCGGATCAAAGACTTTTTGAATTTTACATTCGAAGTGATTGCTGAGGGCGAGGTGCATAAAATTGCTGCTGCATTTACATTTGGACGCGAAGATCTTATCCCGGGAATGTTTACCTCTATTTTGGAAGAAATTAAAACAAATTTCCCTACAGCCAATCTGGATAGCTTTATCTATTATTTTCAACGTCATATTGACCTTGATGGCGATGAGCACGGGCCTTTGGCGATGCAGATGATCACAGATCTCGGGAAGGACGATGAGGTTAAATGGACAGAAATGAAAGAGATCAGTAAAATTGCGCTACAAAAAAGAATACAGTTGTGGAATGCAATAGAAGATTCCTTATACGGATAATCTATTATTATACCGTCGAGAAAGGCCTTTCAAATCATGATTTGAAAGGCCTTTTTTATGTGCTGTAAAAAAGGATATTGCAAGGGCTTCTTGGCAGATATTGGTCTTTTTGTTTGAATTGATGAAAAAATGTCTTTTTTCCATAACATATTGGCGTTTGTGAAGAAATCCAAGTTCCAATAAGTGTCTAAGTTTGCTACGCAAAAAAATTACATAGCACACGTGAACTTTTTTCCTCCCTATTGGGCAAAAGGAATACTAACCATGGGATTGTTAGTATTCGCTATTTCGGACACCTTCGCCCTCGATTCTTTGCGCATGTCCCTGAAAGACATGATCGACAAAGCGCTACAGAACAGTAAATACATCGAGCAGTCCTATTTGCAGCTCAAAGAAACTGAGGTGGCAGTACAGCAGCAACGCATGGAGTTGCTACCCAAAATTTCCGCCAGAGCTTCTGCTAGTTATGCGAGTAATATGCCTGTGTATGACCAGGGGCTTTTAAATAAACCTTCCCAGCATGATATCATTCATTACTTGTACGATAGCGGCCTGGATTTTTATCTGAACCTCTACAATGGGCATCGGGACCTAATGAAAATTGAGTCCAAAAAATTGGAAAATGAGCTGGCCAGAATCGATTGGAAGAATGCCGCAGCGCAGACGAAATTGGAGGTTTGCAATCTTTTTTTGGATTTGGAACTGTCGTATAGTAACCGATCTTTAATCGAGCAGGATATTGCTGATCAACGGGTACAGCTCAAAGAGATTGAACATCTGTATAAGGCGGGCGTGGTATTACACAGTGACGTCTTGCGTATTTCGTTGGAGCTTTCGAAGCGGGAACTGTTGCTCGTGCAGATCGGTCATGATATTCAGGCTGCAAATCAGAAGCTGCAGCTAATTGGCGGTATTACAGCAGAGATTATCCCCTTGACCGAGCCTTTTAAAGTGGAAAGCCCCAGCTATGAAGCGCTTGTTGCCGAAGCGCGAAGCCATGCTTTTTCCCTCCTAAAATCCGAACAGGAAGTGGTTTTGAAGAAGTTGTCGGTCAAACAGGCACGATCAAATTATCTTCCTGAGTTGGGGTTGACCAGTACATTCACCTTTGCCAATCCACAGGTCTTCTTGTATCCCTATAATCCCAGCTGGTATAATCTGAGTATCACAGGACTCAAATTAAACATACCGATCTCGGCTATCTATCTCAATAAAAACGTGGTGCGCGGAGCACAGATCGCATTGGATCGACAAGAGGTAAAACACCATCATGAAGAGGAGATTCTGGAAAATCAGCTGTTACAGGCCCTGTTGGATTATCAATTGGCTATTAAGCAGCAGGAGGTCTGTCAAAACAATAAGGCGTTGGCGCAGGAAAATGCACGAATTATAAAAAACAGGTATTTTAAATCATCGGCTTTGATTACAGATCTCTTAGATGCAGATATGCAATACCTAAAAACACTTTTTGATCTTGAAACCGCACATATTGCGATACAAAAACATTATTATTTTATCGAATTTTTGAAGGGTACTATCTAATGAAACCTAAATCACGAAGAACAGTTGTGGAGGCACAACTCACTCGAATTACCAACTGGTTGGCCGGAATTGTCTTGTTGGCCTTGTTGTTATGGGGCGCTCAAGCATTATGGATGCGACTGCGGTATACCTACACAAATGATGCACAGGTAACACAGTATATCAATCCCATTGTTTCTCGGGTAGGAGGATATGTGGTTTCTGTGCATTATCACGATCATCAATTGGTTAAACGGGGTGATACCTTGTTGCTTATAGATAATAAGGAATATAAATATGAGGCTGATCAGGTAGCGGCATCCGTCAATAAGGAAGCTGCAGAGATCAATGTTCTTCATAGTCAAAAGGAAATTCTCCAGGCGGAACATGAATCTTTACGGACCTCAATTGCTGCCGGGGAGGCTCGGGTAACCAAGCAACAGTTGGAATATGATCGATATAGTTATTTGTTTCAGGAAAAGTCTGCAACGGCACAGCAGCTGGAGGATGTAAAAGCGACGTTGGATGTGTATAAGAGTGAACTGGCTTCGTTAAAGCATAAATTACAGGCTTCACAGGAACGTGTGCATGATGTGGATATGAAAAAAGGTGTGGTCGATGCCGAACGTGTTCGTTTGACGGCAGCTGTCGGCCGCAAACGCCTTGATGTCGGTTATACCGTTATTCGCGCACCTTACGATGGGCAGATTGGCAAACGTACGATTGAAAAAGGTCAAATGATAAGTGCTGGCGAAGTTTTGGGCTTTATCGTCAATAGAGAAACCCCAACCTGGGTAACGGCTAATTTTAAGGAAACACAACTGCGCTATTTGCATCTTGGCAATAGGGTTGAGGTGGTTGCTGATGCGTATCCAGATCAAAAATTTTATGGAAAAATTATTTCCATCTCCCCGGCTACTGGATCTGCATTCTCCCTTTTGCCACCAGATAATGCAACGGGCAACTTTGTGAAGATTGTACAACGCGTACCTGTGCGCATCGAGCTGGATAAGCAAAGGGGAGCCCAACAGCTTCTTTCTGGAATGAATGTGAATGTGTCGGTATCAAAAAAGCAGAAATAGTGAAAGGAATTTTTAAAGAATGGGTACCGGAGTGGTTGATCAAGCTTATCCTGTTTAGTAGCTTGATGCCGAGTATGGTCTTATTTTTCCTGCCGGGTGCAAATACAAATGTCACCGCTGGATTTTACGGTGCCCAACCCAGTGATGTTCAGTTCCTGATCATTTTGTTTTATGCTGGTTTTGTTGGATTCTACGTTTTAGAACGACGCTTTTTTTTATACTTTCCCATCAAGCAGTACTACATTATTTTTAATCTTCTACAGCTATTGAATTGCTTTTTGATGTACAGCATCACCGATATCAGCTGGGTATATGGCCTGCGCTTTTTCCAAGGGATGTTGTTTGCTTCTGCCGTAAACTTATCGATCTCCATGATATTCTCACGGTTGAAAAGCGATCGGGCTAAGGAAGTAAGTTATGCTGTCTTTTTTGGTATGTTACTCTGCAGCTCCCCATTTAATACTTTCGTCACGGCTGAATTTATCGATTCATTCAATTTTGATCAGCTCTATCTATACGCTGCCCTATCATTTGTACCGGGTTTATTGTTGATTATGCTGTCGATGCGCTCCATACGACATATACGCCCTTACCCTTTGTTTTCATTAGACTGGGCAAGCTGCATTTTCTATAGTCTTGTGATTGTCAGTTTTGGCTATTTAATGGTGTATGGACAAGAAGTTTATTGGTTTAACGATCAGCATATGCTGATCATATTCGGGGTAGGTCTAGCGTTGCTTATTCTTTTTATTGTTCGGCAAATGGTGCTCAGGCGTGTGTATGTTCATTTGGCGATTTTTAAAAACAGGAACTTTCTCTTGGGCTTATTGATTTTGTACATGATGTATATCGAGCGCTTCTCCTTGACCATCTCAAATCAATATCTCGTACAGGTTATTCAACTTGATCCTATTCATTTATCCTATATCCAGTGGTTTAATATCGCTGGTATTGTCGCTGGTGTTCTAGGCTCATTGTATTGGATGCTTGGGCAACGCCCCGTAAAATGGATCTGGATTTCGGGCTATTGTTGCTTGCTGCTGTTTCACCAATGGATGTTTTTCTCCTTTGAGGGGCAGGGTAATGATGCGCATTTTTGGATACCCTTAGTTTTACACGGACTCGGAGTAGGGCTTATTATGGTACCCACCATCTTATTTTGCATTACCAGTGTCAGCCCTCAATTGGGGGCTTCTGCGGCTGCGGTCTGTCTTGCTATCCGGTACCTGGGCTATACGAGCAGTATCGGTTTGCAGAATTTTTTCAAGTTGTTTGAATATGCCCAGCACCAGCAGGTTTTTAGGGACCAAACGGAAGTGGACAACCCCTTATTTCGGGAGTACCTGCAGCAGGAATCTGTCAGCATCTTGCAGCATGGACTGCAGTATAAGGAACATACAGCCGCCTTAAAGCTCGTTGCTGAGCGGGTCAAGATCCAATCCTTTGTGCGCTATGCCATGGATTATTATGAGATCATGTCCATGATCAGTATCAGCATACTTTTGCTGATACTGATCTCGCCTTCTTTGAAAAGCATGTATAAGAAACTAGGAAAAAACAGAATTTCTCCAGCTTAGATCTCCTGAATATCCCATATTCCAGCTGTACGTTGGAGTTCGACCAAGGCGATCGCATAATTGTAACGGGCCTCATAATAGCTAAGCTGTGTTTCATTGTAGGTCCGTTGGGCATTTAAAACTTCCAGTAGGGATGTTTCTCCTCTTTTATAGCTGTAAACCTTTCCTTCCAAAATTGCTTTTGCTTCCGATAGCATAGCACGATCAAATAGCTGTACCTGTTTTTGAGCGGCCTGGTAGGAGAGGAACGCTTGCGTAACTTCGATCTGAATGCGTAGAAGCACGTCCTGATAGGCAATCTCATCCTGATCGATCTTAAATTTTGTGGCTTTAAGATCGCCTATTTTAAAATTCGAGAACTTTAGCGGAATTGAAATACCTGCATTTATAGCCGTAAACTGAGGCGTTGGGGCAGTTTCATTTCGTGCTTCTCCATTATGAGTGACGCCAAATGAAAGTCCGAGGTCTACTACCCGGTTGGCCTGAGCCAATTGGAGCAGACGCTGTGAAAGCTGTTTGTTTTGCAGGGCAACTTTTAGATCGCTGCGGTCATTTTGGGCTACTCGGACCAGTTCATCTAAGCGGTATGCCCGGTCCAAATGATCGAAAGCATCTGGGGGTACTGCCGTTGTCGTAAGGGAGTTGTCTGCCATAAATAAGGAAAGGTTTACAAGGGCGGATTTCCAGGTTGCTTCTGTTGCCAACAACGTATTGTGCATATTGGCGGCCTCCAATTTAGATTGGCGGAAATCTATTTCAGGGATGCTCCCCAATTTATAACGGATACTATCCGATGTGGCCAATTGCCTAAGTTGCTGATAGGAATTTTGGTTTATTTTCACCAATAATGCCTGCTGTTTTGCTGTTAAAAATGCGAGTGTAGCGTCGGCACGTAAATTTCGGAAATAGTCTGCTAGCAATAAACGGGTTACCTCGGCTTCATCTTTGGCCAGGTTTATCCGGGCTTTTCGCTTAGCCCCCAATTCCAGTGTCCATGCAATTCCCGCATTATAGCCCCGCCCCAGTTGTTTTGTACGTTCACTATTATCAAAAATGCCCATACTAAATTCAGGGTCAGGAAACACCCTGGCGCTAATGATATTGGCTTCAGCAATGCTGAGGTTGAATTTTTCGGCGGCGTAGCCCAAATTATTTTTAGCGACTGTATGTATAAATTTTGAATAATCGAGTTGCTGACCTGTCGCTTCTGACACGCTGCTATTCCTATCCTGAGCGATTGCTGTATGGTATAGCGCGAGTATAAAAAGAAAAAAGGTAAAGCTTTTCTTTGTTAAAATCTGTTGTTTGTTCATGATAATCTACTTCTTCTGAATGTTCTGTTTTAGTGATTCTTTTATTAAAGCACCAGGGCGCTCCTTGACACATGAAATAAGTCGCCCGGGCTATTCGTAAGCGCCTTCCGTTTGGATCCCCTGCTTCCTGGATTGAGCAAACCCTCAGCGGATGTGATTGCTGTGTAGGTTTTGCTGAAGGCTTTTCAATGTTCAGGTTGAATCCACTCAATGTTCAGGTTGAATCCATTCGAAACAGCAGAAAGCAAGTTGTTTCGAATGGATGAATTTGTATTTATTCTACGGGGTCTTTCTGTTTGGTGTTGTTACGTTCTAAAAGATAATAGAGTGGGGGTAGCACAAATAGTGTCAGGATAGTCGAAAATAGTAGGCCATAAACGATTACCGTTGCCAAAGGGCGTTGCACATCCGATCCAATCCCTGTTGCTAGTGAAGCCGGAAGCAAACCAAGAATAGCTACCGTAGCGGTCATCAAAACGGGGCGAAAACGACTAAAGGCTCCCTGTGTTACCGCTTTATGTAGCGGCAGCCCATTTTTACGTAGTACATTCATCTGTGAAAGCATCAAGACACCGTTTTGTATGGCAACACCAAATAAGGCAATAAAACCGACTGCCGAGGAAACGTTTAGCGTCATCCCGCGAACATGGAGTGCGAGCATACCGCCAAAAAGTGCCAATGGTACGATGCCCATTAATAGACCGGCTTGCCTAAATGAACCAAATGTGCCGTACAATAAGATAAATATAATAGCTAATGTCAATGGGACGATAATGGCAAGACGCGTATAGGCACGTTGTTGATTTTCAAATTGTCCGCCCCATTTTAACGTAATTTTATGTTGGTCATACGGTATATTTTTGGCAATGGCCTGCTGTGCTTCAGTGAGGAATGTCCCTAGATCGCGACCGCGAACATTTAGACGAACTGTCAACTGTCGGTTGTTGCGCTCGCGTGAAATCATACTTTCTCCCGTATTGAGTTTAATAGTGGCCACCTGGGCTAGTGGAATACGGTTTCCATTTTCGGGATACAGCATTAAATTGCCGATTTTTTCGGGCGAATTCCTGTTTTCCTCCTGATATTGACAGGTAATATCATACACTTTGATTCCTTGATAAACCTGTGCTACGGCTTTTCCCCCGATAGCGATCTGGATCAGGTCAGTCACATCAGCGATGTTCAGTCCGTATTGTGCTATTTTATCGCGATCGGCGATAATTTGCAATTGGGGGAGTGGTGGTTCCTGATCAATGGCCAGATCGACAGCTCCCTTCACTTGTTGGAGTGTTGTGATCAGTTCCTCGGCGACCCGTCGGGTTTCTTTTAAATCATCGCCGAATATTTTGACAACGAGCTCACTATGGGCGCCGGCGATTTTATCCATGACTCCGTCGATCATGGGTTGGGAAAAAGCAACATTGAAGCCAGGCATTTTCGCATAATCTGCTGCAAGTTCATTGATCAGGTCTTCCTTGGTTTTTCCCCATTTCCATGTTTTGTAAGGTTTTAATCCCACACTAACTTCGAAATGGGAGGGTGTCCAGGCGTCGGTACCATCGTCGTTACGCCCTGCCTGAACCATGACATAGGAGATCTCATCGTGTTTAAGTGTGCGGGCACGTAGGGTATCACTCATTTCTTTTGACTTTTCTACCGTGATGCCTGGGGGAAGCGACACTTGAAGCCAGATCGAACCTTCATCCAACGACGGAAGAAAGTCCTTGCCAACAGAGACCGTGAGCAAACCTGTGGCAAGCAATACAATTGCCAATGGAATAAAAACTTGTTTGGGAGCCTGCATAACCTTTTCTATCGCCGACTGATAAGCCGCAGTCAATTTTGCCAACCATTTGTTGTGAAAGATTTTTTGAGGTTTGCGATAGATCAAATAGGCCAACCCGGGAATAAGCACAAGAGCGACAGCTAAGGCACCGAAGAGGGCATAACCCACGGTATAGGCCATCGGCGTAAAAAGTTTCTTCTCGACGCGCTCAAATGCGAACAGGGGAAGATAGGCTGTAATAATGATCAGTGTCGCAAAGAATATCGGTTTGGCGACTTCAGCAATTTTCTGCGCAATCGTTTTTTCCTGCAGGAGACCTTCCGGTTCATCTTCTCTTTTTTTAAGAATGGTTTCGAGTATAACGATGGCTCCGTCTACAATAATCCCAAAATCAATTGCCCCTAAGGAAAGCAAGTTAGCGGGAATATGGGTGAAATGCATCAGAATAAAGGCAATCAGCAACGATAATGGAATGGTTATGGCAACCAAGAGTGCACCACGCCAGCTGCCCAGGAAAATAATAAGGACAAAAATAACCAAGATCATACCTTCGAGAAGGGTTTTGGAAACGGTATGTAGGGTATTGTCGACCAAACTGGTTCTATCGAGCACGACATGTATTTTTACGCCTTCCGGAAGAATCTTTTCGTTTAGTTCCTGTACCGTTGCATTTACACCGGCTAAAACATCAGAAGGATTCTCATTTTTTAATAGCAGGACAATGCCTTCGATATTGTCCGAATAATTGGCCCCGCGTTTATCCGAATATCCTAAAGCCCCTTTGCGGGCTAAATTACCAAGTTTGATCTGACCGAGGTCACGCATATAGATGCGGTTTCCGTTGGTGGATTTTACGACGATGTTCCCCAAATCATCCAATGTCTTGACCAGACCGATGCCACGGATGACGTACGACTGATCTCCACGGTTCATCACACTGCCGCCGGCATTGGCATTATTGCTTTCGATCTTGGCGACAACTTCGGCAAGCGAAATTTCATATTGATCAAGCTTTTTGGGATCTAATTCTACCTGGAACTGTGTGGTGATTCCACCAAAATTGGTTACATCAGCAACGCCCGAAACCTGTTTGATTTTGGGAATAATAACAAAATTTTGAAGATCCGTCAACTGTCGTAAATCGTGGGTTTTACTTTCAAGAATATAACGGAAGATCTCACCTGTGGGGGAAGTCAGCGGATCCAATCCCGGACTGGCACCATAGGGCAGGGATAAATCAGCTAGACGCTCCTGTATACGGGCTCTCGCCCAATAATCCTCAATGCCATCTTTGAAGACAATCGTGACCATGGATAGGCCAAAAGTCGTTTTACTACGCATTACTTCCATACCGGGCAATCCATTGATGGCCTGTTCGATCGGGATGGTGATCTGCTGTTCCATTTCTTCGGCTGCGAGTCCCGGCACCTGAGTTACGACCTGTGACGATACGTCAGCGATATCAGGGTATGCCTCAACCGAAAGTTGTCGCCAGGCATAGTAACCGAAAAAACCGATCAATAGAAAAGATGCGGCGATTACCCATCTCTTTGCAATGATATGGCCAATCAATTGTTTAATATTCATGTGTTTCTATTTTAAAAGTTGAAAGCCTGAGTCCATCAGAGGCCGGGTGTTAAATAAAAGGCACCTTCACCAACAATCTGTTCCTGCGGAACCAGGCCTGTTAAAATCTGGATTGCATCACCTTCTGTTACGCCAGTAGTAACATAGCGTTTGACGAAGGTATTGGACGATGTTTTGACCCAAACAAAACTCTTATCGTTAAATTGAAATACAGCTTTTGCCGGAATGAAAAGTGTCGGAGTCGTTTGCCGTTCGAATTCGGCGTTGACATACATCCCTGGTTTTAAGGCACGATCAGTATTTTCACAGGCAATGAGGACCTCAATATTCCGGCTTGCTTCGTCGACAAATTGGTTGATATGGACAATTTTTCCGGGTATTTTTTTAGCAGGGAGCGCATCTACGCTCACTTCAACACGCGCAAGTTGATCGATTGCCGGCAAGTCCTTTTCTTTGATGTAGGCCGAAACCCATACTTTTGACAATTCTGCAATGCGGAGTAATGCCGGAGCATCTTCTTTCGTGTACTGACCCAATACAATCGAACTACTTAAAATTTCTCCTTGAATAGGTGAACGAACGAGGAGAGGCTCACCGAGGATGCTATGGTTCGGGGTGCTGTCGAATATTTTTAAGGCGGCAGTGGCATTTCCGAGTGCGGCATTGCTCATTGCAAAATTTGTTTCTGCTTCTTCGAGTTCTTTTTTAGTGCCAACACCATGCGCGATCAGATCTTTTTGGCGTTTTAACATATTCTCGGCAAGTATAAATGCTTGTTTGGCGTCAAGGTAAGCCCTTTGTGCCTCAAAATAGTCGGATGAACTAATTGAAAATAAAGGCGTGTTGATGTCAACTTTTTGGCCCAGTTTCACGTGGGATTTGACAATTCGTCCAGCAAAAGGTACCGGAATCTCCACATAACTGCTGGGAATAATCTTCACTGTAGCAGCTGCATTTAGTTTCAGCGCATGTTGTGCATTGGTCGTCGTAACAAATTTGAGCTTCGATAACAGGGACGTGTTTTCACTGACGGTCACGGTGTCTCCAGCTGCGCTGATGGTCGGAGATTGGTTGGGGCTTTCGTGAGGCTGGCTGTTGCAAGCATGCAGTAACAGCAGCACAGGGATCCAATTCATGTACCTCAAGGATTGGGTCGAATAGTTGATTGTACGGTTAATCATACCGCAAAACTATCCACCTGCTCCCGATAAGCTGGTTAGAGGGGCTTTAGAAAAAAATTAGAATTTTATTAGAATAATGAACGATGGGGGATATCAATGCTAAAAACACTTCCAACGCCTTTTGCCGAGCGGACGCTGATCTCGCCTTGATGGAGAAGCACGATTTTTCGGGTAAGCGATAAACCAATACCATTTCCCTCGCTATAATCTTTGTTGCTTCCACGATAGAATGGCGTGAATATATTGGGCAGATCGACCGGGTCAATGCCTATTCCGTCATCTTTAAATTCCAGCTGAATCCTATTTTCATCCGCCTTGATAGCGATTAGGCATTTTTGATTGGGTGAAAATTTACAGGCATTTTCAATGAGGTTGACAAAGGCGACCTGCAATAGATACTCATTTGCATTGATGGATAAAAGTTTTTCATCTTCAATCGCCGGATCGACAAAAATGTCGAGTTTATAATTTGGACTTGACTGGAGAACCTGCTGGCATGCATCAATTAGTATTTCGTCTATACGTAAGGTTTTAAACGCGATTTCAGAACTGTCGTAACTTGCTTTGGCAAAATCAAGTAAGCTATTAAATAACTTCTTCAGTTTCTGTGCATCATTTAGCGTATTGTCGATGACAGTTTTATACTCCACTATGCTACGGTCCTTATTGGCAGAAATCTCGAGTTCTGCAATCATGGCGGCCAAGGGTGTTCTTAGCTCATGCGAGATATTGGAGACAAAATGCTTTTGAGCATCAAAGGAGTTCTCGAGGCGGTCGAGCATCGCATTGAATGTACTCGCCAATTCGGAAAGCTCGTCTTTATTTCCGCTACTCGTGAGCCTGGCATCCAAACTTGTCGCAGAAATGGTTTTTACACGTTGTGTCATTTCCAGGATAGGTTGAAAAACCTTTTTGGAAAAGAATATTCCTGCGGCATAGATCAGAAATATAGACAAAATGAAAACCAAAAGAATCGTAGATAATAGACTATTGAGTTTATTGTAGCCGTATTGATCATATGCTGCGGCTGTGATGATGTAAGTTTTGTCTTTATACGGAAAGGTTATGCCGATGACCTGCCATTTTTCCTGATAAAATCGTATCTCTTTATTTTTGAGAATATCCTGCAGCATGGCTGGTGTCTCTTTGACAAAGTCGATATCTACGGCATCATGATACAAGAGATCAAAACGGGTGTCGTAAATTGCAACCTCGACTTCGTTGAGGATTTTTCGGTTGTTGTGGTAGATATCTTCTAAGGTCTTTTTGTCTACTTTTGCATTCAAAAAAAGGTTTGCTTTGGTGTAAGCTTCTTTTTTCAATAGGGCGTAAAATTCTCTTTCCCGATTCTCCACCGCTGAAAAATATACTGTACAGGCAAATACCAGCAATATGGTGGCTGTAATCAGCGTGAATAATATGGAGATTCGTGTCCTGATTCGCATTAGTCTTGTTTTAGAATAAAGCCCATTCCGGATTTGGTATGGATATATCTGGTCGCAAAATCTTTGTCGATTTTTTTACGTAGATAGTTGATGTAAACATCAATGAAGTTGGTTCCGGTATCAAAATGCGTTTCCCACACTTTTTCAGCAATTTCCATTCTGGAAAGCACACGCTCGGGATTTTGCAATAAATAATGGAGTAATTTGAACTCTTTGGGTGTCAAATGGATTTCGACAGTATTCCTTTTGACGCTTTTGGTATGGAGGTTCATTTCCAGATCCCCATAACGCAAAATTGTTCCCGTGAGTGTATCTTGTTTTTGATATCTTTTGAGCAGGACTCTGATGCGGGCTAGGAGTTCGCGCATTTCAAAAGGCTTGACCAGATAGTCATCCGCTCCGGCGTCAAAACCCTCAATTTTATCGTCTGTAGTTCCTAATGCTGTTAACATGATAATGGGAACATCGGGTTTGATATGACGAATTTCTTTGCAGAGATCCAATCCATCCATCTTAGGGAGCACGATATCGGTTATGATAAGATCAAAGTCGTGTTGTAAGGCCATTTTCTTTCCAGATAGGCCGTCGTAGGCAATAGCTGTTTGAAATTCATTTTCATCAAGTCCGCGTTTGATCAATCCTGCGACACGTACGTCATCTTCGACTAGGAGAATCTTCATATAAAGAAAAACGTTAAAAACTTCGATTCATCGAAGTTTATCTATGATACCAAATCATGGGCTATCCATGCATTGTCCCTACAAATGTATCAAACTAAGCTAAATTTACACGGATATGCAAATAAAACTTTCTGGATTTCATCAGGCTGCACATACGGATAAGCTGAAAACCAAACTGATTGCGCAAGTGCTTGCTTGGTAATGGAAGATTATTCGAGATGAAAAATATTTTTGATAATTTCTGCATGCATAGGCTTTGAAAAAATTGGGCTGGTTAAAACTGTTTGGCATAACTCAAACCAAATTGTTTGTGCTGATAGAAGGGCATTAGCGTAGCAGAAGTTGTTTTGTTGTCGTTGAACAATAGATGATTGATCCGCGGATGCACCCAATAGGCTAGTTCTGTTGCCAGAATGCCAAATCCAGCTCCGGCAACGATATCGCCGACCCAATGTTTATTATTGATGGCGCGGTAGGTACCTGTAAAAATCGCAAATGGATAGCCCGAAATGCTTAACCAAAAATTGCTGTCATGATATTCATGAAACATAAATTGTGCAGAAGAGAAGGCTGTAGCGGTGTGCCCTGAAGGAAAGGAAAGGTTATTGGAACTATCTGGACGGACTTCTTTGACGATATGTTTCAATGGAAGAACCATGGCTCCTGAGATCAGCTGTGACGTTAAATAAATGACCGTTCTGTCCTTAAAATTGTGTTTGCCCTGCACGCCCAACGCATTTAGTCCGTATACCATAACTGCAGGGACATATTGACTGTAATTGTCGAGGTTGCTGTGCTTTAACTGATGTTCGCTGATCTCGTCTTTCGTTGATAAATTGAGATTTTTTAAACCATTGATGCTTAAACTCGCCACCCCGAAACCGATAAAGGCTGTCGGTACGATAAAGCTCGTTAAATGTGGTTTGTAAGGCGTTTCATCAATTGCTGTTTGGAAGAAGCGGTTTAATTTTGTTTTCTTGCTCGGACGATGGATTACTGCAGACAGCCCTGTGCTGTCTGTTGACAGTAACGAGTTGCTGCTTGTTATGCCTTCGGTTAGCCTGGTAGCCGTCAAGTTTGTACTGAATGCACTATTATTTCGCTCAGGTTGAGCGATGTTTGTCGGCACTTCCCTTGTGAGTATAGTCTGACTTTTGGCCATGCTGACATCCAAAAGAAATAATACACTTATCAGTAGCTGAAATGCAAATAAGCGTGTTGTCTGGTTTTGCTTCATGTGGATCATAAAACAAAACTGTCATCCAAATTAGAATACTTTTGGAATTTTAAAAATGAATGGAAAAAATATGTTGATTATTTTCAAATTGATAATCAACAGTCCAGCCTTGATACCGGGCGATTTCAGTAATAATTGCCAATCCTAAACCGCTGCCTTGGCTGTTTTTCGAGAGTTTGGAAAACCGTTTGAATAAAAGTATTTTATCTAAGGGCATTGAACCGGGGTTATATACCGTTAAAGAAGTTTGATTGAGATGTACAGCAAGTGTATCGTTGGCATTGCTGTAACGTATGGCGTTCAGGAGTAGGTTGTTGATCAGGATTTCGGTCAGACTGCTGTTTCCTGTCAGCAGCACCGACGGTTGGATCTCTTGTTGCAGTCGTAGCTGTTTTAGCTCCAGATGTTCTTGCATGACTTCAATACTTTGTGTAACAAGCGAGTCCATACTGATTTTTTCGGAATGATCGAATTGACTATTGTCAATCTTGGCGAGCAGCAGCAGGTTGCGGTTGATTCGCGTGCTACGTGAAAGCGCTTTATGCATATCTTCAAAGAGCTGGTACTGCTCATCGCTTAGATCAGGGTACTGCAATAAGATATCTAACTTATTTTTTAAGATTGCCAAGGGTGTTTGCAATTCATGTGAAGCATTTTCAGTAAATTCCTTTTGTGATCGGTATACGGCCAGGTTTTTTTCAAGAAGCTTGGATAAGGATTGATTAAGCTCATGGAACTCTATGGTGTCTGTTTGCTGAAAGTCAACCTGTTGTTGACTATTGAGATTAAATGCCTTCAACTTATCAACGGTATCTCGAAATGGTTTCCAGAGCCTAAGTGATATTTTTCTGGAGATAATAAGTAGACCAATGACCAAGATAACAAAGAAAAACAGCGTTGTTGCGGCGATGGCGGCGATGGTTTCTACAGATTCTTCAATATTTGTTTGTACGGTAAAACGATAAGGCGCACCATTGATCTGAATGACAGATGATAGGCATCTAAATCGGTCAATTGTCTTTGGTTCGACAAAACGCTGCGGTTTTTCGATGGTATATACGCTATCTTGCAATAAATCGCCCGGTTTTACTTGATGTATATTCGTTTCAGGTTGTATGCTATTCCATAAAGCGATGCTGGCTTGGAGGCTGTCTTCGGACAGTTTTAAACTGTTCAGCTCGTAGGTTGTTTTCTTGACGATAATTTCGTTATGTTCATCTAATTCACTTTTCCATATTCCGTCGATTACAAAATAATAAACAGGAATACTGACACCTAGTACAATCAATACATAGAGTAGAAATGGGGTCGTTATTTTGCTCAGTAGGGGTTTCATCTTACTATTTTAATTTTCCCATTTGTAGCCCGTACCGTATACCGTTTTTATATAGGGTTGACTTCCGGCGTCCTGTAATTTCTTTTTTAAATTTTTGACATGGGCATAGACAAAGTCATGGTTATCGAGCATATCAGCAATGTCGCCAGACAAGTGTTCCGCTAAGGTGCTTTTTGAAATCACTTTATTTTTGTTGCCGATAAAAAACATCAGCAGATCGAACTCTTTTTTGGTCAATACAACAGGAAGATCATTGACAATAACAGTTTTTGCAAGTAGATCAATCTGTATTTCATTTTGAACAACAATATTTGAGCTGTTGAATTGTTTCCGACGGATCAGGGAATAGATTCGTGCTGTGAGTTCAGATAAATGGAAAGGTTTGGTCAGATAATCGTCGGCCCCCAGTTGTAGTCCATGAATTTTGTCGTCCAATGCATTTTTTGCAGAAATGATGATCACACCGTCCTGCTTTCGCTGCGTCTTTAACTCTTCGAGTAGTTTTAGACCATTTCCATCTGGTAGACCGATGTCCAGTAAGATACAGTCGTACTGGTATAACTGAATTTTGTCTAGAGCATCCTGTAAAGTTGGCGCAAATTCGCATAAATACTGTTGCTCGCTAAGGTATGTTGCGATGCTTTTGGCCAGCTCCAATTCGTCTTCTATGATCAAAATCTTCATGTGGTAAAGATAGAATTTCAATTTAGTAGAAATTTAGAATTTATTTCGCAATGATCTATCAATTTTGTTCATTTTTATTTCTTGTCATACGACAAGTGTAATCGCTATTGAAACGTGTAATTTTAGTATAAATCAGCTATTTAGTATTTAAAAAAATCAAAACGATATGGATAAACCGAAATCATTAAAATTAGAAATCATCATTCCTGCTTATCGTATGCACAGTCAAATTTTTCTGAACGCGTTGGATGGCGTTTCGGAAGAAGATGCATTAAAACGAATTGATGGACAGACCAACCATATCGTATGGATGGCGGGTAATTTTGTAAATGTGCGTTATGCTATGGCTCATGTTCTTGGCCTTCAGGAAAATGATCCTTACCATGAGCTATTTTTTATGGGAAAGACACTCGATGAAAGTTATCACTATCCCAGTGTGCTGGAATTAAAAGAAAATTTTAAATCGATATCACCGAAAGTCTATGCTGCTTTGCTGCAAGTGGACGATACGCAGCTGGCTGAACTATTTAAGATTAATATGAATATCCCTTTTATTGAGGAGGACAAGCTAAATTTCATTGGGATGTGTATCGGACGGGAAGATTATCTGGCCGGTCAGATTGCCTTGATGCGAAGGTTGCTGCACTATCCAGGTATGAAATACGATATTGACGAAAAAATCCAGTACTAAAAATAGAGACTCAAGATCGGCCGCTGCTTAAAACGTCCGATCTTGAGTTTTTTAAGTATGGACCCAGCCGCATGATCTGTCTGCGCTGAAAAGTCAATACGTTGGTTATACCTAGAAATAAGGTTTACTCGCTACCTTTTATCGTCAATATAACACCTGAATATTTCTCGTGGTCTGTACCGATATAGAGCAGATCGACTTTTTTTGTCGCAGCATCCTCGAGCTGTTTTTTCAATAGATTTAAATCCATTTTTTCTGTTTTTTCCTGCCATTCATCGGTCGATTGGGGCCTGAACGAAGCAATGTTCTTCATGTCAAAAAGTGCCGAATTTGTGTCGAGCTGCTTTGAACGATGTATAAAAATAGTGTCGCCCACGATTTTATCTATTTTTATCCAACCTGCAGGAAGTCCATTTATACTGTTACCGTCCTGATCGGTAAAAAAAGTAGCGCCATAGAGCTGGCCTGTCTTTAGTTGCTTCAAATTATCAATCATCTGACCGACTTCTTTTTCCCGTTGTTGATTGCCCAATTTATTCTTTACCCCATAAATGACTGCCCAGATAAGGATTGCCGCTGTGACAATTAGAAATCCTTTCCATAACTGAAAATAGGGGATGCTATACTGACTTTTGAACGCTTTGATCTCTGCTTTTAATTCATCTGAATAATTCCGTGCGTGAATCAATTTTCCCTGTTCGTCGTAAAGTCTGGAAAGTTTGACAAATCCGCCGCCAAAAGGTAGACCTATAAACCGACGGGCTGGCGTAATAATCTGTAAGGTGAAATTTCGTGGCGCGTTTTCTTTTTTTAAGGTCGCTGTTACCGTTTTTTCTGCTAATACAAAGTCGTAGATACTAAAAATAAAAAACATAGTCTGTCGTGATTTTTTAATGAAGAACTGAGGGAAGGATTCCGGATCAGTTCGACTTCATGAGAAATGAAGCATAAAAGCAAAATTAAAAGAAATAAATAAAAATCAATAAAAACACCCGGGCATTGCAAGAAAATTTCGATTTTTGAAGGGTACATTTTTGAAAAGCAATAAGATCAAATTGATTTAATACGCTGTGCCTTTCAGGAGGCTGACAATATAAACCGAAATGTGCGGTATAAAATATGATAAACCTAAAACTGAGTTTTATTTTGATCTGTGTAACAAGTGTTGTTATGGGACAAAAAATGGATAAATCAAAATTGGATAGTACGATTGCAGGCTATTATAAGGACCCGGCAGCTCCGGGGATTAGCTGTGCAGTTAGCCAAAATGGTCGTCTTATTTATCGTTATGCATTTGGGCTTGCAGATTTGAAGGAAAAACGTGCAATCACATCCAGCTCACATTTTCGCCTGGCATCGGTAAGCAAACAGGTGACTGCACAAGCGATATACACCTTAGTGATTCAAAAGCGTTTAAAACTAGACGACCCATTGTCCCTTTTTTTTAAAGATCTGCCAGTCGCGCTGAAGGATATTACTGTTGCGCAGCTTCTGCAACATACATCCGGAATCTGGGACTATGAAGAGCTTATACCGAAAGAAAGGAAAGATCAGGTATCGGATAAGGATGTGCTGATGTATATCCGGCAGACCGATCGTTTATATTTCCCTTCGGGGAGTCAATTCCGTTATAGCAATACGGGATATTGTCTCTTATCGCTGATTGTTGAGCAAGTTGCGAAAAAATCCTTTGCTTCCTTTGTCAAAAGTCAATTGTTTGAACCCATAGGCATTAGCAAGGGATTGGTATATGAACCGGGCACGACGGTTGATGAACGAGTCTACGGTTATCATCCGACGGAAGGTTCCTACCTGTTTGCCGATCAGAGTGTGACAAGTGCAACACAGGGGGATGGCGGTGTTTATCTATCTGCGGATGAATATCATACATGGGCCAATTTTTTGGTAAAAGATCGGTTAATACAGCCGGGACTGGAGCAATTGTTCGATCAAATGGCCTACCCGGTAAAGGATGGAATAGCGTATCATTTCGGATGGTTTATTCAAAAAAATGCAGGCCATAAAATCCTGTTTCATTCAGGTGAATCTACCGGGTTTCATCATATCGTATATATCGATGTACAGAAAGACCTTGTGGTTTCACTTTTTAGCAATCGTGATGATTTTATGATCGGTGAAGCCTTTGATGCCATCCTTAAAACAATGGACATCAGCAAACCGGTATTGAATGAACAGCATCGCTCAACTTTTGCATGGTTGAACGGAGTATATGCGAATGAGTGAAAGAGGGACGCGGATTGAAATAAGCATAAACAATAAATCGTCGCAGGTAAAGCTGCGACGATTTATTGTTTATGAAGAGACCTACTTTAAAAAGTCGGGCGATTGATAGGCCGGATTGGGATAGGTATAGAACCCTTCCCCAGTAGCGACGCCCAATTTGTTTTTGTCTATAAAATGCTCTTTGAGATAGGCCACTGTTTTGATCTTTAAAGGGTCATTTGTTGCTTCGGCGCTCATTTTATTGATATTATAGGCTGTTGTGATGCCAACGATATCGAGTATGCCGAAGGGGTCTGTTGGCGCTCCAGTGGCAACCATCCAGGTTTTGTCGATCGTTTGGGCATCTGCCACTTCGTTGACCAAAAGATCTGTTGCCGCCGAAAGTAATGGGACAAGTAAGGAGTTTACAATATAGCCAGGTTGCTCCTTAAGCAGTGGTAGGGCAACCATGCCAATGGATTTTGCAAAGTTTACAACCTGCTCAAATACCGTTTTGTCTGTACCCGGATGGCCCATAATTTCTGCTGTATTGTGCTTCCAGATTTCATTGGCAAAATGTAGCGCCAGGAACTTCTCGGGACGGCCGGTTTCTTGGGCAAATTGACTTGGTAGCAAGGTTGAGGAGTTTGTGGCAAAAATGGTTTTCTCTGGAGCGACTTTCGCTAACTCCTGATAGAAGCCAATTTTAATGGCTGGGTTTTCGGGAACGGCTTCGATAAGAAGATCTGCGTTTGCTACCGCCGCGGCCAGATCTGAACTATAAATGAGCCTGTCAAAGGTTGAAGCCAGTTGTTCTTTACTCGCATGAAGATCTTTCTCGAATGCCTGCGCCAAAATATCAAATTTTGCTGCAGCTTTTTTAAGTACATCGTCGTTGATGTCGTATACAGTGACATGATAGCCATGAAATGCTGTTTGGAAAGCGATTTGATAGCCTAAAACCCCACTGCCAGCTATCGTTATATTTTTAAAGTCCATGATGTTATTATTTTTTCAATTCGTAAAAACCTGCGCCACGGAACCATGGCGCAGGTTGTGATCCTTATCCTTTAATTCCTTTTAACCAATCTTTGAATTTGGTGATCTGCTCTGTCAGGAAAGATTCATGGTCTTCTTGTTCCTCAGAACCGATAGGTAGGATATGTTCAAAATAAGTGCCTTTTAGAATTTTACGTAGTAAGCCTTCGCCCACAAATGGTTTGTCATCATTTAATGTTTTGGCTGCTTTCAAAAGATGGCGGATGTCATATTGTAGGGGATTGATATCCGGAACCTGCTTGTTTAAGTTCAGCAGTTCATATACCGCAATACGTGCGGTACGTACCGAGCTTTCCATGGTAAAGACAACGTCATTGTTGGTTTCCACAAACTGACCGATCAAGCCCAGGTTTTTACATCCTTCAGGTACGACTCTCGGACGGTCGCCTTTTGCTCGTGGCATAAACATCGAGGTGATGTAAGGCATGAATGTCGTACGTACAATCGTATTTTTGATAACATCGTCCAGTTGATCGATAATGCCCAAATGGTGACATAGTTCGGCTAGAATTTCGTCTCCGGTACATTGTGGCATTGGCTTTTTGATGTAATTTCCTTCTTTATCCATAAATAAGGCATATACCCATAAGACAAGAACATCATCCGGTTGGCCAGGGAAATGTGGCTGTCTATTACAGGTGAAACTCATCAGCCAATCAGAATCGGTAATGGTAATAATACCGCCAGTAACTGTTTTGCCAGAATAAGGGTCGTTGACGGAATATTCTTTTAATTTTTCGACTAAAGCCGAAGGTTTACAAGTCAGGGTTGCAGACTCCCATGCTGATTTTTCGATGTTGCTGCAGAACTTTTCGGGTTTACCGAATATGGTCGATTTGGCAGCAAGATTTTTCCAGAGTTTCCAGCCTGCACTTTGACCGCTGCTGCTGTTGTCGATACCGATGATCGGTGCATTTTTGTTGTCCCCGTAGAAGGTATCTTCTGTCATTGATCCAGTTGTCACAATGACGAAGTCGTCTTTTCCGATTGGAATTTTTACTTCTTTGCCATCTTGTTCTGTAATTAGGGCCTCTACAACTTTTCCATCGGTATTGCTTTGGATATCCAGGTCTTTGACCAATACATTGAATCGGATGTTTACACCTTTGCTTTGAAGTACTTTACGCAAAGGGGTCACAAAGGTGTCGTATTGATTGTATTTCGGGAACACGAGTGATGAAAGATCATTCAATCCGTCTATCGCATGTAAAAAGCGGTGCATGTACAATTTCAGCTCAAGTAAACTATGCCAGTTTTCGAAAGCGAACATGGTACGCCAGAAGGTCCAGAAATTGCTGGATAAAAATGACTCGCTGAAGTAGTCTTCGATGGTTAAGTCATCTAAATCTTCTTTATTTTTGAGGAGCAATCGAATGATGGCCAGCTGATCCATTTTGCCCAATCCAAACTTGCTGAAGTCTTTTATCTCACCAAGTTTATGAATAAGCCTTGCTTTGGAGTAGTTGGAGTCGTTGTCATTGATCAAACGGTACTCGTCCAGAACACTATAGGGGGCAGGCATTTCCAATGCAGGAATGTCCTGAAACATATCCCAAAGATTTTCGTAAGTCATATCCATTTCCCTACCACCGCGGATGACATAGCCGTCGGTTGCATTACCGGCACCATCTAACGAGCCGCCTTCCACATGGAGCTGTTCGAGGAATGTGATGTTTTCAGCAGGAACATGGCCATCCCGGATAAAATAGTAGGCTGCAGACATCCCTGCTATACCGCTTCCGACGATGTAGATTTTACTGTCTTTATATGATTTTGGTGGAATACCTTTATTGCGTTGATAATTTCCGATCTGATCAGAAAAGGGCATCGATTTTTTCGGTGTGTTACGTTGTTGTTCTTTGCTTGAATCGGGTTCATGATTTACATTTCCATATTCAGCAGATGCATTTAATACTTTGTCGAATTTTGAGGTGATTTCTTTCATGATTCTCATGTTTTTTTAATTCTTGAGTAAAGTTACTAAGATCACCTTAATCATTTGTGCCCTCAAATTCGCTATTGTTCTACCGAATTTCCTCTTTCTACATATTTTGTCGCTTTCGGTACTCTGATGGCGATAAGGTGGAGTATTTTTTGAAAAAACGACCAAATGCTGAGATGGAATTAAATCCGATTTCATAAGAAATTTCTGAGATAGTCTTTTCGGGATTCCCGAGCAGCACATAGGCTTCTTTAAGCACACGCTCATCAATAATTTCATGTGGTGTTTTACCTGATGCTCTTTTAACAACCTGAATGAGGTATTTGTTTGAAATAAATAACTGGTCGGCGTAATATTGTACTTCTTTGTATTGATTGCTATGTCGCTGAACCAGGTCTGTAAACTTATAGAAAAGGTTGTTGGTCTCTTGCGCACTTTCCGTTGTATTTTGTTCTTTAGATGCCAATTCGTCGGCGATCTCTAATAGGAGATTAAAGATGATCGTGCGGATGATATCTGCTGTAAAATGTGTTGTTCTTAACGTAACTTCTTTGAGGTAGTCTATTAATTTTAACAGCTTGTCAATTTGTTTGTCTTGGGAGCTGACAATGGTAAAGGTCGAATTTTTAAAAAGCCCCAGTTGTTCGATAAAGAATGGATTGACAATATGTTTAAGCAGGAATGCTTTGTCAAAAAAGAGCAGCTTCATTCTAAAGTCGGCGCTGACCTGCGAAAACCGGATAATTGTTGTTGGGGCGGATATGAGGATATGGTTTGTCGAGATATGGTATTCCTGATTGTCTACCTGAATATTTATATCGCCCGCTGTACAGATACAGATGGCATAATAATCAATACGAAAAGCATTGCTTGGGTATTCAAAAATCGGATTTCCAGAAGAAATATAATAGGGGCGGTGGCAATTTACGCCAAAGAATGATAAGGTATCTTGAAGACTTTCGTGTGTATTATAAGTTGTTTTTACCTTAAACTTCATTGACTTTTTGTTCGGCTTGGGCATATACAGTTCCTATTGTTTTTAATATTCGAATGGGCTTTGTTTATTCGGATGCTGTCCGTTTGCGCATGAGTTTTTCTGTGGCAATATCGTCTTCTATCCCAACGAAGAAACTTTTGAATCCGAATTTGCTCAGTAGTCGTCTCGATGCGGTGTTATCGGGATCAATGATACCAATCACATCTTTACCTGGATTTAATGTTGTGGCAAGGGCTAGCATCGACTCGCAAATCTGTGTTCCCAGCCCCTTTCCCCAATGTTCTTTGCGGAGCAAATAGCCAATTTCGAATACGCTTGGATCTTTTTTGTAATTAACAAGCTTACAGTCGCCTAAAAGCTTTAGCGTATCCGCTTCGATTACTTTAAAATAGCCTAAATCAGGATCCTGGTTGATTTCGAGAATCGAATCGAATTTTTTCCGGGCCTGCTCTTCGGACAATCCTTTGCCGGTAATGTATTTCATGACATCATCCCCTTTAACCAAGTCGTGGAAAGCGTCAAAATCTTCCGGGAGATATTTTTTAAATAGAAGTGTGTTGTACATGGCTAATGCGTTTATTTACAAGATAAGGTTGTTTTCTCTGAAATCAAATTATCGGAACCTAAATCATCATCTTTCTGTCTTATTTAACTTTTTCATGATTTTAGTTCTCCAATTTAACTTACATTGCCTTTCTGTAAAGCAGAAGGGAAGCTTTTATAAGAATGCTATTCCGTAGCGATACGGTGTACATAAGAATTTTTAGAGGGAGATAATCGTTATGGAAATAAGAGCGGCAAGCGAAGCCGACTATGTGGCAATCCTGCGCATTTGGGAAAACTCGGTTCGGGCAACCCATGATTTTTTGAAGGAGGAGGATCTTCAGTTATATAAGAGACTGATCCCAACCGAGTACTTACCACAATTAAAGGTATATGTCATAGATGATGATGGACAGCCTACTGCTTTTTTCGCTGTCTCCGATGATAATCTAGAAATGTTATTTGTGGATTCAGCATACAGGGGAAAAGGTGTTGGGACTGTAGCGCTACAGCATGTGCTGGATAAGCTCCAGGTATATAAAGTTGATGTCAATGAACAAAATCAGCAGGCTGTTGATTTTTATCTGAAAAAAGGATACCAGCTTATCGGGCGCTCAGCTGTAGATGGTATGGGCAAATCCTATCCGATCTTGCATTTACATCACGAGAGCGCTATCAATGGATTGAAATAATTTTAAAATGAAATAACTTATGATACAAGGTTTATACGAAACGCATATTCAGGTGCGGGATTTAGCTAAAGCGGTCGCATTTTATACGGAGGTATTGGGATTGCGTGTGGCACATCGCGATCCGACACGTCCTATTGTTTTTTTATGGATTGGAACCGGCAAAGACTATATGTTGGGGCTGTGGCAGGAAGAAACAAACTTTCAACCGAGACATTTTGCCTTTAGAGCGGATAAAGAGGATATCTTGAATTACGCCGTGGACTATCTGAAAACACGTGACCTGACACCCTATAATTTTTTAAAGGACGGGATCGAAGCGCCGATGGTCTTTGCGTGGATGCCTGCATTGGCCATTTACTTTAATGATCCGGATGGCAACCAATTGGAGTTTATCGCAGTTTTGGAAGGGGAGGGTAGGCCCGAACTGGGCGTGCTGTCTTATGCCGATTGGATCAATCGTACAGCAGAGTAAGTCACCTTTTGGTGACTTACTCTGCTTGTTTCCATTCTTCGGCAAGGATTGCAAAGACCACATCATCTTCCCATTGACCGTTATGGAAATAGCTTTTTACAAAATGAGCTTCCTTTCGGAATCCCAAACTTGTTAAAAGCTGCATGGATGCCTTGTTTTCCGGAGCTACCGAGGCCGTGATCCGATGTTTATGATACTGACGGAACAGGGCCTCTATAACTGTTTTCAGTCCTTCTTTGGCATAGCCCTGTTGCTGGAATTCTTTTTTTATGGTACAGCCCAATTCGACCTGCAGGTGTTCAGTACCAAAAAAATGAACGCCAATATCGCCGATTACTGCGTTTGCTATTTTGTCGGTCATAACGAGCTGAAACCAGGACTCTGGAAGATTGAATGTGCCCGGATTTTTTGCAATAAATGCATCGACTTCTGCCAAGGAGTCTGGAATCCAGCCCTGATATTTATTGGTTTCTTTATCCGAGCGATAACCGAATACTGCCTGACTGTCTTCCGCCATAATGGGCCGAATCGCTAATCTTTCTGATTCAATATGCATGACTTAACGTTTTGAAAATCTGGCTATCGCTTCTTCACGCGTACCTACAAAATTGATTTTCTTTGATTTATTGCTTTCGTAGATAAAATCGTTTAAACTTTTGCTGTTGTATCTGGAGAAATCGCCAACGATGGCAATGTCAAAGCCATACTGCGTATATTTTTGAAGAATTTCACCGGCAAGTTTTGTTTTAAGTTCGAAGAAATCGTCTGTGATGTTCTCTTGATAAATAATTGCTTTGTATGCTTCTTGCGCGCCACAGTCGACCATAATCTGTAGACCATCATCGAGATTATGGATAAAGACGCCTGAACCTTTAACTTCAGCAATGTTTTCGTCACCTAGCTGAATAATAGTGATTTCCATTTTTTTTGTCGTGTAGTGTTAAAAATAAATTTGTGGGACCAGATTCCATGACCCAGTGCTCTACGTTGGGATATCCTGTTGGAAATGATCCGAGATAGTGGGTATACAGCTTTTAACCTGCAAATTCTTTCAGCATATTGATTGTTGGACAGAAGAACAGGGAGCCGGTATGCGCCGTACTAAAGTCCAGTATTCTATCGTAATTCCCTTCGGGTTCACCAATAAACATTCTTTTTAGCATCAATTGTACGGTACTGAATGTGCTGGCGTAAGCGATAAAGTAGGTTCCCATTTCATTTGTTGCGATTTGCCCAAAAGGCATATTGTCGCGAACAATTTTCAAATCGTCACCGACATTGGCTAGGGCCGAATGTGAATTAGTCGGTTTTTCATCGTCGCCCATCTCAATATCGTTTGCTTTGCTTCTGCCGATGACCTTCTCCTGTTCAGCGACGGGTAAAGAACGCCAGGCATTCATGTCATGAATATATTTTTGTACAAATAAATAGCTTCCACCCTTATAGCCTGCATCCTCATCACCAACGATACCAAAGAAAGCACGATCCTCACCAAGTGGATTTTCTGTTCCGTCGACAAAGCCCAAGATACTTCGGCCGTCCCAATATCTGAACCCATGAACTTCCTCCTTGCAATCGGCAACGGGACTTAATAAGGCTGCTATTTCGGTCGCCATGTCAATGCAATAGCTTTTTTCATAAGCGCGAATATGGAAATGTAAATCTCCAGGGGTAGCTACAGCAATATGTTTTTGACCAATGATAGGTTCGAAAGGAACCAATTCCTTTGGCATAGGTTCGTTGAGTTCCAGCTTTTTCCAGGCATGGTGGCTTATGCCCAATACCACGCTTGCTTTCACAAGATTTGAACGTACCTGCGCCGAATTATTGAGATTGACAACCAATGCACATAAGCGTTGGAAGACATCCTTAATGACCACATTTTCGTGGAAATTCCATACCATAAACACCGTATTGTTGCTCGGTGTATCGATGACATTTTGGGCCTGATGATCCATAAGATAAGTTGTTGTGTGTTGTACAGCCTTGCTAAGCTACAAATAAAATCGGTTGTACGGATAGACTTTTTGATTACTCGGATGCGGTTTTTTGATACAGTTTGACGATTTCATCAATGACCAGATCTGGTTCGTCATAAAAGACATGATGCTCCGCATTTTGAGCCAAAAGATAACGTCTATTGTTTTTTTGATCTGCATATTTTTTTAGGGCAGCAATAAATAAACTGCGATCGGGTTCTTCAAAAGGTGATTTTCCTGAGCCAATGACAGTCATAGGAACATTGATTTTTCCTGCAACCTCATGTAAAACAGCCGTTGATGCTTCGTAGTTTAAAACGAGATGATAGAACCCTAAGCTTTCTTTTTTGATGTTATCGAGCTCACTGGCATATTCGCTCTTCAATGATTTGGATCGCTCCATGGTCATGAAATAAGGGGATACAATATCGATCATTACAGTGCCAACAACCTGACCGGGATTGGTCGTTATAAATTTCATCGTATAGTTACCACCGAAGGAATGGGCAACAAAAAAGTACCGATCACGATAGCCCAATTGCTGCAAAGCAGTTTTAAGATCCTTTACTTCATTTGTCAAGCTAACGTTAACGGTGTCTATTTCACTTTTTCCAAAGCCAGCTCTGTCATAGGTAATTAAAGGTGCGCCCAATTTGCTCGATAGCGGTTCCAATAACTTTCTCCAAACGGAAGCATCATTTCCACCCCCAGATTCAAAGACAATGGGGATACCCTTCCCCTCCATTAAAATAAAATGAAGGCTATGGTTGCCTACATTGATCATGGTATCCCTGAGCTGTGCTTTTACGGCCAGCCCGGGGAGTGTCAGTAGGAGGAAAACGGATAAAAGGAGATTATACTTTAGCCCGTACATCGTTCATTTTAAGTGTCATGGTGGTCGCTTCTGTTTCGATCCATTGGCTGTATTCGGCGATAGCCTGTAAGCGAAGTTCGTCGGAGATATACCCTTCCGTAACCATTTGTCGCGATTGGGCGACTTTGTTCCAGATAGCCAGATTGGTATCAAAGTTTGCTTCTCCTTTTTTGTAGGTCTGATCGGCATTGATAACCTGAACCGAATGGAAACCTGCTTTTTGGAGCAGTGCAGCGACCTCATCAGCAACACGATTGTTCATACCTGCATCTGCTCTCCATTTCAGAAAAGTACGGTAAAATGTGAGCATGCTTTCCGGAGGGGCGGGGTTCCATTCAATGGCGGTGTGATTGTAGTCTAAAATCGAGATTTGTCCTCCGGGTTTTAACCAGGATTTAAATAAGCCCAATGCCCGGGGAATATCACTCAACCATTGCATGGTGCGCGCCGTTATAATCAGGTCGAACGGATGTGGCGGTTGATAATCAAAAATATTGCTGCAGACCAGGTTCAGATTTTGGGTGCTACCATAGCGCTCATTGCCGCTGTCGATAAATGACTGTGTATTATCGAGCCCGGTTATGGTTCCGTCGCCGATATAGCTTGCTACCTCATTCGTGAGTGTTCCGGTACCACAGCCCACATCCAAGATTTCTATGCCAGGAGATAGTAAGGGAATAATTGTTCTATAATCGGAGGATAATGTCCTTCTTTCAAATATCTTATTGGCTTGTTGATCTTTTCTGTCGATAAATTTCTCTTTCATTGGATTGGGTTTAGTTGACTGTAAATATAGCTTTTGCTTTCCGGTTAAAAAAACTTCTATTCGTTTAACCGTTTTCGTTGCGCTAACCTGACCAACAGTTGAGGATATTCCTGCGTTTGTTTATGGTTACTATCAGCCGGATATCCTATTCTCCATTAAGAAGGATATAGTAGTCTTTTTACAAGGTATTAACAAGGGGTTAACAGGGGATTTACCCCTGTTAACCCCCTGTTATCCCCCTGTTAACCCCCTGTAATATCCCTGTTATTATGGAAACTGATATAAAGCAATTTAAAACCTGTATCGGGTGATAAAAGACGATCATTTACTATTTTCTAGAAACAGTGATACTTTGCGATTAATACCCTAATTAGGAAATTATTTTATATCGTTTCGCTGTTTTTTTAATAATAGTTTTTTATATTGTTGTACAATAGTACTCGTGCCGTTGTAATTACACTAAGATATCCTGATATTATGCGAAAAGTATTCAAAGTTCTCACGCTAATGTATTGTGCTGTTTTTCTTTCAGCCTGTTCTTCCAACTATCTCATGACATTCAATGGGGAGAATGTAAAAAAAGATGAAGACAAGGGAACGTTTTCATTTAATAATGATACAGTACAAATTGATTATTCCTTTGCCGACAGAGATGGTCGAATTTACCTTCGAATAGAAAATAAAATCGATAAACCGATCTTATGGGATCTTAAAAGTTCGGCCATGGTTATTAATGGTAAAACGCAAGGCTATTCTGCTGAACAAGCTGCTTTTAATGGAAAGATGAATGCTTCGGTTTCCGATATAGGTGCTAGTAAATCCAATATATTTAATGATGCTTGGGTGAACGGTTATATTACAGGATCGGTAAGTTTACCTAAAGATGTGGTACTTATCCCACCACATGCCTATGTGGATGGGCATTATTTTGATTTTAAAAACGATGTTAAATCCATTGTACGATCATCCCAAAAAGAAAAAGTATATATGTATGATATGAGTGGCGAGAGTTTTGCGGTAAAACTTGCTCGATTTGAAGGCGCTGAGTCTCCATACAGTTTACGTAGTTATTTAAGTTATTCGATTTTAGAAGATGGTAAAGCTATTGTTAAAACTACGGAACAAAAATTTTATGCTGCCCAGCTTTGGCAGACCGGTTCAGTAGCGCTTAATAATATTATTGAACTGTATAATAAGCGCGGAGACGTGCTGGCTGTTAAGGAAAAAAAGGGGCAGGGGGCAATGCTTGTTGGAGGTGCCTTGGCATTAACTGCAGTTGCTGCCGCAATTGACCCGAAAGCGGCAGAATAGTACCCAGAGCCATATATTATGGCTATAGGTTATGCTCGTCTAAGCTGTACCGGATTAAATCATGCCGGGTACAGCTTAGACAAACAATAAGCTCAAATTATTGTTTATGGAATTGGAGTGCTTTTGCACGCTATCAAGACAAAGTCATATCACGCAAAAAAATCTATACATATGAAGTATCTTGCACAATTTATGTTGATCGTATTCCTTTTTGCCGTTAAAGAAGGCCGATCCTGTACACGCGTTGTTTATAAGGGGCCTAATCAGACCGTTATCACGGCAAGGAGTATGGACTGGAGAGATGATATCGCGGCCAATCTATGGGTGTTTCCGCGTGGAATAGCGCGCAGTGGAGAGGTAGGACCTCAGTCTTTGAAATGGACTTCCCAATATGGGAGTGTAGTTTCCAGTGCTTGGGACATTGCTACCGTCGATGGTTTAAATGAAAAGGGATTGGTGGCCAATGTACTCTGGCTTGTCGAATCTACCTATCCTAAATTTGATCCAGCGGGACCAAAAAAAGGGCTTGCAATCTCGGCTTGGGCCCAATATGTTTTGGATAATTTTGCGACCGTCAGTGAAGCCGTATCTGCCTTAAAGGATGAGCCATTTGTAATTGTAAGTGATTATATCCCGGGAACTACCAAATTTACGACCATACATTTATCGCTTTCAGATGCCACAGGCGATAATGCTATATTTGAATACATCAACGGTAAACTGGTGATTCATCACGATGCGGCCTATACAGTTATGACAAACTCGCCCATCTTTGAAGATCAGCTCGCGCTAAACAGGTATTGGCAGGGAATTCCGGGAACTATCATGTTGCCGGGAACAAACCGTGCTGCTGATCGTTTTGTGAGGGCTTCTTATTATATTAATGCGATCCCGCAAACAGACGATGTGCGGCTTTCTGTTGCCAGTGTTTTCAGCGTGATCCGCAACTGCTCGGTTCCATTTGGAATAAGCTCGGAATCTGAACCTAATATTTCGTCTACACGATGGAGATCCGTGGCTGATCAGAAGAATAAAATCTATTATTTTGAGAATGTATTGGTTCCGGGAACACTGTGGGTAGATCTGGCTAAATTTGATTTAAAGAAAGGGGCTCCAACGATGAAGCTGGACATGAAGCAGGGGATGGCAATAAATGGCATTTCAAATAACCTGTTTAAGGCTGCCCAACCCTTTAAATTTATGGGCATTTAAATTAGAAAGACCGAATAAATTAGAAAGACCGAACCCGGTTATAATGGGTTCGGTCTTTCTTTTGTTTAGGAATTAGTAGAAAGTCCTATTTGACTGACGTTCCGTCTATAATCTCTTCATCCGCTTTGCTGACCAATTTAGTGTCTTGTTTTAAGTCACCAAATATTTCGATCTGACCATCGATGCTGCGTCCTTTCTGTACAGGAATACGTTGTGTTTTGTTCGAAACAACAGCAATCACAAAACTTCCTTCGCCCGAAGTAAATACCGCCGATTTCGGTACAACAAAAGTACTGTCTTGAGATGTTAAAGGCAATTCGACCTCTGCGACCATACCCGGCAATAGCTTGTTGTCGGTATTGTTAATGTCAATTTCTACCCGCTCGGATCTTAATCGGCTGTCCAGGGCACCCGATTTACGTGCGATCTTACCCGAGAAGGTTTGCCCAGGCAATGATTTGACAGTAAATTGTAAGGGCTGGTTTTCGGTGAGGAAACCCGAATATTGTTCCGGAACAGCAACGGCTAACCTCAGTTTGCGTTGTTGTTGAATGGTCATGATGGGCATTTCCGAGCCACGGCCAGCAGGACCAACATAGGCGCCCTGATTGACATTTCTTGTTGCGATTACACCGTCGAAGGGTGCCCTGATTTCCAAATAATTCAACAGGTTTTGTACCTCTGCGTAGGCCGATTTAGCGGCTTGGTACTGCGCAAAATCAGCATTCTTTTTTGACTCAGCAACCTCAAGATCCAGTCTGGCCACCGTTCCCTCTACCTTGCTGGTTTCAAAGAGTCTGTCGTAAGTGCTTTTTGTAGCCATATAGACCGCCTCCTGTGATTTGAGCCGCGATTTGGCTGCTGACAGCTGTGAACTCAATTCGGGAGCCTCCAGGACAGCCAATAGCTGACCGGCATGCACTTTACTTCCGATGTCCACGTTAAGACTTTTGACGTAACTGCTGACCTTAGCGTAAATCTCGACCTGCTGGAATCCTGTGATTTCCCCGGGAATCTGCATTTTATTTGTTAATTTCTGTTTGGTGGGTACAAATGTCTCCATTGCCGGAGCTGCAGCTTCCGGACTTTCTTTTTTTGCATTTTCCTCGGCAGCCGAATGGCATCCTGTTAAGGATGCGATCAGACCGGCGATAGATAATATTTTGAACAAATTATTTTTCATATTTTATAGATTATACTGCTTTTACGATAAAGGTTTTAATGCCGCAATATAGTGTTTACTTTCTTTGTCTTCAGGATCTAATGAGATCGATTGTGTACTGCTTTTTTCTTGCGCCCAAGCAAATATAAGCGGTAAGATGACGAGTACGGCAAATGTCGAAAATAGTAATCCTCCAATTACGGCTCTACCGAGTGGTGAAACTTGTTCGCCACCTTCACCATGACCAATGGCCATAGGTAGCATACCCACAATCATGGCCAAACTGGTCATGATAATTGGGCGAAGCCGTAAGGATGCTGCCTCACGGGCTGCAGCCAGCGCATCGCCATTATGCCGACGGATATGTTCGGCATTGGTGATGAGTAAAACAGCGTTCGCAATGGATACACCCACCGACATGATAATCCCCATGTAGGATTGTAAGTTGAGGGTAGATCCGGTTAACAACAGCAGAATCAATGAGCCCAGCACAACCGCAGGCACTGTGGTGAGCACAACCATAGAAACTTTGAACGACTGGAAATTGGCTGATAGCATCAGGAATATAACGATAATGGCTACGGCCAAACCAGATTCGAGGCTGCTCATGGTCTCTGATAACACTTTTCCAAGTCCTATTTGCTCCATCGATAAACCACGAGGAAGTTCTCCAAGGGCTTTGATACTGCGCTGTACATCCTTGGAGGCTGTTTTTAAATCGGTATGATCAATATTTGCTGTAACTGATACATAAGGCATTGCACCTAAATTGTCGTTTTCGCCATAGGTGAAGGACGGTGTGATCGTTGCAACGTCGCTCAGAATTGGTCGCGCTGAATTTTTCAATAAGGGGATTTCACCGATTTCTTTCTCATCTTTCATTTTATCGATGGGAACCTGAACTTGGACGTTGTATGAAAGTCCTGCTTTTTCATCGATCCAGGTGTTTTTTTCGGTATAACGCGAGGAAGAAGTGGAAGCGATCAGCGATCGTGTTACTTCGCTGAGATCTACACCCAGTTGTGCAGCCCGGATGCGGTCTATCTTAATATCGTAAGAAGGGTATTTAATGGATTGTGCTAATTGCACATCTCTAAAATAAGGGATGGCTTTTAGTTCCTCGATCAATTTACCGGCGTACTTCTCGTTGTTCTTTTTGTTTTTTCCTGCTATCCGAACTTCAATAGGAGTGGGCGATCCCTGACTTAATACTTTATCCGTAAGCTCGATCGGTTCAAAGGATACCTGTACATCGGGAACTGCCGCTTTCAGGCGTTTTCGGTATTCATCACGGAAACTGTCCATATCGTGATGGTAGTCTTTCAGTGCGATTTGGAAAACAGCTTCATGTGGACCAGCCATGAAAAGATAGATCGGTGATACTGAAAACTGTCCGGGGTGTTGACCGATATAGACAGAAGATATGCTGATATGTTCTTTCCCAACCAGTTTTTCCAGTTCGGCCAGCGCTAGTTTTGCTTTTTCTTCGGTGCGTTCGATACGTGTACCTTCAGCTGCACGGAGGCGCATTTGGAACTGACTGGAGTTAACTTTCGGAAATACATCCTGTCCAATTGTGGAAAGTAAAATGACAACAAGACTTATTGCTCCAAGCAGATAAACTACGGTAATGGTTTTCTTTCTTTTGAACAAAAGGTCGATCATTTTCATGAATCTGTTTCTGAACCGTTCAAAAATACTGATCTTTCCATCGTTGTTAAAGTCTTCCCGTTCAACCAATAGTTTCTTCTGATTTAGGGTGTCTTGCTCGGATTCTATGGTCAGTCCAGTTGCTGCAAATTGAGCTTCATCTGTATTTAAACCCACTGGTTCGGTCGCGTGTGGCGCTTTATGCGCATGATCTTTCATGAGCCAGTTTGCCATGATAGGAACAAATGTCTGCGAAAGGAGGAAGGATATGATCATTGAAAATCCAATGGACAGGGCCAAGGGAAGAAATAACGAGCCCGGAATACCTGTCATGGTAAATGCCGGCGCAAATACGGCTAGTATACAGAGCAGGATCAATAATTTGGGTAAGGCGATCTCTTTACAGGCATCCCAGATAGCCAAGGCTTTGGGTTTACCCATATCCAGATGCTGGTGTATATTTTCTATCGTTACCGTACTTTCGTCGACCAGGATACCAATTGCCAAGGCTAGTCCACTGAGGGACATGAGGTTGATGGTCTGCCCGAAGAGTTTCAGAAAGAGCACTCCGGATATCACGGATATCGGAATGGTTAGGATAACGATCAGCGCAGCTCTTCGATCACCTAAAAATAGGAGGACCATTAGTCCGGTCAGGATAGCACCGATTGCACCTTCGGTAATCAAACTCTTTACGGAATTGATGACATAGACGGACTGGTCAAATTCATAAGATAACTTGACGTCGTCGGGTAAATTTTCCTGAATTTTTGGTAAGGCTGCTTTTAAATTCTGGACAACCTCCCAGGTTGAGGCATCGCCGGCTTTGGCGATACTGACGTATACGGAACGTTTGCCGTTGACCAAAGCATAGCCTGCGGTAACGTCGGCACCATCTTTTACGGTAGCAATATCGCCAAGGTAAAGATTTTGTACTCCACCTTTAAATAGCGGGATTTTTTCAAAATCTTTGACATCCTTGATGGTGTTGTTCGTTGGTGTAATGTAGTTTTTGTCCTGAATACGTACGTTTCCTGCAGGAGCGGTTTGATTGTTCAGTCTTAGCGCTTCTACGACCTGATCGGGTGTCATATTGTGACTCCGCATTAAATCGGGATCAACGTTGACCTCAATTGTACGTGGACTTCCCCCAAAAGGAGGGGGCGACAACAGACCGGGGATTGACGTAAACGATGCCCGGACATAGACGTTGGCTAGATCTTGCAGTTCGTTGTTAGAACGCTTGTTACTGCTCAATACCAGTTGGCCTACAGGAAGCGATGAGGCGTCAAAGCGAATGATGAACGGCGGTTGTGAGCCTGGAGGAAAGGAGGCCTGGATCCGATTGGCCAGGGCACTTAGCTCGGCTGCAGCCTGGGCCATGTTGGTATCTTCGTAATACGATACTTTCATTAAGGTCAGACCTTGAATATTCTTGGTCTCAATGGACTTGACCCCATTGGCAAAAAGAAGGATATTGACGTAGTTTTTGGCAAAATAAGATTCCATTTGATCCGGCGAATAGCCACCAAATGGATGGGCAATATAAATAACCGGAAGGTTCATTTTTGGCAGGATATCCACCTTGATCGATCGAACGGCACCTATGCCAAAGACAATAAGTCCCAATACGAGTACGAGGATGGATATCGGCTTGCGTAAGGCAAAACGTATTAAATTCATGTAATGTTATTTATAGTTCTTTGTTGAAAATATCAAAATCTCCCGCAGCTGCGGCTTTTAGTAAAAGCGACTGCCAAAGATTGATGTGGACGATCTCTCGATCGGTTTCGGCTCTATTTAATGTGTAAAAGGTCTGCGTCACGTCGACAAGTGTCGCTAGGCCGTTTTTATACATCGTCATTTTTTGATTGTAAGCTTGCTGAGCTGCCGAAACTTGTCGGGGAGCTTCTAGATCACTTTTTAGGGCCAATTGGATTTTTACATCAGCGGCATCCAGCTGTGCTGTCAATTGGGCTTCGGCAGTTTGGTATTCTTCTCTTAGGGCATCATTCGTAAAGCGCTGTGCACTGATTTTTTTATTGATACGCGCAATCGAAGTCAGATTCCAGTTTATGCCCAATCCCAAGAGATAATTTTGCCTACTGGGACGAACCCCTTGCCAATAATTTGTGCTATATGCTTGTAAATCCGTAATGTAGTCGCTCTTAAAACCAGATCCTCTTGTCTGAAAGACCCCAAAGGCGCTTACAGTGGGAAGATACTCTTTGGTTGATAGTTTCAATTGTTGTTCGCCAAGTTCAATTTTACTTTTATAAAATTGCAGAATAGGATTACTTTCAATCAAGTTGCCTGAAAGCGGAGTTAGCTGTATAGGAGTTTTCTGAACCAGAACAGTATCTATTTCGAGGTTTTTCGCTGGAATCCCCATCAATACCGTCAACTTATTGTTTTGCTCCTTAACATTTTCACGGGCCTGATTGAGACTGATTTTTGCGCGCGATACTTCCGCTGAAGCAAGTGTAGAATCTACTCCGGGCAATATTCCGTTTTTTACTTTGGTGGCAGCAATATTTAAAAATACCAGTGCACGGTCCAGATTCATCTGTTGATTTTTTTCCAATCGTTGACTAGCCAATAAATTGAGGTAAGCCGCAGCAATCTTGATTTTATGCTGGAACTGTTCCTGACCGAGATCGGCCTGTAGTCGTTTGGTATCGGATTTGGCTAATTCGATACGTTCTTTTTTTCGTCCAAAGGTGTAAATGTCCCAATTGACATTGGCTAAGTAAAGCGCACCAAATGCGGCATTCCAATTTTGTTCTGGAAGAGCGGCTCCCGAAGAAGCTACACCCAGCCCACCAAATCCATACAGTGGACCATTTTGTCCGTTGACTGTTCCAAAGTCCTGTTGGGCTACGATGTTCAGATTGGGCCAAAAGTCGCGTTTGACTTGTTCATTGGTCTGCAGGGAGGACTGGAGATAATATTCCTTTGCCTTGATATTTCCATAATTTGCAATACCCTGTTCTACGGCATCGCGGAGCGTAAGCTTCTGAGCGAAGGAAGAGGAGGTCGCAAGTGATACAGCCAATGACAGCACTAAATTCAATTTCAGCATAGGTTATCTATCATTTTATGGACACGAAGATAACGATGAGATGAACTGTGATGTCCCTTTAAAATGATCTATAGCGTTTAAAAGTGACCAATTTAATTCGTCATTTATTTTTCTGCTGTTATAAACTTAAAACTTTTACTTTGTAACAGATTTTTAACAAAAAAAGGATTATGAGAAAGGTTTTTGAGAACAAGATCATACAGGAGATCGTGCTATTGATCTTTTCGTTTATCCTCTTTACTTTGAACGATTGGATTTTGATCCTGAGCTGGAAGGGATTTTTGATGGGGGTGTTCTATTTCTTGATCCTTTATGCGCATGCACAATTGAATCGCTTTTTCCTGTTGCCATTGCTACTTAAGAAGAATAAACCGCTGTTGTATATTTTGGCTTCGGTGGCAACACTACTAGTTTTTGCACTCATATTAAAAGAGCTAACGGATAACGTGATCTACAAGAATTGTTTTCTTTACAAGAATCTTGTTCAGAAAACGTTCCATTATCAATTTGGTGTATTATTGGGTTCGTTGATCTGTATATTGGGTAGTATCCAATTTATTGAATTTTATCGCTTTCAGCGTGTGAAGACCCGACGTGAACTGCTTTCCAATCAGACGCAATTGTCCCATTTAAAAAAACAGCTCAATCCACATTTTTTATTCAATACATTGAATACCATTTATGGTATTAATTTGAAGTACCCGGAACGTACCTCCGAATTGATCATCAAAGTTTCCCAGCTTCTCCGTTATCAGATGGAGAGCAGCGATCGGGAATTTGTTGCGATGGATGATGAGATCGATTTTATCTCAAGTTATATCGAGCTGGAGCGTGAACGGTTAGGCTATCGCACAAAAATTGAATTTGATTATCAAAAAGAAGAAGATATCAATTATCAGATAGCGCCGATGCTATTGATTACTTTCGTAGAAAATGCTTTTAAACACGGAACCTGCAGTATTGAAGATTGTTTTGTACATATTTCGATCAAGATTGAAAAAGGGAACTTATATTTGCATGTACGGAATTCTGTTCCCGTCAAGAAAAGGAATGTTTTTTCGGCGAAAATAGGTCTGGAAAATACAATGGCGCGATTAAAACTTTTGTATCCTAATCGATATACATTAACGACAAATTCCAAAAAAGAGGAGTATGAGGTGTCATTGGTTATAAATCTTTAAACAATGAATAAAAATAGCTGTATTGTGGTTGATGACGAACCTGCGGCGCATTATGTACTGGTAAATTATATTGAAAGAAGTACTGATCTGCAGTTGGTCGCTCAATGTTATAATGCTTTTGAGGCATTGGATTTTCTTCGGGAGAACAAAGTAGATTTAATCTTCCTGGATATTGAAATGCCCGAAATTAATGGGATGGAGTTTCTGAAGATGCTGGATAACCCACCCAAAACGATTTTGACAACAGCATATTCCGAATACGCATTGGAGAGTTATGATTACGGCGTTGTTGATTATTTATTAAAACCTATTTCATTTCCCCGTTTTTTTAAGGCTGTTCAACGTTTTTTATCCTATAACACGGCTGTGTCGCCCCAGGAAGAAGAGCCCAAATCAATTAGTATACGCATGGATGGCCGTATTATTGACGTTAAATTATCGCAGATCGATTTTATCCAGAGCTTTGGCAATTACGTGAAAATTGTCACTCCTAGTCAGACATTTTTGACCGCAAGCACTACCCAGCAAATTCTCACACAGGTGCCGGCCTCAAAGTTTATCCGTATCCACAAATCTTACATTGCTTCGATCAATAAGGTGATCAAATATGAGCATGGTATGGTACAGATCAATAATACGTCCCTACCGGTCGGTATTACTTTCCGTCGGGAGTTACAGGAGCGGCTAGCCAATAAATAGCGCTAAGCTATGTCGTAATTCGATCAGGTATCGCCGTTCTTGTCAATTCACAGCATATCATGTCACAGCATATCATGTGAAGAAGAAAGTTCATTCATTTAGCTGGATGTGCTGATGCTGACGTTGGGGGTGTGCAAGACCGGGAAGTTTACTGAATTGGCAATAAAACAATATTCACTTGCTTTTTTATGTAATTCAATGGCTTGTGCAATCATCGTTGAATCTTTTACCCGGACCGAAGGATTTAGCGTGACTTCTTTAAAACGGCCTTTTCCATTTTCTTCTTCAAGCATGATCGCTGTTGCATGGTCAATATATTCTTCTACAATAATTTTATTGACCGAGCAGAAATGCAGGTACCATAACATATGGCAGGAGGACAGGGAGGCAAGTAATAGTTCTTCGGGATTGTGTTTGCTGGGGTCTCCCAGGAACGCTGGATCCGAAGAACCTTCAATCTCGGCTTTGCCGTCAATGCTAATGCGATGGCTTCTTTCGTAGTTTTTATAATGATCGGTTCCGCTGCCGCGATTTCCTGTCCACGTAATTGTGGCGACGTAATTATGCTGTTTCATTTGAAAATAATCGTTTGACGCTGTTGGTGCTAATCTGGAAGCAAGTTAAAAAAATATGCCTTTATCCTAAACATAAACACAATCTCTTCTGCGTAGAATTGACTTTCATATTATTTTTTTGATCTACTTTTTTTATTTATAATATACTGATTGGTATTTTATTTGTAGGTTTGTACTGATTTTAATTAAATCCAATATTTATGAATAATACGGTGTTTTCTACCGTTTTTAAATATACCTTTTGGTATTTTATTTTATGTTATGATTGGCGTATATATTGAAATTTTTATAGTAGCCTTTTGGATGGCAACTATGCGGGGCGTACTTGTAAGACCTTTTTTGGTCGTGAATAATTCTGTTAACTAAAAATAGTTCGTATATGGAACAATATGATTTGGTTGTCATTGGGTCTGGCCCAGGCGGCTATGTTGCGGCGATTCGCAGTGCCCAATTGGGGTATAAAACCGCACTTGTAGAGAAATATGATACATTGGGTGGTACCTGCACCAATGTGGGCTGTATTCCCACAAAGGCAATTTTGGATAGTACACATCATTATCATGAAGCACAGCATCATTTTGCTGCACACGGGATTCAGGTAGGGGGACTATCGGTTGACTTTGGTCGGCTGTATGCGCGTAAAGATAAAGTGGTGTTGCAAAATA
The DNA here is from genome assembly GCF_014109745.1 of Sphingobacterium paramultivorum. NCBI lineage: Bacteria > Pseudomonadati > Bacteroidota > Sphingobacteriia > Sphingobacteriales > Sphingobacteriaceae > Sphingobacterium > Sphingobacterium paramultivorum. The sequence goes on from NZ_CP058555.1 coordinate 6,365,036, forward strand.
CGCAGGGGCTGAATTTCCTGATGAAAAAGAATAAGGTTACGGTGATCCATGGAACGGCCTCTTTTGTCAATAATTCAACGGTGGAGATTGCTACATCAGCGGGGGAGCGGCTGTCCCTTGGAGCAAAGAAATTTATCATCGCTACAGGGTCCAAACCAGCGACAGTTCCGGGAGTAACCATAGATAAAAAACGTATCATAAGCTCAACAGAGGCGTTGTCTTTGCAAGAGAAGCCAGATAAAATCGTTATTATCGGTGGCGGTGTAATTGGGGTAGAGATGGCATCCATATTTAATAGATTGGGTTGTGAGGTCACGATTATTGAATATGCCGATCGCCTCCTTGCCAATATGGATCATGAATTGGGGGATGCATTGAAAAAGATACTGCTGCATGATGGCATTAAAATTTTGCTTGAACAGGCTGTTTACAAAACAGAAAATATAGGCGCTGCGGCAAACGTTTTCTTTAGGGATCGAGTTGGTAACGAGCAGCAGTTACAGGCGGATTATATTTTGGTGGCTGTCGGACGGAAAGCATTTACAACGGGGCTTGGACTGGAAAATACGGCTGTCCAACTGGATGCGAGAGGGATGATCGTTACCAACGAGCAGTTACAGACGGCCGTTCCCCACATCTATGCTATTGGTGATGTGATCGGCGGAGCTATGCTGGCTCATAAAGCTGAAGAAGAAGCAATCTTTGTTGTCGAACATATGGACGGCCAAAAACCAAAGGTACATTACGATCGGATCCCAAGTGTGGTTTATACCTGGCCCGAAGTGGCTTCTGTTGGCGCAACAGAAGAGGAGCTCAAAGCAAAGGGTATAGCGTATACGATTGGAAAATTCCCGTTTTCCGCAAATGCCCGTGCCCGTGCAGGGATGGATACACAAGGATTTGTAAAAGTGTTAGCCGATCCTAAATATGGCGAACTATTGGGAGTTCATATCATTGGAGCACGTGCCGCCGATCTGATCGCTCAAGGTGTTTTGGGCTTGGAATATGAAATCACCGCCGATAGCATGTCAAGAGTGTCTTATGCACATCCTACTTATTCGGAGGTCTTGAAGGAAGCGCATACCATTGCTTCGGGACGGCCATCCGTAAATATATAAGTATCCTATGCGTCTTTTCGGCGAAGAACAAAACGTATTTCTTTTAGAAGAGCTAAGCGTATTCCCTTCGTAGAAAAGGCGCTGCTTGTCTATTTTTTTGGATACAAACATCAATTTATCTATGTTTGTTATGTATCAGGCTTTAATTTATGGACAAACAGCTATTGTTGGACAGTATTCAGAAAGAGATCGACCTCACGGAAGATGAAATCGTACGCCTATTGGCTGTTGTGAAATCCAAAAAAGTGAAGAAGAAACAATATTTGCTGTTGGAGGGCGATCTGAGCAGGTATGCTCTTTTTGTCGCTTCGGGTTGTCTACGAAGTTATTGCGTGGATGAAAATGGCTTTCAGTATATTCAACAGTTTGCTCCTGAAGGCTGGTGGATCGGCGATATGTATAGTTTGGTGACCGGAAAACCGGGCAACCTATACATTGATGCGGTATTTGAATCTGAGGTATGGATGATTTCCAAAGTAGATCTGCATCGGCTCTATCAGGAGATTCCGAAACTGAATGTCTATTTTCGGATACTTGCCGAAAATGCATTGGTTTATTATCAAAGTCGATCGATGGAGAATCTCCGTCTAGCTGCCAAAGAACGTTACGAAAAGTTCTGTACACGTTATCCTACATTGATCGACTGTCTTCCGCAGAAACAAGTTGCGGCATATATTGGCGTTACGCCCGAATTTTTAAGCAAAATGTTGCATCAATAGCGGAAATCGGGCTATCGGCAAGAAATTGTCCGGTGATCTACCATTTCTCTTTTAACAGCGTTTCCAATTGACCGATTTCTTCCTGATACATGGTTTTCTTTCTCGTTCCAAAGTAAAGTATATTCTCCACGGGAGAGGTCCCTTCCCAGATTAGTTTTATTTTTCCGGATGCAAGTGCTTCGGCACAAAGAAAGTCGGGAACAATGGAAAAACCAGTATTGTTGCTCAAGCAGCGTATGATTGAGCTGATATTTGGGACGATATAATTGGGGCTGAAGTCTGGATGTTCGCCAAAGTGTGTCGACCAATAGTTTTTTAAATGATCCATATCGGCAGCCGTGCTATACCACAATTGTTTTTTTAGAAGCTGGGCTGCTTCCTTAATTTTATTGTCGTTCAGCAGTGCTTCGAGTGTGGATGTGTCGGTCTGACAACCTGCAATCAAGACAATGCGCTCTTTTGAGAAAGCTTCGTATTGTAGATTCTGCTGGTTTCCTTTTTGAGGCGTAATAATAAGATCCAATAAACCATTATCAAGATCCTGCTGCATCTGAGGATATTCTCCAAATTTGATAATTAAATTAAAGGGGAGCTGTGCAATATGTTCTTCCAATGTGTATTGAAATGTCTCAAAACACATTCCGATACTGATTGTGACACGTTCGTCCAATGCGCGTTTGTGAAAATGCTGTTCACCGGTTTCTAGTTTTTTAAGCGGGTCAATAACATAGTTGTACAAGATTTTCCCCTTTTCGGTCGGCACCATTCTTCGCGCAGATCGATCAAAAAGCTTGTGCCCGGTAAAGGCTTCCAGGGAATTCAGATGTAGGCTGACACCAGGTTGAGAAATAAACAATTCCTGTGCCGCTGCAGATAATGTTCCGGTTTCATAAATTGCCTTAAATGTACGAAGCCATTCTAAGTTCCATTTCATAGTTATTATTTTTATGATACAAATATACAATTTAAATTATTTGTATGATTTAAAAATATGATAGAAATTTGTGTTATCAATAAGAAAAATTATAGAAATGAAAATATTTATTATCAACGGCGGACAGAAATTCGCACACTCGGGTGGTTCTTTCAATACCACAATAACAAATTGGACTGTTGAAACATTGGCTGAAAATGGACTTGAAACAAGGGTAACCAATATCAACGATGATTTTGATCCAATGGTTGAAGTTGAAAATTTTAAATGGGCAGACATTATCGTTTACCATTTCCCTGTATGGTGGTTTCAGGTTCCGAACCGTCTGAAGCTCTATATCGATGAAGTTTTTACGGCGGGTCACAACAACGTTATCTATAAAAATGATGGTCGTTCACGTAAGAATCCGGCCATTAATTATGGTACCGGAGGTTTGATGCATGGTAAAAAATACATGGTGACTTCGAGCTGGAATGCTCCTGAGACAGCCTTTACAATGGAAAATGAGTTTTTTGATCAGCATTCAGTTGATGCCGGTGTTTTATTCGGTTTTCACAAGATGAATCAGTTTGCAGGATTGGAACATCTGGGAAGCTTCCATTTTCATGATATGGAGAAGGGTGCGTCTCAAGAACGTGTCGACAATTACGAAAAGGAATATAAACAATATGTGGAAGAGGTCTTCCATTTGGAAACTACGTTGAACTAAAAATTTATTGATCGATAAATCGCTTTATCCATGGCGTTATTGCGATGAAAAGAGTAAATTACCAAAATAAAAATCAATAACATGAAGGTATATTTAACCGCAATTTTAAAGGCAGTTCCTGCACATCGGGAAGAAGTATTGGCATTATTGTTAGAAATGGTCGAAGCAAGTAGAAAGGAAGAAGCTTATATACAGTACGATCTGCACCAGGTAAACAGTGATGAAAACCAGTTTATATTTTATGAAATCTGGGAAGATCAGGCGGGCTTGGATGCGCATAATCAACAACCTTATATTGTAGCATTCGGAAAAGTTGCCGCTGAAAAATTGCAGGAAGCGCCTCAAATTATATTAATGAATAAAATCGCTTAATTTACAATGTGGCCTGTAAGGATCGTATTGAAAAGATAGCAAAGAATATCATGTAGTGGATGATGTGTACAGGCGGAAGATATTAACTATAATTGAAGTATTGGTGGGTACCAAAATCATTTGTGTTGCCTTGAATAAGCTTGTTTTATTCTGATTTAGTGACGCGAATGATTTTGTTGGTACCTTGCTGAACAGCGACATCGACTTTATTTCGTTGCGTGTAGCTCTGTTGCAGGAGGTTCAATTTTTTGGCCAGTTGACCATCCTGATTGTCCAGCCAGAAGGTGGCAGCCATAATACCAATTTGAACTCTATAACTGGAATCAGTTTCCGGAACAAGCTGCTCGATAACCTGATGTTGATACCAAGTGAGGTTTTTATTTTCTTTTTGGGAAACACAGGCGTGTAGGAGAATTGCCAGAAGGGCTAGATAGCCCATTTTTAAAAGTTGACCGCGTCTTAGGTTCATCAATAGTTTTTTTGTGTTACACCAAATCTACTATTTTTTATCCAACGAATGAATTACTACTGTAAATTTTTACCCTCCTCGTTTAGACAGATACGCTTCATTTATTTACTAGGCTTTTCGTGTATGCACATTCAAGCAAATCTAAAAATGTATGAAGTTTGCTGTTCATTTGGCTGTAATCATAAGCCTGAATTTCGTCAGGTGATTGGACAAACTGCTGCGATTGGCTTTGAAGAAAGAGATCTTCTTCTGCAGCTATCAAAAGCCGGACGACTTCAGTAGTAAGTTCCATATGGCATTGAAATCCGTAAACGAGATTTGTATAGCGAACAATTTGTCGAGGGCAGCCGACGCTGCTTGCTAAGATTTTACTTTCAGGGGTAAGTCCAGGCATATCGTTGTGCCAATGTCCGACCGGTAATGGGCTGCCAAAATGTGCTATTTTGCTGTCGTTTATTCCTTCCTCTGTGAGCGTGATGGGGAAAACTCCAATTTCCTTTTGCGGACTATGTCTGTACGTTGCCGACAGCGCTTCGCCAATCAATTGTGCGCCCAGACATATACCAACAACCGCCTTGCCTGCATCAATACATCGGCGGATAAAAGCAATTTCGGCCTTAGCGTCAAAATAAGGGTATTCGGACGGGGATGAATCTGGACTTTGAGGTCCGCCCATAATGATCAATATATCGATGGAATCGATTTCTTCCGGCAGACGGTCCTGTTGATAGACCTGGGAAAAGGTGAGCTCATGCTGTTGTTTTTCCGCCCAGGTTAAATAGGCCCCGGGTGCTTCAAAAACTTCGTGTTGTATAAAATGTATCCGCATTGGTTTTTATGTTATAGGTTCTCATTCCAGTAATAACTATCTGGAGTAGGACGCCGTCCAAAAATTGCCGTGCCTACCCTGACAATCGTAGCGCCCTCCGCTATCGCTATCTCTAGATCTCCGCTCATGCCCATCGACAATTCTTGCATCGATACACCGGGAATAGCTAGGGCTATAATCTGTCGTTGAATATGTTTGAGCAATTGAAAACAGGCTCGTACCTGTTCGGCCTCGGCACTCAATATACCGATAGTCATCAGTCCTTTAATCTTTAGTGTGCTTAATGTCGCTATTTGCTGAACCAGGCCGATCACTTCCTCTGGGGCAGCGCCGTACTTGCTCTCTTCGAAGGAAGTATTTACCTGAATGAGCACTTCCATGCTTTTATCTTGTTTTAAAAGTCGCTGATGCAATTTTTCGGCGAGATCTATACGATCGATCGAATGGATGCAGGATACGTTGCATTTGAGCAGATCCTTGATCTTATTGGTTTGAAGATGACCAATAAAATGATTGACATGGGGAACAGCGTTTAAATACTCAAATTTGTCTTTCAGTTCCTGCACTTTATTTTCAGCAATTAAGGTTTGACCAGTTTGTAGTGCGATTTCGATACGTTCGGCAGGTACGGTTTTAGTGGCCAGCAATAATTTTACCTCGCGGGGATCGCGACGGTTTGCTTTGCAGGCTTCGTCTATACGTTGTTGTATGACCTGTATATTTTCTGCTATAAACTCATGCATGTGGTTGTACTGTTTTTTTCATCATGATATCTATTTGTTTATCGTCACCCAGTTGAAAAATATGCTGGTCGAATGCGACAAAACCATTTTTCTGATAGAAATTGATTGCCCGCAAGTTTTTTTCCCAAACACCAAGCCAGATAAATGAAGCTGCTTTTATTTGGGCTAAGGCTAGCGCTTTTTCAAACAATAACTGCCCCACTTTTCTACCCTGAAATTCCTGTAATACATAAATGCGTTCAATTTCTAATGCCTGGGGGCACTGTTGTTCGGTCTGGGCCTGGCCGGTATTTACTTTTAGGTAGCCAATAACATCATTTTTCAAGACAGCGAAGTAAAATTCAGATTCGTTATCGCAGAGCTCGGACAATAATTTTTCCTTTGAAAACCCTTCGGCCAGATAGGTCTTCATATTTTCTTCGGTGTTCGTGTCTGAAAAGGTCTGAATAAATGTTGCTTTTCCTATTTGCTGCAGCAGGTCAATATCTGTTAGTTTTACCTGCGTGATTTCTATGTCAGTGTGTGTGTTCATTTTTTTTCGTTACTTATTGATCCATTTTTCATTGCTGCAGCAATATTTCTTTCGAGCTCATTGTCGCTATTTTTTAGAAAATCACGGATACGCTGTCTTTCCGTTTCACTTTTATTTTGACTTAATTTTTTTTGGCCCTGTAAATCCGTAACGACAAGTTCGAAGGCGACGATACCTCGCGTCATACCACTTTTAAAACGATCGGAAAGGCTTTCCCATTGTGTTAAATAGGCTTCGTCGTAACTCAGGATCATCTGTTCTAGGGCTTTACTTTTTGCTATTTCGTCTGTAAGGATGGATGCAAGGCCATAGGCATGTACAGCGATGTAATCCCAAGTTGGCACACTTTCTTCCTTGTCATAGTGTTGTGGTGAGATATAAGCATGTGGTTCGGAGAAAATAACCAATGACGGCGTATTTTCGATATAATTGGCTTGTTCGTTTGCGCGAGCGAAGTGTGATGTTAAAAGCAGCTGATCTTTATCTGTACGGATGTGGAAGGGGAGCTGTGTGGCTATTGGAATCCCCTCTTTAATCGATACAATGGTCGCAAAACTATATTGTTGCATAAATTCAACCTTTTCTGCGTAATCTTCGAACTGGAAATGTTTGGGTACATACATGCAAATAGCTATTTCTTGATTTTATCCAAAATTACAGCCAATAGATGCAACTGAGCTAGTCCAATTTGAATAATGTAGCTGGTCCAGTGTTCATTTATTGCGCGGGCTGACTGGTGTTCACGCAATCCAGGGATGTCGTTTGGCCTGACAGAGTCGAAGCCGAAGAGCTAATCTATGTTTTACATCTTTAGTTAACAAGCTCACAACAGTGGATGAATTCAACAGGATATGTATACCGGTCAAAACGCATTAGATGTTCTTTGCAGTAATCAGCTAAAAATTGTGCTTTCAGATCAGTTATTGTACGAGCTGTTGGGCATTTTTGGATTATATTGTTGTACATGGTCAACTTTGGCAAATATGTGTGGGCCATTCATCTCAATTCCTGCAGCTAGAAAGTCATCCAAGATCGATTGAAAAATTTCAGATTTTGCCAGTTCAATTTCCCCAGATTTAGCGATGTACACATTCAGTTCATAGAGGACATAGAAGTCGTCTAATTTTTTTTGTAAGACAAATGGCGCGGGGTTAAGGTTGACCCTTTTTATTCGGGGTGGGATGTTCAGTAGCAATTCGTGTATACGTTGCCAAGGTTCTTCATAACCGACTGTCAATTCCACCTGAAAGCAGATTCCATCTTCTGAGAAGGTAGAATAATTGACGGTATTTCCGGAAAGTACCGAGGAATTGGGGATGGTAATTTCTTCATTTTTTATCGTTCGAAGCCTTGTTACCAGTGGTGATTTTTCGATAACCACGCCTGTTTTGTCGGCGATAGTGATACGGTCTCCGATACGGAAAGGACGCATATAGGTGATCACAAGTCCCGCTATGATATTGGAAATCGCAGAAGATGATCCTAAAGAGAATAGGACACCAATAAATACGGATATTCCTTTAAAGATATCTGAATTTGCGCCGGGTAGGTACGGGAATATGAGCACCAGTGTGAAGGCTTGGAGCAGAAAGCGAACAATAGTAAAGGTAGGCATGGCAAAATCGCGATGAAAGCCATTAACCTCTAATTTGCCTTTGTCAATTTCGGTAAAAATATACTTTATGAATCGAACGGCGTAACGCATGACAACGAGTATGACAAATACGGTAATCAGATTGGGAATATAATCCCAAATTGCCAAAACTGCAGTCTTCAGGGGCTTTGTGAAAAGTCCAATGAGATTGGATGCCCAGCTTTGTGTAAATGGAAACACACTGAAGACAATCGGCAGCATGATAAAGGCAATGAGGACGATCAAGCCCCAGCGTAAGATATTTATTGCATTAATAAACATCCGTGTTTTTTGTACCGAAGTGACAAGGACGTAATTTTTGATCTTAATGTCTTTGATCCGTTGTGTTCTCTCCGTTAATATACGTCGTGTACCATATTTTTTCAATTTGTTTATCAATAGAATCAATATCGAAAAAACGACGAGAATGAGAAATACAAGCCCAATACGGGTAAGAAGTTTTGTAATGCTGTTGTCTGCACGTTCCGTTGTGATTGAATCCTGAATTCTTTTTAGGTAGTTTGCAGCAATCTCTTCTTTGCTTTTTCCTTCCAGTAGTGCATCAAGTTCTGTGACGGAAGTTATGACGAGATCTTTATAAATGATGTCGGCACTGATTTCGTTGTTTTCGATTTTAAACGAGTCTACTTTCACAAAATCATCTTCATATAGATTATGGATTCTGCTGACCACATTGTAAGCTCGGTCTTTGGCTAATGATGATCCAAGTTTATTGTAGATATAGAATAGCGTATCCTGAAATGGTGCTACCGCATATCTTTTTGTGTTTTTTTTGATGGAGTCTACTTTAACTTTCAGCTGCTGCTTCCGAAGGTTATTTTCTTCGTCAAACTCATTCAGCTGCTGTTTTAAATTTTCCTTTTTGGGGCTATTTTGACTTTTAAGATCGGCAATTTCATGCTGAAGCTTTACCCGTTCAAGAGAATCATTAATTTGCTGTTGTCTGATTCCGTTCAGAAGGGAACTCAGATCCAGTTCTTTTTTATTGACCGAATCGGTTTCTTGTGCATAAAGCTGTGTGCTCGTTGAAAAAAGACAAGATATGGTCATTAAGAAATAAACGTAAATACTTCTCATTGTGTTGTTGGTAAAATTGAATGCCGATGGATATAGGTCATTTTGCGCATAACGATCGGACAGGTTCTCAAAGATAATAATTATCTTGATTAGAAGGCAGATCGTCAAATATGATATAAATTGAAGATAAAATGATACGATGCGACAGCTGAATTTAATTTATTCCGACTTTCTTTGTTAAAACGATTGGGCATATGCTCAATAGGGAAAACTGTATAGCTAATTTTATCCAAAAAATATGATTAAACCTTTTCAAAAATCTATTTATGCAATGAACAAACTTGGGAAGATAGGTCTCTGTGTTATTGTGGCCTGTGTTTCCACTGTTTTAGATGGACAAGCCCAAGAGCGCAAAGCTCCGGCTTATCCATTAATTACACACAACCCCAATTTTAGTATATGGTCCATGACGGACCAGCTTCATGCGTCTACAACGAAACACTGGACAGACGCTGATCACTCGCTGTTGGGCTTAATTGATGTTGATGGTAATATTTATCGTTTTCTTGGCAAAGAAGAGCCTAGTTATGCGGTTATTCTACCGACTTCGGAAGATAAATCTTATACGGTACAATATACTGAATCAAAACCTCAAGGCGGCTGGGAGTCTTCCGTTTATAAGACGAATACGTGGAAATCTGGACTTGCACCCATTGGTGATGATGCGCAACAGGTAAAGACGCTTTGGAAATCGGACGATATCTGGGTGAGACGTGAGTTTTCCGTAACGGATCCGAAGGGTATCAATGAGCTGTTTCTAAAACTCAATCATGATGATAATATAGAAGTATTTTTGAATGGGAAGAAGGTTTACGAAAAGGTAGGTTGGACTAACAGCTTTCAATATTTACCGATTGACAAGGCGAATCTGAGGGCTGGGCAAAATCATATTGCCATCCATTTGAAGAATAGTGCCGGCGGTCGTTACCTGGATTTTGGTTTGGTCGACAGGCTCAAAGAGCGTGGGCCACGAATTCAAGAAGCCGTGCAAAAAGATGTGGAAATAACAGCGACGCGTACGGTCTATAACTTTCAGGCTGGTAAGGTGGATCTGAAACTAAGCTTTACGTCGCCTTTGCTTATGGATGATCTGAATTTATTGGCTCGACCGGTGAGCTATATCACGTATAACGTAAAAGCAAACGATGGCAAGCAACATGCTGTTAAAGTTTTTCTAAGTGCATCCACAAATATTGCGGTGTATAAGCCTTCACAGGAAGTAACCGCCGAAAAATATGAAACGGCAAAATTGTCGGTACTAAAAGCGGGAACGGTCGAACAGCCTATTTTGCAGAAAGGTGCCGATGATATGCGGATAGACTGGGGTTATTTTTATGTTGCTTCACCAAAGCAGGATAAAACGCAACAGTTTATTAGTCCGAGGGGCGGAGCCGTCGACGCCTTTAGAAAGGGAACAACGACTGCTGCAAAAACTGTTAAGGGTACCTCACTTGCGCTGAACACGGTCATTCCATTTGGCAATGTGGGCGCGAAAGCGGAGGAACGTTTTGTTGAGGTAGGCTACGATGAAATTTATGCGATTCAGTATTTCAAAAATAATCTGCGACCATGGTGGAACAATTCGGGCAAAGAAACGATGGAAAATCAGCTGACTTTGGCTGCAGATGAGTATCGTAATGTGCTCGATAAGTGTGTGGCATTCGACAAAGCGGTTTATGCGGATGCGCTAAAATCGGGTGGAAAAGAATATGCACATCTTAGTGTGCTAGCTTATCGCCAAAGTATAGCCGCACATACCTTGGTAAAAAGTCCACAAAATGAACTGTTATGGCTTTCCAAAGAAAATAATAGTGGTGGTTTTATCAATACGGTGGATGTCACTTATCCTTCAGCACCATTGTATTTGATCTATAATCCGGAGCTGTTGAAAGGGATGCTAACTGGAATATTTTATTTTAGCGAGAGCGGTAAATATCCATATCCTTGGGCGGCTCACGATTTGGGTACGTATCCATTGGCCAATGGTCAAACCTATGGTGAACCTATGCCTGTGGAGGAATCGGGCAATATGATTATTTTAACTGCGGCAATCGCGAAAGTGCAAGGGAATGGGGACTATGCAAGGAAGCATTGGAAAACATTGACAACTTGGGTAGATTATCTCGTTAAAGATGGCTTTGACCCTAAAACGCAGCTCTGTACAGACGATTTTGCTGGTCATCTTGCACGAAATGCCAATTTATCTGTTAAAGCTATTGTGGGCATTGCCTGTTATGCGCAGCTAGCGGAGGCCATTGGTGAAACTGCAATCGCAAAAAAATACCGTGCAATTGCGGAGGAAATGGTTCCGAAATGGATGGAAATGGCAGATGCGGGCGACCATTACGCGCTGACATTTGATGATAAAAATACCTGGAGTCAAAAATATAATTTGATCTGGGACAAAGTGTTGGGATTGAATCTGTTTCCTCAAAAAGTGTATGATGCGGAAATTAAGTATTACCTGACCAAGCAAAATAGATTCGGCATACCATTGGATAGTCGCAAAGCGTACACCAAAAATGACTGGATTCTTTGGACAGCATCATTTGCTCCATCAAAAGAAGCATTTGAAGCTTTGGTGAAACCAGTCTATAATCATGCGATTCAAACGGAATCCCGTGTCCCATTAAATGATTTTTATGATTCGACTACGGGGATCCGTGAAAACTTTAAGGCGCGTAGTGTTGTTGGAGGTTTTTACATGAAACTTTTAGCGGATATAATGAAACAAAAATAAATAATGCCAATGAGCAGGGGGAGAACCTGCAATGAAATTTAGTTTGTGTTTAGTTAATAAGACGGCGGGCAATTATAGGATTGCTCGCCGTTTGTTTATCGGGTTATGCGTTTCAATGCTTCACATGATATTTTCACAATATCCTCATGTTTGACGCGATGTTTTTTTTCTAGAAATTTTCCATGTACAGTAATTGCCTGCATAGTGATGAGTCGGTCGAGCTGCTTGGATGATAGTTTTAAACAGTTACGAATGACGGTGGATAGTTTGAGCTGAAAGCTGAATGCATAGATGACTTTGAAGGATAAGGTGTCGTCGTTTATGCTGTGTAAATTTTCAATGAACCGCTGTTCATGCTGTATTTCATATTTGATGGTATCGAAATCTGCTTCAAGATTGTTCTTTTTTCTGATTTCTGTTGAAAAAGCATATAGCCATGCTAGTTCCCTGTTGTTTTCCTGAAATCTATGAAACAGTTCCTTGTTGATAGATTCGGGGCTGGTACGGGAAATAATGGTCATATTGTAGGTGTTATCACATTTGATACATCTATAAATCAACCAAACGTCGATATTTTTTTTCTGTGCATTCATTCTGAACTTTTCACTGCAGTAGAACCTATCACTATCGCAATGGCTGCAGGATCTTTTGAGAAGGGGAGTATTGTGTGCTTTGACCTCCCAGATATATTCTTTTCGCATGAGTTGTAGTCGCGCTTAATATTCTTTATTTGATTTTTGATATTATCGACGATATTGGAAAGGATGGGATGTGGTATTTTAAATACTGAAATAGCATAAAATACTGTCCTGAGCTGACAATACCGAGAATAATAGGGTGAAATGAAAACCTGTTCGGATAGGAGTTACCCGAATAAAAGAATGATTAGCCTGTGGTTTGTGAGGCTAAATTATGCGACTATAAATTTGAAAATTGTGTTCAAAACGCTATTTCGTTGGTTTATAAACGAATTTAATTAATTTAATTGATTTTCCATGGATAACGAATGAAATTGCGCTACAATTTATATCCTATCTTAATATTAGATGACAAGTTGAATGCGCTGTAGTTTGTTTAAATAATATAAATCGTTAATAGGTAATTGGTATAAGAAGTGTGACCGTGGTGCCTGCAGTTGGGTTTTTGGTGATCTGTACACTTGCTTTCTTGCCCAACAGCTGCATGCGTTCACGACTGATCGTCCCAGAAAGTGAACGATGGGATATTTCAGGAATGTCTGGATTGACTTTGCCGCTATCTTGAATGCTCACTCTTAGTACATCTGCTGAAAGTTCAAATTGGATGTCAATACGGCTATTGCCCGTTTCGAGGTCTATACCATGCAGAATTGCATTTTCAACATAGGGTTGTATCAGCATTGGCGGTAGCATGACCGCACTTAAATCTTGATCTTCAGGTTGTGTGATGTGGTAATCAAAAGCATCTTCAAAACGCATTTGCTGTAAGATCAAATAGTTTTCTAAGGTTTCAAGTTCCTCATTTAATGGAACGAGGTTTTCACGGCTTAATTCGAGATTACTACGTAATAGTCGGCTGAAACGGTTTAAATATTTGATGGCATTTTCTTTTTTATCCAGGCGCATGAAGCTCTGTACAGCGGAAAGGGTATTGAAAATAAAGTGCGGTTCCATCTGTGTGCGCAACAACTGCTGCTGCAATAAAACCTTTTCTTTCTCTTGTATGGAACGACGCTGGCGAAAACTGTAATATAGGAAGAAAAGTATGATGATCAATAAAATAAGGGCTAACGAAGAAATGATCAGTCCTAAGCGATTTTGTTGTAGCTGAAGTTTATTGATCTTGATATTTTCGTTCAGTATACGAATAGACTGATCTTTCGCCTGGAGTTGATATAGGGCATTCATTTCTGCGATCGCTTGTGTATTCTCCGATTGGTAAATACCCCTTTGTAATTGCACAAGGTGATTTAATACGTCTATAGCTGCTTTATCTTTTCCTTGCAGGTGATAGACGGCTGCGAGACTGTTTTGAAATGTAATTTCGTTGTTGGGAAAGATCAATTTGGGAAACTGCGCTTTAAGTTTGCTGGCTTTTTGGATGAATTTTTCTCCCAATGCCGGTTTATTTAATGAAACATAGATTGCGGCTACATTACTGTAATCTACAAATAAATTGTTCATCAGTATAGAGGACGCTGTTTGTTGGTGCAAGCGTTCATCTATTGCTATTTTTAGCAACTCGTAATGTAAAATGGAATCCGGTTTTTTAGCCGTTTCATAGTATTGGATCTTCGAATCGTAAAGAAAACTAATGTTGTATTTGTCTGGATTTTTAGCGTGTAATTCTTCGAGTTGATGAAGGAAGGGGGCGATATCTTCTGCTGGCCGTTGTAAGGTGTTCAGCGTCTGTATCATTTGTACCAATACGCGTTGTCGGTTAATATGTCCTTCAGGAAGTGAATCAATTAGGGGGAGTACCGAACGATTCATTTTTTCTGCAAGGTTATACTGGAAAGAGCTCAAGTTGTTTTGGGCAGCGGACAATAATATTGCTGATTTTGCTTCGGTTGACAGTCCTGCAGCGGTGTCCGATAAAACAATCGTGGCGGCTTTGTTGTAATAATAGCCCGCTTCGCGTTGTTTTGCTTCTATGCTACGGATGTTCCCTATGCCATTGTAAATAAGTGCTTTGTATTTTGCGTTTCCAGTGGTGGGTTCAATGAGTTCAAGCGCCTGTTGAACAAAAAAAAGAGCCGAATCTTGACCGCTCATAGCATAGAGTCGTGCCAGGTAATATTTTACACGGGCAGCGAGTACCGTGTCTTTTTTTACGGTGGAATTCTGGTCTAACGTTAACCAGGCCTGTTTGATGGAATCCCCATTTGCTGCAGTTAATTTTTGATCTTCGAGCGTTTTAATCTGTGCAGCAATAGCATCATGGTCGGGCGATAATCCGTCTTTCTTTTGAGCGCAAGCAATAAAAAACAAAGGCAGTAGTAGCCAAGGGAAAATGCGGTTCAGTGCGCTCATTTTTCTGGGAAAAGCTGATTTAAGATCGAATTTTTTCTGCGTGATGAAATTGGAATTTCCTCTTTGTTTTTTAAGACAATATACTCGGAACGATTGACACCAGAAATATGCGACCTGTTGACAAGATACGATTGATGGGTGCGTAAGAAATAAGGCTGTGGCAATAATTCTTCATAATATTTGAGGGGTTTAGAGATTAACTCTTTGGTACCATCATTTAAAAAGAAAAGAGTATAGGGACCGTCTCCTTTGCAGTATACGATGTTGTGAACAGGGACGATACGTACATGGTGTATGGAAGACAAGGCAATGCTTTCGGGAAGTTCGCTGGCATGTAAAGCTTCTTGTGCCATTGATAAACGTTTCATCCATTGGGGATTATTTTCGCTTTTACGCCGGTAACGTTCTAAGGCTTCGTTTAGTTCGGTTTGATCGACCGGTTTCAAGAGATAATCCAAAGCACCGTATTTGATGGCTTTGATTGCAAAATGATTGTAGGCCGTAATGAAAATAATATTCTGTGGAATAACGGTTAGCTTTTTTAGGATGTCAAATGCTGTACCATCACGGAGCTGAATATCCATGAGTATAACGTCTGGTTGTTTCTCTTCAATCAATTTTACAGCATTTGTCACCGTATCGCTCCAGCCAACAAGTTCAACGTCAGTTTCCTGTTGGACCAAATAGCTGATTTCTTTGCGTACGGCGGGTTCATCCTCGATAATGGCTACTCTAATCATTTATCAATACTTTATAGCGTATAAAAATAATAATTGTAAGTAAGGAAACTGAATCCATTTACAATTCGTTGCAATTATTTACAATCTGGATTCCGGGTTCGAACGGCGGTGAATTGGATTTGATCATTTAAAATTCCAAATAGCGATTGAAATTTTTATATTTAGTATTGTATAGACCACTCGTAATATGGAGACTCAAAGTTCATTAAAATCGGTTTTTGCTGGTAGCATTGGTTTGATTACCTTGTTTGCAATCGTTGGGCAATTTGTATTAAGCGCTCTTGTCTCAAAGCTTGGCCGCATGGACTATATTGTTCAGTTTTTTAGTTATTTTACGATTCTAGGTAATGTAATGGTACTGCTATGCTGTTTTTTTACTGTTTTCTGGTCAAAAAGTCGAGTTGGCCTATTTTTTACTAAACCCGAAACAATTACTGCCGTAACATTATACATTCTTATTGTCGGAATTATCTATAATACCATACTCCGCTTTCTGTCGCATCCACAGGGTTTATCAATGGTAGTTGACGAATTATTGCATGTGGTCACTCCTTTGAGTTTTTTTCTTTTTTGGTGGCGTTTTTTGGACAAGGGAACAATCCGTTGGAGTCATATTTTTTACTGGTTGATCTTCCCATTAGTCTATCTTTTTTATACGTTGTGGCATGGTTCATTTTCTGGGTTTTATCCGTATCCTTTTGTCAATGTTTCCGAATTGGGAATGGACAGGGTTCTTTTGAACAGTTTTGGAGTAACCTTGGTTTTCGTTGCAATTGGTGCATTATTGATCGTATTGGGAAAATGGCAAAACAAACGGCATTCTCAACGGATTAAAAAATAAGAAAACTCAAAGCTTGTCGATGTTGTTATATGACTAGAACAGCGTTCTATTTTTTACTTTAATTGAATTGAAAATGGTTATACGATTTTTTGTCTGTGTCTCTTTGGTATTATGTGCGATATGTTGTTTTGGTCAAGTTGATGTTGATAAAATGCGAGCCGAGTACGCTACTGCTGTTCAAAATAAGAAACTCTGTGAAGCGAATCTGAAATTATTGGAGGGAGCTGCCAATTCCGCAACGGAGAAGGGATACCTCGCTGCTTATGAAATATTATGGGCGAAACATATGGGCAATCCGTTTACAAAACTAGGTCAATTCAAGAAAGGGAAAAAGCTTTTGGAGGAAATGATCATGAAATATCCCGATAATATCGATTTACGTTTTATTCGTTGGAGTGTGCAGACACATGCACCCTCTTTTTTAAGCTATAGTAAGGATCGATTGCGGGACAAGGAATATTTGGTGCACAACTTACATAAATTGCCCAATCCTAAGGGGCGAGAAGTGATCTATACGTATTTAAAAGAAGCAAATAGTTATCTCAAAGGTGATCATGTGTTTTCACAGGCCGAATTGAATGAGCTCTCTAAGTAACAAGCGATCTATATAACGAGCTATCCATATAAGGTATGGTCATTCCGCTGCTTATTCATTGATGCTGCATAAAAATCTTCGCATAGGTCAAGTTTTTTTTGGGTGAAAATTTTCAACTTTGCATGATCAATAGCAATTAAACTTTAAAATGATGAAACAGATATTTATTAATCTCGTCGTAGCCGATGTGAATAAGTCAATGGATTTTTATACACAATTGGGCTTTACGAATAATCCTCAGTTTTCCGACGAACAAGGCAAATGTATGGTTTGGAGTGAGCATATTTTTGTGATGCTTTTATCTCCGGATAAATTTAAAACATTTACAGAAAAACCGCTTGCAGATACAAAAAAACAGATTGCAGCACTACTTTCACTTTCTGTTTCTGGTTTGGATCGTGTGAACGAAATTGTTGATAATGGATTGAAAGCCGGAGGCATTGAACCAACGCCAATGAAAGACTACGGTTTTATGCAACAGCGAAGTATTGAAGATTTTGACGGTCATACCTGGGAGATATTTTATATGGATATGAGCAAATTTCCAGCGGCATAGAAATCATATCGGAATAATCGGTTATCGTAAAGTCCCTTGCAGTAATGTAAGGGACTTTTTCTTTTGTTGTAAAGGTAGCGAAGTAGCTGAATGCCGACCATTGCTGATGCCGATTTTTTTATCGGTGCTGCGAATATTAAACCATCGGATGCGAATTATAGTTGTGCCTTGCGAAAAGCTCGGCTAGGGCTTACATTTGACAACATATCCGTTTGCTGTTTAGATAAACGAATGGCCAACAAATCATAAAACTTGACACATGTTTAAAAATAAAAAGCTCAGCAAAAACCCACTTCATTATGTTTATGCGGTGATATGGTTGGTGTTATTTGGTTCCATCGCTTACTACGTTTATTCGGGAGCGGCATTTAAACCCGAGAATGGTAAAATTCACCTCGTAGCTATACTTATTGCGTGGGTGGTGGAGTATCTGGGGCTTACAATTACAAGTCTACTCTTCTTATTGTATGGGATCTATCGGGCCATGACAACCGTTTTAGCGGATGTGAAGGATAATTTGTAAAAGAGCGTTTTTGGCTTACTAGTCAAAAACGCTCCTGTATAAGCTATGAAATAGCGGTATCCAATAGGTCATAGAGACTTTTGATCAAGGCCCGTATTTGGCTGCCATGCCGATCGGAAAATGAAAACTCATCTGCAAATCGGTTTGCTCCTCTCAAAAACTCCCGAAGCTGTTGTACATCCGCTGTAGTTGATGTGCCTGAAAATTTATTCTCATAAAGAAGAACATAGTCTAAAAACGGTTGAGCTGACTGGTTGAGTGAAACATCCTGTTTCAATAGCGTCAGAAGTTGCAGATAATGCGCTTTTATGTATTCAATAGTTACCATGGTAAAGGAATTTCTTGTACTAGTTGTTTAAAGGCATCGTCTCTGACAGCTGCAGGGATAAATAGCTGAATTGCTTTGCCTGGCAGATGGGGGTTGATTACGCCTGCGGCAATGGGTTGTCTTGCGGTGGTCCCCTGCCATACTTTTAGTGTTTTGGCTTGTGGCACTTCATAGCGGTAGAATTTACTGAAGTTGTTCCATGCCGGTTGAACGGCAGTACCGCCGATTACGTCGCCAACGGATTTTGGAATCTCTTTGGTCCAGTAGCCGCCAGCAGGATTTCCGCCAGTGACACGATATATTTTGGTGCCTGCGGGTAGTTCTGTCGCTGTAGCGTCCACAAAGTTGGCTGCTTCAACAGCAGGTAAATCTAAATCGGGGTTATTCCATGGGCTGTTTTTTCCATTGGCTAAGCCATTCGGTACATAATCAGATTTTTCTATTCCAGGGATATTGTTCCAGTCTTCAATATATACTCTTTGATGATAAATACTTTGTGCTGTTTCTAGGTTATTCAGCAGAGCAGCCTTATCCTTGGACTTAGAAAATGTCTCTTTGAGTTTGGTTTGGTCCAAACCTTTTGCTATCCAATTGTTTAATTTGGCTTTGGTGCCTGTTCCTAAAGATTTTTCGAGGTCGTCCATCCAACTGGTCGAATTTTCAATATCATCGATTGGATCCTTATCCGAGGAACAATTAACGACAAGTTGACTTGTGAAGATTAACAGAATCAACAGTACTGTTTGAGTAAATCTGGTCATGATTGGTTTACGTTGTTAGTATATAATTAAATGTAATTAACAAAATAGTTAACGTGTTTTTTAAATAATGGTTTTGATTTAAGTGGTTATTTGTTAAATAATTATTCTTATAGAAATACTTTTGTGTATTAATATGTATTTTATCTGTGAAATTAGGTAATTGTTAAAATTTATGCAAGTTTAATTTGAGAATTTACTTAATTTAAAGGAAAAGTAATTTTATAGATTATAGTGGTTTGCTATTCTCAAAATAGATCATTCTAGCTTCTTCTTTGGCGAATTTTGCTTGGGTATGAATCAAGTACCCATTCTATCCGATAGATTTGGATAGAATGAGGGATTCCAGCACGTTATAAGTGTGACGGGCTCTTGGCGCGATCAAAACGGGTTTTTAGATGCTGCCTTCTTGAACGGCGTAAACGTGATTTTTTTACAGGATAATGTCTCTTTTTCGTGATATTGTTAAAGATTAGAGCTACCAGGAATAAAATTATGCAACCTGATAGTACTGGACTTAATACGTACCAATATCCCATTGAAGAGATCTTTGTTCCGCTGCTGACCGCAATGAGTGCAGTTGCTCCACCAGGAGGATGCAGTGTGCGAGTATGCTGCATACAAACAATGGACAGGGCAACCGCAAAGGGAGCTGTCAGCCAGATAATATCGGGAAGGAGCTGTGCAACGGTAACCCCGGCGATTGCAGAAACAACGTGGCCGCCGATTAAATTGCGTGGCTGTGCAAGTGGACTTTGTATGGCCCCATAAACCAAAACCGAGGAAGCTCCGAAAGAACCTATCAAAAAGATATTTTCCAGCGAAGGTAAATGAAGTGATTGGATATAGGCGATAATAAATATCCCAACAAATGCACCAATAAATGACCAAAAATGTTCCCAAGGATCGACTAATGTCTCTCTATAGATCACATATCTATAGATCCGTAATTGTCTGTGAAGATGCTGTTTCATTTTATTTGCAAATATATGTAGACCAAGGGCTTTAAACTTTGCGCATTCTATCTTGATTTTTGAAGAATTTATAACATTCGATTTCTTATGCTGGATGTCACGATACTTTGGCAGCAAAGTCCATCGAGATGATGTCTAAGGAATGCTCCATTTTTATAGACTCATGGTAGTTACAAAGCTTTTGGCTCTTGTTCAGATCGAAAAATTTACCGGGCAAAAGTACACTAAAATAATAAGATCTATCTCCTGTAATTTAAAATCTCCCTTTTGATACCGCTAGTTTTAACGTATACTCTTTTCTCGTCCAATGGGATTGGTGGATAGTTTTCTGTCCGATCTTTCAGGATCATTTTATGCTATAAGTAAGTGGATGTTAGTTTGATAAAATTGGTTCCATTGCGGCGCGCAACGTGGATCTGTTGGTTTTCGATCCGACCAGTGCAACTTACAATTTTGTAAGTTGTTCCAGTCTCCGGAAAAACACATTAGTTTTGTTCAAAAATTATACGCTATGGAATTGAAAGATAATATTGTGGGTTTTCATCACCTGTCGATTAAGGCTCAGGATTTTGATAAGACGATTGGATTTTATGGAAATCTTGGTTTTATTGTCGTGCATGAATGGTCGTTACCCGAGTTCAATTTAGAACGCTGCGCCATGCTTTTTAATGCCTCTATTGGCTATTATTTGGAAATTTGTGATAAGAATGCTGCTATTCCAACGCAGGGAAGAAGGCGTATAGAAGGGGAGGAGTATGTCGAGAATGCGCTACTTCATTTGTGTTTTACGGTAGAAGATGCCGAAGATGCCCGAATACAGGCTCTCGCCCATGGTGCAGAGGATTTGAGTGCCGGTGTTTTTGAACTCAGGCTCAGTCAAGGTAAAAAAGATGTTTTTGTACGCAACAGCCTCGTTTATAGTCCAAATGGAGAGGTGATTGAATTTTTGGAGCGGGTTGATTTTAGTTAAGGATGGTCGTTGTTAAACCCAGAAAGGGCTGCCAATAGGGGTTTTAGCTGATGACTTTTGTCGGTTAGTGAATAGACAGATGCTGTTTTACTTCGGTCTTTTTGAATGAGTCCATCCAGCTGCAATTCTTTCAATTGTTTCGCAAGTGTACGATCGCTTACTTGGGGCAGAAGAATTTTGAATTCCGAATAGTTTGTGTCCTGCTCGAGGAGTTTGAATAGAATGGAAAGTTTCCATCGACCACTGAATAATGCCAACGTTTTTGAGGCGTTACAGAACTGTTGTAATGTTTTTTCATTGATTGCATTCGTCGAATTTTCTTTGCGGTCTGTCATAGCTGCTAATATCGAAAAAAATGTGAAGAGTCACCAAGATATTGCTTATAATAGACTAAGTGCGATCATCTCTTCTATTGGTGTCTAATTGTGTGTTTGAGATAAGAAACTACTTAAAAAAGTTTAAAATAAGGATAATACGCATGGTAGACTATGCTATGGTTTGAAGTTGAATTGCTTTCTTCTTTTGGCTTTTTGACAGTTTCTTCTTCTTTCTTTTGTTCAGCCATATCCATATCCCTGTGATGGGGAGAGATGCTGCTAGTGTAACGGCTAAGCATGCAATAATTTTAGAGGGTAGTCCAAATATCGATCCCATATGGATGGATTTCATCATCCGTTGAACCTGCTGCGCCAATGGTAACTTTTCTAAAGGGTTATTTTTAAGTAACTGTCCGGATTTGCTGTCAAAGAATGCCTGGTTGATCTGTAAAGTTGCATTTGAAAAGTTTTCCTTGGTTAACGCAAAAGCTAAATCCTTCTTTTCAGGAAATGTGACAATTATATTTCCCGAGGTAGGGTATAGGCTGTTTAACTGCTGATAGATCGTATCCAGCACAAGGTAATCTGAAAAAGCCAGTTTGTTGGCGTTGCCGATCTTCTCTTTTGTTGATTTTTGGGTTGAACCCAATACTTTATAGAATTGTTTATTGTACCAATCGAAACTCCAGGTCAATCCTGTTAAAGTAAAAATAATTAAAAACAAAGATGCGTAGAACCCCCCGACTGCGTGAAAATCCCAGACCTTTCTTTTGAGAGAGGCTGCCATTTTCATCGTTACACGTTGTTTGAGCATGGATTTATTTTTGGGCCACCAAAGGTAAATACCACTTAGGGCAAGAAAGAGAGCCGCTAGAGCTGAGATTCCCGTTAGGGTACTTCCGATTTTTTCGACGAGAAGAAAACGATGGATATCTAAAGTCTTTTGAAAAAAACGGTCACTCTGCCGACCTTTGGATAATAGTTCTCCAGTATAAGGATTCATATATGCATACCAGTATCCGGTCTTTTTTTGTCCATACTGTATGCGGACACTGCGGGAAGGATCTGCTGGAATTTCGATGCGAAACAACTTTTTGTCCGGAAATATGACTTCGGCTTTTTGGGAAATATGTGCAAGGGAAAGACGATTGGTTTGTACGGTTACCTTCTGTTCTTTCGGCCATAAAAGTGGGGTAAGCTCTTTTTCAAAACTCAATAACATTCCTGTAACACAAACAGCAAAAAAGATTACAGCAAATAATAAGCCCAAATAAAGATGGAGTTTTCCAAGTATATTTTTTAGAATATTTTGTTTAGCTCTTTTATTTGTCATAGATGCGCTGTCATTAGGATGAACAGCGCAAAAATACAGTATTATCAGTAATTATTCTAAATAAACGCAAAAAGTTCGATCGTGTCTTTAATCGTCCCAATCTTCATTATCAGCGTAATACTCTTCAGGTCTTCTGTCAATAGGTACGTCCTTGATCACACGGATTGCTGCATTGCCTAAGTTGACATTAATGAGGAAAGAAGGGACATTCACAGAAAAGTTCCATCGACCATTGGTCATATAGACATATCCGCCCCGATAGGGATCATAGAATGTTTTATAATCGCTAAAGTACACATGATGTCTCATATCGTAGTGATGTGCGCTAGCCCATCTGGGACGGCCATGATCATGTTCATATTCATGTTTCCAGTATTTGCGATCTTGCTTATCGCGTTCACGGACATATTTATCGTACTCCTTTTCTCGTTTTCTGATATATTTTTCTCGATCCTTGCTGCCATGCCAGCCATGGTCGTCATGTCCTCTGTGTTGTGCTTGTGTTAAAGCTGGCGTTGCCAGAACTAGGCTTAGACAGCCTACCGCAATAGAAAGTAGCTTTTTCATTATTCCCAAATTTTCATAGTTGGTATCTGGAATACAAAATCCTTGCCAATTGATCAATGGTTATTTCTGATCTAATTGGTTTTGTCCGCCAAAGCTGCTTGATTTCTTCTTAAAAGGTACTGATTAGCGGGATAAGGCCTGAATGGCGATAAATAAGATAAACACTGTATTTAATCAAGGGAAATATACATGTGGTAATATTCGCCTCCTGCGAAAGGCGTTTTTTTACCAAGCTTAAAACCAATCCTTTCATAGAGCTTTTGCGCATTGGGATTCTTTAGGTCAACGAGCAGACCAACTTGTTTAAAACCATGTTGCTTGGCATGTGTAATCGCATACTGTAAAAGTTGTGTTCCGATACCTTTACCTCGTGCAATGGGAGCAACAGCAATTGAATCGATATAAAATTCGTTGCCAGCTGTTTCGGCTTCCGGAATCAAATTATTGTTGTACTGCTCCTTCATGTGATCCAAAATAGGCTGTCTTAATTCAACAAACTGATCAGCATCGTAGCCAGTTAAAGAGCCTACAATACGTTCATTATCGTCAATTGCGACAAATGTATTCTCATAACTATAGAGATTACCTTTTTGCCTAAAAAGCTGGGTTAGAAAAAGTACTGCCTCAGTTGGATCTTCTTTTTGAATAAAACGAAATATAATGTCTCCCATCGCCTGGAGCATAATTTCAGGTACAACATGCGAATCACTCTCTTTGGCTTTTCTAATTTTATTATGTATATCCATGATTTGAAGAATAAAAACGAAGTTAGTAAACTTGATCGACTTTCCTTAGGGGACCTTTGATTGGAGTGTTTTCGAAGAAAATTTACGATAACGAGCGATCTCTTGCTGGAGAGGGGGGAAAGCTGGACCTTTACTGACTGTGTTTGAAATGGCTCAGGATATCGATCCTGGCGAAAACCGATAAAAGTTAATTAAATACATTCTTGTTAAAAGAATATATTGTCTACTTTGGGTCGAATATTTGATCAATGTACTTGAATATCGATCGCTTTATATTCCTAAAACATTTCTTGTTATTTTTGAAGTGTGTTGTTGTCGGTTAGGCGAAATCAACAGATTTTTTTGGATTAAAAACAAATTACAATGATTTTAAGAGCTACGGTTTCTGCTTTTTTGGTTGCCATCATCAGCCTAGTCGCGACCCTACTTGTACAGAATGCAGATTTAAATTTGGTTTATGCTGCATTTTGTTGTTCGCCTTATTTTATTGTTATCGCCTTGGTTTATTTCCATTTTAATTTCTTTCGGAAAAAGTTAAAGGTCTTAGAGAAACCAAAATTTGCTTTTGAACTTGGCTATGGTTTTCTTTTTTATTGCTTATTTTCTTTATTGCTTCCGGTACTTCTTTTTTTATCAACCTTGGGTGATGAATACGAGCATCGGCTTTATGCAGATCTAGGGGGAGTGATTAAGGAAATGTTTCCCTTGATTTTAACACTCAGTATTTTTCTGACATTTTTTAGCGGCGTGATTATTACATGGGCCGTAAAATCCTGGAAATATTTGGTTCCGACTTTCCTAGGATATCTTATTTTACTACCGATTATATTCGCGTTCTCAACGACAATACGTGAGTTTAATGAACTCAGGGAAGAACGCCTCACGCAAGAAGATAATATCAGGGAAGGACGCTATAAATGGTTCTGTGCGATGAGTAATCCTACAGCTTATCCCGTCCAATTGCATAAAGGCCGCTTTATCTTTCCGAAAGATGAGGATTATGAGTTTACATTTAGTGAGGGCAATATCGTGAACTATAATGCGGTGTGGGGGCAAGCTGGGGGTGGTACATATGAGCAAGTGATGTCATTGCCTAAGGCATTGGACATTACTTGGTATTCATTTGCTGAAAATGTTTTTTATCGCATGAACGGTCCGATCGATTATGGTAAATTGCGGACGTTATTCAGTACGCCATACCAAGAAAAAGGGGCGACGAAAACTGTTGATGAACATTATAATAAGATTATTTTGGGCTTTGCTCCGGAGGGTGTAGTTGTGATATGGGCCACTGGAACAGGACGTCGTCAGGTCGAAATTGGTCGTTATCAAGCAGAAAAAGTAGTGATCCATGCTACGGATACATCCAAGGATAATGGAGCGTACGGTAATATCTTTAATCAGAAATGGCGCGAACAGGTATTGTCCGATACATCGATTATTCCTTCGAATGTTCAACAAGCTATTGCAAATAAACCTATTCCCTATGGTTATTGGGATAAATTGCGCACACGGTATTCTTTACAGCCAAAACTTGTTATGTCTGCCGATATTAAAACATTCGACGCAGACTTTGAATTTTATAATGCAGAGCGTTTTGTCTTTGATGAGGGTCTTCGGGATATGGACATGGCATCTCGAGGTATTCCCAAAGATGTTTATATCAAATGGTATGATCAGCATAATAACCGATGTGCTGTGCGGTTTTTGTTTGATGAAACTGAGACATTTAAAAACTTTGCTTCATTTTTTTATGACAAAAAGAACATTGGGACTGTGCTGGAGTTCAATGTTGATACAAAGACTAAAATAGCAACAGC
Organism: Sphingobacterium paramultivorum; assembly: GCF_014109745.1. Taxonomy (NCBI): domain Bacteria; kingdom Pseudomonadati; phylum Bacteroidota; class Sphingobacteriia; order Sphingobacteriales; family Sphingobacteriaceae; genus Sphingobacterium; species Sphingobacterium paramultivorum. The sequence continues at coordinate 6,391,011 of NZ_CP058555.1, forward strand.
GACATTAAGGAATGATACTGAAAGTAAGCTGATTTTGAAAACTGAAGTAATCGACTATGGGGAGCATTTCTAAAATTCGGAAGTAAATCTAAAGATCTTTTTTCATGTTATAGTTTGGTATTTCGACTTCAGTTCGTATTTGGTTCTGCTCAGCGATAACTTTGAATCCATTGGCTTCAAAAAAAGGTTTTGCTGTTTTGCTTACGTCTGCGGTTAAAATAGTGTTTTTATGTACATGAGCTTCGGTTTCCAGTGTATTATAAAGCTTTTGTGCAATTCCTTGTCGTTGAAAATCTTTATGCACATACAAGACGTCAATATAATCTCCATGAGCTAAGGAGGCAAAACCAACAATCTTCTGATTGAGCACAGCTACAATAAAATACTGATCTTCGATTAGCCGATGCCAACGGTCATGATTATTGATGGATGATATTCATGCTACAATTTGCTCGTTATTATAATCATCTGCACACACAGTCTCAACCGTTCCAGAAAATAGGATTAATATTTCTTGTAGATCTTGCAATATTCCTTTTCGGAGAGTTAATCCTATTGTTTTTGTTTGAATTTTGTTCATCTTTTGGAAAAAGTGTTAAATAAAAGACCTGATATGCCAAATCTAGTGGGTTGCAGTGTTGTCAAAAGAAGGCGAAATTTTAATAAAAACGTATAATTATGTTAAAGTTATAAATATTATATTTATGACCGCAAGTAGACGTATCGATTTGTGAGCAATATGTCAGTATTAACCATTTTCTTGGAGTATTTTTCGTGTTAATTTTTAAGAATTATTGAAAATTAATTTGTCGGTTATGCCAATAGGGGAGACGGAGCGCTGAAATTCACCTTTTTTAAGCATGAAAACCATTTTATTTTATTTTTTTGTACTCGTTTCTTTGGTGTTGTCAGGCAACCTTAATCATGTATGTGGGCAATCTGTAGCGGAAATATCTGCTATTGAAAACCCTGTTGTCCAACTAGAAGCTGCCCTTCAGTTGCCCATTAGGTTTGACGGTGATACGATAAAGTTGAAAAATGCCTTGGCCCCAATTTTGGAATTGGCAGACAAAAAAAGGAGTGTTGCTTTAAAATGGGTCTATTATATGCGTATGGCCGATGGTTTCTCTATTGCGTTTGATCGTATAAATTTATCATCTGAACGGTATTATCGTTTGGCTGAGCAGTTGCTACGTGTACATCCAGACGCTGAATTAGAAATGTTGGGTTGTGCGCGTGAAGGGTATTACAATTTTATCTATAGACGGGTAAAAGAAGCATTTCCGTTCTTTCTACGAGCGAATGATTTAAAATCTAAAGTTAATGTCAAAAAAATCCCCTTGGTAGTCAAGCATTACCAATTTATGGCGAGTTTCTACAGTTATATAGGTGATCAGGCAAATGCTGTTGTTTATTTAGAAGAAGCTCTACCTTTTACCAAGCCGGCTTCACGAGAACGTATCGATCTGATCAATTCAATTGCTGTATATCTGGCAAAGGACTCGCTCAATCACCAAGCTTTTACCTATTTGAATCGCGCAATGGATGAGGCTAAATTGGCAAAAGATTCGGTTTGGATCGGTATCATTTCAGGTAATCTAGCGGATCATGCATGGCGAAAAGGTGAAAAGGAAAAAGCTATTGCGTTGGTCAAGAAAAATATTGAGCTCTCTGTGCGTTATAATGAGCGTAGAGATGCAATGCGGGCAAATCTCAATTTAGCAAATTGGTATATCGAACGAAAAGAATGGAAATTGGCTGAGCAGTATGTGATGGCCAGTGAGCGTTTAATAGAAGATAAGCCCTATTTTTTAAAATATAAAATGGAATTAGCAAAAACCAAATCCAACATCATGCGGGGATTGGGACGTGGAGGGGATGAGCTAAAGCAATTGCATTTATATCTGACGTTGAAAGATTCGTTGGAAAAAAGGATGAATGATAAAGAGATCCAGAAAATGCTCTGGCAAAGGGAATCTGAAAAATACAATCGGACTATCCAGGCGACGGAAGAAAAGCGGATTCGGACAAAAAGGATGTATCAGTTTATAGGTGTTATTCTTATTTTGATTTTTGCCATAGTTGTCCTGTTGGTCAATAAGTCGAAAATTAAAATTAAGATGCGGAATACACTGTTGGAGAGAGACCAACTTGCGCTTGCTTATGAAAAACAATTGCTAGATCAGGAGCTAGTGATTTTACGAAACTCCTTGACTGAATTTACAGACACCATCCGGCAAAATGATGTTGTCATCCAGCAACTTAGACAGGAAGTGATCAAGATTTCTGAATCTGATCCGGCACACATGACACAAGTTACAGATAATTTGAATGCGCTTTTGCAGCAGCACATTATGACAGATGAGCGATGGCAAAAGTTCAAACATGTTTTTAATAAAGTGTATCCAGCTTATCTGACACAAATGCGGCAAACTTATCCAAAGGTTACCGAGAATGACCTCAAGATACTAGCGCTGCTCAAATTGGATTTGAGTAATGCGAGTATGAGTGAACTGCTGTGTGTTTCGGTAGAAGCAGTTCGTAAGGCAAAACAGCGATTGAAGAAAAAATTGGAGCAAACCGAAGATTAATAAGGATCCTATGAACCTTTGAGATGTATTCGCTGGAGTTAAGGAATGTTAAAAATGATGAACGGTTATTTTTTTTGGCTATATTCATTTCAGCATTTAAAACCTGTTTATTACGATAACGCCGATTATAAAGTATCTAATATATTTCCTATTGAATTTCATCAAGACGATACGGTTGAGTATAAAATTTTTTAGATTCATTATCCTCTTTAATTTATTTGTGACAGGCTGTATTCTTTTGCAATCGCCACGTTTTATGCTGAATTCCATCGGTATGATGTCATTTTATATGTTCATTTTTTGGTTTAAAGTCATTGGTTCTATTATTTCTTTTATTGCCGAATATATTTTTCATCTTCCTAAGAAAGAAGTATTTCTAAAAAATTTGCATATATCTCCCATAAGTCTGCTGATAAGGCTTACTGTAATAGACTTTTTGTTATTTATAATTTTATGTTGGAGTCTGAAAATTTATCTAATGAGCTATTATACATAGATAGTTTATCGTTTAGTCGTGGTGGCGGAAGCATTCTTTCGGGGCTTTATTTGACATGTGCGCAGCATGAAGTAGTCGGAATTTTGGGTAGAAATGGTAGTGGGAAATCTACCCTGATGAACGTCATATTTGGACGTATTAAAGCGGATTTTGCTTTCATGCGTTGCAAAGGTATCAAATTTGAAAAAGGCTACCAGACAGGAGAGATTACCTATCTCCCTCAGGAAGGTTTTTTGCCTAGAAATTTGCTGCTTTCTGAAGCCCTTCAATTTTTTCAAATAGATGATGTTAATTTACTGGAGCTCCCATTGATTCAAGAGAATTTAAATAGGCGATTAAGTAGCCTATCTTTGGGAATGATTCGTTTGTTTGAAACGCTATTGATCATTTATACCAAAGAATCCATCACTTTACTTGATGAACCCTTTGTCGGTCTTAGCCCTATTTATATTGAACTCATTAAAGAACATATTAAGCTAGTAAAACATCGAAAAGGAATATTGATATCAGATCATTATTTTAGGCAGGTAATGGATTTAAGTGACCGATTATACCTTCTAAAAGATTCACACTTGACCCAAGTCCTGAATGAAGATGAGCTCGTATTTGGAGGTTATTTAAATCAAATAGATTAATCAAGTTGAGTCTACCCGATTAATCTATTTGCTAAGAGCGACTAAACGCTATTGAAATCTATTTTGCATTTTTTGCAGTGACATTAAGTTCAATGTCAACGTTTTGTGCGATCATCCAATCTTGTGGGTTACCTTCTGTACCGTAAGTAAGACCCCAATCTTGTCTTTGGATCGTAAATTTAGAGTAGAATGTTACTTCGTCACCATTGAACGTGATTTTTGCAGGAAAAGTTACATTCACAGTTTTATCTTTGATGGTTAAGTTACCACTGACCGTATTTGTCGCATCAGCAACAACACTTTTTCCTTGTGCTGCATCGAATGGACCAACTTTGGTGATTTCGAATTTTGCAGTTGGATATTTTGCTACGTCAAAGAAATCAGCACTTTTTAAATGTGCATCCAAATCTGATGATTTTTTACCACCGGATGTTGCAGGATCTACAGAAGCTGTATCTGTCAGAATAGAATTGACATCGATTGTGAAAGTACCACCAGTAACTGCGTTATTTTCAGCTGAAAGTGTTCCTTCGCTTTTCAAAACACCATATCTTGGGTTTAAACCGCCTTTATGGTAACCAGTCCATTTTAATGAGCTTTTATCTGCTTCAACAGTGTAAGTCTGTCCTTTTTGTTCAGTTACTTCCTGAGCAGTTGTTGTTGTTGCTTTGTCGCCATTTGTATTTTGACAAGAAGCTAACAACAGGATAAGGGCTAAACCCGAGATTAATTGTTTTTTCATTTTTAATCGTTTTATTTTTTATATGTTATTTACACTTTACATTTTGCAGCATCAACTGTGCCAATTTGCACCTTCTGGTGTTGCCGATACAAAGGTAGATGATAGATAGTTTATTTTTGGTATCAGTTTCCTTAAAGAAACTACTTTCCAAAAAGATAGTGGTCTGTAACTTTATAAATGCTTATTTTTGTAAGAATAAAGAAATCATGTCAGCGGTCCAAGCTTTGCTTGTGTGTTCATTTATCGTTGATCGTATAGGGATAAGGAAGTCTGTGAGGGTGGACAATACATGAATAAAAAATAGTGAAATGAAAAAGGAAGCAACTTTAACGTCGTCAGGTGCATGCAAAACACGCGTGTTGGCCATTAACGATACCATGGAGATTTTGGCAGGAAAATGGAAATTTCATATTATAGGTACCTTATTGTTGGTCGAAAAATTGCGTTTTATGGAACTGCTGCGCGAAGTTGAGGGGATAGGTGCGAAGATGCTGTCTAAAGAACTGCAGGATTTGGAAATGAACCAGCTGATTAGGAGAACAGTATTAAATACCAAACCCCTAACGGTAGAGTATGAGTTGACCGAATGCGGAAAAACTTTGGGTCCAATCATCGATGAGATTACCAAGTGGGGTATAACCTACAGGAGTAAACTTTATACCAAGAATGAGGAAGTGGAAGCTACGACCTAGTATGTAAACACGCCTTTGTTTTTAGTGATAAGAGGGTGGATGCCTGTAAAGAACCTGATACGTTAGCCGCAAATCCCTTTGATTATAGGTTATGAAAACGATAATAATTGTAAGTTTGTTATAGAAATTACAGTCTAACCTACTAAAAGAAGACAGGATGCGGTTACAACACTTATTTTATTTGTCTCTTGGAGTTTTGAGTATCAGCAGTTGCGGAGTTACCAAAAACGCCCGACACCAAGAGATTTCCTTTGATGAAGGGATCAAAAAAATTAACCATGTGGTTGTTATTTATATGGAAAACCATAGTTTTGACAATCTTTATGGCGAATTCAAGGGAGCCAATGGCATAGCGAATGTCAAAAAGGGGGATTTTTTACAGGTAGATGAGAATGGTAAAGCCTATCAATACCTCCCCGAAATTCCCCGTAATAATTCCTTTCCAACCAATCTGCCCAATCAATTTTTTAATATAGACCAGTATGTACCTTCGGATAAGGCGACGCCCGATGTTACACACCGTTTTTATCATAATCAATTGCAGATCAATGGTGGAAAAATGGATAAATTTGCACTCTATAATGATTCCAAAGGTTTAGCGATGGGCTATTACAATACAGAGAAGCTACCTTTGTATCCGTTTGCCAAAGCATATGCATTGTGTGATAATTTCTTTCAGAGTGTATTTGGCGGATCCTATTTAAATCATATTTATATGATTTCCGCAGCTATTCCTGTTTGGCCTGATGCACCAAGCTCAATGGTTGCTAAACTCGATGCAAATGGAAAGATGATTAAAGATGGTGTAGTTACGCCAGACGGTTATGCGATCAATCATGTGCTTTCTCGCAACAAACCTTATCCCGCGAAATCTGATACTTCCAAATTATTACCTTCTCAGACTATGCCGACCATTGGCGATCGCCTGACAGAGAAAAATGTAAGTTGGGCTTGGTATTCAGAAGGCTGGGATGACGCTGTTGCCGAACGTAAAAATAATTTTGCCTACAATCATGAGCCTTTTTTATATTTCGCTAATTATGAAGATGGTAAGGAAGGGCGAAAACACATGAAGGATCAAAACGATTTTATTAAAGCCGCAAAAGAAGGAACGCTTCCTAGTGTCTCTTTTGTTAAACCGGGTGGAGGCAATGATGAGCATCCTGGAAGTTCGGCGGTCTATTCATCAGAACAACTTGCCGTTAATTTGATCAATGCTGTATTGGAGGGACCGAATGCAAAAGATGCGTTGGTGATTTTGACCTACGATGAATTTGGTGGTTTTTTTGACCACGTTAACCCACCCGTCGTTGACCGATGGGGACCTGGGAGCCGTATCCCGGCAATTGTCATTGGACCATTTGCTAAGCGTGGTGTAGTGGATCATACGCCGTATGAAACAGTGAGCATCCTTTCATTTATAGAAAAACGCTGGGGAATAGAGCCTCTTGCTGAAAGAGATAGAAAAGCAAATCCCTTTAGAAATGCGCTCGTTTTCAAATAGACGGTTTTTATATCGAGAGATAGGAAATTGAACTATGTGTAAAAAGGTTGTCGTGTTTATCTTATTGGTTGCAATAGTATTTACCCTTGGATTTACTACAGGGCAGCCTGTTTATACAAAACAAAAAGAGGGCAATGCCCGTGAGCATCTGATTCAGAAAGAAGTACTGGGTCTGATGCTTTCTTTTAGGACATATATCAAGGATACACTGAATGCCGAAGTACAGAAAGGTATAGTGGATACGTTACGGCTCAGAAGAGCCTTTTTGAAGACGAGGCTCCTTTTTAAAAAGTTTGAATGGGCGTCCGAATATTTTACTGCAGATCTATCCAGAAGATTAAATGGTCCTCCGGTGGAGGAAGTTGAAAATGCAGATTTGTTGGATCCTTCTTTAGCTAGGGGGGTGGAGCCTATTGGATTGCAGGTGATTGAAGAGCTTATCTATCCCACTTACGATAATAGCAATAGGCAAAAGCTAATTCGTGAAATCGAACATTTGATAACCAATACGGATTATTTGATTTCCTATTTTGAAGATCATCAATTGGAAGACTGGCGTATTTTAGATGCAACAAAATTGGAGGTGTTTCGGATTATTGCCTTAGGAATTACTGGTTTTGATAATGCGCTTTCTCGAAATAGTATGATCGAGTCCTCCATTGCGTTAGGCAGTCTACAGCAAATTCTTTTGCAATATGAAGGTAGAAAAGAAACGCTAGCTTTGATACTTACAGGGGCGATCAAATATTTGCAACAACACGCGGAATTTGAATCGTTCGATAGGGCGCAATTCATTACCCAATTTGCCAACAACATCAGTACGGAGATAGCACAGTTGGAGCGTAATCTTCCAGGCCCTAAAATAAGATACAATCGGATGCTTCGGCAAGACGTCAATACGATGTTTGATCTGAATGCATTTAATGTAGATGCCTTTAGCCCGGGGCCGAAATTTCACTTCAGTAATGAAAAGGCCGTATTGGGCGAGAAATTATTTTATGATGTTGCTTTATCAGGGACACATACGAGAAGTTGCGCTTCATGCCATCATCCGGACCTCGCATTTACGGATGGGTTGAACTTGCAAGTGGACATTCATGGTTCGGGACGTTTGCTCAAACGTAATACGCCTACTTTGCTCAATGCGGCCTTACAGTCCAACTACTTCTATGATATGCGTTCGTTGACGCTGGAAGATCAGATACACGATGTCATTAGTAATAAGCAGGAAATGGACGGCTCGGTAACTGATATCGTTCAATACGTTTCTTCGGATAAAATCTATCGATCATTATTTAATAAAGCATTCAATACAGCGGATGGCCCGATCTCAGCTGAGCAGGTAAGCAATGCACTTGCTTCTTATATTCGTGGCCTGACCAAAATCAATAGCCGATTTGATGATTATATGCGTGGGGATAAGAACGCATTGTCCAAACCGGAAGTGGATGGGTTTAATTTATTTATGGGCAAGGGAAAATGTGCGACCTGTCATTTCCTGCCTTTATTCAACGGTGTTACACCGCCCAAATTTATTCAGAGCGAAGTCGAAGTCCTGGGGGTACCAAAATCCCTGAAAGATTCTGTGCTGGATTCAGATTTAGGGTACTATGATATCATTGGTGTTGATTCGTATAAATATGCCTTTAAAATACCTTCTGTCCGGAATGTAAAGAAAACTGCTCCCTATATGCACAATGGGATCTATCAGACCTTGGATGAGGTCATGGAATTTTATAATAATGGGGGAGGGGCAGGATTGGGGATCAAATTACCCAATCAGACATTGTCAGATGAAAATTTGCATCTGACCGAAAAGGAAATGAAAGATATCATTGCGTTTATGGAAAGTCTCGAAAGCCAATAAAATGGCTGGTGGGGTATCTCTTTTAGAATCCTATCGATTGTTTTTGCTGGTCTAAGGAGTTTTATTGAGCCTAAATGAGGGGGCATCAAATTGATTGAGCTCCTGCAGTAACGGTAAGGGATTAATTCTTATCGTAGTTTTTCTTTCTTGTAGATTCTCTTCGGACCCTAGCGCTTTTACCTGTTCAGTTTTTATTCCAGTTAATAAGTTGAATTGGGTTTCAGTCGTTGTGTTTTTGCCATCCCAGGTTCCTTTTTCTAGGTAGATCAATTCAAAATTTCCATTTCTGCAACGAAATGTATAGTTGGCATGCCCATCTGTGATATCGGCTAATATATGAAGCTGACCATTTTCGATAGCGAAGTTGGGCAGCGGAAAATGGGGTTCGATCATCGTCGTTGAGGATAAGGCCAACTGTAGCTTTCCGTTGGGCTTGGACAGAAATACCTGCGTTTTAATTGGTGTTGCAGTATTTGAAGTGTCCATGGCAAGAACAATTTTATCCGGATAACCATCATGATTTATATCGCCTTCTAGTTCTTGAATTTTTGCTGTAAAACTGTCTTTTGTTGCCTTTTGCTGGCCATATAAGGCTAAACTAGTTAAAAAGAATATGCTCAAGATTAATTTTTTCATTTGGTATAAACACAGCATTTAATGAAATATAAATCGATTCAATATACGCATTCAGGATGGAAAAGCTATTATTTTACCCTATCTTGATTTCTCGGGATTGATTAACAGTCAAGTTAGTTCGCCTTACTGATTATAGGAGTAGACTATAATACATGGAGTAACCACTTGTTCCGTCGAGCCATTGTACAAGTTCTTTATGGCTATAATGAAAACCAGCTTTTCGGATAGCGGCTTTTGAAATCATATTTATTTCACGATGGCTTATAGTCAGTTTTCTTAATTGATTCTCGATGGCCCACACCATTCTTATTTTATACAAAAGACTCGATAGACCTAATTTTCTATACTGTGGCTGTATGAAAGACTGACCAAAGTAGGCTTCTTCTTTATTCAGCAACAGCATACTGGTTATCCCAATCATTTTTTCATTTTCGAAAAGACCAAAAACAATACGTGGGTATCTTATGCGTTCTGCCCAATCCATATCAGATAGTTCTATTTCAGGAGGAGTGCTCCGTCGAAAAAGTGTGGGTTCGGTTTGAATTGACTCGATACGCATCGCTTTATAAAGTGGGGACTCGCTCTCTGTCAGCTGACGTATGTGGAATGAACCTGATTGAAATGTTAAAACGGACTCTGACATAGCGTAGTTAATGCTGTCTTAATGATTATTTCTAATACTATAATGCGAAAGTATGTATTATTATTTATACTTCAAATGTGGTATTGCATTCATTCCAAATTGCTGATTCCCGATGATTATGCCGCGACAACTATAACGATATATGCCTGCAATTGGGTAAGCCACAATTGTATTAAAGCAGCACATGATCCTATTCGTTTCAATGTGGCCTTATGCGCAAGTAGGGGGGCAAAATATAAGTTTCACGAGTAGCATTTCCGTAATGGTCCTGAAATATAAGAATAGAACTACAGTAGTTCAGCTATTCTATTTTCTAAATCTTCTAGATCAAAAGGCTTAGCGAGATAGCTGTCTGCTCCGGCTTGCTGGGCTAGTGTTTCGATATCGGTATTAGCGGATAGATAGATTACAGGGATATTGCGATATAAGGGATGATTTTTGAGCAATCGTGTGGCTTCTACACCGCCTATTTTGGGTATCCAATTGTCCATCAAAATTAAATCAGGATGTACCTCTTCTACTTTTTCGATAATATCATGGGAAGTTTCAGAGACGGCCATATTATAGCCATTTGTTTCGAGGATTATTGTGCATATTTCAAGGACATGTTTATCATCGTCCAACATCAGTATTGTTTTATTTGGCATGTTGTAGTTTTAAAAAAAGGTGGAGCTAAATTAACTAAAAAGCCTTAGGGGAAGCATGGGTAAAATACCGATTCTAGTAAGTAGAAATCCCCATTTTTAGGCTTAATGGAAGATAGTTTTGTGATGAGACGAATCGTCCGAGTTTGAACTTTCAAAATTAATATTATCTTTATTTTCTAATTAATATCCAATTTTGTCCTGAATTATAATGAAAAAATACATTTTTGTTCCCAATTGGCATTTCATATTGCCGCTATTATTTATCATGGCAGGAAATTGTCTGTTCGCTTTTGAGAAATCGAAACAAGCGTATTTTCAATTGAAAGTATATCATTATGAGAACGATGAGCAGGAGAAAGTCATTGACCAGTATCTTGAGTCGGCTTATTTACCGGCATTGCATAAATTGGGATTTAAAGAAATCGGTGTATTTAAACCCTTAGAAAATGCAGTTGGCCAAGATAGATTGGTTTATGTGTTCATCAGTGCTGCTGATCTCAGTTTGCTGGTTAATTTGGATCAGCGGCTGGCCAAAGATCAAAAATACCTGGAGGCTGGAAAGGTTTATATTGAAGCAGGTTATAGCAATCCTCCTTTCAAAAGGTTGGAGACAATATGGATGAAAGCATTTGAAGGAATGCCCAAATCAGCGCTTCCTAAATTATCTGCTGAAAAAAATAAACGCATTTATGAACTACGCAGTTATGAGGCTGCGACGGAGAAACTGTCAATGAATAAGATAGACATGTTCAACAATGGTGAAATCGATATTTTTAATAAGCTAAATTTTAATGCTGTTTTCTATGGACAAGTAATTGCCGGTAGTACGATGCCCAACCTGATGTATTTGACGGCATTCGAAAGTATAGAAGACAGGAATACACATTGGAAAGATTTTGGACCTTTATACAAACCAATGCAGGATTTAACTCAATACCAGAATAACGTATCTAAAAGTATAAAGGTGTTATTGTTTCCTACCGCATATTCCGATATTTAGAATTCGATTTAATTTATTTTTTTCTAACAAATAAATTAAATCTTTTGCACCAGTCAAAAAAGCTGACTAAAGCCTGTCTGTCCAATTTTTCAAAACTGTAAATCTTATGGGGATAGGGGAGGGCATTGGTATAGATGCCTGTATTTGCTAAAACAAGCATAGGGCCATCGCTGTCAATTTTGTCAAAATATTTGCTGATGATTTTATAATGTGTATTAAAAAGTGATTCTACAGCTTCGTTGTTCGGAACGAGGGAGATGGTATAGTCGTAATCTGCATGTTGCATCTTTTGGCAATTGCAGATAATATTTTCGCCAAGGGAAACCTCATTTCCACTGTCCCAAAGAAAATTGGCGACCTCAAAAAATAAATCGTTTTTTACTTGCCCGGCAGGCTCGGCGATGAAATATCTCATTAGTTTTCTCTTTTAATTGCTTTACCTTTTAGAATTCAATTGATTACAGTGAGTTCAATCCCAACGGAGATCAGTAATTCGTCAAAAAGGATTTTGTGCCTTTTTATAATGAAGAACCAATGATCGGGAGCTCGCCGTATTTTATATTACAAAGAAATATTAATCCAGTGGGGTTTAAAAGAGATAAAAGGTGGTAAGTATTGGACTATTCGATGTTTTTGTTCCGGAATGTAAGGGCCGTCATGCCTGTTACTTTTGAAAATAAGCGCGAAAAATAAGGATAATCATCGTAGCCAAGTGCGGCAGCAATCTCCTTAACGGATTTACTTGAATGGTATAGCAGCCGTTTTGCTTCCAATACGATACGTTGTTGAATATGATAGGTAACGGGCTTTCCAGTTGCTTTTTTTATGCATTCATTGAGATAAGCTGTTGATATTTTCAATTTCTCGGCATATATTTTTGGCTGTTTATTGATGATAAAATCTTTATCCAACAATGCATTGAACTGTTTTGTAATATGCTCTGCTCTGGACTGTGCATCACTTTTTTTTGATTGTACTAAATACTGTGAAATAATTAGGGCAGCTATCGTGTTACAGCTGTCTTTCATTAACGCAGGATACAGTTTTTCGTGTTTTCTTTCGTTGAGCTTGAGACAGATATCTACCGTTTCCGATAAAATAGTGCATGTTTCTCGATCAATGTTGATCGGAGCGATCGTGTCGATATCTTTTAATGCATTTATGTAATCCGAATTTAGGTTTTCTACACTGATCATCAGGACACTAAACGTACTGTAATCCATTGCTATTCCCCGGTGTACCTGATAGGGCTGGATGATCATAACGGAAGAGGGGCCTAATCTGTGTTGTTGAAAATCTATTTCAAATATTCCATTTCCCTCTTCGAGTATAAAAAATAGATAGAAATCATCGCGATGTGCTTGACTTATTTGGTCAAGCTCTAAATTTCTAACAGCATTCTTTTTTATCAATATTCCTAAATTAAAATCATTCGGAAATGAATTTAGTGGTATAGTGTGACTCTTTTGCTGCATTTTTCTTAATGATCGATATGTACTGGATGATCCAACAACTGAATGTCTCAAAAAGGATCGCCCTTGTTAAGTGATCATTGTTGTCAAAAAGCTTCCTGTGTTTCAACGCTGGTTAGTTGATTGGAAAGCACGGTCAAATTTAAACATTTGTCAAGATAGTGAGTATATTTTTTCTATATTCGGGGTCTTTTTCGCGGAGTTCCAGGATCTTGTTTTTTAAATCCACATTGACATACCATTCCGCGTAAAGGTTCTTTTCATTTGCACCGTCGAAGAAAACTTTAGCTTTAATATAATCTTCATCAAAATGCTCTGGTCGTCCGCTGACAATAAATGCGGTGGAACCGACGCTATCTTGCATATTACCTAGCGTACCATCTATTTGAAATAGGCTATGTAGGGCCCTGGTAAAATTGTCGCTTATTTTACCTATCGAATAGAAGTTAACTCCTTCACGGTAAAATCTTTTTTTATCAACCTCAGTGTCTACAATTCCCAATTTCATATCGGGTCGAAAGGCTATTGCTAGGCCTACTGTCTCTCTACCCCAAAGCCCCTTTGCCTGAACGATATGATGTTCGTCGTCGTCCTTCCAATATTTTGTTACTGTCAATTGTAAATCCACAAAATCATCGTCTTCGCTAACATCAATTTGCTTCAGATTACCCTGTCCCTTCAAAAAAATCAAAAATCGCATAAATATCTTATTAATATGGTATTAAGCCCCAGTAGTCGCTACGGTGCTGGCGGTATTACGGCGAGCATGACTAGGTGGGAAGCTTTGGCTAAGTATATTAAAGATAATAAATATTTTATATAAAAAAAGCGCTCAGTTAACCTTAAAGGCTTAAAAGTTGCCAATTTATAAAGGAAGATTCTTTTCCTTTTTTTCTGATTCTACTTCATTTGAAACCCGTTCATTTATATTAATTTTAGCGTTGATAAAAGAGAAGATCATTGTTCCATGTTCCCGGGCGTAGCTATTTGTGATGGAGTCTGCTACCATTGACTGTGTAAATAAGGGACTGGTTGTTTTTAGTTCAGTTTCACGCTCCCAACGGTTCTTGACACGGATCAAATTGCGGTATTTTTTACTCAGATCAAACCAATTGATATAATCGGCATTGAATGAAACAGCTCTAATTCCAAGTTTGGAATAGTAATTTATAGCACCTGCCTGTCCATAATTGTCGCAAAGAACGAGTGTATTTTGACGGTCAGGAATCTGACGATAAACACTGTCCACTTTGCGGGCAAGCTCCTTCCAACCTAGCATATCCGCGAAGTCTTGTGGAAGAGGGTGTTCTTCACCGTCTTCCCAGGTTAACATGCCATATTTCCTGTATTTTTCCGGATGGTCTACAAAGTACGCTGGATTGCGGTTGGGAAAAGCAATGTCGTAGATGGGAAGAAACAGGATGACTGTTAAAGTGATCAAGATAGGCTTTAGAATTTTACCAGTATTGTTTTTCAGCAGTGAGGAAATATAGATTGCACCGAAAGCAAAATAGATTGGATAAATGCCAATAGCATAATAATCCTTGGCTCTTAGCAATAAGAAAATACCAATGGTACTAAAAAATGACCAGAAGAATAGGCGATAAGGTTTAAATGCGGGATATTTCAACAAGGCATATAAACCGAAAATTATAACAGGGAAAGTCCCGAAGAAAAACAAAAACTGAGAACGGACAAAGCTCCACCGATTGACGTGGACGAGTTGCGTGGCCTGAAGCTCTTTAAAATGAGAGAATACTGGAAAATTATTTTGATACTGCCATATTAAATTCGGTAAGATGATAAGTATAGCGATGAGTAAACTACCATATAATTTTCGTTCCGTAAACACTTTCCGTTCGGGCACGAGTGCAAGAGCTGGAACTAAACCTAGAATAAGAAATACGACGTTATATTTATTCAAAAAACCGATAGCAAATACAACAGCAATATAAATTAGCCATTTCGATTGTTGGCTGTTCAAATATCGTATAATGAGGTAGTATATGGAAGTCCAGCACAATACATCTAAAGAATTTGGCTGATATAAGCCATTCAGACGGAAGAGAACGGAAAACATGATGCAGCAACTGCCAAATACAAGTGCAAAGAGGTTTCCTTTCAACGCTTCTATAGTTTTCCAGACAATTAGAATTGTTAAGGCTCCGTACAATGCGGGGAAAAATTTGATCCAGAATTCGGAATTTCCGGTTATTTTGATCAGATAGGAGGTCCAGGAGGTCAGAGGGGGAACCGAGAGGTAGCCCCAGGCCAAGTGATTCGCTTGATCGAGATGTAGAAATTCGTCACGTTGTAATTCGTAGATCGGACTAATCAACTGATATTGAATGATGAATTTTAACAGGATGAGACCGATTAGGATAAGTCGATGTTTAAGTGCCATCTAATGTTTGATTATGGTTGTCTTCCGCCAATTTACGATTAAAATAAATTCAAATTAAGTCATTTTAATAATCATCTATTGCTGCGGATCTATGGGGATCGGTGATTTCTGTGAAGAAATCAAATGCTGGTCTATTCTAAAATGTTATTTTCGTATAAAAAAGAGATTATGAGCATAGCTTTGCTACTGAATACTGCTAGGGCAGAAGAATGGAAGGTCGAGATCACTAAACATTTACCTGATGTTAAGGTGGAGATATATCCCGAAATAGAAAATTATGATGCGGTAGAATTTGCACTTTGTTGGAAGCCTGATGCTAATTACTATACTCATTTTCCTAATTTAAAAGTTATTCAGTCGGGAGGAGCGGGGATAGATCATTTATTCCCAAATAAGATTCCTTCAACGCTCCATATCTGTAGGATAATAGATCCAATGCTGAAAAGCGATATGTTTGAGCATATTTTGACCTGTTTGATGCATGCAATGAAGAACTTTTCGATGTATGCTACAGCAAAGGAACAACAGCTTTGGCAACCATTAGTATATAAATCCATTGGTGAAACCAGTGTAACAATTTTAGGCTTAGGTGAGATTGGAGGCTATGTTGCCGAGAGGCTGGTTCAGTTGGGGTTTCTAGTAAAAGGATGGTCCAATTCCCCTAAAGCGCTTCCAGGGGTAGTTTCTTTCTCGGGACAGGAAGGACTTAAGGCGGTTGTGGAAAATAGTGGTTTTGTTGTCAATATTTTACCCCTGACCGATGCTACAAGAGGAATTCTAGATCATAACCTTTTTAAATTGTGTACGAATGGAATTGTCCTCATAAACGTTGGTAGAGGTGATCATCTCGTTGAAAATGAGCTGCTGGCGGCTATTGATAAGGGGCAGATTGCCCAAGCTTACCTCGATGTCTTTCACCTGGAACCGCTGCCAAAAGATCATCCATTTTGGTCCTGTTCTTCTATTTTTATAACACCGCATGTCGCAAGTCGAACCAATATCAGTTCGTCGGTTTTACAGGTAGTAGACAATTATAAACGAATGATTCGGGGGGAGGTTTTACTGAATGAAGTTTCTTTGGAAAAAGGTTATTAATGATAATATCCCCTTTAAGGGGCTAATGATAATGTACTCTGATGTGTAAATTGGGTGTGTTTTTTTGTTTCTGATTTTTTGTAAACTTATAAGCAAATGGATTTTATTTTTTAGATTTATATAGTCAATTATCCTTGCTTTATTAACGGTTTATGAACGTACAAGTATCTACAAACTTTAGAAAACACGCGCGTAAAACAATTTTATCTATTGTTGTTTTTGCGGTTACTTATGTTATTCTGCTACTCTTGGCAATAGGTATTACTGTTGGTTTTACTTTATTGGGACTATTGATATTCACTGCCAAGCCCATGTTTTTAACCGCAGTATTATGTTTGGGCTTACTCGCTACAGGTCTGACTATACTATTCTTTTTATTAAAATTTGTTTTTGCGTCAACAAAAGTTGATACGGGGCATCTTACACAGATATATGAGAGCGACGAACCACAGTTATTCGCACTTATTCATGAGGTGGTAAAGGAAGTTGACACAAGCTTTCCAAAGAAAATTTTTCTATCACATGATGTCAATGCATCTGTATTCTATGACTCTAGTTTTTGGAGCATGTTTTTACCCATTAAGAAAAATCTTCAGATTGGTGTGGGGATGGTGAATGCAGTTACTCAACAGGAACTAAAGGCTATTCTTGCACACGAGTTTGGCCACTTCTCACAAAAAAGCATGAAAGTGGGTAGCTATGTTTACCATGTTAATCAGATTATCTACAATATGCTGTATAAGAATGAATCGCTGGATAATATGTTTGGTAAATGGGGTAACATCAGTGGGTACTCTGCTATTTTTATTGGTATATCGATGTTTATTATTCAACAGATTCAGCATATTTTGAAGCATCTTTATGAATATGTAAATCTCAATTATTTGGCGTTATCAAGAGAGATGGAATTTCATGCGGATGAAATTGCGGCACATGTTGCTGGTTCCCAGGCTTTGGCTGACTCGCTCTTACGTTTGGGGTTTGCAAACCATGCACTAAATAATGTACTTACTTTCTATGATAATAAATTTTCTGAAAATATCCGTAGTCGTAATATTTATCCAGAGCATCGTTGTGTCATGCTCTTGTTTGCGGAACGCAATAGATATCAAGTGCGAAATGGCTTTCCCCAGATCGAATTGGCGACTTTAAAAAAATATGATAAATCGAAGTTAAATCTTGAAGATCAGTGGTCGTCTCATCCATCGGATGAAGATCGGGTAAAAGCATTACAGAAACTTAATATTGTCAAGCAAGAAGCCAACAACGCACCTGCTATTGAATTACTAGCTAATCGTGCTGCCGTAGCAAACCAAATTTCGGATAAGTTGTTTGCGCAGGTACAGTATCAACAGCCTCCATCACTGTTAGAAATAACGTCTTTCAGTGATGATTTTGAAAGTCGAATGAACAAGTATGCTGTTGATCAAAGATTCAATGATTTCTATGACTACAATCATCCTGTGCGAAAAGGTGAAACTCCAATTTTTCAGGGACAGTCAAAGCCGACTTTTGATGAGTTATTTGCCGATAGTAGAGTTGATACACTGTATGAACTTAATAGTCTGAAAAATGATAAATATGTCGTTGAAGCAATCAGTAAAGGCGAATTAAAATTAAAGTCCTTTGACTATGACGGTATAAAATATCGAGCTGCAGATGCCATCGAATTACTAAAGAAAATTGAAGACACTATTGTAGATACGGAGCATAAAATTAGCGACTACAACCAGCAGATCCATTCTTATTTTGCACACTTGGCTGATACGCAAGGGATGTGTGAAGAGTTTGAACGAAGATATTATGATTTTGCTTTTTTCGACAAGAATTATGAGGAGGCACAAGAACTTTATGCTCACATGACGGAGAATACCCGGTTTATATTTCAGACTTTGCCCTTCGCTGATATTGAGGCAAGGTTGCAAGACGTCAAACGTAGGGAAGGAGAATTAAAAAAGAAACTGGCAACGCTTATGGCGCTTCCCGGTAGTAAGGATGAATTGGACGATACGTTGCTTACTTCATTGGACACGTATATCAACAGGGATTTAATATATTTTAATGTAGATCATTATAACGAGGATAATCTTCAAATTCTTTTTAATGCGCTATCGGCCTATAAAAAGTTATTGGATGATCAGCATTTCGCGAAGAAAAAGCACTATTTGAATTTTATGCTTACCCTTGAGGAAGGTAAAGGACAGAGAAAAGAACTGTCGTAAATGCCCTTGTATATTGACGGTTTGTCCCCGCTGTACGTCGATTGAAATGGTTTATTTTTGATAGACAGTAACCCAGTTTTGAATTGGATTTGTTTTATTAAATATTAAACTTTTTGTTATGCGGAAATTAATAATGAAAATGTCTGTTTCCATCGATGGATTTGTTGCGGGTATCCACGGTGAACTTGATTGGATGTTTAAAAGTGGCGATGATCATTCTAGCGCATGGGTTTTAAATATTTGTGAATCTGCCGGCGTTCATCTAATGGGTCGAAAGACCTTTGAAGTAATGGCTTCCTATTGGCCTGCTTCAACAAATCCTTTTGCGGCAGCAATGAATGAAATCCCTAAAGCGGTCTTTACAAAAAAGGGCTATCATCCCAAAACAGAAGATTTTGCTCACAATGCTAAGCTTCCTGCGCATTCCTCTTGGATGAATGCCCGGGTTTTTGATGCAGGTCTCATTGAAGGAATTAAAGAATTAAAAGCGGAGTCAGGGAAGCCACTATTGGCTCATGGAGGAGCTGAATTTATGCGAAGTTTAATTGAAACCGGATTAATTGACGAATATCATCTGATCACACATCCAATTGCATTGGGTACTGGGCTGCCTATATTCGACGGTCTTTCTAGATTTCTCGATCTAAAGCTCGTGAATGTGCAAGTTTTTCCAGGTGGTGTTGTCGCACATACATATTGTCCGGCGTAGAATGAAAATACGACATATAGATGTCGTATTTTTCATTCCAGCAGCTAGCTTTTTAGAAATTCTGTGAATCGGCAGAGGGGCCATAACTTGCTGGAAGGGGAATATCATTGAGTCTATAATAAACACCTAATTGTGCCCTGTGATGTGTAATCTGGTTTAATGAGTGACGAATAGCACCGTATTTGCTCCAGCTTGCCAGTTCATGGCCATCATTTTTGATGGTCCAGCTTGGAATCAAGTCTTCTTCCTTAGCTGTTTCTAAAGCATTTTTTCCTGCTTCGTAATCTTCGTCCAATTTTTTTAAGAGATCATCCCGGGTCAATAGACTTGTGGGTACATAAGCACTTTTGGCAAAGTCAAGTTCTGAAGTCTTTAAAATGGTACTAGGCCATTCGAACACTTCGACTAAGTGGGTTGCCAGACGCATCATTTTCATGCTTTTTTCATGTGGGACATATTCATTCTTGCCTTCAGGGAAAAGTGCAATAAAGTTTTTTGTAATTTGATACTCATTCGCTAATTCTTCTTTTAATTGTGGTAATGTTTCCATGTTTTTTTACTGTAATAATTTAAAATTCGATTAGTTATCCTACTAATAGCCTTTGATCTGGAATTGTTTTCTCGTTTAGTATTTCTTTTCCTTCTAAGGTTAAACAAAGATATAATCACTATGTGACAGCTATGTGTCAGTATGAATTGGATGAATCATCTATTTATGATAAAAATAAAATAGTGGCAGTTCTTATTATCTCATGTTGTTGAAAACTTGGACTGCAAAGACTCGAATAGTTGTTTTTTATAACGTTTATTTAAGCAAGCGCTGCAAATAATAAAGCAGGTCAAGCGAATTGTAAAAAGGGTGAAAAAGAGTATATAGACTAAGTATATTTGATTGGTAATTAATTAAATAAAATAGAATTATGGGAAATAAGAAAGCAATATTCACTTTTGTAGGCCTGGTATTGGTTGCAGTAATTGGTATTGGTATATGGGCTTACCGTCTTTTGGGAAATATGGAGGCGGATCAGGAAAAAACAGAACAATTATCTTCCCGAATTTTAGCTGGTTTTGGCGATCATACCGCTATTTATAAATATCCAGTACAATTGTCCGCAGTAGACTGGGGGAAGAGCTGTCTAATTCTTGAAAATGGCGGTGCCGGTGATTTGGGAATAACTTATAAGGAAAAATGGAACGAGGCATTGGGAACAGTAGATAATTATCCCGGTGATGCTGTCAAAGGCATTGTTATGATAGCGATGGACATGCAGGAAAAAGGAGAGTACGTCAATAAGATCGGTCAAAAAGATAAAGCTTATCAGCGCAATTATATTATTAGCTATGTAGATCTCGACAAGAAGGTAGTCATCGCCCGCGATACCCTATATGGTGAGGAGCCGCCTTTGGTCAATCGATCCTCCGGTTCGGGAGCAGGTGACTTTCCCTCGGACACTGAAGTTATAGATTCAATCAAAGGTAGGTTGAAATTGTAATTTTTTTTTCTCCATTTATGGAATTTCGATATTCTTCGCATCCCTGCACGAAAGTTGAAGTGCCGGATGAAAGAATCTAGTACTTGGCTTTAGGTAAATTTATCTATTTTTAAAAGAATTTAGCCAGTATCTTAAACATGAAATGGAAATCAATTGTTGTCTGCTTTTTAGCTGTTCTGTATTCTGTGGTCCTTTGTGGGCAATCGAACTTATTCAATAGCCCGCGTGGATCTGCTGACTATTATATTTATAAACTGAGCCCAGAAGTTTTAAGAAAAATTCACTTGGGAGAAAAGAAATTCGATGAAGCTATGCTCAGCGATTTTTTTCTTAAGTATAAGGCCGGAAGTCCGCAGCCGACTTTGCCCCCTGGTAATTATGTTCAGGTCCGCGCCAGTGGAGCTGATCTCATTTATCAGGAGTTGATTAGTGATAACCTATATGTCAAGATTATTCCGGCAGAAATTTTTGCGATTTGTCTATACGATTCTCTGGGAACGATTATAAAAGATGCGCAAGTAAAAGTGAAGGGACGTCGCATGTCATTCGATAAGAAGTTTCATTATTATAAAGCTGCCAATGCAAATAGTGACGATATCGTCACTATTGAACATAAGGGTGTCTATCATTACCTGAGTGTAGAACGGAGTTGGCCTTACAAAGAAAAGGTTCCATTATGGAGAGGAATCAAAAATAGCTGGCTTAGAACAAAGTTTAAGATTAAGAGGTTCTTTCATAAACAAGAAACTGAACGGACAGAAAGCTTTATGGTTTTTAACAAGCCAATGTATAAGCCAAATGAGCAGGTTAAATTTAAAGCTTATCTTGAGGAAGAAAAATGGAAACCTTACCGTGATTCTATTGCCGTACGTCTGACAGGTGGGTATGGATATGCCAAAGATACCGTTTTGGCCCGACTTGCTCCCTATCGTCCAGGAATGTACAACTTTGCATTTGATTTGAAGGGGATTGGCCTTATCCTTGATAAAGATTATGGGATTTCTTTAGAATCTACAAAAGCCAAAGACGTCTTGCAGCATCAGTCTTTCCGATATGAAGACTATGAGTTAAAAAGCCTAAGCTTTAATATGACGTCCGAAAAGACGAAATATGCTAAAGGAGACAGTGTGCGACTGAAACTAAAAGCTTTAAATGAAAATGAAATGCCCATATATGATGGGAAAGTAGATGTGCGTGTTGTGACAAGTCCACTTTATACGCTTGATATAAAGTCCAATAAGGTCAATTTTATTCCAGATACATTATGGCAAACGAGCGTTTCGCTCGCAGATGTCGCGGAAAAGGAAATTGTATTACCTGATTCAATCTTTCCGGCTGACATAGGTCTTACATTTCGGGTTATTGGCACCTATCTAAGTTCGGATAATGAAAGAATTGAACGAAGTCTCGACCTCAATATACTCAACAGCGAAAAAGAAATTCGTATTGCTGTAAAAGACGGGCATGCAGAGCTGAAGTATTTCGAAAAAGGTGTTGCGATGTCAGCAACTGCTCAGCTAATGATATTAGGTGAACATCGTGAAGTGCTGAAGACTGAAAATTTGAGTTTACCTAATTTGGTTTCTATACCTTGGCAGGCCGAAGAAATTGTTGTCAAGTCGAATGGATTCAGTAAAAACGTTTATCTGGAGGATCAAGAGCAGGCACAACTGAATTATCGGTTTTATCGAACTACGGATTCGGTGATATTGCATGTCAATAATCCCGCTATGATTCCATTTTGGTATCGTGTCTATCGTGCTGGTCGTACGATTGCTTCGGGTTATAATACCAAATTAAATAGTACATTTTTAGCTCGGGGAAAAGACGGGTATAGCATGGAAATCACCTATCTTTTCGGAGGAAAATCAAAAGTTATCCAGGAAGAATTACCCTATGTGGAGAAAAATTTAAATTTGGCAGTCAACACGGCGACGACAGTTTATCCGGGGCAGAAGGCTGATGTAGAACTTTCGGTTACGGATAAGAATGGTAAACCGTTGAAGGATGTTGATATTACGGCCTATGGTTTTACCTCAAAATTTAGGTCAGCAACCACTCCAAATATTACTATGGGTGGTCTGATGCGAAGGGCAAGAGTCTCACAAAATCTTAATTTTAGTTTGGATGATGATGAGAAGGTTCATCAGGGAGCTCTTCAAAATTGGGCAAAATGGTCTAAAGACATGCAGTTGGATACGATGGCTTTTTATCGGTTTTTATATCCCAAAGATTATTATCAGGAGTCTCTTCCTCTAGATGCTGTCAAGAGCCAGATTTCCCCTTATGTCGTTGTAAATGGTGTAGTGCAGGGGATACATTTAGTTTGGATAGACGGTGTACTGACTTATGCTAAACAAGACCAACAAAATAACAATACTATTTTTGAAGTTTCTCCGGGGCAGCATGATTTTAGATTTAGGACCAAGGATCGCGACATTCGTGTAAATGGCTTTTATCTTGAAAAAGGGAAAAAGGTCATTGTTTCCTTTAATGCCTCGCAGGATACAATTGGTTTTACCTACCCCGAAAAAGCATTCAGCAAAGGCCAGATTTTGGTTTACCGATTACCTAAAGAAGAACGTGGTAAGCTCTACACTAACGAATTGACTGAATTGAAGCGCCAGTTGATTACAGTAACCAACAATTTTGGAGCCTGGCAATTACCCAATAATAATGCATTGATTGTGATGCCTGCATATATCCAGACAGCGGGAGATCTCTACTACCTCAATCCCGTAAGAAAAACTGTTTACGATAACCGGTTGCGGACACAGGTTCCCGTACCCCTGATGGTGGGACCATTTCCAAGGACAGAAATGTATAACGGTGTGTCCAAAATAGGTACGCTTATGGTTGACACAGCGAAAATTGGACGTTTTGAAATTGAGGGAGGCTATCAATATAGCATCTATAAAAATTACCAAAAGCAAAAAAGCTGGGATGGCAATCCTTTGCGGATTGATCTGTATGATTTTAAGCCAAATTTGGATTTTCAGGAGAGGGTATGGACCTTGGAGGATATCAAGGCAAATGTAGAACGTACTTTCCAAGAGACCATGCAGAATAGCACGGGACCTGCACAATTTGCTACGGTGAAAAAAGGAAAAAAAGACGCTATTTTTAAATTGAATTTAACTCTGGGCAATGATGCTGCACAAAAAGGGATTCGACCTGCATTGATCTTTATTGAACCGACGAATGTAGAGGAGAGAATGTATTTTCGACTGTTTTACGGTGGGCATCGAACTTTTGGAGATCTTCCGGTCGGCGATGTTACTTTGCATATTGTAAAGGATGATTCAACTTCTTTTAGTTTACCAATCAAACTCAAGGCCAATGGGATGAATTATCTCAGACTGGATTCTATTCAATGGAGCAATGCATCCCAAGCGGCGAGATTGGCTTACAAACTTGTACGCGATGAAATTATTGTGCGTACCGTGGAAAATCCATTGCGGGATTCTATAAGACATGGGCAAGAGATTGATCCGCAGCTCAAAAAAATAGACCGAGAAGATTTTAGAGCGAAAAGAAAGAATAATAAGGTCGCAAGGATTTTGGTTTACGATGGTGATACGCCATTAATTGGGGCTAAGGTGAGTGTTTCGGATACCAAAAAACGATATTTCGCAAGCTTTGACGGTAGTTTGGAACTTGAGCTCTCCGATGACAAAAATACGCTACTTGAGATTGCTGCTTTAGGGTACAATACAGCTACAGTCAAAGTCTCCAGTGGCAAAGATTATTTCGTTGAGTTAAAGCCAAGCGAAAATCAATTGGATGAAGTTGTTGTTGTGGGGTATGGCGTCCAAAAAAGGCAATCATTGACTGCGGCAGTGAAATCGATCAATGCTAGGATGGATGGGGTGACTACGGCTATGTTGCAGGGGGCTGTAGCAGGGATTCGTATTCGTGGCGCTGCTAGTCCGGCTCCCAATGAAAAACCATTGATTTTAGTAGACGGAGTCCCCTTTGAAGGTGATATTTCAAGTCTTGATCCATCGACTATCGCGTCATTGAATGTGATTAAAGATCAATCTATGCTTGGATTGTATGGTGCTCGGGCCGCCAACGGCGTGGTGATGGTTCAGATGAAAGCTGGAGCTTCTGCGGCATCGACAGGTGCTGTGGATATGCCCTATTTGGAATCTGGAAATACGATGCGCGTGAACTTCCGCGATGATGCATTCTGGCAGCCAAAGCTAACTACCGATGCTCAGGGAAAAGCTAATTTTGAAGCGACCTATCCGGATGATATTACCAATTGGCGAACATTCTTTATTGCTAAAGGAAATAAAAATTTCGCCGACATGAAAGAGCTAAATGTCAAATCTTTTAAAGCTGTTTCGGCACATTTGTCGAGTCCCCGATTTGCCATCAGAGGTGATCAGTTTACAGCCATGGGACGGGTTGTCAATTATCTTAGCGACAGCTTACAGCTCTTGCGTACCATCAATAATGGACTAACAACGCAGGAGGCAAAGTTGAAAATTGCGAAGTCCTATCGGGATCCTATATCGGTTATTGCCGATAAGGGGGACAGCATCCAACTTGCTTATTCGATCGGATTGTCAAATGGATATTTTGATGGTGAAAAACGTAGCATTCCGATTTTTGAAAAGGGGCTTGAACAACATGAAGGAGATTTTAAAGTGCTCAACAGTACCGCAGAGTATTTGCTAAAAACTTCTCCTGCGCTAGGCGAAATCACCTTGCATGCCGAAGCAAATTCGTTGGAATTTTTACAACGGGAAATCGAATCGATCGATCGTTACAAATTTCTATGCAATGAACAGATGGCTTCCAAATTGAGCGCGTTACTTTCTAAAAAAGAGCTCGCAAAATTGATCGGAAAGCCCTTTACAGAGGATAAGAAAATAAAGGATCTTTTGAAGGAGTTACAGAAAAACAAAAATTCCAATCAGGGCTGGGGCTGGTGGAACAAGAGTGAAACCGAGAGCTGGATCAGCAACTATGTGATCGGGGTACTGTTGGATGCCCGAGAAGCAGGATACCAGGTTGAGATCGATACGGAGATCTATGCAGAACGTGAAAAGACCATGTTGAAAAGCAGCTTGGCTTCGCTGGATCTTCTATTGGATAAAGATAAGCTTCACGGGGCCAAAGAGAATTTGTTTGGCTCCCTGGTATATCTGCTCCGCTTGGATCCTAAAACCGATTACAAAGATTATTTCTTCGAAATTGATACAAAACTGAAAAGTAAAACCATTAAGGATAAACTGTTGAAATATCTATTGATTTCAAAACTGGGTCTTAAGGATTCACATGCTGCAGATACCGTTCTTAAATACTCCTCAAAGGCTATCTTAGGTGGGTTATATTGGACTTCTGGAGCTGCAACAGATCAGAAAGGCGGATTTTTTATGCGACCTACGGAAACCAATACCGAGAATACACTGTTGGCTTATGGTGTCTTAAAATCAATTGGCGGTCATGATTCGGATTTAGAAAATATCCGTAATTACTTTTTCGCGCAGCGGCAGCAAAACCAATGGTATAATATCTACGAATCTTCGCGTATCATACGAAGTATTCTTCCTGATTTACTGAAAGAGGGTGAGTCTTTCCAGGCACCGGTTATGGTCATCAATGGCAAACGCGTCACTACATTTCCGTATACGCAAAGCTTTAAGTCGGATGAACAGATTAAAGTGAGGAAAGAAGGGACGGGGCCGGCTTTTGTGACAGCCTATCAAAATTTTTGGAATCCAGATCCTGTCATAGAAAAAGAAAAGGGCCTTGCCGTGGCAACGCGATTTAAGGACAATGGTGCTACGGTAGCGGCGCTCAAGGAAGGAAAGCCTGTAAAACTTGAAGCAAGCGTAACTTTAACTGGTGAAGCTGAGTATGTGCAGATCGAAGTTCCTATACCGGCGGGATGTTCTTATGAAACCAAAACCAATGGATACTATAGAATCGAGGCACACCGGGAGCATTTCAAAGATCGTGTTGTCATTTTTTGCAATAAACTGGGGAAAGGTGCGCATACCTTTGAGATCGAACTTTTACCTCGTTATACCGGGACTTATACTGTCAACCCCGCGAAGGCTGAATTAATGTATTTCCCGACATACTATGGAAACGAGAAAATGAAAGAAATCGTGGTGGAGTAAATATGCTTTTACAAAAAAAGGGACTTATCACATGATAAGTCCCCAACATATAAAAACTAAAATTAAATTGTGCTATTGATGATCCCATCCACCACCTAGGGATCTGTATATCGCTACGCTTGCTTTGAGTTGGTTGACCTTTTTCTCAACGAGCTCAAATTTGGATTCCAGGGCATCGCGTTGTGTCAGCAGAACCTCCATATAATCTGCGCGGGCGTATTTAAAGAGGTCGTTGGAAATACCGATAGACTCATTTAATGCATCGACTTCCTTGGTCTTAATTTGTAGGCCATTCTCGAGATTTTTAATTTTGGAGAGCTGGTTTGCAACTTCAATATAAGCCGCCAATATGGTCTGTTCATAATGGTAAACAGCCTGAACCTGTCGTGCATTTGCGCTATAATACGCGGCTTTAATTGCCCGTTTGTTGATCAAAGGGGCAGTAAGTTCACCAACGAGGGAAGAGAGAAAGGCTTCCGGTTTGATGAGATAAGTCGGATCAAAAGCTTGAAAACCTACTCCCGCCGCAATGTCCAAAGAAGGGTAAAAGCGGGCTTTGGCCGATTTGATGTCCAGTTTGGAGGCTGCAAGTTCATATTCGGCCTGCTTTATATCCGGTCTGTTTTCCAGAAGGTCGGCCGGGATGCCCGCATAAACGGTTTGTGGAACAAGCTTATCAAAGGATTGTTGATCCCTTTGAACCGGCTGCGGGAATCTTCCAACAAGGTAGTTTATTCTATTTTCTGTTTCTGTGATCTTCTGCTTGATATCATATTGCATACCTTGGGTTTTCAATATTTGGGCTTCAAATCTTTTGACGGCAAGTTTATTGGATCGCGCATTTTTCTTCAAGTCATTTACCACGACCAGTGCATCGTTTTGAATCTTTACATTCTCATTGATAACCAAGAGTTCGTTGTCCAGCGCCAGGAGTTCATAATAAGAATCTGCAATTTCAGCGATCAGGTGAGTTACCATAAAGTTTTTGCCTTCCACGCTGGCAAAATACCTTTGCAGCTGCGCTTTGGTCGCATTGTGGAGTTTACCCCAGATATCTGTTTCCCATTGTGCCTGTACACCAACTCCAAAATCAAATAGCGGTTCCGGCATTTCGCGTCCGGGTTCGATTTCCGTATTCTTTTCCATCGCTCCAATGTTTGTGTAGCGACTAACTTTGTCGACCCCGGCGCCAACTTTTACACCTACGGAAGGTAGATATTCACCTTTTTTGGCGCTTACCTCATTTTTGGCTATTTCAATTTCCTGAAGCATAATATGTAGCTCCTGGTTGTTTGCTAGTGCTTGACCGATCAGTCCTTGTAGATTGGGATCGCTGAAATAGCTGTTCCATTTGATTTTTCCTGTATTCACGGTGTCGCTGTCAGCATCGCTATATTTCCCAGGAACGGTTCTATTTTCGGCACGTTGTTTTATTTCCAGTGGTTTGCAGGCTGCAAGACTAAGCAAGAAAAGTGCGAAACCTGTATAGTGATATAATCTGTTCTTATTCATAATGTATCATGTCTTCGCTTAATGGTGATTCGTCTTCGGCTTGGATCATTTTTCTTCCGTCAGCCAATTTTGCAAAAATGTAGTAAAGTCCGGGAATGACAATAACGCCAAAGATTGTTCCGACGAGCATACCTCCCAGTGCTGAGGCACCTATGGTGTGGTTACCGATAGCTCCGGCACCACTGGCAAAGACAAGTGGTACAAGTCCAGCGATAAATGCAAATGAGGTCATGAGGATCGGTCTGAAACGCGCTCGTGAGCCCTCAATAGCTGCTTCCAATATGCTATCGCCAGCTTGGCGCCTTTTCACGGCAAATTCTACGATAAGCACCGCATTTTTACCCAATAAACCAATAATCATGATCAGTCCGACCTGTGCATAGATATCATTTTCAAGTCCCATAACTTTTAATAGGAAGAATGATCCAAATACACCAACTGGTAGCGACAACAATACCGCAAACGGAATGATGAAGCTTTCGTACTGCGCAGCAAGTACAAGATATACGAAGACTAAGACGACTAAAAAGACATAAACGGCTTCGTTTCCACGTTGAGCCTCATCATAGGACAAGCCCTCCCAGGCAACTTTATAGCCATGTGGTAATGTTTGAAGTGCAGTTTCGTTGATTGCCTGAATAGCGTCGGCCGTTGTATACCCATTTGCCGGAAGTCCACGGATGGCGGCCGAATTGTACATGTTGTAGCGCGTGATTTCGTTTGGTCCCTGTGTTTTTTTTAGGGTCATAAAGGCCGAATAAGGAACCATTTGGTCATGATCGTTTTTGACGTAAAGGTTCATGATATCGGAAGGTAACCTTCTAAATTCTGGTGAAGATTGTACATAAACCTTGAAGAATTGACCGAAACGGATAAAACCCTGCTCATAGGTACTACCGATAAGGATATTGAGGTTGTCCATGGCTTTACCAATGGAAACGCCTTTTTGCATGGCGGCGTTATTGTCAAATACCAATTCGTATTGTGGGTAGTTGGCGGCAAAGAATGTAAAGACCCCGGTCAGTTCCTTACGTTTCTTTAGATTAGCGATAAACGCTTTATTTACTTTATCGAAATCTTGGTAATCGGTGGTCCTATTGAGGTCCAGCAGGCGCATGGAGAAACCTCCAGAAGAACCAAAACCCGGAACAGCGGGAGGTTCGAAGAATTCAACCGTTGCACCTAGATTTTTTGATTTTTCTTCAAGTTCTTCCATGATCTCTTTAACGGAGTGTTCACGTTCACCCCAGGTTTTGAGGTTGATAAGACAGGTTCCGGCATTCGATCCACGACCTTCGGTCATGATTTCATAACCTGCCAGTGATGAGACAGATTCAACCCCATCTACCCCTTGACAGATCTTCTGGAGCTCTCTAGAAAGCTTATTGGTCTGTTCCAATGTTGATCCTGGAGGAGTCTGAATAATGGCATATATTGTGCCTTGGTCCTCACTCGGTATAAAACCTCCTGGAAGCGTTTTGTTAATGACGAAAATTCCGACACAGAATGCTATTAAGATACCCCATGTAATCACTCTTCGGCTGGCAATTTTACGAAGTAAGGAGGCATACTTGCCCGTTATTTTATCAAAAGTACGGTTAAAAAGGTCGAGCGATTTAGTGAATACGTTTGATTTTTTGGGTTTACCATGGTTATTTTTTAGGAGCATCGCAGCCAGCACAGGAGTAAGGGTTAATGCGACTACTGCAGATATCACGATGGAACTGGCCATGGTAATTGAAAATTGACGGTAAAATGTTCCGACAGGACCTGTCATAAATGAAATGGGGATAAAAACGGCAACCATAACAGCTGTAATAGCGATAATAGCACCTGCGATTTCGGCCATGACTTCTTTTACAGCACTGTACGGCGATATGGCACTTTCTTCCATTTTGGCATGTACTGCTTCAATGACCACAATGGCATTGTCTACGACAATCCCGATGGCAAGCACCAACGCAAACAAGGTCACTAAGTTGATCGACATGCCGAACCATTGGATGACGAAGAATGTACCTATCAGCGAAACGGGCACGGCGATGATCGGAATCAAAGTCGAACGCCAGTCGCCAAGGAAAATAAACACAACAATGGCAACTAAAATAAAAGCATCGCGTAGGGTATGCATCACCTGTTCGATAGAAGCATCCAAGAATTGGGATACGTCATAACTGATTTTATAGTCTATACCTGGGGGAAAGTTACCTTTCATCTCCGCAAGCTTTGCCTTCACATCTTTAATAACGTCATTGGCATTACTACCATAATTCTGTTTCAACACAATCGAAGCCGAGGGATGCCCGTCTAAATTGGAATAGATGTCAAAGAATTCACTTCCCAGTTCGACTTTAGCTACGTCTTTTAACTTGATGTTTTCACCGTCGCCGTTTGCGCGAACGATAATATTGTCATATTCTTCAGGTGTATTGTATTGCCCTTTATAGGTTAGGACATATTCGAGGGATTGCGCTGCAATACCCGAGCTTTGCCCCAGTCGACCGGGACGGCCGATGATACTTTGTTCTCCTATCGCTTTCATCACTTCGTCAACTGACAAGCTGTAAGCGCGCATACGGTCGGGATTTAACCAGACGCGCATGGCATATCTACGGCTACCTAAGATTTGCGATTTGGCGATACCATGAATACGATTGATTTCAGGAATGATGTTTACAGTTGCGTAGTTGTACAAGAACTTTTCATCCATGCTTTTATTCGTACTGTAAAGATTCACGTACATCAGCATACTGGGCTGAATTGGATTGACGACGACTCCTTCCTTTTGAACAAGTTCAGGCAATAGTGGCATAACTTGATCCACCCGGGTTTTCACCAGTACTACGGCATCGTTGGGGTCTGTTCCAGGGTCAAATACGACGTTTACGGTCGCTTCACCGGCACTGGTCGCATCGGTTGCGATATAGCGCATTCCCTGTACACCATTGATTGCATTCTCCAGTGTAATCAGGGAGGATTTTACAAGTACATCAGCACTTGCACCAGGATAGGCAATGGAGACCGCAACTGTAGTCGGTGCGATTTTTGGAAATTGCTCTGTAGGAAGTTGCTTTATGGCCAAACCTCCGATAAATAGGATTACAACCGATATAACAATAGCAAATACCGGTCGGTGTATTACTTTTTTAAACATAATGCTGCTTTTTTAATTACTCTGCATATAAATCTAAGTTTGACATGACTTTCTCCGGAGTCTGATATTTGGATTCAATAGTCTGGTTTTCCTGTACCATGCGAAGTCCATTCAGTAGAATCTTTTCGTCCTTGCCCAATCCGGAAGAAACAACATAGATATGCGGCAGTTCGGCAGCAACTTTTATTTCTCTTGCTTTTACTTTATTATCTTTTGTAATAACGTAAACATATTTTTTTTCAAGCTCCTCGAATGTAGCTTTCTGCGGTATCATAAGCGCATTATTATAGGGCGATGTAATGACGATATTACCTGTCTCGCCATAACGCAATAATCCCTTTGGATTTGGAAAAGTCGCTCTGTAGGCAATATTTCCAGTTTCATTATTGAAGTCTGATTCAATTGTTTCAACAATACCCTCATGACCGAATTCTTTTCCATTGGCCATGTTTAACCGTACATGCAGCGGGCTATTGTCTTTTTTTGCGTCCATTTGATTGAGGTATTCGACTTCGGGGACATTGAAGTAAACCCACATTTTACTGTTATCGGACAATTCTGTGATCAACTCGCCTTCATCGACAAGACTTCCTTTACGGACATGAAGCTTACCAACGATGCCGGAAAACGGTGCTACGATGTCAGTAAATTTGAGATGCGTATTCATAGCGGCTAGCTCAGCTTTGGCTTTTTCATATTTTGCTTTTGCCATTTCAGTTTCCTGCGGAGCGACAATCTCTTTTTCGGACAGATTTTTGGTGTTCTGATATTCGATTTCAGCATATTTTACCTCTGCTTTAGCACGATTAACATCGGACTCATAGAGGTTGGGCATGATTTTAAAGAGGGGTTGTCCTTTTTGTACAAATTGACCTTCATCGACAAATATCGATTGAATGTAGCCTTTTTCTTGCGCACGCAATTCAATATGGTTGATCGAACGGATTTGGGCGACATAATCTTTATTGACAATTGTATCTTTGACCAAAGGAGTAGTGACGTTGAAAACTGCAGCTTCTTTTTTGTCTTTTTTTTCTGACTGACAGCTTGTAGATAGAATAATAAGGCACAGGCTTATATACATAAAGCTTCTCATGACCATGATAATAGTTTTTTAATAATTTTCGAAAAATTGAACAATAGTGTGACATGCTTCCAGGTGATTTTGAAAGCTATTTTGATGTTTTTTTAAGAAATTATTAAAAAATCACAGCCTGAATACACTGTAATGGATGTATAGGGCGTTTTTTCGTGAAGTAAGCTGGTTGGAATTTGCAAGCGAAACTGCTGTGCGTGTATTGTGAAATTGAGGATGGATATAGGCGGCTAGATTTCCAAAACCATCTCCTGTAAGTGCGAATAAATTCGGGCTATTGGAATCACTTCCCGTGTCGTCGTTTTCATTATCATTTTCTGAAAAATAAGCCCTTAGTTTTTCATGCCGATGACGTTTAGTTTTGCGAATAACTTTGGTCTCATAACCTTCGCTTTTTACTTGCTTGTTGAAGTGATTGACAGCATGAAGATTGCAGGAGGGGATATTATTTGGTGTTGCCACATGATACCAGCCAAAACTGATAAGTATTGCGCAAACCACGCCGAACAGATATTGATGGAATTTTCCTTGCATCCTTGAAAGCAAATGTAATTAAACTTTAAAAATGATACAAGTGATTTAGGTATGGAAATTTTAAAGTTTATGTAATATTGTTACAAAGTGTTTAAACTGACGGTGTTTTAGTGATTAATTGTGTAAAAATTGCTCAAATTCCGTTTTTGAAATTGTGTTTAGGTGATATTTTTAAAAAATATGACCTAAATAGCTTTAGTTTTCTTCAATGGGTTATGTTTTTAGGTGTTTTTCGAATTTATTTTCGTTGTTTTTTAGTTTGATGTTCTTTCGAATGAGCTGGGGAAGTGGAAATTACACTTTTTTTATTCTCTAATAGGTGAAAGCGTTTGTCCTACTTTTATGCTGTTGTGAATGAGTTTTTTAAAAAAAGTTTGCTTGATTGAAAAGTGACTTGTTCTTTTATAGGGTACTTTGCTATCGCTTGATCTAGTTTATTGAGGCGGCCCTGATCTATTCTTACAATTGGGCAAAAATGGCTTACGGTACTTTTTGATAAGTAGGTAGCAAGCGTAATGCCCAATTGGCTTGTTCTAGACCGTTTTAAGGGTTTTCTGATTATTTCGTAGCATTTGTATTGCTTTTTCAGCTCTTGTCTTTCGGGTTTGTTCCTGTTTTGCTGATCCAACCCAATCACAATAGCCTTGTTTGTATGATTTGGAAAGTGTTTCAAAAAAAGCATTGGCTTTTTCGTCCATATCCAACAATTGTTGGAGTTCCATAGGGACGCCTTCAATATGTTCACCTTTTTTTAGCATGTATTTTATCATTTGATTCCCGATAAAAATACATAAATATCCTCGGGTTGCCGGCCTTTATTGCATGAATACTTTTGACTTGCCCGTTAGGTAATACGATCAGGGGATTGCAGTACTTTTTCTTGAAATAAGACTTACAAGTTGCCGCTGTCTTCATATGCGTTGAAACATATATCGTTCTTATTTGTTTTTCTATTAGTCAACAAAAATTTTTCAATATGAAAGCAGTACGTTTTTTTGGGCATAAAGATGTCCGCGTTGTAAATGATATGGTCAAGCCCGTTCCTAAGGGTGATGAAGTGTTACTAAAAATTGGTGGCGCAGGTGTTTGTCATTCTGATCTCCACATTATAGATGAGGGGACCGTTGTAGGTACGGTATTTACCTTGGGACACGAAAATGCGGGCTGGATTGAAGAAGTTGGATCGGATGTAAAAGACTATAAAAAAGGAGACGCGGTACTGGTCTATGGCCCTTGGGGTTGTGGGCACTGTAAACCCTGTCAGCAATCAAAGGAAAATTATTGTGATCACCAGTCTGAAATGGCTTATGGTGGTGGGCTAGGCCTTGATGGTGGGATGGCGGAATATATGCTTGTCCCTTCTTCCCGTTTACTGGTCCCAATTTATGACTTAGATCCAGTCATTGCTGCGCCATTAACGGATGCGGCACTTACTCCTTATTCGGCGATAAAGCGTTCGATAGGCAAATTGACAGCAGATGAGTATGTGGTTGTGATCGGAGTTGGAGGTTTGGGCCATGTTGCCTTGCAAATACTAAATGAAGTAAGCGCGAGTTCAATTATCGCCTGTGATGTCACCGAAGAAAAACTAGCCTTTGCTAAAGAACTGGGCGCAGCCTATGCGGTTAATTCGAAAGATGCAAATGCAGCCGAACAAATCAATAAGATTACTGGAATTAAAAAAGCTAAAGTTGTGATTGATTTTGTCGGCGCAACATCGACTATAGATCTAGGAACAAAGGTTGTTGGTTTGGATGGTGACCTGACAATTGTTGGATTAGGTGGGGGACACTACCAGTACAATATGTCGGGGCTTCCTTTTGGTGTGAGTATGACAAACCCATATTGGGGCTCGCGGGTTGAGCTTATGGAAGTTGTAGGTTTGGCTAGGCAAAGGAAGATTCATATTGAAATTGAGCAGTTTAAGCTTGATCAGGCTAACGAAGTTTATGATCGAATGCGCAACGGTAAGATCAAAGGAAGGGCTGTACTGATTCCTTAGTAAAAAAAAAGTCTATCTTTTTAGTAGTTTATTTTGGTTTTTATCTTTTTGATGCTTATCTTTGTTGTATCATAATTTAGGTTTATAATTGGTTATTTAAGGTTTTCATTCTCCCCGTTTGAAAACCTTTTTTTTAAAGTCTCTCTTTTGATTTTTTATTAAAAACCTTCTGCCTTCTTTACTGTTGTAATACTAATAATCCGCGCTGATTTATCTGCAAAATATTTATGGACAAAACAATTCTCGTACTCACCGATTTTTCTGAAAACTCATGGACTGCTATTCGATATGCGGCGAATCTGGCTAAAAAATTTAATTGGACAGTAGAGCTTCTGCATACTTATACTATCCCAATAAAAGACAGTGTCCATGCGAAAATGGAGAATATGTTTTTGACGCCTCAGAAGGAAGAGGCTGAAGGCATGCTCAAGGACTGGCAGATACGTATCGACGATGAATTTCCTGATCTCAGCTGTAAAACCGTAAGTTTGCCCGGCGACTTGGAAAAAACGGTACTAAACTTACTACAAGAAAAGGAATATCGCTTTATCGTTATGGGAGCTAAGGGTAAAGGTATGATACAAAAAGCGGTCTTGGGAAGCAATACCTTCGCCCTGATAAAAAAGAGTCCAATTGGTGTCTTGGCAGTACCGATCACTTTCCAAAAATTTAGGTTACAAAATATCGGATTACTGAGCAATTTTAAAGCGTCCGAATATGATCTACTCGACAGTTTCATCTTACGTGTACCGGAGAAATTTAATCTCAGCCTGTTGCACGTAACACAAAAGTATATCTCTCCAAAACAAGAAGATATTGAAGACTGGAAACAAAAGCTATCTGTCCAATTTTCGTTTAATAAAATTGATTATGTGGAAAAAAATGCGGTCAATCGCTTAGATTACAATATGCCTATACCGCGTTGCATCGACTACATGGTAGAAATCGAAGCTATTGATCTTTTACTTGTGTCGTACAGTCCTAAAAGTTTTTTCAAAAGTATATTTTCCAGAAATCTTACGAAAGCAATTTATCGTAATCTGACGGTTCCTACTTTTTTTAAGCGTAATTTATATTAATTGTCGGTAATCTCCTCCTTTTTATTACTATCCATTGGTTAATTGTACACGGTTTAGTAAGTAGAAAATGATTGCACTAAAGTTAATAGCCGTGATTTTATGATTGCTAACTGAAATTTAAATCGCCTCTCCGATATGAAGTAATGTATTCGTATTTTTCATTAGCTTTATACATAGTTGTATAAAATATAAACATAATGAGCCTTTGGATACTTCCTTTGATCACAATACTTTCCGCAAGTCCCGATAGTACGCATGCAGGAGAATATAAGTTTGCTGAAACGCCCAGTTGGAGTGATGAGTTTGATTACAATGGTCTGCCAGACGCAAAAAAATGGGGATATGATGTAGGCTCCTTGCATAATGGTTGGGGAAATCATGAACTTCAATACTATACAGATGCAAACAGGAAAAATGCAAGTGTGGCAAATGGTGTTTTACGTATTACTGCAATAAAAGAACAATATGAAGGGTTGGACTATACTTCTGCTAGGCTGGTCAGTAAGAACAAGGGCGATTTTCTGTATGGTCGATTTATAGTCCGAGCCAAGGTACCGAAAGGGAAAGGTACGTGGGCAGCCGCTTGGATGTTGCCGACAGATTGGGTTTACGGAGGATGGCCACATTCGGGAGAAATAGATATCATGGAGCATGTCGGTTATGCCGAGAATGCAATACATATTACCGTTCATACAAAGGACTATAATCATTCCATTGGAACTCAAAAAGGAGTGATGAAGCGAATTGATCAGGCAACATCGGAGTTTCATGATTATCGGATAGACTGGACCCCCGAGTATATCCGGGGTTTCGTGGATGATGTACAGATCTATAGTTTTCCGAATGAAGGAAAAGGCAATGGCGTGTGGCCATTTGATAAAAGATTTCATTTACTATTGAATCTAGCCGTTGGTGGAGATTGGGGCGGTGTGCAAGGCATCGATGCCAGCGCATTTCCTACAGAGATGGAGGTGGATTATGTCAGGGTATATGATTTACTGAAACCTTAAATGAATCTTATTTTCTCTAATTTATAAAGATTAATTCAAATGTTTAGGCATCAAGGGAGAGGAAGGAATTATACTCATAATTTGAAGTTAGCCTCTATTTTGTCTTGTGTTGCAGGCCTGGTTAATATTACAGGTGTTCTTGCCGTTGGCACTTTAACAACAAATGTCACAGGTCACTTCGCATTTTTTTCAGAACAGTTGATTTTAATGAATTACAAGATGGCTTTGATTTATTTGTTATACATTGCTTTCTTTTTAATGGGAGCATCCGTTTCAGGTTTTATCGTAGAATTAGCCTCAAAAAATAAATCACATAACGCCTATATCATTCCAATTTGTATCGAGTCTATTATCTTAATTAATGTAGGACTGCTCCCAGCTTTCGTTAAAGCAGGACCAACGTTTCCAGCAATAATTTCATTTGCCCTTCTTTTTGCTATGGGACTTCAAAATGCCCTGGTAACGAAGGTGTCACAATCAGTTGTCAGAACGACGCATTTGACCGGATTGTTTACTGATCTTGGTATTGAACTTTCACAGTTGCTTTTTTATAGAGAAATTGCTGAGAAAGTGAAATTACACAAAAGTATTTTTCTTAAGTTGATGATTATTGGAGGCTTTTTTATCGGGGGAATTATAGGTGGTTTTATGTTTCAATATTTTAAATTGAAAACATTGTTGTTACCCGCTACTATGCTTTTGTTTGCCTTATGGTATGACCATATTCTACTTAAGTTTTATCATTTGAAGCGAAGCTTAAGACCGGATGAATAGGTTCGATTAAATTCATATTTTAGCTTAATAACATGAACTATTCCCATATCCTGTTTGAAAAATTAGTATTATCTGCCGGTAGATTCAACATTAGTGAACCATTGTACTGCATTCTTTTATTTGAAAAAGCGGCGAGTTTTTCGGTTGATTTGGTGACATACCATGCGGATCCTAAAAGTATTTTGTTTTTGTCTCCCTATCAGTTGTTTACGATGGATGTCGTGCTGAAAAGTACTTTCAGTGTGCTAAAATTTCACGGCGATTTTTATTGTATAGAATATCATAAAGATGAAGTTGCCTGTAATGGAATTCTATTCAACAACATCTACCAGCAACCTCATGTGTTGCTCTCAGCAGCTATTTATCAAGAGATATCAACGATCATGGAAAAAATAGATCAGCTCAAAATGTCGTCGGAATCCTATGATCAGTCATTGAGCAGAACCTATCTACAGCTGATTTTAGCGCTGGCGAGTAGAGAAAAGCTACTTTTTAACGACGTACAAAAACCGTATTGGGCTCATAGAGATATTATTGATGACTTTGAGCAGTTTTTGGAAAAGAATTATAAAGCGCATAAAGAAGTTACCTTTTATTCAGCGAACTATGGTTTAAGTCCAGCCGTTTTTACGAAAAAAATAAAATTGAAATGGGGAAAATCCCCTTCAAAGTTGATCCAGGAACGCCTCGTATTGGAAAGTAAAAGACAACTCCATTTGACGGCCAAAAGTATTAAAGAAATAGCAGCCGATTTGCAGTACAAAGACGAGTTTTATTTCAGTAGATTTTTTAAGAAGATGGTAGGCGTATCTCCTAAGGTATTTCGAAAGCGTGTCGGTTTATCAATTGTTGCCGAAAAGTCTATGTTATAGATCTATTTGTCCATGTCGTGGATTTAAGCCATTGTTTAGTTTTGCATGGTATTAAACAAACTACATTATGGAGAAAATAATAAAGCTATTGGCAAAGTCGCAATATACCTTTACTAACTTTGCTAGAATTTCAATTTTTATTGTGATGGCATGGATTGGAGGATTAAAAGCATTTCAATATGAAGCTGATGGTATCGTTCCTTTTGTTATTAATAGTCCGGCAATGCGTTTTTTTTATCATAATACGGAAAAACGAGTGTTGGATAAAAATGGAGAGCTAATACCGGAATACCAGTTGTTTAAAAACCCAGAGGGCCGTGTCGTAAAGAAAAATATTGCATGGCACCAAGAAAATGGAACCTATATTTTCTCTTATATACTTGGCTTTGTAATTGTTTCAATTGGTCTGATGATATTTTTAGGTATCTGGTATCCTAAAATCGGAGTCTTGGGGGCGTTGTTTACAGTGCTTATGTCATTGGTTACGCTTTCTTTCTTGATAACAACACCAGAAGCGTTTGTGCCAAAGCTAGATGGGGATTTCCCGTCACCTAATTATGGTTTTCCTTATTTATCTGCGGCCGGTAGATTAGTCCTGAAAGATGTAATTATGCTTGCAGCAGCATTGATCATTGCAGCAGAAAGTGCCAGCCGTCTGATAAAAAAATCGGATATAAAATAAAGACAGATAGTTTTTGTTTGTGAATTAGCAGCAGGTTGTTTGCTGGAGGCGCAATAACGACTCAGGGGAAATCAGCTAACTTTTGGAAGGTATCTTTGATGCCAGCTGTATTTTGGCAGCATCTTTGTATCTCGTCGTTAAACTATATTGAGTTATACCGCGAACGATATGAAAATAATACGAACGACCCTTCCATTTCTTCTATTTAGTTTCATCCTTTTAGTTGGATGCAACAATAGTCAACAGATCAGGATGATTGATAAAGATGGGAACACACATTTATTGACAAGAGAAGGTGATCGAAAAGGAGAATTGGGACTGCAGCGTATCATCGCTCGTGGCAATGATACAGTAATAACGATTGATGGTGCAGGTCATAAAATGAT
Organism: Sphingobacterium paramultivorum; assembly: GCF_014109745.1. Lineage (NCBI taxonomy): Bacteria > Pseudomonadati > Bacteroidota > Sphingobacteriia > Sphingobacteriales > Sphingobacteriaceae > Sphingobacterium > Sphingobacterium paramultivorum. Next base: position 6,431,097 of record NZ_CP058555.1, read on the forward strand.
ATGGACAGCTTCAGATGTGACCAATATTGATACAACAAAGATTCAATATTATCTCAAAAAGAGAAATGGAAGCAGTGTTCATATTTATACACCCGTAGATGTAAATCAAAATTTTATAGATGTCGAGGATAGTCAAAATGTTTTGTCAGATCCTTATGATGGTACAGATAAGAAAAAATCCATACTGTAGATTGCCGCATGAAAAAGCATAATTTGGGCTAAAGAGAAAATCCTAGCAAGTTTACTTGCTAGGATTTTTTTTTGGGTACTTTGGCACCTTCTTTTTTGGCTTCGGAGAGGCCAATGGCAATCGCCTGTTTTCGTGATGTTACCTTTTTTCCGCTACCAGATTTTAATTTTCCCGCTTTCATTTCGTGCATCGTCTTTTCAACTTTCTCAGATGCTTTTTCTGAATATTTTGCCATAATAGTGTTACACCTTGAACTGTTATTAAACACTTCTGCAAAAAGAACAGCTGTTTCAGTTGAATCGTTTGAAAATTCTTTGAGAGCGAAATAGCGAACATCTTTATCCGCTAATTCAATTCATTTCCAGCTTTAATCACGGCTTGGTTGACGGCTTTTATTCTTTCAAGAACCATTTTTTGTATTTTACGGTCGTAAGTCAATAGTCCATTGACTTCGTGTTCCACGTCGGTAGTTTGCGTATAAATAGCAACACTCAGTCCTTTGTATCGGAGCAATTGTTCGACATTATCCATTAGGAATATATAACGGTCTGTGAGTGCCTCTATAGTGGGTTCGTATGCATAGGCATTGTTTTCGACAGGCCACATGTGACCGCGGACAAATAAGCCTACGCCACCAAACTCTCCAAGGGAAGCTGCCCGTTTCGAATCAGGTTCTGAGGCACCCTTGGGGCCAACATAGATATGGGTGTCAACAAAATCTCCATTTCCGGGATCACCATAAGCTTTTTGGTAAGATGGATTGTTGTTAAATCCCGAATTACCGTTCACTAAACGTGAAGGGTCATATTGTTTGGTCCAGTCGGTAATATTGCGTACATCGAAAGCGCCCCAGTTTTCGTTAAAAGGAACCCAGGCGATAATGGATGGGGAGTTGTAGTGGTCGTCAATGATGGCCTTGTATTCATCACGAAATGCTTTTCGATAAATCGTAGTATCTTCATCGGGATACCAAAGGCAAGGCATATCTTGCCACACGAGCAGTCCCATTTTATCTGCCCAATAATAGAACCGTTGGGGTTCGGTTTTCATATGCTTACGAATGAGGTTATAACCAGCTTTTTTGGTAAACTCGATGTCATATTTGAGAGCTTCTTCCGTAGGTGCTGTTAGAATACCATCGGGCCAGTATCCCTGATCCAGGAGACCGAGCTGCATCACAAATTTGTCATTCAATAGCGGCCTTACAATTCCGTTTACCTTACCAAGTTTAATATCACGCATACCAAAATAGCTCTTCACCTCGTCGATGATTTCTCCATTATTCCCATGTATACTTAATTTTAAATCGTATAAAAAGGGGGAGTCAGGAGACCAAAGTTTTGGATTTTCTACCGGGATATTAAATTCCATGCCCGACTGAATTACCGTTTTTGAAATTTCTTTTCCCTCGGAAGAAACGATGGCCGTAACTTTTGCCTTCGCTGTGCTAGTGACCTGTATTTTTAGTTGTTTTTCTGCTACTTGAGGTAACAATTTGATTCCCTGTATATGGTTTTTGCTTACTGGTTCCATCCATACAGTTTGCCATATGCCAGAAGAAAATGTATAGTCGCCTCGAGGTCCATTTTTGCCCGAAGGATACTTACCGTCGTTCCTGTCATGCGCTGCAACGACAATGTTATTTGGACCGGCCTTTAAAAACTCAGTGATGTTGATCCAGAAGGAGTCGTAGCCACCTGAATGAGTACCAGCTTTTCTTCCATTTACAAATATGGTCGCATCGTGATCCACTGCACCAAAATGGAGTATAATATCTTTCCCTTTCCAATGATTAGGTAGCTCGAAATTTTTACGATACCACAGATTAATTTCTCGTTTGCGTTGTATTCCGGATAAATAGGACTCTGGACAATAGGGGACAAGAATGCTTTCTCGGCTGTGGTCAAAGGAAATGGGGATAGCAGGATTCAGTGCATTGGGAGCATCTTTTCCACCTATATAATCCCATTTACCGTTGAGACATAGCCATTCATTCCTTTCCATTTGGGGACGTGGATATTCGGAGAGTGGAATTTCTGTTTGCTTGGCTATTGCTGTCCATGGGGTTGAAAGCTGTGGCTGTTGTGCCAAAGCATTAAGCCAACCGAAGAGCGATAGTGCCAGCACAAAAATTGAGGTTTTGGTTTTTATCATGGTATACTTCTTGGTTTTTCAGAATATGAATATAAGTATACTAAAATGATTTAGTGAATTATAAACGAAATGTTACTAGTGCGGCTTTCGATATTGGGCTTGGTTGGTTGGTTGGTTGGTTGGTTTG